>JAHHHQ010000001.1 GCA_019359285.1 Nodosilinea sp. WJT8-NPBG4
CAGAAGATTTGGGTCAGATCAAGGCGCGCTAGACTCAAAGACATGGCTGAGGTGCTTAGAATTCAACACTTTGAGCGTAACCCTCAGCCTTTTTCTCAGCACTCTACCCCTTGTCGAACTCAGGTTTGAAAAGTGGAAAGTATATGGCCCAGCTTCTTTAATATCTGCACCTAGAGCTGACAAGGGACAACCCCGCAAGAGTAAAGAATATTGGCATGGACAAGCGGTCAAAATATATAAGGCTGGCAACAAAGGTAAGAATTCTTTGCCGCGGCACAAAGTTGTTGAAAGGATAGAGACTAGAGCATATGAATTTTCAAAGCTAGAGCTAAAACCAGAAATTTCAGAATTTGAGAAAAAAGGATTAGTAGGAGAAGACTTAGACGAAGAGATTGGTGCTTTAATTCAGAGCCGAGAGAGAGGGGAGGGGTTTCGCTTTTGGAAAGAATATGGCAAACCTCCTAGCAGACGTACCGTAGAACGGTGGCTCAAGCCTTTGGAAGAAGAGAAATATCTTGCCAAGACAAGCCGTAGTCCTGGATGGCATAACTCAAAACTTGTGCTTAGACCAAAAAGTGGTAGAGAACTTGAAATTCAATATAGCAATCAAGTTTGGCAAGTTGATCATACAAAAGCAGATATACTACTCATCGATAAAGAAGGCGTTGAAATTGGCAGGCCATACTTAACAACGGTAATAGATACGCATTCCAGGTGTATAGTCGGTTTTCGACTAGGATTTAGTGCTCCGAGTGCACAAGTTGTTGCTTTAGCTCTTCGAGATGCATTTCTTCCTAAAAGCTATGGACCCGAGTATCAACTGAGGAGTAAATGGCCATGCTACGGTGTCCCTGCTTATCTGTTTACGGACAACGGAAGTGACTTCAAATCCAATCATGTTACTGAATGGATTGCTGACCAAGTAGGTTTTGAAACGGAATTCAGGTCGAGGCCATCTGAAGGAGGTATTGTCGAAAGACCGTTTAGAACGATGAGTCAGCTTCTCTCAGATATTGAGGGTTTCGTTGGGGCTAATGTTCTAGAGAGACCGAAAAATGCAGAGACTCGAGCTTGTCTTACTCTCTCAGAACTGGAATGGCTTTTGGTAGGATATATCGTAGATAACTATAACCAGAAACCAGATTCTAGAACTCAATCAAATCCTTTCGTGGCTACACAAAGCCGTGTTGAGCGATGGCAGAAGGATCTAATATCTCCTCCTGTACTCATGAAAGAACGTGAGTTAGATATTTGCTTAATGAAAGCTGAGGAAAGAGTAGTCAAAGATAACGGCTACTTGCGTTTTGCCAATCTTATGTATAAGGGGGAAAACCTAGGCGCCTATAGTGGTCATAAGGTTATTTTACGGTTTGATCCGAGAGACATCACTATGATTATGGTCTATGACCGAAATGACAACCGCGAAAAGTTTCTTGCTCGAGCTTATGCAATAGGATTGGACGCAGAAAAACTTTCCTTAGAAGATGTCAAGAAGGCTGGCGATGATTCTAAGAAACGTGGTAAAGGTATCAACAATGTTACTATTTTGGAAGAAGTCGTTCGAAGAAGAGAATTCTTAAATAGCAAAGCAAAGAAGACTAAGTCAGAAAGAAGAAAACTAGAACAAGAAAAATTTGATATTTTACCTAGTTGGCATGAGGAAGAAAAGCTTAGTGTAGTTGAGTCTCTACCTTTTGAGGAAGAAAGCTCAGAAGAGCCTATTGAAAAAATTGACTATGATCTAATGCGTCAGGAGCTTGGGATATAAATGCTTTCTGAAGAAAAGCTACAAGCTGAAATCAAACGTCTGCGGAACCCTGAGATCTTAAAACTCAAGCAGGTTGAAGATTATTGTACTTGGCTTGACCGTAGACGTAAGCTACGTAAGCCAGGAAGAGTAGTAGGAGATACAGGGCTAGGTAAAACCTCTGCATCTATTCTTTATGCTTTTCAAAGCAGAGCACCGAAAAGACCTAATAGCCACCCTAAGATTCCTGTTCTTTACATTGAGCTGACTGGCAGTTCATGCAGCTCTTCTGTCCTTTTCGATCGAATCGCTACAAGTTTAAAACCTAAAGTCATTAGCGGTAGTGTAAATCAGCAGAGAAAAATTGTTTGGAACTACCTCCAACAGTCTCAGGTTGAAATGCTCATTTTAGATGAGGCTCATAGACTTCAGTTTCAAGCTTTAGACGATATTCGGGATTTAGAGAAAAATGCTGGAGTCTTGCCCATACTTGTAGGAACAAGCAGCCGACTAGATACGTTGATAAGTAAGAATGAGCAGGTCATCAGCAGATTTGCTTGCCATTTTAACTTTGAACGATTAGAAGGTGGGAATTTCAATAAAGCCGTTAGAACGTGGGAAAATGACATACTAAAACTTCCCGAACCTTCTAATCTAGACAAAAATCCTCAAGTCTTAACCTTACTTCAAGAAAAGACTCGTGGACAAATTCGGCTGCTAGACCAAATACTTAGAGATGCTGCAGTTTATGCTTTGGAAAGCGGACAGTCTAAAGTAGATTTAAGAATTCTTAAAGAAGTTGAGGGAGATTACCCGCTGGTAGGAGCTTAGTGACATATCGATGAATGAGGATTCAAGCCTATATAATTTCGACCCTTGGTGCATTGCTCTTGAACCCTTTGAGGGAGAAAGCATTAGCCATTATCTTGGAAGAGTAGAAAGAGCTAACGAATGGACTTCCTATCTAGTAGGTAAAGCAGCCGGGATTGGTTCAGTAATAACACGTTGGAAACGTTTTCACCTAAATCCTTTTCCAACTCCAGATCAGCTAACGGCTTTAGCTTCTCTTCTAGAAATTTCTCCGGCCAGGTTGGCTGAAATGGTACCCAAAGCTGGAGAATCCATGAAGCCTAAGCCGATCAGGCTTTGTGGAGCCTGTTTTGCAGAAGTGCCATGTCACAAGATTGAGTGGCAGTATCAATCCGTTTGGAAGTGCGATCGTCATAATCTCAAACTCCTCTCGAAGTGTCCTAACTGCGAGGCTATGTTCAAAATCCCGGCCCTTTGGGAGCATGGAAGATGCAGTCGATGCCATATGCTATTTAAGCAGATGCAGGACTTTCAGAAGGCGGGATAAATCATCAATGACTAATAAGGACTAACTGTGGCACTGAGAGTAAGTTATGACCAGATAAGTATTCTCTGTTATTTTATAAAGATTCAATGAATCCCTTTGTAGAAAATCCATTCCCTTGTCTAGTAAAACTCTGCACGCTGCTCCAGATTTGTAGGTGATTTCAAGCTCTCGGCGATGGGGAAAGGGAGGAGAGTGGCGTCGGGTATAAGGCTGCATCTTCAATTGGCAATTGCTTAAATAGTTCTTAAAAGCAGCTTCAACACCTGCACGACGGGTTTTGTCTCTATCGCTATGCTCGTTATAAGTCTCCTGAATGTGCACTTTTATTTGGAAATCACCTGATACCCCCGATGTCAGAAGTTGAGCTAGCACCGATGCCCCTGTTTTATCCAAATATCGATCGCTATACTGAGCACTGCTGATTTCGCCTTTAGCCAGGATTGCCTTAAACCCTAATCGATCTTGGAGTTCTGCCAAATCCAACTGACCCCAGTTAGTTTCGGGGAAAATAACTTCGGTCTGTGGGTCATCTAGATCTGCAGCAGAGACCTTAGAAGCCTTCTGCTGTAACTCTTTCAAGTTCTGTAAAACGGTTTCTACGCCTCTCTGGCTGCGGGCCTGGAACCATTCAATCGGTTCGCCCGTTTCAGATAAACGCATCTGGAGGGCAACGCGGTTAGATGACTGGCTGCTAATACAAAGCGTAGGCTGCATACTAGAGTCCTTTTGGCTCAGCACTACTAAGCTCTGGTCAATCCACTGGGATAGCCGCTTTCGTAAAACTCTGACCTCATCAGCGGGCATTTTCCCTGGTTCTTGTCTCAAGTTTTGTTCAGGGACTTTGCCTACCACTAGATTGAGTTGACTGTTCTGTTTCGCTAGAGATCGCACAAATTGGGTCAGCAGTCCGAGGGTAAATGGATTTGCAATTTCAGGTAGATACAGAATGGTTTCGGCACGGGCATGGTCACAGTAGCCGGGTAAACGCTCGGCTATAGCTGCTAGAGGCATTCGATTCGCATCTGGGGCAAAGGCTTGAAGATCAGGGTCAGGGTTGACCTGTTCTACCAAGAAACGTAAAAACTCAGCAACTGGGCGACGATCCAACTCGTGGTGAAAAGCCTGATTAGTATAGGTGCGAAGGCAGTCATAGCAGCTGCTGCTGCATCCGCAAGATTCCACCAGCTGATAGGCCCGTTGAAGAATCTCTTCAAACTGAGCAGCAATTCTCTGGCTGTAGCCAGCTCCCCCTGGTACGTTGTCGTAGATAACGATTTCAGCCACGCCCGAACCCTCGTTATCCGGAGGTCTGAATAGTCCGTCTAACTCTGCCCTGGGTACGTCGATGACCTGGGTGGCTGCCGCTAACAGGGCGTATGTGAGCGATCGCCAGAATCCTGTACCACCTGATGGGGACGTAACGACGGATTCATCGACGTCTGACTGGATCCTGTCTCCAGCATTGAGGTGAATCACATTTTCAAACAAGGGAGGCGGATTGGTTCTGCGAGTAAATCGGATCTTGAGTAAGTCACTGGAGAACTCATGCCCCAGGTGAACTCGCTGGTACCAGCCCGAACAGATTTTGCCGGTGACGGGATGGGTGTGCTCCCGTTCTCCCTTACGACGATTAACGTGGGTTTTGGGCAAGCCGTCACTCAAATCTCTGCCACAACGTTCACAAAGGGCAAATCCTAAGTTTCTAAAACCCCGACCCCCTTGGTTTGCCAGGAAGAATTCACCTCCACGGCTCAATTTCAGTTCGTAAAGCTCATGGGGAACGATATCGATCTGTTCCCCCGCTTGGGCCAGAAAGACCTGGGACGTGGGCTGTCGTAGGGGCTTAAGGTAGGGGGTAACCCTTGGCGTCACGCTCCAATCGGTCGTAAATGACTTGGGTACTTTGTAGAATCGGCTGCTCTGTTCCATGCCCTTGACGGGCTCCTGGCAGGTAGGGCAGGCGTCATGCTGAAACTCTTGCGCTCTAGACTCAAAGAAGTTGCAGTAGGGGCAAACCCAGTAATACCGACTGTCGAGGTTATCGGGCCGCAGAATGCCAACGCTGGTGTGTACCCGGTCATCCACCACAATATCTTGGCCAGGGGCGTATTCTGCCAGAGCCATACGCCGATCCCGTTGGAGACGATGTTTTCCTTGGGTAGAGTAAGACTGTCCCCGGCTGTCTTGAGTCAGCAGTTGAACGACATCGATAGGAAAGCCATAAATGGGCAGAATGCTGGCTTTGGCCAATTCTTCATGCAGTTGTCGCTTTTGAATTTTGCGAAGTTCGTCTTCGAGGCGATCGCGCTTCACCTCTAATGCCCGACGCGTTTTAGATTTGGTTTCCCCAAGGATGTCGGTTTTAGGGCCGCACTGCTTGAATGATTTTCTTTATTGCTATATAAAACCAGTTTTTATAGAAAAGCCTTGACTGCTTTCCGTGCTAACTACTATATGAATCCTCAATTTTCTTGTCATGCAAACTATCTTAGGCACCATCAATTATTATAAAAGTGAACTTGGGCCTTCGCAGAGTGCGGCCTACAATCAGTTTGAGTCAGCTCTCAGGCACTTTTTAATGCCTGGATGGGGTTTTCCAAGGCCGCCTAAGCGCTCTACACAAGCAGACTTAGACAATGCTAACTATGCGTTAGGTCAGCTTCCCATTGAGAAACTCTATGATTGGGAGATTGCTCTAGAAAAAGGCTTTGATTTAGCTGGAAAGGATGATCGCCAGCGCTCCGTGCCACGTTCCCATATTCGCAAGCACTATAAGTGGTGTATTGACAAGGGTATTTTAGTCGACCCAACGTGCCATGAGATGACACCGAAAGTCTCTCCACCTTCCTTTGTCGGGAGAGGTAATAGGCCCAATACGCGCCGCAACAAGGTTGACATGACCCCTTACAGCTTGAAGGACGACCAAATTTCTGAACCTTTACAGCAGGAAATTGATGGGTTTAGGAAGTTCTCGATTGAGCCGTTTTATAAGAAACGAATTAAGAAGTCAATTCGTGAAACAACTGCAGAGGATCACTTCAGAACTCATAGAGAAATGTTGGGTTGGCTTCATAATCACTGTAATGTTCCCTTAGATGAGTTGAGCTTTTCCTCGATTATCCGCCCAACTAGTTTGACAGATCGAGCAGATGCTGAAGCGGCCGCCGAGGAATTTAGAGGATTTATGTATGAGTTTGCTAAGTTTCTTCAGCGGCGAGGATGCTACTCAGGCTCTATAGCTAGAAAGTTGGGAATAATAACACAGCTTGTTCAATTCCAATATTTAGGTCAGTACCACCATCCTCATGGGAATGATATTCCCGTCATGAAAGTAGTGAGAGAGCTATTAATCTATTATGAGGACTGTGCCGATAATGAGCTAGATCCACTATTGATCGAACTTAAATGGCTGGACTTAAAGGAAGTGATTCAGAAAGTCACGTTACCTGCCTTTAAATTTACAGAATCTAAAACAAAAGATAAAGCAAATCGTCCTATAACGGCTATTGCAAATAGTTTTCAAGATGCTCTTCTCTGGTCTAAATCTTCGCTCATGGCACCCCGACGACCAGGGGAATGGCGCGGTTGTAAGATGGCAATGTCATGTGACTTAAGCGGAAAGCCTAAGGATCTTTTAGCTGGTGAATGGATTTGGCCCCTCCCTACAAACCGTCTTGATGAGGAAGAAGTCAAGTACGGCTACTTGACCCGTCAGTACGTTTATCTGGATCCAGAAACACAGGAAAAATTTGGTGCCTATCTAGGTAGTAAACCGCCCTCAGACCGTTATTTAAAGCGCGTTCCGCTTTGGTTCAAGGATACTCCGCCTCAGGCTGCCAAGAGTGGAGACTCCCATGGCCATCAGCAGGTGTTGATTATGGATCGGAGAGTGTACCGAGATAAGCACATTTATGACTTTCTAGAAGCCTATATCATGGGCTATTGGCGAGATAAATATGGTAATTGGATCAGCCTTGGGAAAAGTCTTGAAGCTCCCAACTCCAGCTTTCATTTTTATGAACTGCGATCTTCTATCGCAGCTAATACCACTGTGTATGAGGATAATGGTCTTATAATTCAGCCCTCCGTGTGGTTGTATGTAGGGGCCAGAAAGGGAAACCAGCATCGCTGTGGAGACTTTGGTGGGAAAATTGCTCGCATAGCTTACAAACTAACGGGCCAATTCTTAACGCCTCATCTTATGCGCTCAGTTTATGCTGTGCACCTTCTAGAGACAGTCAAAGATAGAGCTACTCTCATTTCATTGGCAGAGGCTATGGGGCATAAAATAGAGACGCTAGAGCGGATTTATGACAAGCGGCGCCCCTACCAGAAAACTCGGCTAAGCGAAATCGAGATCTCCCAACAGCTTGATCGAATATGTGCTGGGCTGCCCGTCAGCGTCAATACACCTTTTAAGGATTCGGGGGTCAATGTGGATTTGCTGAAGGCAGCGATCAATCAGCTCTCCCCACGTGAGCAGAATGCGCTGAAGCAATTTTTGGTGTAGCGCATTCTGCTTGCAGGTAAACCTGTATAAGCTTCCTTACCAAACATTGCCGAAAAAGACTATTTTCGGCAACGTTGGGTAAATGGATGAACGGCGTTTCAATCATTAGAGCTATGACAGACAAGCACACCCAATCATCATTTTCGGCAAAGTTGAAAGTTCCCTCATCTGGACCACCGCAGAAACCCAAAAACGAAGCGGTCAGATCGAGAGAGTACCTGACCACTGACGAGGTCGAGGCTTTGACACAGGCTGCCAAAAAATTAGGCCGGCATGGTCATCGAGATTCGACCATGATTATGTTGATGTATCGACATGGGTTGAGGGTGGCGGAAGCGATCGCCCTCCGTTGGGACCAGGTTGATCTGAAGCAGGGTATTCTCCATGTTAGTCGCCGAAAGAAGGGAACACCGGCGACCCATCCACTGAGGGGGCCAGAGTTGAGGGCGCTACGTCAGATTCAGCGGCAGTACCCCAATGCACCCTATCTCTTTGTCTCTGAGCGAAAGGGTCCGCTCACTGAGCGCTCAGTTCACAATATTATCCAGCGAGCTGGACAAGAGGCAGCACTGCCGTTTCCAGTACATCCTCACCAACTGCGTCATGCTTGCGGCTACTACCTAGCATCCAAGGGCCATGATACGCGCGCTATTCAAGCTTACTTAGGCCACCGTAATATTCAGCACACGGTGAAGTACACGGAGCTATCTCCCAATAGGTTCAAGGACTTTTGGCAGGATTAGACTATTTGGTGCTTTGACGGATTTGTGACTAACAAAGCAGGGTTAGAAACTGCACAGCCCCAGTTGTACCCACCCGTACCCGCTTGTCCAAGTGTCTGCCCCCTTGCGGGGAGTGGGTTAGGAAAGAAGGTCGGAGCCTGATCCTGACACGATCATTGCCTTAGCTCCTCGTTTCCGTCCCCTTGCGGGGAATGGGTTAGGAAAGATTAAATTAAATGCACACTGAAGCTACCAATCGTCCACTGTTTCCGTCCCCTTGCGGGGAATGGGTTAGGAAAGCACGCTTGTTTCCACGTTAACCCTCTACTTGGTGTGAGTTTCCGTCCCCTTGCGGGGAATGGGTTAGGAAAGTGTAGAAAGTTAGATAGCAAGGTAGAAACAATGAAGTTTCCGTCCCCTTGCGGGGAATGGGTTAGGAAAGTCATCAGCTCAAGGCTTGACTATATCCCGTTATATGGCTGAAAAGTTTCCGTCCCCTTGCGGGGAATGGGTTAGGAAAGCCCAAGAAGATATTGGGATGACCAGCTTTAAGTTCATCGAGTTTCCGTCCCCTTGCGGGGAATGGGTTTAGGAAAGAAGGAAGAAGACATTCGAATCACTGTCAAGTCTTGGAATGGTTTCCGTCCCCTTGCGGGGAATGGGTTGGGAAAGGAGTTTATGCGGTATTGCTACGCCACTGGGGGTAACTTTAAGTTTCCGCCCCCTTGCGGGGAATGGGTTAGGAGAGCCGCGCCTGGGCTGACTGGTATGTGGCGCAAGGGGTTAAGTTTCCATCCCCTTGCGGGGAATGGGTTGGAAAGCCAATCGGCATCATTTACTCCGACAAAATCAACGGAGTGTTTCCGTCCCCTTTCGGGGAATGGATTGGGAAAGCTGTTCGCGATAACCGTCGGTCAGAGTTTAGCTACTTTCTGTTTCCGTCCCCTTGCGGGGAATGGGTTAGGAAAGGCGGTAACCTTCAAGACGGCCAGCGTCAGACTCTCTCCATATTTCCGTTCCCTTGCGGGGAATGGGTTGGGAAACCGATCGCCCCTGGCAGTAAGGCAGCGGCGGCGCACGCGTTTCCGTCCCCTTGCGGGGAATAGGTTAGGAAAGTTAGGCGACATCGGTACTAGCTTCTTTACCAAGCTGTCGTTTCCGTCCCCTTGCGGGGAATGGATTAGGAAAATTAGAAGGATCCTAATTGCCATAAGCCCGTAGAACGTCCTAAGTTTCCGTTCCCTTGCGGGGAATGGGTTAGGAAAGTCGCCGGGCTGCTCTGGGGCACCAGCTCTGTGCAGTATGGGGTTGGTTTCCGTCCCCTTGCGGGGAATGGGTTGGGAAAGAATTCTCACACCTTTATGGACGATCTGGCAGTAAGTTTTCCGTCCCCTTGCGAAGAATTGGGAAAGACCCTTTGTCCTGTTCAAGAGGATCCAAGTGAACAGATCGTTTCCGTCCCCTTGCGGGGAATGGATTAGGAAAGGTTATCTTCAAAGACGTTACTGCAGACACGGAAGAGTTTCCGTCCCCTTGCGGGGAATGGGTAGGAAAGTGTAACTGCGTTTGACGCTAAGGCTGCCCAGTTTGGGTTTCCGTCCCCTTGCGGGGAATGGGTTAGGAAAGTTCTGGCTGGTTGATCTGATCATTGAGCCAAACTGGTACCAGCTTCCGTCCCCTTGCGAGGAATGGGTTAGGAAAGGAGAGGCCACACCCCTCGACAACCATACTCTGGCCAAGTTTCCGTCCCCTCGCGGGGAATGGGTTAGGAAAGTGGCCGCATGCAAAAGTCGTTGACCTATGGCCCTAAAGGCGCGTTGCCGTCCCCTCGCGGGGAGTGGGTTAGGAAAGGGGTGATGTTCCCCGATAAAACCGGGAATGTTTACCTGTTTCCGTCCCCTTGCGGGGAATGGGTTAGGAAAGAACTCCTGTTTGGAACTCTCACCCACCCAGGTTTTCAGGGGAGTAAATCGACGCAATCAAAAACGACTTCGCCTTACTCTCCTAACAACCTCTGTTTGGGAAACTTTGGATCGTCGAGACTTACTCTTGGAGCAGTATCGACACATTAGAACGAAACTATGCAGTTTTCAAGGTTCGAAACTGACAACTTGATAGTAGCCTATGACACCAATTCAAGGCTGTTGTACCCACCACACTTCACACGATGTAAACATCCGGCGGTGGTTGAGGTGCGTCGCTGCCGATGGTCAGCATGCACGACATGGCATCGGCAGCAATCCACTAAAACCTGACATCGTCCTCACCAGGTTCCGCTATGGGGGATATCTATTGGAAACTGGGGTAAGGGGTTTCGCCTTTTGCTGGAGATTAAAGCATCCAGAGCCGTGGCGATGAAGGTTTGGATCACCTGACCAGCGGTTTGGTAGTCGCTGGCGGTAATCGGTTTAAAGCCATGGGCAAAGAGGGAATAGTTACGCACGTGAAGCGCGTTTTGTAGGGCACCTTCTTGGGTTTTGAACTGTTGGCCCAGCGGGTCCTCTGGTAGTTGGCTGAGCAGCAAGTAGCTCTTCCACAGCGGAATTTGCACCTTGTTAGTGCGGGGGTTGCGCTCTGCGGCATAGGCATCGCGGAGGGTTTCGGGCAGCTCGGCGAGATCGACATCGCCGGTTTCGATGCCATAGTGCTGGCGGAGGCGAGTTTGAGCCAATAGCTCTAGGGCACGATAGAGGCGACCGACGGCATCGTCGTAGCGCTGCTGCTGAACGCGTCGTTGGGCATTGAGCACCAGGTCTTCGACCAGCTCGTAGCCGTGACCAGGGATAGACTCGGGGGCCGTAAAGTCGGCATCCATGGTTTGGCGGCTACCCAGTACCCGTTTGAGGGCCAGGCCGTAGGCCTGGACTTGGCCCATATGTAGGGAGATTAGATCCCAGGCGTCTAGGTGGTCAAAGCGATCCCAGGCGTCGAAGCCAGCAAAGATGTCGCGCAGTTGGCGAATAGATCGTTTTTGGTCGGCGGGTAGTTCGAGGGTTTGGAGCAGGGCCTGGAGAGTAGCGATCGCGCCCCCGTAGTTAAAGGCCTGCAAAAACCGGGGCAGTTCCTGGTTGAGGGTGCGATCAACGGTCAGCAGTGTGGTGGGTGCCCGCTCAGTCGATTGGCCCCGCTCGACACGGATCAGGTTTTCGCGGGTGGCGTTGGTGGTTAGGTAAAGGGCAAGGCCGTAGTCTAAGGCCGCCATGCCTAAGGAGAGCGACATGGTTTTGGTGCCGCCAGTATAGTCGGCGTACAAAACGCTCCCTGGGTTGGTCTGCTGAATGTCCTTAACTTTTGCACTGATCGATCGATAGCACTCGGTCAAGTCGTCGGGGTTTTCGAGCAACACCAGGTCGGTGTCGGGGTTAAAGCGAGTACCTAGGCCCAACTGGGTCGGGATGTTTGGCTGGCGATCGACTACCTCAGCCCCTCGCCGAATCTCGCAGGGGGTGCCTTCGCCAGTAATTTGCGATACGCTGCCCCGAGGGCCGCTGGAGCAGATGAAAATGGTGCGATCGGGCCGCAGGCTCTGGATAGCAGTAACGATGGGGGCCGGAGAGCCGCCGACGGTGACAAATAGGATGGTAAGCATAGGAAGTGCTGAGAGAGAAGTCGATTAAGTTAGCTTGTTATCGCTGGCTAAGGATGCAAAGGGCCAGGCCAGAAGGCTATCGAGGGAGCACCAACCCACAGAGCAAAGCCGAGCGTTTTCTTCCCTTCGAGTGCAACAGTTGCCCCAACGCATAGACTTCCACCGTGGACAGGGACGGTTGGTGCGGCGGCGGGTGGTAAGAGAGTGGGTAAAGGGGCAGTTCGTAAAATAGAACCCAAAAAACATTGACGTTTTAAGACGCACACTTGACTGTTTTCAAGCTGCCATCTTCCTTCAGAGCGACCACCTCAACAGTGGTAGTTTGACCTTCTGCCAAAGTAGCCACTTTTTTGGGCTCCTTAGTTGTTAGCTTGATAGTTCCCAGGATTTCGTAGGTTACCCTGTTTCCCTTAATTGAAAGTACTACAGCCTCTAACTGTTGTCCCACTTTGAAGGTATGGGCGGCAGTTACCGCTTGGATCTCAGATTCCCTCTCCGTCTGAATTGTAGGCTGAGGAATTTCACCAATTGGCCCAGACTCTTTGTAGTACTGCATGAGTCGCGCCGCCCAGCCTAAAACCTGAAGCATTACAGGCACATCATCTTTGTAGTTTCCGAGGTATTGCCGACATGTCTGGGCAATGCTTTCCAGATAGCCCTGGGTTTTTTTACTATGACCGATTTGATTACCATTGCGAGCTAGGGTATTCAAGTAGTCAAAATATTTCTTTCCAGCCTCTGCTTGATCAGAGTAGGCCCGCAGATAGGCAATGGTTTTACGGAGTTCATTGGCATCAGCAGCATCAAGGACGAGCTGACGAGCGATCGCATCTGCAACCTGCCATTGAGTACTAGTTAAATCGGTGGTTGCTTGCATCAATACATGCCCTCCGGTGCAGTTCTATCGGTTGGCCACTTGAGAATTGCGGCCAGAGCCTCAAGCTGGGGTTTCTCAACTAGACCTTTATGAGCGGCTTGAGTAGCTTCACCTACAAATGTTTTGAGAGAGTTCCCGGTCAGGCGGTTAGATTCGGGAATAGCGTAGCGGGTGTACCGCTCTTTTAAGCTTTGGGGTTTTTCTAGCGCTTCAAGTTCAACGGTCATCGTACCCATACCAATCGGTTTACCGCCCCCGACTTTTAGCGCCATAGGATATTTTGGATCTTGACCAAGAACAATCAGAAGCGTCCCCAGTTCAGCCTGTGTCAGGTTGTTAAACTGTAGCTCGGTCTTAAACACATATTCAGTACCGGCCTGCTGCACTGGAATACCACGATCGCCACCGCTGACTGCTTTAACAGCGTTATAGTAAAACTTACGACCAGTGGCTTTACCGCTGGAGGCAAAGTAGGCCCGTCGCTGATCAGGCCGAGGACGATAAAGTGAGGGCATAAAGCCTGTCACTGACTTTGCTGATTCACAGGTTGCATCAGTAAAGTGTACTAGCCCTTGCCAATCCATCGCCCCAAATACCAGACTGGCTGGACAAAGCTGTTCCTTCTTTCGACAGGGGAGTCTATCTGGAGGCATATCGTTTTTATACCGTCCACTGACAACAGCTAAGGTACTGTTTGTAACGGCTTCAAATGCTGAACGGACAACTCCCTTGAGAGAACTGCCAGGAATAGTAAGTTGTTGATTTTGCCCCTGAGCCATAGTTTTGATCAAAGGAATACGATCTCCCACGTCAGTCCCCATAGCCACAATGCCAGTGGAAATATGAACAGCGGTTTTGACCGTTAGCTTCAGCACTAGCTTGCCGTGCAAGCGATCCTGGCGATAACGGTCATGTCCTACCGGATGTTTGAGCTGTGGCTTGTTATTGGGAAAAGGTACCAGAGCATAGGGCTTGTCTACTCCGGTGTCATTACCATCACCCCTGGTATCAGGGCGGCGAGGTAGGGGTTTGCTGGGTCGATTAGCAGTCATCTTTCTAGCTCACTTTGAGCGCAACAAAATGGACGGTGGCTGTTTGCAAATCGAAAAAGTAGCGTTGGCCGAGATTGAATCCTTCCTCTTTGTAGTTCAATCCTTTAGGAAAACGAGTCTCGGTTTGGGGATAGGGATGGGCATCTTGAGTTTGAACCTCCCATTGAATTTGAATATTTCGCGAGTCGCTTATCGGCTCAAAATCAGGATTTGTCCCATTAGCGCTCAGTAGCAAAACGCTATAGCCTCCTATGCCCTGCTGCTTCCAGCGTAGTTCTTTTTGACTGTCGAAAACTTGGCCTTCAGGGCTGGGAAACTCATCAGGTAAGGTTTTGCAAAACCCGCTGACTTTGTGGGGCCATCGCAGGAAGAAGCAGGATTTCTCACCCTGGAATTGCTGGATGAGCGATCGCAACTCCTCAGCCGACTCCACGGTTTGGGTGCCGACAAATGCACTCATGCTGCCACCCCCAAAACTTGACTCCAAGACTTCACGGCCTGCTCGAATAGGCTGTTGACTTGCACCGATCCTGTCCAGGTAAGCTGCACTCCAAATCCCAAGGGCATGGTATCTCCAGCAACAGGAGTTGCCTGGTGGTCTGGCTGGGGGAAGCCATAGCGACCCGCTTCAGTCTCATCTAAAAATTCACCGGCTCCTAGCAGCATCGTCTTGCCCCAGGTCTGTTTTGAGCCAATGGCCTTGATAGTGTCTCCATCCAAAACACAGCCTGGATATTGAACTACTGCTTCGTTGAGGGTAGCTTCGACTAGACCCATGCCGCGAGATTTAGCAAAGCCAAGCCCAAACCAACCATCGTTCAGGTCTCGCAAAACCAGACCGATAAGGCCAAGCTGGGCCAGGGTAAAGTTTTTTAGGTGAATTTTGGTACGAAATTCTCCAGCAGTGCAAACTTGATAATTGAAAGGTCCAACGGCGACGGAACCAAAGACCCGGTCGATAGCAACGCCGTTTCGTTCCTCAACTTTTAGCTGAGCACGATCTACGGGATAGGCGTCTTCGATCCGCACCCGGCTGGAAATGGCAGTGCTGCCAAACATCTGATCGGTAAAGGATGAGAGTCGATAAACCTGGCGACTGTCTGGTTCCTTTTCCAATGCTCGAAAGGCGGAACGATCTAGCGGATCGCTAGCCCAGATTTGCTTGGAGTCGGAGGGCTTGTCTCCCCCTACGGTTCTGACAATGCGTTCAGCATGGGCGCGAACAGCTCCCTTGAGAGAGCTTCCCGGTAAATAGATAGAACGTCCTCCCCGGTAGTAGGTCTCAACAAATTCCATATCTGGCTTGGTAGGGTCGGCCCCCTCTTTGCCAGATTTAATCAACATGGGGCCACGGGGAGCAATGGTGAGATCTATGGTGCAGTGGTTGACAAAGCGTTTATGCATGGGTGATTTCCCTCGCGGCTAATCTGGGTAGTTGGTTGAGCAGTTCTGTCGTCCATTTATTTTTCAGCGTCTCTATCTCTGGAGAAGATTTGACGTAAGGCTGGAGCTGCCCATCAACTAAATGTTTCAAGTAGTTCATCAAATCTTGGGGACTGCTGGGTTTGACCCAAATCATTTCGTCGAGCTGTAGCTTGACCACGCCTAACCCACGAGAACGACCTCCCCCCAAGGGAATCATTTCGTTCTCAAACTGGTGTAGGCCAATCATGAGCAGGCCAAGCTCCCAGTCTTCCGCGTTTTCAACCACCGCTTTGAACTCAAAGGGAGTACCGGCGGGTACCACCTGAAAGTCGTAGAGTTTGCCTTCGGCAGCAGTTTCGGTATCACGATCTATGGAGACACCATCGCGCTCCTGGTACTGACCAAACCAGACATCGGGAAGCACCGACAGGTCTCTAACTTGAAATTTGCCAGCCGCCCAGGGAGATCCGAATACCAGAGACGCCAGATCCGTCTCCTGTAGGAGAGCGGCTGTGAGGGCCGCATCGTTGTCGTGGAGCTGTTTTTGTTCTTTCAACCAGCGCATCTTATCTGGTCCCACCAGCTCGTTGGGAGCAACCGCCAGTTGTGGATCAATTCCCCGTAGGAAGCTTTCAAGGCGCGATCGCAACGCCCCCTTAAAGCTGGCCCCAGGAATCAGAGGACGTCCCAGGGAATCTTTAACCACGGGCAAGTCGGAACCGATAGGTTCGGTCGAACGCCCCTGGGAAATTCTAAGGGCGGTTACGGTTGTAAGAATGCCGCTGAGTTCTAGACGGCTTTTAAATATGTCAAACATAGGATCATTAAGTCTCTAGAAGGATCAGCGTTGCTCGTTCTTGGAATTCAGGTACTTTAGGTATCGGGCACCATAGCCCAGATAACGGCGAATCAATTCGATGTGAATTTCGCTGGCGTTACCGCCGTCGACCTCTTTAGTGATTGCTTCGGCTTTGGCCTTTAGGTTCCCATCAATATCAGCGATGATGCGCTCTGCCAGGGACTTGGCACCTCTGCCCCACTTTCTCTCGCGACCCACCTGGTAGCGCAAGAAGTTTTTGACTACCTCTGGGCTCTCAGTGGTATCAGAAACCCTAACCAGATTGCGAAACTGAGATTCTTCCAGCTTGTCGCGACCATCGCGGGGATATTCGGTCTTATCTAATGCCTCTTGAATCCACAGAACTAGCTTGTCTTCAGATTGTCGAATGCCTTTTTGAACTTTGAGTTCAATCTGTTGAGGGGTACTAAAACTCACGCTGCATCCTCCCGAAATACTTGGTGAAAATTGCCACAAACCTGTACTTGTCCAAATCCTTCTGGGGCGCGCTCCCCCACCCCCCAATGCTCAAGCTCTTTTAGTGCAGGCTTCCAGCTTTCCAGGCTGGAGGTGCTAAAAAAGTAGACCGCTCCCTTATTGGTGACCATTTCTACATCCTTCATCAATCCCCAGGCGGCATTCCAGCCGGAGCGGTAATCATAGATGCTGTAAGTGGCGTGAAGCTGTAGGTCAGAATCAGCCACTCCGGCCATTGCACAAAGCATGGCTGGTGAAATAACGGTTGTGCGTCGCCATTGCTCAGTCAAGATGGCATCGGACTGCAGATTCAGAGTGAAGAACCTGCGTTCTTCGGGGAGCGGACTTTGGGGATTGCCGAAAATGTTCTCCCAGGCCCGCCAGCGATCGCGGAGGGCTGTGTTGAATGCATCAATTCGGCTGTATGTATCAGCCTGATAGTCCTTAACCTCGGCCTGTATCTCGACTTTGCCCAACCCACGGGATACTGAACCACCCAAACGCAAATGATTAGAATTCACATACTGGGCTAAGAGCTGGGCTAATGGAGCGTCTTCTAGATAGATGGAGCTGCTGAAGAGAGTGTCTTCTTTGCCCTGTTTCTGGGTCTCATTAATGACTTGGATGCTGTAGAGTACCTGCTCTTGGGCGGTTGAGCGTCTACGGTTAATACCTACTCGGGTCAACAACCGGGTTTCCACAGAATGGGAGCGATATTGCTCACCTTCCCTGCTGTAAAAACCACCATAGGGCTCTACCCGTCCACCGTCCTTCGGGCAGTTTGGATCATACAAATGACCAAATTCCTCGGCACAGAAGCGATCGATGAGTGTATCGAAGACGCCCCCATTGTTGTCTTTATCGGTTTTGAAGCCGGGTGCTGTTTTAGAGCTAACTGCCGTTGCCGGGAGAACTTGCGATCGCCGACCCTCTACTGTGGGATAAGCGTTGCTAAAAATTGCTGCCCCTTCATCGACAAACAGAGTTTGGAAATCACCACCGGGTTGCTCTGGATCTGCGCCTGACTGACGCAGCATTTGACCTGCCACCGCACCGCGAATCACTGACCCTGGAATATAATCCTGGGCTTCACTGATAGACCCTCCTGGTTTTTGGCGGCCAATGGCCAGGGGTGACAGAGCTTTTATCGTGAGCTGAATTTCTTTCATGCGGCATTCCCTCCCGCCAGGTATTCCCATGCAGATGCTTCGACTGTTTTGTCGTCAATGTTCCAAGTCAGCCAGCCCAGGCCAGCCGACTTGCTGCCTCCCAAGGCATGGATATGTTGCAATGCCGCCAGAATTAAAGCTTTGGCATAGTCTGGACAATCTAGTTCTAAATGAATGTGTCCTTCAAAGGGAAGCTGCACATTGACCGGCGAGGTTTCCAAAAAGTAGAGCTTTTGGTCTTCAGCAGTGCGACGGCGGCGGTTTATGGTAACGCCAGGACGCAAAACCTCGGGTAGGGTGTCGGGGGTGACCTGACAGACCAAGTCGTCTACCACAATGCGTGATGGTAGAGCCGGGTTACCAAAGATTTGGCACATTAGGCAGTGATGCTGAGATCGACCATCGGCAAATACCTGATGCCTGACGGTGTAATCTTCTCTTTGAAAAGCTGGGTCACTCAGGCCAATCTGAGAGCACATGGTTGCTGGAACCGGGGACTCACAGATAGGCCAGCCCAATCCTCGCGCCAGTTTTTCACACTCATGGCGCAGGCGTCCTTTAAGCTGAGAGCCGGGAATCAGCAGATGACCATCAGCTGCCCGAATAATGGGCTTATCTGCCAGAGAGCCGGTGGAACCGCCTGCTCCTACACAGAGGGCGCTGTCAATCAGGGCTGTTAGAGACAGGGAATTTTGGGAGGTTTGAAGTAACTCGCGCAACTGCACCATTACCGCACCTCCCCATTAGCTTGTGTAGACATGGTAGGGGTTGATTCCTGTTCGTCAATAAAGGGGTAGAGGTCTACCAGCTCACGCCAGATAGTTTCGTAGGTGGTACTTGAGCCTTCCTTGAAGGACATCCAGGGAGCGAGATTACCGCCATTTTGGCTATCTTTGGGTTGGCACCAAGCGTTTTCAAAAGCTTCTTCTAAGAGGCGTTGTTTGTCTTTCCCTAACCGCACCCGGAAGTAGCGGTAGTTAAGTATGGCGGTATTTTTGCCTCGCTCTAGTAAGCTGCGGATTTGGTAGAGTTGCGATCGCGGAAAATCTGCCGCCTTCAAAGCCTTGGCTGTTTTGATCAATCCACCGATTTCATGCAGGGTGTAGGGGGCCCCATACAGCTTGAGCTTGGGTTTGCCGTCAATGACCAACCCTGACTCGCGGAACTCACCCACCTTCGACGAGAGCATGGTTGTCGACTTCAGCACCAGGAAGTCGAGGGTGCCGCCGTAATAATGCAAATCTCGCTTCAGATCCTTAGCCTTTTTCTTTGCCGACTTCAGTAGCTGGTTGGTAAGATTTTCAGCGTAATAGATAGGAGTATCGTCAGCTGTAATCAAGACCCCAGCAGCCATGCTGAGTTGGCATTGGGAAGCTTCCGCTTGAGTGGGTTGGTAGCGATGAATATCCTTCTGGGGACGTTTCAGATCTTTCGGTTCAACCGCTAGGGATGAATCTAAATTCAGCAAAATGCGCTCAAACTCTTCACTGATGGTCTTGGCGATCGCCAAAGCCTGATCAGCGGGTACTACTAGCATTACGTCATCGCCACCTATAGCCAAAATTTCAAAGGGGTGAACGTAGTTTCCATCTCGGTTGCGAGTTTCGGCATCATCGACATTGCGCAGCCTATGGGGTCGCAAATGATAAGCCAGAGCATGATAGACAGACTCTTCGGTCGCCTTTGAAACGACCTTGCTAAATTCTTTGTATTCCTCAGCAGTCTTAATTTTTTGAATGTAGCCACCCATGTTGTTGCCGTCGGCGTAGATGTATGCTACAAACCCCTTGCTAGCGTTACCGACCTCTCGCAGCGATCTTGCTTCCTGCAGCGAGAATCTTTCAGAGTTGTATAACGACTTCAGCCTGGAGTTTTCCTTTGAATTCAAGAAATTTTCATATCTCTGAACCCAACTTTCTACCTGACCCGCATCCCAGGTAAACCCAGCCTGTCGGAACCAGCTATTGCTTTGATCCTCTCGTTTTGCCCTCTGACCGACCAGACGCTTGCGGGCGGTTGTTTCTGAAAACCAGGGGGCGTTAGGCAATGCTTCCACCTGGCGAACCGCCGAGCGTTTGTCGGTGTTATCTCGCCGCACATAGGGATGAGTTTCAAACATGGGTGGATAGCGACGGCTGGGCCGTTCTTCCTCTGGCCAGTCGTGGCCACTGCGTCGTTGATTGAAACGAGTTGCCAGTTTACCCACTAGCTCATTAAAGCTTTTGCGATTCTTAAACTTTTCAACCTGCTTGGCAGCGTCAGTTTCAGAGCTTCCAAAGTACGCCTCTACCAAAGGCTTATCTTTATGCTTTCGATACCACTCCAGCCAGTTGGTTTGTTCAATCGGGTCTTTCAGTAGACCAAACCGTAGTTCCAAGAAACGGAAGGTACCACCCACAGCACAGGAATTAGCTGTCAGAGTTTCATGGGTGTACCGCTTCTCAATGGCATTGGCTAATTGATGGACATAGCCTGCTGGACAAAAAGCTAGAATGTTCCCCCCGGTCGAATAGATTACTAATTCAGGAATCAGGGCATCAATTAAATTCGTTGATCCATGACTAGAGATATTAGCGGCAAGCCATTCTCTTGATCTGACAAATTGCTCGTCAAACTGATGAGACTCAGGTGACTGGTTAAAAAAGGCAGGTAGGTCAATTAAGTTGATGCGATCCAATAAAGCCGATCCCCCCCGAATATCCTGTAATTTGGAGGCTTCAAACACATACTGTTTGATTTTGGTTGCACCACCGTAGACTAGACCAAACGTTGAGTTCCACAGTTCAAGATTCTCTTTAGTCAAAGCCTGTAGCTCATCCAGCGTTTCAGGATAAGAGAGTTGCGCAAGCGTTTGGGCTTGTTCAACATAAGCTTGCACTGGTGCAGGGACGACCTGGCCATCTGCCATGGTTTGCCTCATGCGTGCGAGTGTATCTAGATCAACATGTGGTTCTAGAGCATCACCCCAGGCCAAGCACCAGGCGATCGCAATTTCTATTGAGCGTTTACTGTTGAGTTCAACCATTCCTTTCCACCCACTCTGCAATTTTCCGTCCCAACCTCGGCCAGTCGTAGCGGCCAAATACCGCCACCCGTCGATCGCGCCCCATCACCTCCAGTTCTGCCTGCAACTCCTCTGCCCGGTGGTAGCCACACACCAGCGCCACCCTCGCCTCGCTGCCCCCCAACTGCCGCGCCCGCACTACCGCCTCTAGCAGCTTTTGCTTGCACCGCCCCCGCCCTGTTGCCGTCGTACAAGACAGCGCAAACAGGTGGTAGCTCTGCATAAACGCCACATCAAACTCAAACTTGTCGTAGCGGGGGGTGGGGTTAGCGGGCTCAACGATGTGAAACCCCAACCCAGCCTCTTGAATGGCAAACCCTGGGGCCATGCCCTGCACCTGAGTGAGCGTGTAATGCTCTAGCCACAGGCCATCGAGCCAGCTACACACCTGAGTTAATGACCCAAAACCTCGTTGGCAGGCCTTAGCGAGAGATAGTTCGCCCTGGCTAGCCCCCAGGTGTGTTTGTAAAACATCCTTCAAGGGCGTGGCCAACCCCGTTAGCGACACGGGCTGAGCCTCGGCTAGTTGCCATTCTGGCAGCCAATAGTCGCGATCCTTGGTTAGGGGCAACAGCGAATTTTGACACCACTGTCGCCAGTTGCGCACCAGACCCCAGCTTTGGTAGACCTGGGCCAAGTGGGCCGCCGCCTCGGGCAAAATTGGCTCGGTGAGGGGCGGCTGGTTGGCCCGCCAGCGCAGTCCATGGAGCTGAAACAACTGCTCTAGGGAGAGGTTGATGGCCAGGGGTAGCCGAGGGCTAGGGGTGCCATCACTCTCAACGATCATCGCCGAGGTACTGGAGTCGAGGTAGCTAAAGATGGCATCGGGGCAGACCTCGGCCACTGCCCGATAAGCGTTTACCGACATGGGCTTGGTGCCGCCGGTATAGTTGAGCCCCACCCTGCCCATCAGCACACTGGCCCGTCGCCGCACCCGATCGCGAATGATCAACGCCTCCGCTTGGGCCGAGTCTAGGTCAATCAGCGGAGATGATTGGTAACCAAAACCTTCCTGGAGCAGCGCCATCAGGTTTTGGGCCTGGGTTTGGGTCTGACGGGTGTGCACAATGTGGGGCGTGCCCCCCGGCTTGAGCAGGGTCAGGGCCGCCACCGCATTGGGCAGCGGGTTACCCCCCATCAGCAAAAACAGGTGGTCAGTTTGGTAGGCAGTGGGGCTCATGGCATCGCCTCCCGCAGCAGCCACACCACCCTGCTCAAAGCCAAAGTCGCCCATTCAAAATGTCTCATGGCTGCACCCCCAGCAGCGCCTGCACCTGCTCTAGCAGCACCCCCGGTACCCGAGGGCTCTGCCCCAGCACCCAGGGGCCGCAGCTAATTTCTAAGTAGGGCTGCCACCGGTGAATCTGGACGTCGGCCTCTAGGGTGCTGTGGATCACCGCCAAGCATTTCAGGTTGCCCCGATCGCGGCAAAACTCGTGCCATTCCTCCACCCGATCGCGTTGGGAGCTGATCACCACATAGTGGGAGCAGGCCTCTAGCAGCGGCGCTTTAGTCGGCTGCACCTTCCCCCCCACATCCACCAGCACCAGGGGCTTTTGCCGCCGCAACTGCAAAATGGCCTGGCCGTGGTGACCAAAGAAGCGATCGCTGAGGCCCCCTTTGTAGGCCAGCTTGAACGCTTCTCGCTGCTCTGGGGTAGCCGAGTCGGGCAGCTCTGAAATCCAGTTGCCTTCGCCATCCCAGTTGGCCCGCTGCAAAAACACCTCTGGGTGCTGGGGCAACAGCGCGGTAAATAAGGCGTGGCTGAGCACAGATTTGCCGCTGTCTGGGGGGCCAACCACCAATAGTGCTGGCCCTAGTCGGGGTGAGGGTTGTGCCTGGGGCAGCGGCACTACCTGGCCAATGTGGGCCTGGCGAGAGTGGGTCGATACCACCACCCCGCCCCCCAGGCGAGGATCGTAGCAGGCAACCCAGGCGGTGGGGTGCAGCTCGTGTACTAGGTGAGCGTAAAGCCAGATTGGAGCACGCCCGGTAATCACCACGCCGCCAGTGGTGTCAATGCCAGGGGGCAGAGTCAGAGTAGCCAGGTCTTGAGGCTCAATCAGCCGGTCAGAGCTGGCTAACTCAATGGAGAGCACCTGGTAGCGCAGCACCTCGGTGGGCGGGCTGCTCAACCGCAGCTGGATGGATGACGGAAACTCAAATGCCATAACTACCTAATAGATGCCTCAGCAGGGCGGTTTTATGCGCAGCCTTGGCTCTAGTCCTTACTGTCGCCGCTATTATGGCATTGGGTTTGAAGAGGGGTCTTCAAATGCTGGCTGAGCAGCGAGTACTGCCAAGGGCTGTTTATGGCGCTGCCGCTCAATGCGGGATATCACGGCCCAAAAGACGTGCTCCACTGCAATGTTGAATCATTCTCCAAAGAGTTCCCTGGTATCCCGGAGCCTTCACAGAGGGTTTACGAAGGATCGGTAAATTCTCCTTAGGCCGCGATGAACGTTCACAGATTTCTTTACCCCCCTACGCCTGCGGTGTTGCACTGGCTCAGCGGTGGGCAGTTGGGCTCCCGGTTAGGGCGAGCCATACGCTGCTGGGTTTGGCTACAGCAGTTCTATGGCGATCGCGGTCGACTGACGGCCTTGTCACAGCCCTTTGGCTACGGGGATGTGCGCGATCGCTTGTTTGCCCCCAGCCATCCCCAGGCTGAAACCACACCCCCTCAGCAGATAGCTAGCCACTGCCAAGGGTCGTCTTGCCTGTGCCAGCAGTCGGCCCAAACCTTGGTTTTTCGGGGCCAGCTCGATCTACCGTTCGCCGATTGGGTCACGATGAGCGCTACTCTGAGCGGCCTTTCTCCAGCACTAATTGAACAGCAGCTAGCCACCCGCCCCTTTGCTACGGTGCACCGCACGCTGCGGGATGATCTCAAACACCTGGTAGCCCTGGGGTGGTTAATGTCGCTGGGGCGGGGCAAATTTCAAACCGTTTCGTCGGCGTGCTGGCCGCTACCCCCGGCGACCCTAGCGCCAGCCCATTCAGAGGCAGGGCTGTCTAGCCGCGACATCTGGAGTCTGCTGCACATTTTGGAGCCGATTGCTTTTTTGCAGCCCCAGCTAGCGGTGGTGATCGACACCCTATGGCGACAGGCAACCCACCAACCGCGCAAAATGGTTGTGGATGCGCCCCAACGTGTATTTGTGCACCTCGACTACATCGTGCCCGACGAGGTGCAAGACCAGGTTGACCAGCATCAGGTCGATATTGAAACCCTCTGGCACCAGCCTGATGGCGGTGTGATTCAGTTTGACAACTGGAGCGCTCGGCAACAGCAGCTCAGCCGGGTGACGGTGTACCCGGTGTGTTTTCACTACGCCCGGCGGGCCAAATACCTCAGCGCCTTTGGCGAAACGCCTAAGGGCAACCTGGGCTGGCACAACTACCGGCTTGATCGCATTCGCTCGCCGCGCCTGCGGGTGCTGCCCTGGGGCGACCCGGCTGTGCCGGAAACCCTGAAGCTGTTGCGGCAGACGGGGCAGTTGCCCACCCCGGCCCAAGTGCAGGAAGCCCTCGACGAGGCCTGGGGGTTTAATTTTTACTTGCCCAAGGCGCTGCTGCTGCTGCGGTTTCCGCCGGAGTTTGCCCGGTGGTATGTGCAAGATACGGTGCGCCACCCCACCTTTGCGGCGGTGGGGTATGGGGAGGTGGCGGGGTTGATTGAGGCTGAGGTGCAGGAACCAGAGGCCCAGCGGGCGCTGCTGGCGATTGTGGCTCAGCGGCCCAGCAGCGATGCCTACTATTGGGGTTACATGCGGGTAGGGGATGTGAATGTGACCATGCGGCTGCGCGACTGGCGACCGATGGGGGAGGTGATCGCCCCGCTGGTGGTGCGGCAGCAGATGATGGCGGAGGCGCAGCAGGAGTTGGAGGGGTATGGGGAGAGGGAGAAGGGGGAAAGCTTAGCTGTGGCGGAGTGAGGATGTGTACGGGCTTTGACGCTGGGGGTGCCCTTTCGATAAATTTGGGTTACTGTGTGGAAAATGTGGCCGCCTTCACAGGTCGGCAGAACCTTGAAAACTGAATAGTTTTATTTACTTCCGTGGATAGCTTGGCTCGTAAGGGTGGCAGGCTATTCGTTAAATCTATTTTTGTGGTTTGCGGGGTAAGACAGGGCAAGGTTTGCCTATCCGTGGTTTTACCCCTCTAGAATCTGATCTAAAGCTTTATTTAGAGCAGGGGTCTTTCAAACCACTTCCCCGCAAGGGGACGGAAACAAGGCGGTAACACTGATCAGGTCGGCCATAGCCTCAGTGACTTTCAAACCACTTCCCCGCAAGGGGACGGAAACTAGTAATCTGACTTCGGCCAAAGTGTCAAGGGGTCTAGACTTTCAAACCACTTCCCCGCAAGGGGACAGAAACAACTCATCACCAAAGGTTAGGAGCAAGGCCAAGACAAGAAACTTTCAAACCACTTCCCCGCAAGGGGACAGAAACATTTCGCTGTGATACCAGACGCCAAAATCCTTGTTTTCTTTCAAGCCACTTCCCTGCAAGGGGACGGAAACTTGGCCAGGGTGTGGTTGTCAAGCGGCGTAGCCTTCTTCTTTCAAACCACTTCCCCGCAAGGGGACGGGAACTTATCCCAGAATTTGTGGATGAGGGTAACGGTAGTAGACTGCTTTCAAACCACTTCCCCGCAAGGGGATGGAAACCCCTCAAAAATGTAGCGATACTGCCGGTTCTTCCGGCTATCTTTCAAACCACTTCCCCATAAGGGGACGGAAATCCTCGTTCGTTAGCCCACCAGCTAATATGCCCATTAATCTTTCAAACCACTTCCCCGCAAGGGGACGGAAACATTCCTTCGATAGCCTCAAGACTTATCGGGGCGGCCTCGCCCTTTCAAACCACTTCCCCGCAAGGGGACGAAAACGTTTTCGCTATTCAACACCAATTCAACATGTTGAATCCTTCAAACCACTTCCCCGCAAGAGGACGGAAACTCTAGAACTACGTCTGCACTGAAGCATTCACCTTCAGCCTTCAAACCACTTCCCCGGAAGGGGACGGGAACTGTACCTTTTTGGCCTTGTTGTAGGGTGCCGCAACGGCGACTTTCAAACCATTTCCCCGCAAGGGGACGGAAACATTTCGTCAACACGCTTGTCAGTCACATTAGCATTAACCTTTAAACCACTTCCCCGCAAGGGGACGGAAACTCAAGATCCGAGTAAGCTGGGACATAGTCTAAACCTTCAAACCACTTCCCCGCAAGGGGACGGAAACTCCTCACCTTCCGTTTCATCGCTGGTGTCAGTTGGGTTTGCCTTCAAACCACTTCCCCGCAAGGGGACGAAAACAGTAGTCATGGTCTTAATCTCCGAATATTTGTGGTTGGCCCCGCTTTCAAACCACTTCCCCGCAAGGGGACGGAAACAACGGGTCTATATTTATAGGTCCAGTTCCGATGTTGACTTTCAAACCACTTCCCCGCAAGGGGACGGAAACGGATGGCGTAGTGGCCCTTGAGTTTCCAGTAGTGAAATCTTTCAAATCACTTCCCCGCAAGGGGACGGGAACGGCATTGTTAAAACCATTTCCTCTATCAACCTCCTGTTTTCTTAACCCATTCCCCGCAAGGGGACGGAAACGCTAGGGCTGCGGTGTTTACAGCATTGGGACGCTTTACTTTTCTAACTCATTCCCCGTAAGGGTATGGAAGCCATGAACCAGCATCTTTTGAGATCGATAGTCCCGTAGACCTCGCTTTCCTAATCCATTTCCCACAAGGGGACGGAAACATTCGTTCCATGTACTTGAAGCCCGGTGCGAGCCTCATGATTTTCCTAACCCATTCCCTGCAAAGAGACGGAAACAGGAAATTGTAGGGTTCCGCTTGCAGCTCGGATACTACTTATTTCCTAACCCATTCCCCGCAAGGGGACGGAAACTGGTTAGTTCTCACAATCTGATCTGTAGTACCGAGGAATCTTTCCTAACCCATTCCTCGTAAGGGGACGGAAACTCCGGCAGCTGCATGCGTACCTCGATCATGCCCTCGTCCCCCTTTCCTAACCCGTTCCCCGCAAGGGGATGGAAACGTTTCCGGCTGGACCCGAATAGGGTGATTTTGCGCTTTCAAACTACTTCCCCGCAAGGGGACGGAAACTCAGCGATGAGTGCTGCCAGTGAAGCGTATGCAGACATAACTTTCAAACCACTTCCCCGCAAGGGGAAGGAAACCTTTGTAGCATCTTTGTAGCTTTGACCCAAGGTAATACTTTCAACCCACTTCCCCGCAAGGGGATGGAAACAATAGGCGCTTGCCCGATTTAAATAGCTTGGCCTCACTTTGTTCTTTCAAACCACTTCCCCGCAAGGGGACGGAAACACCTAGGGTATATTGTCTTGTCAGCTCGACGCGATTTCTTTCAAACCACTTCCCCGCAAGGGGACGGAAACACCTAGGGTATATTGTCTTGTCAGCTCGACGCGATTTCTTTCAAACCACTTCCCCGCAAGGGGACGGAAACATCGCCCGTGGTGAATGCAACGCTGGCTTGGCTGTAAGCCACTTTCAAACCACTTCCCCGCAAGGGGACGGAAACATAATTAGTTGAACCCGTGCTTCACTACGGCGAACAATCTTTCAAACCACTTCCCCGCAAGGGGACGGAAACCTTTAAACTCGCCGGGGTGTTTGATAGTGAACAGCGATTTCTTTCAAATCACTTCCCCGCAAGGGGATGGAAACAAGAGGGGCATCACAGGCTACGGCCAGCAGATGGTTAAGCTTTCAAACCACTTCCCCGCAAGGGGACGGAAACAACCGGCGATCGTTCTGGTATAGGCTCTCAACCGTGTCTTTCAAACCACTTCCCCGTAAGGGGACGGAAACTCCTGAAAGTAGAGAATAATTTGCGGCTTATATTTCTTTCGAACCACTTCCCCGCAAGGGGACGGAAACAGTACACGACCCTCGATGTTGGAGAGGCCGATACCCTTTCAACCCACTTCCCCGTAAGGGGACGGAAACTATTCACAGTGCCGGGTACGGTTCACCTTCTCGTTGTACTTTCAAACCACTTCCCCGCAAGGGGACGGAAACCCATAGCCAATGTCGTCGAGGTAGGGGCGGCACACCTTTCAAACCACTTCCCCGCAAGGGGAAGAAAACAGTCACGAAAGTCGTGCCGATCAGCTTCTTCATCTTTTCTTTCAAACCACTTCCCGCAAGGGGACGGAAACCCCCGGAAGTACCGGATCGAGTACCCGAGCCCGGTCGTATCCCTTTAAACCACTTCCCCGCAAGGGGACGGAAACCGCGGAAATCAGAAGGATGAATGGCTCGCCTGCATAACGCTCAGGCTGTTCTCCTTCTTTACCCCCTCTGTCCATCCCAGACTTTCGCTACATTTCTGCCTTCTGCCTTCATTCTTTCTCCCTCAGCGATCGCCGCCCCAGCTTGCTATAGGTCTTCGCCGTCTCATAGGGAATGCCCAAATCTTTTGCGATCGCTTGCAGCGAGTCCCCCAGCTCCCGTCGAGCCAAAACCGTCGCCCAGGTTTCCGCCGAGTCTTGGGCGCGGCTGCCCCCCGTGCGCTTCTTTTGGTTGATGAAATAAGTTGTCAGCTCGTCGATGCGATCGGCCAGCAGCCTTTGGGCCGCAGGCACCGCTTGAGGCTCTGCCTGGCTCAAGTGCCAGCCTAGGCGCGTTTGCCCCAGCCCAAAGGTTGTCTTGTGCCCCGTACCGCAGTAGGGCGCATAGTGCCCCAGCGTGTAGAACAACTGCACATACTCAGGCCTTTCGGCCTTGGCCCCTAGCCCATAGGTCACCGCCCCCGTAAACCCCGTCACTGACCCTCGCTTGCCAGCGGCAATCTTTTCACTGATCAACTCGTGCCGCTGAAACACCACGTGGTCATCTACCCAATCGAGAAAATCATCCTGATCCACTGGCTGGCTTGAAAACTCATTCCACCGCCGCAGATAGCTATGAAACACATTTCTGGGCCAGGGCAGCGGCAAATGATGCCCCTTGCGGCGAAAGCTGGTAGGACTCACAAACGTCAGACTCAGGCTCCGCCCCGACTCTACAGTAGCCAGCTCGTTGTAGGTCATTGGTGCCGGGGCTAAGCTCACCTGGCGAATTTTTAGCGGTGCGTTTTTGAGAGCGACATACTCTGGTAACTGCTTGAGCCACCGCGCTAAGACTGCCACTACAGGCTGAGTAAACCCATTGACATGCCAGTGGTAGGGTTTGCCCGCCTGAAGCTGTAAACTGCGGCTGTGAGTCGAGAACTGGCCGCTCAGACCTGCAATGTTAAAGGCCTTCTCTGTTTCAACATCATGCAGCTGAGCCGATAGCTCAGGGTCTAGCTGCTGAATCTGACCCAAAAACCAGGCATGCAGCCCAATGGTGTACTGAGGATACAGCTCATAGGCTTCTTCAGCAACCAGATCAAACCGCAGACCTACTAGCTCCGTTTCGAGCGGCCAGCGCTGCTCCACAGCCAAACTGGCTGTCTCCTTGGTATTTCGTTCGGGCATAGGGGCATCACAACGCTTAGGCCAAGTATATTTCAATCCCCACCGGGGGACTTGTACTGATGACTGATCCAGGCAAAACTCCAAAATTCTATTGTCTGCAGGTCGTCACTCTAGGTTCCGTGCCTAAAACTGGTCACGGCTAAAGCTTCAGCGCAAATCGATCTGGCCTGGGGGCTTAGGAAATAGGTGTTGGATACAGCCTGTAATCTGCGCCGCGATCGCCTACCCCGCTCGAGGCGCAATCGCCATATAGCTCAGCCGGCCAGCAACGCTTATCCTACGCCACCCCTCCATCATCACCACCACCTTCGCGCCTGGCCAGGCTGAACATAGAGAGTGTTAAGGGTGAGCCAGAACAACTGCGTTCACTCGAAGCAAGGACTTATTCGGACTTGGAGAAAGCACTTGAAGGAACGATACGGGACTGAAAAAGGCTGTATCGCGGTTGGGATCAGTATCGGGACACAATACCATTTAAGGCTTTAGGACACTTTTATACAATTAGCAGTCGTCTGGTGGACGATGCTGGTACTCCCGCTAGCTTGAACACGATGTTGAGTAGATGTTGAGTCAATGTTGAGTACTTACTCAACACTCTATAAGCGTTGAAAGCAGGGGCTTAGACCTCTATCACTGAGCTGTCGTTGAGTAGGTTGAGTAGATCTCGACCTACTCAACCCTCTTCAGAAATTGGAATAAGGCTGGGCTCTGCTGAAACCCAGCAAAAAAAAGGGCTTTAAGTCCTGAACGTCCTAGACTGCCCTACCGGGAGGGAAAATCAAAAATATTTGGGGGCAGCAACACAGACATTAAGCCCACTTTTGCCACAAAAACAGGCCAGTGGGCGGGCCAGTCTATATTGCTAACCCCTGAAAACAGGGCGGATGATGGGGCTCGAACCCACGAATGGTGGAATCACAATCCACTGCCTTAACCACTTGGCTACACCCGCCATATTCGCGCTACTTAATATAGCATCGATGATTGCCTCAGTGCCACGCCTGGGCTAACTTTTGTTTTGAAGGTTTCTAAAGCTGAGATGCCGTAGCGTAAAGCTGACTTAGAAGCGCCTGAGGGAACTGAGGTTCCCTCCAGTGAGGGTGGCTGTTTTTGCGTTTAGGCGGCAAGGTTGTGCCGTACTGGGGTTTATCTGTCTTTGGGGTTTGCCATGCCGGTTTCAATCATCATCCCCACCTGGAACGAGGCGGCCTGTCTGGGCCGTACCCTAAACGTGCTGCAGGGTCTCAACCCACCACCGCGTGAAATTCTGTTGGTGGATGGGGGCAGCCGCGATCGCACCCTAGCGATCGCCCACGACTGGGCCGATCGCCTGCCATTGACAGTGCTCCAGGCTCCTGCTCGGGGGCGTTCGGTGCAGATGAACTGGGGGGCTAGTGCTGCCAAGGGCGACGTGCTGTGCTTTCTTCACGCTGACACACTCATCCCCGACGACCTGGTACAGGTCGTAGAAAGCACCTTAGCCAATCCGGCGGTGGCTGGCGGCGGGTTTATCTCTCTGATGGCTGGGCCGCAAAAAACTCACTGGGGCATTTCGCTGCACAATGCCCTCAAAACCTACTACGCGCCGCTGCTGTTTCGGCCTCATTTATTTGTACGTGGGCTGCGCCTGCTGTTTGGCGACCAGGTCATATTCTGCCGTCGGGCCGATTTTATCGCCTGTGGCGGCTTTGACCCTGCTCTACCGATCATGGAAGAAGCTGACCTGTGCCTAAAGCTTTGCCGCCGGGGCCGCCTGTGCCAGCTCAGCCGAGTCGTTCAATCTTCAGACCGACGGGTGGCTGCTTGGGGAACTTTAAAGGCCAATGCCATCTACTTAATGATCGGGGTGCTGTGGGGGATCGGGGTGCCCGCTACGACCCTGAAGCGATTTTATGAGGAGGTTCGTTAAGGTTGACGAACGAGTAGAACTCTCAAGCCGTTTGTACAAAAGCAGCCTCATAAAATAGCCACTGCGCCTAGGCCATCGACCAATACAGCCGGCAAGAATTGGGATGGTGCAGGTGTATGGCGATCGCGATCGAAAGTAATGCAGACTGTCCTAACCGCTCTGGCGGCGACCATAAATCTCTAATTCGCCAGACTCGAAACCGACGGCACACAACCATTTCCACGACTTGACTAGCGCGAAAGAACTTCTCTGCTAGATGTATGTAAAGTTTCTTTACGTATCTCCGGATTTAAATCTGCTTTACAAAGTTAAGCGTAGTTGGCATGAAAACCTTACCCAGCAGGGTTGACTTGAACAAGGTTCAAGTGCCCGGCATAGGAGCGTTTGCATGAGCCCCCTTGATGCTGAAGCCCCCGCTTCTGAAACACCCCCAGTCCCTACTCAGCCCCTTGCCTTTGTCGAAGCTAACGATGCTGAAGAACAGCCCGATGGAGCCTTCTCCATCGGTTCTGATCTGATACAGCCACTGGCATCGATCTCTGGAAGCCTCTCTGGAGATGCCGATCTCTTTCAAATCTTCATTTCGGGCGAGCAGCCCTTTTCCGCAACGACGCTGAATGCAGACACTCTGCTCGGCCTGCCCATCGACAATGCTTTGGGGATTCCCACCAGCCTGCTGGAAGATCCTCAGCTCTTTCTGTTCGATAGTGCGGGCAATGGCGTCTATGGCAACGACGATCTGTTTGGCTCGGCCCAAGCAACTTTGCCCTCTAGGACAGGCTTGCTCACTCCGGGCATTTACTACCTGGCCATTTCTGGGTTCGATTACGACCCCATCAGCACCGGCGGGGAAATCTTTCCCGACGAATCTTTCGATGGCGTTTTGTTGCCCACCGGACCGGGTGCAGGCTCCCCACTAGTGGGGTTTGCTGGAGAGGGTGCCCCTAGCGGTGCCTACACCATTGCCCTTACCGGTGCCCAAACCGTTGCGCCGACCCCGCCGCCCGCCGTCTTCGACCTGTTGGGACTGACCGACGACAATCAGCTCGTGTCGTTTTCCACCGGGAATCTGGCCCAAGCAACTCCGTTGTCTGTGACTGGTATTGAGGGTAGTCTCATAGGCATTGATGTGCGTCCGGCCAACGGATTGATCTACGGCCTCACAACCACTAACCAGCTCTACACCCTGGCTCTCAAGGGCAACGTGGCCGAAGCGACGCTGGTGAGCACCTTGTCTCAGCCCTTTGAAGGCGGAGTCGTTGCGGGCTTTGACTTTAACCCCGTGGCCGATCGCCTACGTCTGGTGGGTGAGAACGATCAAAGCTTCCGCATCAATGTCGATACCGGTGCAGTGATTGTCGACGGCACCCTCGCCTTTGGCCCTGGGGATTCTAATGCCGGGGCCAACCCCAGCGTAACTGGGGCCGCTTACACCAACTCGTTTGCGGGCACCACCGCGACGCAGCTCTTTGACATTGACGCTGAGTTGGATACTCTTGTGCTGCAAAGCCCGCCCAACGATGGCACCTTACAAACGGTAGGCGCGTTGGGTTTTGACCTCGACAGTTTGGGGGGGTTCGAAATTGTGGCCTCCTCGGCAGGAGACAATACGGCCTTTGTGGTGTCTGACGCGACCCTTTATGCCCTTAACCTTGAGTCTGGTGCCGCGACCAGCCTGGGGGCGATCGGAACAGACGACACGATCAATTTTCAGGGATTGACGGCTGCACCGTCGGTGCCTGATGTCGAGCCATTGCCCGAACTGTTTGACCTGACCGGCTTTGATGGCAACGTGGCGGTCAACGTGATTCAGCAGCTCTCCCGCGAGGCCTTTTTTGATAACGTGCTGGCTTTTTACGAGACCGATGCCCTGGGACAGGTGGATGGCTTGCTGCCCGGGGACGCAGGCTATGAAGCCGCCGTTGCCGCCAATCTTCTCGATGGCATCGCCCTGACGGTTGGCAACAACCAAAGTATCGATGCAATGCTCAACCTCCCCGGCGGCACCTACTACGCGCCGGCCTTGCTGATTGATGGCGACATCAACAACCTGGCAACGGTAGATGACGCAGCCCTAGGGCAAACGCGCATTAAACGTGAGGGGAATACGTGGCGGTTTGAGGATGCCGGAGATTTTGACTTTAACGACTTAATCGTGACGATTGCTCCTGAAGTCAGCATGATCGCCTAGCGATCGCAAAGTTGGTCTCTCCATCCCATCGACAAATTTTGGAAGCTAAACTGTTTGGCTTTCAAGACCCCAATTTCGTAGTTCTTATCCAGAATCAAGGGTTATACCTACAATGAAGACCACGAACCAGACCTTTAAGAAGTCTCTGCTTGCTGCTGGGTTATTGCTTGGGCTTGCAACCACCATTGGCGCAGGCGCTGTGTTTGTCAATGCGTCTGACCACGATGACGGCGAGTCAGAAATCAAAGGGCGCAACCTGAACCTGACCGATCTTTATGTGTTCCGAGAAAGCGATCAAAATCCTGCCGCTTCACCGGAAAATTTGGTGCTGATTATGGATACCAATCCCCGCTCTGTGGCAGGGCAGCAGTATTATTTCAGCACCCGCGCTAAGTACAAGTTTAATATTTCCCGAGTTAGCAACAACGATGCTACGCCGACAGGGTTATCGGATGTTGTCCTAGAGTTTGAGTTTGGCCCGCCGAAAGGCAACAATCGCCAAGATTACAAGATGACGATCACCAAAGACGGCAGCAAGGACGTAATTACTGGCCAGACAACCGCATTGAGCGAGCCTCCAGTGCTGAATACAGGCACCGTCGATGGCTCGAACGTTCAGGTATTTGCAGGGCTGCGCGAAGATCCGTTCTTCTTTGATGTAGAACAGTTCTTTCGGGTGCGGGCTGGGGCGCTAGGCAAAGGGCCTGCGGTTGGGTTTCGCGACCCCGCTACAGCGGTAGATTTCACCAAAGGGTATAACGTCAATGCGATCGCCGTTCAGCTGCCGATCGACCTTTTACAGGGCTCAAGCAGTGCCACCACCTTTGATGTGTGGATGACGGTGACGCTGCCGGGGAGCAAGAAATTTAATCAAGTCGAGCGCTTGGCTCGCCCCGCTATCAATGAGGGCCTGATCGTCACCAACGACTTTTTGAACACCCTTAACAGCGTTGATCCAGCCTTTGAGGCTGCAATTTTGGCGGGTCAGGAACCGGCCGCCAGTGCGGGGGCTCCTATTGTTGCAGAAGCCAAACAAACGCTGCTGGCGCTCGGCAATAGCGAGGAGCGGGCCAATGCCCTGCTCGGGGCATTTCTGCCCGATGTTATGCGAATCGACACGACCGGGCCGAGCGGCTACGCCAATGCCCTCAATGCTAACAATAGCCCCATTCGGGGGCGACTACTGATGGATGACGTTGTCGATATCACGCTCTCCGTGCTTACCGCCGGCGCCATCACCAGCGATGGTGTGTCCTATCAAGGAACCCCCGGTAACGAGGCCCAGGGCCATGATCCTCTTGTGCCGTCTTTCCCCTACCTGGCTCCTGCTAACTAGCCGTTCACATTCTCCCTGCTGTTAGCAGGGAGAGTAAATCGTTAGGTTTTGGCGTTCTGCCGCCAGCCGCGCAGCCGCCGCCAGAACCTAACGCTTAGCAGCCAGCGGCAGTTTCCTCTAATTCCTCCGTGTGAGGGCTGGGTTAGGGGCAATTAGTTCATGGCTCTGTTACCTGGTGCTGGCCCCCTGGGCTGGTAGAGACGTTGGGTAAGTGCAGGACGCGATCGCAATGGTACCTATCAAATCAATGGCATCGGCCTCGGGGCGAGCATCTATGTCTAGGGGCCTAGGTCTGGGTCTGCTCGCGCTTGGGGCAGTCGCTCTGACGCAGGCTTCGAATTGGCAATGGCCAACGTTTTGGCCTCAAACTGCCTACGAATATTCGTTTCCTGGCTTCCTCGATCGCCAGGGTCAGCAAACCCTAGAGCAGTCGATCTCGTTCTATCAGGGTCAAGTACAGAAGAACCCAACGGATGGGCTCGATCAAGCGACGCTGGCCAGTCTTTACATTCAGATGGCTCGCGCCACGCGCAATGACAGCTGGTATTTGCTGGCAGAAAAATCGGCCCAGCAGTCGCTGGCCAATTTGCCCTTTGACAATCAGGGGGCCGTCCTAGCCCTAGCTCAGATTGCTGAGGCCCAGCATGACTTCAAAACCGCCATTCGTCTAGCCCAAAGCGTAGGCCAGCCTGACGCCCTAGGACTCGTGGTCACAGCCAAGCTCGCGATGGGGCAGGTCGAAGACGCTGCTGCTGTGGCGAACCGGCTAGCGGACCAGTATCCGTCGCTAGGGAGCCTAACGCTCAAGGCGTTGGCCCACGAGGCCCAGGGGCAGGATGACCAAGCCCTGGCGGCTTTTCAGCAGGCGATCGCAGCGGAAGAACCCGACAACCCCACCGGTTCGGCCCAAGCTCGCGTGTTTTTGGGACGATTTTACGCTCAGTGGGGCGACCACAGAAGCGCCGAAGCTCTTTACCGAGAAGCGCTGCGGATCGTCCCCGACTATCCACTGGCCCATCTCCAGCGAGCCGAGTTGGCCACGGTGAAAGGCCACTACCGCACCGCCAAATATCACTACCAAGCAGTCGGAGGACCAACGGCTCTGCACGGCCTGGCTCGGCTGCAAGCCTTGCAGGGGCGATCGGCAACCGAGGCTTGGAAAGCTGCTGAAACTGAGCTGCGGCGCAACGTTGAGGGCAATGCATTAGGGCATCGGCGCGATTTGGCTCATTTGCTGCTGGAACGGGGTGACCCCGCCGATGTGGCAGAGGCAGTGGCGCTGATGGAAACCGAAACCGCCAACCGCCGCGATGCCCAAACCCTCGACACGTTGGCCTGGGCGCTGGGGTCAGCGGGCCGCCTGCCAGAGGCCCAGCAGGCGCTCCAGGAAGCATTGAACCAGGGAGTGCGCAGTGCGGCGATCGCCTACCGAGCAGGGGAGATTGAGTTAGCTCTCAATCATCCCGTCCAAGCGGAAGAATTTTTTCGTCAGGCGACCGAGATAGACCCCACGTTTACCCCCCAAACCCGGCAACGGTTAGGCCTAACTAAACAGGAGAAGTGATGATTATTCAGCAGTTTCACTCGGGTTGGCGCCGCCTTCGTTGCCGCTGGTACAGTGCCTTGGGGCTGTTAGTTGCCCTCAGCTGCATTGGGGTCGGGCTGGCGATCGCCCCGCCCGCCGCCGCCCATTGGGGAGATTTGGCCGCCGCTGAAATTGCCACGGAGGGGACGGAAACGCGCATTGCCCTGACCTACCCAACTGGGTTGACCGCCTTTGCTGATGACGACAGCAGCGGACAGCTCTCTACCGACGAACTGATTCGCCATCAAGGGGCATTGACGCGACAGCTTGAGACTGCGATCGCCCTCAGAGACAGCCGTAACCAGTCGCCCCGGCTGACCCTTCAGCCCGCCGTAGATAGCGCATCTGCCAATGCCAGGATTGCCCCCGGCAGCCACACCACGTTGCAATTGCTGTACGCCTGGGCAGAGCCACCCTCGGGGTTGGCGATCGCTTACACCTTGTTTCCGCGCGATGCGCCCGAGGCCAGCTGTCTGGCCACCATTGCCCAAAACGGGCAGGTCACCAACCATGTCTTCACCCCTCAAGACCCTACCTTCACCGTGAGACCCGCAGGCTCAGCCGCTTTGGGCAGCAAAGCTTGGTTTGTCACACTGCTCGGCGCATTTTTGTGGGGGGCGGTGCACTCGCTGTCGCCAGGGCACGGCAAAACCTTGGTGGGAGCCTATCTGGTGGGCGAACGGGCCACCTCCCGCCACGCCTTGTTTTTGGCGTTGACAACCACCGTAACCCACACCCTTGGCGTCTTTGCACTAGGGTTGATTACCCTGGCGGCGGCCCGCTATGTGCTGCCCGAGCAAATTTATCCCTGGCTGAGCCTGCTCTCAGGGGCCATGATTGTCTGCATCGGTGCCAATCTAACTTTTCAGCGGCGGCAGCGCTCTAGCCATCAACCCAGCACCCACGCTCACGCCCCCAATGAACTGGCTCACGCCCCCGCTACTGGTGAACTAGCTCACGCCGATTCCCACAAAAATTTCCACGTCCACGATCGCCCTCACCATTCCCATGGGCATCACTCCCATACCGAGCATCATGTCCACGACTCCGAGCATCATGCCCACCCCAAAGACTCCACTCATCAACACCACGGCGAACATTCTCACAGCCACTTGCCCGTGACGCCCGACGGCACCGCCCTGTCCTGGCGCAGTTTGCTCATGCTGGGATTGTCGGCGGGGCTGGTGCCCTGTCCAGCAGCTCTGGTACTGCTGCTAGGGGCGATCGCCTTTGGCAATCCAATCTCAGGGTTGCTGCTAGTGGTGGCCTTTAGCCTGGGGCTGGCCAGCGTTTTAGCGGGTTTGGGCCTACTGCTGGTTTCGGCCAAACGAGTATTTAAGCAGGTGTCCGTGCCTCGCCTTCAGTCCTTGCAGTGGCTACCGCTAGCCAGCGCGGTGGGCATCACCATTATTGGTCTAGGCATTTCAACCCGATCGATCATGCAGCTGCTCTAACGCCTTTCAGCACAAAAGTTTCACCGCCAACGTTTTTGCTCAGCGACCAATTTGCCCCTTTCGATTACAGGATGCACACCATGCCGACCCTCTTACGCTGGACGATGACCCTGCCCCTGGCGATCGCCTTTGTCTCGCCCGCCCTAGCCAATCCGGCTGCACCCCCGCGCCAGGCTGAATCTGTTGTATCTTTCTTTTGCTTCATGGTCACCACCGATGGCCAAGTGCGCGACCTCTCGTCGCTCTGCGGCAGCTCTGCGGATGCCGCCCCTCAAACAGTGGTTCAAAATACCGAGCCCTGCTATTTCTTAGATAGCGATGGCAAGCCCTGTACGGCAACAGGTAGACCCGTCTTTAGCAATTAGCGTTAGTTAGTTTGACAATCATTACTAGCCAGGCAAAAGTGTCGGGCTCACGAAAAGGCACCCTAGATTCAACTCCACCGAAATAAGGCGAAACTATCCCAAGCGCCATGTCTCAAAGCTTGATCATTGCCTTGAGCCCAATCGTAGGGCAAACGGTGGTTTGCCCAGTACAACTGCCGCCCTAAAAATGGCCGTATAGCCGGCGGATGGCAACTACCTGGGACACTGATCGTTTAGGCTCCAGTCGTAGGGTAGATAGCGGATCTCAGTAAGCGCCGATAGGGGTGAACTCGGACTGAGGTACGTGCCAATGTAGTCGGGCACCGAGGGGGAAACCCGCAAAAAGTCTTCGCCGTACCACTTAAAGATTTTGCTGCAGTAAAGAATCCCAGTCTCGGCGTCGTAGCGTACCTTTTCGGGATTGTGGATAAAGCGGTGGGCGTCGGTTTCGAGCTGGGCCTCAACAATATCGGGCCAGTAGGCCTCGTTACGCAGAATCGGGCATCCCCCCGAGGCACAGACCAGAGCAAAGTGCGTGCGTGGCTCTTTGAACTGGGAGCGCAGAGTGCCGTGTTCAATGCCGTTGAGGCTCACAGATTGGCCATCTAAACGGTAGAGAGAGCGGCTGAAAAATCGCCAGAATGCCAGCCAGTTGGGTATCCCCAGCACCTTAGGCAAAATCGAGTCGAGGGGGTAGCGCGCCAGCACCTGCTGAATAACGAGGGCGTTGTAGAGATTGATGAGCAGGGCCAACGATTCTTCAGCGGTCAAACCATCGCGGCTTTCGGGCAACGAGGTCAGCCAAGCGTCTAAATCGCGGGCAGCCTCGCGCTGCCAGCGAGCGTAGTCAACCCGGCCCTGGTCATCGACGTAGGTCTGAAGCAGCGTATTCCAGGGAGTAAAATCTAGCATGCCTGTCTCCTGCGTCTGGCGCGTAATGCCTATGTTCCCAATGCCAACCCCAATGGTGCCGCTGCGGCCCTTAGCGCAGACCTTGGCCTGGTGGGCAGTAAACCGCTGGGTGCAACGGGCGTTTCCGGAGGTACCAACTCTGACCACTCAACAGCTCGCCGATTGGCTAAGCCAGGGCAGAGCACCTTCCCCTATTCTGATCGATGTGCGCCGAGACGACGAGTTTGCCGTTAGCCACCTACCGGAAGCCCACCGCGCTGCCAGTCTAGAGGCGGTGCTGGCCCTGGGGCTAGCCCCAGATCAGCCCATCGTGGCCTACTGTTCGGTGGGCTACCGCTCGGCTCGGCTGGTGGACCAACTGCAAGGGCTGGGTTATACCGAGGTGTATAACTTAGCGGGATCCATCTTTAAGTGGGCCAATGAGGGGCGATCGCTGGTTAGCGAAAGCCAGCCGGAGCCTCAAGTGCATCCCTACAACGCCATCTGGGGAATATTGCTCAAGCCTGGTCTGGCCTCGCCCCTGGCCAAAGACGATGAGGAATATCCCAAGGACGACGGCGTTCTCTAAACGCCCCCGCTGACGATGCGCTCCCACTGGGGTAGGTCTGCGGGATAGTCAATATCGGTGAGGGGGGTCAGCAGTTCAACGGTGAGACCCTGAGCAGTGGCGATCGCCAGAGTTTGCTCCAGCACCCGATCGGTTCCCCAATCAATGTCTTTAAAGAGAACAGTCTCTAGCTGCCGCAGCCCAATTAGGTAGTAGCCGCCGTCGGTGGCGGGGCCAATCGCTACATCGACCCGCTCTAGCGCCTGGAGAGCAGCGGCTAGGTGATCGACGCCCAGTGCGGGGCAGTCGCTGCCGATGGCGATCGCCCCAGGGCGTCCCAGATCAAAGCTTTGGCTAAAAGCGGCAATTAGGCGATCGCCCAGGGAACCCGAGCTTTGGGCGCAATAGGTGACGGCACTGCCCAACCAGTCCTGCATCTGCGCCAGATTGCCCCCAGCAAAGTAAACCTCCACCGCTAGGGGCAAATGCTGGGTCGCAGCCGTCACTTGAGTGAGCATATGCTCAGTCATCTGGCGTTGAAGCGTCGCCGCCCCCTCTGGCCCCAGGTGGGGAATCAGTCGAGTCTTGGTGCGCCCGGGTTCTGGGTAGCGGGTAAACATCAACAGGCCGAAGGGCCTCTCTCCAGCGCTGGCCTGTGATCGAGCCATAGTGAACTTGCCCTGCGGTATTTGTGCTATTTATCATGGACCGGTGTTGTCCCAAGTTGGCTCCTGGGGCGATCGCAAGGCAACAAGCTATCAACATTCCATTATCCAGCAATAACCCAACGCCCTAGTCCACACCAACAAAAAAGGCGCGGCCGAGGCCGCGCCTTGATGCATCAGTTCCACCGTAGTGAGGGGAACCTGGTAGATGTATTAGCGAGTCGGCAGGTTGCCAGGACGCACTGTAACGGTTTGCTCGCGACCGTCGCGCCGCAGGGTCAAGGCCAGGTCTTGGCCAACGGTCGAACCCTCTACCGCCTGCTGTACGGCAGCACTTTCCTTAACGGGCTGGCCCTCAACGGCCACAATCACGTCACCTTCGCGCAGGCCACCTCGGGCCGCTGGGGAATTAGGCATCACCTGCACAATCAGCACGCCTTCCTCTTCCTCCACGGTGAAAGGCCGGTCGGGGCTATTGTTGATGTTTTCCTTCACCTCGGGCGACAGATTCGCCATCTGAATGCCAAGGTAGGCATGCTCCACCCGGCCGGTTTCAATTAGCTGGGCGCTGATCCGCTGCACGGTGTTAATGGGAATGGCAAAACCGATGCCCTGCGCTCCCTGGATAATAGCGGTGTTGACGCCAATCACCTCGCCGTTGAGGTTGAGTAAGGGGCCACCGGAGTTGCCGGGGTTAATGGCAGCATCGGTCTGAATAAATTCAACCCGCTTGTCGGGCACACCCACCTCGCGGCTAGATCGACCAGTGGCGCTGATGATCCCGGCGGTGACTGTGCTGTCGAGGCCTAGCGGGTTGCCAATGGCGATCGCCCACTCGCCCGTCTGCAGCTGATTTGAGTTGCTAATGGATACAGTAGGCAGGTCGTTGGCCTCAATCTTGATGACGGCCACGTCGGTCACCTGATCGGCTCCTAGCACCTCGCCGGTGAAGCTACGACCGTCCGTCAGGGTGACCTGCACCTCGTCAGCCCCAGCTACCACGTGAGCGTTAGTAATGATTTGCCCGTCGGCGGAGGTAATAAAACCAGAGCCCACGCCCCGCTGCACCTGCTCCCCTTGGGGCGGCTGCATATTGCCAAAGAACTGTCGGAAGAAGGGGTCTTGGAACATCGGCGGCAGGTTGGTTTGCACCGTGCGGGCCGCGTCGATGCGAACAACCGAGGGTTCTACCTGACGCACAATGTCAGCAATGACGTTGGGGCTAGATACCGAGGGCGCGATCGCCAGACCGTTCTGAGCAACGCTGCCCTGGGGTTGGCGCTCTTGAGCCTCCGCCTCAGGAGCGGCCGAATCGCGATCGCCGTTCCAGAAGCCATTGTCCCAAAAGACGTCGGTCGTGGTCGGCTGGCTGTTGGTCGAAGGCTGCACCAGGGCGCTGATGGCCTGGCCACCGGCAGTGGCGATTCCTGCCCCCAACATCACCAGGGCTAACGACTTAGCGGCGGGCCGCACACTGCGCCCAGAACCCCGCTCAGAACGCTCAGAACCATCCTTCTCCATTGCTGTTACCTCGTTTGTATCTCGATTGATGTTTACAACAATAGAGTTATGGTATGGCGCAGCAATGGCGGGTGGGTGGCGAAGCTGTGACACTTTGACCCGTTTGACTGTGACGCTTTGGCGTAGGGGCGATGGGGTATAGGGTTGAGGGTATAGGGGTTAGGGAATGGCCTTACTCCTTGCCCTCAAGCCCTCTAGTATTTGATGCCGTCGCGCTCCTTATCCTTCTTGGGCACGTGAGGCACGTTGAGCGCGGCGTATTTGGCCACAAAGTCAATAATCTTGCCCGCCACATCTATATCGGTGGCCTTTTCGATCCCTTCGAGGCCGGGCGACGAGTTGACCTCCATCACCACGGGACCGTGGTTGGAGCGCAGCAGATCTACCCCAGCCACCCGTAGGCCCATGGCCTTAGCAGCGCGAATGGCGGTGCTGCGTTCCTCGGGGGTGAGGCGCACTCGACTGGCCGATCCACCCCGGTGCAGGTTAGATCGAAACTCCCCCGGTGCCCCCTGGCGCTTCATGGCGGCCACCACCTTGTCGCCAATCACAAAGCAGCGAAGATCCATGCCGCCCGCTTCTTTAATAAACTCCTGCACCAGAATGTTGGCGTCGAGGCCGCGAAAGGCTTCAATCACAGACTTGGCCGCCTGCTGGGTTTCGGCCAGCACCACGCCAATGCCCTGGGTGCCTTCCAACAGCTTGATCACCAGGGGGGCACCACCGACAATATCGACCAGGCCGTCAATGTCTTTGGTGGAGTGGGCAAAGCCGGTCACCGGCAGGCCAATGCCTCGACGAGCCATAATTTGCAGCGACCTGAGCTTGTCGCGCGACCTGGAGATTGCCATGGAGGTGTTGGCCGTAAACACCCCCATAATTTCAAACTGGCGCACCACCGCCGTGCCGTAGAACGTGTTCGACGCTCCGATGCGGGGAATCACCGCATCAATATCGATCAGGGGTTGGCTTTGATACATCACTTTGGGCTGGTGGGAGGTGATGTTCATGTAGCAGCGCAGGTGGTCAATCACCTGTACTTCGTGGCCACGTTCTTCCCCCGCCTGCTTCAGTCGCCGTGTCGAGTAGAGGGTGGCATCCCTGGATAAAATCGCAATTTTCATGACGCTCTTAGAAGTCATCCTTGGGGGTTGTGCTTAGGGGTAGATATCGGCAAAGGGGTCTGTTCGGGCAGGGGTTGCAGGTACGATCGCCCCGGATCCACCAAATAGCGACGGCGCACCGCCTGGCGGCCCAGCAGCATACGAAAGCCCATCTCGTCTCGATTGGTCAGCGTCAGCTCAATCGCCCACACCACACCGCCCACCTGCACCAGGGTTTCAATCACCGGGCGCATCTCCTCCTGCCCTCCTGAGTTGCGCACCATGCGCTCCTCTAGCAGAGCGGCCTCGGCGGTAACAATATAGTCGTCATTGCGCTGGATTGGGTGGGCGTGAAAACGCACCATAGCCCTGCCTGCCCGCTCAAAGCGCTCCACAGCAAAGGCATGGAGCGCCGATGACCGCGCCCCGGTGTCAATCTTAGCTTTAATAACCTGAACTCCCAGCGTCGGCAGGGCTATCCACTCTCGCCAACCAATAATTGCAGCCGTTGCAGCACCAGAACGCATACCACCTCTGAGAGCATAACAGGACAAGGGACGGTTTTAGCCTAGGGGCTCCCCGTCTGGGGAAGAGGGGTCAAAGGCTGGTCTGGCAGCGGGTCTGGGGAGTCACCCGCCGGTTCAGGATTGCGATCGGGCAAATTTCGCAGGCCCTCGGGGGTGAGGGTAGCTAGCAGGCTCAGCAGGTAGGGCTCACCGCCGAGAGCCGCCGCAAAGGCAGGGGTCAGAGCGGGCTGAAAACGCTGATCGCCCTCAAGGGTGAGCTTGAAGTAGGCCAAGCCCAGCACCTGCATGTAGGACCACACCAGCTCGGGATTGAGTCCGACGATCTCTGGCGGAATCGTGAGCGGCTGATCGCTCTGGGCGATATCGCCAATCGTCGAGAAATGGGTGCCCCGGTTGATCAGCAACAGGTAGCGATCGCGGGCAGCCAGCCAGGTAAACGGCTCAATCTGTTCTGGAAAGGCGGGTGCCACCGTATCAGCCGTGCCCGCCACCACCATGATCGGCACCTGGATCTGACCGTAGCCAGTGGGCCCAAATAGGGCGCTGCCGATGGGGTTCATTACAAACACCGACTTGACGCGGGGATCGCTCAAACTGCGGCCTGGGTTGCCCAAGCGCGCCGCCTGACACTGCAACAGCAGCGATGGATTAAACGACAGCGTGCTGGGGGGGCAGGCCGTCGCCAGTCCCGCCTCATCAAAGCTCGCCCCGCTCAGCGCCAGGGCCGTATAGCCTCCAAAGGACTGACCAATCACCCCCACTCGATCTAGATCGAGCTGCCTACGAATGGGGGAGGGGCTTTGGTTTAGCCGATCCAGGGTGTTGAGGGTCAACGACACATCCCGCGGTCGGCGCAGAAACTCTTCGTCCTGCACCACCGCGTCGGAGCGCCCCGCCAGCAGGGCGTAGAGCTGCTGATCGTTGCTGCCGGAGTGCTCCAGGGTAGCCACCGCAATGCCCCCAGCAGCCAGATATTCCGCCAGATAGCTGTAGCTGTTCAGGGTGCCCCCCAGCCCGTGGGAGATCACTACCAGGGGAAACCCTGTGGTCGGTACTCCCGGTCGCCCCGGCAGCACCTCGGGTAGGTAGAGCTGCACCGGGGTAGGCAACCCCGGCACCACAACCTGAATGCGATCGACGCCGTACTGACGCTCGCTCTGCACCAGTTGCAGCAGCGCGTTGGCATCGACTGGGTTGGCAGCGGCCTCGGCGGTGGCGATCGCCTGCACTTGGTTAAAGGCCACCTCCGACTGCAAAATTGTCTGGTTGATCTCCTGGGCGATCGCCAGCCCCTCGATCAGGTCGATGCGCACGGCCTCAGTGGGGTAGGACTTGAGCACGTTGACCAGGTTAAAGCCGCCCTCGGGATCGGCGGCAGCCAAGATCAGGGCCCCGCGCAGGGCCTGCACGTTAGCCTGTCGCACGGGGGTTTGCACCACCCGACCAATCTGCTCCAGCAGCAGCACCCCCTGCTCGGTGTAGAGAAACTGGGCCACCGCCACCGGGCTGAGCCCCGCTGGGGTGCTCAACACCTCTCGAATTTGGCCGAGCTGCTCATCGGATATCTGGAGCTGTCGTCGATAGGCTTGCAGCTGAGGAGTGAGCTCACCCGTGACCGCAAACCGTTCTAGATCAGCGATCGGAATGGAACGCTGCAGAATGCCGAAGGTAACAATCAGGTTTTCGGCAGCGGCGCTCGGCAGGACCGTCGCCAGTGCCCCTAAAAGCCCTAGAGCCCAAGACAGACCACGCCGCCGCCAGGGGCGCGCGGTTTTCATAAAAGAAAGCATGGCAGGGCCTTTGCAGGTCACGGTGCGCAGAGAAGCCGCTAAGAGGGAATAGCCACAGGCTGTGCTGAAATGTAGTCAAGCAGCCCTTCGCAGGCATCTAGCAGGAGATCGATGACGTAGGTAAACCCTTCAGGGCCACCATAGTAGGGGTCAGGAACGTCTTTGTCAGGGCGGGTGCGGCAAAAGTCACATATCAGCCGCACCCGATCGCGATGCTGGCCAGCGGGGTCGAGGGCCAAAATATCGCGGTAGTTTTGGCGATCCATCGCCAAAATGTAGTCAAAGCGGTCAAAGTCAACAGGGTCAAACTGGCGAGCGCGACCCACCAGGTCAAGACCGTAGGCCTTGGCAGCTTGGGCCATGCGGCGATCGGGGGCACTGCCCACATGGTAGCTAGCCGTGCCCGCCGAATCACATACCACCCGATCGCTCAGCTGCCGCTGCTCAATCAGGTGATTCATAATGTTTTCTGCCGAGGGCGACCTGCAAATGTTGCCCAGGCACACGAATAAAAGGCGCGTTGTCATAGCACTGACAGCCGAGCCCTATAGACCGGGCAAATTGAGACCGCCGGTGAGCACCTCCATGCGATCGCGCATGGTGGCCGTCGACTTTTCATAAGCGTCTTTCATGGCTGTGGCCACCAGGTCAGAGAGCACATCGGCTCCTTCGTTGAGAGCTTCGGGGTCAATGGTTACGCCCTTGGGCTCCTGGTTGCCGCTCATGGTGACCTTGACCAGGCCACCGCCCGATTCTCCTTGGATCTCCATTTGTTCCAGCTCTTCTTGCAGCTGCTTGGCCCCTTCTTGAATCTGCTGGGCTTTCTTGAAGGCTTCAGTGAGTTCCTTCATCTTGCCTAACCCAAACCCAAATCCTTGACCTTGTGACATGGAGTTTCTCTCGAACGTACAGCGCGCTGGCGGCGTGAATCCTGTGGTGCCAATCAGCTATTAGATTCTAGCGCCCAGCGGCAAAATCTTAGAGTTTGAGAGTATTTCGTCTAAAAAAACCTCCCGTTGAGAGACGTTAGCTCGACCCGACGGGCTAGCTGCGTCGTAACTATGGATAGGTATAGTAAGCGTCGGCTGATTAGGGCGCCTGCGACCTGGTATTTGGCCAAGCTGGATTGTGGCAAGCTCTAGCGAGTGAAAAGCTTAGGGTTTGAGGTATCGGGTTTGAGGCAGGTTGTGAACCTAAAACCTTGAACCCTAAACCTTCTAAGTAGGGTTATCTACCCTTGGCCGGGGGTTGAGCTAAACCTTAGGCTTTATAAGTAGAGATACATTCGGTTGCCCGCGAGTGTGTCGCAGTTGCTCACGCTAGGGCTAAGCGTAGAACCATGGGATTTTTTGACTCAGAGATTGTTCAACAAGAGGCTATGCAGCTGTTTCAGGACTATCAATCGCTGGTGCAGCTAGGGAGCGGCTACGGTAAGTTCGACCGCGAGGGCAAGAAAATGTACATTGCCCAGATGGAAGCCATGATGGAGCGCTACCACATCTTTATGAAACGCTTTGAGCTTTCCGAGGACTTTCAGGCCCAAATGACGGTCGAACAGCTCAAGACTCAGCTGGGCCAGTTTGGCATGACCCCTGACATGATGTTTCAGCAAATGCATCAGACCCTAGAGCGCATGAAAGCTGAGATTGGGACATAGCCCCCAGCCAAGTCCATCTTCATCAGAAAAAAGACTGGAGCATCTAGCGCCGCTACGGCGGTACGATAAGCCGCTTAGCCTGGACTTCGCGCAACCTGCCCGGAAGCCATATCCTGGGGAAAGCTGGAGTTCTCCGTTAGGTGAACTTTTTCAGGAAAACCATCCACGCAAAGCACGGTTAGAATGCGCGATCGCACCTCACAGTTAGCCACCGTCCAGAGTGAGGTGCAGCAATATAGCAAGCTTATCGACGGGTTACTGCTCTATCGGTCGGTGTTTGATCCACCAGTGGGAGCAACCTTTTTGGCGCTACTGACGGCTTTGGAATCGGGGAACACGGCCCTTAGCCTGCGCGCTTACGGCACCTGGTTTCAGGCGCTGGCCGCCAGCGAAGCCAGTTGGAGTAGTTACTTACTGCGGCAAATCGCTTACGCCGAGAACCCATTTACGCTGCAATCCCAGCGCACAAATTTTGACCAACTGCCGGCTGCCCTAGTGCAGGCCGCCCGTCGCGATTTAAGTACCCTCCAGACGATCTATCAGCTCGGCAGCGACACCGTGGCTGGGTGGGTGCAGGCGATCGCCCAAGACCCCAAAGCCCCGGTAGCCTGGACTATTGATGAGACAATTCCCCCGCCACTAACGCTGCCTAATGAGGCGCCATGGGTCGAGGCCGTAGAATTCTTAGCCGGTCACTATCGCCGCCACGGTGCAGGATTGTTGGCCGAGTACCGCGCCTTTACCTGGGACCAGGGCCAGCTCTGCGGCATTGTCGACCCCGACCCCATTCGACTGGGGAACCTCACTGCCTATGACCACCCCCGACGGCAGCTGGTGCAAAATACCGTGGCGCTGCTCAAAGGCTACCCGGCGCTCAACGTGTTGCTCTATGGCAGTCGCGGCGTGGGCAAATCATCCTTAGTTAAAGCTCTGGTGAATGAGTATGCCGACCAGGGGCTGCGGCTGGTGGAGGTGGCAAAGGCCAATCTACAAGCTCTGTCGCAGATTGTGGGGGAAGTGAGATCGCGTCCCCAAAAATTCATTATTTTCGTCGATGACCTCTCCTTTGAGGACGACGACGACACTTTTAAAGCGCTCAAAGTTGTGCTGGAGGGCAGCACAACTGCCCGCCCCGCCAACGTGGTGGTCTACGCCACCTCCAACCGTCGTCATCTAGTGCGCGAATTCTTTAGCGATCGCCCCCGCCCCAAAGATCAAGACGAAGTGCAGTCGTGGGATACGATGCAGGAAAAGCTCTCCTTCAGCGATCGCTTTGGCCTCACCCTCACCTTTGACCCCGCCGACCAGCCCACCTATCTCGCCATCGTCCACCACCTGGCCAAGCAAGCCAACATCTCCCTCACCGAGGAAGACCTGACTGCCCGCGCCCTACAGTGGGCTACCCGCCACAACGGGCGATCGGGCCGCACAGCACGGCAGTTTATCGACTGGCTCACAGCAGATCTAAGTTTGGGGGAGCGATCGCCCTAGGGCTTGATCAAATCAAACAATTAGGGATTCCTAGGCTGGGTAAAACGAAGCGCAACCCGGCAGCAGTAGGTCTTGATAGGTGACCCCAGCGCTTCACCCATCCACCCCCTACCCCCTACCCATCCACTCCTCAACTAGGGGCAGGCACGCCATAGAGTTCCTCAACCAGCGCCAGATCCCAGTAGGAAGCTTCAATCTTGTGGCCATCAAGGTCGCGCACAAAGCAGCCGTAGTAGGGCTCACCGTAGTCGGGGCGGGGGCCGGGCGGGCCGTCATCCTGGGCTCCAGCGGCGATCGCTGCCTCGTAGAAAGCATGCACCGATTCTTTTGTGGGGGCGATGAACCCGATATGGGTGCCGTTGCCTACGGTAGCGGCCTGGTTGTCGTGGGGCACAGCTATCCAAAACTCGGGATAGACCTTGCCGTAGGCGATCGCCCCAGGGTGCTCCATGATGCGCTTGCAGCCTAGGGTGGGCAAAATGCGATCGTAGAAGGCCACAGCCTTTTCAAAATCGTTAGTGCCAAGGGAAATGTGAGACAGAATGCTCGGGCTATCGGTCGCCATAGGAAAACCTCAGAGTTCTGCGGTAGCAAGTCACCATAATAGTTCAGGCATACTAATCTCTTTCTAGAGTTAATTAAACCTGAGTTCGACAAGGGGTAGAGTGCTGAGAAAAAGGCTGAGGGTTACGCTCAAAGTGTTGAATTCTAAGCACCTCAGCCATGTCTTTGAGTCTAGCGCGCCTTGATCTGACCCAAATCTTCT
>JAHHHQ010000002.1 GCA_019359285.1 Nodosilinea sp. WJT8-NPBG4
TGAGAAATGCTGGGGTTGGTTAAAAAGCCGAATTCGAAAACTCCTTCCCCATGACGACGGCTTGCGCGTTGCCATGGAGTCAATCCTCAAACAAGCAGTGTCCTAACCTAAGTGGCTTTAGCTATAAATGCCGTAATCGCAAGCCACCAGGCCGCAGCGGTAGCCGCTTTGCGGGTCTTGTTCAAACGTTCTTGGGCTTGGGCTTTAAGGGTATCAACTCTTGCCTGTAACCCTTGCTCAAATTGCTCTACTTGCTGCACCACCAGATGTTTCAACTCTTGGGTTTGCGGTAGCAAGTAATCTTCTGTCCACTGCTGCGGTTGATGCATCAGCTCCTGGGTATTTGAGCGCACGTTGCTAACGACTCGCTCAACGGGATTAGTCGTCAAGCTATCCAACGGCAGGAGATCGAGCAAGGCATCCCAATCGATCTGGTGAAGCTGATGTAGAACGACTAGAGCAGCCGCTGTAGACAACGTCAGTCCTTCAGACAAGTGCTTTTTTAGCCTAGTTTCTAGCTCAAGGTCTGGGTCTGAAAGTTGGTTCTCCAGCTGCCCCACAGTCTCTGTAATGTAGGTCGTAATCGGCTGAAAAGTTTCCAGGAGCGATCGCTGGGACTCTTGCTGTTTGTCTTCTGGAACTGCTGAACTTGATTGAGCTGTCAATTGCTGCCAAGCTGTCTCAACCGCTTGCAGAATTTGCCGGCGCTGCTGCTTGTTTAAGTCTTGGCGTCCTTTCAGCAATGCCTTCAATTGAGTTCGATCTAAGGTCAGCTGATCGATTGGATAGCTAGAATTCTCTAAAGCCTCTTCTAGCAGCTCCTGTAGTTTTTGGTAGACGCGATCCGGTGTCAGCCGCTTAACTCGGGTGTGGTGCAGATACAAGGCTAACTCTTGCCTCAAGTGCAGATTCACGTCCTCCAAACTCAGGGGCAATTCCTCTAGGAGATCGTCAATTTCAGGCTGGTTGATGCGATCACTGACAAGACGTTCAGGTAAGACGAGAGCAGTAGAGCCCAGGACCTGTCGAATTTCCTGTTGAACTACGGCAGCTATCTCCTCTTGGGATACCGAGGTATTCTTTTGGCTACCAAAAGCCACCGTAAGGGCAGCTATTAACTGGCGCAGCCCGCCCGTAGCTGCCCTCAAAACTGCGCCCGCTGCCGTACCGACCGCTGTTGCACTGACCCAGGTCAGACCTAAACAGTAGGCTGACCAGATCACCACCCCGGCGATCGCCCCCAGCACAGGATCATTCAGCTGACTAAATTTTGTCGCCAAAAAGCAAGCGCCAAAAAGCACCCCATTAGTACTCAACAATAGCCTTAGTCCAACCCAGAAAATTACGTTGGAAGTTGAGCTAGCGTAGCTGGTTTCGGCGCTGTTATCCTGCTGGTCACCGCTGTTGGCAAGCTTTGAATTAGTCCGTGGGGAAAGCCGCAAGCCCAGGGCCGTCATACCAACGGCCAAGCCAAAAAACGCAAGTAACAGATGGAATGCAAATGCCGTCAGCAGACCAATTAATAGGGCAGTTAGCAATGCAGTTCCCACAGTTTACCTATTCCACTACTTACCTTTCTTCTTGGCCTTTTTCCCCTTCTTCACTCGCTTTTCACCCCCTTGCACAGAGGTTGAGGCAGTGGCAAGAATGTTCTTCACTTTGTTGACAGCCTCATCAATAACCTGAGCGACAGCCTTCTGAGTTGCACTAGCGGTATCTTGGGTGGCGTCAATGCTATTACCTAAAGTATGTCGCGTCCTACCGGCTGTGTTCTGGGCTCCGGCGATCGCGTTCTCGATCTGAGCAACCACAAAGTCTCGTGTCTGATCCGCTTTTTGCTTGGTGTCGTCGATCAGTTCGCTAGCTCGCTCTTGAGCAATACCTGCCGTCATGCCTGTTTTCTCTTTAGCCTTCTCTACGCCCCGATCAACCCCATCGGCAGCGGCAAATCGACCATTAACTAGGGTGCTTTCTACCGTATCTGGTACTTCTGATGCTGGTGAAACGGCATCAGCGATCGCGTCTTTTACGCCGCCTACAACATTTTTCACTGAGTGATTGATAGGGCTAAGCTGCTCTTGAAGCTTCTCTTTGGGATTTGATTGAGCTATTGCATGAGAGATTTTGTTGGCAGCAACCTGTGAAACTTCGGCAAGCACAGCTGCTGCCACTACGGAGCCAAGCTCTCGCGGGCTAATCCCCAAAACTGTGGTATCGCCTTGGGGCTGCTTGCTCTCAGGTTTATTAGCGGATTGATTAAACTGAGTACTCTTTTTGCTGTTTTTCTTCTTAGCAGACTTGGCAGACATGGTGTAACTCTCCGTTCCCAATTAATAAAATGTGTCGCCAGCTAGCAGCAGGCCTGGCAACTACGTTTGCCCTAGTCAGTTGTCGCCCTATTGCCGCTGCTTTAGCGCATGTGGTAGAGGCTTTCACCTTAACGAGGGGCCGATCTCAGTGCGTCTGCTCTGCGATGGATATGCGGCGCTGATGACAATCTTGATGAAGTCCACAAACTCTCCTGGGACCGAGATGCTCTACGCTTAGAACATTATTTTTCTCTAGAGCCGATCTAATGCGCGTCGAAGTTTGCTGCCAGGCCCTGCTTGAACACCTGTTGCCCGACATTGACCCGCAGCGTCAGGGGCTCTGTGTTGATGTGGGGGTGGGCACCTTCGCCTTTTACTGCGAGCTGTTTGCCCGCCTCGGGTTTCCCACCGTCGCTGTAGAACCTTCCCCCACCGACAAATTGCGGACGGTCTGCCGACAGTACCCCATTCGGCTAATTGAGCAATGCCTGTCAGATCGGGTCGGCACCCAAACGCTACACATGGGCCAGTTTGCCAACCTGGCCAACAGCAACTTTAGCTCCTTGGCGGCCGATTGGTTTGGGGCTTCTAGCACCACTTGCCAGGTGCTTACCCTCGATCTGGCGACCCTGCTAGAACAGGTGGCCGCTACCCAAATCACCGCTTTTAAGCTAGATATCGAAGGGTGGGAGTCGGTCGTGATCCAGCAGTTTGCTGCATTACCTGCCAAACGACTGCCCCAGATGGTGATGTTTGAGTACGGCGGTGGCAGCAGCCGCAACCAGGGTGAAAAGGGCTGGTCACCCAAATTTTTGACGGGCACCATGGATTGCTTGCAGACTCTGCAACAACGGGGCTACGGCTTTAGCATCATGGTTGACTACGCTGCTGGCACCCAGCCTAAGGTGTTTGACCTCCAGACTCTAGATCTGGCTCGAGAGGCACCCTTTTACCCCAATGGGGTCTACGGCAACATGCTGTGTTTTTATCAGCACCAGTTCTCCGTCGAACGCATTCAATCGCTCTGTGCGCCCTACGGCGGCGGCTTGGCTAACTGGCTAGTCAGCAAGCTGGTGTCTTAGAGAGCATCTTGGGCCAGGCGTCTCAATCGGTTAGCTAGCCCCAAACCCCTTGGGAACCTGCTCGTTGGAGTAGTAGTGCCACAGAGAGGCCACTGGTTCTTCTGCCTCGATCGCACTGCCGACGGGGGCATCAGCGGCAGCAACTAGGAAGGCATCGGGGTCAGATCGGTAGGCGGCCAGCAGGGACTTTTCTTCGGCGGAGAGGTCAGGGGAGCTATCTTGCTCAATCTCTTCGAAAGTAGTTTCGATTAGTTCCATCTGTGCTTCGGCGGCGCTGAGTTCGTGGTGGGTCTCAGCGTTGAGCAGCTGCTCGAGGGGTTGCAGTTCGGCCACATGGCTGGCGAGGGCTTGCAGCCTCTCCTCGTAGGTGTTGGTTAACTGCTGGAGCTCTTGCCGGTGCTGGGCCTCTTGCTGATCGAGGGCAGCTTGCAGCCGCGCTTCCTGCTGCTCTAAGGTCGTTTGCATCGCCGCCTTTTCGAATTCAGCGGTGCGCAGTTTAGACTGGTGAGTCTTCAGCGATTTCAGCAGCGGCACCATTTGCCCCCTCAGGGTCATGTGCTCTACATCGAGCTGATTAAACCGCTCAGACAGGGTGATATAGGCGCGACAGAGCCGGGTGTAGCGCTCTACCATCTGATTGACGTGCTGAAAGTTTCTCACTGCCGTCTCCAGGCGATCGGTAACCATAGCAACATCCTGCCCATAGGGGCGAGTGGGGGCGGGTGGAAACAGGGTTTGATTAGCCCTACTTACCACGTTTGCCCTCAAAAATTCAAGCCACAGGGGATACAGTTTAAGGGCAAATTTAGACTCGGCCGACCAGCCTCATCGCCGCCAGTCAGTTCTTAGTCTGCCGCAGGTTGTATTTCAGGAGAGGTTTTGGTTAATGTGTCAGAATGATCAGTAATTTCCAGCTGTCTTCGCCCCCACCCCGGCAGTGCTGTGCGTACTTATAAAAGCCAAAAGATCGACCAGAACGCCGACTATCCCTGCCCTTGTCGTCGCAATGGGTGCATTAAGCCTATCACCCTGACCGAGGCCTTTGGCTGCGATCGCTGTCAGCAAATCTTTGTTGTGCAAGATGATGGCTATGTGATCGAGCAGCTGTCCACCCACTATCCCTACAAACGTCTTTGGCGCTGGACGGGGCAGCAGTGGCGACTCGATCGCTCCTCCCTCAACGTGAGCTACCTACCCTTGGTGGTGCTGGCCGCCTTTGGCCTGATGGTGTTCTTCTTGCTGCTGGCCACCCTGCAAACTCCTGACGGGGCCCAGTCGGTGGCGCGATTGCTAACTACCTTGGCAGTGGCACTGGCGGTGGTGGGCATATTTTGGCTGGCCTCTCGACGTTAGGCCCATGGTAAATCTAACCACCCAAGCAGACTTTAGCGCAGCGGTTGAGCAGGTGCGCCGGGCCGGTCGCGACCTAGTCGCCGCTGGTTTCGACACCCAAAGCCGGCTGCTCGAGGCGGTCGCCACCGCCATTGAAGCTAGCTTTGATGACATTCTCGAAGCCAACACCCTCGATCTTGAGGCCAGTTTAGAGATGGCCGTGCCCGAACGGGTGCTCGACTGGCTTAAGCTCACCCCCGAACGACTGCAAACCACCGCTAAAATTCTGCGGCGGCTGGCTTATCTGGGCGACCCCCGGGGGCTGCTGCACCCCGCCCCCAGTCGGTTGAGCAAGGCTGTGGCGGGCTATGGGCAGGTGGTGCCCCTGGGGGTCGTGGCCATGGTTTATGAGGCATTCCCGGAACTGGCGGCGATCGCCGCAGGGTTGAGCCTGCGCACGGGCAACGGCCTCATCCTCAAGGGCAGCAACGAAGCCAGTCAAACCAACCAGGCGATTTTACAGGCTATCCACCAGGCCCTAGACTCCATAGGGCTGTCTCCCTACTGCATTCTGTCGCTGACCGAGGAGCAGGGCGACGTCGCCCGGAGTTGGCTCCTGCAAGACCCCGGCATTGACTTGATTATTCCCTACGGTCGGCCAGGGCTAGTGCAGCAGGTGGTGCGTCAGGCTGGAGTGCCCGTGCTGCCCACGGCGATGGGCAACTGTTATGTCTATTGGTCGCCCACGGGGCAGCTCGACACCGTCACCCACATGGTGCTCGACAGCCACCGCGGGGAGCCCGATGCGGTCAATGCTGTAGAAAAGGTGTTGGTTCACCGAGGTGGCAATCCCTCTGCCCTGGTGCAGCTGTGCCATACCCTGTGGGACCAGGATTTTGAGGTACTGGCGGACGAGGACCTCCTGCCCGATCTGCCCAATGTGAAACCGGCAATAGACACCGACTGGAAGCGCCCGTTTTTGGGTAAAACGGTGGCTCTACGCTTGGTAGACAGCGTGCAAACAGCGGCGACGCTGATCAACCGCTACAGCAATGGCCATGCCAATGCGATCGCCACTGAAAGCTACGCTGAAAGCAGCCGCTTTACTCAGCTTGCTACCAGCTCCGTAATCTATATCAATACCTCTCCCCGATTTGTGCGGAATCCAGCCCAAGCATCCTCTATTGCCCTGGGGATGACGGCTCAGCGCGGTCGCTGCAATGGCTTTGTGGGCCTTGGGGCCTTCGTTACAACGCAGCATATTTTGCAGGGTCTGGAGTAGGTCTTATCGGGCGTGGGGTTGGGGATTGGTAGTTTGCTTAAAGCTGTTGCGATCGCACCGCGTCAACACCACAGTAGTCTATAGCCTCTCCAAATTTGGAGGGGCTATAGACTACTGTGAACTCGCAGAGCTGCTACCCCATCCCTTAGCCGTTGGAACGCCACAGGCGTTAAGTCATAGCGACCCAAGGTGATGCAGAATGTCTTAGCCAATCTGGTAAGGGAATACCTCTGGAACAGTACTTTTTATTTACCCATACCAAGATAATCAAGAGCCATTTGAATAGTTCCGCAATCCACCTTAAAGGGATCTTTAAAGGGAGATTTGCGGGCATCAGGAGTTATCTTGGCAAAATCCAGTGCCTCGAGCATTTGAGGCGTGATTTGACCTCGTACACAACACCACTTGCCATTTAGGGCGTTAGTCATGTACCGATTTTCGTAGAAGTTCCATGAGGGAGACATCAACTCAATTAACTTAAGTCCGCTGCCTGGCTCAGCATCGTCTCTCATGCCGACACGGTTTAGAATGAAATTGCTGCTGGCAGCACCATGAACTACTACTACCTCTTTGGCATTGCGAGCAATTGACCATTCTTCATCAATCGCCAGGTCCTCAAAGTAAAGTGTTTTAAACCCTCGCTCTTCCATGAATTTAGTAACTTCATCATTGTTGATTAAGCTACGACTTCCCCTGCGAGGGATAAATATTCTTTCAGGGGTTTCTTTTTTGTATCCTGGGAAATCGAAGCCAAAAAACTGAGGTCTAATGCTGAAAACCCTGTGCTCTGGACAGGTGACAATCTCACCGTGAACGTTATCATCTGTAAAAATAAGAGGAAAGCCAAGCAATCGGTAGACTTCCATCGTCATGCTGTATTTAGGCACCCTAGAGCCTAAAACAACATGAATTTCAATATCTTTTTGAAAATGTTCGCTCAAAAATTTTCTTGCCAGAAGAACTCGAGTTGCAACATTCTCAAGAATGTGACCGATGTTCGTAAATACATCGAAGCGAGCGTCAAATATAAATTTTCCCGAGTAGTCGAGCGTTTTCTCCCCCTTTATTGCCCTGGAGAGAAACAATTGAGCTTTCCGCTTCCGGCTAAGGGCGGCCGATTTCGTTGTGGCTACACCAGAATTTACCCTAACTTCTCCTTCAAAGGGTTCAAGGTATTGTGCTGGCATTATCACTGGCTCAGCAGCCGGACGCCATACATCCATCGCACCGGTAGGAAAGCAGTACATCATTGAAGATGCGACTTCAAGTCCTGGGACTTTATGTTTCAGAGTTAAATCCATTTCAAACCCTTCGAAAAGTTTTCAGCTAATTAATGAATTTAGAAAAATTACTAGCTACAAAAGGAGCCGAGTTGTAAGAGCGCAAAAACGAGTATTTATGCTTACGAATAACGCCGCAGTTGAGAACGACAGACCTAATATAGAAGCAGAAGCCCAGAGTTGTATCCTGCCAGATTCGATCCCTCTATGTAACTTCACCGACCTTAGGCTTGAAACGCTTTAAGTGTTAAGGAAGAGTGAAGCCCACGCCCGTCAGCTCCATCAGCTTAGAGGAGCATAGTTAGCGCCCTTTGAGTTTGCGTGTTACGTCTAGTAAAGGCGTGGCTATGACCGGCTAGGAAGGGAAAATTCAGTCTATCTAGTCCTGCCCGCCGTTTGCAGTCATGACCTGTGCACCCTTTCTGTAGAGTCCTTCAATGCCTACGGGATGCTGTGGATGATGCGTTTAGGGAACTGTCCTACTCGGCTTGTCACGGGCAATAGGTCGAGGTTTTTGCTGCCTTTAGGGCACATGGGGCGATCGCACCCCATATAAAAATGAGAGTTCAGCCGGATAGAGCCATGGCTTAAGAGGCGATCGCATCCACCAAGCGGTCTATAGCGCGTCGCCCCCCAAAGCGCTGGGCAATGATGTCGTCATAGGTGTCAGCGATGGTCACTACTGAGAGAATGCAGGTCTGGAGTTCCATCAAATCCATGTTTTCGCCACCCAATACATTCTCGGCAAAGAGCACCTGATTCGCCTCATCGAGGTGAAAGGCTCCGAAGCGCATACGACGGTTCTCGGTAAGCAAAAAGTGCATCAGCTCATGGTCAATGGTGCTACCAACAGTCACACAGCTAGTGGCGCGCACCGTCGCCAGGTCAGCCTTTTCCCAAGGGTGTACCTCCCAAGGCATCACCTCAATCTCAACCAGGGTAGAGCCATAGAGGATGTCGAACTGGGGGATGTCAGGGTAGACCCGCAGGTTGTCTTTAAACAGAGCAGCAGTTTGCAGGTATTCAGCGACTTTGGTGTAGGTGAGTTCTTGAACGTTGCTGATAAAGGAGATAGCCATGGAGGGGTGAGGAGTAGGGAGTGGGGGGTGGCAGTTGCACCCTGTGCATCCCCTACAAAAACCGGGTTTCTTGTAGGGGACACACAGGTTGGCTGTCGAAGTGGAAAAGAGATCCGGTTTCTTGTCTTGGCGTTCTACATAATGAACATTTTTTGATCGAGGGATTTGGGGATGTGGGAGTCGGCGAACTGCTGAGGGCTTTCATCGGATTCCAGCCGGCCGTCAACTAGGTTGATGATGCGATCGGCCACATCGAGAATGCGGTTGTCGTGGGTGACCATGAGAATGGTGCAGCCCCGTTCGCTAGCTAGGTGCTGCATTAAGGTCACCACGTCGCGGCCCGACTTTTTGTCGAGGGCGGCGGTGGGCTCGTCGGCCAAAATCAGCTTGGGCTGGTTGACTAGGGCACGGGCGATCGCCACCCGCTGCTTTTGCCCCCCGCTCAGGGCCGCAGGTTTGTAGTCAGCCCGCTCCGCCAGCCCCACCTGGCTAAGAATATCCACCGCTAGCCGCCGCTTCCCGCGAAAATTGCCGGTTAGCTCCACCGCCATCTCCACGTTCTGGGCCGCCGTCAGCGACTCAAATAGGTTGTGGGCCTGAAAGATAAAGCCAATGTTGCGGCGAATCTCGACCAGCTTGCGGTTGCCCATGCCTACCAGTTCCTGGCTGAGCACCTTAAGGCTGCCTTCAGTAGCCGATCGCAGCGCCCCAATCAGCGTCAGCAGCGTGGTTTTGCCCGAACCCGAAGGACCAGTCATAATCACAATCTGGCCAGGGTGCAGATCAAGGCTAATGTCAAAGAGCACCTGCTTGCGCAGATCGCCCCGGCCAAAGAAATAGTCGAGGTGGCGCACCTGCACCGAGCTGGTGGTAACCTCAGGCGCTGGGGAGGACGTAGACAAGGGCGTAGCACTCATAGGCCAAATACCTCTGCGGGGTCAGTACGCTGCACCTTACGCACGGCGACAGCTCCGGAAATCAAACACATAATGAAGGTCGCTATATATAGGTTAACCACTCGCCCTAGGGTCATCTTAAACAACAGGCCGGTGACGTTGGCACCCAGGTTGTAGAACAGGGCGCTGATCAAAAAGCCCGGCACAAATCCCAGCACCGAGAGAATAATCGCTTCCTGCATCACCACCCCAAACAGGTAGGCATTGTCGTAGCCGATCGCCTTAAGGGTGGCGTACTCCGACCAGTGGTCGGCCACATCGGTGTAGAGAATTTGGTAAACCAGAATGATGCCTACCACAAACCCCATAGCGGTCAGCAGCGAAAATATAAAACCAATGTTGGTATTGGCTTCCCAATAGGTGCGTTCGCGGGCGATGAACCCTTCAGGCCCTTGCATCGGCATGACCAACACGTCCTTGGGGAGACCCTCAGTAAGGGCCTGCACCAGAGTGCCGATGTCGGTACCAGGTGTCACCCGCAGTAGGCCAATGTCAGCGGTGGCAAAGCTGCGCTCCTCTTCCTCAGGGCCGCGATTGGCAAAAAACCGGAGAAAGTTTTGGTCGCTCATGATCAAGTTACCGTTGCCTGAGGCAAAGTCGGTGCCCAGGCTAAAGGTGCCCACAATGCGAATCTCGCGGTCAGCCAATTCGGTAATCACCCCGGTTTCGCGAGGGCCGACCTCATCGCGCGATCGCTCGTCGATCATGGCGGTGTTGGGCAGCCGCAGCTCCTGCTGCCGGGCCAGCACCTCGGGCATGGGTAGCACTGGGTCGGAGGGGTTGTAGGCGATTACCCGCACCGGACGGGTTTTGCGGGTGTCGGGATTCTTCCAGCGGGCGTCGCTGAGGTAGATGGCATAGGACCCCTCTACCCCATCAAAGGCCTGGGCCTGGTAGAGGCGGCGGCGGGCAAAGGACCGGGGCACAAACATATTTTCTTTGAGCCGGTTGATGATCACGATTTCGCCGTTGAGCTTTTCGAGCAGTTGGGTCTGGCTGTCGTAGAGGGCGTTCTTGAAACCGGAGAACAAAAACATCAGCAGCACCGCAAAGGCCACCCCGGCCATGGAGGTGAGAAACTTTTTGCGATCGTGAATCAGGTTGAGGAGGGCGAGGGGGGTACGCTGCATGGCGCGGCTAGGAATTGTGGAGGAGCAGGCGGTAGGGTGGGCACGGCCCACCATTGACCTTTAAGACTGAACAGATTGTTTGCTGGGTTGTGCTGGCTGGTTAAGCAGAGGTGGGTGGTGGGCAATGCCCACCCTACTAAGAGGCTGAGACCCCGCCAACCAGGGGCAATCAAGCAGCAGGTGGCTAGCAACCCTAGAGACTGGCTGATCCACAGCGGGAAACAGCAGCGGCAGAAAACGTCGAGTCATACGGGCGATCCTAAACGGCTGGGCGAATAGAGTGTCTTTTCGAGCAGAGCGATGCCTCAGACAGTGGTTGCAGGCCGGATAGCTGCAAACTAAACCAGCTGCAGCCCAGCTCCAAGCTCTACGTTTTCTGGCGTCAGTGGTCATGCAAACACCTCCGCTGGGTCGGCGGTGACGGCCTTGCGCACCGAAATCAGCCCGGACAGGGCACACATCAGCACCGTTAGGGAAAATACAAAAATTGCTCGAAACACCGTCATCTGCATGGGCAGGGTGCCTGCCGTGGCGTTATAGGCCAGCTGGTAGAGCCCTAGCGCCAGAATCAACCCCGGCACGTAGCCCATCAGGGCCAGCAGTAGCGCTTCCTGAAGCACGGTTTTGAACAGATAACCGCCGCTGTAGCCGATCGCCTTGAGGGTGGCATATTCCCGCAGGTGATCGCGAATATCGGTGTAGAGAATCTGATAGACAATCACGGTGCCCACCACAAAGGAGACCACTACCCCCAGGCCAAAAATAAATCCAATTGAGGTGGTTTGAATCCAAAACCGGCTCTCTTTAGCAATGATTTCGGGTTTGGTGTAGACCTCTACATCGGCGGGCAGCTCCGCTTGCAGAGTGGCTTTCACCCGCTCGGTGTCGGCGTTGGGCTCTAGCAATATCAGCCCTAGGTTGACCTGATCCAGCGGGCGCGGGTCAAAGTAGCGGCGAAAGTTTTGGTCGCTCATAATGAGGGTGCCATCGGCGGCAAAGCCGCCCCCCAGATCGTACTGGCCGGCGATGGTAATGCGGCGGCGATCGGCTTCGGTCTCGAGGCCCAGGGTTTGGGGGCCAAACTCGGGGCGCGATCGCCGGTCGATAAAGGCCGCATTGGGCTGCTGTAGCGCCCGAATGCCCTCGGTTGTGTTTAGCTCGGGCATGAGAAACACCGGGTCGCTGGGGTTGAAGGCATAGACAAACATGGCCCGGCTGAGGCTAGTTTCGGGGTTCTTCCAGAGGGCATATTCGGCATAGAGGGGCATCACCTGCTGTACCCCCTCGATCCCCGCTGCCTGATACAGCCGCTCTCGGGGGAACGCTTTGGTAGAGCTAATCTCAAGGGACTGGGGCGAAATTAAAAAAATGTCGCCGTTGAACTGGTCGTAGAAGTTGGTGGTGGTGCTGACCAAGGCACCTAGAAAACCCAGATTCATAAACATCAGCAGCACCGCAAAGGTGACCCCGGCCACGGCCACCAGCAGGCGGGGGCGATCGTGGCGCAGGTTGTACCAGGCCAGGGGAATGCGGGGCAGGGAGGGAAATTTCATCGCCACCTCCTAGGGTTCAATGTCGATGGCGACGTCGACCTGAAGGTTGGTGAGGGCCGCCACCGTATCGCTTTGGTCGACCTGTACCCGCACCTCGACCACGCGGGCGTCGGCGTTGGCGGCGGGGTCGTCGTCGAGCACGTCATTTTTGGCAATTTGCAGGCCAATTTCGCTAACGGTACCGGTCAAGGTCTCGCTAAAGGCACCATTACGGCTAGTGATGGTAGCCGGCTGCCCGACTTCAACCAGGCCGATGTCGGTCTCGTAGACCTCGGCGACCACTACCATCTGGCTGGTGTCACCCAGGGCCAAAATTGGGCCGTCGGCTGGAGAAACAGCCTCCCCAGGGTAGGCAAAGACATCGAGCACCTGACCGGCCTGGGGCGATCGCACGATGGTGCGAGCCAGCTGGGCTTCGGCCAGGGCTAGGTTTTGGGCGGCCGAGTCAACCTTGCTGGCCACCTGGTCGCGAGTGGTGGTGGCCCGGGCCGAAACCACCTGGGCCTGGGCGTTTCTGATGTCGCTGAGGCGGGCCTGCTCCAGCCGCTGTTTAGTCGCCTGGGCGTTGCCCAAATCGGCGCGCAAACTATTGACGGTGGCCTGCTGGCGGTCTAGCTCCTGGCGAGAGATCGCCCCTGATTCGTTGAGTGCTTGAAAGCGGGCCAGATCAATTTCAGCGACGCTCAGCTCGGCTTGAAGGCTTTCAACGGCGGATTGTTGGGCGGCGATCGCGGCCTGCTGCGGCTCGTCGATCTGACCAACCCGAGTGCTGGCCTCTTGCACCTGGGAATTGCCTACCGTTGTTTCGGCAGCAAGCTGAGCCCGGGCCTCGGCTAGCTCACTGGCGGCCACATCGCGCTCGGCCCGACGCACATCGTAGGTGTCCAGGTAGGCCAATACTTGGCCCACTTGCACCTGGTCACCCTTCTCCACCTCCAGGCGATCGATCCGACCGGCTTCGGCTGTGGCCACGTCAATGACGCGGCTGGCAGGCTCAATTCGCCCCAGAGCGACCACCTTCACCTGCTGCGGGGGTGGCAGCTCGGCCTGCTCGCGGGCCGCCTCGCGGCTTTGCATGACGTTGCGCACCGCTATGGTGGAACCGGCCCCGACTAACAGCAGGGCACCAATCAACAGCCAAAAACTCGGCTTTCTCCAGGGCTGAACCGGGTGGGTAGACATAGGCGCATAGGACAACTGCACTGAATTTAACTGAACGGTGTAGTTTAGTCAATGGGCAAAGGCAGCCGAATTGAGGCGAGACCCGAGGCGATCGCCAAGTATTTCCGCCAAGCCCTTGGGCTGGCAAGGTTCAGAACTCAGTGGTCGCCGAAGGTTCAGAACTCAGTGGTCGCCGACGGCCTCTAAGGGGGCGGGCTAAATGCTGGGGTTCCGCCAGCGCTGGCAGGTGTCCCCGCTGCACCTTCAACGGGTTGAGCCGCTGCACCTTCGATGGGTGTCGCCGCTGAAGGTGCAGCGGGTGGAGCCTCAACCGTGAGAGGATTTGCAGTAGGTGGGGAAGCCGTAGTCGGGAGGTCTGGAAGCGGATTGACTACCCCAGGCGGTGTATCGTTGAGGCGCCTTAGCTCTTCCACTGGGGCAGCAGGAGTTGTGAGCAGCAGGTCTTCTACTCCCTGGGTGCTGGCCTCAAAGGCAAAATCATTGATTAAGGCAGGGTCTAAAATTGCGTTTTCGGTATTAAAGGGAGTCTGCTGCTCTAGGGTGCGTAGCAGGTCGGGGCGCACAGCGGCCAGGGGGTCATGGAGGTCAGGACGATAGGCGGGGTCGTCTAGGTGTAGGCCCGCCATCAAAACGCTGGTTTGGTAAAACTCCAGCAGGTCAAACTCCACAACTTGCCAGCTACCGTCGCCAATAAAGGCCATCTGCCCTCCATAGAGCGCCAGCTCCTGGCCCGTTTCAGCCGCTGTCACCAGCACGGGAGCCGTGGGTAAGTCGGCCAAGGCCATCACCAAAGTCAGCTGTCGAGAGGGCACGTAACGCACTACCACAGCAGTGCTGTTGAGCCCCACAGTGGCATTCGGGGTTTGAACCGTCGTTCGTCCCTGGTTGGGGGGTACAAACAGGGCTACTGTGCCTTGGTTTAGCAACAGCTTCCGGGTGTCGGGCCAAAATCGTACGCTGGCTTGCTCGCCCACCCGGGTCAGCGATCCATCGTTGAAGAGTACCTCGGCCCTAGCCGAAGCGCCGGTGTTCAGGATTTCCCCTGGGCAAAAACAGTCGGCTACGGCGGCCGATCGGGTGTTGCCGCTGGCGGAAACCAGGCTCACTTGATAGGTGCTAGTCCGTAAGTTAGCCCAGGCCCAGGACACCTCTGCCAGGCCTGGAGACGCGATCGCAGTACTGCTCACAACCGCCAGCAGCAGCGCCGAAAACCCATTGGTACGAAAAACCATAGCTCGGTAAAGAGTGACCACTAATTACAGCAGGCCCATAGCCCTAAGGTAGATGCGGCCAAATGCCCTAGCCTCTAGAAGGCCGGGGATTGTGGGTAGAGTACCCTAACAGTGGCAGTCAAGCGCCAGGGGTAACACCATCGACTCAAAACTGGAGCAGCGCCGGCGCCGTTTTGGCATTCTGGCAAACTGGGCGCTATCGAAGCGGAGGCTTAGCTCTATGGTAGGGTTCATGCAATTCAATTCGGGGCGGATTCATAAATCTTGTGTCCTCGTCAAATTAAATCTTTAATAAATTTGAGCCCTTTTTTCGGGAATCAGCAGCAATATCAGTGATTCTGCTGGTGACAGGACAACCCACGTTATATCCAGGCAGACTCCATTGGTTAAGCGGCACCCCTCCCTCCCCCTGGCGTTAATTAGCTTTGGTCTGCTCTGTAGCGGTGTCCTGCCGGACCGTGCTAAGGCAGAGCAGTTGAGCCCTCTGGCGGTCCCTGCCGCCGATGTTGAGGTGATGACCTCGATCGCAGCCGAGGCAGCTGCGGCGCCCCTACAGCCTCTGTCGTTAGCCCCCCCTTCTGGGTTGGGGGACTCGTCTGTGGCTCTGGTCCCGTCTCCTGAGGGGGAGCCCGTCGAGGAGCCATTGGCTCAGCCGCTGAGCCTTGACTCAGCTGTTTCCAAGCCTGCGATCGCCCCCGACCAGGCCCTTGTCACCGAGACCTATCTAACCACTGCTGCTGCGCTGGCTCCACCAACCCCGGCAGCTCAACCTTTAACCCCTGCATCCCTGGCTCAGACTGTCCCTGATGCCGACCCCACGGGGCAAGACCCCGAGCTGGGAGTTATTCAGGTGCGCAGCCTGCTAGAGGACAATGACCTGGGAATTTTGCGCATTCGCGATCAGCCTCAGATTCCGGTAGCAGCGGCGCGCCCCCCGGCAAAAATTGGATTTTTCTCGGCTCGCCTGGCGATCGCCAGTAGCGATAACATTTTGCTGGCCGTCAACGATGTGGGCGGGCTGACCGGTGACACCTTTCTGCGTCCCTCGATCGGCTTTGGCGTCTACCCTTCCCTGGGGCCGCAAACCGCCTTAATTGCCACCGCTGACTACGGGCTACAGCGCTACACTACCCAATCATCCCTTAATTACGACGATTTGCGGCTGCGGGTGGGGCTGCGCCAGGGGTTAACCCCGCGCAGCTATGGGCAGCTGGTTTTCACCTACCAAGAGCTGTATCGCCCTGGCGGCAACCGGGGTAGATTTTTCAAAAATACGGCTCTGGGCCTCACTTTAGGTCGCCGTGACCCCATCACGCCAAAGCTGGCCCTCGACACCTACTATTTGCTTCAGTTCAACGGCGCCCAGTCTACCAGCGGCGGCACCGCCACCGACTTTAGTCGCTTCTTTCAGTCGGCCGGAGGCTACCTGGGCTACGACATCACCCCTCGGCTGCAAGCGGGCCTCAGCTACCAGCTCAATTTCATTGACTACACCGCCCAAGACCGCTACGACACCTTTCAGCAGGTGCTGGGGCAGGTGGTTTACCGCATCACCCCCAACCTGCGGTTTAACGTCTACGGCGGTGTGAGCTTTGGCCGCTCCTCTGAGCCTCGGGTGCGGTTCAACGACACCTTTTTTGGCGCGGCGATCGACGCCACAATACCCTTGTTCTAGTCAGACGTTGTTGAGGTCGGCGATATCCCCGTGCTAGCCAGTAGTGCCATGGCAAGCCTGTAACACCAGGGATAGCGACTGAGTTTTTCTAATATCGACGTGAGCGGTTGTTCTAGGGCGATCGCCGCCGCTACCCCAGCCAAACTTCATGAATCTAAGGCACTGAGTGCTGGGTTGATGCAGCAAGATTTAGCGCAGTTGTGATTCAGCCCCTCTAGAACCACTATCAACCTGGGTGAGAAAAAGGTTAATCGTCGATTTCGGCTAGCTCGATAACCTGGTTGTCGTAATCTTTGACCAGAAAATTGAGGGGCTTTTCGTTGCGAATTTTGTGCTGCACGCCGCCTAACTGCACACGCATCAAAATGTACTCCAGACAATTGTGGTCAAAGCAGACGTGACGCTGCTGGTTGCGGTGGCCTAGGCTAGCACCGCCCACCACGTGGAGCTGGGTATTTTTGCGCAGCTGATACCACAGACCTTCGGGGCTGTTCATCACGTTTTGGCTGGCCAGGCTGGTGGCACCACCCAAGTACATGGGGTCGAGGCCGGCAGTGCCTAGGGTCTGCTCATAGTTGTAGTAGTAGTGCAGGGGCACCTCGGCGGCGGGCAGGTTGAGCATGCCCTCATAGAAGCGACGGGCTACCTCCAGATCAGACACCATCACCGTGTAGACCTTGGGGGCACCCTTGAGAAACATCCACATGGCCCCAGCGTAGGCCACTAGCAGCAAGACCATAATCCCCTGGGTCGACATGATGCTGTCGAGGGGCAGCCCCAGCAGGGAACCTAGGCGAAGGTTTAGGGAGCAGTCAAGCAGCATAGGCCCACTCACAGGGTAACGACAAGGGCGGTAGTGGCACTCGCCCCAATACTAATGGCTCGTAACCAGTGTATCAATTTTGCCATTAACTCCCCAGTCGTGAGGTACTTGCTGAGGAGGTGGTGGCATCCTGAGCTTAGACCTGGGAAAATCTGTGAGTTTCACAAAAAATACGTCGCCAAAATCCCCATGGTAGGTATATTAAAGGCTGATTTAACCCGCAGCCTGGGTCAGTAGCGATCGCAGATCTGGGGGTGGCTTTGGTCAACGTTCTCCACGGCTTAACCTATGTCTAGCCCAGCGCCTATTCCTAATTTTCCTGAGTGCGATCACAGGCTGGTGCAGTCGCTGCACCATTTGAGCGATCGTGAGCTGGTGCAGCTATTTCAGCGCCACGGCGATGCAGGGCGTTACTTTACGGCGATTTTTTGTCGCTATAGCCCCATGGTCTATAGCCTGATTCGCCATTCGGCGCGATCGCCCGTGCAGGCGGAATACCTGTTTGCTCTGACCTGGCGCCACATTCTCCTCGAGCTGGGCGGGGTTGAATGCCCTGAGGCTCTGGCAGGCGAGGGACCTGGAGCGTTTACCTTACAGAACTGGCTGATCAACATCACCGCCCTGTGCATCAATCAGGCGGTGGTGCCCGAGGTCGAGACCATTCACTATTCTCTCGACCAGGCGACGCCTCCCCTATGGTGCTACGTTGAGCAGGCCCTCGATCGCCTGCCTGCGGTAGAGCGGCTGGTGGCGGTCATGGCCCTCACCTTTCGCTGGAGCGAGAACCGCATTGCCGCCTACCTTCAAGCCGAGGGCGAAGCTCTCACAGCGGCCGATGTGCGCCAGAAGCTGGGGTCGGCCTTTCAACATTTAGAGTCGGCCCTACCCGAGGATATTCGCCAGATTTACCTGGGCGATCAGTCGCTGCGCCCTGAGCCCCTACCCGACGACCTCGACGGCCTGCTAACCGTTCCTGACCTAGAGGGCGTTAGCCTGGGGGACGCCAACCTAGTGGGCACCACGGGGGAATTCGGCAACGAATGGGCCAACTAATTCTGACCCGCAACGGGAGTCCTGGGGAGGGGCAACGACAATGAAACACATCGGTAAACTGAGTCTGGCGCTGGGTCTAATGCTGATGGTTGGACAAGCTGCCCCAGCCGCCAACCTGGAAGAACAACTCGATCTGCGCCCCAATAGCGAGACTCAAGGAGAGTCGCGGGATGTGGCCGACGGCTGGATGCAGCTAGGCAACCAGCAGTTAGCTGAGGGCAACCTTACCCAAGCCGTGGATTCTTGGGCCGAGGCGGCCGAGATCTATCGCCTGCTGGGTGATGGTCAGTCGGCGGGGCGGGCCTACGGTTCTATGGGGGCGGCCTTTGCCACCCTAGACCGCTATCCCGAAGCCGAGCGAGCGTTTATGCTGCGCATCGGTACTGCCCGCGATAATGACGACCTGCTCGGGCAGGTTTATGGCCTCAATAACTTGGGCAACCTCTACATCAACCAGGGCCGACTGAACGAAGGGCAGGCTCACTTTGAGGAGGCGCTGCAAATTGCTCGCACCGCAGGAGATTCACGGGCCATTGGCGTCTCCCTCAGTAACCTGGGCCAGGTGGCAACCCAGCGAGGCGACCTAGATGTGGCGGTGCAACTGCTCGAAGCCGCCACCAACTACCGCATTTTGGCCAGCGACTACGTGGGTGAGGCCCATTCCTCTAACAGCCTGGGGGATGTCTATGTGGCCCTAGGGCGAGACTCTAACGCCATTGGCGCCTACCGGGTAGGACTGCGGGCAGGGGTTGATGCGGGCGATCGCAACCTGCAAATTCGCGCCCTCGATGGCCTGATCGGCATTTACCTGGAGCGGGACGACCTAGTTCAGGCCAAGGGCTACCTTGACCGGCGCGCCGCCCTCACCTTAGGAACTGTGCCACCGGATCTCCAGACCGCCCTCAGCTACCGATCGCTGGGCGACTATTACCTGCTAGTTGCCGATCGGGCTCGGGCCGAGCAGGCCTTTACTTTGGGTCTACAGATCGCGCGCGATCTTCAGCAAAAGTCCCTGGAGGCTGAGTTTATCAACCGACTGCTGGAGTTTTAGCCTGCTGCTACCCCAGTGACTCGAAAGGGCTTCCCCAGAAATTTGGGGAAGCCCTTTTGTGTCGGAGGGGCTAGCCGCCCGTCGCCTAGGGATGCACCTGGGCGTACTGGTCGAAGGGTGCAGTTTTTAGCTCAGCGGCGCTGTCTAACCCTGGCTTCACCGCAGGCAATGGGTTGCGGGCTTTAATCAAGGCGATCGCTCGGTTCACGGTTTCGGGCAAAATCACCACCAGGCTATCATCTTCAGCGCTGTCTAGAGCCGTGTTGATCGCCTCGGTTTCGTCGAGAATGGTGCGGTAGCTGGCATGGCCAGCCCCCTCCTCGATGCCGTGGATAATCCACTTGGCGGCGTCGCCCCGGCCTCGACCGCGGGTGTCGTCGTCCTCTTTGACCACGATGTCGTCAAACATTTGAGCCGCTAGCCTGCCGAGGGTGATGAAGTCATCGTCGCGGCGATCGCCGGGGCCACCGACCACGCCAACGCGCTTGCCCGGCCAGTTTTTCACAAAGCCGCCCAGGGCTTCGTAGCTAGCGGGGTTGTGGGCGTAGTCGACCAGGGCGTGGAACCGGCCCAGATTGAACAAGTTCATGCGGCCTGGGGTCTGGTCAGTGGAGGCCTCAAAGGTGTGCAGCGCCTGACGAATGTAGCCAATGTCAACTCCCTGGGCAAAGGCCGCCAGACTGGCCGCCAGGGCGTTGGCAATCTGGAAGGGGGCCTTGCCGCCCATGGTCAGGGGTACTTTGTCGGCCTGCTCAATGCGCAGCAGCCAGTCGCCCTTGAGAATCGATAGATAGCCCTGCTCGTAGAGGGCGGCCAGCCCCCCCTGCTGGGAATGCTTGCGCACCAGTTCGTTATGGGGATCCATCGAGAAGTAGGCCACCTGGCTCTTCACCTTTTGAGCCATCGCCGCCACCAGCGGATCGTCTGCATTGAGTACTGCGTAGCCGCTAGGCCGTACGGTTTCAGCCACTACGCTCTTGAGGTGGGCCATGTCTTCGAGGGTTTCGATATCGCCCAGGCCCATGTGGTCGGCGGCAACGTTGAGCACCACGCCAATGTCACAGTCTTTGAAAGCCAGGCCCGATCGCAGAATGCCGCCCCGCGCCGTCTCCAGCACCGCCACCTCCACAGTGGGGTCTTGCAAAATCACCTGGGCGCTCTGGGGGCCGGTGGTGTCACCGGGCTCTACCATGTTGTCGCCGATGTAAATGCCGTCGGTGGTGGTAAAGCCCACCATCTGCCCGGTTTGCTTAAAAATGTGGGCGGTGAGGCGGGTGGTGGTAGTTTTGCCGTTAGTGCCCGTAATCGCCACCACCGGAATGCGGGCGGGCTGCCCCGGCGGGAACAGCATGGCCAAGATCGGTTCGGCCACGTTGCGGGCGATGCCCACGCTAGGGCACACGTGCATGCGCAGTCCGGGGGCAGCGTTGACTTCCACAATCACCCCATCCACCTCGCGCAAAGGCTTAGAGATATCGGTCGTGACCACGTCAATGCCGGCAATATCGAGGCCGATGGTTTTGGCGATGCGCTGGGCCACCCAGATATTGTCGGGGTGAATATCGTCGGTACGATCGATGGCGATGCCGCCGGTGCTCAGGTTGGCAGTGGCCCGCAGATAGCACATTTCGCCCGCAGGCAGCACGGTGTCAAGGGTGTAGCCCTTGCGATCAAGCAGCTGCCAGGTGGTGCGATCGACCTCAATGCGGGTCAACAGGTTGTCGTGGCCTACACCGCGGCGAGGGTCTTGGTTAGTAATGTCGATCAGCTGCTCAATGGTCGATTTGCCGTCGCCGACTACGTGGGCCGGCACTCGCTCAGCCACCGCAATCACCCGGCCATTGATCACCAGCACCCGGTGGTCGCGACCCCGATAGAAGCGCTCGACAATCACGCCCCGAGACACTTCTTTAGCTGCTTCGTAGGCTTCCTCGGCCACCTCGAATGTGTCGATGTCGATGGTAATGCCGCGCCCGTGGTTGCCGTCGAGGGGCTTAATTACGATGGGGTAACCGCCCACATCCTCGATCGCATTCTCGAGTTCGTCTAAATAGTTGATGACGGTGCCCCGAGGCACGGGTACCCCGGCGTTGCGCAAGATTTGCTTGGTGCCCTCTTTATCGGAAGCCAGCTCTACTGCCAGAATGCTGGTTTTGCTGCTCAGGGTGGCCTGCACCCGCTGCTGGTAGCGACCGTAGCCAAGCTGAATCATCGCCCGAGTGGAGAGCTGCATCCAGGGAATATCTTGAATTTCGGCGGCGCGCACGATGGCTTCGGTGCTGGGTCCCAGGGCGGCATCAAGGCGAAACTCGCCCAGGTCGACCAGGTCTTGTTCCAGATCTTCCTTGGAGTAGTGACCGGTTTCGACCAGGCTGTTGCACAGGCGCACGGCCGCGCGGCCCGCGTAGCGTCCGGCCTGCTCGTTTTGGTACTCAAACACCACCTGATACACTCCGGCCTCGGCCACGCTGCGGGTGCGGCCAAAGCCAACCGGCATGCCGGCCATGGTTTGCAACTCGAGGGCAACATGTTCAACGATGTGGCCCATATAGGTGCCCTGGCGCACCCGACTCAAGAAGCCACCCCGGTGCCCCGGAGAACAAAAGTGCTCGATCAGACTAGGGAGTGCTTCTACTAGTGCTTCGTAAAACCCAGGAATCTGGTCAGAGGGGCGGTCGGCAAGGCCTTCTAAGTCCAGCCGCATCAGAATCAGGTTGGGATAGCGGATGCTCCAGTAGTTTGGCCCTCGTAGAGTCTGGGTTTTGAGAATTCGCATGGGCTGTCGTTACTCGCCAGTCATAGAACAGGGTTGGCCTGAGAGCAGCGCCGATCGGGCCGGGATGATCGGGCCGGGGTGTAGTGCAGTATAACCTCAGGTCAGGACCCAAGACAGTATCCCCGCGGCACGATCTTGTGGGTAGCAGCAGAATAATCCAGCCAGGATGCCCGCTGGGGCTGATTTACTGAGTTAGGGCGCGGATGAATCCCTGGAGCTCGCTTAAGAAACCGCCTTGTTTGCCCTTTGGTGCCGCTGCGCCTGTCTCGCTGGAGTCGGTCGTGGCCTCGCCCATCAAAATGCGATCGATCGCTTCACCGGAGGGCTTTTCGGGCGATTCGGCTAGCAGCTTATAGCCCGCGTCGGTCTCCTGCCACACCTGCCAGGGGTGGGGGTAGCAGCGCAGCAGCACGGCACCCTCCATGGGCCGCAGGTAGTAGACCGGCTCCAGGGTGCTGAGAAAGCGATCGCGCAGCTGTCGTCCAGCATAGCCAATGCCGATGGTGGCCACGTCTTCGAGCTTGGGGTTGAGCATAATCACAAAGGCATCGCCCGCCTGAGCACACATCTCTTCCACCTGGTTGACCTCGATCGACGAGGGCTCCACAAATAGGTAGGCCTGATCGCCCGGCTCCATCTCGCTGTGGAGCTCACCAATGGCACGCACGACAAAGTCGGGGTTGCCCCAGTCGCGGCGGGCTAGAGCCGCTGCCCCGGCATCGGGAAAATAAACCTTGAAGACCAGGCCCAGCTCTTGCAGGGCGGGGTAAAACTGCTGGGCCACGGGCATGCCCTTCAGCTCAGAGTAGGCCAGCTCGACCACCATCCGAGGCACTCCTGCCTGGATAGCCGCCTGGGTGGCTCCCCGAGCCTGGACGATCGCGTCTTCGAGACTGGCCGGAACGCCCGTAGTTGTTACAGAATCCATAGCACCATCCATAGCAGGTTCTACACCGGAGATAAGGTCAAAGGGATGAGGGTACGCTGGAGCACCTGGCGCAGCACCATCGCCGTCCAGTCGATGTCAGCGGCGGTGGTGTGCCGCCCCAGGGTGAGGCGAATGCCGCAGCGGGCCGCGCGATCGCTGTAGCCCATAGCCAGCAGCACCGGGCTGGGGCTAACCTGACCGCTGTGGCAGGCCGATCCGGCGCTAATGCCAATGCCCGCCAGATTCATCTCGCGCACCAGGGTGCGACCGCTGACGCCATCGCCATCGGCGGCGGCAACGCAAAAGCTGGCGTGGTGGGGCAACCGGTGGCGGCGATCGCCAGTGGGCACCAGCTCAGCTACATCGGCCAGCTGCTCAAAGAGGCGATCGCGCAGCCCAATCAACCGCAGAGTCTCACTAGGCATTTCCGCCGCCGCCAGGGCCGCCGCCACCCCAAACCCCGCTAACACCGGCACCGCTTGGGTGCCCGATCGCAGACCAAACTCCTGGCCGCCCCCGCCCAGCAGCGGCTCTAGCTCAACCCTGGGGCGCACATACAGCGCCCCAGCCCCCTGGGGGCCATAGATTTTGTGGCTGGAGAGCGATAGCAAATCGACTGGCAGGGTTTGCACATCGATGGGCAGCCGCCCCGCCACCTGCACCGCATCGGTGTGAAACAGCGCGCCGTGGTCACGGGCTATTTGACCCAGCACCTCAATGGGCTGAAGGGTGCCCACCTCGCTCTGGCCATAGATAATTGACACCAGCACGGTGTTGTCGCGCAGGGCCTGGCGTAGATCTGTCGGACTTACCTGCCCCTGGGCATCGACTGGCAGCCGGGTTACCTGCCAGCCCAGCTGCTCAAGGTGCTGGGCCGGCTGCTCAATGGCAGAATGCTCTACCGGCGAAATAATCATGTGCTGGGGCACTTGGTAGCGCCGAGCTACCCCTAGCAGCGCCAGATTGTCGGCCTCAGTGCCCCCCGCCGTAAAGACTACCGAATTGTCGTCAGCGTTGAGCAGCGACGCCACCCGCAAGCGCGCCTGCTCTAGAACGGTGGCGGCTTGGCCACCCCAGTGGTGCAGGCTAGAGGGATTGCCCCACTGCTCAGCCATGGCGGTCTGCATAGCCGCGATCGCCTCCTGACGAGGGGGCGTAGTAGCGCTGTAATCTAGATAAATCTGCATAGCAAGCTCGACAAGAGAACAGCACGCCCCTGGGGCACAAAGTCCATCCTAGCAGGGAGCGCTATCCCTAGCAGGCAAACAAAGTTACGTTAGCTATGGCCCACTTTGCCCTGGGGTGAACCGCCCTACGACTTAGTCGCCAGTGCCGCCATCAATGGGGTAGATACTGGTGGACTGGGTACTTCAGCGGTGCTGAGCAAGCGGTCGACCACGCCCATATGCCAGCCCAACCGCCAGAGGCTGCTGTGCGATCGAAACCCAGTCCCTAAAACCCGCAGGCCCCATAGCGGAATCAGCACTACGCGTGGCGCTAGCCCGTGCAGCTGCATGCCCTGATCGCGGTAGCGCAGGTAGAGGGTAGCTAGCCCATAGCCCCAGTTGTAGGCTTTGCGGTAGGTTGCCTGACGAGCCTCTACAAACGACTGTTTAGTGCCCGTGCCGTGGCGGTAATGCACCACCGCCTCGGGCACATAGGTCAGGGAGTGACCTGTCATCTGCACACGAATGCAGTAGTCGGCATCTTCTAAGTGGGAAATGGTTTCATCGAATCCGCCCACTGATTCGTGAATATCTTTGCGGATGGCCAACGCACAGCCGCCAGCAAAGGGATAAAAGGGAGTTCTAAAGTTTTGCAGCCCTTGGTTCTGTGGGGTGTTGACAGCGCCCGGATTGAGCATTTCGTTGTCAAGGCGGCAAGCTAGAAAACCGCAGCCAGTGAAGGCTTGTTCTAGCGCCTCAAGCCACCGTTGATCGACGACATCATCAGCGTCACAAAAAGCCAGATAGTTGCCGGTGGCGGCTTTGGCCCCGGCATTGCGGGCGTGGGAAGCACCCTGCACCCCTGCTGCATCGATCACCTTTAGGCGGGGCAAGCGCTCGCGGTATTGCTCAACCAAGGCGAGGCTGTTATCGGTGGAGCCGTTGTCAGCCACGATCACTTCGTAGGGGGTAACGGTCTGCTTCGTCAGAGCCTCTAGCTGCTGCCTAATGACTGCTGCTTCATTAAAACAAGGAACAATAACGCTTATTTTCATAGCCTTCGTTAGCGAATTTAGGTAAGCAGGCGACTCGCGATCACAGTGCTCCACATCTTTTGGTCACCCTTACCTATCGGCTTTATGCAGTCATAACATCAGGCAAGTAAGTAACCGACTTAACTGGCAATCCTACTTTCGCGCGCTCGTGAACCCCATCTCCTAGAAGATAGAGATGCCCATCTAGCGGCTTTAGCGGTTGGTTAGAAAGTTAAATGGATGGCCCAGAACGCCTAGACGTAGATATAGCGATCGCTGTGCCCGAGCCACGACTCACCGCCACTCCGCCTATAGTCGTTGCGTTGAGGGTTGGGCAAAATATCCAGATGAAAATTACCAGGGCGATCGCCCTGATAACGCTCACTAACGCAAAGCGATGCGCCCAGGGTGATCAGAACAAACGTTAGGCAGGCTACGACCCAGCCAGCAGCCGATTGACCACGCCCATATGCCAGCCCAACCGCCAAACGCTGCTGTGGGACTTAAACCCAGTCCCTAAAACTCGCAGCCCCCACAGTGGGATTAACACCAGGCGCGGCGGTAGCCCGTGCAACTGCATGCCCTGATTGTGGTAGCGCTGGTAAAGGGTGGCTAGCCCGTAGCCCCAGTTGTAGGCTTTGCGATAAGTCGCTCGGCGAGCCTCAAAAAAGGACTGTTCAGCGTCCGTAGGGTAGCGATAATGCACCACCGCGTCAGGTACAAACACCAAGGGGTGACCGGCTATCTGCACGCGAATGCAGTAGTCGGCATCTTCTAAATGGGAAATCGTTTCGTCGAACCCGCCTACCGCTGCGTGAATGTCTTTGCGAATGGCTAACCCGCAACCCCCGGCAAAGGGGTAAAAGGGCGTTCTAAAGTTTTGTAGGCCGTCGGTCTGCGAGGTATTGGTTGTATCGCTATTTAGTTTTTCGTAGTCGAGGCGGCAGGCTAAAAAGCTGTGGCTAGCGAAGGCTTGGCTCAGGGCCTCAAGCCATCCCTCACTGACGACATCATCGGCATCGCAGAAGGCCAAGTAGTCGCTGGTGGCTGCCTTGGCCCCCACGTTGCGGGCGTGGGAAGCGCCCTGCATCTTCGCTGCATCAATCACCTTTAACCGCGGCAGGCGATCGCCGTATTGCTCAACCACGGTGCGGCTGTTATCGGTAGAGCCGTTGTCGGCCACGATCACCTCGTAGGGAGTTACGGTTTGCTGGGCCAAAGCCTCTAGCTGCTGCCCAATAACCGATGCGGCATTGAAGCAAGGAATAATAACGCTGATTTTCATTGTGACGATTCAGTGTGAACGAACAATCCGCGATCGCAGTGCTCCGTAATGACATATCTAAGCCGTCTCGCTAAGTCTTTTACCCAGGGGCAACGGCTAACCGCCAGGGTGAGGTCGACTCGCAATGCCACGCTAGTGTATAGCCCCGTCCTCTCAAAGCAGAAGATCCCGCAAAGAGGTTCACGTAAATAGAGACATGTGGCTGCTACGGGCGGACATAGTCTTAGAACTTAATAGAAACTCTATGGAGACAGGGTGCCACCCCAAAACGCCCTAAGGGATCCTTTGGGGTTGCCCGAAGGTGAATTACTGCAAATTTCACTACACAATCGCGTCCTGAAGGACGCGATTGTGTAGTTTAGGCGGGCCTGGGGCTATACAGCTATGCGTAGTGCTGGCAAGCGGTGCTCGGCTCCAGCGATCGCCACTACGGCTTCTGGGTCACTCCCCGCCGCTAGCTCTCCCTGGGCGAGGGGCACCGCCGCCGCTACGTCAGCCACCCGCTCGGGGCCGCTCTGGTGCAGGGCAGTCAACCATGCCCAACCGCAATCAACCAGGCGCTCCACATCGATGCCCCCGTAGGTAGGCTCAAAAGGGCGCAGGCGATTCACCCCTTCCCCTAGCAAAATGCTGGCCCCTTGCCAGTTGTGGTTGCCCAGGTGATAGAGCCCCACCGCAATTTGCAAAATGCCTTGATAAAACGGCTTTTCGAGGGCGTTGGCCTCCATCCAAATGGCTTCGAGCACATCGTGGCAGGCATAATACTCGCCTTGGTTAAACAGAGCAACACCTTCCCCTAGGCGGGGATCAACACTATCGCTAGAGATATCGACGGCCATGACTATGGGGGAACTGGCCTAAAGGGATAGTTCCATCCTAAGGCAGAGGTGTTATCCTCCACAGTGAGTGTGAGGTGTGAGGAAAATTAACATGGTAAGTTCTCCGGTGAGGCCGACGGGCACGGTACCTGTCAGCCAGCAACTCATTGATACTGAGGCCGCTGTTGAGCGATCGCTAAAGGGATTGGGCGGTCTACAACTTCCCGCTGGTCCTCTGTTTGGCACCGATGGTATTCGTGGCAAAGCAGGCGATCTTTTAAATGCTCCTCTAGCTATGGAAATTGGCTACTGGGCTGGGCAGATCATGCAGGCGCAGGGCTTGACCAACGGGCCAATTATTTTGGGCCAAGACTCCCGCACCTCTGGGCACATGCTGGCCACCGCCCTCTCCGCTGGGCTGACCTCGGCGGGGCTAGATGTGTGGCACATTGGGCTCTGCCCGACTCCCGCTGTCGCCTACCTGGCTGAGTCGTGCCAGGCCCTGGGCGGCATTATGATTTCGGCTAGCCACAACCCGCCAGCAGACAATGGCATTAAGTTTTTTGGAGGGGACGGTACCAAGTTATCTAGCCCTGTGCAGGCCACTATCGAAGCGGCCCTGCGGGGTCAGGCGACGGCGATCGCGGCTGGCTCCAGTTGGGGGCAGTGCTATTACCGCCCTGAGTTGGTCAACCGCTACGCCAGCTTTTTGCACGAGCCCCTGCTGCCCGGCCTTGATCTGGCTGGGATGAAGGTGGTGCTCGACATGGCCTGGGGCTCTGCCACTCGCCTGGCTGAGCAGGTGTTTGTGGAGGCTGGGGCCGAGGTGATTGCCCTGCACGGTGCCCCCGACGGCGATCGCATCAACGTCGACTGTGGCTCGACTCATTTGGAACCCTTAAAAGCCGCTATTCAGGCCCACGGGGCCGACCTGGGTTTTGCCTTCGACGGCGATGCCGACCGGGTTATGGCGGTGGATGCCCATGGTCGTGTGGTCGATGGCGACTACATTCTCTATCTCTGGGGCAAGCGACTGCAAGAGCAGGGGCGGCTGCCCAACGACACCCTGATTTCTACGGTGATGGCCAACCTGGGCTTTGAGCGCGCTTGGGAAAAGCTGGGCGGCACCCTGGTGCGCACCCAAGTCGGCGATCAGCATGTGCACAGCGAAATGGTTCGCCGGGGGGCTAAGCTCGGGGGCGAACAGTCAGGCCACATTCTTTGCCACCACTACAGCCTGACCGGCGACGGCATTCTCACCGCCTTGCATCTAGCGACTCTAGTGCAGACGCTGGGTGGTTCCCTAGCGGCCTTGGTGGATGACAGCTTTCAGACCTACCCTCAGAAGCTACAGAACGTGATAGTGGTCGATCGCGATCGCAGACTCAACTGGCAAGACTGCGCCCCCGTTTGCCAGGCTGTTGAATCCGCTGAGCAAGCTATGGGTGACGCGGGTCGGGTGCTGGTGCGCCCCTCCGGCACCGAGCCGGTCATTCGAGTCATGGTCGAGGCCGCAGACGCGGGCCTCGTCGATCGCTGGACTCAGCACATTGTGCAGGCCGTCACCCAGCACCTAGTGGTGTAACTCCTCAGACCCCTGGGTTTTTCAAAAACCCAGGGGTCTTAAGCTGGCAACAATCACTCGCCTCAAGGATTGGCTAGGAACACCTGAAAAACCGGTATAGCGGTCACGCTTAGCCAAATTACAGCGGCCACCATAGGGGCAGATAGACGGGATTTCCCTAGCCTATCTGCCCCTTAATTGCGTTTGGAGCCTAGCGATGGTGGCGAGCTTTCTCAGCCTGATGTCGGTGATAATTTTGCTGGGTATTTTTGGCCTGGCCCAGTGGTGGCAGATCCCTGTGGGCAACTTCGCCGACTGGGTCGTGGGCTTGGCCAGCTTTGGCTGGCTGCTGACGATTACCACCGTGCCCTGGAATATCTACTTTGAGGCCAAGGGAGCGCTGAGCGAAGCGACCCTGTCCGCAGAAAACGGCATTACAGTTGACGATCGCCAGGTTGACTACGTGCGATCGCTGGCCCGCTGGTCCCTGCGCCTCGTCCTTGGCCTGCACCTGCTCACCACTCTGGGCCTCTACCTGCTCGCCAGCACAGGCGTCAGCCAGCTCGGATACTGGGGCTCGGCCGCCGCCCTGTTGCTCAGCGGTCTACGCCCCGCCGTTCGCACCTATCAGTACTTTGCTGCCCGCATTGCCGCCATTCAGCAGCAGTTTAAGTACCCTCGCGAAGATGTGGTGTGGCTGCGCGATCGCCTTACCCAGGCCGAAACCAAGCTAGAGGAGCTCACCACCCAGCTTAATACCGACGACCCCGCCTCCTGGGCCGCCACCGAGCAGCGCCAGCGCCAGGCCCTGCGGCAGGACCTCACCGTCCTCGCTACAGAGGTCACAACGCTGGTAGCGACTAACCAGACAGAGCACCAGCGGTTAGCCCTAGAGGGACAGCAGGCGATCGCCCAGCTCAGCGCCGACGGCCAGTTTCTAGAACACGTGCGCGAAATCATTCGTTTCTTTAAAGCAGCCTAGGGAATCGAAAGTAGCGGGGAACAGAAGCGTAAAAACAATATCCCAAATTCCTTTTCACCCCCTACCCCCTCACTCCCTACCTTTCTAGCCCCCAAGATTCGCTATAGTGATTTCCCAAGCCAGAAATACCCTCACTTCCATGATCGACACTACCGACCTCAAGCGCGAGCTTGACGAACTCACCAATCGCCTGGGTAAAACCCAGGAGTATCTTTGACATCCCTGCCCTTGAAGCCCGCATTCAAGACCTGGAGCAGGTCGCTGCCCAGCCCGACTTTTGGGATGACCAGAGCAAGGCCCAAGACTCCCTACAAGAGCTGAGCGACTATAAGGCCAACCTCAGCCAGCTCACCACCTGGCAAACCAGCCTCGATGACACCGTTGCCATTCTCGAGCTGCTGCAAGAAGATCAGGACGAATCTCTTTTTCAAGAAGCCCAGGCCACCGTTACCAGCCTCAGCCAAGAGCTAGACCAGTGGGAGCTTCAGCAACTGCTCTCTGGCCCCTACGACAAAAAAGGAGCTGTCCTGACCCTCAACGCCGGAGCGGGGGGCACCGATGCCCAAGACTGGGCCGAGATGCTGCTGCGCATGTACACCCGCTGGGCCGAGCGCCAGGGCTACCAGGTGCACCTAGTCGAAATATCGGATGGAGAAGAGGCCGGGCTAAAATCAGCCACCCTGGAGATTACCGGGCGCTACGCCTACGGCTACCTCAAGTCTGAAAAAGGCACCCACCGCCTGGTGCGAATTTCGCCCTTTAACGCCAACGGCAAGCGCCAGACCAGCTTTGCCGGGGTAGAGATCATGCCGATTCTCGATCAAAATATCGAGTTGGATATCCCCGAAAAAGATCTGGAAATCAAAACCTCGCGATCGGGCGGAGCGGGCGGTCAAAACGTCAACAAGGTGGAGACAGCGGTGCGCATTACCCACCTACCCACGGGGATATCAGTGCGCTGCACCCAGGAGCGATCGCAGCTGCAAAACCGCGAAAAGGCCATGATCATCCTCAAGGCCAAGCTGCTAATTATTGCCCAAGAACAACAGGCCAAGGCGATCGCCGAAATTCGCGGTGACATGGTTGAAGCTAGCTGGGGTGCCCAGATTCGCAACTATGTGTTTCACCCTTATCAGCTAGTCAAAGACCTGCGCACCGGGGTTGAGACCACGGCGATCGACGACGTGATGGCCGGAGAACTCGAAGCCTTTATCCAAGCCTATCTGCGCCAGGAAAATCAGGTGCTGCAAGATCAGACGGCCTAGGGCATGGGGCGTAATCTGATGAAGTCAGCCACCAGGGCGACCCCTAATAGTGCTGCCCCGCTACCCACCCAGAAAACCCAGTACATTAAAGCTATCTAGCACTGCGACGTTTCCTATGAGCCAAGAGCAACCCACCTTAGACCCGGCTGCGACCCCGCAGCCCTCACCGACCGCTTCTGCTGAAGCGCCCCCCAGCTTTGTCAAATTGGCCATGCGCAACATGGTTAAGAAGGGCGGCAAGTCTCTGTTTCACTTCTCGCTGACCGTGACCGCTCTGCTGAGCCTGCTGGTAGGTTTAGCCTACCTGACCCATTAACCATGGCTACAACTCTTTTCCCTATGCCGACCCTAGAGGTGGCCCTAGACCCAGAGCATCCCGAGGCTGAGGTGGTATCGGCCGACGAGTGGGAGACCTGGTTCACCCAGTGGGGCCAGCAGATGGCCCTGGAGGGATCCCCCATTGGGGCCTACGAGCTATCGCTGAAGCTGACGACCGATGGGGCGATCGCTGCCCTCAACCACCAGTTTCGCCAGCTCGACCAGCCCACCGACGTGCTTTCCTTCGCCGCGCTCGAAACCGATTTTCCTCAAATAGACGAGATTTTAACGACGGAGCCCCTTTATTTGGGCGACATTATTATTTCCCTAGACACCGCCGCTCGCCAGGCGGCAGAAGCCGGTCATTCCCTGCGCTGGGAGACAGCCTGGCTAGCCGCCCACGGATTTTTGCACCTGCTGGGCTGGGATCACCCCGATGACCCTAGTCTGGTAGAAATGCTGGACAAACAAAGCGAATTGCTCACCGCCGCTGGGTTAAAGTCTGAAGGAGTAGGCTAAATTAGCCCTGATTCGTCCTCCACAGTACGGTATAGGGGCATATCGCTCCATGGTTTCTATCAGTAATTATCTATGACCCTCTATAGCGAAAACTCCGAGACGGTGGTGTCGGTGCCTGAGGCTAACCTTAGCCCAGTAAACCGCTCGCTCTCCTGGAAGGTAGCCACCAATCTGCTTGTGAGCTTTAGGTATGCCTGGCAGGGGGTGGCCTACGCCTTTCGCACCCAGCGCAACTTTCGCATTCACGTAGGAGTAGGCAGCTTTGCGGTTAGTCTGGCGATCGCCCTCAGCCTCGCCCCGGTGGAGCTGGCGGTGATTATCCTCACCTGCGGCATCGTGCTCACCATGGAGCTAATCAACACTGCCCTAGAGTCGGTGGTTGACCTCACCGTCGAGCAGACCTACCACGAACTCGCTAAGATTGCCAAAGACTGTGCCGCCGCCGCCGTGCTGATCTCGGCGCTGATCTCGGTGTCGGTGGCCGCCTGCCTGCTGCTGCCGCCGCTGTGGCAGCTTCTGCAACCCCAGTTTTTTTAGCCTCAGCTCTTTAAACCCCATTCTGCCTGCGCCCATGATTTTGGTCATCGACAACTACGACAGCTTTACCTACAATCTGGTGCAGTACCTGGGCGAACTGGGGGCCGAGCTACCGGTGGCGGGCGACCTGCAGGTGTTTCGCAATGACGAGATCACCGTGGATGAGATTATGGCTCTCAAGCCCGACGGCATCGTCATCTCCCCCGGCCCCGGCACTCCTAATGACTCAGGGGTTTCGCTGGAGATCATCGAAAAGCTTGGCCCTACGCTCCCTATTCTCGGCGTGTGTCTGGGCCACCAGAGCATCGGTCAGGTGTTCGGCGGCAACGTGGTGCGCGCCGCCGAACTGATGCATGGTAAAACCTCTCCCGTCTTCCACACCGGCCAGGGCGTATTTGCCGGTCTAGAGAATCCTTTCTTGGCCACCCGCTACCACAGCCTGGTGATCGATCGCCCCACCTGCCCCGATGTGCTCGAGATTACCGCTTGGGTTGAAGATGGCACCATTATGGGTGTGCAGCATCGCGACTACCCGCATCTGCAAGGGGTGCAATTTCACCCCGAGAGCATTCTCACCGAGTCGGGCCTGCAAATTCTGCGAAACTTTTTGATGACCTTGCCTGTACCTGTAGCGGCTTAAGGCGAGCTCATCTACGCCAGCTTATCTAGCTTAAAATTAGAGCTACAGCTTTTCAGGGGTTCTCAGCCATGAGCGTTGCTAAAAGCCCAGTTCGCTGGACCACCAAAGACATCGAAGTGCTCCCTGAAAATGAGTGGGTTCGCTACGAGATTATTGACGGAGAGTTGTTTGTGACTAGGTCGCCTCACCACAAACATCAACAGCTGGCAGGTCGTATTTTTGCTGCATTAGACAACTGGGCGATTAGCTCTGGTGAAGGCGAAGCATCCATCATGCCGGGACTAATCTTCTCAGATGCCGACAATGTTTCTCCTGATGTGGTGTGGGCAAGTACCGAGCGACTTGCCCAAATCCAAGACGAGGCGGGCCACTTCCAGGGGGCACCGGAGTTGGTCGTCGAAGTGTTATCGCCGGGTAAAGCCAACGAAGAGCGCGATCGCTCCGCCAAACTCAAGCTCTACTCTATTCAAGGCGTTTTGGAATATTGGATTGTGGATCGCACTGCCCAGCGCATCGAGATCTATCGTCGCGAGCAGGCTCAGCTGACCTTGACCACTACCCTATTGGCCCAGGACACGATTACCTCAGAACTATTACCGGGATTTGCTTGCGAGGTGGCCCGCCTGTTTGCAGCGCGAGGTTGACCAGCAGTAGTAGAATACGAACAAGTTATTAACGTTTGTAACAGAATCTCTCAGGAGTCAAGCATGGGCCGGAAGCAGGCGATCGTGATTGGGGCTGGGGTAGGCGGGCTCTCCATGGGTATCCGCCTGCAAAGTCTGGGGTTTGACACCACCATCGTTGAGGCGCTAGATGCTCCTGGCGGTCGAGCCTACGTGCGACGCGAGCAGGGTTTTACCTTCGACATGGGGCCAACGGTGATCACGGTGCCTCACTTTATCGAAGAGCTGTTTTCGCTGGAGCGCGATCGCGCCGACCTCACCACCGAGGATTTCCCCTCCACCATCGTCGACGAGAACAAGCGCATCAAAGAAGGGGTTTCGGGTGGCCCCAACACCAGCCGCTACGTGCAAATCGTCCCGATTCTGCCCTTCTACCGCATCTACTTCGATGACGGCACCTTCTTCGACTACGACGGCGACGAAGCCCACACCCACGAGCAGATTCTCGCCCTGGGCGAACCGGGCGACTTAGAGGGCTACAAACGCTTCCACGAGCAGGCCCGCGCCATCTTTGAGCGGGGCTTTTTAGAGCTGGGCTACACCCACTTTGGCGATGTCGGCACCATGCTCAAGGTGGCCCCCGACCTGCTCAAGCTCGATGCCGTCCGCAACCTGTTCCGCTTTAGCGGCCGCTACTTTAAGAGCGACAAGCTGCGCCAGGTCTTCACCTTCGAGCCGCTGCTGGTGGGTGGCAACCCCCTGTCGGTGCCCGCCATCTACGCCATGATTCACTTTGTCGAAAAAACCTGGGGCATTCACTTTGCCATGGGTGGCACTGGGGCGCTGGTGCAGGGCTTTGTGAAAAAGTTTGAGGAGCTGGGCGGCAAGATCCGGTACAACGCGCCGGTCAGCAAAATTAACGTCACTCGCAAGGACGGCAAGAAGGTAGCTACGGGTGTCACTCTGGGCGACGGCCTGACGGTGACCGCCGATGTTGTGGTTTCTAATGCCGACTGGGCCACCACCTACGGCAAGCTGATCGAACCCCAGTACCGTTTCTGGAACAGCGACCTGCGGGTGAAGCTGTCTCAGCAGTCAATGTCGGTGTTTGTGATCTACTTTGGCTTTAAAGCTGACGGCAACGAAAACGAGAAGCTGTGTCACCACACCATCATCCTCGGCCCCCGCTACGAAGAGCTGCTGAAAGATATCTTTGGCCGCAAGATTTTTCCCAAAGATTTCTCCCAGTACCTACACCTGCCTACCCTGAGCGATCCTTCCCTGGCTCCGCCCGGACATCACGCAGCCTACACCTTGCTGCCGATGCCTAATAACAAGTCTGGGATTGACTGGAACGAGATGGGCGATCGCCTCAAAGACATCGTCTTTGACTTTCTCGACGAGCGCGGCTTCCTGCCTAACCTGAGAGAGCGGCTGGTTTGCCACAGCTACATTACTCCCGACTACTTTGAAAACACCCTCGACGCCTATGCGGGCAATGCCTTTGGCCTCGAACCTTTGCTGGTGCAGTCGGCCTTTTTCCGGCCCCACAACCGCAGCGAAGACATCAACGGTCTCTACTTAGTGGGTGCCGGCACCCAGCCTGGGGCAGGCACCCCCAGCGTGATGATGTCGGCCAAAATGACGGCGCGGCTAGTAGCCGAAGACTATGGCGTGTCTGACGATATTGTCAGCGGTAAAGCTAGCCCCGAGCTGAGCGTCCGATAGCTCAGAGCTGATGTAGGGTGGGCACTGCCCACCAACCACTGCCAAGGCGTGCCTGTCAATCGAGCTCACCAGTACTGCATACGGTGCATGGCGGCTACAACTAGACTGGGACTGCCCCAGAGGTTGGTTATGCCCATACCAAAACGGGTGGCTGGGCATAACCAACCTCAAAATCGCCAATCCAAAACTGGTACGTCCAGTTCTATGGCTGGCTCAAAATGAGGCAATAAACCGGCGGTTTGCGGTCTACACTAGGCTAGCCAAAGCTATATGTATTGTGTGGGAGTAAGAGTGTAATGAAACGGCGACAACTACTGGGTTATGCAGGGGCAGGGTTGGGGGCTACCCTGGGGCTAGGGCTAGTTGGCTCCGCAGTTCAGGCTCAGACCGCAGGCATTACAATCCGCAGCCTGGGCCATACGGCTTTTCTCTTTACTGGTGGCGGTCGGCGCATTTTGGTCAACCCCTTTCGTCCCATTGGCTGCACCGCTGGCTTCCCCTCCCCAGCTGTGCCTGCCGACCTGGTGATGATCAGCAGCCGCCTGTTTGACGAAGGTTATTTGGATGACCTACCCGACGGCCCCCGCGTGCTCACCGACCCCGGTATCTACGACTTTGACAACCTGAGGGTACAGGGCATTCTTACCCCCCACGATCGCCAGGGTGGGCGGCGCTTCGGCAACAACATTGTGTGGAAATGGACCCAGGGCGGCGTCACCATTGTTCATATGGGTGGAGCCGCTGCACCACTAGGGGTAGAGGAGCAAATTTTGCTGGGCCGCCCGGATATTATGCTCGTGCCCGTGGGCGGTGGTCCCAAGGCCTACACTGCCGCTGAGGCGGTGCAAGCTGTTCAGGTGCTGAAGCCCAAAATTGCGATTCCCACCCACTATTTGACGACTGTTGCTGGCGAAAGCTGCGAACTTTCTCCCGTGGACGAGTTTTTAAGCTTGATGCAGGGCACTCCGGTGACCCGGGCCGCTAGCGGTACTTTGAGCCTGCGCCCCAGCGACCTGCCCAGTCAGGGAACGCGTATTCAGGTTTATCAGTACCCTAGAGCGTAGGCTGCTATTAGGGACGTAGGGGTTTAAGGTATCAGGTACAGGGTGCGAGTCTTTCCCTAAGCCTTGTACCCTAAACCCTTTCACCCATCGACCCTTCTACCCATCGACCCTCCGCTATGACTTCCTCCTACGCCCACCGTCGTCAGCGCGCAATGGATCTCATTGGTGGCGGCACTGCCGTCTTTGCCAGCGCCCCTCCGGCAGTGATGCACAACGACGTAGACTACCCCTTTCGCCAGGACAGCAATTTTTACTACCTGACGGGGTTTAACGAGCCGGGCGCGGTTGCCGTGCTGGCCCCCCACCACGACGAGCACAGGTTCGTGCTGTTTGTGCGGCCTAAGGATCCTGAAAAAGAAACCTGGTCGGGCTACCGCGTAGGGGTAGATCTGGCTAAGGAGCACTTTGGGGCCGATGAGGTCTACCCCATTGCCGAGCTGGATGAGCACCTGCCCAAGTATTTAGAAAAGGCCGATCGCCTCTACTATCACTTTGGCCATGACCAGGCTTTGAATGACAGGGTGATGCGTCACTGGCAGCGGCTGCTGGCCACCTACTACAAGCGCGGCACTGGCCCGGTGGCGATCGAAGACGCTGCTCTGATGATGCAGACCCTGCGCCGGGTGAAGTCGGCCGAGGAGCTGGATTCGTTGAGAAGGGCGATCGCGATCGCCGCCAAAGCCCACAATCATGCTCGCGACATCACCCGCCCCGGCCGCTTTGAGTACGAAATTCAGGCTGAGATGGAGCACATCTTTCGCCTAGAAGGAGCGATGGGGCCAGCCTACACCTCGATTGTGGCCTCGGGGGCAAACGCCTGCATTCTGCACTACGTCGAGAACAACTGCCAAATGCAGGAGGGCGACCTGCTGCTGATCGACGCGGGCTGCGCCTACGACTACTACAACGCCGACATTACCCGCACCTTTCCGGTAGGGGGGCGCTTTAGCGACGAGCAGCGGATTTTGTATGAGCTGGTGTTGGAGGCGCAGCTGCGGGCGATCGCGGCCGTCAAACCCGGCGCTCCCTTCAACGAATTCCACGATGCCGCCACCCGCACCATAACCGAGGGGTTGATAGAACTAGGCCTGCTGGCGGGAAGCGTGGACACCCTGATCGAAGAGAAAAAGCACAAGGCCTTCTTCATGCACGGCACCGGCCATTTTCTCGGGTTAGATGTCCACGATGCAGGTATCTTGCGGAACGCCGATAAAACCTGGAAACCCTTTGAATTGGGCAACGTGGTCACAGTTGAGCCGGGTATCTACATTTCTCCCACCTATGAACCGGTGGAGGGGCAGCCCCAGATCGACGATCGCTGGCGGGGCATCGGCATTCGCATTGAAGACGACGTGCTGGTGAACGAAACCGGCTGCGAAGTTCTGACCGCTGCGGTGCCCAAAGCATTAAAGGATATGGAACGTTGAGGAATTGGTGAACCCATGATCGGCACTCAATCAACCGCAAAAACGGTCTTTCTCCTGGTCTCCATAGTGGGTTGGCTGCTGGTAGGAGCAGCTCTGATGTATCTCTTTCCGGCGATCGCCGATGGGCTAGTGGGCAGCGATCTCACCCACCTGTGGATGACTAATCTGGCTCACAGCGGCTACAACCCAACCCTGGGCTGGGTAGGCGGCGGCGCAACACTGGCGCTAACCGTAGCGGGCAACTGGGTCTGGTATCAGTACTTTGAAGATAAACATTAGGACTGTTGAATTAATTCACCCCAACAAGACTAAGAGCAGGAGAAAAGGCCTTCGCCCAGCCCGCTGAATTGGGGAAGAACCTCCATCGGCAGCTGGTGGGGGTGATAGGTGAGAAGACCTGCGAGTTGGGAGGAAGTTTATGGGGCGATCGCTCCTGCATGGCGACACAATGAATCCCTTATACAAAGACCGCATTGGTGAGAGTTATTACAACGCCGTCATCTCTGAGTCTGGAGTGGATTGAGCAGTTTGAAGACTGTTTTGCTGAAGATGCTGATGAGCGATCGCCGGCTAGAGGACAGCTCTATGTCGTTTTAGAGTTTGTTGCAGGAATTTATTATTGCCTAATCCGATAAACAGGCTGGCTATAGTGGGAAAGCTCGATGAGGGCTCACGGCTTTAGCAAAACTCCATGGCATATCCAAAACCCAATTCCCAGCCCTTGCAAACTCGCTTCATCTATCGACAGCAGCTCCACAGCAGTTTAGTTCTGGCGGCAGTGTTTGCTTCTCTACTGGCTGGGTGTGACGGATCGTCTACCCAATCGACTAGCAGCACCCCTACCACTGACCAAAACGCCGATGAGGCGATTCCGGCGGTGTTCTACGAAACCACGGAGCAATGCGAAGCCGACATTACCCAACAGCAGCAAGAATATCAAGTCTTACTTAAGGCCCACCAGCAGAATCAACTGGCCCAGCCCCCAGCTCCCCCGGTAATGCAGGTTGCAGACTGCGCACCACAGATGCAGGCCGCCCTGCAGGAACACGAGCGCACCGCTCCGGTCTATTCCAGCCTGGCAGTCTGCCAGGCCGAGGGGGTGCAGTGCGAAACCACGCCCGCTAACGCTGAAACTAATGGGTACCGGCCGGCCTATGGCGGCACCTATCTCTACCCCTACGGTTTCCCAAGCTTTGTCTATCTCAATTTTGGCGGCAGCAACCGCAGCGTCTACCAGCCCCACACCGTTTTCCGCAGCAGTCAGCCAGGGCAGGTAGTTACCCCCTTCGGACGTACTGTTCCCCAAACCAGTCCAGGGCGGGTGTCGGTGCCGCGCCACACCAGCGTAGCCGCGCCCCAACGACCCACGGGTACCGCCGCTAGGGGCACTATTACCGGCCGCAGCAGCCAGGGATTTGGCTCAACCTACAAAAGTACGGGTACCGGTGGGAAGTAGTCGCTTATGAGACCCTTTAAAGTAGCTCGGCGCCGCAACTGGCAGGAGCACATCCAAGCCAACGCCTATCAAACTGAGGTATTGAGCGATCCAAAGCAGCAGTATTGGGTAGAGGCCCTGCCCCAGCCCTTTGCCCTACAGTTTGATGCACAGGAAGAAACTGCGATCGCATCTGCCACCGAGCAACTGTGGCAGATGTGCGTAGAGTTTTTAGACTGGTTCTTTACCGACCACCAGCCGGGGGATGTAGATCGGTGTTTAGCCAGCTTGCAAATTCGTCCCGATTACTGGTCAGCGATCAAGGCCAGCTGGGATCGCACCGACCCGGTAGAGGACCTCTCCCTCTGCACCCGATTTGATCTGGTGGTCACCGACGTCGGCCAGATCAAACTGATCGAAATCAACGGTGAGACGCCGCTGCTGGGGGCAGAAACGATTTATCAGTGGAACTGGTTGGTCGACTACAAGCGCAACCACCAGACCGGCCCGTTTCCCTTGCCCAATGACGCCAGCCAGTTCAACGAGTTTTGGGATATGGTGGCTGGTCAATGGCGGCGCATTGCTGAAGCCTATAACCTGCGCCAAACGGGTATCTCCTTCCTGGTCGATGAGAACCTAGAGGAAGACCTCGAAATGGCTATGCAGCTAATCCAGATCCTCCACGACGAAGTGGATAGCGACATCTACACCCAAATTGTCTACCTGCGGGGGCTCCAAGACGAGCAGGGCCAGGAGGTGCAGCGGGGGCTGGGGCTAGATGAAGAGGGCTACTTCGTCGATCACATCAACGATCGCATTCCGGTACTGTGGAAAATCTACGACTGGTCTGACCTTCAAAACGACATGGCCAACACCCAAGCCACCCCTGCCCTAGCCCGTCGCCTAGAGGTTGGAGACGTCAAGGTGCTCGAACCCCTCTGGAAGCAGGTGCTTTCCAATAAGGGGGCCATGGCCCTAATGTGGGACCAGTTCAAAACCTCTGACTACAGTCCCTATTTGTTAGCAACCTACTTCGACAGCGATATTTCCCCCGAAGCCACAAAGCTGATGTTGGAGATGCACGTCAAGAAGCCCATGCTGGGGCTAGAGGGGGTGGGCACCTCAATTGAAACAGGGGTCGGTGAACTGGAAAAACGGGATACCCTGGGCTACGGTTCAGAGGGGTTTGTCATTCAAGACTATATCGAACTCCCCCAGGCCTTTGGCTACCACTACATGGTCGGTAGTTGGGTCATCAACGGCGATGCAGCGGGCATCATCCTGCGCGGAGACACCTCGCGCATTACAGGACGCCACTGCCTGATCATTCCCCACATTGTCTCCAATGATGGACTCTATATTGCCGGTATTTAGATCGAGGGCAGGCTGTAGTCTTTTTATGGGTGAAGTCAATGATGGTGGCATGTAAGCCCAAACTGGGGCAAACCCATTGGGTTTTAGATCAGGTTCTCCCCCTCGATTACTCCATTCCAGAACAGTATTTTACCCATGCCCCCAAGGGGGGTTGGCAAAACTTTTGCAACTTGCTCAGTCGAGACGTCTATTCAGAAGGAGACTCCCAGGCGCTACACGACTATGTAATGTCGCGCCAGGCAGACATGTCGGCAGACTTTTTAGCCATGCTGAGGCTCTGGCTGGCTGATGAACTTAAGCACTACGAAGCCCTGCGACGCACCTATCACAGCCTATCAGGGGTAAGTTTTGCCGCCATGGATCGCTGCTTCTCAGAACGGGTTCATGACTTTGAACCGCTGCAAATCACCCTGCAAGACGAATTTACGCTGCTGGTGACGTTGATGTTCGATGAGATTGGCTCAGTCTACTCCTACCGACGAGATTTGGCCGAATATTATCAGCATTTTGGGCCAAACATTCAAAAGATCGGTCACCATCTAGTCAAAGATGAGGGCATGCATTTCAACAATGCGGCTGAACTGCTGTTAGCCCGTCATCAGCATCGGCTAGGGGAGGTTAGGACCTTTCTGGAGAAAATTTCCCAGCTGGAAGGTAGTTTGAAGACCTACTACAAAACTTTTTTTCTAGATCACGCCCAGGAGCAGTATCGATTTCCTAAGCATTTTAACCAGGTGATTATTCGCGTTATTTTGGCCCGCCTGGGATTAGGTCAGCGGCCCACGTCAAAAGAACTGAAAGAACTTTGGCAGTGGGTACCAGAGGGGTATAAATTGGTACCAATCTTTGACACCGCAACCCGGCGTCATGCCGCTGCTGTTAGCTAGTCGTTTCACCTCGTGGGCCGGCTGTTTGTGCTGGCGGGGCCTGCCGCTTTGCATCTGGAGGTGGCGATGCCGAGTTCTCTTCTCATCTTAAACAGTTTTTTAAGCAGTTATCGCTCTTCAATGACTCTGGACAGAGAATAGGTGAAACAGAGCAGATGAGTGAATTGTCATGCCTAGTGCCTAACCAATCCTCGAGGTTTCAGCGCTTTAAATCCGAGAACCATTGAAGAGCGATAGCATTGACCTAGTGATAAAAAACCCTTTGAAAGATCAATTCCAAAGGGTGTGAGTTGAATGCTTAATTCATCGATCAATTTCGTTAGGATTGCTCTTCATTGCCTTCAGCGTCCAACTTGACCAAGCGAATGTGCTTATAGCCTAACTTGATCTTGAACTCATCCCCGGTCTTAAGGCCCATTTCCTGAGTGTAGGCTGCCCCAATCACAATCTGACCATTCTTATGGACAGTAAGGGTGTAAGACGCTTCCCGGCCCCGACCATCAGCTGCCTTCTCTGGCTCAAGCTGAATGCCTTTAGCTGCTAGGAGAGCATCATAAAAGTCGGCCAGGTTCACACGGGTTTGCCCTTCTTTACCAACCGTGTAGTAACCACATTCCTTAGCAAGTTCTCGCTTGGTAAGGCCATCATTCTCTTTTACCTTAGCCAGAAGCTCTTTCCCTGCCAAGGGTTCTTTACTTTTTACTGCCATAGTTTAGATTGTCCACAGGGTAAACATCAAATATGCGATGCCCCAGAAAAGAGTTTCCGGAGCCTTTTAATCATCTTCCCTTACGATTCTATCTAACAAGGGAATTTTAAGAGCATAAACTGATTTATTTACCTAATGTCGATGCTACTCTTAAGTGGCTCAAGCATGTGGTCACTGCTGTGCTGGCCCTGTTAGTTAACCAATGATTTTGCCTGCGGCGGGACGAATGAGCGCACCTGAAATCTTACTGGCATGCGATCGCGCGGAAAGATAGTCAAGTTCTGATCAAACTGTTCCAACGATGCAGAACCATTGACCAAATCCCAGTCAAAGTAGTGAAGCAAAGTTGAAAGCATGATCGTGGCTTCTAAGAGCGCCAGGGGAGCCCCAAGACAGTAATGTGGTCCCAAAGAAAAGCCAAGGTGAAGGGGCTGTTTCCCAAGTACGTTCTCTACTCTATCCGCTTGAAGCCAGCGCTCTGGGCGAAACTCATCCGGTTGAGGATACATCTTAGGATCTCTGCCCGCGCCTAGGAAAAAGGGCTCTATGCCGGTCTTTTGAGGAATTTGTATGCCGTCAAGCTCAGCGTCTTGAGTGGCTACTAAAGGAATGCCAGGGGCCACGGGATATAGCCGCATTGTTTCTTTGACGATTGCCTCAATATAAGTCAAGTTCTTAAGGGCTGAGGCGTTAAGGCATCCTTCCTGCTGCCAAATTTCGTCAACAATACCTTGGGCTTTCTGGCGTACTGTCGGGGTTAACCCCAGGGCTCCGACAGCAAACGATAAGGTGTGAGCGGTGGTATCGTGACCGGCAAAGAGGAAGGCTTTCGCTTCAGCAACTAAAGTCTCTAGATTGTGCTGAGGACTCTTTGCGAATTGAATCAGCATCGAGGTTCGAAACTGCTGACTGACCTCAGGTATAGACTGAGCATCGGACTCCTTGGCCAACCGTAGCGCCATGGCTACACGAGGGGTGAGGAACTCCGCTAGATACTGTTGAGCATTTTTGTAGGTACGCCCTTCCTTGGTCGGCAAATACTTAAGCCATTTGTTTGTGCCCGCAGACTGAAGCAACACCTGCTTTTCCAGCACGGCTAGGGATTTGTATAACTTCTGCGGCTCAAAGGAGGGCTCACCCTCAAAATTTGGCTTGCCATCCAGCGATACCCCCAACAGGAAATGGGCAATCACTCCCATGGTTAAGTTGACAAAAAGTGGATCGACATGGATAACCTCCTGCTTTGACGTGAGCTTATGGATGTCATCTATCACGCCCATGCAGCTATCAACAATCACGTCTAGCTTTTGCGAAAACTGACTGGGTTTGAACGATGGGGCAGCAGCCTGTCGCCGCCACTTCCATTCCTGCCCTTTTTGATTGCCGATGTGAATTCCAAAGACATCTTGATAGGCTCCATAAAAATTAGGACTCCTGGCAAAGATGCCGTCACTCTGACCCTGGGTGAGAATTTGCTCGATTAACTTAGGTTTTGACACCAGCAAAATTGGCTTGTTAAAGACCCAAACTACGAATAGGGGGCCATATTGCTGAGTCCACTCCAAAAACTTCTGTGAAAACTTACCGTCTTTAGCTAGGGCAATTAATTCTGAGGCATTACCGCTGAGCCAGTGACCTGGCGGTGAGGGTAATGCTTTCAGTGACTGAAGCTGCTTCGATTGCTGTCGCCAACGCCATCCTAATCCACCAGCCCCTATAGCAGCCAAACCTAAAACTGATGCTAAGCCTTGCACGTTAATCATGCCGACTACCCCTTCAATTCACTGTATACAATCATCCAGTGTTGAGTCGTCACTGCTTTGATAACATCGTAAACCTGCCTTTTAATTGTTGACAGGATGAGGACAGTTGGGGAAGTGCTTTGGAAACAATTGGTAATATCAAGACTGTTTGGACGCCTGGCCGCTCGGTGGGCTATAGGGTGGGGCTTTTTTAAGAAACTTAGCGATAGCAAAGTGCGGTGTGGGGTCTTTGGAGTGCTGCCCCTCTTCGCTGAAACAATACTAATAAGGTTTTCCTGATGCACGGATCGCATTATTCTGCGGAATCTGTCATTATTCAAGCCTTAACTGGGGTTTAGGCCATGCCTGCAAAAGGTGAAATCGACATTACGGTTAAATTCAGCGGTATCCCAATAGCCACTGCTGCTCCTGGTGGAGTTACCAAAATCGAAATGTACTGTAACGGCTATATTGTCTTAGCCGATATCAAAACCAAAACGTTCAAACGCTTTATTGAGAAGACGATGGAGTATGACTATTGGGAAGGCATCGTAAGCGGCAAGCTTTATCATATTCAAGGCCATCAGCTAATGCTTACCCACGCTGGCCTCCACTGTCGTGAAAAGAAAACAGCAGGCTAGGGGGGAGACAGGCTACAAGCAAAGCAGCCTCATCCCAAAACAGGATGGCAACAGGCAGGCTGACTCAAAGGTTGCAGAGGAGCTATCTCTATGGAGGGTAGGTTGCTTGGAATGGCGCGGAGAGAGCTAGGCCAAGCAACGACGTGGAGTAAGTCTGCTGAGTGCGATCGCAGATCCTGAGAAGGTTTGAACGCCTGTCCGCTCAGCGGGGGATTGCGGCGGGGGCTTTAGAGAGAAAGTTGGCTAGAACGGTCTGGCTCAGCTAGGGAACACCTTTCGCCGGCTTAGAGGCGTAAAATAGCGTCCCCTGCGTTGGTCGCCCATAGAGGTTCTGTCTACACCGAGCCAGCGAAAAACCAAGGCTGCATTGCTTGAGCAGGCTTACCTGGCCTCCAAAACGCGATCGCACCCCCAACCCGATACGGCTGAGCCTTTTGGCGCTAGCATTCGCTAAACGACCTGGACATCACCCTAGCGGCAATAGACATACGCAGCGCAGATGCTTACGATCTGCAGTAGCGACTCTAAAAATTCACGCCCAATGCCCCCAACCCTGAATGAACTCCTTTCCCTCGAAATTTTTGAACAAATCAAAAGCAAAGCAGGCGCTCCCTTTGACAACACCCATCTAGCTGTGCTGACACTGACTGGAGCGACCTACGTCCAAGGGTTTGTGGTTTTGAATAACGGGCAGTATGAGCCTATCGAACACGCCTGGATTGAATTGGGTGAAGATATCATTGACCCGACGCTACCGCATATAAATAAGGCTCGGCAAGAAATCTACTACTTTCCCGCCCAGAGCCTCAGCATCAAGGCATTAAAAGCCTCTATTGAAGAGGCCCGGGAAGATTACCCAGAGGATCCTCCGCTGCCGATTTACGGTGCTCCACCCTACGAGTATTACGGTGACGTGATGCTAGGGGGAAAAGACTACGTGAATGCTTATCAAGCAGCCAAATTAAAGAGCACAGAACTCAAGACAGCTAGAGCAGAACGCAAACAAAAAACCTGACGTTGTCAAAGCATTATGCCTGTTTGACTAAAGCTAAGAAGTCTTTGTAAAACTGGAGAAACCTGCTATTTGTGCCAAGCTGCTGCAATTTTCAAAAGGGGGGTTGGGGTTGATAAGGATGGTACTTGACCGCAAGTAATCTGGCTGAAAGGTTAAGCCCTGTAAACGTTTACAGAGGTTTCTAGATCAGCAAGCTACAGGCTAGGACGGATAGGTGGTGAATGCAAGCGAAAACGGCTGCATGTCCTCAAAAGAGCAGAAGAAGATAGTGGCCATTAGTAGAACGGTATAAGCTGCGATCGCACTAAGCACCCGTAAGGGTCTTACCCTAGTCCACGTAATGGGCTGAGTGTTTTTCATCTGGTTTCCTGGGCACCTTTGCTTAAAATGCCTAGAGACGAAAAATCTATTACTGTTGTTAGGTAAGGGTATTAGCTAACAAAAAGCTCCAGCGATCGCCTTTTTTATTGATATCGAGGTTGTAATCTACGCTGGCAACGGCCTTCGCTGCCCCTAAGAAATCCTTTCCATTTTCAAGGGGATTTCCTTAATCAGCCCATTCTCCACAGTGACTTGATAAACCGTTGTATCAGCATGAGCAGAAATAGCCTTAAAAACTCGATCTCCCTTGAAATGTAAAGCACTCCACTCCGGAATGCCATAGCCTGGTTCCACTTCACCAGTTTTCAAAAAGCGATGATAAGTTGGTTGACGTTCGGATTCTGCATTGTAATGGGGACAGCAACTGCCTGGAAACCATCCAAGACATTCCATGACTTCTAATCTATTAGCCCATGCATCAGTGATTCCCTGCTGAAACCAACAAATAGCTCCAGCACTACTGCCTGACAAAATAATTCCGCTTGACCATGCCTGACGGAGGATATCTGGCACTCCCCATTCCCTCCAGACGGCAAGCATACTTTTAGTATTTCCCCCACCTATATAGATAACATCCTGCGCTAAAAGAGTGGATTCTAAATCGGGTGTTTGCTTGAAAAGTGGCACATGAACAGGGCGGCAGTTCAAACTATTAAATGCCCTATAAAATTTCTCAATGTAGGAATCTGAGTCTCCAGTTGCGGTTGCCAAAAGACAAACTTTTGGCAATTGGGAATTCTTGCTTTGACTCAGAATGTATCGTTCTAAAGCCAGATCGTTCGTGATTGCGGAAAAGCCACCACCGCCTGCTGCAATGATTTGACCTACCATCTTCTGAGACATCCTCCAAAATACATCTAATTACACTCAAGAAAATCTTTCACTTAAGGAGTATTGAGCAAAGCCTAGCTCCCAGCCAACACCTGATCTACAACCCCGCTGCCCGGTACTAGTCGAGGCGATCTCCCTGTCTCAGTTCAACGTTCAACCGGACGTAGGCCAACCGGACGTGAACTGCCCCGCAGGATCCAAACAATCAAAATTGCAGTCACAACGCTGTAGACCAATATGCCAATAGGCGGGTTGAAAATCACCAGGTTTGGCTGATTCAAAACGAGCGGAATCTGCGCTACTCCGGCAATCAGCCAAGCAATCGACCTGGACGAAAACCGCCGCAGCAGAAACCATTGGGCGATCGCGGTTCCTGCCCAAATTGCGGCCGATGCAATGTCTAGGCTATCACCGCCCGATAATCCGACTCCGCTAGTAATAGCAGCCCCAATTGCTCCACCTGCCAATGTCGCGCCAAACCAGTGAGCGATCGGCAAGTAGTGCTTTAGCAGCAAGCCCTGAGCCGCCCCAACCGCTGGCGTGAGCAGCAGCGACATCAGGGCTAAAAAGACAATAGAACCCACCGGGCCCTCATTGGTGCCTTCGATCGCTAAGCCCAGTTGACCAGCAGTAAACCAGCTAATGTATAGCGCCACAAACGCACCGGCAAAGATGGCGATTGTGCTCACTAGCCACCACAGCAAACCAAATCTCCAATTAACCCTGTGACTTGACATAGATTCTGCCTACTCACAATTGCCTCATCCTATATCCAACCTACGTGAATCGTGAAAATCTGTATGGGCGGAAGTCTCGTAGGCAGGGCAAGATGCCCGTTACAATTCCTTTTTCGGCGTTGCATAATTAGATGAGTTAGGGTAATCTGCGATGCAGTGTCCAGAATGCGGAGCTACTCACATCCGTAAGAATGGTAAGAGGAAAGGTAAACAAAACCACATCTGTGTAGCCTGCGGTCGTC
>JAHHHQ010000003.1 GCA_019359285.1 Nodosilinea sp. WJT8-NPBG4
GTCGCCTCGGTCAACAGCAGCAAGCGCTTTTTCGCGCAGATCATTACTATAAGCGGCTGGCATCGTTACTCAAGCAATAGTCCTACTCTCCTAGAATGTCCTATCTACGCCTTCATCTGCAATAAATAGAATGCAAGTGTATTCAGCAGTGCCAGCCACCAAAATCGGTCAAAGAAAACGAGTCGTAAACCAAACCAAACGGCGATCGCGCTGATATACATCCAGCCTAAAAGTTGGGTTAGAGCTTGCAAATTGGCTCGAAACCGATGGCGAGGCATGTAATGGTTTTACCTAAGACTGAACTTCGACAATAGTGGCCTTAAGAACAGTGACCTAAGTGTCAGGAAGGACAGCTTTTGAATGAGCACAATCCCTCTTTGGCAGAATGCGCCTGCGCTGTGATGGGTTACGCCACTGCGGACTGTGGCTTTAGGGACAGATGGAGACTTGACAACACCGGCACCAGACGAATCGCGGTAGGTTGAAGAGGCCGCTTGTGGCACTGATACTTACTGGCTAACTGAGATGACCCAATATACGCTCTACGGACCGACCATCAGTACCTATGTGCGCACCGTCCGCATGATCTTGGCGGAAACCAACACGCCCTACGACTTTAAAGAGGTCGATATCTTTAGCGATCGCGATCCCGAGTACTTGGCCAAGCATCCCTTTGGCAAGGTGCCTACCCTGGAGGTCGATGGGGAAGCGCTTTACGAAACCTCCGCCATTGTGGAATATCTCGATACGGTGGTAGGCAATCGCACCTTTACTCCCGCCGACCCCATGGGCCAAGCCCGCATGCGCCAAATTATGTCGATTGTCGATAGCTATCTCTACGCCCCGGCCATCGGTGCGATCACCATTCAGCGGCTGATTGTGCCCAGCCAGGGTGGGCAAGCCGACGAGGCCGCCGTGGCCGAGGCCACTCCCAAGGTCAAAACCGCATTGGCCGCGATCGAGGCGATCGCCTCCTGTAGCCCCTACCTGCTCGGCCCCACCATAACCCTGGCCGACTTCTACCTCATGCCGGTGATGCTATATCTGTCGAAGACGCCAGAATTTGCCGCCGTCACCAGCGAGATTCCTCAGCTCAACGCCTGGTGGGCTGAGGTCAGTCATCGCCCCAGCTTCCTAGAGGTGATTTCCTAGGGCTGCGTTTCCTGGCGTTGCTGAATGGCAGTATGAATTTGCGAAATCCGGAATGAGTTTTCAAAGCTTTGAGCCGTCGCTTCATACCCTAAATCAGCAACGCCCGTTTCCTTAGAAAAGGCAGGTAGGGGCGCAGCATGCTGCGCCCCTACAGAACTCCTTTGGGCTTACTCCCTAAACTCTAGAGGCTACAATCATTGAGCCAATGCCCAGATCGCTGAAAATTTCCAGCAGCAGGGCGTGAGGTACGCGGCCATCGAGAATGTGGGCGGCACCGACCCCCTGGGCGAGCGATCGCACGCAGCAATTCACCTTTGGAATCATCCCCCCAGACACCACTCCGGTCTCAATCAGCTGCCGCGCCTGCTGAATATCAAGCTTGGGCAGCAGGGTAGAGGGGTCGTGGTAGTCCTCTAAAATGCCCTTGGTGTCGGTGAGCAAAATCAGCTTTTCCGCCCCTAGGGCGGCGGCAATTTCCCCCGCTACGGTGTCGGCGTTGATGTTGTAAGCCTGGCCCGTTTCGTCGCTGGCCACGCTCGACACGATAGGAATGTAGCCCGCCTCCGCCAGCGTTTTGATAATTCCCGAGTTAATGTTGCTCACCTCACCCACAAAACCTACATCGGCCGAGCCCTGGGGCCGAGCGGTAATCAAGTTGCCGTCTTTGCCGCAGAGGCCCACGGCCTTGCCCCCCTCCTGGTTAATCAGCGACACCAGCTCCTTGTTTACCCGACCCACCAGCACCATTTCCACTACATCCATGGTGGGGGCATCGGTGACCCGCAGGCCGTCTTTGAACTGGGGCTCAATGCCCAGCTTGCCCAGCCAAATGTTGATTTCGGGGCCACCGCCGTGCACCACCACCGGGCGAATGCCCACACAGGACATAAACACAATGTCGCGGATGACGCCGGCTTTCAAGCTGCCATCTTTCATCGCCGCGCCGCCGTACTTCACTACTACCGTGCGGCCCCGAAACTGCTGAATGTAGGGCAACGCCTCGCTGAGAATGCGAACTCGCGCGGCCTCGGCCTCATGGACGCTGTCCATTTGCGAAGAAGGAGACTGAACCATGGCGCTACCGATAGGGTTGGCAGAAACTGAGCTGCCAGTAGTGTATCAATTGAGCACGGCAGAATCAGTCTTAGCGCTAATTCTTTCGGCCACCAGGTCTAGAATGCGGGCCGCGATCGCCCCCACCGCTTCCCCAGCCCCCACCGTCACCGGCACATCTGCTTGGGCGTAGAGGTGCTGCCGCTGCTCCAAAAGGGTTGTCAGCTTAGTTTCCCAATCCTGCCCCTGCAACAGCGGACGGCCCACATCCTCCGCCAATCGCTCTTGCAGCACTGCGGTTGGCACATCTAGCCACACCACAATGCCGTGGTGCAGATAGCTCCAGTTCCGCTGCTGGGTAACAATGCCACCGCCGGTGGCGATAACTAGACGACGGTAGGCCGACAGCTCTGCTAGCACCTCGGTTTCAAGCTGACGAAAGGCGGTCTCTCCCTGGCTGGCAAAGATATCAGCGATAGACTGCCCCGCCGCTGCCTCTATCACGGCATCGGTATCAAAGAACTGGTAACCGAGCATCTGGGCCAGGGCCGCGCCCGTGCTGCTTTTGCCAGCGCCCATCATGCCGATGAGGTAGAGGTTAATGCCGTTGAGGCGATCGGTCAAGGTCATGGAGGAAGGGAGTGGGGAGTAGGGGGTAGGGGAGATTAGGGGGGTGAGGAAGGTGGGGGTTAGGGAGTGAGGGCATCGTCGGTGTCGTCCCATTCGTCACTGGGTGGGCGGTTTGGGGCCGGTTCACTGCGATCGCTCCATGTCTCAACGGCAGCGGCGGATTCGGTAGCGGCGGTGTAGGGAGGCACAATTACTCGATAGTCGGCATCGACGACGCCATCTTCAGCGATTTCGGGTTCACCTAAGTCGTCATCTTCCGCCTCATCTCTGTTGTAGGCACTATTGTCAGCCGCATAGACTGAGCCTCTTGTGTAGGCAGTGTCAGCATACCGGGGGGCTGGGTCGCTGCCGTAGATTACGTCATCAGGGGGGGCGTAGATGTTGTCAACCTGGCCGCTCTGGGGTGCCGGGTCGTCTTCGTCGCGGTAGCTGTAGGAGTACAGTGATCCATCGCGATACGTTCGGCGCGGCGCTTGGGAGGCTTCAAACTCACGGTTAGGGTCGCGGCTGGGGTCACTGTTCTGTCCCCAGCCCTGGGTGATGTCATCCAGGTGATCTTCTACTGGGCTGACTCCAGGCGCTCGGTAGGGGCGATTTTCTAGCCCATCCCAATCGGTGTCGAGTTCGCGCAGCGACTCGTTGACCCGCTGCTGCTGCTTGGCCTGCTGCTTGCTGCTGCTAAACCAGGTGGTGACGCTATCGACAATTCCCGAGGCCGAGGCCGAAACGGATGACGAGGTGTTTTCGGGTTTAGGAGCCTGGCTGAGGGATTCCCAATCGCTCCACTGACCGGGCGATTTAAGGTTAGTCCAGGCTCGCCAGCTAGGGTCATCGTCAGCGGGATTATCGCTGCTGGTGCCGGGAGTGGTCGGCGATCGCCCTGCTCCACCACTTCTCGATCCGGGGGCAGTGTAGTCGCGCCCAGCCTGACTAGTTGTCGAGGCCGTCCCAGAAGATGAACTGGTGGGTTCGTAGAAGGATTGAGGCCGATATTTGTACGCCGTGGAACGATTGCCACCGCTAGGGCCAATTGACCCGAGCAGGGCAGTCAATACGAGGGTCGTTAATGCCCCTAGGCCCACAGCCCCCGTCAGCCAAATGCCAAGCGGCAAAGCCTGGGTTGTGCCGCCAAAAAAGACCAGGGGTAGAGCTGGGGCCAAGTTTTGCACCCCCAGCAGCAGCACTGCCCCCAAAACCAGCAAGACCACAATTAGACGTATGGTAGCCATGGTCAGCCCTATAGCGTCATCTTGCTCATCCTATCGTGACTCGCGGAGGTTAGACGTTAGATAGGTGCCCCTGCCAGCGGTTGAGGGGCACACAGTCGATGTCGAGCTGATCGAGGGCGCGGGCTACCACAAAATCCACCAGGTCTTCGATGGTCTGGGGCTGGTGGTACCAGGCCGGAATAGCAGGCACAATGCGCGCCCCGGCCTCGGCTAGGGTAGTCAGGTTGCGCAGGTGAATCAGGCTAAAGGGAGTTTCGCGTGGCACCACCACCAGCTTGCGGCCTTCCTTGAGCTGAACGTCGGCGGCTCGCTCTAGCAGGTCAGAACTCAGGCCCGCCGCCAGTCGTCCTACAGTGCTCATGCTGCACGGTATCACCACCATCCCCGCTGCCCGGTACGAGCCGCTGGCAATGGTAGCCCCCACATCTCCCCAGGGATGGCAGCGCAGCTTGCCTGCGGTGGGCACCTCAGCCTGGTCGCGCCAAAACTGCTCTTGCTTCTCAGGGTCAAGGGGCATGTGAATGCCTGACTCGGCCTGCCACACCATTTGCGATGCCTTGGACGCAACTAAATCCACGACGCCGTCGGCATTGAGCACGTGTCGCAACGTGCGCACGGCATAAATCAAACCCGATGCGCCGGTCACTCCCACAATGAGAGGACGGGCGGAGAGGGGAGTTTCGGCGGTTGGCATTGTGTATAGGGGTGGGGAGTATGGGGGTGAGCGGGTGAGGCACCTGACCAGCGCAGCTATCCGGAGTCACCCGCTGATCTGTCCTAATCCTAACGAGCTTAAGTTTCTAGGGCTAACGCCATTGAACTAACCCGCTACCTCAGGCACTTCCTTACTCACCTGCCTACTTACTTACTCACCCTCATCGCGCCCGTTGTCTTGGTCGTCATCGCGCCCATCATCTTGGCCGTCATCTCGACTATTGATGGGTTCGCCGTTGTCGTCTTCGCTGTAGTTGTTGTCTTCATCTTCGGGAGCCTGGCTGCCACCGCCGACGGCAACGAGGTCGATCTGCTGACGGTAGTAGTCAACGCTTTTGACCTGCACATCAACTTTGTCGCCAAGACGGTATTGCTGGCGGTTTTTGCGGCCGACGAGCTTTTGCTGGCGGGCTCGGTATTCGTACCAGTCATCTTTGAGCGAGCTGACGTGGACGAGCCCTTCGACCAGCAATTCTTCAATTTCGACGAAGAAGCCGTAGGACTGCACGCCGGTAATCAGGCCGTGGAAGACCTCGCCCGTATGCGATCGCATAAATTCCGCCTTCTTCAGCCCCTCCAGGTCCGATTCGGCCTCTTGGGCCAGGCGCTCGCGCTCGGTGAGATGGATAGCGATGCGGGGAATGTCATCCTCTAGCTCGTGCTGAATCTCGGGGGGCAGCACGTTCCAGTTGACCTGGCCGTGGCAGGAGCTGTGGCGCAGGTTGGCCGGGTCTTTGGAACGGGTGGAGCGGCGATCGCGGCCCGACTCAAACACCGCATGGAGAATGCGGTGGATCAGTAAATCGGCATAGCGGCGGGAGGGCGAGGTGAAGTGGGTATAGCCCTCGGTGAGAGCCAGCCCAAAGTGCAGGTCGGCGTGGGTGCTGTAAAAAGCGGGCTGAATGGTCTCTAGCAGCAGGTAGGTGAGAATTTTCTCGGCCCCTGAGGCGGCAAACTGCTCCACAAACCGCTGGTAGTCTTTAGGCTGGGGGGCCGCTTCGTCATCTAGGGTGAGCTGAATCTCCATGTTTTCAGCCAGCTTGACTAGCTCCTGCACATCGCTAGCGTCGGGGGCGCGGTGCAGGCGGTAGATGGCGGGCACCCCCAGAGCCTTAAGCTGCTGAGCAATGAGTTGATTGCCCAGCAGCATGCACTCCGTCACAATTTGCCGAGAGGGCAGGCTCGTGGCCGTCACCATCACCCCCAACAGGCCTTCATCGTCGTACTGAAACTTGGGCGATCGGTAATGGGCGAGCGGCTCACCCGCATCGGCGGGGAAGTCGTACTCGGGCAGATTTAGCTCAAAGGAACCGCGGTGGAGGCGCTGCCGCTTGATCGCCTGGCTCAAGTAGAGCAGGTTATCCATCAGGTCGTAGACCGGCTCTAGGGCCTTGAGGGCCTTCGGCTTGATGCCTAGACTCGTAAGGACATCGGAGTTATCGCGCTCCAATATTCCCTGGGCTTCTTGGTAGGAGATTTGGTGGTCTACGGCTACCACCGTGGGCTGCACCTCGTACTCCTTCACGGCACCTGTGTCGTCGAGGGTAACCAGCACCGAAATCGCCAACCGGTCTTTGCCCGCCAGCAGCGACCCCAGCGGCCCAGACAGGGGCGGCGGCAGCATGGGAATTACCTCATCGCCCAGATAGACCGAGGTGCCTCGCTTGCAGGCCTCCTGGTCAATGGGTGAATGGGCCGGAACGTAGTGGGAAATATCGGCAATGTGAATTCCCAGTCGCCACTGGCCAGCGGCGGTGCGCTCTAGGCTGATGGCGTCGTCGATCACCTGGGCGTTGGGACCGTCAATGGCTACGGTAAGGACATCGCGCAGGTCAATGCGGTCTTTGAAATCGGCTTTGAGCACGCGGGTGGGCAGCGCCTGGGCGGCGGTGAGCACCGCGTCAGAAAACTTGCGGGGCAGATCGTGCTTGCAGTAGACGATGTCGATGTCAGCGGCGGCTTCGGCGTCACTGCCGAGAATTTGGGCTACCCGGCCCTGGGGCAGGTGCTGCCCCAGGGGATAGCGCACAATTTCGACATGGGCCAGCTGGTCGACGGCGTCGGCCAGGTCACCGCCGTTGGCCACCAGGGCCAGCTCAAACAGCAGGCGATCGTCGAGGGGTACGGCGCGGTAGTCGTCAGATTCTTGCTTGACGCGGGCTAGCACTGACGCATTAGCCCGCTCTAGAATGAGCTGCACTTCGCCTTCAGGGCTGCGGCGGCGGCTGCCCTCCTTGGTGACTTTGACCAGTACGCGATCGCCGTTCCAGGCTGTATTTAGCTGGCTCTCACGTACGTAGATATCGTCAGCTCCCTCTTCGTCCTGAATGGCAAAGCAAAAGCCCTTGCTTGAGCAGCGCAGCTTGCCCTCAATCACATTTTCCGCCAGCTCGCGACGATACTTGCCCCGCTCTTTGACCAGCACCCCAATCCGCTCTAGGGCGTCAACGGCGATTTGCAAGTCACGCTGGCTGGCATCGTCGTTGCAGTGCAGCTTTTTCTCTAGGCCCTTGAGGGTGTGGGTTTTATCTTTGGTAAAGCTTGCCAGTAAGGCCGCGATCGAGAGTTCCATGTAGCGACTGATTCCTAAAACTATTCATGACTGGGGTGCCCCGGGCTACGACAGGTCATCAACCCGTGTGAGCGCCAGGAATGCGGTCTCAGTACGCTGCCTGTAGCAACGAGGCGACGCCGAAACCAGTGCTGGGGTGAAGCCGTAGCGGCAACTGGCCTCGATTCGTCTTCTTCAAGGCAAGGTGCAGACAAGCGCTCTGGCTCCCTCCTCTAGCTATGGCCGAGAGGACAACCGACAGACTGGGGTAGCCAACGCCCAAGTGTAACTGCTACAGCCGCAGATGAACCCGGCAGCGAAAGTAACCCTCACCTCAGGCCCAGCCTCTCAGGGAGGCTAAACCCCTCAAACGATGGGGAGCCGGTTACACCCTACAGTTTCTCAGGAAATGGACCGCTGTCAAATCTTTTTGTCAATGGAAGGCAACGTTTTGTAAAGCAGACGCGAGGTGCAAGGTATCGGGTGCAGGGTCCTGAGCCACCCCTAATCCCTAACACCCTAAACCTGACACCCCTCCTTCAATCCATCACTTCCGCTCGCCCGTGACGATGTAGGCCACCCGCTTGCCAATGTTGGTGGCATGGTCGGCAATCCGCTCCATGTAGCGAATTGCCAGCACCAGCAGTACTGTCGGCTCGACCGAACCGATCAGGTTGGTCTGGTGGGCTAGCAAGGCATACAGCTCTTCGTAGTCGGCGTCGATGGCGTCGTCTTTTTGCTTAATCTCTAGGCCACTCTTGGCATCGAGGTCAGAGAGGGCCAGCAGGCACATCGCGACCATCGATCGGCAGCGATCGAGCATGGTCTGCACTCGCCCCATCAGCGGGTGTACGGGGTAAGGAAAGAGTTTAAGCGCGACTTCCCCCAGATCTTCGGCGTAGTCACCGATGCGTTCCAGGTCACGTACTAGCTGCATAAATGCCCCAACGCGCCGCAGATCCTTGGCCTCTGGCTGTGCCTGGAGCGTAAACAGGTGCATGCAGTCCATCTCGATTTGGCGGTAGAACTTGTCGATCTGCTTGTCGTGACGGTGGAGCCGCTGGGCAGAATCGAGATTGCGATCGCATAGTGCCTCCCGGGCCAGCACGCAGGAGTTTTCAACCAGCGCCCCCATGCGCAGCAGATCGCGCTGCACCCGCAGCAGCTGCCGATCAAAGTCACCACGCACGGGTTGAGTTGTATCCATATCAAGCATCGCGAAGCACACCGAATAAAAGAAAGACCGCAGCGATCGTGGCTCTTCAGCCTAGCAGCCCCCTAGGGCTAACCCCAACCAGAAACCCTAGCGCTGCCTCGAGGATTCCCGTTAAGCTCTGTAACAGTTAGGCTGACCGACCTCGCGAAAGTTCCCATCTTAGTTAACAATCGGTCTAGACCAAGCGTCTTTGCTTAAGCGTTATTCACTCAGCTTGAGGAGTATTTTTTATGCCCCTTTCAGACACTCAAATCTTCATTGCCCTAGCCGTAGCTCTATTGCCTGGTATTCTGGCAGTTCGCCTGTCTACTGAGCTTTATAAATAGGTTAAGCCGGGGCATTATTTTAACGTCCCAAAGGCATAGTTCAATAAAACAAAAGACTCCGGCACCTAAATGCCGGAGTCTTTTGTTATAACCGACTGCCAATCGGGCTGGCCAAAACGCGCTAAAAACTCATGGCGGGCTCATTTTTAACTGGCCCCAAGGCTCCAGAGTAGATCAGCCCCCGCCGGGTATCAAGGGTCAGAATACTGCCATCGCGGATGATTTCGGTGGCGTTTTTAACCCCGACGATCACTGGCACCCCCAGCCGCAGACCAATGACCGCTGCGTGGCTGGTGGGGCTGTCATCTTCTGTGACAATGCCGCCCGCCCGACGAATGGCCTCGACAAAGTCGGCGCTGGTGTTGGGCACCACCAAAATTTCGCCGTCGTTAAAGTCGTTGACCTCCAGGCTGGTGTGGGCAACTCGGGCTCGGCCGCTCACCGAGGCTTCGCCAATGCCCACGCCGCGCCCTAGCACCGCTGTCACCACGTCTACCTTAATCAAATCGGTAGAACCTGAGATCCCTTGCAGGGTTCCTGCCGTTAGTACCACCAGGTCGCCGTCGTTGAGCAGAGACTTTTCTTGGGCAACGCTCATGGCCGCCTGAAAGGTCTGGGTGCTAGAGGGCAAATCCAGCACCAGCAGCGGCCGCACTCCCCATACCAGCTGAAGCTGTCGCGCCACATGGACATGGGGGGTCACTGCCAGAATTGGCGTTTGGGGACGATACTTCGAGACGTTGCGGGCGGTAGCCCCCGATTTGGTCAGAGTCATAATCGCCGCTGCGTTGAGCTGCGTCGCAATGCGGCCCACTGCCTGACTGATGGCGTTGGGAATCGAGCGGGCCCCAACACCGTCCTTGCGATCGCCCAGGGTCAGCCCCTCCTGCTCGGTGCACACGGCCACCTTAGCCATGGTGGCCACGGCCTCTACTGGAAACTTGCCCACGGCGGTTTCGTTGGAGAGCATGACCGCATCGGTGCCGTCGAGAATGGCGTTGGCAATGTCAGACACCTCAGCTCGGGTAGGGCGGGGGTTCGACACCATGCTGTCGAGCATCTGGGTAGCGGTAATCACCGGAATGCCCAGGGCATTAGACATGGCAATCAGCCGCTTTTGCAGAATTGGCACCTCCTCGGCGGGTAGCTCTACCCCCAGATCGCCCCGAGCCACCATGACTCCGTCTGAGAGGGAGAGAATGGCCTCCATCTGCTCAATGGCCTCGTGCTTTTCAATCTTGACGATGACCGGCACATTCTTGCCAGCGGCATGGATGATTTCCTTGATCTCCAGCACGTCCTGGGGGTTGCGCACAAAGCTGAGGGCCACCCAGTCAACGCCTTGGTTGAGGCCAAACAGCAGGTCTTCGCGGTCTTTGTCGGTGAGCGCCTTGACCGAGAGGTAAACCCCAGGGAAGTTGACCCCCTTATTGTTTGACAGGGTGCCGCCTACCACCACGCGACAGTGAAGCTCCTGAGCCACCAGATCGACCGATTCCACCTGCATCTCGACTTTGCCGTCGTCCAGTAAAATCGTGGAGCCGGGGGGCACTTCCTGGGCCAGCTTGTCGTAGGTGACGCAGGCCCGCTCCTGGGTGCCCGGAATAATCTCGCTGGTGAGCACAAAGGGGTCGCCCTTGGCCAACTGGATGGAGCCGTGCTCAAACTTACCCAGGCGAATTTTTGGCCCCTGGAGGTCTTGCAGAATCCCCACCGGCTGATTGAGCTCGAAGGAAATCTGCCGAATCAGGCGAATGCTGCGCTGGTGGTCGTCGTGGCTGCCGTGGGAGAAGTTGAGCCGCAGGGTGGTGGCCCCAGCCTCGATCAGCTCCCGCAGCACGTCGGCATTTTGGGTGGCAGGGCCGATAGTGGCAACAATTTTGGTGCGGCGGACAGAGTTGCGCAGGGGCATAAACGACCTCTACTGAGAGTAAAACGCTACCGCATGGGACCCTTAATCAAGCCCGTAGACTAGCAGCCATAAAGCACAGGGATAGTAGCACGAATGCCGATGGGCTTTACGCGTCACCCTAAAACCGGCAAGAATTTCAGCGTTTTTACGGACCATGAGCAATGGACAATGGACTAAGGCGGGTAACGCTCGTCTGCCACCTTCTATGGCGCGCTACCGACGGCAAGCTGCTTGGACAGCGCGTACCTTTAGGCTGTGTCATAAAACTTTATTAATAAAGCACCGTAACGTATACTACCGAAGGCACTGGTGTAGGAGCGACGCATCATGTCGGTGGCAGCTGAAGCCCTGACGGTTCGAAAAACGGTTCCCCCTGAGTTACTCAAAACCGAAGGCGGGTTGAGCCTCAACTCTCTCATGTTTATAGCTTCCGTCGGGCTGATTAGTCTGTCTACGGTGGGCTATTTTTGCTGGCATTGGACCAACTGGTGTGTGTTTTTAATGAACGTGCTGTCCCTACACCTGGCGGGGACAGTAATTCATGACGCTAGCCACAACTCGGCTCACCGCAACCGCGTGGTGAATGCCCTGCTGGGTCACGGCAGCGCCCTAATCTTAGGGTTCTCGTTTCCGGTGTTTACGCGGGTGCACCTGCAGCACCACGCCCACGTCAACGATCCTGAAAATGACCCCGATCATTTCGTATCGACGGGCGGGCCGCTGTGGCTGATTGCGGCACGCTTTTTCTACCACGAAATCTACTTTTTCAAGCGCCGCCTCTGGCGTAATTGGGAGCTGCTGGAGTGGTTTTTGGGACGCTTTGCGGTGGGGCTACTGGTGTTTATCGCCTGTCGGTTCGACTTTGTGGGCTACCTCTTTAACTACTGGTTTTCGCCTGCTCTGGTGGTGGGCATTGCCTTGGGATTGTTTTTTGACTATTTGCCCCATCGACCGTTTGAAGATCGCGATCGCTGGAAGAATGCTCGGGTCTATCCCAGCCCAATTCTCAATCTGCTGATCATGGGTCAGAACTATCACCTCGTACACCACCTGTGGCCCTCGGTGCCCTGGTATAAGTACAAACCCACCTACGAGGTGATGCAGCCGCTGCTGGATGAAAAAGGGTCTCCCCAGTCCCTGGGGCTGCTGAAAATGAAAGACTTCTTCGGCTTTCTGTACGACCTATTTTTGGGCATTCGGCTGAAGCGACACTAGAAGGGATAGCTCAACAGAAACGAACTCAGATTTAGGCTCACAAAGCCCAAATCTGAGTTCGTTTTTACAGTTCAGGATTTGTCAAAGTCTTCCTTCTATCCTGTGACTACCAGGTCGGGACGCAGGTTGCGGGCTCCGCGCAGGTAGACATGCTGGATTTTGCCGTGGGGGACGGGAAGCTGCACGTGCATTAGGAGGCGGATGCAGCAGGGCAGGCTGCCCTCGACATGCATATGCTGCACGTCGAGGAAGGCAACGTTGTCCCATTGAGGTCGCTGGCGGGCGATCGCCGCCGGAAACACCGCATCTAAGTCGCGGGTGACAGAGAAGGTGGCGCTAATAATGCAGGCAGGATCGAGGTGGTTGCGCTCTTCGAGGGCATCCATCAGCTCTGTGACGGCATCCCGAATCGCCCCCTCCGTATTTTCTGGTACCGTTACCGCTCCCCGAATTGCCCACACTCGCCAGTCCACGCGTTAGCCTCCAAAGGTCATTCTTCAAAGCCCCAATGGCACCGACGGCTACAATTGGGGCAGAGAATTGACTGCATTTTACTGCTTTAATCCTACCAGGGGACTGATCTGTGCTGGCCCTTAGGGACGATAGAGCCACAGGGGCATGCCGCTGGTGGAGCGTTCGAACTCTAGCCACTCCAGGGTTGCATTGAGGGCTGGTATCGCCAGGGCGGGGTAGGCCATGCCCGAGACAGCAACATTGCTATTGCCGGGCACCAGCCGTCGCAGGAGAGGCTTTTTCTCATCAAAGGTGATGCACTCAGCCTTGTCAGGGTCGAGACCAGCCAGTTCGGCGGTCCAGCGGCGGGCGTCTTCCTCGCTGCCAAGTCGGTCTACAACACCGAGTTGGAGGGCTTGTTCGCCGGTAAAAATTCGTCCGTCGGCAAAGCTACGTACCGTTTCTTCGCTCAGGTGGCGAGCCTCGGCGACAGTTTTGACAAACTGGCTATAGCTGACGTCGATCAGCTCCTGCAGAATGCCCTTTTCGGGATCGGTGAGTTCGCGATCGAAGGCGAGAATGTCTTTATAGGGGCCAGACTTAATTACCTTGAACGATACGCCCACCTTGTCGAGCAGTCGCTCGAGGTTATTGCCCCGCAAAATGACGCCGATGCTGCCGGTGATCGTGCCGGGGTTGGCCACAATGTGGTTGGCCCCCATACCGATGTAGACCCCGCCCGAGGCGGAGATATTGCCAAAGCTAGCCACAATTTTGAGCTTGTCTTTGAGCCGTTTGAGGGCGGTGTAGATTTCTTGGGAGTCGCCCACGGTGCCGCCAGGGCTGTCGATGCGCAGCAGCAGAGCCGGGAAGCGCCTTTCCTCAATTTCTTTGAGGGCCTCTAGCATCCGCTTACGGGTGGCGGCCCCAATCACGCCGGTCACTTCGATGCGGGCAATGGACTTGCAAGAACGGCGAGAAAACGGCCAAATCATAGGGGTATCAACAACTGTAGGCGGACAAGTGTGAACAGTAGATGGCCCCGGCACTGAACGGGCTAGGGCCAGGGTCTATTGTAGCCAAAACAACACTGTGGCGAGGCGTAGCGCCGTAGGGGGTTAGATGTTGGGCGATTCTGGGGAGGACAGCACCCCACCCCGAACTGCGTTAACATTCCTTAAAGAAAGCTTTTTGGCCGCTGCGCTCGCCCTTGGGCGGGTTTTCAACCATCTCCCTTCATTTCCCCACTATGGATTCAGTTTCCGTTCCCCAGTCGGTCACTCGCAACCCCATTGTGCTGATTGCGCCCTTCTTTTTGTGGGGCACAGCCATGGTGGCAATGAAGGGAGCCATGCCCCACACCACACCATTCTTTATGGCGGGTATACGGTTGTTGCCTGCAGGCATGCTCGTACTGTTGGTGGGGTTGTTTTTGGGCCGTCCCCAGGCCATTAGCCGCCAGGGCTGGCTGTGGATAGCGCTCTTCGCCCTAGTGGATGGCACGCTGTTTCAAGGATTTTTGGCGGCGGGTCTGCAGCGCACTGGGGCGGGCCTCGGCTCGGTGATGATTGACTCTCAACCTCTGGCGGTGGCGGTCATGGCGCGGGGGTTGTTTGGCGAATACATCGGTGCCCTCGGCTGGATTGGTCTGCTGTGGGGCATTGCGGGTATTAGCCTGCTGGGTCTGCCCGACGAGTGGATTTTTTCGCTCTTCCACGGCGACACGGCCTGGCTAACCGAGGGCACGGCCCTCACCACCCTCTCTCAAGGCGGCGAATGGCTGATGCTGCTGGCGGCCCTGTCAATGGCCATTGGCACAATTTTGATTCGCTATGTCTGCCGCCATGTGGACCCTGTTGTGGCCACAGGCTGGCACATGGTGTTGGGAGGTGTACCTCTGTTTGTGCTGTCATCCCTAGGAGAAGTGCAGCCCTGGCAAGGTTTGACGGGCTTAGACTGGGGGGCGATCGCCTATTCGACCATCTTTGGCAGTGCCCTGGCCTACGGTATTTTCTTCTTCTTAGCAGCCCAGGGCAACCTCACCAGTCTCAGCGCCCTGACCTTTTTGACCCCAGTATTTGCCCTGCTGTTTGGCAACCTATTTTTGGGTGAAACCTTGAGTGCGTTGCAGTGGTTGGGCGTTAGTTTTACCTTGGTGAGCATTTACCTAATCAACCAGCGCGATGCTCTGACTCAAAAGCTACGCCAGTTAACCCTAGCCTACGAGACCACAACCTCGACAGATAGTACTCCAGCGGAACCGGACTAGGTGAGGGAGTGGATGGGTGGGGAGTGGGGAGTGGATGGGTAGGGCGGCATCCTGAGTTGACCGCTTGGCTTAATTTTCGAAGAGAGAAAATAGGCGGGTAATCCTGTTTTAGATACTGGCCTAACTAATTGGAGGTATCGATCCGCTACCCCTACCCATTCACCCCCTACCCCCCACCCATCCACCCTAGATCACGTCGCCCTCAGCAGGTTAAGTTACCTTAGGGGCATCTACACTGGGTTAACCGTCGCTGCCAGCTATGGGCCGATATGAGATTTAGAATGCCAACGCCAGGAAGAGGGCCGGGCTGCCGCAGTGCTTCTGGGGTGGGGTTTGCTGTTTTAACCCTGGCGGCGGGTTTATCTGTAACTGTCTTGCCAGGGTTAGGGTCTGCGATCGCCAAAGTCACTACTGATCCATCTGCCCAGCTAGATACCCAGCCGATCGCCCAGACAGAGGCACCTGCTCCTGACCCCGTGCTGTTGCAGCCGGGAACCGAGAGCGACGATATCATGGTGCTCCAGCGGCAGATGCGGCTGCTAGGTCTCTACCAGGGGCCTGTGGATGGCCGCTATGAGGGGCCGACCCAGGAGGCGATCGCCTCCTTTCAGGCAAAGGCTGGGCTACCCGCTAGCGGCACTCTTGATCAGGCCACCTGGCAGCGCATGAGCACGCCTCAACTGCTGACTGAGAATACATCCCCCAAACCAGAGGCACCTGTACTGTTTCCGACGGCTGAGGTACCAGCGCCATCAGCAGCAACGCCTGCGGTGGCGACGGCCGAGGCCCCGGCTTCAGTGCCGGCCCCTGCTCCTGCACCGACTGAATCGCCTAAGGCCGAGACCGCTGCCCCAGCTCAGCCCCCTGCGGATGAAGACCGGGAGGCTGAACCTTCGGTCGGAGAGAACGCCCCACCGGTTGAGACTGCTGAGTCTGGTCGCCGCTGGACATGGCTGGTGCTAGGAGGCTTAGCGCTGGCCGGCTGTTTGGGGGGCTGGCGGTTCTTGGGGCAGGGGCGATCGGCAAAGCGTTCTACAGCCGACTCGGAACGAGTACCCAGCGCCGGCTCACAGTCCAGAAGCATTGCTGAGCCTTCCCCAGCCCCAGACAATTCCAATGCTCCCCTGAACCCAGTGGGGCACATAGGGGCTTTGGATTCCCCTGCCCTTGGTCTGGCTACCCCGGCTGCAGCGGGCACCGACCTGACTCTAGACGCCACTAGCCGGCTCACCTCGGGGGATATTGTGGATTTGTTGATCCATGAGCTAGCTAACCGCGATGGTGCAGTACGTCGCCATGCTATTTGGGAGCTGGGTCAGCGCGGCCATTCTGACGCCATTCAGTCTTTGATCAACGGTCTGCTCGATGCCGATTCCCAGGAAAAAAGCCTGATTCTTGCCGCCCTGGCCGAGATTAACAGCCGCAGCCTGAAGCCCATGCACCGGGCCTTGGCCCTAGGCCTGCAAGACCCTAGCCCCGAGGTGCGCAAGAACGCCATTCGCGACCTGAGCCGGATTTACGATACGGTGGTGCAGCTCAGCCACATGCTGGCCCACGCCACCCAAGACCCCGATGTTGGCGTGCAGGAAACTGCCCAGTGGGCGCTTAGCCAGCTCAACCGCATCCCTGCGGCGACCTATTCTGGGGCGCTGCCTCCTGAGGCTAACTCTCTCGATGCACCCTACGACAGCGATGGCCAAAGACTGACTCCGGAGGGCCATCGTCTCCCGCCCGCCGGCTAGTGCCCATCTGCCTGATCTCCCCATCCCCAGCTTTTCCTCTATGTCCCTTTCTCGTCGCCTGTTGTTTGTCTCAACTCCCGTCGGGCCGCTAGGGTCTGGCCTGGGGGGCGGAGTTGAGCTTACCCTGCTCAACCTCACCCAGGGAATGCGCGATCGCGGGCACCAGGTCACGGTACTCGCACCCGAAGGGTCGAGCCTAGGCGATGCTGCTATCGTGACGGTGCCGGGGCAGTTGCAGCCTACGGCCCATACCCAAGGACGCAGCGCGCCGGTCGTGCTCCTCGCAGACAGTGCGCTGGGCGCTATGTGGCGCTACGCTCGGCAGCACCAGGATGAATTTGACCTGATCGTCAATCTGGCCTACGACTGGTTGCCCTTTTACCTGACGGAGTTTTTCGTTACTCCAGTAGCCCACTTTGTCACCATGGGCTCCCTCAGCGATGCGATGGATGAAGCCATCTGTCAAGTGGCTCAGCAGTTTCCCCGGCACTTGGGGGCCTATACGCGCACCCAGGCCGAAACGTTTGGGGTGGCCAATGCCTTTGAACTGCTCAGCAGCGCCATTGATCTGGACTTATACGAATTTTGCTCAACCCCCGGCGATGCTCTAGCCTGGCTAGGGCGCATTTCTCCTGAAAAGGGGCTAGAGGATGCTCTAGAGGCGGCCGAAATTGCCCAGGCTCCCCTCAAGATTTTGGGCAAGCTGGAAGACGCTGACTACTGGCAGACCCTCTGCGATCGCTTTCCCCACGCCACCGACTGCTACTTGGGGTTTCTGCCCACCCACGAACTGCAACAGGTGCTGCGCCAGTGCCGCGCCCTGGTAATGACCCCACGCTGGGTCGAAGCCTTTGGCAATGTAGCGATCGAGGCTCTGGCCTGCGGCGTGCCGGTGATTGCCTATGCCCGCGGTGGCCCAGCTGAAATTGTGCAGCCGGGCAAAACAGGCTGGCTGGTGCCGCCAGATGATGTGCAGGGGCTGGTGGATGCGATCGCAACTATCGACCAGCTCGATCGCCACGCCTGCCGTCGCCAGGCCGAAACCAAGTATTCTCTCAGTGCTCTAGCCGTTCGCTTTGAGCGATGGTTCGAGACCCTAATTGCGAAGTGATAGAAAGCCTTGGCGAAAGTGGCTCTACTGGGCCTGGGGTACAGAATGCTGCCGCAGCTGCTCTAGACGCTGAAAGTCGTGGTGCAAGGCTTGGCGCAGGGAGCGATTTTGGGGATCGACGCGGCGGGCTTTTTTCAGGCAGGCTTCAGCTTTTTGCAGATTGCCATGGTTGAGCAAGTCGTGACCCCAGCGGTAATAGGTGATGGCATGCCACTGGCGGATCTCTGAGTCTTCTGGGAAGCGCTGAACCAGCCCTTCTACCAGAGCTACCGCCCGGGGAAAACGCTGCCCCTTGAACAGCTCTCGCAGCTGCTTAAAGCTGTTTACCTTAAGCTGTTGGTCGGCCTCTGACCCTCCAGGGGTTTGGCTAACCGTGAGTTCGACCTCTTCAACAGGTGGAGCGGCGGGGGGTACCGAGGGGCGGGGGGCAACAGGGGGTGGAGCTGCTTGGGCAGGCGCTTTGGTGACTTGGCTAGGAGTAGCCTTGCGCTGAGCCGCTATGGCTTCCATGGGCAGCGCATTCACCAAAGCCTGATAGGCCTGGGTCACCTGAATGAATTTTTCTTTTGCTAACTGATCGCCGGGGTTGATGTCGGGGTGATACAGCCGGGCTAGATTGCGATAGGCCAGCTTGACATCGCCAAAGCCGGCCCCGGTTCTAAGCCCCAATATGCGGTAGTAATGCGCCAGCGCCATAGTTCGCCAACTCAGTAGAATGAGGTACGTGTGCTGGCCCTATTCTGCCAACGGTCGGCAGAAATGGCGCAGCCAATTACACCGCAGCGGTTGCAGGGGAGACGATTTCCTGAGCGCGGTCTTCAATCACTCGGTCGATTAAGCCGTAAGCAACGGCCTCTTCTGCCGACATGAAGTAGTCGCGATCGGTGTCCTTTTGAATTTGATCGATGGAGCGACCAGTGTGGCGTGCCATCATTTCGTTGAGTTCTTGACGAACTCGCAGAATTTCTTTGGCCTCAATGGCGATGTCGCTGGCCTGGAGACGCTGCCGCCCGGTGCCGCCCATGGGTTGGTGAATCATGATGCGCGAGTGGGGTAGGGCAACCCGCTTGCCGTGGCTGCCCGCCGCCAGCAAAAACGCCCCCATGGAAGCGGCTAGACCCAGACAGATGGTAACCACGTCAGACCTGATGTACTGCATGGTGTCGTAGATGGCCATGCCCGCCGTCACCGACCCCCCAGGGGAGTTGATGTAGAGGTAAATGGGCTTGGTGTTGTCGTCGGAGTCGAGGTACAGCATGGCTGCGACGATGGAGTTGGCCAAAGTGTCGGTGACCTCTTGACCGAGAAAAATAATCCGCTCCTGGTTTAAGCGGGTGTAGATGTCGACCCACTGGGAGTACTGGCTACCGGGCAAACGATAGGGAACCTTGGGAGTGCCGATGGGCATAGTGCTCTTTCAACCTAAAAATAAAACAACGGACGTGGGATGGTTAAAGACCGGTTTGGAGCGCGATCGCCCCTTAAACCTGATACCTAGGCCTAGAGCCCTGCCCCTGCGGGCACCGGCAACTCTTTGCGGCTAGACAGCACCCGGTCGATGATGCCGTATTCCTTGGCTTCTTCTGGGTTCATGTAGAACATGCGGTCAGAGTCGCGCAGCACCTGCTCTAGGGTTTTGCCGGTGCTCTTAGCCAAAATGCTCATCATGGAGCGCTTGTTGTCTAGCACTTCCTTGGCCCGAATTTCGATGTCAGTGGCTTGGCCCTGGGCACCGCTGCGAGGCTGGTTGAGCACAATGCGGGCGTGGGGCAGACTAGCCCGATAGCCCTTGGTACCCGCCGCCAAAATTACCGCTGCCGACCCCATGGCCTGACCAATGCAGATGGTGTGCACTGGGGGCTTGATGTAGTTCATGGTGTCGCAGATGGCAAAGGCTTCGGTGTCATAGCCAACCATGCTGCCATCGTGCCAGGAGGTGCCGGTAGAGTTGATGTAGAAAAAGATCGGCTTATCGGGGTCATCAAACTGCAAGAAGAGCAGCTGAGCAATAATCAGCTCGGTAACGTCAATACCCACCTGCTGTTTAACGTCATCCCCTGAGAACAGGGGCAGACCCAGATACACAATCCGCTCCTTGAGCAGCAAGGAGGGCAAATCTGGGGGCGGCGTACGGTACGTCGCATCGCCATACGGTGCCTGCACGGCTTTAATCTCTAAACTCATAGACCGAAGACGCCCAAATACGCGTTTTTAACAGTGTAACGCGGGATTGAGCTGGGTTATATGCCGCCCCCAAGACGGATATCCCCACCTGAGTCTCTGTCGAAATGTAGAGCCCGGTTGCTCCTTTCTGGGGATGTATACCATTGGGCTTAGCTCTAAAGTAGGGGAAGATTTTCGTTAAGGAATTTACACCCATGTCCATTGAAGATCGCGTCAAGGCGACCGCTCAAAATATCGAGGGCAAGGTGCAGGCTGCTGCGGGTGAAATTACAGGCGACACCAGGAGCATAGCCGAGGGTGAGACCAAGCAGGCCCAGGCCCAAGCTACCCATGCTAAAGAAGATGTGAAGGATGCGCTGAAAAAAGCCATCGACTAAGCGCTACAGCCTACTGTTTGAACCCTATTAGTGACCCGTTGGGGCAGCCAGTGGCTGCCCCTTTTTATTGGGTGGCAATAACGGGAGGGTAAAGATATTTCAGAACTATGGCTGGCTATGTAGTTGCTGAGTAAATTTCAGTTTGGGAGCCAAAATGGGTTCTCTAAACCAGAGAGGATTTCCTGTCTAGCGTTGGGATGTGCTGCGACTATGTTCTCAATTTTTATACTGACCCACAATGAGGAGCGAGATATTGCCGCCTGCATAGAGTCGGCCCTGTTGTCCGACGATGTCATTGTGGTGGACTCGTGCAGCAGCGATCGCACCCAAGCTATTGCCACCCAGTACCCCGTCCGTTTCATCGAACATCCCTTCGCTAGCCATGGCCAGCAGCGCACCTGGATGCTGGAGCACGTGCCCTACCGCTACGACTGGGCCTATATTCTCGAAGCCGACGAGCGCATGACGCCAGAGCTATTTGCCGAATGTTTGGCGGCGATCGCCCAGCCCGATAGTGACACTGTGGGTTACTACGTGGCCGAGCGAGTCATGTTCATGGGCAGCTGGATTCGGCGCAGCACACAATTTCCTCGCTATCAGCTGCGGCTGCTGCGGCGGGGCAAAGTGTGGTTCGACGACTACGGTCACACCGAGCGCGAGATCGCAGACGGCCCCACCGGATTTTTGCAGGAGACCTACCCCCACTACACCTGTAGCAAGGGGCTCAGCCGCTGGATCGACAAGCACAACCGCTATTCCACCGACGAGGCCGCCGAAACCCTGCGACAGCTCAAGGAAGGCCACGTTGACTGGCGAGCCATGATTTGGGGCAAATCTGAAGTCGAGCGTCGCCGGGCGTTGAAGGATCTCTCGCTGCGACTGCCCCTGCGACCCCTGACTCGGTGGCTCTACATGATGTTTATCCTCGGTGGCTGGCGCGATGGCCGAGCCGGGCTAGCCTGGTGCACCCTCCAGGCATTCTATGAGTACTTAATTGTCCTGAAGGTGCGCGAACTTAACTACCCCGAATATCTGACCGGCGTACAACCGGAGCACGCAAGCACTGCGTCAACCAGCTCCCAACCTATAGAAGAGCATGGCCCAGTTTCATCCACTGTCGCCGCCCCGCCGATGCAATAACCCCTCATCCCCTCATCTTCCCCACTCCCTTATCTTCCTCATCTACCTACCTTCCTCACCCCTCATCTCCCTACCCACTCACCCTCCCTAGCCGAGACGCTATCGTAGAAAAATGAGTGAATATCGGGTAAAACGGATTTCGGCGTCCAAGAAAAAGGCTTCATGGCGCAATCTGGGCGAATCGCTGGGGATGTATCGCTACGGGCAGCGGGCGATTCAGCTGGTGTGGCAGACCGACTGGCGGCTGACGGTGGCGTTAGGGCTGCTAACGCTGGTAGCGGGGCTGCTGCCGGCAGCGATCGCCTACGTTGGCAAGCTGATTGTCGATGGCGTGGTCAAGGCCGCCCAGTCGGGTCTAGCGATCGATCGCCAGGCCGCGCTGATGTACCTGGCTTTGGAGGCGCTACTGGTGGCAGGCTTAGCGGGGGCGCGGCAGGGCTTAACTCTGTGCCAATCGCTGCTGCGGGTGCTGCTGGGGCAGCGGGTCAACGTGATGATTTTAGAAAAAGCCCAGACCCTGCCGCTGACCTATTTCGAAGATTCTGAGTTTTACGACAAAATGACCCAGGCCCGTCGCGAGGCCTCGTCGCGGCCTCTGAGCATGGTGAACCGCACCTTTGGCGTGGTGCAGGACGTGCTGTCGCTGCTCACCTTTGGGGGATTGCTGCTGCAATTTTCGGGCTGGGCGGTGGCGCTGCTGGCGATCGCCACCCTGCCCGCCTTCATCGCTGAAACCCAGTTCGCCGGGGAGGCCTTTCGCCTGTTTAAGTGGCGATCGCCTGAAACCCGCCAGCAAATTTACCTGGAGGCGCTGCTGGCGCGAGAGGATTTTGCCAAAGAGGTGAAGCTGTTTGGCCTCGGGCCGCTGCTGCTGGATCGCTACCAGGATATTTTTCAGCGCCTCTATAAAGAAGACCGCAGCCTGACGGTGCGCCGCAGCGGCTGGAGCTATGGCCTGGGGCTGCTGAGCACCGTATCGTTTTACCTGGCCTACTGCTGGATTGTGCTGGAGGCGATCGCAGGCCGCATTTCCCTGGGTGAGCTGACCATGTACCTGACGGTGTTTCGCCAGGGGCAAACCACCTTTGCCAGCACCCTCACTGCCATTGGCGGCATGTATGAAGACGGGCTGTACCTGGCCAACCTCTACGAATTTCTCGAACAGCCGGTGCCTGAGGATATGGGAACCGCCGATCGGGGCCTTGACCCCAGCGATGGGCTGCGGTTTGAGCAGGTGTCCTTTAGCTATCCGGGCAGCGATCGCCTGGCGTTAGAAGGGGTCTCCTTTCACCTGAAGCCGGGGGAAAAGATGGCGATCGTGGGCGAAAACGGCTCCGGCAAAACCACCCTGATCAAGCTGTTGACCCGGCTCTACACCCCCAGTCAAGGCCGCATTCTGCTGGATGGCCGCGACCTGCAAGAGTGGGATGCCGACGTAGTGCAGCAGCGCATCGGCGTGATTTTTCAAGACTTTGTGCGCTACCAGTTTAAGGTGGGCGAAAACATCGGCGTCGGTGATGTCACCGACTTTGAGGACGCTCAGCGCTGGCAGGTCGCCGCCGCCAAGGGCACCGCCACGGAGTTCATTGAGGACCTACCGGAGGGGTTTAACACCCAGCTGGGGAAGTGGTTCTTTGGCGGGCAGGAGCTTTCTGGCGGCCAGTGGCAGAAGATTGCCCTCTCCCGTGCCTTTATGCGCACTGAGGCCGACATTCTGGTGCTGGATGAACCCACCTCGGCTATGGATGCGGAGGCTGAAACCCGTCTGTTTGAGCAGTTTCGTGCCGCCACCCAAAATCAGATGGCGATCTTGATTTCCCACCGCTTCTCGACGGTGCGGCGGGCCGACAATATCATTGTGCTGGCCCAGGGCAAGCTAATCGAGCAGGGCAGCCACGAAGAGCTGCTGCGGCAGGATGGCCGCTACGCCCGCCTATTTACAATGCAGGCGGCGGGGTATTTGTAAGTCTGGCCGATTTCCCTCGCACTGCTACCAATTACGATGGGCATACTGCCCGTGGAGTGAGCTAGCCGTCGACTGTGGAACGCGTTCGATTTTGGTTAGGTAAATTAAATCTGCGCCGCAGCTTTCGCAGCCGTTTGGGCGCGGCGATCGCCACCACAATTCTGGTGTTCTCGCTGCTGCTAGCCTCGATTGTGGGCGGCATTAGCCAACGCCAGGCCCAGGCTGATCGGGGTGAACTGCTGTCCCAGCTGGCTTTCCAACTGGCGGGGGCGCTCGATCGCGACATGTACATCTACTACCAAGAAATTCAGACCCTGGCCTCTCTAGAAGACATTCGCTCGCCGACGCGCTCCATCGCCCAAAAACGGCATTTACTCGAACAGCTCCAGCAGCTCTACAGCAACTTCGCCTGGATTGGCCTCACCGATACCGAAGGTACCGTGCTAGCTAGTACCCAAGGCATATTAGAAGGCGAAGATGTCTCTAAACGTCTGTGGTTTGTAGAGGGGCGCACTCAGCCCAATGTACAGAATGTGCACTCAGCTAAGCTGCTCGCCGACCTGGTGCCCAACCCGAATCCTAGCAAAGATCCCCTGCGCCTAGTGGATATAGCCACCCCTGTGTTAGGTGCTGACGGCCATCTCGTGGGCGTCTTAGGCGGCCATCTCTATTGGCAGTGGGCCACTACCCTGCGCGACAGCCTGCTGATGCCTTTCCGGCACTACCGCCACGTAGATATCGAAATTTTGGCCAACACTGGGCAGGTGCTGCTGGCAGCTAAGCAAAACCACGACTATGCCGAGGCCGACCCAGACTTGCGGTTTCAATCGCTAGAGAGCTTCAAGGCGGCTGCTCAAGGAGAAACTGGCTTTCTCCTTGAGCCTGGGTTTGACAACAACACCTACGTCACCGGCTATGCTGCCACCCAGGGCTATCGCACCTACCACGGCCTCGGATGGATTGTCTTAGTGCGCCAGTCTACTGACGAAGCCTTTGCCACTGCCCGTGCCCTCCAGACTAACATTCTGCTCTGGGGCACGGTGTTAGGCCTGATGAGCGGCACCCTCACCTGGTGGATTGCGGGGCAGATGATCAAGCCGGTGCTGATCATTGCCGCCACCGCCGAACGCATTCGCACAGGGGAAAAGCACATTTCCATGCCCATATTCCCTGGCCGAGACGAGATTGCTCAGCTGTCGCGATCGGTCGCTCAGCTGTTTGTCAATCTAGAGCAGCAAACCACTCTACTCCAGCAGTTCAACGCTGACCTCGAAGCTCAGGTGGCGGCCCGCACCGATACGCTCAAGCAGCTCAACCAACAGCTCCAGGGCGAAATCGACGTGCGCAGGCAGGCCGAGCTGGCCCTCCAAAGCGCCAACCAAGAGCTACAGCGGCTCACGTTAGTAGATGGCCTGACTACCATTGCTAACCGCCGCCACTTTGACCAATATCTGGAGCAAGAATGGCGACGCGCTGTACGCGAACATCAGCCTTTCTCTCTCATTTTGCTAGATATCGACTACTTCAAGCTCTACAACGACCACTACGGACACCAAGCGGGGGATGTCTGCCTGCGCCTGGTGGCCCAGACAATTGTCCAAACCATCCACCGCGGCACCGACCTCGCGGCCCGCTACGGCGGCGAAGAGTTTGCGGTCGTTTTGCCCAACACCGATGCCCAAGGCGCTCTCTACTTGGCTGAAACCCTGCGTCAAGCGGTGAAGGCGTTGCATATGCCCCATGCAAAATCCAACGTTAGCCCCTGGATTACCCTCAGCCTGGGCGTTGCCACCTGTCAGCCCTCGGCCATCCTCAACCCCATTAATTTGATTACCGCCGCCGATGCCCGACTCTATCAGGCCAAGCAGCAGGGCCGCGATCGCATCGTCGCCAATCCCTGAGCATGGTTATGCTTTAACCCCACACATCAATGCAATGGCGTTGCATGTTGCCGATTGGCTAAAGCGTAACGTGGTTATAGCGTTACCACCCCTTGCATTGTCATGACTACCGCCTGCATTGGCAAGTCACACCCCTGCCTTGGCAAAACCACAGCGTGACATTGATGATCATGCTGTGGTTATAGCGTTGCCGCTGCCTGCATTGGCATAACCAGCGGTGGTTTTAAGATATCCACTGGGCGCATTGCGATTAGAAGGAGGGAGGGTGCGATCGGTGTCCCTTACTCATCCATTGCGCCACACCGCACCGTAACCCCACCATCAAGCATTTCCTCTACCGCAGAAACCGGGTTTCTGCTGTGGTGTAGGCAAAGGATAACGCCACTGACTTAGAACCTCGGTTCCTAAACCTTAATTTTTGCCGAAACGGTTACCGGAATTCTGGCTGAGGGCTTGTAGGCTTACCCAAGCTGACCGTCTAGCTGCTGCTACTCACAGATTAGATCACCCGGCAAAGCATCCCTAGCCACTCCCTAGCTACTCCCTAAAATTCAAAATCGTTGTCATCACCGACACAACATCAGCAGTTCGTTTTCAAAGATGTGCAACACTGCCACCACGGTGAAGAACGCAATTTCCTTACAGTAAGGTTCATGTTTATATGAAAAGATTAAGCTGTAGGTCATTCGATTCGATCACCTGCCAACCGAAAAAGGTGATATTACATACTAGATCTCAAAAACCTCTTGTCAAACCCAAATGCAAAGTCGTGGCTAATTCAGAGCATTTTTCGATTTTAAAGGCAGGGAAAACAATCTGGAATCAGTGGAGAAGTGGAAACGTTGAAATAGATCCTGACCTGAGTGATATAAACCTTGAAGGATTAAACCTAACAGGAAGAAATTTTTACTGTGTTAATTTTTCAGGAGCACAGCTAAAAGGGGTGGTCTTTAGCAGGTTGGACGAGATGAATTCAGATGAGTTCGCTCTTAGAGAGAATGAATTCAGAGGCACTATTTCTGTGTTAAAAGGAGCAAATTTAAGTCATGCTAATTTGAAAGGTGCCAGGCTAGCCGGAGTGAATCTTGATGGAGCATGCTTGGAGAGTTCAGATTTAAGTAATTCAGTTCTTCGGGGAGCCGGAATTTGCCGATCAAATTTGAACAACTCGAATTTACTCAATGCTGATTGCACGGGTGCGAACATTAGTGGATCAAGCCTAACTAAAGCTTATTTAAGAGGTTGCCTGCTATATGACGCAACTCTTCTTGGAACCGATTTAACCGGTTCGAATTTTGTTGAGGCAAATCTCTCGGGAGTTGATCTCAGAAATTCTACTTTAAGGAATGTTGACTTTCGGCAGGCAGACTTGACGGAGGCAAGGCTTTTTAACACAAATTTTGTAAATGTAAATTTAACTGGAAGCTGCGTAGAGAACTGGCAAATTGACAATACTACACACTTCGAAAGTGTCACATGCGATTACGTTTACCTGCTCCGAAATCACCAAGAGCGTCGCCCCAGCAGCGGCACCTTTGCCCCCGGCGAGTTCAGTAAACTCTTTCAAGAAGTGCTCGACACCATCGACCTCATTTTTCAAAAAGGTGTCGATTGGAAGGCTTTTGTTCAAACCTTTAATGACATTAAGGTTGAACATCAAGGAGCTGATTTAGAAGTCTTGGGATTTGAAAATAAAGGTGATGGAGTCGTCGTTGTCAAGCTTCAGGCACTCCCTAAAGTAGATAAGTCTGCTATTCACCAAAGCTTCATGCAAAGATATAAGAAAGCTTTGAAGAATGTAGAAAAGTTGTACAAGGTCCAACTTCACGCCAAAGATCGTGAAATTGAGATTTATCGAGAGAAAAGTAACAACTTTTTTGAGATTGCAAAGCTACAAGCTCAGCAAACCTTCACCGTCGACGTAAAAGCCACCGCAGAGAGCAAAACCATGCAAGGAAATGACTATAGTCAAAAGATTAGCTTTGGTGGCGATGCCACCGGCAACGTCTTCCAGGCTGGGCAGGGCAACACCGCTGAGCTTCAACAAGTCACCCTGCCCCCGCCCGATCGCGTCAACATCCAGGCCGAGCTAGCCGCTCTGCAAGCCATTCTCGAGAGCCTCAATGACCCCGTCACCACTGGTATCGCCGCCAAACTCGACGCTGAAGCCGCTAAGCCCGCGCCTGACAAAAGCGTCGTTGCCACCACCCTCGAAACCGGGCTTACCTACGCCCGCAACCTGCAAGGGTTCGCTGAGGCAATCGATCAGCTACGCCCCCACGTGCAAAACGCCGCAGGCTGGCTCGGCGAGCACGGCACCAAACTGCTGCCCTTGGTAGGTCTAGTGCTTTAGTGATAGACGCGGTTTCTAGCCTCCTTACTTTGGCACTTTAAAGACTTATCAAGGCTTCATCAAGAAACCTTTCTCCTTGGGAAATAGAGTGATATAAACGAAAGTAATAACAGCAATCATCGGCATTCCGACCGGAGAACCGTAGATTGTGTTTGTAGTCCTTTCAATCACAGAGCTTGGCTCTTAGCATCAGCCTTTGCCTCCATCCCCTCCTGGCAGGGGTTAGGGGTGGGTTAACTCAGTTCCCGTTGCTCTCAACTCTCTGCTCTCAATGACAGCCCATGACTAGAGTCATCCCTTTTCATAGCCCAGACGATCGCTTCTACTACTTTGCCTACGGCTCTTGCATGTGCCCGGTCGATTTGAAGCGATCGCTGGGCGAAAGCACCCACGCCTACGTGGTTGGGCCAGCAACATTAGCCGGGTATCGGCTGGGTTTTTTTCGGCGATCGCGCCTCCGCAACTGCGGCGTGTTGGATGTTGTCCCCGACTCCACCGCCAAGGTGCATGGCGTGCTCTACCACCTGCCCTGGCGACTCAGTCCCGCCCTAGATCTGCGCGAAGAGGGCTACTGCCACGAAACGGTCACCGTCACCGCCAACGGGCAAGCCTACGCCCAAACCCGTACCTACTCAGTGATCAGCAAGACCCACGAAGAAATTGCCCCTAACGAGTGGTACTCCAGCGTCGTTATGCGAGGAGCGACGACCTGCGGACTGCCAGAACAATACTGCTGGCAACTTTTCCACCATATTCATTCGCTGCAACGGCGGCAGGCCGCGACTCCGCTGCGGCGCACAGCTTAACCCGCTAGCAACGGGTCAGGGCATTCCTTATAATGAGGGCTACTTACAACCCTTCACCCCGCTGCCACCGTGACCCAGACGCCGCTTTCGCCTCGCCCTGCTGTAACCGATGCTCGTCCCGATGCCCTGGGCCGCTTTGGCCAGTTTGGCGGCAAGTACGTGCCCGAAACCCTCATGCCCGCCCTCTTTGAGCTAGAGCAGGCGTTTTACCAATACCGCGACGAGGCCGACTTTGAGGCCGAGCTGAATGGCCTGCTCAAGGATTATGTCGGCCGAGCCACCCCCCTCTACTTCGCTGAGCGGCTCACCGCCCACTACCGCCGTCCCGACGGCAACGGCCCCGATATTTATCTCAAGCGCGAAGACCTCAACCACACGGGGGCGCACAAGATCAACAATGCTCTGGGGCAGGTGCTGTTGGCTAAGCGCATGGGCAAGCAGCGCATCATTGCTGAGACCGGAGCCGGGCAGCACGGGGTTGCCACCGCCACAGTGTGCGCTCGGTTTGGCCTCCAGTGCATCATCTACATGGGTGTGCAAGACATGGAGCGCCAGTCGCTGAATGTATTTCGCATGCGGCTGATGGGAGCCGAAGTGCGCGGCGTGACGGCGGGCACCGGCACCCTCAAAGACGCTACTTCTGAAGCGATTCGCGACTGGGTGACGAACGTGGAAACCACCCACTACATTCTCGGTTCTGTCGCAGGCCCGCACCCCTATCCCATGATGGTGCGTGATTTCCACGCCATTATCGGCGAAGAGACCCGCGCCCAGTGCCAGGAGAAGTTTGGTGGCCTGCCCGATATTCTGATGGCTTGCGTGGGCGGTGGTTCTAACGCCATGGGCCTGTTCCACGAGTTTGTCAATGAGCCCACGGTGCGGATGATTGGCATCGAGGCGGCGGGCAGCGGTGTGGCCACCGGCAAGCATGCCGCCACCCTGACGGAGGGCCGAGTTGGCGTGCTCCACGGGGCGATGAGCTACCTACTGCAAGACAGTGAAGGCCAGGTGATTGAGGCTCACTCCATCAGTGCCGGTCTGGACTATCCCGGTGTTGGCCCCGAGCACAGCTTCTTAAAGGACGCAGGCCGAGCCGAATACTACAGCGTCACCGACCAGGAGGCGCTAGACGCATTCCAGCGGGTGTCGCGTCTGGAGGGAATTATCCCTGCGCTGGAGACGGCCCACGCCTTTGCCTACCTCGAAACGCTGTGCCCTCAGTTGACCGGCAACCCCCGGATTGTGATCAACTCCTCGGGCCGAGGCGATAAGGATGTAAACACGGTGGCCAAGGCGTTGGGAGGGCTGGAGTAAAGCTTGCCTCAGCTGGATGAGCCAACTCATAGATTCAATCGGAGGAGTTGCAGATGAGCGGCGAAGCCAATGTTGATTCAACGTCTTTGTACGACGCGGATTATCAGCTTTGGATAGACGATACGGTTGCTTATCTGCAATCCCGCAACTTTGATGCGCTCGATTTGGAGAATCTGATTGAGGAAATTGAGAGCTTGGGCCGAAGTGATAAGCGATCATTGAAGAGTTATCTCATGCGACTTTGTGAGCACTTCTTCAAGCTTTGCTACTGGGAAGCTGAGCGCGATCGCTGCCTCCGTGGATGGAGCCTTGAAATTACTAATTTCCGTATCAGGATCAGCACTATTTTGGAGGATAGTCCCAGTTTGAAGCGGTACCTGGAAGAGAGCTTCCTTGCTGAATATCACAATGCGCGCAGGATTTTTCTCAAGGCTGGTTCTCTCAAAAGCTCAACAATTCCTGAACAACCCTGGTTTACCCTTGAGCAGGCACTAGACCACGATTGGTTGCCGTGGCAGCCCGCCCCATCCGACAACAATTAGGAGCACCATGGCCGACGGTTTTGAAATCTGCGATCGCGACCTCACCCCCGACCTGCTGGCTCGCTACCAACAGGCCAGCGCGATCGCCTGCGACACCGAGACCATGGGGCTGCTGCCCCAGCGCGATCGCCTTTGCTTGGTGCAACTCTCCGACGCCGAGGGCTATGTAGCGGTGGTGCGCATTGAACTAGGCCAAACCGAAGCGCCCCTGCTCAAAGAACTATTCGAAGACTCAAACATTCTCAAGCTGTTTCACTTTGCTCGGTTTGACCTGGCCACTCTCAAGCACAACCTGGGCATTACCGCAGCTCCCGTGTTTTGCAGCAAAATCGCCAGCAAACTGAGCCGCACCTATAGCCCCCGCCACGGCCTCAAAGAGCTGGTCAAAGAGCTAGAGGGCATTGAACTCGACAAAACCGCCCAAAGCTCAGACTGGGGCAACGCCATGCACCTGTCTGAGGAGCAGCTGCGCTACGCCGCCAACGACGTGCGCTATCTGCACAGCATTCACCAAACCCTGACCGCCATGCTCAAGCGCGAGGGCCGGTGGGAGCTAGCGCAGGATTGTTTTAACTGTTTGCCCACCTTCGTTGCCCTAGACTTGCTGCAGTACACAGGGGTGTTCGAGCACTGATCAATGATCCTCTTTCCCCTTGGGGAGGCTTTGCCAATGGCTCTGCTTAGGGAACGACTGCTGCGATCGGGAGACAGGAAAGATAGGCCCATACCTTGAAGATGATCTACGAGGAAAACGACCATGAGCGTTGACAGCAAAGATTTCCAAGACGAGCTGCAAAAGGCGATCGACTACGCCCATCAAATCACTGCCGAAAAGGGCGAAACCTCTTCCGAAGCCGCTGCCGCCTAGGACGTAGTGGAAGAGATGCGAGCTGAGGTGTCGCACCAGCACCAGATCCCTAAAAAAACCGGCTTTGACCAGTATCTAGAAGACAATCCTGAAGCGCCCGAAGGCTTGATATACGACACTTAGGGGCAACTCCTAGGCGGTGACTTGACCCCTTCCAGGGGCAGATTTCGAGTGTTAAAATTGTCTTAGTTAGTTTTCGGTAGATTTCGCTTGTTTCATTTCATTCTGATTTCCGATACAGCTTTGTCTCCGTTTACTCACTGCACTTTGTACAGTACGGAGACAATCCTATGTCACTCTACGTTGGTAACTTGTCCTACGATGTCACTCGCGAAGATCTAGAGCGAGTGTTTGCAGAATACGGTGACGTTAAGCGGGTTAGCCTGCCCACCGATCGCGAAACCGGCCGCCCCCGAGGCTTTGCCTTTGTAGACATGGCCGCTGAAGCCCAGGAAGACACCATCATCGAAGCCCTCGATGGAGCCGAGTGGATGGGCCGTGAACTGCGGGTCAACAAAGCTCGCCCCCGCGATGACGCTCGCAGTAGCAGTGGCGCTGGCGGTGGCAATGGCGGCAACTACCGTCGTACCGGCTTCTAAATTCGTTTAGCCAGCCCGGTAAGCGCTAAATGTTTGAAGGGTAGGCCGCAATGGCCTACCCTTTTTTGCGGGAAAGCTAGGGCGCTAGAGGCCAGAAGTTTACCATCGTTTCAACCTTTCAATCTTTCGGCAAATCCTGCCCTAAGACCCCAAAGCTGCTACTGAAAGCTGGCTCGCTCGGCCTCCACCGGGGAGCGATCGACGGTGGGCTGGGGCCTACCATTGGCATCCAAATAGCCCAGCTCTTGCAAAAAGGCGTAGAGGGCAGTGGGAAAGTCGGGATAGGCACCGGCTGAGTCACCCTGGTCGGTGTAGATTTCAAGCCCCCAGTCATCGGTGCGATCGTAGTGGGCCAGCATAAACAGCCAGGCCTCTCGATAGTTTCCCAAACGAATGTTTTGGGCTACATAGCCCGCTAACACGCCGTTTTTGTCGCTGCGATCGGCAAACTCTGGGTCTTCTACCGTGAAGCGCATATCAGCAGCAGTGTCCTCCAAATAGTTGGTGAACTGAGTTGTGGTGTCGCGGTACTCGCCATTTTCGTAGGTGAGAATGATGCTAGGTGGATACGACCCGGCGTAGGAGCTAAAGCTGTAGAAAAAAGAGTTGTCGAGGGTGACAAACTCCATCAGCCCATCGCCGTTAAGGTCTTTGAACTGCCCGCCGCTCCCGTCAAGGTAGCCAAAATAAACTGGGCTAAACTGCTCGTTTTGCCAGGTGTAGGTGGTGGTGGCTAAGCAGCAGTGGGCACCGCCGCTATAGGTTTGAACCACCACCTCTGAAGTGCCGTCGCTATCGAGATCGATCAGCTCAATGCCCGCAAACATCACAGCGGTGTCAGTGGTGGCCAGCTTCAGCTCGTTGTTATGAAACAGCTGAATCGTTAGATTGTCGCTAACTTCTTCGGCGTCGTAATTGAGTGGCGTATAGCTGGCAACGACGCGAATGGGCCCCTGCTCGATCGCTTGACCGCTGATCGCTTCAGTGTCGGAATCAATCTCGATGCGAGGGTTTTCCGCGAGAGCGGGCAGGCCCTGGGCCAACAGACTACCGATGAGCAGGCTTTTGAGGATGGCGTTCATCAACTGTTTTATGTCTAATGACATTACTTACGTGGTTTGCTCAGCTTGCCCCGGTTGATTCTGCCGCTACCAGCGTCGCCAGTGGCGTCTACCCACCACAAAAATCCCCAGCAGCACCCCTACCAGGAGCGGGTAAGACATGGCAACTACTGCGGTGGGAATGGGCAAAAAACCTTTAACAAATAGCACTAGGGCAATGCAGGGCACCAACGCCCACAGCACGCCGGTGTCGATATGCAGAGTCTTAAACCAGCGTTCCAAAATGGTGAGGCCTAGGGCACCGATGCCAAAGCCGGCGGCAATGGGCAGCGCCATGAACAGCAGCTGCATTAGGGGCAGCAGGCCGCTGCCGGTGTTGTCCAGCGATAGGGCTAACCCTTGGGCTAGCAGCAGGTCGGCGGCGGTGGCGATCGCCACCGCCACCAAAGCCACCTGGAGCAAAATCGCCCAGGGCAAAGACTTAAACCGCCAAAAGGGATTACGCATAGCCGCAGCAATAGGAAGTCAAGCCCATTATTGCGCTGAATTCTCAATCTGGCTGTGGGGATGGTATCAATCGTGAGGCTAGGCAATCATCCCTGCTCCCCCTCAAAAGCAGGGATGATTGCCGTGATAAGTAAATCTTTGCGGTGCTGATGCCTTAGATATGGGATAACAATAGATGCGGGTTCAGGCGATCGCCTGAGCTTGGCTGCCCCAACTTCCTGTGTGATCTATGGAAAAGCTGCTGCGTGGTCTGCGAGACTTTCAGGAAAACTATATTCCCGACCGCCAGGAGTTGCTCAAAGAATTGGCTAAGGGACAGCACCCGAGGGTGTTGTTCATTGGCTGCTCCGACTCGCGGGTAGACCCTACCATCATTACCCAGGCAGAAATCGGCGATCTGTTTGTGATTCGCAATGCGGGCAACATTATTCCGCCCTACGAGGCTACCAACGGCGGCGAAGGGGCAACCATTGAGTACGCCATGGAAGCTCTGGACATTCACCAGGTGATTGTCTGCGGCCACACCCAGTGCGGAGCCATGAAGGGGCTGCTGCAAATTGGTGACCTTGAAGAAAAAATGCCCTTGGTCTACCACTGGCTGCGCCATACCGAGGCCACCCGCAAGCTAGTTGAAGACCACTACGGCAACATGGACAAGAAGGACAAGCTAGATTTACTGGTGGCCCAAAACGTCCTCACCCAGATCGACAATCTGCAAACCTATCCTTCGGTGCGCTCTAAGCTCCACGCCGGTACCCTAGCCATCCATGGCTGGATCTATAAGCTAGATTCTGCCGAGCTGTTGGCCTACGACGAAGAGGCCAAAGCCTTCGTGCCACCCCACAGCAAAATCTATGCCGATCTGAATGATACGAAGTCGCTCAGGCCGGGTGGGCTTTCCCTTGAGTTCAACGACGCAGTCCGGCCCGGTGCGGGTGCCCCTTCAGTAGCGCTACCCGAATTTTCTGAACCGGTGCAGCCCTACTGGCCCGGTGCCAACCGCCTCAGCCCCGAGCAAGCCGCCCGCATTTACCGAGGCGCTGGGGTGTAGGGTTTACCCTAAAGCCAGGAAGACTGATCGTTCAAGGGGTTTACACCCATGACTCAAGTGCAACGGCAGGTGTCCCTATACGACGGCGACTTTGCGCTTTGGCTGGAGGATGTGGCAGCTAAGCTGCGATCGCGGGACTTCGACCACCTTGATATCGACAATCTTGTAGAGGAGATTGAGTCGTTGGGGTGCTCAGACAAGAAAGAGCTAAAAAGCCGCCTAGTTACTCTCATTGCCCACCTGCTAAAGCGGCTCTACATCGACAGCGCCTACGACAATCGAGACTGGGAAATTACTATTCGCGAACAGCGCAAAGAACTGCTGCTGCTGCTCGAACAGTCCCCTAGCCTGAGGGGGTATTTTGTTGAGGTGTTTGATGGGGTCTATGCGATCGCCCTGGCCGAAGTGCGCGAAGACTACGCCAAAGTCACCTTTTCCAACTGCTGGCCCCTGAGTCGTGAAGTAGGCGATCTTCTCACCGTTAACTTTTGGGCCAAGTAAATCACTCCCTAACTCCCTACCCCCTACCCCCTACCTATCCACCCCTTTACCGATCAAAATTCGCAATCCGCCGCGCCGCGCCAATGCTCTGCTCGCCGGGGCCAAAGGTGACCTCTAATGCCTGCTGGTCGGCAAAGGCGCTAGAGGCTTCGCGGTAGACGGTGCGGGTGGTGGGTAGGGTACGCCGCTGACCGTTGTAGTCAAAGGTGATGGCGTACTTAACATCCTTGAGCAGCATCGGGTCGGTGCGCTGCTCGATGGCTTCGCGCTTACGGGCCTCAAGCTCATCAGCGGTAGGACGCGGGGGCAGGGAGGGCCAATACAGCCCGTTGTCGTCGGGGCCGGTGGCGGCGCCTTCGGGGCGTACGCCGTTGCGATTGACGAGGGAGTTAGACTCGAAGGTTTCTTGGTGAATGGTTTGGCGGCGGTCAAAGCTGCGGGCGTAGTCGACCTGCCAGGTTTGGGTAACGGTGGCGGTGGCCTCATAGGTGCCCGTGGTGACGGTGTTGCCGGTAGCAGGGTAGTTTTCGCAGCCTGCTACCAGGCCCAGAGTTAGCCCTAGCGCGCTGGCCTGAAGCCAATGGGGTACAGAAAACGTAGAAGACAGCGTAGGCATATCAACGATCGGTGGTTTGTCAACGGATTGTCTGTATATAGACGCTACCAGTGCTTTGTATAGACCGCCTATGTAACGCGGCAGCGGATGAAAGTGGCACAAGAGGATGGTCAACCGGATGAGTCGTTCCTTGCTGTGGCAGCACTCTTCTCCAGGGTACGGCTTTACGGTTCGGGGGCTAGACGGTAAAAAGTCGGCCACTTTAACCTGGCGTTATCTTGTTAAGACCACTCAACCGCTTACGATGGGGCAGGCTACGACAGGTCATCAAACCGTTGCCGGACTTAAATTACGTTGTGTATCGATTTAGTGCATCTGCCTATCGCTGACTGAGTGTATTGATCAAACCTGGTGAATACTACGCTCCTGCTTTGGCACATTAAAGTTGCCCGGCTGCCCCCACCGCGCGTCCATATCCCCAGCTATGACCCAAACGTCGCTCTCGATTCAACAAACCTTTCAGTCTCTGGAGCCTTTTGATCGGCTGCCTGCCGAGGCGTTACAGCAGCTCTTGCAAACCGCTCAGCCCCTCAAATACCGCGTCGGTCAGCCGTTGCTGCGGCGGGAGGTACTGACCCAGCAGGTAATTGTGCTACTAGAGGGGCAGGCCCGGCTGCTGGGCTACGACCCGCGCAGTCAGCAGCCCGTCACTCTAGGGCGCTTTAGCCGGGGTGAAATGCTGGGAGTGATCAGCTTGATTCGCGGGGTGCCCTGCGAAACGGTAATTGCCTCGAGCGAGGTGCTGGCCCTTACTCTGCCGTCGTACACATTCTTGAGTTTTCTCAACGAGTACCCGGAGTTTGGGGGGGAGGTGCGCGATCGCGTCTATGCGATCGAGGCCTTTGACCTAGTGGCCGAGCATGCCAAAACCCATGCCCTTGACGTGGGCGATCTCAGGGCCAAGGCCCAGACCGTCTGTGACGAATCGGCGATCGTCACCTTGCCCACCGGTTCCAATAATCTGGCCCAACTCAATCGCGCCCTTATCTGGGTGCTCAGCGGTGGCACGGTGCTAAACCTCCCCGTGGGCTCAACCCTGGCGCTCGATCGGCCCGTGGAGATACTCAGCCCCCAAGGAGCGCGGGTGCTAGGCATGACCCCGGCGGTGCTGGCTGAAACCCTGCCCGAACCCTCCGATCTAGAGCCAGAAGCCGTCGCTCGATCCGTAGAGGTACTGGATGTCAATAACATTCCCTACGCCACCGAGGCCGATCTGGGGCCCCGCGCCCAGGCGTCCTCAGCCGTAGAAAAGTCGTCGGGCCGCAACTACCCCTTCGCGCGGGGTCGGGGCGAGGTCGATGGCGCGCTGGCCTGCTTCGACATGCTCAGCCAGCAGTTTTCCATGCCCTTTCGCAAGGACGTGATTCGCCGCATTTTGGCCAACCAGCACGAACGCATGGGCCAGCTGTCGCTGCCGATCTGCGGCTCCGTGAGTGAGATGATGGGCCTCAAAACCCAGCTAGTACGCGTGCCCGTAGGGGCCTTCGATCGCCTCAACACCCCCTGCCTGATCCGCTGGCAGGAGAGCTTTGCGGTGCTCTACGAAACCAGCGAAAAAGCCTATATTTTGGGCGACCCTGAGGTGGGCGTGATTCGCCGTACCCCTGAGAGCTTTGCCGAGGCCTGGGGCGAGGGCGGAGAAGTGCTGTTGTTAGAGCCCACCCGCGAAACCCCCCAGCAAAAGTTCGGCCTCCAGTGGTTTTGGCCCTCGATTCAAAAGTACCGCTGGGTGCTGATTGAGGTGTTTGTGGCCTCGTTCTTTGTGCAGCTGTTTGGCTTGGCCAACCCGCTGATGGTGCAGATCATCATCGACCGAGTGATTGTGCAAAACAGCGTCGATACGCTGCAAGTGCTGGGCGTTTTCTTGGTGGTGGTGGCTATTTTTGAGGCCCTGCTCACCAGTTTGCGCACTTATCTGTTCGTCGATACGACCAACCGCATCGACATGGCTCTAGGGTCGGAGATCATCGACCACCTGTTTCGCCTGCCCCTGCGCTACTTTGACAAACGCCCAGTGGGCGAGCTCTCCAGCCGCATCAACGAGCTAGAGAACATTCGCCAGTTTCTCACCGGCACGGCCCTGACAGTGGTGCTCGATGCGGTGTTTTCGGTGTTGTACATCGTGGTGATGTTCATCTACAGCTGGGTGCTGACCCTGGTGGCCCTAGCGACGATTCCGCTGTTTGTGCTGGTGACGGCGCTAACCGCCCCCATTGTGCGCAAGCAGCTGCGCATCAAGGCCGAGCGCAATGCTGCTACCCAGTCGCTGCTGGTGGAGTCACTGTCGGGCATTCAGACCGTCAAGGCGCAGAATATTGAGCTGCGCACCCGCTGGAAGTGGCAGGAGCGCTACGCCGAATACGTCAGCGCTGGGTTTAACACGGTGTTGACTTCCACCACTGCCAACTCGGCCAGCAACTTTTTGAACAAGCTCTCGGCCCTGCTGGTGCTGTGGGTGGGAGCTTACCTGGTGCTAGAGGGGCAGCTCACCCTGGGTCAGCTGATTGCCTTTCGCATCATCTCGGGCTACGTGACTGCGCCGATCTTGCGCTTGGCCCAGCTGTGGCAAAACTTTCAGGAAACGGCCTTGTCTCTGGAGCGGTTGTCTGACATCATTGACCACCCCCAGGAGACCGAGGCTGACGAGGCCAACCAGATTCCGATGCCCGAGATCACCGGGCAGGTCACCTTTGAGAACGTGGCCTTTCGCTTTGCGCCCTCGGGACCGCTGCAATTGGCCAGTGTCAGCCTGGAGTTTCCGGCGGGAATTTTCATTGGTGTGGTGGGCCAGAGTGGCTCGGGTAAGAGCACCCTGATGAAGCTGCTGCCGCGCCTCTACGAGCTAGAGTCGGGCCGCATTCTGATCGACCACTACGACATCAGCAAGGTCGAGCTGCATTCGCTGCGGCGGCAGATCGGCATCGTGCCGCAGGATAGCCTGCTGTTTGAGGGCACCATTCAGGAGAACATCTCGCTCACCAACCCTGACGCCGAGCCCAGCGTGATTATTGAGGCGGCAAAAATTGCCTGCTGCCACGATTTCATTATGGATTTACCCCTGGGCTACAATACCCGCGTCGGCGAACGGGGCTCGACCCTCTCGGGGGGGCAGCGACAAAGAATCGCGATCGCTCGCACCATTCTGCAAAACCCACGTCTGCTAATTTTGGATGAAGCCACCAGCGCCCTCGACTACGACACCGAGCACCAGGTCTCGATGAACCTCAAAGGCTGGGCTGAGGGCCGCACGGTGTTCTTCATTACCCACCGGCTTAACACTATTCAGCAGGCCGACCAGATTTTGGTGATGGAGCAGGGCTCAGCGGTCGAGCTGGGCACCCACGCCGAGCTGATGGAGCTTCAGGGTCGCTATTTCACTCTTTACCAGCAGCAGCTCAGTGGTGTCTAGGCAGCACTTTAGAACTTAGCAACAGATAAATTTTGAGTTTTTAGTTTTGAGGTCTGAATTTAATTCCTCAATTCAAAACTCAGCCTTCAAAACTCCCCATCCACCCTCCACCCCCTACCCCCTACTTCCCCAATCCCCCACCCATGGTTCGTATCAACAGCATTCCCCCCACCCCACCCCCCACGCCTGACCAAAACGGCAATGTTGTGCTGGCCAACCAGCCCTCGCGGCAAAAGGTGCAGTTCGACAAGCCGGTAATTCTGCGTCAGTCGCCCCGCTGGTCGCGGGCAGTAGTGTGGAGCTTGGTCGGGGTGACAGCGTTTACCTTGGCCTGGGCCTGTTTGGCTAAATTTGAGGAGGCCATACCGGCCCAGGGCAAGCTAGAGCCCAAGGGCATGGTGCAGCCGGTGCAGGCTCCGGTGGGCGGCGTAGTGCGCGAGGTGCTGGTAACCGAGGGACAGGCGGTGGAGGTGGGCGACCCGCTGCTGCGGTTTGACCCCGAGACCACCCAAGCCCAGCTCACCTCGCTGGAGACCATTCGCACTAAGGTGCGGGAAGAGAATGCCTACTATAAATCGCAGCTAACCAACAACGTTGATGCCAGTGCCCCAGTGAATATTGCCCCCGGTTTGGTGCAGTTGACCAGCAACCGCGCCGCCCTGGTGGCTGAAAACGCCCTCTACCGCGCCCAGCTAGCGGGGGACGTGACCGGGGAAAGCTTGCCTGTCGCCCAGCGCGATCGCCTGCGGGCCTCTAATGCCGAACTCAACTCGCGTCTCAGCATTGCTAATTTGGAGGTTGACCAACTGCGTCGCCAGCTCACCCAAACCGAGGCCCAGCTGGCCAATGCCCGCGATGCGCTGCGGGTCAACCAAAATATTCTCGATCGCATTCGGCCGCTGTATGAGGCTGGGGGCATTGGCGAAATTCAATACCTTCAGCAGGAGCAGGAGGTGAACAACCGTCAGACCGAGGTCAATAGCCTAGTGGAAGAGGCGCAGCGGCTGGAGCTGGCGATCGCCCAAGCCCAGGAGCAATTTCGCAACACCTCGATCGCCTCCCAGGATGACTTGCAGCAGCGTATCGCCGCCAACGATAACCAGATCGCCACCATCGACAGCCAGCTGACTAAAACCATTCTCGAAAACGACAACCGTCTGCAAGAGCTCGACAGCCAGATTGCCCAGCTTCAGCAGACCCTCACCTACCAAGAGCTGCGCGCCCCGGTAAACGGCACGGTGTTTAACCTCAAGGCCAACCAGGCGGGCTATGTGGCCAACTCCACCGAGCCGATTCTTGAAATCGTGCCCAGCGATGCCTTGGTGGCGCGGGTGTTTATCACCAACCGCGACATTGGCTTCGTGCGCGAGGGCATGGAGGTCGATGTCCGCATTGACTCATTCCCCTACAGCGAGTTTGGCGATGTGAAAGGCACCCTGACCCGGATTGGCTCTGATGCGCTGCCCCCCGACCAGATCAACCCCACCTTTCGCTTTCCGGCAGAGATTACCCTGGGCGATCAGGTGATTGCGATCGATGGGCAGCCTGTGAAGCTGCAATCGGGCATGTCGCTAAGCGCCAATATCAAGACCCGACCTCGGCGAGTGATCACCATCTTCTCTGACCTGTTTGTGCGCAAAATCGACACGATTAAGACAGGCGGTTAGCAACTCAGGCCGCGCTTGAAGCTATTACAAATGCAGGTTTTAGGTTTGAGGTACAGGGTTTAAGGCTGCACCTCACGCCCTAAACCTTGCACTTTAGATCCCTTTTTCCAGCCTGTCTCCTCCCAGGCCAACTCTTTCCGTGGCGACTCATTCATAGAAAAAGCAGACTAAGTCAGCTCGATTTGATAGAATAGCGTCTATGTAAAAAGCGCCGTTGCTTGATTGGGGAGGTCGTTCGTTGATTCATGCCACGCTGCACCAGCTTAAGGTTTTTGAAGCAACTGCCCGCCACGGCAGCTTTACCCGGGCCGCCGAAGAACTCTACCTGACCCAGCCCACGGTGTCGATTCAGGTGAAGCAGCTGACCAAGGCGGTGGGGCTACCTCTGTTTGAACAGATCGGCAAGCGCCTCTACCTCACCCAGGCAGGGCAAAAGCTGTTGGAAACCTGCCAGGAAATTTTTGACGGCCTCGACCAGTTTGAGATGGCGGTGTCTGACATCAAGGGTCTCAAACAGGGCCAACTGCGCCTGGCGGTAATCACCACGGCCAAATATTTTGTGCCCCGGCTATTGGGACCATTTTGTCAGCGGTTCCCCGGCATTGATATTTCGCTGAAGGTGACGAACCACCAGCAGATTCAAGAGCGCATGGCCAACAACGATGACGATCTCTACATCATCAGTACGCCGCCCGAGCAGCCCGATCTGAAGATCTACCCCTTTCTTGAAAACCCCCTGGTGGTGCTGGGCCCGCAGGATCACCCGCTGGTGGGCAAGGCGCGATCGCCCATCAGCGTTCTCGATGGCGAGCAGTTCATCATGCGCGAGCCGGGGTCGGGCACCCGCCATGCGGTGCAAAAGCTGTTTGCCGAGCACGATGTGAATGTGAAGGTCCGGCTGGAGCTAGGCAGCAACGAGGCGATCAAGCAGGCGATCGCAGGTGGTCTGGGCATCTCGGTGCTGTCGCTGCACACCATTATCTCTGAGGGCACTAGGGGTGAGTTTGCCATCCTTGATGTTGACCATTTTCCCATCGATCGCCACTGGTATGTAGCCCACCTAGCGGGTAAGCAGCTTTCCGTAGTGTCGCAAGCATTTTTGAGCTACCTGCTAGAGGAAAGCCACACTCTAGTGGAAAACCTGCTGCCGGGGATTAACCGGGCACCGGCCGCGATTGATCCCAAGAGTGCAGAGCTCCTGACCAAGGTCTGAAAGTAAAACTAGTGCAAAACTAAGGGGGTTAACCCTTTCTTTAAAGGGAGATCGCTATCTTAGTGAAAAATAGTTTCATCCTTCGATGAGTTTCTTTGAGCAAGAGTTTTGATCCTTTTGCCCTTTTCCTTTGGAAAGCCGCAGGCGTCTATAAAAAGTGGAATTATTGCAGTGGACGGGATGGTTAGGACAGTTTTTTGAAGGCATCATCGACGGCGTCCCAGAGGGTATCGAAAGCGCTGAGCGTCTTGCGCAGATGGTGTTTTAGCCGTGCCCAGAACTTTTCAATCTTGTTGAAGTCCGGGGAGTAGGGTGGTAGGAACAGAACGGTGCAGCCGGCCTGCTCAATCAAGTCCTGCGTGTGCTGAGACTTGTGGAAGGTGGCATTGTCCATCACGACGACTTGGCCAAGGCTCAGTTCAGGCACCAGGTAGCGCTCAACCCACGCCTCGAACAAGCGGGTGTCGCAGTGTCCCTGATAGGTCATCGGGGCAACGACTGCTCGATTGCACCAGCCCGCCACCATGCTGATGCGCTGGGTTCGATGCCCCACTTTGAGGGCGTGAAAGCGCTCAGCAGGAGCGCAGTATCCGTAGGGATAGTCTTCGGTGTCATCGACGCCAGCTTCGTCGAGGTACACCACCTGAGCGGCCTCATGGCGAGCAAGCTGGGTCAAAAAGTCTCGGCGTTCAGCCTCGTTGCGTTCTCGGTAGCCATAGGTCTTTTTTTACGGGTGAACCCAATGCGCTTCAGCGCTTTGCCGATGGTGCGATTTGTAATGGCTTCAGCCCATCG
>JAHHHQ010000004.1 GCA_019359285.1 Nodosilinea sp. WJT8-NPBG4
ACCGGGTCACCGCTAGCGCGGTAGCGCGCTTTAAGCTCGTCAGCTGAAAAATGAGGTGCAAGATGGAGGGGTCTAGGCATTCCTTGACCTTACACTATTTCGGAGGTATACAAATCGGATTTGGTATCACCTACGGCTTTTGCTCGGTGGATCTGAAGCGATGGCTGGCGAAGAAAGACCCAGTAACGGGGAAAAAGCACGGCATCGCTACTGTAAACTTCAAATAAAGTTGTACACCCAGAATCCTCGAAACCCTTGAACTCCCGTTGCTGTTTTAGGAAGGGGATTATTTAAAGTTGTACACTGGTTCGAAGGAGTAGAGCCTTCAGCTAGGTTTGCCCGTAAAATAAAGTTGTACACTAGCTTTCGGAAAGCATCCAACCCATATCGGACAAAGCATCGGACTCAGACAAGGAGTCCTCTCTAAGCATAAATCAAGTTCCTTAAGCCACGCAACAGTACTGCTAGCGAAGATGGCTACACCAGTCATGGAGTTCCCTTTCACCCGCACGAAGAACGTAGCGGTAGGGCAAGGAGCAAGATAACGATTCAAATCAAGCGGCCCCTCAACATAATCTTCCGCTGGCGAGGGGAAGCCAGCAGAAACAGTGACGATAACCAATGCAAAGATGTCCTTCAGCGTAACTGCGGTAGATAGCACTTGGAATTGAAAGCCGCGTGTGCTGAGGGTTTGAACCTCTCTTGGAACTCGTTAGAGCAGTATAGTGCGAGTGAACTACAAAGACAGAAGGATTTAGCGTTTACAAAACAAAAACCCCACAGACAGCAGGTGCCGTGGGGGTTAGATATTAGGGTGCATCTACGATTCAGGACTTCTGCCCGTTACTTGCCTATGATGCCCTCGTCAGTGGGGGCGGTAGCAGGAGTAAGCTGTTTGGCGTAAATGGAATTTCACACCTGCCCTGGCCAGCGCCGAGGGCTTTATTTTGCTCTGCCCTTCGGAAGTAAGGGGATGGGCAACCCGGCTTATTGCCGCGCAGGCAACTACTCAACCCACAGGCCTCAGTCAGGTTAAGGCCTGTGGCACTCGGCTTATCGATAGTCACCTCAGCTACCTCCCAGCAATGTCATTCTGCCCCTTCGAAGTCGATATTTCAGGAAACAGATTGACCAGAGGCAGTTTAACGTTCCCGCTCACCGGATGCAGAAAACCTTTGCATCTAACCAATAACTTGACTTCGTTCCGGTGCAGCGGGATTGTTAGCAATCGCTTGATAGATTTAGATTCACGTACATAAAAGATTGCGGTGGTCGAGCTATATTAAACAATTCCATCAATGTTGCTGGTTTAGGATATTCGCGCACCGCACTCACTTTAATTGCATGTGCGACTTGCCTGCCTTCAAAATACTCATCAAAATATCTCTTACTGATTCCCGAAGCACTTTTTGTAATATCCCAAACCAGATCAGGATCTTCAGTAATTACCCTTTCTATCTCGAATTCACCAATTACCAGGCCGACAGGTTTAGAGGCATACACGTAAACCTTTCTAATATCTTTTGCCTTAAAAATTGTACGCCTAAATTCAAACCGTTTTTCACCGGAGAATATAGCATTAGCAAATTTTGGTTTAATTGATAATAATACGTCCATCTGCTTCTGAGCCTTCCAAAATCCTGTCAAACTGCTCCTCGCTAATTTGTTCAAATCCGCGAGGAGCAGCTTCAGTTGATTGAATCACACCCGCATCAATGGATGCGCAGCCAAGGCTCATAGTCAACTCCTCTGCCTTCCCCTCTGCCTTCCTTCAGACGGGCTTCAATGCGAGCTGGACTACTACTTCGGTTGCGTTTAGCCACTAGAAAAATTCGCCTGGGAGACTATTCAGATACAGCTACGGACACTGCGCTTAGAACACTAGTTACGATCACTGACAAAACCTAGGGCGGCGCACTGGATTATGGCCATCGTTCCGGAGGAGCATGAAGAATGTCCTAACCGGCTTGGTGACGACTACACAAATAAAACCCCATATCGGTACAGAAGTACCGATATGGGGAGTGTAGCACTTTATTTTCCAGTTCCCAACTTTATTTTTTAGTTCCCAACTTTATTTGCGTTTTACACTAACTGTCAACTGAAAATACGGTTAAACAATTCCGAAGCGTGAAACCCTTGTCGTACCGTCGTACGTCAGAGTAAGGGAAATAATAAGGTAGAACAATTTTCACTGTAATCGAGAAAATCCAATCAACTTTTTTGAAAAAACGGTTAAACAATTCTTGAAAGTCCCATATATCAAGGATCTCAAGGCTTAACTCTTTCTCAGGCCATGGGTGGTTGAAGCATTGTTACTCTAGCCTTGGAGCTAAAGAACCAGGTCGGGGAGGCAACTGTTTAATGACCACGCAGCTTCTAGGGCGGTATCTAACGTTAGAGGAGTTTTATACCTGTACTCGGACTTATCACAAATACGCTGACCACATCGACCCATACCCCAGTAACCCTGGCGAAACGATTCCCGCATTGGAAGCGCTATGCCTACATATTATTGATCTGGTTATTGATGAGTTTGGGCGCGATCGCTTCCAACTCACCTACGGCTTTTGCTCATCGGATTTGAAGCGGTGGCTGGCGAAAAAAGACCCAGTGACGAGGAAAAAGCACGGTATCGCCACCCCCAGCCTGGATCAGCACATGGCCCATGAGGTGAATCGGAATGGGCGGTATTACTGCGATCGCCTCGGTGCCGCCTGCGATTTCAGAGTTCTCGACCTGCCCAGCAACGACCTAGTTGATTGGATTGTGGCCCAAGAGCTGCCATTTGACTCACTCTATTTCTATGGAGCACATCGCCCCATCCACATCAGCTATGGTCCTCAGCATAAGAGGGGTATCTGGGCCTTTACCGAACAGGGGACACCGACGCGCCAGCACCCTTGGGCCTCAGCGGCTAATCCCACCAGTAGCAGATTGGGTCCATCGACTTGGTGATGTAGGTGCAGGGGGTTGAGTTCAAGCAGATGGTGGAATAAGGGCTAGTTTTAGATTGACACAGGGCAGATTGACCAGGGAAATGCGTTTCTTTGGTACAACGGTCAGCCGGTAGCGATGTGGCGTCGCATTGGACAAACAGAAAATGGGTTTTGGGTGTCAATGATCTCAGTACGGGGACAAAAGTTGTGGCGCCTGAGTGAATTCAGAGCGTCGAAGGGAGAGGTCACAGAAGGTGCGCCGCAGAAAGTCACAGCCATAGCGGAACAGACTTTTGGCGCGGCGTTCATGGGCCTTAAGCGGAATCGGGTGCTGCTGGTGTTGCCAGAGCCCGGTGAGCATAGCCCAACAGAACGCTAGGGCTAGCAGCGCTATCAACTTGCTGAGACGCTCAGCGTGACGGAAGCGGGTCGATTCGAGGTTGAAGCCTCGGGTTTTGAGCGCGGCGAACAAGGTCTCAATGCCCCATCTCAAGCGGTAATCCGCCAGTGCTGTCTGAGGGCAGTGGTCGGTGGCCAAAATCAGGAGTTCGCCATCCTCCAGTCGGGTAGCGACGACATAGACTTAACGGCCCCACACCTACCGCTTACCTGACAGAACTCGCTGCTCGCCTACCGCTAGGTTGGCAAAGACCCATTCACCTTGTGATAAACCTCCAAACCGGCTTCCATCCACTAGACAAACTCGGCATTTTGGTCGGCGGAATTACCCAGCAGGTTTGCCGCTAGGGTTGCAGTTTGTTTTTTTCAGCGCTTGCCGCACGCTTTCATGACTCAACTGGTCGATATAGTCCAAGACCACCATCCGGTTCGCCAACAGCCGCAACGTCCACCGCCCTGGACCGGTTGGCGGTTCGCTACAACGCAATCGAATGAGCCTCAACGTCCCCATCCAACTTCGGTTTTCGTCCCCGACCTGAACGAGGCTTGAGAGCCGCGGCTAACCCCTCTTCAACAAACCTTTGCCGCACCCGCTCAATTGTTCTGATGCTGAAGTCAAGGGCATCCTTAATGTCCTGGTCGCGCCAGCTCCTAGGGGGTTGTTGGCTATCGGCTTTCAGGAGAATACGCGCATGATTTATCGTCGAGGCTGACCGTTTCCCAGTGGTGACGATCTGTTTGAGAGATTGCCGTTCTGCTTCACTTAAGCTCACAACATACTTTTTGACTATGCCAGTAACCTTGAGGAAACTGACTTAATCTTATGCCCTCTACCCGTCATTATTTTATTGACTAAACACTAGTTGCTCAGCTTGCTCAAGGCTGTTCATCGGAGCAAAACATCTCGACCACCTCAGCCTGCCGTTGCTGCATTGCTGGAGAAGGCTCAGCCACAGTAAACAACTCTTGCAACGCATCGGAGGCTAAATTTTTCCCAGCGAAAAAATCAGCTCGGGCCAGGGCACTGGTTTCAGCATCGGCATTTTCGGCAGCTAGAGAATCCTCTAGGTCTTCCAGCTCGGCGGCGATTTGGGCATGAGTGTCGTTATCCATCACCTCAAACGACCTAACAATGTTAGAGGCCAACAATGGGCTAGAAAAGACCACCTCATAGAGGCCAGGTGCCAACGGATCCTCTGAATATACGACGCGATATACTCCGTCCAGTGAAGTTTCTGTAGCTGTTTTGTCCCAAAACGAAGCTTGGGCAGGCCGCTGCAAACCAATGGTTTGCAACCCTGTCCAAACAAAGGCTGGGTTGCGATCCCAGACGAGTTGATGATTGGCGATGGTGATTTCGCACTGGCCAGGTACCCTGGGGCCACCATTGCCACCGGCGCGGCGGTCTTCGGCTTCGCGGCGAAAAAAGTCCCACATTGGCTCCAAACCCAGCAGGCTTGGGTCTGGAGTTTGGGCTGACCCAGACTTGGCGAGGCTAGCGCTGCCGATCGCAGCTAACCCGACTACCGCCAACCCCAGGCGAAACGCCAATCCGATCCGAAAGAGTTTATGCAGACTTACCATGGTGTTTCCTCAAGAAGGGTAAAAAATACAAACCTGTCGTGACAGATGGCAAAAGCCAGGGCAACAGGATTAAACCGCTGACGTAGAGTTGTAGGCACAGCAGTCCATAGCCTGCCGTAGCCCCGGCAAAAATGCCCAGCGATCGCACCGGATAGCGCCCCATGCGATGCCCTAACCCCAGGGCGATCGCCTTGCCTCCCACTGCCGCTGCCAGCACCATCCACACGTCAGGCACCGGCATCACCAGGTGCCCGGTCAAAAAGTGGTGGGCCATATAGGCATGAGCCTCACCGCCACTGAGAATGCCTACGCTATCACCCCGCCAGTAGGCTACCGCCGCCGGTAAGGCCCAGCTATCCTCTTCTACCTCGTCATAGCCACCAGCCATAATGATCACCACCTGCTCTTGCAGGTTTGGTAACTTTAGTTCTTGTAGCGCCTGGTCGGGGTCTTGCAACAATTGCCAGGCGGGAATGGTTTGATACACCTGGGCCGGGGGAATGGAAAAATCGAGGATGGGGTGCAGCCAGCGCTGGTAAAACCAGCGGGAGAGGTTGGTCACCATGTTAAGGTTAGCCCGACGGGAGATCGGAGGCTCGCCCTTGTAGGCGGCTTCCCAATGACTTTCGACCAAAGATTGAAGCGACTTTTGGTTTTGCAAATCGGGATAGGGCAGATTTGGGGTTGAGTCTTGGCTGAGGTGGTGGGCGATCGCCAGCTGGTAGCTAAAGGGCAAAGGCCGCTCCGACCATCCCCGCAGCTGCACATGCCACCAGGGCACGCGAATATCGCCCTCCAGGCTCCAGGTATTGGCGGCCACCCCGGGATGAACCGTCAGCCATTCCCCCGGATCGTTGCGTTTGGTCGCAAGGACAAACCACTGCTGGTCTTGCTCAACCCCCTGCTCTAGGGCCTGCCTGAGCAAAGCATCGTTTTCGGTGGGGCGATCGAGCAGATAGTCGATGCCAACCACCTCAGCGTCTAAGTCGCCCAGCTGGGTGACCAGATCGGCCAGCAGTGTGCGATCAATGGGCGAGGGGCTGAGAATGCGGCGCTCTTGCAGGGTGCGATCGTCGATTCTCACCAGTAAAATCGGGCTTGGAGTAGGAGTGGGGGCGATTTGGGCCGTGACATCGCGGTACACAGCTTGGGCCAGCACCCGCTGGCTAAGCAGCCAGTCTTGCAGTGGGGGAAGTAGGCTCACTACCACCATCGCCCCCACTACTGCCATTTCCCAGAGGGTAGGTTGCCAGCGTCGCAGGGTTTTGCGCCATCCTGCAGGTTGAAGCTGGTACGGCACCGACTCAGGGTGGCGAAACAGCGAGGGCACCAGGTAGGCCGAGGGGTAGGTGAGGTTTTGCTCTAGCTTGAAGAACTGGCAGGTGCCTTGAAGGGCTTCCTGCACCGTCTGGTAGCGGGCCAGCCGCTGCACCAGCTGCACCAAAAAGACCTGGGCCACCTCGTTGTGGATAGGTTCGCGCATCACCGCCACCTGGCTCAGTCCCAAACTGACCAACCCCTGGGCAATGTCGAGGCCACTGCACGAGTTAAACAGGGCAAATTGCAACCCCCGCTGCTGGGCTTTGTGCAGGTAGGGGCTGAGTTCTTTGATCGCAATGGCGGTGAAGGGAGCAATGGAAATTTGCCCATCTAGCAGCACTGCCTCGTTACTGTGCCCAGCAAAAAACAGCACATCCCAGCCCTGGGGGTCGGCGATCGCTAAACAAATGCGCTGCTTTAGGGCGGCGGCATTTTCCCCCGGCTGCCAGCCGACGTAGTGAACGTCTAGGAAGGACTTTTGGCCATTGAGAGCACGCTGCTCGTCGGCAAAATCGAGGCCCGTGTCATCGCCCAAAATTGCCAGCACCCTGGCTTTGCCCCTCCGAAACTCTTTGCGGTTGAGGGTCTCGGACTGGATCGTGGCGGGCGATCGCACTATCTGTACCTGAGGGCCAAACTCCCAAGTTTCCCAGGGCAATCGGGACAGCTCCAGGGGAGTGCAGGTCAAAAACAGCACCCGGTTTTCCGCAGACATCTGGGCCATACGCCGCAGCTCTTCCCGCAGGTCATAGAGGTCGCTGTGCTTCAGCCAGGTGTGAAACTCTGACAGCAGCCGTGCCTCCGCTTGCACCAGCTGACTGTGCCAATCTACCGCTAGAGCCGCCACATGCCCCACGGCCCCAACGCGACCCCGCAGCGACTGATTGTAGTAGCCCAGGTAGGCTCGTCGCCAGGTCTCATACAGCTCCAACAGCTGAGCCGGAAACGTTAAGCTGGCGGTCAGCCGTTGCCCCTTGCCCCAGGCCAGCTCAAACAGGCAGCTCTGGTCAATTTTGTGAATTGTGAGTCGGTAGGTCATGATTGGGAAATGTCAGGCTGAAACACAAACGGAGGCCAGTTGAGGGTGTTACCGTTAGGCAGCTCGACGGTGACGGTAAAGGCTTCATTCCAGGTACCGATCACCTGGGCGTAGAGAAAGCCGCTTTCATTGCCCTGGGCCAGGGTTTGCTCGGCTAGCATGGCGGTAGCGTCGCGCACAATCAAACGAGTACCGGGAAGCAACTGTTCGCCGGGGGCAGGGCCTAAAAATAAAAACAGCGTCCATTCTGGGGGCTGAGGCTCAACCAACGTCCATGTCAACGCATAGAGACGAACGGGCAGCCCCATGGTTCGCAAGTCAGTGTAAGCACCGCGCGCATTAGGCGGAATGGTCACGCCCGTAGGCTGCAATTTCCGCAGAATATTGTCTAACTGCTCGACAGGAGTTCTCGTCGAGCGCATAGCGGTGGCAGGGGCCAACGGCGGCATCAGAGTCCAGGCCAAGCTGTCGGCTACGGCGTCAAGCTGGTTGAGTAGCCAGCGACCGACATTGATCGGGTCACGGGTTTGCAAAGGCTGAGGACTGGTTTGGGGAACGGCGATTGGGGCTGCCGGAGCTGTCTCTGCGCTGCTGACCTGGGGGCTGCTAATCTGAGCTGGGCTGAGGCAGGTGAGGTAGAGCAACAGGTCTTCCGGAGTGGTGTCGAAGCAGTGGACGGGGATGCGATAGGTGCCGTCGGTCTGGGAAATAAGGCCCAGGGTTTGCTGCTGGGCGAGTAGGCGATCACGCCGCAGCCCGGCCAAAATGGTCACCTGGTCAACTTCTTCTTGCACCTCAGCCAAAATATAGAGGTGGGCAAAGTTAATCTCGTCCTGCACGGTGGCGGCTGGAATAGTGACCTCGTCGTCGCTGAGGCTGCCTTGAGCCACTAGGCAGAGGCGGTAATCGCCCATTCGACCATTGATGGCGAGGGTAGGGGGCTGGTGAAGCTCGTAGTAAAGAGCTAAATCCAGGGAACCGGCCTCTAGCCACTGCTGTAACCCTTGAAGCGCCATGGCCCGTAAAAACGTTGGCCATTGTTGTGCTCCATCGGGCACCTGTTGAGACATCTGCGCTGCCCAGCTCACGGCCTCGGTCGAGAGTGTGACGGTGGTGGCCCGCAGAGGGTCAAACTCAAGATCGATTGCGTTTGGGAAATCACTCATGGCGTTTACGTTAGCGGGTGAATGGGAGGTAGGGAAAGTCATGGTCTTGCTCCGAAACGGGCATGAATCGGTGAATGGTGACGCAGAGCTGCTGGGCAAACAGACTGGTGGGGCCAGAGGGGTTAGGGCTTTGGGCGGCGGCGGCATCTTCGGCGATCAGGTCGTCAATGCGCTCGGCCAAAATAGCCTCTAGGGTTTGATCGAGCCGATGCAACTGCTCGGGTGAACTGTAGCTAATGGCCTCTTGCCGCACTCGTTCGTACAGGGTGGGGAGCAGTCGATGGCGCACATCGGCGCGCAGGCGCTGGAGGTCTAGCAGCCGTCGGGCTCTGGCAAAATTGCCCAGGCCCAGCTCAGTCGCTAGAGCCCCAATGGTTTGACCCAGACAGTAGAAGCGATTTAACCCCTTGACGTAGACGTCATCCTGAGGGGTTTTCTTCTGGCTGAGACGGCGAATGTTGACGGCGATCACCTGAGCAATCGCCCCTTCTAAACCTTGCTTAACCGCCTGACGAAACGCCTCTAAAAATTCCTCTTGCTCATCGGGCACGGGGGTTGAGTCGGGTACTTGCTCCCAGTCGAGGGCTTCGGGCTGGTAGGGGCCACCAGAGCCACCTCGCACATGGATGCGGTACTGGCGCAACTGGTCGGCCAACTGTTTGAGCTGCTCAATAGTCGTGTTCATTTCCTGGAGCTGCTCGGGCGTGGGAGGGTGACAACGGCGAGGACCACCGGCCTGGCGCTGACGAATGCGATCGCGGCAGTACACCCGCTGATACTGCCCCAGCAGGGCAATCGCAGTCTCTACCTCGTACTCGCTACATAAGTGAAAGGTGCGCAAGATTTTCTCCACCTGCTCCAGGCTAGTGTCGTTTAAAATCGCCCAAGGGCTGGCCCGGTAAAGCCCTTTTTCTAGCAGTAGCTGGTTTAGCTCAGGGTGATTACAGGTCAGCCGACTGCTCCAGGTGCTCAGAGCAGCTTTGGTCGGGTCGTAGCTTTCTAGAATTTGCTGGGTAAAGGGGCGATAGGCAGAGGACAATAGGCCGTCGTCATCGAGCACCACCGCCAGCAATTCAGGGGTGGTGAAGCCGTAATCTTGGCCAAACTTTTGAGTCAGTCGGCGGCAGGCATCTCGAATTTGGTGGCTGACAAAGCAGCGCAGGCTGAGCAACGCCAGATCGGCCTGTGCTGCCTGCGAACGCCAGCGATCGAGCAAAGCTTCTTGTAAATCGGACGCATGGGCATCAGCGTAGTTCACCGAGCCGGCAAACGCCTGCTGAATCCACTCCTGTACCTGGGTTAGCACATGCGTCTGATACTTGCCTGAACTGGTCATGCGGATGAGTTGCCAGTATCGAAATATCGTCATGATCTGGAGGCTAGGTTGCGACTAGTTTTGCATTGAACAACCAAAGATCCAACGCGCTATTTCTACCTATTACTGGGCTTGAAGAACTTATTCATCTTTGACAGCAACGACTCAACGAGCACCGTCACCGTTCTCTAAATGAAGCATTAGCGCCAGCTATTGCCAAATCAGATCGGGCGCGATCGTCACAATGGCCCTAGCGGGAAAGCCTGCACCGAGTACAGCATGAAGGATGCGAAACAAGTCATTGTGCAGCTAGAGGTGGACCATAAAGTGCCATCATGCAGTCGTTGGACTGTGGGTATCTCATGGTGCGCCCTACCAACGGTGAGTAAGTGGGAAGGGCGCATAGAGCTAGAGAACGCTTTCGTCCACGTGCCACTAGCGGCGATCGCTGCGCTAAATTAAACCGCGACGGGAACAACGTTGGTTGTTCCAGCCACCACACTAATCAAATCGCTACCAGCAAAAATCAGCGTATCTAGCGTATCGGTAGAGGTAAATGGCTGAAACGACAACGAGTAGTTGTTGGCACTGCCAAAGACCTGAATTAAATCGCCTTCAGCAGGGTTGAAATCGTCAATAATGGCATAGCCTGACCCCAAATAATAGGCATCTAAGGCATCTCCTAGTACGAAGAGATCGCTACCATCACCGCCCACCAAACTATCAACTTCGCCGCTGGTAAACTCATAGCCATTTAAGATATCGTTGCCGCTGCCGCCAATCAATGTATTGCTGCCTGACCCACCAAAGAGCTGATCGTTGCCGCTATCACCGAAAATAAAATCATCACCGCCACCACCGATAAGAATATTATTTTGACTATCGCCCAAAATCACATCCGCCTGACTGGTGCCAATTACATCGGTAAAGTTGACAACAGTTCTAGAAAGACTATCCTTCCCTGGGATACCGTTGATGGTTAAGCTGTTGAGGGCTAGATCTACCACAATTGACACGGGAGAGTTAGAGGGTGTTGAGGCATCAATGAGATTAAACTGGCCAGCAGGTGCAACGATAGCTTCGATAGAAGACATCTGATCAGTGCCAGCTAAACCTTTGTTGATGACTCCAGTCGCTTCTAAAGAAATCGGTGTGTTTAACAAGCCGTAGTCCACAACGTCAAAGCCAGCGCCGCCATCAATAGTATAAAATCCAATGCTGCCAAAAATATAGTCATCTCCGGCTCCAGCATAAACGCTGCTGTTGTCTGGAGAAACGAGGATTGTATCGCCAAAGTCGCTGCCAAAAATAACGGTCATGGTAAATTCTCCTAACTATAAATAACGGCCTAGTTGTGGCGCGTTACCCATAGCTATGTCTGGCGTCAGATAGCTTATTCACGGGCGATAGCGATAAACTAAAACTACTTTCCACCTGGTTTGCGAGAGTTAGGCGTTTACCCTGATGACATTGAGTTGTGACGTCTAAGGCTAGCGCTGGCATAGGCAGGCGCTGAACTTTTGAATCAGTGAATAAGTCTTTGCTATGACCTCAGAGGACTTCACCATGACTGTTGTTTCCACTGCGCTTTGACCAACCCAGCGTCTGCGACAGGTCGCGGTCTTGTAGGGCTGTGCGGCTTAGTGGCAGCGTTACCTTCTCTAGCACCCCATTCACAACGCATCAGCTTCACCCCAATGGCTGTCTCTCTGGACAGCATCGCCACTCTGCGGTTGCCGGTCTCCTTACTCACCGGTACTCAAATCATGCCGTCCGTAGGCAGTGGCTACAGCCAACTCACGGTCAAGAACGGCAACCCCGTCGATGCGGTTTTTAAGCTGGTGGATGTTGACTCGGGCAAGACCTTGCAGTTTATGTACGTACGGTCCAACGATAATCTCGCGGTATATGACCTGGGCACCTGCCCTGCGATTTACGCTTTGCCATCGGTATCGATTGGGATGCTGACCATCAGAAGTTTTGTCGCAATGTGGCGCTGTCTACCTTTAGCGACCCCACTGAGTTTGTGGTGGAGCGCGAAGGCAACAAGGAATATTGGATGACCATCGAAGTCACCCTGCACCCGGTTGCGGGCGGTAATGCTCAGACAGAATCCCTGAGCGAAGATGAGTTTTAGACGCAAAGGATTAGAGATAGAAGAGCCATCGTTGATCCTTCACACGTTACGGAGCCATGGGTTGTCGCTACTGGCTAAAGTCCATTGCCGATCAAAATAAAGGGTGCCCAGTAGTAGGGATGGCTAAGGGTGCTGTTGGATGGTTCTGAGCCAGCGGTGATCAGCTCAAAGTCGGCACGGATGTCTTCACCCAGGAGAGCCAGGTCGCCTTCAATTAAAGCTTGTTGGGCACGGCGTAGGGCTTCCGTTGGGCTGTAGCCGTTTTGCAAAGCGGTGTAAAACGCATTCATTAACACTTGAGTACTGCCATCGTTGACGTACCAGAGCGATGCAATCGCAGCCCTGGCCCCCGTGCGCTGGATCTGATAGCCAAAGCCCAGAATCTCTTCGCCCTGCCCCAGTTCGCCGCTGACTGCTGTTTGACAGGCGCTGAGCACTACAAGGTCAACACCGGACAGCGACCAGTTGGCAATGTCTTGCAGGTTGACGCGATCGCCATTGCCAAACAGAATGAACGACTCATGGGGAGTGCCCACCACAAACTCGGCATGGGTAGCGAAGTGAACAATGGAGTGATTCCCCAGTTGAGATTCGACTGCGACTCGGCTGAAGTCTTCGTTGAAGTAAGCCTTGGTCGCAGGAATGTCTGTGGCAATGCGCTCGACCTCTAGGCCCGCAAACTTTAGGCCATCAAAGTTGAAGGTGCGATCGCCTACTACCACCTGGTAGTTGCCTTCTGAAAAGGCCCCAGCCAGCACTGAGAGGTCAGCCGATTGCGATCGCCCCCAGTCGGTCAATGAAGCCGCCGTAATCAGGTTGACGTTAAACCGCTGCGCCAACCACTGTTCGCCGTCGTGCAGCGCCGCTAGGGGAACGTAGCGCAACTGACCATCAGCGGCATAGAGAATGGTTTGGGTCTCACCCAGGTAAGGTTCTAAAGGACGAATCAGCAAGTCGTAAAGCTGCTGGGCCGACTGTTCTACTTCTGGCTTCCGGCCAGTGATATCGGTGCGAAAGGTAGCAATCAATTGATTGAGCTGCACGCGATCGATGGCGACCGTTTCGCGCGTCAAGCCTTCAGGAGTGACCAACACCAACTCTAGGCGGTCTTCCAAAATCAATGGGTACAGCAGAACGGCATTATCTAACTGCTTGAGGTCATTCTGAAGCCGGGCTAGGGTTTCGGGGTTGAGGTTTTGCCCCCGTGCGTTGCGCTGAAGCTGCTGGGTAAAGGCCTGCACCTCGGGGCGGTTGAGAAAGGCATCGAAGCCCTGTCCGGCTTCTACCATCTCCATATAAAGCGCCAAAAGCTGCTGTTCGGCCTCCCACAAGTCAAGCCCCTCGGCAGTCTGATCATTGCCTCGCATGTCGCGCAGGTACTCGTCAATTTCTTGCACCCGCAGCAGTTCTAAAACCTGCTGAGCCTCTAGCACGCGATCTTGCTCTAGCAGCAGACGCACCAGTTCTCGATAGCTCTCTGAGATGGACTCTGTGTAGGATGCCTGGATGTCTTCTGGTAGCTCTTGGAGATCTGCACGAATGCTTTCGCGGAGGTTGACGGAGGCTTTGTAGAATGCGATTGCCAGTTCAGGCTGATCTTGTCTGGCTAGCAGTATCCCAAAGCCGTTCAGCAAAGTGCTCTCACCTGAGCGATCCTCAATAGCTTGAAACAGCGGCAGGGCTTGCTCGTAATAGGCGATCGCCCCCCGATAGTCGCTCAATGCCCCGTAGGCAACACCCAGATTCATCAGCGTACTAGCTTGCCCTCGCCGGTCTTCGATGGCTTGGAACAGCAACAGGGCTTGCTCAAGGTAGGTGATTTCCTTTCGATAGTCACTCAATGCCCCGTAGGCACCACCCAGATTCGTCAGCACACTGGCTTGCCCCTGCCGGTCTTCGATAGCTTGGAACAGCGGCAGGGCTTGCTCAAGGTAGGCAATCGCCCTCCGATAGTCGCTTAATGATTTGTAGGCAAGACCCAGATTATTCAGCACACTGGCTTGCCCCTGCCGGTCCTCGATGGCTTGGACCAGCGGCAGGGCTTGCTCAAGGTAGGCAATCGCCCTCCGATAGTCGCTCAACGACCCGTGGGCAATACCCAGATTATTCAGCACACTGGCTTGCCCCTGCCGGTCTTCGATAGCTTGGAACAGCGGCAGGGCTTGCTCATAGTAGGCAATCTCCTCTCGATAGTCGCTCAATGACCCGTGGGCAATACCCAGACTACTCAGCACACTGGCTTGCCCCTGGCGGTTTTCGGTGGCTTGGAACAGCGGCAGGGCTTGCTCGTAGTAGGCGATCGCCTCTCGATAGTCGCTCAATGATTTGTAGGCAATGCCCAGACTACTCAGCACACTGGCTTGCCCCTGCCGGTCTTCGATGGTTTGGAACAGCGGCAGGGCTTGCTCGTAGTAGGCGATCGCCCCTCGATAGTCATTTAATGATTGGTAGGAAAGACCCAGATTTGTCAGCACACTGGCTTGCCCTTGCCGGTCTTCAATTGCCTGAAACAGCGGCAGGGCTTGCTCAAGGTAGGCGATTGCCTCCCGATAGTCGCTCAATGCCCAGTAGGCAACACCCAGACCCATCAGCGCATTGGCTTGCCCCTGCCGGTCTTCAATTGCCCGGTAAATTGCTAAAGCAGCTTCCCCAGAGTGGAGAGCTTCTCGAAATTGGCTGCGCTGATACTGTTGAATGCCTTGTTCAAATAAGTGGTTAGCTTCGGCTTTGCGGTCTTCAGTCGACCCAGACTGAGCGACAGTGACTTCTACCTCAACCAGGTGCGGATTCTGCACCTCTGCCGATAAGCCTGGCCTTTGCACACCGGCAGCCACTGCAGCAGCAGCGATTAACCAAAACCACATTGCGGAATGACGCATGAGCAACCCTCTGCCGGGGACGACACCAGCATATATGGCTGAGTGAAGTGAACTTATTCAGTTTTCTGTAAAGGCCAAGGCCATGGCCGCAGCGGCAGGTCAACTACACGCCAGCCGGACTGAATTTTGCCTCAGTGAATAAGTTTCAGCGACTCAGCTGTAGAACTTTATAGATAGGCATCAGGGTCTCTTTGCCCCGCCCCATAAACAACAATCTCACGGTAGACAACTCGGGCACCTGCACCTGCGATCTACGCTTCACCATCGGCATCAAACCCTACCGTTCTGACACCAGCTAGCTATTTCAGTAAGGCTTTCAGCTATATCGGCAACTTTGGGGCAGCCAAGTGAATCAGTGCGGTCCCCCCAGACATAGATACGTCTAGAAACCCACCTCACCCCTCTTTTTGGAGTTGACCCCTATGCACCTCTTTTTCTCTCTTGGTACTGCCGCCTTCGGCCTGGCACTGGGCTTGAACAGCCACTTCCTTTCGCCGCCTCTGGTGGCAGGAGAGCTAACTGCAGACCTCACTCTAGTAGATGTGGGCGGCGCTCGCTCAGAGCTGAGACGCACCCTAGAGGGCAGCGAGCCGATCATTCCCGCAGGGCTGGCTATCTCCAGCAACCCTGCCGAGGGCAGCCGCGCTGTGATTGGTGAAGACAAGCGGGTACCAGTAACCAGCCAGGCTTACCCCTGGTCAGCGGTAGGGCAAACTTCTGGCCTCGCCGCCGATGGCAGCGCCTATATCTGTACCGGCTCTTTGGTGGCCGAAGACATTGTGCTCACCAGCGCCCACTGCATCATTGATGCAGAGACTGGAGAACTGGCCCGCAATATTCAATTTAAGCCCAACCTGATTGATGGTCAGGTGGCGAGCCCGGACGATATCGCCAATGTAGAACCTCTGTTGCTGGGTACCGACTTTGCTGACGGGCGCAAACCAAACCCAGACGACTGGGCCCTGGTCGCCCTCGACCAGCCCTTGGGGCAAAAGTACGGCACTCTGGGGATGGCCCCCCTCTCTACTGAGGCCCTGGCCGATCAACCCTTTACCGAAAACCTGGTCATGATGGGCTACTCTGGCGATTTCCCGGTCTATAACCCTGGCGAAACAGCCAGCGCCCACGTGGGATGCAGCATTGTGGGTGAAGATCTAAAGATGGTGCTGCACCTCTGTGACACCTACGGCGGCTCGTCGGGCGGGCCAATTTTGACCCTGATGAATGGCGAAATTCGCATTGTGGCGCTGAACTCTGGTGAAGTGACCAAATCAGAGACCGGAGAAGGTCTGGTGAACGTCGCGGTGAAGGTTCCCCGCATTCTCGACCAGCTCAGGGCGATGAGCAATTAGGTGGTAGTGACTCCAACTCGCTAGCGTTGGTTTGTCACTGTCTACTCAGTGCTGCCAGACATCGGTAAGGTTGAGGCACTACATCGAGAAACTGATACATAGCCTTGAGCAGGCTACAGGGAGAGCAACCGATGCCCACATTGATCAAAATGCATTTGCGACGGTGGTCCACTCGCGCGATCAGCCTGTTGCTGAGAACGGTGCTGCTGTGGGGGAGCGGGGTTGAGGTGCAGAATTGGCCATGTGAATAAGTTCATGCTCGCCAGCGATATAGGCTGTTAGAGCGTAAGGGGCAATTTTTATGAACCAGCGACGACGGAGCCAGTTTCAGGCCGGGTTCGGGCGACAACCTCTGGCTCGACTGGCTGTTAGCGGTCTGGCGGTGGTCTGGCTGGTTGGGGCCGCCGGGGTGGGGCAGGCGGTCGTGGCTAGAGAGTTGGATGAGATCGGGGCGTATAAGCTACCCCTTCAGCCGTCTACCAAGCTTGCTCAGGCTCTAGCAGAGCCCTCGTCTGAAGCCGATGCTCTCAATCAACAGGTTATCGAGCTTTACCAACAGGGGCGATACGCCGAAGCGATTCCTTTGGCAGAGCAAGCGTTACAACTTCGAGAAACGGCTTTAGGCGAGAGTCATCTCGATGTCGCCACCAGCCTCAATAATTTGGCAAGCCTCTACTTTGCCCAGGGCAACTATAGTGCCGCAGAACCCCTCTATGAGCGATCGCTCTCAATTTCGGAAACAGCCCTAGGCGAGACCCATCCCGATGTCGCCACCAGTCTCAATAATTTGGCAAGCCTCTACTTTTCCCAGGGCCACTACAGTGCCGCAGAACCCCTTGTGCTGCGATCGCTCTCGATTCGAGAAACGGCCTTAGGCGAGACCCATCCCGATGTCGCCGCTAGCTTGAATAATTTGGCAATCCTCTACTCTACCCAGGGCAACTACAGTGCTGCAGAACCGCTCTTTAAACGATCGCTCTCAATTCGAGAAACGGTCTTAGGCGCGACCCATCCCGATGTCGCCACCAGTCTCGACGGCTTGGCAAACCTCTACTTTGCCCAGGGCAACTACAGTGCCGCAGAACCCCTCTATGAGCGATCGCTCTCGATTCGAGAAGCGGCCTTAGGCGAGACCCATCCCGATGTCGCCACCAGCCTCAACAATTTGGCAGGCCTTTACCAAGATCAGGGCAACTACAGTGCCGCAGAACCCCTCTATGAGCGATCGCTCTCGATTCTTGAAACGGCCTTAGGCGAGACCCATCCCCATGTCGCCACTAGCCTCAACAACCTGGCAGGCCTCTACCAAGACCAGGGCAACTACAGTGCCGCAGAACCCCTTTTGCTGCGATCGCTCTCGATTCGAGAAACGGCCTTAGGCGAGACCCATCCCGATGTCGCCACCAGCCTCAACGACCTGGCACTCCTCTACTTTGCCCAGGGCAATTACAGTGCCGCAGAACCCCTTGTGCTGCAATCGCTCTCGATTTCTGAAACGGCTTTGGGCGAGACCCATCCCGAGGTCGCCACCAGCCTCAACAATTTGGCAGGCCTTTACCAAGCCCGGGGCAACTACAGTGCCGCAGAACCCCTTTTGCTGCGATCGCTCTCGATTCGAGAAACAGCCCTAGGCGAGACCCATCCCCATGTCGCCACCAGCCTCGACAATTTGGCAAACCTCTACTTTGCCCAGGGCAACTACAGTGCCGCAGAACCCCTCTATGAGCGATCGCTCTCAATTCGAGAAACGGCCTTAGGCGAGACCCATCCCGATGTCGCCACCAGCCTCAACAATTTGGCAGGCCTTTACCAAGATCAGGGCAACTACAGTGCCGCAGAGCCTCTCTATGAGCGATCGCTCTCGATTTTTGAAACGACCTTAGGCGAGACCCATCCCGAGGTCGCCACCAGCCTCAACAACCTGGCAGGCCTTTACCAAGCCCAGGGCAACTACAGTGCCGCAGAACCTCTCTATGAGCGATCGCTCTCGATCCGAGAAACAGCCCTAGGCGAGACCCATCCCGAGGTCGCCACCAGCCTCAACAACCTGGCAGGCCTTTACCGAGCCCAGGGCAACTACAGTGCCGCAAAACCCCTCTATGAGCGATCGCTCTCGATTTTTGAAACGGCCTTAGGCGAGACCCATCCCCATGTCGCTGCTAGCTTGAGTAATTTGGCAACCCTCTACTCTGCCCAGGGCAACTACAGTGCCGCAGAACCCCTCTATGAGCGATCGCTCTCGATTCGAGAAACAGCCTTAGGCGAGACCCATCCCGAGGTCGCCGCTAGCTTGAATAATTTGGCAACCCTCTACTCTGCCCAGGGCAACTACAGTGCCGCAGAACCCCTTTTGCTGCGATCGCTCTCGATTCTTGAAACGGCCTTAGGCGAGACCCATCCCGATGTCGCCACCAGCCTCAACAACCTGGCAGGCCTTTACCAAGCCCAGGGCAACTACAGTGCTGCAGAACCCCTTGTGCTGCGATCGCTCTCGATTCGAGAAACAGCCCTAGGCGAGACCCATCCCGAGGTCGCCGCTAGCTTGAATAATTTGGCAACCCTCTACTCTGCCCAGGGCAACTACAGTGCCGCAGAACCCCTCTATGAGCGATCGCTCTCGATTCGAGAAACAGCCCTAGGCGAGACCCATCCCGATGTCGCCACCAGCCTCGACAATTTGGCAGGCCTTTACCGAGCCCAGGGCAACTACAGTGCCGCAGAACCCCTCTATGAGCGATCGCTCTCGATTCGAGAAACAGCCCTAGGCGAGACCCATCCCGATGTCGCCACCAGCCTCAACAACCTGGCAGGCCTTTACCAAGATCAGGGCAACTACAGTGCTGCAGAACCCCTCTATGAGCGATCGCTCTCGATCCGAGAAACGGCCCTAGGCGAGACCCATCCCGATGTCGCCGCTAGCTTGAATAATTTTGCGGTCCTTTACCGAGCCCAGGGCAACTACAGTGCCGCAGAACCCCTTTTGCTGCGATCGCTCTCGATTTTTGAAACGGCCTTAGGCGAGGCCCATCCCGATGTCGCCACCAGCCTCAACAACCTGGCAGAACTCTACTTTGCCCAGGGTAATATGACCCAGAGCATTGCGTTTCTAAATCGCGGCGTTGCCATTGGGGAAACCAACCTGGCCCTCAACCTGGTTACTGGCTCTGAAGCGCGCAAGCAAGCCTACATCGCCACTCAATCCGGCACCACTAGCAGCACGCTCTCTCTGCATCTCCAGGGTGCGCCGCAGAACCTCGCGGCGGGTCGTCTGGCTCTGACTACGGTACTGCGGCGTAAGGGGCGCATTCTCGATGCTGTCACCGATACCCAGCAGTTGCTGCGGCAAAACCTCAGCCCTGAGCTAGCTCCCCTGCTCAACCGCTACGCAGCCGCCCAAACCCAGCTGGCCACCCGGCTCTATGGTGGTCTGGGCAATCAAGAGCTCGCCGTCTACCGGGCCGAAATCGATGCTCTGCGCCAGCAGGTTGACGCTTTAGAGACCGACTTGGCACGCCGCAGTGCCGAATTTCGTCTTGCCACCGAGCCGGTCGAAATTGAGGCCATCCAGGCTCTCATTCCCGCCGATGCGGCGCTGGTCGAACTGGTGCGCTATTCTCCCTACGACTCGACTGGAGCGGGAAGCTGGGGCAGCCCCCGCTACGCCGCCTACATCCTTCACTCCACAGGCGACCCCCAGTGGGTCGAGCTGGGCGAGGCTGCCGCCATTGACGAGGCCGCCGTTGCCTTTCTCAACGCCACCCGCACCCCTACCTCTCTTACTCAGGCTCGCGCCGCCGCCCGCATCCTCGATGAGCAGCTCATGGCCCCCATTCGCCCGCTGCTGGGCGATGCCACTCACCTCCTGCTCTCCCCCGATGGCCAGCTCAACCTGGTGCCCTTTGCGGCCCTGGTGGATGAGCAAGACCGCTACCTGGCCGAGACCTACACCCTCACCCACCTGACCACAGGCCGCGATCTGCTGCGGCTGCAAAACCCCGCCCCTAGCCGCCAGCCGCCAGTCATTTTGGCCAACCCCAACTACGACACCGCCGCTGCGGGGGGTGGCGCTTTAACGGCGGGTACCGCTGCCTCCCCTCGTCCCCAGGGAGAGGGGGCGAGGGCCACCGATCAACGCTCTACCGATATTGCCGACCTGCGCTTTGGCCCTCTGCCCGGCACCGAGCGGGAGGTTAATACCATTGCCCCCCTGCTATCCAACCCCATCATGCTCACCGAGACCGAGGCCAGCGAAAATGCCCTCAAGCAGGTGCAGGGGCCAAGCATTCTGCACTTGGCCACCCACGGCTTCTTTCTTGAGGATGTCGAGTTTGTACCCCCGGTTGACAGTCGAGGCGAGATCGATATCGTCACTGCTTCGCCCCTCAGCAGTAGCCCGTTGCCCGCTGCCAATCGCCCCACCAGCCGCGAGAATCCGCTGCTGCGCTCGGGGTTGGCCCTGGCTGGGTTCAATACCCGAGACAGTGCCGGTGAAGACGGTGTTTTTACCGCGTTAGAAGCCGCGAGTTTAGACCTACGCGGCACCCGTCTGGTGGTGCTCAGCGCCTGCGAAACCGGCGTTGGCCAAGCGACCAACGGTGAAGGTGTTTACGGTCTGCGCCGCGCCTTTGTCATGGCCGGGGCCGAAAGCCAGCTCATGAGCCTATGGAAAGTAGACGACCAGGCCACTGCCGATCTAATGGAGCGCTACTACCAGCACCTGCTCCAGGGCGAAGGTCGCAGCGTTGCCCTGCGCCAGGTGCAGCTCGCGCTGCTAGCAGATCCTACCTACGCTCACCCCTACTACTGGGCGGCCTTCCTCTTCTCAGGTAACTGGCAACCCATTGAGGCGTTGTAGACCCCAACCCTAAAGCCAACCACGTTCGTTCTTCATTCCTCCTTTCTCCATGGCAAACCTCAAACGCCGACACTTTCTGCAAGCTGCTGGTTCTACCCTGGCGGCGATCGGTCTGAGCCAGATGGATGTGCGGCGGCGGGGCGATCGATACGCCCGCGCCCTGGCTCAGCCGACTAGCCGCAAACTGGCCCTGCTAGTCGGCGTTAATCAGTACCCCGCTGGGGTCACTCCCCTGCGGGGCTGCCTCACCGATGTACGCATGCAAAAAGAGCTGCTAGTGCACCGCTTTAGCTTTGACCCAGCCAATATTCTCACCCTAGAAAACCAGGCCGCCACCCGCCAAAACCTGCTAGACGCCTTTGAGACTCACTTAATTGACCAGACCCAGCCAGGGGATGTGGTGGTGTTTCACTTTTCGGGACATGGTTCACTGGTGCGTGACCCCGACCCAATCCCCACAGCATTGGAAGGCTACAATGGCAGCCTGCTGCCCTATGACGCCCGGTTGAATGGGACCGATAACCGAGTCAGCGACATTATGGGCAAAACCCTATTTTTGCTGATGGCCAACCTCAAAACTGATCAGGTGACGGTTATGCTTGACAGCTGCCACTCCGGCGGTGGCACCCGAGGCGATCTAATGCTGCGGGCCGTCGAGTCGCGGGTGGAGTTAGGCGAGGCGATTCCCAGCGAGGCTGAACTGGCAGTGCAAGAGCGGTGGCTGGCGCGGCTGGGCTGGTCGGCTGCGGAGCTAAAGGCCCAACGGAGCCGAGGCATTGCTAAAGGGGTAGCGCTGGGGTCGGCCCAGGCTAACCAACTGGCGGCAGATGCCTCCTTTGGCGAAGGTGCAGGACAGTTTTATGCTGGGGCATTCACCTACGCGCTGACCCGCTACCTGTGGCAGCAGCCCAACAGCCTGCCGCTCGATCGCGTGTTTGTCGACCTGGCCCGCAGCACACGCGATATGGCTAACAGTGCCCGCGTTGTGCAATCTCCTATCTATGAGGTAGCGCCAGGGCGCAACTTTGCTCAAGAACCGCTTTTTTTCAGCCGTCCCCAGACTCTGGCAGCAGAGGCCGTGGTGGTGGGTGCTGAGGCCAGCGGCGAGATCAAGTTTTGGCTGGGGGGCGTGTCGTCCCAAAGTTTGGCAGCTTTTGAGAGCGGGGCTATTTTCTCGGTCGTGGATGGCAACGGTGATGAGATTAGCCAGATAGAGCAAACTCGGCGGGTGGGTCTAGAGGGCTACGGTACCCTAATGGGCAGCAGTGATGGTCAGGTCGCAGCGGGGCAGCTGCTGCGCGAGCGGGTGCGGGGAGTGCCCACTGACTTGACTCTACGAGTGGGATTGGATACTTCTCTAGGGGCTGATTTGGAAACGGTGCAATCGCAGTTAGCAGCTTTCAACCGCATTCAGCCCGTCGCGGTGGATGGCAGTCAAAGCGCCCACTACTTGCTAGGGCGCATGACCGAGCAGGGGCTGGCGATCGCCACCACCAAGGCCGTACGTGACGTTGGCGAGTTGGGCAGCATTGGCCTGTTCACGCCAGGGCTGGTGGCCATCCGCGCCAGCTTTGGTGAACCTGGGGAACCCATTACCGATGCTGTACAACGGCTTAACCCCACGCTCAAGCTGCTGCTGGCCGGGCAGGTGCTGCGATCGGTGCTCAACAGCGACACCTCTAACCTCAACGTCGATGTAGCTGTACAGCCAGTGAATAACTCTATTGCCATCAGTCGCAGCGCCAGCCGTCGAGGTAGCGAAGACAACGAGGTGGCCCAACGGCTAGATAGTTCCAGTCAAACGCTGCGATCGGGCAGTGAAATTGTGGTGACGGTGACCAATGGTGAATTGCGCAGCCTCTACATAGCCGTGCTAGCCATCGGCAGCTCGGGGAGTATGTCTGTGCTGCACCCTACCGATTGGGATGCTCCTGAAAATGAATCGCTGTTAGAACCGGAGCAGCAGCTAGCCATTCCTCGTCAGGAGATGGAGCGCGACCCTAACCGCAACTACTGTAGCGACCCCAGCGAAGCCTTTCACCTGTGCCTGAGCAGCTCTGGTTATGCTGAAATTTTGACTCTGGTGAGCACCAGCCCTCTGCGTGATGCTTTGCGCGGTCTTCAGCAAATTGCCGCCGCCAACAACACCCGCAGCGGCGACCCCATCGGTTTGCAAAACGATGACCCTGTCAGTGTGATAGAAACTCTGCTGGGCGATATTGATCGCAGTACCCGAAGCTCGGTTAGCCTGCGCAATGATGTGCGCGGGGTAGACACCACCCAGCTCGCGGCCCTATCTACCCTGATTGAAGTGATAGAAGACTGAGCGCTCGGCGGAGCGATTCGCGTAGCGTTCGAGCTCCGACTCGGAACGAGTATCCGTACCGGAATCACCAACTAATCGCCACTGAATAGGTTTGGCCACTCCAGACATAGGTGCAGGTAGACGAGTTCAACCCTATTCCTATGCCCAGTCCCCGCTTTGCGATCGCCTACTTGACCCAGGGCCGCCCGGTGGTTTTGATGCAAGCTTTTCCGGTGGCACAGACCATTGAACTGCGCTACCACCTCTCCTGGCTGCAGTCTGTGCCCGCCCTGCTCGAAACGGGCAAAACCCAGAGTGCCTTGGGCCATCTCTACTGTCAACTGGGCGAATGGGATCGCGCCGCCGGGGCCTATCTGCGATCGCTCAACGCCTTCAACCACGCCGAAGATGCCGTGGCCCTGGGCCACACCCTCACCCACCTCAGCGTGGTGTTTGCCCAGCGTCAGCAGTACCGCTGGGCCTACGACTATGCCGCTCAGGCCGTGCAGCATCTGCACAATACAGCAGACGATGCAGGCTATGCTGCTGCCCTTCACACCCTAGGCATGGGCCACTACTATCGTCGCCGCTATCGCCTAGCGCTGAGAACTTTAGAGAAAGCTCTCGCCCTGCGCCACGAACTGGGCGACGAACTGGGTGAAGCCATCACCTTGGGGTGCATGGGGCGAGTCTATATTGCTCGGGGCGAGCACTGGTGCGCTCTCTCCTGCTACGAAGCTGCCCTTGATGGGTATCGCCAGCACCAGACCCTGCTCGAAGGCAACAGCTACGAAATCATGATTCGCAGGCGCATTGCCCGACTGGCCAAAAGTGCAGGTTATGTGGATTTAGCGATCGCCCATTTTGAAGCCGCTCTAATGCTGTGCCAGAAGTGCGATCGCGAACTGGCCGCCGAGATTTTAACTGACCTCGCCAGTATGCACGAAGGTTTACAGCAGAACAAAAGGGCCCTGCGCTATCACCAGCAGGCACGACAGTTGCAGCAATCTGCAAAGCCCAAAGCCAGCGAAAACATTGCCCCTACCTCAATACCCTCACAGCCCACTGAAGAAGGCTATTACTAAAGTGAATAAGCTTATCTCCGCGAGACATAGGTAAGAACAGGAAGGCAAACAAACCTACCTTCCTAACTCAAAAAAACCAACTTCTCAAAAGGAGAAGTTCCATGTCTGACATGATCAAGCCCAACGACATCATCACCGAAGCTGAAGAGGCCGCTAACCTGGCCATTTCTGAACTCACCGAAGGCGAACTCGACGATTGCAGTGGGGGTGTCAGCGACCTAGGCGATATCAGCAGCCTGTTCAAAGGGGCGAGCAGCTTCTTCGAGCAGTCGGGCATCGGGATGGAGCAGGTGAGCTTTGCTGGCCCTAGCGGTGCTGACAGCATCAGCTCTCTCACTGGCTTCAACACGGTACTGGTCTGCTAATAGGAGATAAACGGTTAGAACCTTCTCCAGACCAGCACTTTCAGATTTTATCTGCATAAATTTGAGTTTGTTTTCCCTAAATACTGATGAGCCCACCTGAACAAAACCCGGAGTAAGTCCATGGTGTTCACCCGCTGCAAACCGCTCTCCCCCAAAGATCGAACTACCCTATTGATCTGGCTGCTGGTCATCGTGCTCGGGACCTGGACCGGGGGGCGCATCTATCGTCAGTATTTTGCTGGCGTCTCGCTTTCCCACTCGATTCGCGAAATCTTGCCCTATTCCAAACACCTCAATGCCGGCCAGGAGTACTTCACACAGCAGGAATACGATCGCGCAGAGTTGGCTTTTCGAGACGCAATTGAAGCCAATCCCAATCGAGCCCAAGGACATTTTTGGCTAGGCCAGGCATTGTCCGAACAGGGTCAATTTCTAAAAGCCGAGGACGCCCTTAAACAGGCCATTGCCTTAGATGCTCAGTTAGAGGGAGCCCACAGCACCTTGAGTAGCGCGATCGCAGAGCAAGGCCGATACGAAGAAGCGATTCAGCGCGCCCGCATTGCCGTTGAACAATTCCCTAACGATGCTGACACCTACACGGTTTTGGGCTTTGCCCTGGCACAGCAGGGTCAGTACGAGGAGGCGATCGCCGCCGCCCAAAAGGCGCTAGATCTTGACCCAAATCAGGCCAGTGCCCACAACTCGTGGGGCATCGCTCTACTTAACCAGGGTGAGTTGGACGCGGCTAAAGATCGATTCGAGCGGGCGCTGGAACTAGCCCCTGACATGGCCGGGGTGCACTACAACCTGGGACTGTTGCTGCATCAGCAGGAAAACTATGAGGCCGCGATCGCCGAATTTGAAGAGGCTATCGCAATCAATTCTTTCTTCCCTAAAGCCTATACCCAATTGGGTTGGGTACTGGCTCAACTAGAGCGCTACGACGCGGCCATGATTAACCGCGAGGAAGCCCAACATCTTGCCCCTGACAATGCCTTCATGCATTGGGGTAAGGCTTTCACGTTACTCCAGCAAGGTAAACGAGAAGCGGTCGTTGACACTCTAGAAACTGCCAGAGAGCTAGCCAAAGCCCAAAATCAAACCGACTTCCTGGCCGAAATAGAGCATTTGTTAGCTGAATTGGCCGGGTCAAATCTTTCCCCCTAAAAAATCTGTAAGTTCTGTCTTAGTAAACGTACTCTAGCCGACAGAAAATCCCGCTGACTTTCTGCGGGGAAGGCAACTGTTTTCGTTTGGAATAAATCCCCACCTTCAGGAGAAACCCCATGTCTAAACCGCCGTTCCTGTTCATTGATGACGAAGCAATTAGCCAAGAGCAGGTGCTGGAGTACCTGCAAAATGCTGGTCAGCTAGAGACCTTTATCAAAGGAATTTTGAGCCAACATGCGATCGCCCAAGAGATTCAGTTCACCCCAGAGCTCACCCCTACTGAAGAAACTGTAGAACAACTGTTAAGTGAGTTTCGCCAAAGCCGAGGCCTTAGCGACGATGCCGTTTTCGACGCCTGGCTCCAGCAAAATTCTCTAGATGATGAAACCCTGGCTGCGACGTTGCTGGATCAGTGGACCCAGGAGCAGCTCATGGGGCGCATCTGCCAACCTCGGCTGCAGGAATATTTCATTAAGCGCAAGCCGCAGCTCGACCAGGTGGAACTGTCCTGCATTGTGGTGCAGGAGGAAGGTCTGGCCAAGGAACTGCACGAGCAGATCACCCAGGAAGGCGCATCTTTTGAGCAGCTAGCCCAGCAGCACTCCCTGGCTGACAATCGATACAGCGGCGGCAAGATTCCACCTGTGGCCCGCGAGAGCCTGTCTGAAGAACTGCGAATCGAGCTTGGCGCTATTTACCCCGGGGAAATCGTGGGGCCGTTGCTGCTCAACGACCGCTGGTGTCTATTCCGCCTCGATGCCGTGCTGCCTGCTGCCCTCGAAGGGGAAACCGAGGCTCAACTGCAGGTGGAGCTGTTCCAAGAGTGGCTGCGAGATCGCACTGATGCTATGACCGTCAAGTTGGAGGTGTCCCAATGGTGGTATCTCTAGACGTCCATACCCACAATCTGCCCTGGGACGAGCTTCCCCTGGCTGGACTCAACAGTATCCAGCAGATTCACTTCCAGCAGACAGCCCAATTCGGTCACCACAAAACAGGTGAAGTGCTGTGGTCTACTCGCCGCGCCGGTATGCAGTTTCTCGTGCTGCGAGGCAAGGTGCGCTTGGTACCGCAAAAAGGCAACTCGATTCTAGAGCCAGGCAGAAAGGTGCTACTCAAGCCCGGTGATTGGTTTGGCGACCTGTTGGAGCTAGCTGGGCACTGGGAGGCGGTTGCAGCTAGCCAAGATGCTTTAGTCGTATTCTGGCCGTCGCTTGATTGGTATGACGTGGCCTCCGCCGATCTGCAGCAGTTTTGGGAGACGGTGCGCTGGCGCTACCAGCCCTTTGACCCCAAGCTGCCCCACCCGGTCTCGGGCTACCCCTACACGTTTCATCTCAACAGTGCAGCGGCCTGCCTGACCATGCTCACCGAGCAGTTGGGCGCAGCTATTTCCCTCAAGCAGGTTCAGGCCCATCTACACAGCCAGGCCCCGCCGGATGTGGCTAATGCGGCTGAAAAAATCGGGCTGCACGTCCAGTCGGTTCTGACTGTATGGGAATCGCTAGACGATCTGCCCCTGCCGGCCCTATTGCACTGGCGGCAGCAGCACTGGGTGCTGGTCTACGGAGTGGAGCGCGATCGCCTGATCGTCGCCGACCCCACCAACCTCCGCAAAACCTGCGAGAGCCTGCCGCGCGGCATGGTCGAAGCCGCTTGGGATGGGCACCTGTGGCTGGCGCAGTCGCTGCCCAAGGCTGAGAAATTCAACCTGATGTGGTTTGTACCCGCCGTCTGGCGCTACCGCAGGCTGCTGGGCGAAGTGCTGCTGGCCTCGTTTGTCATTGAGCTGCTAGGCCTGACCACGCCCCTGCTAACTCAGGTAATCATCGACAAAGCCATTCCCCAAAGCAGCCTCTCCAGCCTGCAGGTGATGGTGGTGGGCCTGTTGGGCATCGGTATCTTTGAGGCGGTGCTGGGCGTGTTGCGAATGTTTTTGTTTAGTCACACCGCCCGCCGCTTAGATTTGAGCCTGTCGTCCCAGCTGTTTCGCCATCTGGTGCAGCTTCCCCTAGCCTATTTTGAGTCGCGGCGCACGGGCGATACGGTAGCTAACGTGCAGGAGCTGGAGAACATTCGCCAGTTCCTCACCGGCACTAGCGTGACCGTAGTGCTAGATGCCCTGTTTACCTTTGTCTACATCGCTGTCATGATCGGCTACAGCCCCAGGCTAACGCTGGTGAGCCTGGCGGTAGTGCCCCTGTTTATCGTGCTGATTGTGGGGGCCACGCCGCTGCTGCGGGAATGGCTCAATGAGTCGTTCAACCGCCGGGCCGACAGCCAGTCGTTTTTGCTGGAAACCATTACCGGGATTCACGCTGTTAAAGCCCACTCGGCCCAGCGGCCCACCCGCGATCGCTGGGAAGGTCTGTTTGCCCGCTACGTCAACACCAGCTTTCGGGCCGATACCCTAGGCAACATTGACGGCCACATTGCCCAGTTTCTCACCCACCTCTCAGAGATTCTGATTCTCTTTTTTGGGGCCAAGCTGGTGATCGATCAGCAGTTCACCATCGGCAGCCTGGTGGCCTTTCAGATGCTCTCTGGGCAAGCAATTAGCCCCATTCTGCGGCTGGCCCAGCTGTGGGAAGACTTTCAGCGGGTGGCGCTCTCAGTGAGCCGCATTGGTACGATTCTCAACACCACTCCCGAAGAAACGGCGGAGGCGGGGCTAGTGCTGCCGCCCCTGCAGGGGCAGATCGCCTTTGAGAAGGTGAGCTTCCAGTACCCAACGGCGGAAGAATCGGTGTTGCGCGGCATTTCCTTTGATATCGAACCCGGCATGTTTGTCGGCGTAGTGGGCCGCAGTGGCTCGGGCAAAAGTACCCTATCTAAGCTGGTGCAGCGGCTCTACCAGCCCAAATCCGGACAAGTGCTGGTGGATGGCCTGGATGTGAAGGGGGCCAATCTCTCGTCCCTGCGCCAGCAGATCGGTGTGGTCTTGCAGGATGACTTTCTCTTTAACGGCACGGTGTTTGAGAACATCACCTTTGGCAAGCCAGAGGTATCGCTGGAGCAGGTGATTGAGGCGGCCAAAAATGCGATCGCACACGACTTCATCATGGAGCTGCCCAACGGCTACGAGACCCCCATCGGCGAGCGAGGCACGGGGCTATCGGGCGGACAGCGCCAGCGAGTCGCCCTGGCCCGCATGTTCCTCAACGATACGCCCATCTTGATTCTCGATGAAGCGACCAGCGCCCTCGATGCTCAGACCGAGCGCCAGGTGCTGCGCAACCTGCGCCGCTTTGCCCAGGGTCGCACGCTAATGCTTTTGACCCACCGCTACTCCATGCTGCGCTCCGCTGACAAAATCCTCGTGCTCGAAAAAGGCGTGCTGATTGAGCAGGGCCGCCACGAAGAGCTGCTGGACGCTAAAGGCGTGTACTCGGTGCTCTATCAACAGCAGCAAGAGTCCGACGACCTGTAATCAAATTTAGCCTCACGACTGCAACTCTCAACTGCAATTCCCAGACCACTTGGTTCTATTAGGAGTCTTATCATGTCTCAACAGAACTTTGCTCAATCTGCCGGCACTGATCTTCAATCATCCGCTTCAAAGTCCCTGCGAAACGCCCAAGCGGTTAGCTTAGCGTCCCAATTTCAACCTCAGCGGCACCAGGGCCTTGATACCAACCGCCTGACCTCAGCTCTGCCCACCCAAAATTCATTGGCTAGCCCCCAAGTGATGCGCTTAGAGGATGCTTTTGCCGCGGCGGTAAATCCCACCCAGCCCACGCTGACCCAAAGCCTGCAAAAGCTCGCGCCAGGCTGGCTCAGGCAGGGCATTCAGGAATTGCAGCAGCGGTTCGGCAATGGGCACGAAGCCGCTGTTAGCCCCCTACCGCAAAGCCAAGGGCCGCTAATTGGCATCATCGACACGGGTTTTGCCCCTGGCCAGCACGGTAACCAGATGCTAAAAACCATTCAGAACGGCAACCCTGAGGCCACCATCCTGTTAGCCGACAGCGTCGGCAAAGGCACCTGGGCCGATTCGCTAACTCAGTTTGTCGATACCGCCAAAGCCACCGGCCAAACTAGAGCTGTCGTCAACGCCAGCTTCGACCTTACCCAGAAAAACCCCGACGGCAGCATCACCACCCGCCAAGAACTCACCGCCCAGGAAAAAGCTGCTCTCAACTACGCTCGTGAGAATGGGGTGCTGGTCGTCGCTTCGGCAGGCAATGAAGGCAAGGCAATGTCGGCATTGGGCCAAGCCTCCGGTCTCTCCGACAACCTGATTGTGGTGGGCAGTGCTGAGGGCAACGACCGGGCTTCCTATTCCAGCTATGGCAATGGCTTAGATCTCGTTACAGATGTGGGAGCTGCGGGAACATCACTCGCTGCTGCCAAAGTGACAGGAGCGATCGCCAATATCTGGAGCGCCAACCCTGAATTGAGCGGTCAGCAAGTGAATCAAATTCTTACTGCCACTGCCACCGATTTAAAGACTCCTGGCAGGGATACGGAAACCGGAGCGGGACTGCTGAATTCTACAGCGGCTATTAATCTCGCAAAGATGATCACACCCGAAACCCGGCAATTCTCAGGTGCTCAGCTGATCCAGCAGGTGAATGGCTCCTTTAACAACACTCCCTGGATTAGTACAGATGGTACGGTTGCAAGTGAGCGAACCAATCGTGAGTTCGAAGATAAGTATATCCCGGAAGGTGAACGTCTCAGAGCTGGTTCAATTCCTGCGGCTGAGCGCCGACTTAAAACTCAAAGGGCTAATAGTCCGGCTGGTTCAATTCCTGCGGCTGAGCGCCGACTTAAAACTCAAAGGGCTAATAGTCCGGCTGGTTCAATTCCTGCGGCTGAGCGCCGACTTAAAACTCAAAGGGCTAATAGTCCGGCTGGTTCAATTCCTGCGGCTGAGCGCCGACTTAAAACTCAAAGGGCTAATAGTCCGGCTGGTTCAATTCCTGCGGCTGAGCGCCGACTTGAAACTCAAAGGGCTAATAGTCCGGCTGGTTCAATTCCTGCGGCTGAGCGCCAACTTGAAACTCAAAGGGCTAATGGTCCAGCTGGTTCAATTCCTGCGGCTGAGCGCCAACTTGAAACTCAAAGGGCTAATGGTCCAGCTGGTTCAATGACTGCTGCTGAGCATCGGCTTAAAACTCAACTCGAGCAGAAAGCAGCACTCAACCAAAAAATGCATGACCCTGATGCCAGCACATTTGAGCGTAATGAGGCAAGCAAAATTCTTCACGAACAGGAAGCTGAAGAACTTGCTATGGTAAACGACCAGCGTAATGCCCACGAAATAGCAGCACTTCTCCAAAAAGCCTATAGTCCTGACCTTAGCCCTACCGATCTCAATGGGTGGTCTGGAACTATACAAGAACAACAGAAAGCTGGACAACGTCGTGCCCACGAAATAACAGCGCTTCTCCAAAAAGCCTATGATCCTGACATCAGTGATGTCGAGCGTAATAAGGCACGCGAAACTCTACAAAAACAAAAATTTCTATCACTCGTCAAAACAGCCAATGATCCTTACGTCAGTATTCCTGAGCGCATCAAGGCACAGGAAATGCTGAACAGACCAGGAGTTAGACAAAGAGATATCACTGCAAATGAAGTGAAGGCTGCAGCAGGGAGCGATAACGGTATGACCCGTGAGGATCTGCATACATTCTTAGATGTTGTGGGTACTTTCGAGCCAACCCCTTTTGCAGATTTAACTAATGCGATTTTATATGCTTCTGAAGGGGATTGGACAAATGCTGGAATATCGGCGGGTAGTGTCCTTCCCTACGCAGGCGATGCAGCCTTTAAGGGTGGCAAGTATGGTTACAAGATTTATGAGGGTCTTCGTGGTACTGGGAAAGCAGAGCATGGTGCTAAAGGTGTGAGCCCCGACAGTCCGCCAGCTAATCCGGCTGGTGCAGGCTCACCCAATTCTGGACTCCCCTCCAATGCTCAACCACCACAAAACAGTGGAGCAGGAGCACCTACAGTTACTCCACCCGATGCTGTCTTGCCCCCTGGAACTCCTGTAAAACCCCCTGCTAACTCACCTGGAGGCCGAGATATACCGGGAGCGGGCCGTGGTGGATCTCCCATTACCAATGGAGGACCCAATAAAGGGAAGCCTGGCCCTAGAGATACCCGTCCAGCCGGACGAGGGGATGCACCTGGCCCGAAGAAGAGGGGAGCCGGTGGCGGTAGACGCTATGGCAGAGGTTCTGGTCTTAGTGGCAAACCTAAAGACACTTCACCTTCCGGGTCCGGTGGTCATCCAACCAACCAGCCCGATCGCGAACCTGCTCTGGTTGGCGGTAGAGCTCACGAAGGAACTGGCGATAGTGGAATCAATGACAATCCACCTCGTGGAGACGGTAAACATGACCCTGATCCTTTAGAAGGAGGAAGCCCCAATCAGCCCAATAAAGGGCAGCAGCCTGACCCACCTGACACAGTAACATCCCCTCAAGCTAACGCCAACCATAATCCTGCCGCGCCTGGAGCTGGTGGCAGTGGTTCTCCATCACCAGCCTCCATGCCGCCAAGAAGACCCCCATCACCAGCGTCTATGCCGCCGAAACGTCCTCCGGGTGGTCCGAATCCTCCGACAGGTGGTACAGGTGGCCCTGGTGGACCTAACGGTCCTAGACCATCCACTGGTGGTGGCAGTAGCGGACCTCTTTCTATGTCCCCTGCTGATTTGGCAAAACAGGAAAGAAATCTTCAGTTTGCACTCAACAAATTTGGAGATCGTGTGGACCTAGGTGAATCTTTGCCTGTGGCATTGAAACTAGAAAAAAAAGACTGGAAACATATTCTTCAAGGACATGTAGACGAAACTTTTGACCCAAGGGTGAGAGTTGACAAGCCAAAGAGTACTGTGTTTAAAGGAACGGCTGATGAGTATCTTAATATTCTAAAGCGAGCTTTAGATAACCCTAAGGTGCGCGGTGCAATTGATGAAGCTAAGAGACAAGGGTTGACATCCGTAAATATAAAGAACATAAAGCCTGGAGGTAAAAAAATAAGTGATCAACCATTTACCTTAGAAATTGATTTGTTGGAGAAAAAGATTAAAACTTTTCATCCTACTGGTAACCCTGGTCCTAACTTTAGGCAACGCTGATTAGAAGAGTGACAGTTTGGAAGCTGGCCTTTTCATTTCAGATCTGCAATATCCAAACTTAGAACTCCAGTGCTTAAGTCAAGAGGTGCAGTTTCCAAGGGCTGAACTGTAACTTTTGAGTTCAGTCCTCTATCTTTCAAGTTTCACACAGCAACGATCGCACCCCCAACCCCGGAGTTCTGAACTCAAAATTTCAGGCTCAGAACTCCATCTTTTAAGTTTAGAACCGCAACGATCGCGATCAGAACTCTAACGATCGCGATCGCACCTTCAACCTTCGACTTCAAAACCCAAAACTTCCAACTCAAAACTGAAGCGATCGCGATCGCACCCTCAACTTCCGAATTCTGAACTGTAATAATCGAGTTCAAAGCCGCAACGATCGCGATCGCACCACCAATCTCCCAGTTCCAAACTCAAGTTTTTAGCTTCGGAACTGATCTCTCCAGGCTCTCAAGGCATTCGACTGAGACTCGCTATCGTCCAAAATCTCGAATTGAGCTTTTAGCAACCTGAAAATCAACTCTCTGATGAAACCCTATGCGATCGATTCGCTACTACCACTAATCCATGAACGCGAACAACAACCTTAACCAAGGAAGATCTAAAACTATGTCTGAATCTGAAGCGACTTTGAAGCTAAAAGAAGCTGGACTTCTTGTTGACACATTCAGTCATTTTGGTCTTGAAGGGCATAATTACGATATTGCCAAACCAGCATCAGTTCCGGGTAACACAAGACCCGATAGTGAATTCTTCTTTTGGTGTGGTGAAGAGGGAATTCCTTGTGATGCACCTGCGGCAAGACTCTATCTAACTGAGAAGGGTTGGATATTTGAGGTGTGGGTGTTCATCCCCGGACCCGGACCCGGTGATTTCCGGAGGTTGTTTCCATCCCCTGATGAAGCTGTAAACGCGATCGTTGAGTACTATTTTGGTGATCCTTCAGAAATGAATCCACCTGAACTTGCTGAAGAGATGAAATTACCTGAACTTGAGAAAGATAATTTGACCCAAACCTGAATCCAAGCGTCCGTTTCACTACACTCAAAAAAACTACGCTCTGCAATCAACAAAATTTTAGTTCAGGCATCCATCTTCAGAATAAAAACAGCAATCATCAATTGCATAAACGCCGCGATCGCAATCGAAACCTTAACCTTTGAATTCCAGACTTACATTTTCAACATTAGAACTGCTCTCCAGGTTCTAAAGCTACTTGCTGAAACGTGCGATCGACTGGAATTTCAAACCGAATGTTTAGCAATTTGAAAGCCGCTTTCACCAAATAAAATTGGAGGCAATCATAAACATGTCAAACTCTTCCATTCAACGTCAGCAAACTAAACAGCAATTTGCCAGCACTCAGAGTTATCTCAACTACGAGCTTGGTAATGCTGTTCGTAGCCTACCACCGCTGTATACCCGTGTGTTAGTTGGCGGCATCTGCCTCGCGGTCACAGGAACCATTACCTGGGCAGCCGTCAGCAAAGTCGATGAAGTCACAACCGCGAACGGAGAAGTGGTTCCAGCAACTCAGGTGCAGCCGATGCGATCGCCCTAGCTACCGGCAAACGTGACTTTGACTTATTTGATCGTACGACATTCATCGGCGAAAACGAAGAAAAACTAGTTTTTGGCAGGAATGCAATGGACGATTTGACGAAAAATACAAGTAAGAATTGAACTGTCTTACTAAACACTTCGCTAGAGCCAAGAGAATTTTGTGTTCTAAATCAACAGGAGAATTGTCATGAAAGTTTCGGTGAAAGCTCCGCCTGAAGCCGTTCAACTGCGGCGTAACCAGCATGAATTTGCAAATGCTCAAGACTATCTCAATGCCGATCTAGCTAAAGCCATTCGTCGGGCTCCGCCAAAATATTCCCGCATTCTTGCGGTAGGGCTATGTGCATTAGTAGGAGGTGCCATTACCTGGGCTGCTCTAAGTAAAGTTGATCAGGTTGCCACCGCTCAGGGAGAGGTTATTCCCTCAACACGCGTTCAGCCAGTCAAAGCGCTCTCAGGTGGGATGATTCAAGAGATTACGGTGGAGGAAGGCCAACAGGTCAACGCTGGCGACCCTCTAGTTCAGTTTGACCCCACTATTTCAGAAGCAGAGTTTCAGCGACTTAAGCAGCAGGCTGAGCTAACAGCAACCAACCTGGCTCGCCTAGAGGCTGAACGCACCGGCAACACTCAATCCGGCAACCCTTTGCAGGATCAGCTATTGGCCTCTCGGATGCAGGAGTTTACCGCTCGGCGCGAGATGGCGGCGGCCGAGGCAAACCGCCAGCTAGGGGCCGTCAAAGCAGCCCAAGCTGATTTGGAGCGGATCAAGGCAACCTTGACCGTTGCCACCACTAAAGCCGAGAGCCTAAGTAAGCTACTGGTCGCGGGCGCGGTGCCGCGATTAGACTATCTGGATGCTCAAAACGAGGTAGTTTCTCTGCAAAACCAGGTTGTCGTGCAGGAGCAGGCCATTTATCAAGCAGAGCAAGCACACAAAGCATCCCAAACCGAGGCGAATCGGTTGGTGGCCGATCGCCAAAACGAAATCCTCACCCAGATAGAGCAGCAGCGCAAAGAGCTAGATAACCTCAAGGGCCAACTTGCCCAGGCCGAGGAGCAGCGCAACCGGGAAACTCTCACGGCTTCTGTCGATGGCACAGTTTACAACGTCAAGGTGGTGGAAGCAGGAGCCACCGTACAGTCAGGGGAAGAGTTGCTCTCCATCCTGCCGGAGGAGGCTCCTCTGGTGCTCGAGGCCAAGGTGCTCAACCGCGATATTGGCTTTATCCAGCCGGGGATGCCCGTCAAAATCAAGCTCGAAACGTTTCCCTACCAAGAGTTTGGTTTGGTCCAGGGCACCGTTGAAAGCATCAGCCCCAACTCCATTCAGGAGCAGAATGTAGGGCTGGTTTACCCGGCTCGTATCAAAGTCGACAAAACCTTTGTGACCATCCAAGGGCAGGAGGTGCCCATCACCCCTGGTATGGCAGCTACCGCAGAAATCGTTACCCGACAGAAAACAATCCTGTCATTCCTCCTAGACCCCATTACTGAACACTGGGATAAAGCCTTTTCGCTCCGCTGATGAGTTGGTTCTTAATTAAGGGCAAGACGACTACTTGCCCTACAGCGTCTACACCTTTGCCAAAATTCCTGTTTCAGGTAGGAATACAGAACTTTATGCTTGTCCGAAGCGATTCCTTTAGCCAGAAAAACTGTTTTATTTAAGGGCAGCACCATGCAAAGCGTTCATTTTCATAGCTTAACAACAGAAAATCATTGCCCTTGAGCGGCCCCCCAACCTTGAAAAGGAGATTGCTTCTGTTTGAACCGGCATCACGCTTGGTTTAACCCGCACCGTTGCCCATGCACTCCTGGATGTCTCTGGTTCCGCTCAGTGCTTAGTTTAAACGTTATCTAAGGAGCTTTTCTATGTTCGACCCCGTGCTTAACCTTTCTACCCTCAACGGCAGCAACGGCTTTGTGATTAACGGCATTGATGCGGGTGACCTGTCAGGCTTTTCCGTCAGCAATGCGGGCGACATCAACAACGATGGCATCGACGACTTGATTATTGGAGCAAGCGACGCAGACCCCAATGGTAATAGTAATGCTGGCGAGAGCTATGTGGTATTTGGTGGAGCAACAGTGGGCAGCAGCGGCAGCCTCAACCTCTCGGACCTCAACGGTAGTAACGGCTTTGTGGTTAACGGCATTAATCAGGGCGACTCCTTAGGCAGATCTGTCAGCAGTGCGGGGGACATCAATAACGATGGTATCGACGACCTGATCATTGGGGCATTCATAGCAGACCCCAATGGCACCAGGAGTGCTGGTGAGAGCTATGTGATTTTTGGCGGGGCAACCGTAGGCAGCGGGGGCAGCCTTAACCTCTCTACCCTCAACGGCAGCAATGGCTTTGTGATTGAGGGCATTGGTGAGGGTGACACCTTAGGTTTGTCCGCCAGAAGTGCGGGCGACATTAACAACGATGGCATCGACGACCTGATTGTTGGGGCGAACCTAGCAGACCCCAATGGCGTCAGTGAGGCTTGTTCGCCGCACTGCCTTTTCTCCTCATGGGCAAAAAGATGCCGCAGCCCATCTTTTGCTTCCCACCTAGGCCGTAGGTTTGCAGCTTAATGGAATCTCCTTCAGATAAATTCTCGATCTCTAAGCCAAAGCCAGTAATCATGTATCGGCCAATTTTTATGGTTTTTCGTTTAAAAGAGCCATCTTGTCTAACGGCAACCCTTGGCCTACCATCAATCCCTAGCTTGTCTAGTTGACGTTGTGCTGCCTGTAGAAATGTTGTCACATCTTGATATCCCTTTATGACCGTAATTCGTGAATATAGTTCTTTATAGGGAGTTAGGAAGGTAATTTCAGGAATGCCCAAACGAATTTGGTGTTTACCGATAGCCAATTGCTGATTTGCTAGCGGATACACCATAGAGATCAAACTGGACGATACACGCACTTTCAAGAAAGAATCCTGATTTAGCCGTATTAGCCTGTGTACCTTATCTATTGCAGATGAAGGCGTAGATAGGACATTCTAGGAGAGTAGGACTATTGCTTGAGTAACGATGCCAGCCGCTTATAGTAATGATCTGCGCGAAAAAGCGCTTGCTGCTGTTGACCGAGGCGA
>JAHHHQ010000005.1 GCA_019359285.1 Nodosilinea sp. WJT8-NPBG4
TGGCGTCTCGGTAGCGTCGCTCTAGCTCATCTACTGCTAGATAATCTACAACTTGTACTTGCTTGGGCATTGCACAGTCCTGATTGCAATCCCTCTAATTATGCTCCTCCAAGCGGACTTGATATTATGTTGTGTTTGCCATATTTGGTGTCGTCTGCCCAGAACCGGGAGGCGACCAATCCGCTGCTGCTCGCGAATCCTGAGGCGCAGCCGGGGCGCGAGCGATTGCGTCACCTAGTGATTGGCTCACCCGAAGGGGTGCGAGCCACCGTCAACCAGCTGCATGTGCTGGACTATGCCGACCAGATGACCTGGAGCCAGTTGATTGCGATACCGCGATCGGGGATTTTGATTACCCCAGCCCAGGGCGAAGTGTTTAGTCTGCTGAGGCGCGATCTCCATCTGAGCTAACAAGAACCCATCCATCTCGTGCCCACGCACTAGCGTGGGCAGCACACAAGCACATCTATTCATCAAGGATGGCTCGTTCTTGCACCCAGCGCTTAATTAAGGGAATTTCGAAATCGTAATGACCATCCTCTACTTTGAGGACGTGATAGCGCACCATGCGGCGGAGTGCTGCCCTTGCGGTTGAGTTTAGGTTTGAGGGTAGTGATTGGCCCTCAGCCATGGCTTTGAGAATCGTTTGACCAGCGCGAATTTCGTCGGGGGTATTTAGGGTACCGGTAAATTCATCCCAGACATTGGTGAAGTAGGAAGTGCCTAGGGTAAGTGCACGAGGAATAGCCGCCTCCAGCATCGTAGCGGTGACGGCCGTGGTATGTCGTTCGTTAGCTTCCGTCACCAGAGCCGCACCGATAAGCTGAAGCAGGTTGGGGTGACACTGGGTGAGTTGTAGAATTCCATCTACCAATCCAGGTGCATAAGTCAGGGCAAAATCTGGATCGGGATCGGTCAGTAGCTGCTGAGCTTCTTGTGGATTTAAGTAGAGTATTTCGATAGGCACAACACTAATAAAGTAGCTGCTCCAGTTGGGGCCAATTTCTTCCAGGGTTTGCACACCAGAAAACACAAAGCCGAGCTGAGGCCAATGCTGGATCAGGCTGCGCAATTCATCGAACAAAGTTAGACTAAGTTTCCCCTGATCAATAGCAGCACTAATTTTTTCAAACTCGTCAAGGTTGAGCAATAGCTGTCGGGGACTCAACTCAGTCAGCACTGCTTCTAGCCAGGTTTCAAATGTGTCGTAAGGTGCGGCTTGAAGGCTGCCGCGATCGGGCTCATCTGGAATGCTAATACCCTGGCTGCGACCATCACGTCGAATAGAACGGGCTAGGGTACGGAGAAAACTAATTTCATCTGCGGTAGCAGCAGCACTCTGCATGTCTACATAAATAGGCACCCAGTCTGAGGGCAAAAGGCGAGGTAAATTATTTAAGAAAGAGGTTTTGCCACAGCGGCGCGGTCCATGAAGCACGATGGTAGGGCGATTGTGATTTAGCAAAAGCCGCACTATGTTGTCTGCAAAGTCCTGTCGGCCCTTAAAGAGATTACCCTGGGTTCGTTGTAGGGGGTTGCCGTACTGAAATGGGTTACGCAGTTCTCTGCGAGAAAGTTTCTTCTGTTCCGACAGTTCTATCTCAATCAAATTGAGCCATCGAGAAATTACTGGTTGCCAACGCTTAATATCGTTGGTTTTCAATCCTAAGCCTGGCAATTGAGAAGTCAGAAGGTTTAGCTTTTCTAGAACCCTCTCCAATCCTCGTTCTCGAAGCGTCAGGTTTTCAGACTGAAGTGCTGCTGCAACATCCTCTGCAATGCGTTGCAGTCGTGGAAATATATTAGATAAATCCGCGGATGTTGGATAATCAATTTGGTTTGAATTTTGAGTGATATCAAAGTATCTTGGTAACAGAGTTCTTAGAAGAGGATGGGTGTGAAAATGCTCTGGCTCTGATTCTAGAGATTCAAATTCTGCTACATGGTTAAACTTTAAGAGTTGATCGGCGACAATGTCTGGCAAAGCATCTTTAACCGTTTGAGGTAGCCCTGGCAAAATGGATAATTGCATCTTTTTCAGAGATGATAGCCCAAAGGTAGCATTGCGTTGAAAAACCCCCGCCAACAACTGAGCATGGCCAGGCAGCGGTAGCCACAGCAGTTCACTGCTAAAGGGAGGCAGTCGACTCAGCTTTTGCTCAATGTTTTGAACTGATGAACCTTGAGTAGAAGTGCGGTTGAGAAAATTCAATTTGAGAGTTAACAGCATTGGAGCAAAGAAAATATAATCAGGCAGCAGGCGGTAATAAAAACTGATGGTTACAGGTAATACCCACAACCCCCGCCATCCTAAATTTTCAACTCCCAAAACTGCTAAAAGTGCCGCAGCAATAAGTCCCGACCAACGACGTTGACCGTAAGACAAACTAAACGCCAGTACAGCCGCGATAGCTAAAAACGGTAATAGTTCAGTCTTACTGAATACTGTAATGACGACCGCAACGACGACCGCAAGAAGGAGCGCAACGACGACTCCAACGACGACTCCAACGACGACCGCAAGAAGGAGCGCAACGACGACTCCAACGAGGCCAGCAATATTTTTCTCAACGAAAAGCGCAACGCCGGTCGCAGCGAGGCTAGCAACGAGGCTAGCAACGAGGCTAGAAGCACCGAACGCAAAGCTTTCCGCTGAGCCGTCCGCAATACCGTCCACAACGACAAGCGCACCGCCCAGCGCAACGACGAGCACAACGCTGGGCACAACGCTGGGCACAATGCGGCCAGCAACGACAGCTGCAACGTCGTTGACATCTCTACCAATCTGCAGTCGATCTTGAAAAAAATATGAATACGTGCCAACGGTAAACCCTATAAAGCCTGTAACAATAAGTGATTGTGTGCTTATCCAAGCTCCAAGAATTGTAGAAAGAGATACTCCCACAATAAAGAGCAGCCTAGCTGTGTTTACGCTCTGCCGCTTTAACAAGCTACATATCAACGAATTGGTCAAAGCCAACAGTAATACACCCATACAGATGCCGACTGCCACCTGACTAAAGGGTGGAAAAATATTCTCAACTTCTAGCCAGCCAGCCAGCATTGTTTCTCGAAATACTTGGTTTTCAAAGCCATAGAGTAAAGCAATAACTATGGGAATATAAAGGCTAACCGGCAGAAACCAAAAGGCTAATCCATAAGCAATGAGTGGAGTGCTGGGCAACAGGAGCCAGTCTAGTAAAGTCGAGCTTTGTGTTAATAAGCCCGCTAGGGGTAGGCTAAATAGCGAAACTAAGCTGAAAAACTGACTGAAGAATCGCCAGTTGACTGGGTCTAGCAAGATATCGCGGAAACCAACGTCTCTGAATTCAGGGTGCTGTAAGCCATAGCTGAAACCACTACTAGTCCTTTTAGAGGAAATTAGGATTGGTCTAAAATTGGCTATGTCCCTTGTGCTTTTTTCAGCAGACCAGTCATTCATCCGCTCCTGTAGGCGCGATGGGCAAAACATGGCCCAATACCACAACTCCCAGGTTTCCTTTAAAAATCGCCTCATGGCTGTTTACCTACGAAGCCAGCCAATCCCTCACCACACAGGTGGTTATCTGCATTCAGCAGGCCATGCAGTTTCAAGTTTTCTCTAATCGCTGTAGAGGGCAGCGGCAAGGCAGGGTTGAGCGCTTGTTTGAGTGCCATCTGCTCTGCTATAGTTAGCTCACTCCACAACGCAGTAAACATCTTTTGTGCCTGCTGCATAAAGGCAAAATGAGACTGATCTAAATTACTGTATTGCCACACCATGGCTCCTGCTAGTTGGGTGTAGTATGGCAACCTTCCTGCAATGGCAATAACCCAGTCTATTTCTGCCTCCAATAACTGCCCCTGCTCCAACAGTTGCCGCCACGGCTCTGGTTCTAAAGCCCCCAAAATAGTGGTGCTAAACAAATTTCCAAAGGGGGAGGTTAGGTTTAAGGATTGGTAGACTTCGCCCAAAGGTCTACGGCTGGCAATGACTAAGGTCACCAACCTAGCAGAAGCTTTTGCTCGCCAATCGTCACCCCAGTCTTGAAACTGCTCTAGCCGTTTGCCGATCGCCCCAAACTCATCAAACAGCACTATCAACCGATAGCCTTGATCACGTAGGGCTTCTAACCCGTCTTGGAGTTCAAAGTCGTCGTTGTTGTCTTCTTTAGCCCAGGGCTTAGTACCCGTTTGTTTTTGAATGCCTCGCCGTAATCCTTCTACAATGCCCAGCGGGGTATGAAATCGCCGGTCTTGCAAATCTAGAAACACCACCAGAGGCTTCTGCTCGGGCAGACAGAACTCATGAATACGCTCTTGCACGTATCGCAGCATCGAACTTTTGCCATTACGCCTCAGTCCTACAATATTGATGCTCTGTGGTTCAACCGCGCCAATACGATTTTTGATATCGGCAATGGCCTTTCGTCTACCATAAAACCTCTCGGGCGGCACTGCTGGCCCATAAATAAACGGGTTTGGACCTTCTCTGGGCTGAGCATTAACAGGTGATAGAGGCACTACGGATGGGGTGCGTTGCTGCTGAAGGATAATCGCAATATCCCCTACCGACCGCTTCAACTCCGCCAGATCGTTCCCATATTGACTTGATAGAGCAATGAGTATGTCGCTCTTAGTAGCAACCAATTCCCCAACTTCGTCAACACTCTGTCCCAAGTCGCTAACAGCCAGCTTCAGGTTATGGATTTGGTTTAAGACCTCGGGAACCTGCTGAGCAAGATTGTGCAAGGCACTTTCAAAGTCTGCTAATACTAACGGGGTCGCCGCAATCACCTGTAATTGAGCGTTGATTTGCATCAACAACTCACTTTGGAACCAGTTTTGCACTTTCTGGTTGGCCTTAAGCTCAAGCTCAAAATAAGCTGCTAAACGCGGCAGCAGCCCTGTTGATGAGACAACAGCCCGCTCTATATAGCTAGTCGGCGGTTGCTCTTGCTGCACAACTGCAACAAGCTGCTCTCGTAGGAGGGTTTGTGTATCTTGACTTTGGAGCAGCCCTTCTAACGCAGATAAATCGGTTGTTGGAAACGGCTTCAAGTTACCTTGCTCTAATTGCTTGAGGTCGGTCTGGAGCTGCTTCGCTTTGCCAATTAGCCAGGTAACTTCAGCATCGTGCCCAGGCAATACGGCGTAATCACTGAATCCCTCCTGATAGGTACCTCCAGTAAACTCATGCAAGCATTCCTGCACAAGGCTTTGCTGTGCCCACAAAAAGGCTCGGTTGACTGCCGTTGCAAGTTCGTTATTGGCAGCAGATAACTCTGGCGCACTCAAACGTCGGGTTGCCCGCTGCCAACCCGTTGAGTAAGCGCGAACAAATTCTGCATCAGCCCGATTGCCAACTATGCCAGACAATACTGTTGCCGCTAACCAACCCCAAGTAATCGGCTCCATCACCATCGATCTGGCACATTTAGCCCATATCGTAGCGGAATTCTAAGTGGCAAACGGTCGTAAGCCCATCAATCATAGGTTTAGGTTCAACAGGTTGCCGTTGATGCCGTAGCTTGCTTGCAGCAAGCCACCCATGGCAGAAAGGCCGTGGTTACAAAATAAAGATCAATCGGGATGGCGGGATTCGAACCCACGGCCCCTTCGTCCCGAACGAAGTGCGCTACCAAGCTGCGCTACATCCCGTTTTTACTCAACTAGGGTAACACGACAGCCCCCCACCGTTGGCAAATTTTAGGTCAGCAACGACGATTCGCAAGGCCCGTAGCCTGCGGCACCCCAAAACCACCAACCAACCCAGCCCAAGCATCCCCTCCAGAGCGGCCATCATTTCCCTCAAGCAGCCGCGCCACACCCACAACGCACCTAGCATTTGCGCCAAAGCCGCGATCGCATCAGGAGAATTCGCCAATCTTTTCAGACTTTTCGGCAAAACCAGCCGGTTGGGTAAATTGTCCGTAGTGCCGCCGCCCTGTCCGTGTCACCGCCGAATTAAGCGGGTAAACTCAGAGAAAATCCGCTCTTTATCCCCCGACATTTGGAATCTGCTATGGCAGCACCTTCAGGCCCCATTCCAGCTACCCCGAAGCCCATCAAATTTGGCACCGATGGCTGGCGCGGCATTATCGCCGCCGACTTCACCTTTGAGCGCGTAGCTCAGGTAGCGGCGGTGTCTGCCCACGTGCTGCACCACTGCTTTGGGGCCGAAACCGGCAGTCGCACCATCGCCGTCGGCTTCGATCGCCGCTTTCTCGCCGCCGAGTTTGCCCGCACCGCCGCCGAGGCGATCGCCGCCCAGGGCTTCGACGTGCTGCTCTCCCAAGACTTCGCCCCCACCCCCGCCTTTAGCTACGCCGCCAAACATCAGACTTTGCTTGGGGCGATCGTCATTACCGCCAGCCACAACCCCCCCACCTACTCCGGGCTCAAAATCAAAGGAGCCTTCGGCGGCTCAGTTTCCCCCGAGGTGACCCAGCAAGTCGAGGCGCTGCTGCCCACTCCCCCCGCCCCCCTCGGCAAACCCGGCCAGATCGAAACCTTCGACCCCTGGCCTGACTACTGCACCGCCCTTCAGGCCGAGGTCGATGTCGCCGCCATCCAGAGCGCCATCTCCAGCGGCAAGCTGACGGTGTTTGCCGATGTCATGTATGGCTCCGCCAGCGGTGGGCTACCCCGGCTACTGGGCGAAGGCAGCATTCACGAGCTGCACAGTGAGGCCGACCCGCTGTTTGGCGGCAACCCACCCGAGCCTCTGCCGAAATACCTGGGCGAAATGCTAGAGACCGTCAAAGAATATCCCGCCAAAGAAAGCGTCAAAGTGGGCCTGGTATTTGATGGGGATAGCGATCGCATCGCCGCCGTCGATGGCCAAGGCAACTTCCTCAGCTCCCAGATTCTCATCCCCATTCTGATCGACCACCTCAAGTCGCGCCGAGGCTACAGCGGCGAAATTGTCAAAACCATCAGCGGCTCCAATCTCATCCCAGCCGTGGCCAAGCTCAACGGCCTAGAGCTATACCAAACCCCCGTCGGCTACAAATACATCGCCGATCGCATGCAGGAGGCCAAAGTGCTGTTGGGCGGCGAAGAATCCGGCGGCATTGGCTACGGTCACCACATCCCCGAGCGCGACGCCCTGATGTCGGCCCTCTATGTATTAGAAGCCGTAGTCGCTTCCGGCCTCGACCTCAGCGACTACTACCGCAGCCTGCAAGAAAAAACCGGCTACTTCTCCGAATACGATCGCATCGACCTGCCCCTGCCCAGCATGGCCGTGCAGGCCATGCTGCTCGACGCCCTCGCCACCGCCCCCCCCGCCGAAGTCGCGGGCAAAGCCGTCACCCACATCCTCGACATCGACGGCTACAAGCTCACCCTCGCCGACGACAGCTGGCTGCTCATCCGCTTTAGCGGCACCGAACCCGTGCTGCGCCTCTACAGCGAAGCCAAGACCCTCGATGAGGTGCACAAGCATCTGCACTGGGCAAAGGATTGGGCGAGTTCATTTACATAGGGGTATAGGGTGAAAGGTTTAGGGTCCAAGGCCGAGCCCTAAACCTCATACCTTTCACCTGAAACCCTATACCCGATGTAACAACACCTCAAAAAACATTAAGACACTGCATCACTGTCCACGTAATCCTTAACACTGGAAGGCTAGAAGCGATTTTTCAGTCTTAAAGATGGTTATGGAACAGCAGAAAACAGTCATTGTGACCGGGGCTTCCTCTGGGGTAGGGCTCAACGCCGCTAAGGCCCTGGCCGATCGCGGCTGGCATGTGGTGATGGCCTGCCGCAATATCGACAAAACGAAGCAGGTGGCCCAAGAGCTTGGCATACCTAGCGATCGCTACAGCATCATCCACCTCGACCTGGGCTCTCTAGCCAGCGTGCGCCAGTTTGTCAGCGACTTTCGGGCCACAGGCCGTACTCTAGAGTCGCTGGTGTGCAACGCCGCCGTCTATTACCCGCTGCTCAAAGAGCCGATGTACAGCGAAGACGGCTACGAAATCAGCGTCGCCACCAATCACCTGGGCCACTTCCTGCTGTGCAACCTGCTGCTGGATGACATTAAAGCCTCCCCCGCCGCCGACAAGCGCCTAATCATCCTCGGCACCGTCACCGCCAACCCCAAAGAGCTGGGCGGCAAAATCCCCATTCCCGCGCCCCCCGATCTGGGCAATCTAGAGGGCTTCGAAGCCGGGTTCAAAGCCCCGATCTCGATGATCAACAACAAGAAATTCAAGTCGGGCAAGGCCTACAAAGATAGCAAGCTGTGCAACGTGCTTACCATGCGCGAGCTGCACCGCCGCTACCACGACGCAACGGGCATCACCTTTAGCTCGCTATATCCCGGCTGTGTGGCCGATACGCCCCTGTTCCGCAACCACTTCAAGGCCTTCCAGACCATCTTCCCCTGGTTCCAGAAGAACGTCACAGGCGGCTACGTCACTCAAAAGCTGGCGGGTGAGCGGGTGGCCGATGTGGTCACCGACTCCGAACTCAAGGAATCGGGCATGTACTGGAGCTGGGGCAACCGCCAAAAGCCGGGTCGCCGCTCCTTTGCCCAAGAGGTGTCGAATGAAGCACTGGATGATGCGAAGGCCCGCAAACTGTGGGATCTCAGCGCTCGACTGGTGAGTTTGGATGACGAAACCGCGCGGAGCGTCCCTGCCGCCGCTGGTTCGGTTTAAGCGGCAACGGTTAATCAGCCCATGCCTTGGGGCAAACGCTGTTTGTCCCTACCCAACCCCCCAAACAAAACGCCCCGGCCAACTCTGGCCAGGGCGTTCTACTATCCGGAGAGTAGGGGCACAGCATGCTGTGCCCCTACGGCCTATTTAGCGGCGGCAGCCTGGCGCTCCTTGGCTTCCTTGATCACTTCCTCGGCCACATTGCTGGGGCAGGGAGCGTAGTGAGAGAACTCCATGGAGAACTGGCCCCGACCCGAGGTCATGGTGCGCAGGTCGCCGATGTAGCCAAACATTTCGCTCAGGGGCACATCGGCCTTGACCCGCACCCCAGTGGCCGCAGGGTCTTGGGACTTGATCATGCCGCGACGGCGGTTGAGGTCACCGATTACGTCGCCCATGTAGTCGTCGGGGGTGAACACGTCGACCTTCATGATCGGCTCCAGCAGCTGGGGGCCAGCCTTGGGTAGCGACTGACGGTAGGCGGCTTTAGCAGCAATTTCGAAGGCGATCGCCGACGAGTCAACCGCGTGGAAGCCGCCGTCGGTGAGGGTAACCTTGAGGTCAACCACGGGGTAACCGGCCAGAGGGCCACGGTCAACGCTGGTGGCAAAGCCCTTTTGCACAGCGGGCCAAAATTCCCGAGGTACGTTACCACCGGTCACCGCCGACTCAAACTGGAAGCCAGTGCTGGTTTCGCCCGGCTCGATCACGTAGTCGATCTTGGCGTACTGACCCGAACCACCCGACTGCTTCTTGTGGGTGTAGCTGTCGGCGAGACGCTTGGTGATTGCCTCGCGGTAGGCCACCTGGGGCTTGCCCACTTCCACTTCGACGCCGTGGGTGCGCTTGAGAATGTCGACTTTGATGTCGAGGTGCAGTTCGCCCATGCCCTTGAGGATGACTTCGCCGCTCTCTTCGTCGGTTTCCACCTGGAAGGAGGGGTCTTCAGACACCATCTTGCTAATAGCCATACCCATTTTCTCGTTGTCGCCCTTTTTCTTGGGATACACCGCAATGGAAATCACCGGGTCAGGGAAGACCATGGGTTCTAGGGTGGCGGGGTCTTTGGGGTCGCAGAGGGTGTGGCCAGTCTGCACGTTCTTCATGCCGATCAGCGCCACGATGTCACCGGCCTGGGCTGATTCCACTTCTTCGCGATCGTTAGCGTGCATTTCGACTAGGCGGCTGATGCGCTCGGTCTTGCCGGTGAAGGTGTCGAGAATGGTGTCGCCCTTCTTCAGATGGCCCGAGTAGATGCGGGTGAAGGTGAGCGCACCAAAGCGGTCGTCCATAATTTTGAACGCCAGCGCTCGCAGGGGTTTGTCGGCATCGGCGTGAGCCAGTTTGCCGGTGGGGTTGCCCTCCAGGTCAACTTCGGCCTGAGCAGGCACTTCGAGGGGGTTGGGCAAGTAGTCAACTACCGCATCTAGCACCAGCTGTACCCCTTTGTTCTTAAAGGAGGAGCCGCAGTAGGTGGGGAAGAAGGCCAGCTCGCGGGTGCCCTTGCGAATGCAGATCTTGATCTCTTCGATGGAGATCTCTTCGCCCTCAAGGTACTTGCTGAGGATGTCGTCGTCCTGCTCGACAGCTAGCTCGATCAGCGCCTCGCGGTATTCTTCGACCTGATCTTTCATGTCCTCGGGGACTTCTTGGATGGTGTAGTTCTCAGGCTTGCCCGACTCATCCCACACCCAGGCCTTGCGGGTGAGCAGATCAACTACGCCTACAAACTCGGTTTCGGTGCCGATGGGCAGCACCATCACCAGGGGCTTGGCCGCCAAAATTTTGTCGACTTGCTTAATCACCCGGAAGTAGTCAGCGCCGGTGCGATCGAGCTTGTTGACGTAGATGACCCGAGCCACCTTAGAGTCGTTGGCGTAGCGCCAGTTGGTCTCAGACTGAGGTTCTACACCGCCAGAGCCGCAGAAAACACCGATGCCGCCGTCAAGCACCTTGAGGGAGCGATACACCTCAATAGTGAAGTCAACGTGTCCCGGAGTATCGATGATGTTGAGCTGGTGCTCTTTCCAGAAGCAGGTGGTGGCCGCCGACTGAATCGTGATCCCCCGTTCTTGCTCTTGCTCCATGAAGTCGGTGGTGGCAGCACCATCGTGGACCTCACCGATTTTGTGGATGCGGCCGGTGAGAGCGAGGATGCGCTCGGTGGTGGTGGTCTTGCCCGCGTCTACGTGGGCGAAGATGCCAATATTGCGATAACGGGTGATGTCTTTAGCCATAACTGCTTCTCCGGATTCTGGGCGATGGACCGCTGGTGACCATCTTCATGGGTTACTCAGACGGGGTCTGGGTTGTCGATTTAGTAGCCTTGACAACAGAAAACTCTATCACGAGACCATGACGGGGAGTCTGAGCTGGGGCCGAGGCAACAACACCTAATATGAACTATTGTAAAACCCCCTGACACATCCGTGAAAGGGGGGAGATCGATTACTGAGTTCTTTACCCAGGATAGCCGCCATTGGAGCCTGAATGAGTGGGGAAAACCCATCATTTGCCGACAGCAATTCCCCCAGGGATACTCATTACGGGTCGGTTCCCGTTTCTGGGATGCCGCAGGCTTTACGCTCCGCGAATCGCACCGGTTTAACCCCAAGCAGCGTCGAAGAGCTAGTACCGTTTGACTCGTTGCGGTCTTGCCCCCAATAGCTAGAAGTCAGAAGCAGAGTTAAGGCTGATTCTTTCTACAATGGTGGCCGGGCGTTTTAGATTATTAGGGTTTTAGATTATTAGGTTAAAGGAGAACTGGGCTATGGGCAGCGTCATTGGGACAAGCAGCCACACCGCCAGTGGTTACGTAGGGGCTGCCATTGTGGGCAGCAGCATTACCCTATCGCTAAAGGATTTCACCACCGCTGCTGAGGGTGAAGCGCTGGAGGCGTTCTTGACCATCAACGGCAATATGGCCAAGCGTCCCATTGCTTTGGGACCGCTGCCGCAGACCAGCGGAGCCTTCGACCTATCAGTTCCTGAGGGCACCGACATTAGTCTATTCAATACGCTAGTGATTCGCCCGGTAGGGTCTGAGGATGCTGTTGCCACCGCATCGGTGCCGTAAGCCTGAACTCGGGCGGCATTGGCCTTTGGCTAGGCCTTGTCCACGCGCCAGGTGTTCTCTTTCAAGCAATGCTCTGGTTCACAGGTAAACTCTGGCGAGTATTGCAGAAACACTCTCGGGACAGATTGCGGGCGATTGAGAAGGCTAAACAATCGTATCAGGGGCGATCGCTCGCCTGTAGATCACCTGGAGAATTAGTACAGGGCGATGGTCGCTGGCGATCGCGCTCCATTTCCGCAGCGGATACTCTCTGGAGAGACTAGCTTTTATGGATAAGTCAGACGAACAAGCCCGCGAACGGTTGGCCCAACAGCGTCAGCACGCGGACCACAACCACGATAATTTGCTCAGCCGCGCCGATGCCGAACTCCACGAATCACCCGCTGCATCGGTGGAGGAAAAAGCTCGTCAGGCCATGGCCAAGCAACGCCACCACCAAGACCATACCGCAGACACCCTACTAGAGCGCAGCGAAGAAGAGGTGCACGAGCCCTAATTAGGGATGGAGGCAAAGTGATGCTCGAATCAAAGGAACAACCATCGTTTGGCGTCAAAATTATCGCCCTGTGGACAGTGTTTCTGCTGGGCACACTTTTTCACACTCAGCTAGCGCTCATGCCTTTATTCCATGGCTTGAGCGTGCTGGCACCCCACGGCCACGTGGCAATCGACATGTCTATTTTTGATCAGGTTATTGCTTAACCTAGTCGCCTATCAGTGGATTAAAGAATCCCACGGTCATAGCCATCGGTTGCAATCGGCCTATTAATATTTCTATGGAGCATTTAATATGCGATCGCCGAAAAGAAGTCTAGCGCCAGAGCGATTAGGGCAATGCCCAATTCGGCAACGTATTTGAGCTAAAAGTCCTCCCTGTGTGTGGGATGGCTGCCTGCTGTTGATGGGCCAAAACCGGTCAATCACACAACTTTTTCGCAAGCCTTCTACCCTGCGATAGACCCTTTTTGCCCAATCAAACCTCTAATATGCCAGAGGTTGTTCTGTAGTTGTAGCGTCAACCCACTACCTTCGAATTGGTGAGTGCGTCATTGTGTCGGCTAATAATTCTGGCTAGTTTTTGGCCGCCTGAAAATGCTTTGCCAAATTACTGACTTATAGCAGCTGCTATGAGTCAGCTCTAAGGCATTCAAACAAAAACTCATGGAGATTATTATGGAAACATATCAGGACTTTCTAGAGAAAGTTAGAACAAAAGGTAACTTGAAGGATCTAAAGGAAGCCCGCAATGCTACGGAAGTAGTGTATCGGACCATGCGAGATGTGATGAGCAATGAAGCGATCGATCGCGTTGCTGATGAACTAGACGACAATGCTCCTGACAAAGTAGAAGATCTCTGGGAAGATACCAATCCCCTGGTGAGCTTTCTCAGCCATATCCGCCCCAATTTACATATTAGCGCCGACAACTTTTTGGTGCGCCTACGGCAGGAAGGCAATCTGCCAGGAGCCGATGCGGAAACAATTATCACCGCCGTTTTTTCTGCCACTAAGGACGAGCTGTCCCAAGAGCGGGTTCAGGAAGTAGCTGGATTTCTACCCGACAAAATTTCTGAAATGTGGCAAGCAGCCTAATTTCTGCGATCGCGGTTTCCTTTTCCTTTGTGCTTAGTCATCTCTGGGGTTAGACAACTCTTTAGAGGTGGCGTTAATTGACCCTGTGACAGACGGCTCTGTCACAGCGTGTTTCTACGCTAAAGAAATGGTTAGTACCTAACCACAGAGCAGACTAAGCAGGAACAGGAGACCTAAGACCATGACTCAACTAAATTACAACTTGACCCAGCGTTTGATGGGCGCTATTGGTGTTGCTGCGATCGCATCCCTGGTGGCGTTGCCAAGTTTTTCACAAACCACGCGCCCTGGCCAAAGCGGTGCCTCTACCCCGGCTGCGCAGACAGGCCAAGTTGAGCGAACGGCGGCTATCGCTGCGCTGGATCAGGAATTTTTTAGGCTCGCCTACCAGGGCAACAACGCTGAGATTGACACCTCTCGCCTAGCGTTAGAGAAGTCCCAAGACCAGGCGATTCGTCAGTATGCTGAGCGCATGATTGATGAGCACACTCGTGCAAATGAAGCTCTCACCCAGTATGCCTCTGAGCAAGGTCTTGAGCTGCCCAGCGAGCGCGTTGACCCACTCAACCAGGCGATCGCAGCACAGTTAACCCAGCTCTCTGGTTCTGAGTTTGATCAGGCCTATGTGGGTGTGCAGGCGAATGCCCATCTACGGGCGATCTCACTGTACCGCACTGAGGTAGCCCAGGGTGAGTCGCAAGACTTGACCGCTTATGCCTCGCAGCTGCTGCCCAGCATCGAAGAGCACTACGAAATGGCCAATGCCATGCTGCCCGAATATACCACCGGCAATTCTCAGTCACCGGCAGATATGTAGCTCGCTCAAGAGTAGGGGTTGCCTCAGGGACCAGTAGCTCACTCCCTGAGGCAGCCTTGAAAAGAACTTAGCTTAAATCCGCCATCACTTTAGAATGTGGGGTCGTGGCCAAAGTCAAGGCAATCGCCCTCCCGCCAGGTGCGACCGCTTTCTTCACAGCTCGTGCGATCTGCTTTAAAGGGAATGCCTGCTGGGGACGCCTTGGGGTTAAAGACTGCGGGCAAATCGGCGTTGCCAACCTGCAACATTGCCAGCAGCGCGAAAATGCCTAGGCCCATGGTGCCTACCATCACCAGCAAATTCATCGGTGTCCAAAGGGGGTGTTGAGCGGCCTCGTGACGGCGGCGACCGACCGATCGCCCCTCGGTGCCAGCCAGCAGCACCAGGTAAAGCCGCGTTATGCCCAGCGGTAGCGATAGACGAATATTGACCGGATGGTGGCGCGGCGTTAACGCCGCTTGCAGCGCCTGAATTTGAGCAGAGCTAAAGGTCGCGGCCATTTCGGGAGCCATGCGAGCCAACACATTGTCGCTGCTAACGGGGGCAGAGTTGCTGAGTTTCATCACCAGTCCTTAGGAAAAAACACTCCAGACGCACCTGGGCATCCAACAGCTGACTCAACCGCAGCGATCGCAGTTCGATGGCTCCATCAGCAAATCCCTAAATTTAAGATTCCCACCGGCTGAGATTAGGCGCGATCGCCCCACCTACCCACATTTTCACAATCTCAGAGCAGTCAGGAATATCTTGGCGATGGGGCCGTGTACCAGCCTCAAGCTTTAGGCACTGGGCGAATTCAGCTTCGGACTGACCGTAGATAACTGCCTAGGTCAGTATCTTTGCCGACCCTGATACCGCCAAAATTGTAAAACCCGATACATCTAACTGGGTACTCTGAAGGATATGTCGCTTCTCTCAAGTGGGGTGTGGTTGCGAGACCAGCCTCGCCCTGCGTCTTTGTCCTGAAGGCCATGGCCTATGCAACCTGCACTCCTACCCACCAACGAAGCCTGTCGTTTGCAGGCGCTATACGACTATCACATTCTCGACACGCCCCCCGCCGAGGGGTTTGACAACCTGACCCGACTGGCGGCCATGGTGTGCGATGTGCCCATTGCCCTGGTCAGCCTGATCGACCAGCAGCGGCAGTGGTTTAAAGCGCGCGTGGGCCTCGTTGCGCCCGAAACTACCCGCGACGTGGCCTTTTGCGCCCACGCCATTTTGCGGCCAGGGTTGATGGAGGTACCCAACGCCCTGGAAGACAAGCGTTTCTTTGATAACCCTCTAGTCACAGGGGAGTTTAATCTGCGATTCTACGCCGGTATGCCTCTGGTTACCGCCGCTGGCTATGCCCTCGGCACCCTTTGCGTGGTTGACCATGCCCCTCGCACCCTGACCCCTCTGCAGCGGCGGGCCCTAGAAATGCTGGCCGCCCAGGTGGTGGCCCAGCTCGATCTGCACCGTCAGATCGAACAGATTCGGCAGGCTGACTTAGAGCGTCAGCGGCTACAGGAAACCCTGCACCTGCAAGAGCGGGCGATCGCCGCTAGCAGCAACGGCATTGTGATTACCGATGCCCGCCAGCCCGACAATCCAGTGATCTACGTCAACCCTGCCTTTGAGCGCATCACTAGCTATTCCGCTGCCGAGGCTTTAGGGCGCAACTGCCGCTTTTTGCAGGGGGGAGAAAACGACCAGCCCGGCCTGAAAACTCTGCGCGAGGCCTTGGCTAATGGTCAAGGCTGCGCCGTAGAGACAATCAACCGCCGCAAAGACGGTCAGCAATACTGGAACCAGCTCAGCATTTCACCGATCTATGACCCTCAAGGCCAGCTGACTCACTTCGTTGGCATTCAGACCGACGTTAGCGATCGCAAAAATGCTGAAGCCCAGCTGCACCAGAATCTGCAAGACCTCGACCAGGCTCGCTGCGCGGCCGAGACCGTCAATCAGGCCAAAAGCGAGTTTCTAGCCATGATGAGCCACGAAATTCGGACTCCCATGAACGCTGTGATCGGCATGACCGGCCTGCTGCTTGATACCCCCCTCACTGACCAGCAGCGCGACTTTGTCGAAACCACGCGCAACGCAAGCGATGCGCTGCTGACCATCATCAACGACATTCTCGACTTTTCAAAAATTGAGTCAGGCAAGCTCGATCTAGAAACCCAGCCCTTTAACCTGCGCACCTGTCTGGAAGAAGCCCTGGATTTGCTGGCCGCTAAGGCTTCTGAGAAAGGCCTAGAGCTAGCCTACCTGCTGCCTCCTCAGGTACCCCAGCACCTAATAGGCGATGTCAGCCGCCTGCGTCAGGTGCTCGTTAACCTAATTACCAACGCCATCAAGTTCACTCCCCACGGGGAAGTGATTGTCTCGGTTCAGCTCAGCCGCCGACCGCCAGAGAGCAAATCACCCTTCAGGTAGCGGTCAAAGATACCGGCATTGGCATTCCGACCGCCCGTATGCACCGGCTGTTTCAGCCTTTTAGCCAAGGGGATGCCTCTACTACCCGGCAGTTTGGCGGCACCGGCCTAGGCCTAGCCATCAGCAAGCGCCTGTGCGAACTGATGGGGGGCACGCTCTGGGTGGAGAGCTCTGAGGGGCAGGGGTCGACCTTTTACTTCACCCTACAGGCTACCCTTGACCCGCAACCGCCGCGGCTCGCCGGATCACTGCCTGCCCAAAGCCTCCAGGGCCGGCGTCTGCTGGTGATAGACGACAATGCCACCAACCGCAAAATTCTTCAGCTCCAGCTGCAGGGGTGGGGAATGGCCGTGGTGACCGTAGACTCGGGCTTGGCCGCCTTAGAAGCCTTAGAGACCGATCGCTTTGACCTGGCCATTTTAGATATGCAAATGCCGGGGATGGACGGTCTAGCCCTGGCTGAAGCCCTGCACCAGCGGTCTATGGAGCGATCGCTGCCCCTGGTGATGTTGACCTCCCTGGGCTGGCACCACAGCCTCGCCCATCAGGGCCTGTTCGCCGCCTACCTGACTAAACCCGTCAAGCAGAACCAGCTGATGGAAGTGCTGACCGCTGCCCTGGCCGAGCAGCCCGAGGCCGTACGGGTGTCGCCCCGTCCCCAACCGGCTCTGATGGATGCCGACCTGGGGCGGCGGTGTCCCCAGCGGATTTTGCTAGCCGAAGACAACGTGGTGAATCAAAAGGTAGCCCTGCAAATCTTGCGACGCCTGGGCTACCGGGCCGATGTGGCCGCCAACGGCTATGAGGTACTGGCCGCCCTCGACCAGCAGCCCTACGACCTGGTGCTGATGGATGTGCAAATGCCTGAAATGGATGGCCTCGCCGCTGCCCGACAGATCGTGCGGCGCTGGCCCACTCGCCGCCCTCGCCTGGTAGCCGTCACCGCCAATGCCATGCAGGGCGATCGCGACCAATGTCTCCAGACCGGCATGGATGACTACATCAGCAAACCCATTCGCCTAGAGGAGCTAGTTCGGGTGTTAGAGACCGGTGCCCCTGCCGCGATCGCGGTCGATTTGGCGGCGCTGTGCACCTTTGCCACCACCGTAGGCGGCGACGATCCCAGCTTTATGGCCGACCTGATCGTCAGCTATCTTGAGAGTGCCGACCAGCTCGTGGCCAACATACTCACCGCCCTGGGTCAGCACGACTGGCCCACCCTGCAACGGGCTGCCCACACCCTCAAGTCAAGCAGCGCCTCCGTAAGTGCCGATCAGCTCTCGGTCCTCTGCCGAGATCTAGAAGCGGCCCTACGCCAAACCCCCAGTCCGGTCGTTGCCGGCCAGGTGGAAGCCATTCGCCACGCTCTAACTGAGGTCAAAACGGCCCTACAGTCTGCCTTGGTTTGCCAGGAGGTAACCAACCATGCCAGTCAATTCTGATTCAGCAGTAATTTTGGTGGCCGACGATGATCCGTTTATCCGCCACATGCTGACCCGCTACCTAGAGCGCGAGGGCTACCAAGTGATCGAAGCTTCCCACGGAGAAGCGGCCCTAAACCTGTACTTTTATCACGTGCCCGATCTGGTGCTGCTGGATGCGCTGATGCCGGTGTTAGACGGCTTCGAGGTCTGCCGCCGACTGCAAGATTTAACCCAGGGCAACCTGGCACCCGTGCTGATGATTACCGGCCTAGAGGACGAAAAATCGGTGGACCAGGCGTTTGAAATTGGGGTGGTCGACTACGTCACCAAACCGATTAACTGGGCCGTGCTGCGCCAGCGGGTGCGGCGGCTAATTTTGCAGCACCGCTTAGAAATTCAAATTCAGCTGAGAGAGGCCAATTACCAACTCCAGCAGCTGACGCTGATTGACAGCCTCACCCAGGTGGCTAACCGCCGCCGCTTCGACGAATATCTCTTGCAGGAGTGGGGCCGGGGTGTGCGCGAACACCTGCCGCTATCCCTGGTAATCTGCGACATTGACCATTTCAAAGACTACAACGACCACTATGGGCATCAGGCCGGCGATCGCTGTCTTCAGGAAGTGGCCAAAACCCTCAATCAGTGCATTAGCCGCCCAGCCGACATCGTCACCCGCTATGGCGGAGAAGAGTTTGCAATTATTTTGCCCAATACCACGCTAGAGGGGGCGACCGTCATCAGCCAGAGGCTAGTGACAGCAATTCAGCAGCGGGGGTTGCCCCACCACACAGCCCCCAGCGCGATCGTCACAATTAGCTGTGGTGTCGCCAACGTCTTACCCATGGCCGATTATTTGCCCTCTGACCTGGTGTTTACCGCTGATCAGGCTCTTTACCAAGCCAAGGCCCAGGGCCGCAACCAGTACCAGGCTATCTACGTAATGCCCCCCAGCCCTGAGCAATCGGCTCATCCAGGCGCGGTCAGCACTACCTCTATCCTTCGATCTCTTTTGCCTGAGGTTTGAGGGCCCGACCGACAAAAAAGTTGTTTAGCGCAGTAGACACAACCGATAGCACGATGGGGCCAACGATAAACGCCCAAAACCCATGTACTGCAAAACCTGGTGTCACCAGTGATGCCAGCCAGAAGCAAAGGCCGTTGACCACCAGTGAAAACAGGCCCAGAGTCAGGATAGTGATCGGCAACGACAGAATAAACAGCACCGGCTTAATGATGCCGTTAACAATACCGATGGCGATCGCCGCTACCATTGCCGCCGGGAAATCAGCCAGCACTACCCCGGGGAAAATGGCATCTACCAGCAGCAGCGACAGCGCCGTAGCCAAAATACTGAGCAAATAAAGCAGCATTGTCGAATCTCCTTAAGGACAGGGCTAGGGAACAGCTGCAGGCAAAATTTGCTGGAATTAGGCTGTATTCTCTCATAGGAGCTTGGAGGGCAAAAGAGCCTGCCTGCGATCGCCCCACAGCCTGAGGCATTTCTAACAGGCTGGATCCCAGCCGCCCGCGCGCAAAAGTGCTAATCTTCTAGGCCCAACGCCGATGTAGTCCTGAGTTAGCTATGGCTTCAGTCTCTGCCCCAACCGCTATGGTGGTCTGCCCCCACTACCTGGCCTCCACCGCTGGTCTTAACGTGCTCAGTCAGGGAGGCAACGCGGTCGATGCAGCCATCGCCACCCAGGCGGCACTGTCGGTGGTTTACCCCGCTATGACCGGGCTGGGCGGCGATGGCTTTTGGCTGGGTTACCAAGCCCAGTCGGGTCAGCTCTATGGCCTCAACGGCTCTGGGCGCGCGGGGGCTAGCTGCGATCGCGATCGATTCACGGGGCTAACGGCCATTCCCCAGCGCGGTCCCCAGGCAGTGATCACAGTGCCGGGAGGGGTCTCGGCCTGGGGCGAGATGCATCAGCGGTTTGGCCGTCTGCCCTGGGCCGACCTGCTTCAGCCAGCGATCGCCCTGGCCGAACAGGGCTACCCCTGCTCCAAATCCCAGGCCCACTGGACGCGGGTCAACGCTGAATTCCTGCGGGCCTACGGCGGTGAGAACAATCCCTTTTTACCGAAAGGGGATAGCCCTTCTGCTGGAGAGAGAGTGACCAACGTACCGCTGGGGAGGAACCTACGCCGCCTGGCTGTCGCAGGTTCCCAAGATTTTTACCAGGGAGAGATTGCTGAGCAAATCGTGGACTACCTCAGCGCTCTGGGCGGCTGGCTCACCCGCGACGACTTTGCCAATCACAGCGCCACCTGGGTAGACCCGATCAGTACCACTTACCGGGGCCACCAGGTGTGCCAGCTGCCCCCCAATACCCAAGGGTTTACCGTGCTGCAAATGCTGAATGTGTTGGAGGGGTTTGACCTGCAAACCGTGGGCCACGGCACCGCCGACTATTACCACCTGCTAGTGGAGACCACCAAGCTAGCCTTTGCCGATCGCGATCGCTGGCTGAGCGACCCCGACTTTACCGACATTCCCCTAGGGGAGCTGATCTCGAAACCCTACGGCGATCGCCGCCGCGCTCGGCTGAGTATGGCCGTGGCCCAAGGCTACCCAACTCCGGAAGTCGGAGGCGACACCGTCTACATCGCTGTTGTAGACAGCGAGGGCAATGCCGTATCGACTATTCAAAGCCTGTACTTCGACTTTGGGTCGGCGGTGGTGCCGCCTAAGCTGGGCTTTCCGCTGCAAAATCGAGGCGCGCTGTTTTCCCTTGACCCCAACTATGCCAATGCCCTAGAACCCGGCAAGCGTCCCTTTCACACCCTCATGCCCGGCCTAGTGCTCAACAACGGCAAGCCCTACTTAGTGCTGGGCACCATGGGCGGTGAGGGTCAGCCCCAGACCCAACTGGCGCTACTGACCAGAATGCTGGATTTCGGCTACTCTCCCCAAGCGGCGATCGCTCTGCCTCGCTGGTTGTGGGGCCGCACCTGGGGCGAAGCCTCTACCCGATTGGCAATGGAAAATCGGATTCCCGCTGACATTCGCCAAGCCCTAGAACGTCGGGGACACCAGGTCACCGAGGCCCCCGCCTGGGCTGAGCAAATGGGCCACGCCCACGCCATTCAGGTGAATCCAGACGGGCTGCTAGGTGGCTGCGATCGCCGCAGTGAGGGCGCGATCGCCTGCCTGTAAAACGCTCAAAAACTAAAGCCTCTTACCGGCCCAGCACCGCGGCGCCTTCGTAGAAAAAGATGCCCGCCACGCAGCCGGTCATCAAAGTAGCTAAGGTGCCCGCCCACAGCGCCTTCCAGGCGACTTCGCTAATGTCTTTGCGGCGAGAGGGCACCAGGGTCGACAGCCCGCCGACAAAGATGCCCACCGAGGGCAGGTGGGCAAAGCCGCAGAGGGCGTAGCTGACAATCACTAGGGCGCGATCGCTCAGTGTGCCCTCGGCAGCGGCATTGGCGAGACTGATGTAAGGCGGAATCGCTGTTTCTAAGAACCGTCGCCCAATCAGCTGTGACGACAGCCACAGCTCTTGCCAATCGAGGGAAACCCCGGTGAGAAAGGTGAGGGGCAAAAACAGCACCCCCATAATGTTTTGCAGCGTAATCACGCTAAACACCTGGCCGATGACGCGCCAAAGGGCAAACTCACTGGTGGCCAGGCTGGCCAGCTGGGCAAAAAGTAAGTTGAGCAGGGCGATTAACCCCAGGATGGCGATCAGAGCGGCGACAATGCCCACCGCCATTTTCACCCCGTCAAGGGCACCTAAAATCAGGCTATCCATCGGACTTTGCTGCTCGTCGTCAGCCAAATCGACAGCGGGCACCTTGCCCAGGGTGTCGGGCACCCCTCGCTCGGGCACCAGAATTTTAGCCATCACGAAACAGGCCGGGATTGTCAGCACCGAGGCTGACATTAGGTGGCCCGCAATCGACGGAAAAATGGGCCGCAGATACCCAGCGTAGAGACCCAGCACCGTAGAGGCAATGGAGCCAAAGCAGCCGGCCAAAACCGCACACAGCTCACTGCGGGTCATGCGTTCTAGGAAAGGTTTAATGGCGATCGCCGACTCAATGCCGACAAAAATGTTAGCTGCCCCTGCTAGGGCCTCGGCTCCGCTGATATTCATGGCCCAGCGAAAGAAGCGGGCGAACACTCGCACAATCGGCTGCACCACCCCCAAGTTGTAGAGCAGGGCAAAAATGGAGGCAAAAAACACCACCTGGGGCAGCGAGCGAAACGCAAAAATATAGCCCAGGTTGAGGTTGTCGGTTCCCAGGCGATCGCCCGGCACGGCGGTAAAGGGCGGCGTCAAAGTGCGGGCAATCCAGCGTCCGGCGCCGGCGGGGCCAACGGTTTGGTTAAAGTCCGGCACAAAAATAGGGCCAAACAAAAACCGCGCCCCAGCATCAGACGCATCGATCAGGGCGTTGAGAACAGAGCTGAGCCACACCACCACCGAGCGAGTAAAGGGCAGCAAAAACACCAGCAACCCCACCAACAGCTGAATGGCAATGCCCCAGCCAATCACCTTCCACGGTACCCGCCGCCGATCTTCTGAACCCAGCCAGGCAATAAAGCAAAGGCCAAACATACCTAGCAGCGAAATTAAGCGCAGTGCCATGCGGTGCCCATTCTCCTTTTGACCCAAAATTGGCGAGCCTGCCACCGATTATGCCGAAGAACGTCGCTAGCGAAGCGGCTTGTTCTAGAACTTAATCCTGCGATAGATGCAAAGTGCAAGGTAGCAGGTCTGCGGTTCGCAGGTTTGCCTTGAACCATAGACCTCAGACCGTAAACCTCAAACCTTCCTTCCAGACTGACTCATAATAGAACTGACCCACCGCTCCACCCTATGGAAGCCTTTTCCCCTTTTTCGCCCGGTTGGGCTGAGTCTGCCACCCACGCCAGCGAGTTTTGCTGCCCCCAGTGCGGGGCCGAGAGCCGCCAGGCTAAAGCCGTCTGGATCAACCGCCGATCGCCCGTCTACGGGGCCGACCACCGCCGCAAGTGGCAGGAGTTTTACCACTGCGGCGAGTGCGCCACCCCCTGGTGGGCCTGGAGCAGTGATCGTCCCCCATCCCCCTATAACACCCTCAACGACGATGACGACAGGGAATTGTTTTAGGGCATTTTGGCGGCAGCTTAGTCTGTTATTTTGCCTGGGTTGAACTGCTTTACCGTTCGAACGTTCAACTGTTTAAGCGCCCGTTACCAATGACCTCTAACCCCTTGCCCAAGACCATTCACGTGTTTGGCAGCCTAAACATGGATTTGGTCTGCCGGACGCCCTACCTGCCCCAGCCGGGGGAGACCATTTTGGGCACCCAGTTTGAAACGCTCCCCGGTGGCAAAGGGGCTAACCAGGCGGTAGCGGCGGCGCGGCTGGGGGCACCCACAACGATGGTTGGTCAAGTCGGCAAAGACGACTTTGGCCGTCAACTAATTGAGGGTTTGCAGAAGGCTGGAGTCGATGCCAGCGGGGTGGCGGTTGATGAGGATGTATCGACGGGAGTAGCGGCGATCGCGGTCGATAGTAATGGCCAAAACACCATTGTGGTCATCCCCGGTGCCAATGGCCAAATCAGCGACAGGGATGTCGATCGCCTCACGGCCCGGCTGCGGCCTGGCGACCTGGTGCTGCTTCAGTTTGAGGTACCGCTGCCGCTGGTGATTGTCGCCGCCAAGGCGGCCAAGGCCCAGGGGGCAATGGTAATCGTCGACCCGGCTCCCGCTCGCACTGACCTGCCGCCAGAATTTTTTAGAACGGTGGATATTCTCACCCCTAACCAGGTCGAAGCCAGTCAGCTCACCGGGCTAGCCGTGACCGATGTCGCCACCGCCACTGTCGCAGCTCAGCAGCTGGTGCAGCGCGGCGTCGCGATCGCCATTGTCAAGCTGGGTGAAATGGGCGTTGTGGTCGCCGAGAACCACCGCACCTTTCACCAGCCGGCTCTACCGGTGGAGGCCGTTGACACCGTTGCCGCCGGGGATGCCTTCAACGGCGGCTTGGCTGTTGGTTTGGCTGAAGCAATGGAGCTAAAGGAAGCAGTGCAGTTCGCCAACGCCGTTGCCGCCGCCGCAGTGATGGTACCGGGGGCACAGCCATCAATGCCTGAGCGATCGCGGGTGGACACCCTGCGCCTCGGCCTCAAGCACCTTTAGAATCGGCTTCGGTATGTAGCGGTGCTCACAATCTGCCAAAATTAAGGGCAACCTCAGTAACTGATGGCATGGTACGAATCAAGATCCAGGACTGGCAGACAGAATTTAGCGATTTGATGCGCGGCATCGCCGGGGCGTTTTTGTTTGGTGCCCCCTTTCTCTACACCATGGAGGTGTGGTGGAAGGGCAACTTCACCTCGCCGCCGCGCATGATGCTGATTTTGGGTATGGCCTACCTGGCTCTGGTGCTGCTCAACATCAAAGGTGGATTTCGCGCTGAGCAGCCCCGCAGCCGCACCCAGATTTTAGTCGAAAGTGCCGAGGGGCTAGCGATCGCTCTGTTCACCGCCACCCTCAGCCTGACGTTGCTCGACATCCTTCACATTGAGACCGGCATAGACGCCATCATGGGTCGGCTGATCACCCTGTCGCTGCCCTTTTCGATCGGAGTCGGCATTGCCAACAACCTCTTGCTGAGAATCGACGACGAAGAGGCTGACCCCAGCGAAAAGCGCGATCACCCCTGGCGGAGCACGCTGTCGGATGCCGGTGCTGCCCTCCTGGGCGCGATCGTCGTCGGCTCCTCGATCGCGCCCACCGATGAAATCCCTATGATCTCCAGCTCCCTGGAGCCCACGCGCCTGCTACTGATTATGGGCAGTTCGCTGCTGCTGTCCTACATCATCGTGTTTGAGGCCAATTTTGGCGCTCAGCGGCAGCGGCGAGCGCAGCCTGGCTTATTCCAAAGACCCATTAGCGAGACCGTGGCCGCTTACCTGATTGCACTGGCCGCTGCAACACTCATGCTGTGGCTGTTTCAGGTCATTCGCGTGGGCGACCCAATTAATCAGTGGGTGAGCTATATCATCGTCTTAGGCCTGCCCTGCACCATCGGTGGTGCGGCTGGTCGCCTAGCTGTCTAACCCCTAAACCCCATGTCTGAAAAGCCCACCCGCAATCGAGCCGAATGGTTTTCCCTCGGCATTTCCCTCACGCTGCTGTCGGCGGTAGTTGCTACGGTGGCTTCGCTGTGGCTTCAACCATCGCTCAAACCCGCCGAATTTACGGTAGAACCAGGTGAAGTGCGTCCCGCTCAGGACCACTATTACCTACCCATTACTATCACCAACGAAGGCGACGCTACCGCCGCCGAAGTTACCGTCGAAGGTACCTTGGAAACCACCAGCCCCGAAGAAGTGGCCAATACCACCTTTGACTTTATTCCTGCCCGCTCCCAAGCTGAAGGGGTGCTGGTCTTCAGCGAAGAACCCTCAGCGGCATCGGTGCGCGTCATCAGTTACCAAAAGCCCTGAGTTCTTTAAACTGGGCATTTTCCATGGCGCGGGCTACTTCGAACCGCAGCCCACGACATCGGTAAATCATTAGGATGACGCCGCTATTTCTCCAAAGCTTGCCTGCACCGCACAGTTTTTCCCTTGGGCCTTGGCTCGATAGAGACCTTGGTCAGCGGTGGCAATCAAGGTCGCAGAAGACAGCTGATTCTGGGGCACAACTGTTGCCACACCAAAGCTAAGCGTCATCAGGTCACTGACCTGAGATTGGGGATAGGACAGTTGTAGCGCCGCCAAATTGTCCTGAATGGCCTTGACCACGGCGATCGCCCCCTCAGCGGTGGTGTTTGGCAAAATAATTGCAAACTCTTCACCACCATAGCGGGCCGCCAAATCAGACGGACGCCTAGAGGCTTTGACAATGGCATCGGCCACCTGCCGTAGCGCATCGTCTCCGGCTAGGTGGCCATGGGTGTCGTTGTAGAGCTTGAAGCAGTCTACATCACACAAAATCAAAGACAGGGGAGACTGCTCTCGGGCCAGCCGCTGCCATTCTGCACTCAGCCGATCGTCGAAGCAGCGGCGGTTGGCCAGCTGGGTCAACCCATCTACCGAAGCCAGACGCTGAAGCTCTTGATTGGCGGTTTGCAGCTGGTGATACAGCTCCGCTTGCTGAATGGCGATCGCCGCCTGCCCAGCGAGTTGATACAACAAATTGATCTCCGACTGCTGCCACTGGCGCGTCCCGCTACACTGGTGAGCAATCAACAGCCCCCATAGCCGCTCTTTTTGCAGAATTGGCACAATCAAATTCGCCCGAATATTGAGGCTTTGAAGCAGTTCAACATGGCACGACATTAGCCCTGCCGTTTCAATGTCTTCGATCGCTCGGGTGTTGCCCTGCTGGTAGTAGGCCGCGTGGGTCGTCTTGAAGCAGGTATCCATCACATGGAAACCCAAAATAGACGGGCACCCCTCTGCCAAAGACTCCACTGCCACTAACCCGCTCCAGTCGGGTTCAAACCGATAGATTACGACTCGATCAACCTCAAACAGTTGGCGAACTTCATCCGCTGTAGTTTGAAGAATCTCATCTAGCTTCAACGACTGCCGAATGTGTTGAGTTACAGCCGCAACAATGCGCTCAGGTGCAGTTTGATGTTGTACTTGTTGCACCGCTGGCTGCGAAGGCGCTGGGGTGAGCGACACTGCTTTTGAGTTAAAGCACGGCGTCGTTTTGGCCGGTGTAGCAGCGGGTTTAGCAATCAAATAGCCTTGGGCAAAGGTAGCGCCTCGCTCCTGTAACCAGTTCAGCTCTTCAATACATTCAATCCCTTCCGCAACGGTTTGGATGTCTAGATTTTGCGCGATTTCTAAGAGCTTTTCAGTAATAGAAGCTTTGTAGATATCAACGTGAACGTTTCGAATCAGCTCCATATCGAGCTTGACGAAATCGGGACGCAGCTGATGCAGTAGGTTCAAACCAGAATATCCAGACCCCAAATCGTCTAGGGCAACGGCAAAACCAGCTTCTCGATAATATTTCAAGACGGTTTTAAGGTGGTCTAGATCTTGAGGGTTATCTGACTCGACGACTTCAAACACAACCTGTTCGTGGCGAATGCCGGCTCTATCAATGGCATCTACCGTGCTCCGCAGACAAGACACCGGATCATACAGAGCTGTGGGAGAAAAGTTGATAAAAATACGCCCATCCAAGCTGTGCTGACTCGCTTGATTAATAGCACTAAGGCGAGCCACCCGGTCTAGCTGCGGCAACAAACCGGCTTCAGCTGCTAGCTCAAAAATAGGACCTGGCATAACTAAGTTGCCGTGCTCATCTAGCCCTCGGAAAAGGGATTCATACCCATAGATTTGAGCCGTGTCGTCAATTGAAACGATCGGTTGAAAATGACTGGTGACGCGATCGTTAGCCAACATATCTACGAGCCAATCGGACTGGCTGATTTTGATAAATCGCTGGAGGGAGGAAATGTCGCTAAAATCTTGCAGCTGGGGCTGCACTGCACCGCGTACAAATAGAACTTGAGTCTCTTTTAACTCCCTTGGGGCCACAATTTGAGCTAAGTGGCGAGCAACCTCTTGAGCTTGTCCCGCTTTGCAAGCCATGCTTAAACCTGGTCGCTCCTGCATGAGTTCAAACTCAAATGATTCCTGCTTCAGGAAAGGAACCACTTTCGCTAAGGTGTGGGGAACTGGAAACCAGAGAAACAGCCGCCCGGCTTCTCCTGCTCGACATCGACCAACGTTATGACAAGCACATGTCTTAGAGGCAGACATTCCCATAGCTAAGTTCCGCAAACATGGACGATTAAAGCTAGTATTCCCAGCCCCATCTAGAGAAGGCCATGAGTTAGGCTAGATGGCCCAATTTTTTAGTTAGATCGTCTCGATCAATTTTGCGATCGCTTTAGTTTGAGTAAACTCCGACTAGCTTGCTGGACAATGACACAAACCCGTAAAATTTTAACTCTATTAAACATTGCGAATCACCCGGCAGGGATTGCCCACAGCCACAACGCTGGCAGGTATTGATTTGGTCACTACGCTGCCCGCGCCGATGGAGGTATTATCGCCAATTGTCACCCCTGGGCAGACAATTACGCCACCCCCCAGCCACACATTGCTGCCGATAGTAATGGGAGCCGCCATCTCTAACCCACTCAGCCGTACCGCTGGGTCAGTGGGATGGTAGGCCGTGTAAATCTGCACATTAGGTGCCATCAGCACGTTGTCGCCAATCGTCACCCAGTTGCAGTCGAGAATGGTGCAGTTGGTGTTGAGGTAGAGGTTTTTGCCGGCTCGGATATGATCGCCGTAGTCGCAGAAAAAAGGGGGCGTAATCTCAAAATCGGGGCCAATGGTGTGAAAGAGCGATCGCACCACCTCCTGCCGCACCTCAAGTTCGCCAGGCCGAGCATAGTTAAAGCGATACAGCTGCTCCTGAGTCTGCCGCCGCATCGCCACCAGCTCGGGATCCGCTCCCAGATACAGCTCATGGGCCAGCATCTTCTCCCGCTCGGTTTTCGCCATCGAGGCTACCCCTCTCTAGACCAAGCCTCTAGGGTACTGTGAGAACCCTAGGATCTTTCCCACCTAAGGATTCAAGGTTATACCTGCGTTGTCAACGATGACGGCGATCGGCCCGCCCCCCGATGGCCCCTGGTGCTCGCTGCCGCCCGACACATAGATCATCGGGTCTTGCACAACGGCGGCGATCGCCGCCCCCACTACTGCCCTAGCCATCCGGGTGTGATTGATATCAGAATCGTCGAGCATGGTGTGGCGGTGCCCGAGCAGCTGCCCCGAGGGGTCGGCTTCGGCCTTGGCAAACACATTCACGATCTGGCCGTCTTCGCCCACCCCCCCGGCGCTGTGGATAGCTCGGTTGACGGCGGCGATATCGAGGGCGTGGGCCATGACGCTGTGGCCAATACGGTAGTGGCTATGGGTCTGGGGGGCATTGCCCAGCACCAAGATTTCGCAGTTTTGCAGCTCGACCCCCGCTGAGGTCGAAGCCACACATGAGTAGAGGCGGTAGTTGTGGCAAATGTCAGTGGCGGTGAGATCACCCCGCGGCACTTCACCCAGGGCTAGGGCGACCCCAAGGGCCGAGGCCCCCCGCGAGTAGGCCATCGATTTATAGCTGTCCTGGGTAATGGTGGATTGGGTGGAGCGAGCCGCCGTGATCAGCGGGCATTTAATTTGCACAAAGTGAACTGCCTCGGCGGTGAGGCCAGCGGCGGCGATCGCCCGCTCTACCCCCGCCGCCACCTCCTCCACCATCGTCAACGTGCCAATTTCATCGGTCGAGAAGTCGCGGGTGTGGCAAACCCCCAGGGCCAGTCCAGGCTGAGTTGGCCCCGTCAGTCCCTCGCTCTGGCGGGTAAACACCGTCATGTGAGGGCTTAGCACCCCCTCAGTGCCCCCCGACATGACAAACACTACCTGGTTGGTCAGCTCGTCGCCGATCAGACCCCGCAGGTATCCCTTTAAGGTGGCTACCGCAAACCCACGGGTGAAATCATTCACGCAGCCGTTGCCCTCGGTTTTGCCCAAAATCGCCACAATGGTTTTGGGGTCTAAGGTTCCTTGCTGCACCAGTGCGGCTAGACCGCTCAGGTCGTCGGGGCCACTCTGGGCGATCTTAAATACATCAACTTTCATCGCCGATAACTTCCCCAGCAAACTCAGTGGGCTGCAATTGCAAAGCCCCGGCTCCCTAAGAAACCGGGGCTCTAGCACCCCCTAAAAGGGGGACAGGGGGATCTAACCCACCAGTTCTTTCACTTTGGCCATGATGCCATCGGGGTCAATGCTCTGGTGAATAAACTGCTCCCACAGGCCGCCGCTGCCCTCGTGGTTGGTACCCATAAAGGCAAACTTGGGCGTGTAGCCCCGTTCCAGCAGCCAAGAGCCAAAGCGGCTGCCCAGGCCAGTTTTGCGGTTAAAGGCCTCGGTCACCAGCACAAAGGGAGCTTGGCCCACCTTGGCCATGGTCTCTTCATCGATCACGTTAAGGGTGGACTTGTTGATCAAGCCCACGTCGATGCCCTCTTGCTTCAGCCGCTCGACGGCATCGAGGGCGCGATAGAGCGAGTCACCAAAGGTGACGATGTAGCCCGCCGTGCCCTCGCGGATCACCTCATCCTTGCAGGGGGTGAAGGTGTAGTCGCCGCCAAACATCTCGTTGCCCTCAGTGTCGAGGATCATCGGCACCTTCGAGCGGGTCGAGAAGATAAAGCGCAAACCGGGGTCGTGGAACACCTTGTTGACGCAGGCTTTCATCTGGTTGGGATCGGCGGGAAAGTAGAGGCGGGTTTCATAGCCGTCCTCCAGGCCATTGTCGGCAAAGAAGTTGTTAACGCCGAAGTGGCAGGTGTTGTCGGCCATGTCATCGATGCCGGAGTGGGAGAAGTGGCACAGCAGATTAGACCGGTTCAACCGCGACATAGTGATTTCAGAGATGCACATCTCCAGGAAGGCTGCAAAGGTAGCGAAGACGCCCTGCTTGCCCTCGGCCATGCCAAAGCCCGCCGCCGCTGACAGGTTGCCCCGCTCTTGAATGCCGCCGCTGATGAAGACTTCGGGGTATGCCTTGCGGATCTGGGCCAAGCCGCAGGACCCCTCCAGGTCGCTGTCGACCACTAGCACGCTGTCCTTGCGGGTGGCTTCGTCCAGTTTGCCCAACACTTCTACCATGGCATCGCCAAACACGTTGCGGTTGGCCCCCACAACTTTGCTGCAACCCCGAAACTCGTAGGTATTTTTGGGGGCAGTAATGCCTTCGAGGATCTCCACGGCGGCGGTGTGGCCTTTGGCGGTGAGGTAGGCGATCGCCGCCTTCACCGAGATCACATCGTGGCCGTGGGTGCTGCCCTCAATGCCCTCGATGCCGACCGCCATGGCCCGCTTGTTAACCACCGCCACGGGGCCGGGGGTGTTGATCGCCTTACAGATGTGGGCGTAGAGGCTGTCGATGTCTTCGCCGTCGCCTTCGAGCACGGTCAGGCCGTGGCCCTCAAGAGTTTTCTTGACGCTGAAGCCGCCCATGTAGCTAGAGGGGTGACCGGCAATGGTAACGTCGTTGTCGTCGATCAGCAGCTTGACGTTGACGTGGTTGGCCACCGCAAAGCGGGCCGCCTCGGCGTCGTTGCCCTCCTGCTGGGAGCCGTCGGAACCGAGGCAGAAGGCAACTTTGCCGGGGTTGGCCAGGGCTACGCCGTTGACGTAGGGCCACATGTGACCTAGCCGCCCAGAGCTAAATTTAACCCCGGGGGTGAGCCCCAGTTCGGGGTGGCCCGGCAGTTTGGAGTGGGCTTCGCGGTAGTGCATCAGGTCTTCGGCAGGCATGTCGCCGTTGAGCACCGACATTAGATACTGGGTCGCCACCCGGTGGCCCGCTTCGTCAAAGAAAATCGGCACATATTTGTCGCCCGCACCGCGAAACAGCGCGTCGAGAATCATCACCTCGGGCACGGTGTCGTAGGGGCCGCCAGTGTGACCGCCCACGCCCCGCGCCGCACCCGTGGCGGTGAAGAACACAATCGCATCCCGACACAGCTGAATGTTGGCCTTAAGGGCGCTGCGCTGCTCGTCGGTGAGGGTGGGGTTGGACGCATCGAGGGAAATTCGCTGGTATGCGCCCAGGTCAATGGGAAAGCTTGTCATAGTGTTTCGTCCTATAGGCTGGTGAGAGAGAGGCGTGGAGCAAAGCTAGGTTTTTTTATAGAGAGCAAGTCCACCGCTCAAATTTGGATAGCAAAAATCCACTACCTCCATCATTCAATACTCTGGCAAGGCTGTGAAGTTTTATTCGGTAAGAGTTGGTTAAGGGCAAAGAGGGTAGATGGGTGAGGAGTGGATGGGTAGAGAGGTAGTCCTCATAGTCTCTAGGGTAGGTGATGCCCTGGATCCTACCTATCGGATATGGTCACCGACACCGACTTCAACCCCATTAGCACCGACGAGCGGTTTCAATTGCTGGTGGAGGGGGGCTGATAAGTAGATGAGTAGATTGGGGATTTAAAGTGGGGGCTATGAGCCAAGATCCTTTTGCTGACGCTGCTGTTACCGTATCGGCTGATCTACAGCTCACCATTCCGAGTGCAGTAGGCAAGTCATTGAGGCTATCTGAAGGGCAGCGCTTTCAGGTTGTGCGGTATCAAGACCGCATCGAGCTAATCCCCATTCACCCAGTACAAGCACTCAGAGGCTTTCTCAAAGGCATGGATACAGACCTAGATAAAGATACCAATTAGCAATGCCAGAGATTATAAGGTTCTACGGAATCATCAAGGTTTTCTTTGGCGATCATCCACTGCCTCACTTTCACCCGATTTACGGCGAATATAACGCCTTGGTAAGTATCGAATCTTTAGAAATCATAGAAGGTGATTTACTAAGCCGTGCTCAGAAGATGGTGATCGACTGGGCTGAAATGTATCAGCAAGATCTGTGAAAGATGTGGAATAACCAAGAGTTTCGGAAGCTACCTCCTTTGAAATAAGGTCGATATAGGCATGAAATACCCAAAAGTCTATCGGGCTGAGGCAGTTAGCGATCGCATTCTTAGAGTTACCTTCACCAATCAAGATATCAAAGACTACGACATCAGCCCGCTTTTAGAAAAACCAATGTTTGCACCCCTTCGACAGCCTGCTTTTTTTAAGAGCTTTACCCTTGAGTCAGGTGGGTACGGAATCGTTTGGAACGAGGACATTGATATCAGTGAGTACGAGCTGTGGAAGCACGGTATAACACCTAAAACTGATGCAGATTTAAATTCCACTAGCCCCGACCAAGGACATTTCCCCCAGCCGCTCAACCCAATGTTAAAGCCCGCTTACTACCTTAGCAAGCGGGCTTTGGGTACAGAGTGAGTTGTCAAAAACCATGCTTTTTCTAGAGAGTTTCGACCGTTTCGGCGTAGGTATCGCCATCAAAGGGCTGTACCCCAGTTTTGGGATAGTTGTCATCGTCGGGGCCAAAGATTCTGCTGACAGGCTCAGCAAAATATTGCATTAACCCATCAAAAAAGTAGCCAAATACTGAGAGATTCAGACCTTTCATGACTGGCACCTCGCGGCTTAAGGATATTGATGTAGGCGATTGTAGCGATGCTTGTAGCGGGTCAGGGCTTAGTTGTTTGGTGTACCCTGATACTTAAATGCTACGGGATCACCCGAGGCTGGCGGTGTCACAGTGACCATTCTTTACAGCGGTTGGCAAGTTGTAATATATGGAGTGCACCCTTAACGATTTGGCTTACCAGTAAGGAGAGTTCCTGTGAAACGCAGTCACGCGGCGATCGCTATTTTGTGCGGCCTCATGGGCGGTTGGGTGGTTATTCCCAATGCTCAAGCTGCTGCTCCAGCGACGCCTTCCCAAGCTTTGAACGATTTTGGGCAGGCTCCTGGCCCGGTGCCGCCACTGTGGCTGGCCCAAAACAGCAGCAACGGCAGCAATGGCCTTAGTACCGCCCAGCAAGAGCAGGTCGATGAGCTGCTGCGCCAGGGTCAGGCCAAGGTCACAGCCCGCGACTACGCCGGGGCGATCGCCGCCTATCAGCAGGCGGTTGCCATTGACAGCCGCAACCCCCGGTTGTTTTCGGGCATTGGCTACCTCTACGTGCAGCAGGAGAACTACGACGAGGCGATCGATGCCTACCAAAGCGCGATCGCCCTGGACGGCAGCAACCTGGCTTTTCGCTACGGTCTAGCCCACAGCCAGTACAAAAACGGCCAGCTTGACGATGCGCTGTCCACCTACGAGGGCATTCTCAGCACTAATCCTCGGGAGGTCAACGCCCACCTGGGGATTGGCGGCATTCAAATTGAGCGCAGCGACTTCGACGGAGCGCTGACCACCTACCAGAGTCTGGCCCGCATTGCCCCGGGCAACGCCCAGGTTTATACGGCGCTGGGGTCGCTCTACATTCAGCAGGAGGACTATGACCAGGCCCTCACCTACCTAAACGAGGGGCTGCGTTCTAACCCCAACGATGGGGATCTCCGCGTCAGTGTGGCCAACATCTACATCCTGCAAGAAAACTACCCCGAGGCAACCAAAAACCTGCGCGAAGCGCTGCGGGTAGAGCCTCAAAACGCCAATGCTCAGCACCAGATGGGCTATGTGCTTTACCAACAGGGCGATCGCGAGGCCGCCTTTGACTACCTGGTGCGGGCGGTGCGCCTCGACCCTGAGCTAGTTGCCGCCCACGCTCTGCTAGGTGAGCTGCTGCTCGAACGGGAGCAATACCTCCAGGCTGTGCTCTCCTACCGCAAGGTAGTCGATGCTCTACCCAGTGACCCCGCCGCCTTTTATAACTTGGGCTTGGCGCTCCACGGGCAGGGGCTAGAGGCCCAGGCGCTCTCGAACCTGGAGTTGGCGGCAATTCTATATAGCCGCCAGGGCAATACCGAAGGGGCCGCCCGCGCCCGCGAGCTGATGGCCTTCTGGGGCTACGAGTAGTAGCCCATGCCCGAAGGCCCCGAGATTCGCCGTGCTGCCGACAAGCTCCATCGGGCGATCGCAGGCCACATCGCCGCCGATGTGTTCTTTGCCTTCGACCACCTCAAACCTTATGAGGAGAAGCTGATCGGCCGCACGGTGACGGCGGTGAAGCCCTACGGCAAGGCCATGGTCACCTACTTTGACAACGGGCTGGGGGTCTATAGCCACAACCAGCTCTATGGCATTTGGGTGATCTGCAAACCTGATGCCGTCCCCGCCACCCGTCGCCAGCTACGTTTTGCGGTGCATACCCCCCGTCGGTGGGCGCTGCTCTACAGTGCCTCAGAGATTGAGGTGCTCAATGCAGAGGCGGTGCCGACCCCATCCCTACATTGCCAAACTTGGCCCCGACACGCTCGCTACCGCCGTTACTCCAGCGGCGGTAGCAGAACGCACTCTGAGCGCCCCCTTTCGCCGCCGCCAGTTTGCCACCCTGCTGCTCGATCAAGGGTTCCTCGGTGGCATCGGCAACTATTTGCGCACTGAAATTCTTTATGTGGCGGGCATTCACCCCAGCCAGCGGCCCGTAGACTGCACGCCCGCTCAAATCGCCGCCTTTGCCGAGGCCGCTCTGGACCTGCCCCAGCAGTCATACCGGCACAACGGCATTACCAATGACTTAGCCCTGGCTACCCACCTTAAGCAGACCGGCTACCGCCGCCGCGACTACCGCCACTGGGCCTTTGGCCGCCAGGGCAAACCCTGCCACCGCTGCGGTGAAACCATCGCCAAGATCATGATCGGCGGCAGGCGTTGCTATATCTGCCCTCAGTGCCAGCCGATCAACCACTAGTAATGGACAGCCCATCCAGCAGCACCGAAGGCGTGTAGCAGGAGCCATTCCAGTCGCCGTCGCTGCCCAGCTCCACATTGTCTTTGAGGGCGGTGTAGATATTGCCTGCCACCATAGTGTCTTTGACACGACCCACCAACTTACCCCGGTGAATGCGGTAGCCCAAGTCGATGTTTACCGAAAAGTCGCCCGCGATACCCGGGTCACCGCCCAAAATTTGGTCTACCAGCACCCCGTTGTCGATGCTGGCAATCAGTGCTTCTAGGGATCGCGTACCCGGCTCAACCAGGGTGTTGTAGAGGCTAGGGGTAGGGTAGCTGCCCAGGCCAGGCCGAAAGCCGTTGCCCGTGGACCCGGCCCCCAGGGTACGACCGACGGCGCGATCGCAGTAAAACAGCGCCACTGCCCCTTTATCGATAAACACCAGTCGCTGAGTGGGGGTGCCCTCATCGTCAAAGGGGCAGCTAAACGGCCCCGCCTCCGGGTCTTGTAGCAGCGTCACACGGGGCGAGGTCATCTGTTCGCCCAGGGCGCTGCTCCAAGGGGACGATCGCTCCACCACCCGCTTGCCACTGAGGGCTGACTGAAGCGTGCCCCAAATCATATCGGCGGCTTTGGCGGTAAAGATCACCGGCATGCGTCCGGTGTTGACCTCGGCGGATTCCTCAGCCCAGGCTAGCCGCTGCAACACCTGATCGACCAAAGCATCTATCTCCAGGCGATCGCGCTGGGTTTGGCCATCGCTGACGCTCAAAAAATCATCGCCCCTCACCCAGTCGGCCGACAGGTAGCTGCTCAGGGTCGCATCGCTGTAGTGGCAGTCGAGCCCTTTGGTGTTGAGAATCCGAGTGGTTTCCACATCGCACTCTACATCCACGCCGCAGATCACCTCAGGGTAGGCACTGCGAATGCGATCGATCATGGCCTGTCCCCATTCGATCAACTGCTCCACCGGCACCTCCTGGCCCATGTCGGGGTAGTGGTGGCTGTTACCTGCGACCAGGTCAATGGTTTCGGGCTCGTTGAGGGCGCTAATTGCGAGGGCCTTATCGATGATGGCCTCAGGGTCAACATTACCGTAGGCCACCGCCAGCCCAGGCCGACCATTGATCCAGAGGCGCAGGGCAGTGCCCAGGGCAGCAGAGGTTTCAAGCTGTTTGAGCCGGTTGGCTTCAAAAAAGACAGGGCGCGATCGCGATCGTGATTGCAGCACCTCCGCTGCTTCGGCTCCCCGTTTGAGGGCCAGGTCTATGAGTTTTTCAGCTAAGGAATCGTCGGTAAGACCAGACACCATGGCAGTTAGCGGGCAGGGGCGTAACAGAGCTACTTCATCTTCCCGGATTGCGGTACCCCTGCAAAGGGCACAGATCTAGATAGCTCATCCCAAAAATCCGCTTCGCCAACTGTTTTCTGCGGGTTTTCAGCTCTGGGTCGTCTATGAACCCGATTCAGCGGTAGAATAGCAACGCCCCTTTGGAGAGGTGGCAGAGTGGTTGAATGCGGCAGTCTCGAAAACTGCTTTGGGGAAACCCAACGAGGGTTCGAATCCCTCCCTCTCCGTCCCGTGATTTAAGGCTTTCAGCCCTTAATCCTAGCTGCGACTCCCCAGCAGTCTGGGCAGATTTTTATACCCAAAATGCTTTAACTGCGCGAAAAATTAGATCAAAGCTAGGGCGTGTAATCAATTAAGCCAGATGACGACAGCTGCCATATAAATCGCACTGAGAAACGTCTCGGCTAACTTGTCGTAGCGGGTCGCAATCGCTCGATACTGCTTGAGCTTGGCAAAGAAA
>JAHHHQ010000006.1 GCA_019359285.1 Nodosilinea sp. WJT8-NPBG4
ATTTCTTTGCCAAGCTCAAGCAGTATCGAGCGATTGCGACCCGCTACGACAAGTTAGCCGAGACGTTTCTCAGTGCGATTTATATGGCAGCTGTCGTCATCTGGCTTAATTGATTACACGCCCTAGGGATCACCTGCAATTGAGGTCCAGTTCCAACCTGGAGAGTGAATCGCTGAGGCATACAAAACCCATCCACCCCAATACCCATCTACCCCTAATGCCCGTCACCACTGCCTCCGGTAGTGGTGCTCTACATAGCGCTTAATCTGCCGAGCCATGCGGCGAATGCCTTCCTTTTCGTCGCGGCGAATAAAGGGCAAAAATACCTGGGAGAGCATGCCAGAAATGCGCTCCTGGTGAATATATTTGGTGCGGTTGGGGCCAACATCCTCCAGTTCAAATACATGCTCGCTCTTGAAGCCGGGGCCTTTAGAGATCCACCGCAGGTAGTAGTTGGGCTGCACAACCACGATGCGGGGTTGAAACTCGGTTTCGTCTTCGCCCTCAAGGCGGCGCAGGGACAGGAAAATTTCGCCGCCGGGGCGGATGGGCAGGTTGGGGTCGCAGTCGTAGAGAAAGGTATTCCAACGGTGCCACTCTTCTTTGCGGACTAGGGCATCCCAAACGGCAAACCGGGGAGCGTTGATGGTGACTTCGCTGTAGAGACTAGGCATGGCGGTGAGGAGGGTAGCCAAGAAGCGGGCGCCAGAAATCGTGCATAGGTAACAGACGCTACTGCTATCTTCACACACACTGGGTGGACACAGACGGGAGCGACTTAGTCGCCTAAACTAGGGAGCTGGTCTTAATATTCCCTCAGAACAGCATTCTTGTTTCGCTGGCGATCGCCCAAAGGTTTTGGCATGGCAACTCTTACCCCCAACCCTAGTTATAGTCTCAGTTTACGGCTCAAAATTCCAAATAAAACCGGCATGTTGGCGCGCATTACCCAGGCTATTGCCGAGGCCGGGGGAAATTTGGGCGATTTTGAGCTAATCAGCCGCAGCCGCCGTGACCTGGTGCGGGTGCTGCACGTGGATGCTTCCAGCGAAGCCCATGTTGAAGACATTATTGCGGCGGTCAAAACCGTTGAAGACATCGAGATTTTGGAGATTTGCGATCGCACCTTTAAAATCCACGAGGGCGGCAAGATCAGCGTGGAGAGCAAGCTGGAGCTGCACAGTCAGGATGACCTGGCTATGGCCTACACCCCCGGCGTCGGGCGGGTGTGCGTCGAAATTGCCGAGCACCCCGATCGCGTCTTTGATCTCACCATCAAGGGCAACACGGTGGCGATCGTCACCGACGGCAGCGCCGTGTTGGGCCTAGGGAATCTTGGCCCCGCCGCCGCTCTGCCGGTGATGGAGGGTAAGGCACTGCTGTTTAAGAAATTTGCCGGGCTGGATGCCTTCCCAATCTGTCTAGACACCCAGGACACTGACGCGATCGTCACCGCCGTAAAGCAGTTGGCCCCCGTCTTTGGCGGCGTCAACCTCGAAGACATCAGCGCCCCCCGCTGCTTTGAGATCGAGGCTCGCCTGCGCCAGGAGCTAGATATTCCCGTCTTCCACGACGACCAGCACGGCACCGCCATTGTCACCCTGGCAGCGCTGATCAACGCCCTCAAGCTCGTCAACAAATCTCTCATCCAGGTCAAGGTGGTGATCAACGGAGCCGGGGCAGCGGGGGTGGCGATCGCCAAGCTGCTGCAAAAAGCTGGAGCCACCTCCATCGTGCTCTGCGACTCCAAAGGCATTCTCTCGCTGAGCCGCGACGACCTGAACGACCAAAAACAGGAATTTGCGGTGGAAGCATCGGGCACCCTGGCCGACGCTATGGTGGGAGCCGACATCTTTCTGGGCGTCAGCGCGCCGGGGGTCGTGTCGGTGGATATGGTGGCCTCTATGGCGGCAGACCCGATTGTGTTTGCCATGGCCAACCCGATCCCTGAAATTCAGCCCGAGCTGGTGACTCACAAAGTGGCCGTGATGGCCACGGGCCGCAGCGACTACCCCAACCAGATCAACAACGTGCTGGCCTTCCCGGGGGTGCTGCGGGGGGCGATCGACTGTCGCGCCCAAGAGATTACGCCGTCGATGTACCTAGAAGCCGCCTATGCGATCGCAGCCCTAGTCAGCCCCCAACAGCTGGATCGTGAGCACATCATTCCCTCAGTGTTCGATGAGCGCGTGGCGGCGGCGGTCGCCTCAGCCGTCAAGCATGCGGCCCGCGTCGATGGGGTTGCAAGGAAGTAGATCAGGTATGGGGTGTAGGGTACAGGGCTGCTCCTTAAACCCTGCACCCTATACCCTGTAACCACCCTAGGCCCTGACCTAAGCCAACACCCGTTCTACTAAGTACCGCGTAAACTGCACGCCGTTGCGATCGATCACTTCGGTGGCGTACTGGCTGAAACCAAATTTTTGGAATAGCCCCAGGCTAAACTCGCCAGCCTCAGCGTAGAGGCGTTGGATTTGCTTCTCCTGGGCGTGGGCTAGCACCGCCTGCATCAGTAACGAGCCGACGCCCTGGCGCAGACAGTCGTGGCGTACGTAGGTGGAGGCCACATAGCCGTTGTCGTCAATACCCGAAAAGCCAAGGATGGAAGTATCGTCATCCTCGGCCACGTAGGTGGTCACCCCTAGGATGAACTGGTGAAACCGAGGGCTAGCGGCATCGACGGCCGCCCAAGCCTCGACTTGAGCCGGGAGGTAGTGCTGCGGGCCGTTGACTAGCACCGTTTCTCGAAATAGCGTTGCCAGGGCCGGTAAATCGGCTTCAATTGCGGTACGAAGATTCATGCTTGAGTTACCAGTGGACTATCAACGGTAGGGCGGGACGAAAATCGTGGTGCTGTGCCTGGGTCTCTCCATCAAAGCCAAGTTCCATTAGATAGGCCGGGCCGGTTTGGACTGCGATTAAGTTGGTGGCAGAGAGCGCCTCTAATTCCCCCGATCGCGGCGGCGGTTGGGTCAAGGTAAAACTAACCCGCGTCACCTCGCGTAACCCAAAGGCATGATCAAGGGGTTGTGCCTTGGCTTCAGTGTAGCTATCCTGTCGCTTGGCAAAGGGCAGACAAAACAGCATCGGCTCGCTCAGCACCGATACATTGGTCGCTACAGGTATGGCTACGCCCGCCGGAAAGTAAGCGGGCTGGTAGTTCCAAGTGGGGAAGGGAAGGGTTTCGGAGGCTTGGCCTGCGATCGGGCGTAGGCATACCCCAAAGGGGCAAGTGCCCTGAGCCAGACCAGACCAGCGATCCCACAGATAGGTGGGGCGAATGACGTCAGACTGGGCCTCAGCGGCATTGTGCACCCACAGCAGCTCCAGCATCAGGTTGTGAAAAAAGCAGCGGTTAGCCGTGCCTTGGCCGGCATGCACGTTGGCTCTACCCTCCACTATCCCAAACTGGAGCAGCTGTTCAGCGGCAGGGGCGTTGGGAGTGGTGCAAACAAACAGGTGATCGAGTTCAAACGCCATGGCCATTAATCCAGTAGGGCATTAGGGAGATTCGCAGCCAACAGGCACCGCTGAACTGCCGCAGAAGCTAACCATAAAGCGATCGCCCCCCAAGCTGGAGGGCTGCCGCCAGGGAGCTTACCCCCGGGACCACGCCCAAGATTGCCGGCATCGTCCAGACCTATCTTCACCAGGACTGCTGAACCAATCCCTCTGCTTCTCGGTCTCGACAGCAAAATCAGGTGATTTGAGCGAAACATCAAGGTACTCTGCCCTATGCCCTTGAGGATACATAAACTCAAGGCCTGTGGAAACAGCGGCACCCTCTTCAGCGGTAATGACCATCCGGCAACGAATTTGCCCAGGGAATGAATTGATTGCTGCGGGCACTTGAACGGTGCGCCGACAGGAACGCGGCTCTGGGCCATGTTAGCGCCAGCAGCTAAGGTCACTAGCGCCGCCAACGTCATCGGGCGGACGGGGTTTGAACGGGGGCTATCCATGGAAGGCGCTGTCGATGAAGGGGAGAGAAAATTTCAGGGAAATTAACTTCACCCACAGCTCAAATAATTCCGCTCAGAGGGGGAAAATTTAGAGCCAGTCTCTAACCAGAGGCGCGTAGCCTGCCAGCCAACGGCGACAGGGTAGGGTTGCAGGTGACGGGCCCATGGCTCTAGGCAGTCCCTGACCCCTGACACTCTGCTTGTGCCTAAGCCGTTCTGTCAAAACAATTTAATGGACTCCTAGTCTATGCCGTTCTCAAGGCCACAATAGGATCCAGCTTGGCTGCTTGACGCGCTGGAAAAACGCCAAAGAACAGGCCAATGCCGCCAGAAATGCTCACCGTCAGCAGAATCGCCCCCCCGGAAATCCCAGCTTCAAAGGGAGTCAACACCCCAATCAGCAGAATGCCGCTCACCCCCACGGCGGTGCCAATCACGCCCCCCGCGATCGATAGAATGATCGCCTCAATGAGGAATTGGCCCAAAATATCGCCTTGGGAGGCTCCGATCGCCTTTCTCAGCCCAATTTCTTGGGTGCGCTCGCGCACCGACACCAGCATGATATTCATAATGCCGATGCCGCCGACAAAGAGGGAAATGCCGGCGATCGCCGCCAGCATCAGCGTCAGCGCTCCGGTAATCGTGTTAGCGATGGTGAGCAGCGAGTCCTGACTGCTGATGTAGAAGTCGTCTTCGTCGCGAATGTTGTGGCGCAGGCGCAGCAGGTTGGTGATCTGAAACTCGGCGGTGTCCATGCTGGTGCGATCGCGGGCCGACACCGTAATGAACGAGACCTCAATGCCGTAGGGCGATCGCTCGCTGCCGCCTAAGCGGCTAGCTTTGGTCGTCAGCGGCACCATCACCGCGTCGTCATAGTCGAGGCCCAGGTTAGAGCCTTTCTTCTCCAGCACGCCAACAACGTCAAAGTTGATGCCCCCCACCCGAATCTGCTGACCCAGGCCCGATTCATCATCAAACAGCCGTTCCCGCAGGGTTTCGCCTACCACCGCCACCTGAGCACTGCGGGAGACATCCAAATCGCTGATGAAGCGTCCGTTAGCCACCTCAAAGCTGCGCACCGCGAGAAAGTCTGGCGTAGTGCCCACCACATTGATGTTGGCGTTGCGGTTGCGAAAGGTGACGAGCTGACGACCGCTCGACTCTGCCGCCACGCCGCTGACCGAGGGCACCTGCTCAGCGATCGCCGTCGCGTCATCTAGCACCAGCGTGCGCGGCACCTCTAGGGAACCCAGCTCGCGCGTTTCGCGGCTGCCCGGCACCACAAACAGCACGTTTGGCCCAAGGGTTTCGAGCTGGGCATTGACATACCGCTGCGCCCCTTCGCCCAGACCGACCATCGTGATCACCGACGCATTGCCGATGATGATGCCGAGCATGGTGAGGGCGCTGCGGAGGCGGTTGGCCGCCAGGGTTTTGGTCGCCATCGACAGGCTTTCTTGCAGGTTCATAGGGAAAACAGGGTTAGGAATTTGTCAGGGCAGCCAAGAATTGAGACCGGGCTTCTACAGCTTCTTCTAGAGGCGATGGATGGGGTACTGACAAGGAGACTTGAGCGGTCATCGGAGGCAGCCTATCCACGGGTCTGGGGCGCTGGGCAGTTTGCTACTGCTCTTGGCGGACGGTGATATTTTCGAGGGATTTGCCGGGGGGTAGATCGACAAAGACGCGATCGCCCTCCTCAATACCGTCAACAATTTGAATTTGATCGCCTACCTGAGGGCCCAGGGTCACGGGCTGAAACACAATATCGCGGTCCTCACCGGGCACTAGCACCCCGCTTTCCCCCGCCTGGGTTACCACCGCCACCGTGGGCACCACCAGGGCATCAGCCAGCTGATCGCCGACAAAATTTACGTTGACATTCATGTTCGATCGCAGAATATCTTTGCCGTCGATTAGCTCAATCTGCACCTGAAACAGGGTGACGCTTTGCCGCTCGATCGCCTCGGGGGCCACCAGCTTAACCCGGCCAGCAAAAGTCTGATCTGGGAAGGCATCGGCCACCACTTCTACCGTCTGCCCCGGCTCGATTAAAGCAATATCAGCCTCGGGCACCTCGGCCAGCACCTCTAGATCTTCGGCTAGGGCCACGATCGCGGTAGAGGTGGCCGACGACAGCTCGGAGGCTGAGGTGGTGGGGGTGACAAAGGCACCTTCCGTGGCGAATTTTTGGGTGATAATGCCGCCAAAGGGGGCACGAATCAGGGTTTCATCCTGGCGAATTTGGGCCCCGTCGAGCTGGGCACGAGCCTGAGCCAGGCGGGCCTCGGCCTGGGCGATCGCCTCCTGGCGCGGCCCACTGCGCAGGTCATCCACTCGCCGCTGCGACTCGGTGACGCGGGCCTGGGCCTGCTCCAGGGTGGCCTGGGCGCTGCGCTGCTCACGGGCGGCGGTGTCGAGGTCCGTCGCCGCCACCGCTCCTCGGTCAAACAGCTGCTGGCGGCGAGCCAGATCGCTGGTGGCGAGATCTAGCCGGGCCTGGGCATCGCGCACCTGGGCGCGGTTGGCTTCGACGGTCGCCTCCGCCTGGGTAATTTCGTCGGGGCGGCTGCCCTGGCGCAGCTCGGCCAGGGCGGCTTCGGCCTCAGCCACGGCGGCCTGATTTTGACTCACCTGGGCAGCGGTGTCGCGGCTTTTCATGCGGGCAATAACCTGGCCAGGCTGGACGCGATCGCCCTGCTCTACGAAGAGTTCTTCCAAAACACCGGCATTCTCAGGGCTGAGATTCACCGTCTGCACCGGTCTCACCGTGCCGCTGGCCGCCACCCGCACCGTCAGGGGCTCGATCGCCGCCGCAGTCGTAAAGGCCTCGACATCGTAAGCGCTCTGGCGGCTGCGCCAAACTTCAAACCCCACCGAGCCCGCCACTACGGCCGCCGCTGCCAGCCCGGCCAACAGCCACACCAGCGGACGACGCACCTTACCAATCAAGGGAAACTGCATAAAAACTTTTTAGATTTTGGCCAGAACTAAACTACTCAGTTTAATTGTAGCGATCGCAGCTTGCCCCTTACCCTGGGATAGGGCATTGGCTATCTAGCCCGCCCCCTGCATTGATAAGGGCATCGACAAGGGCATGGATGAGGTTGCTATGGCAGAAACTCCGATTCAGGTGGCGGTGGTCGGCACCGGCTTTGGTCAGAAGGTTCACATACCCGGGCTACAGGCCCACCATCGCACTGAGGTAGTCGCGGTATATCACCGCGACCTGGCAAAAGCACAGGCGATCGCGGCCGAGCACAGCATCCCCCACGCCTGCGACAGTGTAGAGGCTATCGTGGCCCTGCCCCAGGTGCAGGCGGTGACCATCGCTACCCCGCCCTTTCTGCACTACTCCCAGGCCAAAACCGTGCTTGAGGCGGGCAAGCACCTGCTGCTGGAGAAGCCCACGGCGCTCTCCGGGGCCGAGGCCGAGGCGATCGCTGAATTGGCGCACGATCACAACCTCATCGCCACCATGGACTTTGAATTTCGCTTTGTGCCCGCCTGGCAGCGGCTGGCCGAGCTGCTAGCCGAGGGCTACGTCGGCAACCTGCGCTTCGTCAACATCACCTGGACTGTGCCGGGCCGCGCCGACTCCAGCCGCCCCTGGAACTGGTACTCTCGCCAAGACCAGGGAGGCGGTGCCTTGGGCGCTTTTGCCTCCCACAGCTTCGACTACATCACCTGGCTGTTTGACCCTATCCAGCGGCTCAGTGCCCGCCTCAGCACCGCCATTCCCCAGCGGCCCGACCCCTCGGGAGAGCTCCAGCCGGTAGATGCCGACGACACCTGTAGTTTGATCCTCGATTTGGCCAACGGTGCCCCCTGTCAGGTGGCGATCAGCTCCGTCACCTACGCGGGACGGGGCCACTGGGTCGAGGTCTACGGCGACGGTGGCACCCTGGTGCTGGGCAGCGACAATCTCACTGACTACGTTCACGGTTTTAAGCTCTGGGGCAGCCAAGGCGGCGCAGCCCTCGCAGAACTGCCGATTCCCGAGCGCCTTCAGTTTCCCACTACCTACAGCGATGGGCGCATTGCCCCCTTTGTGCGGGTAGTCAACCACTGGGTTAGCGATATCGATCGCGGCCTGGCTACCGAGCCGTCGATTTGGGATGGGGTGCGATCGCAGCACCTGATGGATTTAGCCCATCAGTCCCACCGCCAAAATGCCTGGATAGAGGTGCCCAAACCCCTATTTCAAGTGTAGAAATGTTCCTGATTTAGGCAGGCCTGCCCTCCAGCGTTGGGGGTAAGGGGTATCCTCAGGGCATCCTTAACCTATAAACGGTGCAGCGTTCCAGCCACTTCTATCGCCTCCCCCTTTAGCCACCGCCCCGGTGATCCATGTCGTTTCAAAGATATCCCTTAGCTACGGTTCAAAAAGTTAGCCAGTTCATTCGCGAAACTCTGGTGCTCCCCCCCCACGAACAGCAGCCGAGCGTCAGCGGAGAAGAGGTAGACGATGGTCCCCTACCAGACTCACTCAACGCCCTAGGCGACCTGTTTCGAGTCGGGGATATGCCCGAGGACAACGTTCCGGCCCCCAATACCGAGGGGCGCTGGTTTGTCAGTACCATTGACCCGGCTGAAGCTTTGGTCAAGCTGCCCGGCCTGTGGATGCGCCCTGGCATCCGTCTGGTGACCTACCTGCGCCAAGACACTAATGGCGGCATGGGTACTACCGTTGCCTTACCTGGCCTGCTTAGCACCACAGAATACCTAGACGACGCGATCAGCCAAGTGACGTCTCCCGACCAGGTTCCTAAGCCCATGGGGGCCCTACCCAACCTGATGGCTGGCATAGACGGCGACGGTTCGCTGGCATCCTTTCTGGCAGCATCAATTTTTACCCGCGAGGTGCGGGAGTTTGGCCGCTTCAACCGCTACGCCCGCTGGGTGCACCATCGTTTTGTGACCGCGCCTCCCCAGCAAATTCCGTGGCAGTGGCGCACCAAAACCCCTGAAGACTTCTCTCCCAAAGTGGTGCTCCGCCAGGATGCTGAGATTATTGTCGAGTTTTACACCTGCCGCGTGCAAAAGCCCATTGCCCTCTTTCGCCATCTTGATCGCTACCCTCCCAACAGCTACACTGCCGAAAACCAAGATCAGGTGATAGCAGTGGCGGGAAATGCCGCTGGCAAGTAGCTTAGGAGGCGGACAGATAGAAAAAATCGCCGCTTAGCCAAGGCCTCACTGCGGTTTCCTCCAGCCGATCGTAGTGGAACTTGGGCAGGAAAAAACGCTGCCGAAAACAGGCCCTTGACGCTATAAAAAAGGCATAAAAACAGCAGGTTATTAAGTGTCTAAACGAAAATATTCTCAGAGGTGGGCCTTGGAGGGGTAGGTTTGTGCTCCAATAACAGCGGGATCAGCACGGTGACATAGCCCTATGGAGTTCAACCATCTGAGTTTTTACGTGGATGAGGTGGCCCCCTGGCGCGACTGGTTTGTCCATGCCTGGGGAGGTGTTTGGGTTGGGCCAGAGCTGAGCCCATCCCCAGAGCAACCGACCCCAGACAAGGCCTTGGTTTACCTGGGGCAAGTGCCACTGCTGATTGTGGCTGTGCCCTCGACAGTAACTCAGTACCTGCAACAACACCCGCCGGGCATTGGCGATATTGCCCTCCGGGTAGCCGACCTCGATCAAACTCTGCGCCAGGTAATGGCCGCCGGAGGCAACGTTATCCAGCCCGTCCAAACCGACGCTTGGGGACGAGGGTGCTGGGGGAAAATTCAGGGCTGGGGCTCCCTGAGTCACACCCTGGTAGAGTCTTGGCAGGGAGAGGTTTGGGTGCCAGGCATTGCCCCTAGCGATCGCCAGCAGTCAGCTTACCCCAGCAGCCTAGTGACGGCGATCGACCACGCCGTAGTCAACGTGCCCACTGGAGAACTGGCCCAGGCTGTGGCTTGGTACACCAGTCAGCTCGGTTTTCAACCCCGGCAGCGGTTTGCTATTGATACCTCTCGCTCAGGCCTGCGGAGCCAGGTGCTAGCCCATCCTAAGGGTAGTGCCCAGCTCCCTATCAACGAACCGGCTACGGCCAACTCCCAGGTGCAGGAATTTCTCGACTACAACCGAGGCGGCGGCATTCAGCACGTGGCGCTCCACACCGAAGATATTGTCCATACGGTAGAGCAACTGCGCCGTGGGGGAGTGAGCTTTTTGCCGGTGCCCCACAGCTACTACGAAGCCCTTGGGCAACGCCCGGGCTACCAAACCCAGGGCGATATGCCATCGGATTGGCTCAGCCAGCGGGAAGCCGCCATTGCTCGACTGCAAATTTTGGTGGATTGGGATCCTCACCTGCCCCAGGCTCGCCTGCTGCAAACCTTTACCCAACCCTTTTTGAGCATTCCCACCGTCTTTTTTGAGCTGATTCAGCGGCAGGTGGTGCGAGTCAACGGCGATTTAGCCCAGGCCCAAGGGTTTGGGGAGCGCAACTTTCAGGCCCTGTTTGAGGCCATTGAGCGGGAGCAAATGAAGCGAGGTAGCCTCGCCTAGAAGCATGCCCAAGGGAAATCACAGAGAATACCGGGGTGCAAAGTATAGGGTACAGGGCTAATCTTGAGCCTTGCACCCTACACCTTAACCTGAAATACCTTAAACCTTAAACCTGCAACACTCTCCAGGCAGCTAGCGCAGGAAGCTGCTGATCGTCCACAGGGCCAGACAGGTGACCGCTGCCGCGATCGCATCGGGGGTGGCCCAGGCAAACTGTGCGCCCTGGGGAATGAGCAGCTGTCCTACGGTCATGCCGAGAGCCAGACCGGCGGCCAGACCACCGATGGTGAGCAGCACCGATCGCCAGAACTTGTTTTCTTTGCGGTTGAGAAAATAGATGGCAGCCCCAATGGCTACCGCCAGCGATAGCGACGGCGCGGCGAAACCCAACAGGGCTAACCCTCCGTAGGTGACGGCAGGCCAGAGAATATCGTCGCGGCTAGGGGTGTCGACCAGGCCGTTGAGCCAGTCGGGTCGGGGGAGGGAGGGGGTGGCTTTGGCCAGGGGCGGGGATTCGGGTACGTTTTCGGCAAAGCGAATGCGATCGGGCACCTTGATCTTGCCCTCTTGGCGGAGGCGCAGGCGCTCCATCAGAATGGCGTCGTAGGCGGCTTCGACAGCGGCCTGCTGCTTGGGCTCTTCGGCATAGTGATCGACTAGGCGATCGCGGGCCGCCTGAATTTCTTCAAAGGTCGAGGCTTCAGTTAACCCCAGCAATTCGTACGAATTTTGGTCGCTCATCTGCAAAACTCCAAAACCCCCAGACAACTTCACAACAACAGCCTGCCCTGATCAAATCTAAACCCAAGCCCCACAGCAGTTGCCTAAACCCAGTGTAACCAGCGACCCCATAAATAGGGAACACCTGCCTAAATGGGTACTCCCCTAGGGCCTATCTTACGGCCTAGACTCCCTGAGAGAGCCCCACGCAATTTTTGTTTGTGTCGTGCGAGGGCACTCACCCCCTAGGATGGGGAGTAGTTTTGGCGTTTTGCGGATATTTGCCCCTATGGGTACAGCGTTAGCGATGGGTTTGTGGCTGGCCGAAGTGCCGTTGGAGGCAGAGGCACTGGCAAATACCACCAGCGACGTTACTGGCTTGGTCAATGCCCTAATCGTGCTGCTGCTGATGGCTACGGTAGTCGCCCTGATTACCCGACGGCTGCGTATTCCCTATGTGGTGGGGCTGGTGCTGGCGGGGCTCAGCATTACTAAATCGGTGCTGCCGGGGTCAGTAGGGCTCAACCCAGAGGTCATTCTCAACCTGTTTTTGCCCATTTTGATCTTTGAAGCAGCCATTAACACCGACATCAGCCGGCTACGCAGCACCATCAAGACCATTGCCTTGATCGCAGGGCCGGGGGTGCTGCTGGCCGCGATGATTACCTCTACCCTACTCCGGTGGGGGCTGGGGCTAGCAACCATTACCGCCGCCGCCATCGGCGTGATTTTGACCATTACCGACACAGTTTCGGTCATTGCCGCCTTTAGAACGGTGCCGGTGCCCCCTCGGCTAGCCACCATCGTGGAGGGCGAGAGCCTGTTTAACGACGGCACGGCCTTAGTGCTGTTGGGCATTATCACCACCGTTCACGTGCAGGGATCGTTCACGGTGTGGGAAGGGTTGCAGCAAGCAATTATCGCCTTTGGCGGCGGCGGGATGCTGGGTCTGGGCCTGGGTTACCTGTGTGTGGGGCTATTTCAACAGCTCGACGATGCTCTCAGCAATATTTTGCTAACGGTGGCAGTATCTCTAGGCACGTTTCAGATTGGGCACGAGATCGGTGTATCGAGTGCGATCGCCGTCGTGGTCGCCGGGCTGGTAATTGGTGAACTGGGCTTTCGCCAGACCTCGGCCTCGACCAAGGTCACCCTGCTCAACTTTTGGGAGTATGCGGGCTTTGGGGTCAACACCTTTATCTTTTTGCTAGTGGGTATTGAGGTCGATCCAGGGGTGCTGCTGCAAACTATTCCTGCGGCGCTGTTTGCGGTGCTGGCCTATCAAACCGGCCGCGTTCTGACGACCTACCCCTTGCTGTACCTGCTGAGCTTTTTTGATCGCCCCCTGCCCCTGCGCTGGCAGCACGTGCTGATTTTGGGCAATGTCAAAGGGTCGCTGTCGATGGCGCTGGCGCTGAGTTTGCCCGCCGATCTGCCGGGGCGATCGCAGGTAGTTGCCCTGGTGTTTAGCACTGTGTTGGTGTCGCTGGTGGGTCAAGGGCTAACCCTGCCATGGCTGGTGAAGCGGCTGCGGCTCACGGTCCCCTCGGCAACCAAGCAGCACCTCGAGACGCTACAGCTCAATCTGATCGCCGCCAAAGCGGGACAGCAAGAGCTAGCCGCCCTGCTGCAATCGGGCAGTTTGCCCAAAATCTCTACGAAGAGCTGTTTGCCGCCTACCAGGCCCAGATCGCCAGCGCCGATCGCGACCTGCGCGACTTTTACAACCAGCGCACCCTCAACGACGAAGCCCACCTCGAAGACCAAAGCCACTTAGACGGGCTGCGCCGCCGCCTTTACCTAGCTGAAAAAGGGGCCGTCAACGACGCCCTGCGCAAGGGGCTGCTATCCGAAGAGACTAGCCAGTCCTACGTCAGAGCCCTCAACGAAAAGCTGCTTGCCCTCAAAGATGACTGATCTCAAAAACTGATCCCAAAGAACAATGTTGTCGCTCGCCCCAGCTCTTAGGAGCAAAGCCCCATGAAATCGAGCATCTGTCGCACTAGACCGGGCTTGGTCACTGCCAGAATGGTCGAGCCGCTCTCAAGCACCGTGCTGCCGTTGGGGATGGTCAAATCTTCGTGGGGATGGGCTTGGTAGCCGATGATTAGCGTGCCTGCCGGAAAGCGAGTATCTTGGGCAATTTCGGCCACGGTACGACCGACAATGGTGCACTGCTGCGGAATGGGCAGCTTGAGCACTTCCACCTGGCCCTGCTCAAAATGCATCATGGCCTCCACCTGGGGATACTCAATCGCGTTCACAATGCGGTTGATGGTGAGTTCAGTGGTGCTCACGGTGTGGGTCGCCCCCGCTAGTTGGTAGGGCTCGGCAAAGTCGCGATCGCTCATGCGCACCACTGTTTGGGGCACCCCATAGTGCTTCGACAGGGTGACAATCGCCAGGTTGAGAGCATCCTCGGGCAGGGCCGCAATTACTGCGTCGGCCTTGCGAATGCCCGCCTCCAGCAGCGTAGTGGTATTCACAGCACTGCCCTCGAAGGCCATGACGCCAATCTTTTCACGGGCATATTGGCAAGCCAGCGGGTCAGGGTCGACCACGGCCACGGTGTGTCCCTCTCCCAACAGGGTTTTGGCCAGGTCAAGGCCCAGCATGCCAGCGCCGCCAATCAATACGTACATGCACAACCCCCTTAAGATTTAGTAGTCCCGCTGGACTAGGGATATAACCCCCTAGGGGGATATCCCAAAAATCAGCCTTTTAGTATGCTCACCCCATCCATTGTAGGGATGCGGACCGTTGTCTGGTCTAGGCCATAGCCCTTCCCTATCACCCGCTCATTCATCCTCCGGAGCTACCCCCATGAAAGGACTCGCCGGCAAAACTGCGCTGATCACTGGCGCTTCGTCGGGCATCGGCCAGGCGATCGCCATTCGCCTGGCTGAGGAAGGCTGCAACGTCGTGATCAACTACTACAGCGACAGCGATGGTGCCAAAGACACCCACCGCCAGGCCATGGAGAAAGCCTGCGCCGACGTAGAGAACTGTGGCGTTAAGGCGTTGCTGCTCAAGGGTGATGTGTCGAAAGAGACGGATGCGATCGCCTTAGTGCAGCAGTCCATCGACTACTTTGGTCAGCTCGACATTCTAATCAACAACGCTGGCGTTCAGACCGACAGCCCATCGGAGGCGCTTGAGGCCGACAGCTTTGATTGGGTCTTGGGGGTCAATCTGCGGGGGCCCTATCTGTGCGCCCGCGAAACCATTAAGCACCTGCTGTCCAGTGATCGCCCCGGCAGCGTCATCAATATTTCTAGTGTGCACGAAATCATTCCCCGACCTCAGTACCTCAGCTACTCCATCAGCAAAGGCGGCATGGGCAACATGACCCGCACCCTGGCCTTGGAATACGCGGCCAAGGGCATTCGAGTCAACGCCATCGGCCCCGGGGCTACCATCACCCCCATCAACGATGAATGGACCGACGACCCCGCCAAAAAAGCTGAGGTCGAGAGCCATATTCCCATGGGTCGGGCCGGCACCAGCGAAGAAATGGCCGCCGCCGTAGCATTTCTGGCTTCCGACGAAGCCACCTATATCACTGGGCAGACCCTTTACATCGATGGCGGCCTCACCCTCTACGCCGATTTTCGAGAAGCCTGGTCGGCCTGAAAAAGGGGTTTAAGGTTTAGGGTTCAGGGGCGGCCGTAGCCTTAAACCCTAAACCTTAAACCTTCTTCCTCACCATCAACGGATCCACCCATTCATCAAGTCTTCCAACCCTTACCTGAAGAACTGTTACACTTCCTCAACAATCGGTATTACCCCCTGCTCTTGCGATGATACGATGCCCATCAAACGGTTGAGAGATAGGACTTCATGACTGAATCGCTAACAGGTCAAACACCTATTTATGGAGGCAGCACCGGCGGTCTCCTCACCAAGGCTGCGGTCGAAGAAAAATACGCCATCACCTGGACCAGCCCCAAGAAGCAGGTTTTTGAAATGCCCACCGGTGGCGCTGCCTTCATGAACGAAGGGGATAACCTCCTTTATCTGGCCCGCAAAGAGCAGTGCCTCGCCCTCAGCAGACAGCTGCGCAACAGATTTAAGCCCAAAATCGAAAACTACAAGATTTACCGCGTTTTCCCCAGCGGTGAAACCCAGTATCTGCACCCCGCCGACGGCGTCTTCCCTGAGAAGGTGAACGAAGGACGTGCGGCCGTGGGCAGCATCGGTCGCAACATCGGGGCCAACCCCGACCCGTCCACCATCAAGTTTAGCGGTAAGACTACCTACGAGGTCTAGGCCCTATTGGCTCGGTTTGCTGAGCCGATTGCTACCAAGTTCTGACTGTGACTGTTGTGTTGTAAGGGGGCGTAGCTGCGGCTAGGCCCCTTTTGCTATCTAGACGGGCTGGCCCATGGTGGCGATCGCCCCCTCTGCCAGCCTTTGAACCATTGCGCTCCCCCGATCGCGCTGTAGAATAAGTGCCATGATTTTTCCAGCCTTTGAGCAGTTTCAAACCTACGCCACTCAGGGCAACTTCGTGCCCGTCTACCAGGAGTGGTTGGCCGATCTCGACACGCCGGTATCGGCCTGGTACAAAGTCTGTGCCGGACAGCCCTACAGCTTTTTGCTGGAGTCGGTCGAGGGGGGCGAAAGCTTAGGCCGCTACAGTTTTTTGGGCTGCGACCCGGTGTGGGTACTAGAAAGCCGAGGCGATCGCGCCACCCAAACCCACCGCGACGGCACCGTCATTGACCACCAGGGCAACCCCTTCGACACCCTGGCCGACTGTCTTGCCCCCTACCAACCGGTGAAGCTGCCCGCTCTGCCCCCCGGTATTGGCGGCCTGTTTGGCTTCTGGGGGTACGAGCTGATCCGCTGGATTGAGCCCACGGTGCCCGTTTACCCGCTCAGCTCCGACGACCTACCCGACGGCCTGTGGATGCAGGTGGATAGCCTGCTGATTTTTGACCAAGTGCAGCGCAAAATCTGGGCAGTGGCCTACGCTGACCTGCGTTACCCCGGCACAGATGTGCGGGCGGCCTATGAGGCGGCCTGCGATCGCGTCCAGCAGCTGCTCCACAAACTCACATTGCCGTTGTCCCCGGCCCAGTCGGCCCTGCCCTGGCACCCGCCCCACCGCGACGCGGGCCCCGTAGACTATACCAGCAACCGCACCCCGGCCGAATTCTGCGCCAGCGTTGAGCAGGCCAAGGCCCATATCCAGGCCGGTGATATTTTTCAGGTCGTGATTTCCCAGCGGTTAAACACTACCTATGGGGGCAACCCCTTTGATCTCTACCGCTCGCTGCGGCAGATCAACCCTTCTCCCTATATGTGCTACTTCAACTTCTACGACTGGCAGCTGATTGGCTCTAGCCCCGAAGTGATGGTCAAGGCGACCCTGGCCGACGACCCCGGCCAGCCCCGAGTGGCCACGGTGCGCCCGATCGCTGGCACCCGCCCCCGAGGCAAAACCGCCGCCGAAGACACCGCCTACGAAAAAGACCTGCTGGCTGACCCCAAAGAGCGAGCCGAGCACGTCATGCTGGTTGATTTGGGCCGCAACGACCTGGGTCGCGTCTGCCTCAGCGGTACTGTGCAGGTCGACGAGCTGATGGTGATCGAGCGCTACTCCCACGTCATGCACATCGTCAGCAACGTGGTCGGAGCCCTTAGCCCGCACAAAACCGCCTGGGATTTACTCAAGGCCTGTTTCCCGGCGGGCACCGTCAGCGGTGCGCCCAAAATTCGCGCCATGCAGATCATCCATGACCTAGAGCCCTGTCGCCGTGGCCCCTACTCTGGGGTTTATGGCTACTACGACTTTGAGGGCCAGCTCAACACCGCCATTACTATTCGCACGATGGTGGTGAGGGCGCTGCCCGAGGGTGGTCACAGCGTTGCTGTGCAAGCTGGGGCCGGGCTGGTGGCCGACTCCATACCCGAATCAGAGTATCAAGAAACCCTAAACAAAGCCCGAGGCATGTTAGAGGCGATTCGGTGCCTGAGCTAGCTCTGCTCAAGGACGATGACTACCTAGCCGCAGCCTTCCGCCCAAGTCACTGACGGAAACTGTCCGGCGCGAAACTGCGTGACTCGCCCTTGGTCATCGGTTTCAAACACCAGGCGATAGACATCTTCACCGGGGTCTTGGGGGGTGAAAATGACGGTCTTACCGAGGGTCACCGGGTTGGCGGTGGCCTCTAGCTGTTCACCATACACGCGCACCAGGTCTTGCTCGGTCGAACCAATTCTGATGCCGCTGCGGGTGGTGGTGAGGCTACCTGGCCACACATCGACTCGCAGCACCTGATCGTCAATAGCCATCAGCCCAATCGGTTCACCGTGGTCTTTGATGCGATAGTACTGACATTGATCGTTGCTGGCGTCTTCGATCAGGACTGGGGTGAGCCCCTTCGCGCGCAGATCGTCGAGTTCCATGCCGATGCGAAGGGGACCGAGACCCGTAGTCTTGAGAGGCGCGGCTAGCAGCGCCAGAGTGGGGGCGACATCAGCATTGACCCCAGGGGCTAGGGCGATCGCTCGCTGCATCACCCGCAGCGAGCTGAGGGGAGCGAGCACACCGTCAAGCAATGGGCCAGCTTGAGGACTGTAGTAGGACAATACTTGAGCAGTAGGCGCAGTGGTTCTAGCAAGGATGGCTTGGGCCTCCCCTTGAGACTGTTGGCCATAGTTGGCTGCCACTAACCCAGCCAGGGAGGTAAAGGCCGCGATCGCAGCCAGGGAGCCCCGGCGTTTTTGTTTCCCCTTGACCATTACTCCTCAGTCCGATATGTGGCTCAACCAGCGACAGACCGGCAGCATTGGTAAAATGCCGCCGCCACTAGCCAGCCAAAATTTTACGCTCGGCCTAAACCGGCTCAACCCCTAGGCAAGACTTATCATAGGGGGGCAAGTCTGGTCAATAGTGTGACCAGACATCGCTTTAGTGTAGCAGCCGCAGTCATCTGTCCCCAATGCCATTCCGTTCTTCGCCCCGGTGGCCCCAGATGCCGTCAACCCATCGCCCTCGGTGGCACCCGCTGATGCTCGCTGGGCTGTTAGCGATCGCCACCGCCCTAACCCTGATTGCTTGGACTAGCAAACAACCCGTAGACGCTGAAGCTACCCTGATAACAGCACCCAATCCGCCCCCAGTGTGGGGTCTCAAAAGGTTGTTTCATCGCCCCTATGCCCAGCCATCGCCCCTGACAGTGCCTCCCCCGGTGCTCCCTCAACCCCTGCCGCCTCAGCAGGCTTGGCCTGAGCTGCCGCTAGTGCAAACTCAGCCCAACTTTGACGACCTCAATACCGCTCACTGGGCCTGGCCGCTGCTAGCTGACCTGGCCCAGCGAGATTTGGTGTCGGGCTTTCCCGACGGCACCTTTCGCCCTGGGGCGACGATGACACGGGCTGAGTTTGCCGCACAGCTAGCCCAGTTTAATCTTTTCCCCAATCGCTCCCTGCTCCCTGCACAGACCTCGTACCCAGACGTGGGACCAGACCACTGGGCCTACAGCAGCGTGCAAAAGTCGGTAAAAATGGGGTTTCTCAACGGCCATCCAGGGGGGGGCTTTTTGCCTAACCAGCCTGTCAGCCGCATTCAGGTGATTGTGGCTTTGGCCAATGGGCTAGCGCTAACATCAAGCCGCGCCGCCACCGAAGCCTTGGTGCCCTATGCCGATCGAGACCAGGTACCAATCTGGGCCATTCGTCAGCTAGTCGCGGCGACCGAAGCAGGCCTAGTGGTCAACTATCCGGAAATTACTGTGCTAGCTCCCAACCGAGCCGCCAGCCGAGCCGAAGTGGCCGCCATGGTGCATCGATCGCTGGTATACACCGGCAGTCTGAAAGCCATACCCTCGCCTTACGTTGTCGAAAAGGCCGGGCTGCCATCAGGGCATAGCAATTAAACCTTGGCCTTACGATAGCCAAGGAATGCCGATGGCTAGAGGAACCACACTGGAGGTTATTCTCTAAACTGACTAAAACGACGGTAGCGAGATGCCGTCTAGGCCATCCTGCTCTAGGGTAGGCAGCTCTAACCGCTGGCTGCGGCGGGTACGCATGGCCAAGCGGTAGCTGACACTCTGAAGTTCGGCCTGAAGCTGACGATTCTCGCGCTGAATTTCTGCTACCCGCTGCTTGACCGCCGTCATGCGGTCAGCAAACTTTTGCCGATAGACCGTGGGCAGTTCTTGCACGACCTGCTCCAACATGCGGGTGCGATCGGTCAACTCTTGCACCGTTTGCCGCAGCTGTAGCACTTCACCGTCGCGCTCTTCTAGCTGCCCTTGGTAAAAGTCAATCTGCTTTTCAACTCCCCGCAGCTGATCGCGCAGGGCGGTCATCTCCGCCTGGTGCTGCTCAGACATCTCGGGGCTGGGCACAAACCCAGTGTTGCCTTTCACTAGGCGAAACAGTTCCTGAGAAAGCTGCTGCACCAGCTGGTCACGAATGGCCAGCTCAGATTCGAGCCGGGCAATTTCTGCCTGCTGCTCGTTCATATCAGCATATGAAGACTGCGCCACAAGATTACTCCCACACCAAACGACTAACTTGCTACCCGATGCACCAAAGCCTGGATTATGTTCTCCATCCTGGCTCAACTAGCTGCGCCCACAATAATGTTGAGTGACCACAGCAAGACTTTGGCAGGGTTGGATTGAGTTGCTGCTAATTTATAGCACCTGTTTGAAAAGTTGGCACACTCAAAATCAAACTGGCTGACCTCTAAACCAAAGCCGCTGGTCAATCTCTTCCCAAGGGCAGACTGACCAGCGGCAGATGGGCATTTTACGGCAAAGTCGGGCTTACTCTTCTTCGCCAGTGGCGACGGTGACTTCGTCAGCGGTGACTTCGTCAGCGGCGACGGCAGCAACGGCCTCAGCAGGTTCTTCAACCTCTTCAGGCAGAGGTTCGTCAGACTCTTGTTTGACGGTCAAAAAGCGAATAACTTCCTCACTCAGACGCATGGCGCGCTCAAGGGGTGCGATCGCCCCACCAGGCCCGGTGTAGTTCATCTGAATATAGATGCCTTCCCGGTGGCGATTAATTTCGTAGGCCAGACGGCGCTTGCCTCGGTGCTGGGTCTCCAAAATTGAAGCACCCTGATCCTTCAGCATGGTTTGATATTTGCCAATGGTTGCATCAATGGCCTCGTCATTTAGATCGGGGCGCAGGATGTACATCGTCTCGTACATGTAAGCTGTCATGAAAACTCCTTGTGGACATAGTGGCCTTTAGCAGCCAAAAATAGGCATAAATAAGCCTTTGCAGCCATTTGGCCCCTCGCTTACCCATGCTTTACGTTCTGGCGCAAAGACAAGGATCTACAATCATACCAAGAATTAGCAGGCCAAGAGTTAGAAAGTTATGGCGCAACGCTACGTTAGGGTTCAGTCTCAAACCGGGCAACTGCATTACGGACTGCTGCGCCCTGATCGCAGTGTGCAGGTGCTAGATGCGCCACCCTGGTTGCAGGGACAGCCTACCGAGGCCGAGCTATTGCCCGGCAGCTATGACCTACTGGCTCCCTGTGCCCCCTCTAAGGTGGTGGCTGTGGGGAAAAACTATGCCGCCCACGCCGCCGAGATGGGTACCGAAACCCCGCCCGAGCCTCTGCTATTTATCAAGCCCTCAACAGCGGTCACCGCCACTGGGGCTCCCATCTACTACCCACCCCAATCGACCCAGGTCGACTACGAAGGCGAGTTGGCCGTAGTGATTGGCGATCGCTGCGCCCATGTACCGCCCGAAGCCGCCCGCGCCAAAATCTGGGGTTACACCATTGCCAACGACGTCACCGCCCGCGACCTGCAAAAGCGCGACAGTCAGTGGACTCGCGCCAAGGGTTTCGATACCTTCTGTCCCCTCGGTCCCTGGATTGTGCGAGAGCTCAGCGCCGGAGCGCTGCTTCAGACTTTTCTCAACGGCCAAGCAGCACCCGTACAATCAGCTTCAATCGAAGAAATGATCTACAGCCCTGACTACCTGGTGTCCTACATCAGCGAGATTATGACCCTGCTGCCCGGAGACGTGATCTTAACGGGTACCCCAGCTGGGGTCGGCCCGCTTAGGGTTGGCGACCAGGTCAGAGTAGAAATCGAAGGCATTGGCGCGCTTGAAAATACTGTGGCGCTGCGCCCCTAGCGCACCTGCATGTGTACAGCCTCTGAAATTGTTGGAATCTCGGCGTAAAGCCCCCGGAAGGTCTGCACCAGAGAGTAGCCAACCGAAATCAACATGCCGAGAAACAACATATTAGACAAGGTACTAAACAGCAGCTCTCCAAACAAGCTGGGGTCTAGCAGGCTGAGAATGAGGCTAAACACCGCCAAAATAATGCTCAGCAAAATCGCTTGCATAGTGTTGAAGCGAATGAATCGACTGATATTTTCGTTGCGCACGACCAGCAGAATTAGCGCAAAAAAGACGATTAGCCCAAAGAAGGGAATTGTGCTCTCTAGGGTGCCATAGACGGCAATTAGGGGAGCCAGGGGCAGCAGCAAAAACCCAAACACCGGAAACTGGCTAATCAGCTGAAGACCGTAGGGTAGCCCAGCCGTAACCGGCAAAATATAGGGCAGGGCCGCCAGAATACGATCCAAAATAGTGGGATTTGGGGAACTGCTCCAGGTCATTGGCTTTCTCCAGACAAACGCTAAGGGCTACCAGGCTATAGCCTTACCATATCGTAAATCTATGATTTGCCGGAGAGACGACATAGACGGTTCACGGTACGGAGAACAACCCTGTGAGGTTCTTTATCTGTAGCCTCGACTTGTGCTCTTTAGCTAATATCAGCTACCCGAAAGCCCATCTGGCACTCAAACTGAGCGGGCAAAGCTTGGTCTAGACTGGCCACTGGGCGACCGCAGCCCAGCCTACCCTGCTGCCAGCGGGGCTGACCGTGGCGATCGGCCATTAGACAGTTGCAGCACACGGCCTGGGGCGAGATGAGTTGGTTGTCGGTCATTAACACCAGCATGATGGTCACCTCCCTAACGTCGGGGTTAACCTGACCTTTCCCTAATCTTAGGATGCCCTACGGGAGATGCTGTGTGCTGGCATACGCAATCAAACTCAATCGGTCAACGTAACCCGCAATATAAATATCGTTAGCCTGGTCAGCGTCAGAAGCGGAAGCTGCTTGCAGCTTCCGCTTCTGACGCTGAGTATCCCCAGAGATTCCGTCTATTCCTTGGCCTTACTGACCTCGCGAGACTCAGAGGAAACCCCTTTGCGTTTTTTGGGCAGGGGCACCCCACCCTCAGACACCTCAGGTTCGCTGCTGTGGTGTTCGCGTTGCCAGGAGGGCACAGTCTGGTCGTAGGCCATCTGCAGAGCAGCGGCAGCAACGGTGCGCAGGTCGTACTCTTCGCTAAGCTGAGACACTATCGGCAAAAACGACGCCAGCCGCTCGCTGGTAATCGCCTCGCGCACCTGACTGCGCAGTCGCTCCAGGTTGCGGGCGGCAATTTCGGCCCGGGTAGGAATTTTTACCAGAGTCATAGGCTGCTTGGTATGGCGCTCAATCTGCCGCAGCTTGTACTTCTCTAGCGGCGTCACTAGGGAGATCGCCACGCCTTTCTTGCCCGCCCGCCCGGTGCGGCCAATGCGGTGCACGTAGCTCTCCATAGCGTCGGGCATGTCGAAGTTGATCACGTGGGTGAGGTCATCGACGTGCAGCCCTCGAGCAGCAATATCGGTAGCCACCACCAGCTTCACCTGCTGCTGGCGAAACCGCAGCATCAGCCGCTCGCGCTGGGACTGGCTGAGGTCGCCGTGGTACTCATCAACGCTGTAGCCCGCCGCCTGGAGCTGGCGGGTGAGATCACCAGCGGTGCGGCGGGTGCGCACAAAGATAATCGCTGTTTCGGGATCTTCCAGCTCCAGGATGGGCTGGAGGGCGCGCACCTTGGTCCATCCCCGGGGCACGATGTAGCTCACCTGCTGAATCTGCTTGGGCGAGGCCTTGGGTGACTGCACCGTGACGGTCACGGGAGACTGCAAAAACTTGGTAGCTAACTCCCGAATAGCCGGGGCCATAGTGGCAGAGAAAAAGGCGGTTTGCCGCTCGGCGGGGGCTTTGCTGAGAATTTTTTCGACGTCTTGAATAAAGCCCATGTTGAGCATTTCATCGGCCTCGTCGAGCACAAGCCAGCCCAAGCTCTTGAGGGACAGGTTACCCCGGTTAAGCATATCGAGCACGCGGCCTGGGGTACCGACTACGATCTGGGTGCCCCGCCGAAGTTGCTCCTGCTGGCGCTCGATAGACTGGCCGCCGTAGATGGCTAGCACCTTGGGCCGACCGTCGAGGCGAAAGCCACGCATGGCCTGGCATACCTGAATGGCCAGCTCGCGGGTGGGCGTCAGCACTAGCACCTGCACGGCGGGGTTGCTGGCATCGACCTGCTCCATTAAGGGCAGGGCGAAGGCGGCGGTTTTGCCGGTGCCGGTTTGGGCCTGACCGATCAAGTCTCGCCCTGAGAGCAGGTGGGGAATGGCCTCTGCCTGAATGGCCGTGGGTTCGTCATAGCCCATGCTTTCGAGATGGCTAACGCGGGCAGCAGATAACCCTAGACTGGCAAACGATAAGGTCATGATGATTCCTTGAAGCAGTGGACAAAAAACAAAATATCGATAAAACTCAGCGAGCCAGGCTTAGCAAGGGCTCTGCGGACGGGATCGCGACGATTTCGCCAAACAGGTCGTAGGTATCAGCGGCGGTGATTTTGACAGGGACAATCTGGTTGAGGGGAGCGGTGCCGGTCACGTAGACCAGACCGTCGACCTCGGGGGCAAAGCGATCGCTACGTCCAATTGCCATGCCCGTGGCTGGGTTCTCTTGCTCAATCAACACATCTACTACGCGGCCAATGTGGGCGCGGTTGTGCTCCCAGGCAATGGGCTGCTGAGCCAGCATGAGCGCCTCACGACGGCGATCGCGCTCGTCCTGGGGCACCTGGTTGGGCAGGCTGTAGGCGGGGGTGCCTTCCTCAGCGGAGAAGCTGAACACGCCGACGTGGTCAAAGCGATGGCGCTCTACAAACTCCAGCAGATGCTCAACGTGGGCCTCGGTTTCACCAGGAAAGCCAACAATAAAGGTGGTGCGCAGCACGGCCTCGGGGAGAGCTTCTTTAATGCGGTGAATAACATTGTCATTAACCTGCCCTTGCCACGGACGGTTCATCGATCGGAGCACCTCAGGGTGCGAGTGCTGGAGGGGCAGATCGAGGTAGGGCAGCACGTTGGGGGTTTCGCGAATGGCGGCCAGCACCTCGGGGGTGAGGCCAGTGGGGTAGGCGTAGTGCATGCGTACCCAGGGCACATCTACCTCACCCAGCGCCCGCAGCAGCTCGGCCAGGCGGGGCTTGCCGTAGAGATCCATGCCGTAGTTGGTGGTGATTTGTGAGATCAGCACCAGCTCCTGTACGCCCTCGGCGGCCAGCTGGTGGGCCTCGGCGACGATGGACTCGACAGTGCGCGATCGCTGATTGCCGCGCAGGTGCGGAATAATGCAGAACGCGCAGCGATAGTCACAGCCCTCCGCAACACGCAGGTAGGCCACGCTAGAAGCCGTAGTGCGGTAGCGGGGCACAGTTTCATCGGCAATGTAGGTGGGCTCGGGGGAAACAATCTTCACCCGCTCACCCGCTTCGGCCCGCTCAATCACTTCGACGATGCGGTTGTAGTCGCCGGTGCCAACCAAGGCCACGGCCTCAGGAATTTCTTCTAGCAACTCATTTTGAAAGTGCTGGGCCAGACAGCCTGTGATCACGACTTTCTTTTGAGCGGCGGCCAGCTCAACCAGGGTGCGCACCGACTCTTCTCGCGCCTCTTGGATAAAACTACAGGTGTTGACCACAACGTAGTCGGCCAATTCTTCGTTGGCATCGACTTGGTAGCCGGCCTGCACTAGCAAACCGAGCATGTGCTCGGTGTCGACCCGGTTTTTTTCGCAGCCCAGGTGGTTAAACGCAACCGTTGGCTTCAGCCCCATGGTGTCTCTCAGTGTGTAACATGCAAATCATGCCAAAAGCTTTGGGTCGTAGAGTCGACTTAACCACGCTAAGCCACTGGAAAACCGTTCAAACCCGGTACCAGCACCATTAACACCACCGCTCAGGCATCCATCAATCCTGTGTTGACGAATTGCCCAGCAAATCTTTTGGCCAATGGCACCAGGGGGCAATACAAATTAACACTCATAAATAATACATCACAAAAGCAGGGGTGTCCTAAATCGCGTCCCCGGGATTGATATGCTGATAGGGTGGGTTGGGCCTGAGTCTGCTGAGGCGGGCTAGGTTAACCTGTAGTTCTATACGTTAGGCGAGTCCAGGCAAAATTCACGTGGACTTAATCAAAGTCTTTAACACCCGTAATCCGGTCATTGGGGTACTGCACCTGCTGCCCCTGCCGACGTCTCCCCGCTGGCAGGGAGACTTGCAGGCCGTTGTCGCTCGCGCCGAGCAAGAGGCTACAGCCCTCGCCTCGGGCGGCGTGCACGGCATTATTGTGGAAAATTTTTTTGACGCCCCCTTTACTAAGGGTGCCGTAGACCCAGCCGTGGTAAGCGCCATGGGTCTGGTGGTGCAGCGCTTGCAGACACTGATTACGGTGCCGATTGGCATTAATGTGCTGCGCAACGATGCCCGCAGTGCTTTGGCGATCGCCACCTGCACCGGGGCCGCCTTCATCCGCGTCAACGTGCTCACGGGCGTGATGGCCACCGACCAGGGATTGATCGAAGGCTGCGCCCACGATCTGTTGCGCTACCGCAAAGAGCTGGGCAGCTCGGTGCAAATTTTGGCCGATGTGCTGGTCAAGCATGCCCGCCCGCTAGGGTCGCCTAACCTCACCACAGCGGTGCAGGAGACTATTCATCGGGGTCTGGCCGACGGCATTATTTTGTCGGGCTGGGCGACGGGCAGCCCGCCCAGCCTAGAAGATTTAGAACTGGCCAAGGCCGCAGCGGGCGATCGGCCCGTCTTCATTGGTAGCGGTGCTGATGTGGACAACATTGGCACCCTGATGAAAGCGGCCGACGGCGTGATTGTCGCCAGCTCCCTGAAGCGCCAGGGCGATGTTAACCAGCCCATCGACCCTATTCGGGTGGGGCAGTTTGTGGAGGCTATGCAGGAAAGTCTGGGAGTCCTGGGGGGCAATCTCACCCTACCGACTATGGTGGCCCCCAAGGGGTGACGGCCTATGCCGGGACTGAGGCATTAAGATAGACACAAAACGGGCGGCAACCCCCGCTATTTTGTGTTGCTGTAAAGTTTGGGTTAGCTGTTTTGGAAGAGAGGCGCATCATGAGACGTCGTCGTCAAGAGAGCCGTTGGATTCATCGCTGGTCGCGCTGGCTGGTGGCAGGGATCGCCTTGATCGGTGCTCTGGGCACTGGTTATCTGACCGTTGCTAAGCTGACTGGCGGGGGAGCCTGCCCCACAGAAGGGTGCGATCGCGTCCTCTCTAGCCCTTGGGGCACCGTATTTGGTTTGCCTCTGACGCTGTTTGGCTGCTTGGCCTACGGGACCATGCTGGTGCTGGCCGTTACTCCTCTCTTAGTTAACGTTGATACAAACAAGCCCCTGCGTCAGAAGCTCGAAACCTGGACCTGGCCGCTGATGTTTATGCTGGCCTCGGCCATGCTGGTGTTTAGCGGCTATTTGATGACGGTGCTGGCCTTTGAGCTACAGGCAGTTTGCCCCTACTGCATTGGCTCGGCGCTGTTTGCCCTCTCTATGTTTGTGATTATTTTGTTGGGCAACCGTTGGGATGACCTCGGTCAGATCGCCTTTATCGGCCTGATTGTGGGCGTTGTAACCATCATATCTACCCTAGCTGTTTACGCCCCCATTAACGCCGCAGGCAGCCCCAGCAGCGTTGTCGCCGGGCAGGCGGGGCCACCGATTACCACCGCCTCTGGCCCCGCCGAAGTTGCCCTAGCCAACCACCTCAAAGAGGTCGGCGCTACGATGTATGGCGCTTGGTGGTGCCCCCACTGCCACGAACAAAAGCAGCTGTTTGGGGCCGAGGCCGCCACAGCAATCAACTATGTAGAGTGTGCAGAAGACGGCCAAAACCCTCAGGTTTCTGTGTGTCGGTCCAAGCCCGAAATCACCGGATTCCCCAGTTGGGAGATCAACGGCAAGTTTTATCCGGGCACCCAAAGCTTGGAGAGTCTGGCGGAGCTAACAGACTACAGCGGACCGACGGATTTTCAGCGCTAGAGGCTTGAACTCACCTAAATCGCGCTAGTGCTTTAGAACGGCTGGTACCCAAAGATGACCTGGGCACCGGCCGTTTTAGGTTTGACTGTCCACAGCTCTGCATGGCGACAGGGTTTAATCAAGAGGCGACGGCGTGACGATCTATAAATCCTATGGGCAAATTTAATGCCAAGTATTCTTATCTAGCGGTTTTGTTGTTTCTGATTGAAGCCTCGATCGCAATTTTTCTGGACGATCGCATCATTCGTCCTCTTGTCGGCGATATCTTGGTCGTCATTCTTATCTACTGTTTCATCAAAGCCTTTTGGCAGATTCGACCTATCACAGCAGCATTGGGAGTCTTTGCCTTTGCCTGCTTTATTGAAGGTCTGCAATATCTCCAGCTGGTCGACCGCCTTGAATTGCGCGACAACCGGCTAGTTGCTACCATACTCGGCACCACCTTTGACAGCAAAGACATTCTGGCCTATGCGCTCGGTGCTGCCCTGGTGCTAGTTGCCGAGTATCGCCCTAGGACGTCTAAGCGATAGAGTAGATAGGCTTACCAACCGCCGCTGCACAAACGTTACTCAACTTTATTTATTTACTCAAAATAGTTCCGGGCTGTGCGACCTGTCCCATTCCGGGAATTCTGAGACAGAACCTAGTTGACCATCGAATGACTGGGGGCCGCACAAAATTACTAATGGATTAGAGAAACATGCCTAAACGCAGATTACCGCGTGGTGGTGGTACTCAAGTTGCCTTGAGCCCAGAACTAGCAGTGGCCATGATTGGTCTATTTTCAGCGTTTGCCGATGGTGAAGTGTCTAGCGATGCAGAAGCCTATGCGCTGGGTGAGATGGTCAGCTGCATCGACCTGTATTCTGAATATACGGAGGAAGACTTTGCCGACTTGGGCGCTGAGATCGGCAGCCTGATCAACGAGGCTGGGGTTGAAGCTGTCGTCTCCCAAGCCATTGAGACGATTAAAGATGAGGGCGTAGAAGAGGCCGCCTTTATCATTGCGCTAGTAGTGCTCGTTTCAGACGGCGAAGTGCCCGAAGATGAGCAAGAGTTTATCGACGACTTGCGCCAGGCCCTCAGGATTTCTGTCGAACGAGCCGACGAAATTGTAGGCGAGCTTTTCTCTGAAGTAGAGGAAGAAGAAGCTGAAGAGGAATACGACGAGAGCGAAGAAGAGTAAATTCTATGCAATTCCTATTAATGGCAAAAATTTTTGTGCCATTAATCCGGTGCTTCTAACCTCAAATAGCGTACTTAGGGTGGGCATTGGGCGTGATGGCGTATAGCTTTCCAAGCCAAATGCCCACCAGTCTTATCTCCCTGAAGCAGATGCTTCTATTTCTCTTGGGAGTTAGTTATTGTTTCTATAATCTCGTTCTCTTCAGTAATCTCACTGAGGTTGAGTTTATCTTTGATTAATTCACCTGCTGAGCTGCTAGATTTCTTGTCTGCATCAGCAGCGGCAGCGGCGTCAGTAGCAGCTTTATTTTGCCATTCTCGGCGCTGCTCTCGCATTTCGCTGAGTTTTTCTTCAGGAATAATTGGCTCTGCACCTTTAGATTCTGCTTGAGCAGCAAAGCGAGACGATGCTGCTAAGGCTACCAACGAGCTAGGGGCAGGATTTGCCAAAGCTGCTGTTTGGGAAAAGCCAAACAGTGCAACCACAGCCACAAGCAGCACTGCAAGGCGCTTGACAGTCATTTTTAATGAGACATAAAGCTTACGAGTTGCCATGCTTTTATCCTTCTAAAAACAGAAATAAGATTTGTGGTAAGTACCGCTGAGCTACAGATTTTTTCTACTAAAAGAACGCATCTGATAACTCTAGAAAAGGCAATCAGTCAGTCGCCAAGCTCACAGCTAATGACTTCCTAGATGTGAGTAGCGTAAGTAAAAATACGGCCTCTAACGTCTTCCTCAAGATAGAAACGGGGCAGAAGAACGACTGAGTAATGCTGAATTAACCTGGCAGGCAGCAGACATCGATCTGCCCAAAATCGCCAGTTGTGGGGAATGTTGCAACTCTTTAGACCGTTTCTACAGTACTGATGCCAAAGGGTTTACTCTCTTCATCTCCCTTTGCGCATAGGATGCGTCTTTAGCATCACTGGGGCCCGATGTAACCTAGGTCGTCAATTTCTAGAGGCGTATCGGGAAAGTCGCGCTGGGTGAACTGGCGCACCAGCACCACGCCGCCAAAGTGGTCATCGAGGTAGGGGACGCCGTTGCGATCGAGGGCGACAGGGATGATGCGCCCGCTAACGAAGTTGCCCTGGGCATCGAGGTCGGTTTGCAGAATCAGCGAGGTGCCCAAGGGGCCAACGGTAGAGAGGCTGCGGTAGCCGAGGAAATTTCCGAGAGAATAGGCAATCAGCTTGTTGTTGTACAGCTCGATCGCTCTGGGAACGTGGGGCCCATGGCCCAGCACCAGATCGGCTCCGTGGTCAACAACGGCGCGGGAGAAGCGGACGACATTGCCGCGATTTTCGGAGTAGAACAGCTCGTCTTGATCGCGAGTGACGGTGGCATCGGTGCCCTCTTTGCCGGCGTGGAAGGAGACGACGACGATATCGGCTTGGGCACTGGCGGTCTCTACTAGGGCGATCGCAGTCTCTATATCCTGCACCTGGTTGTGCTCTTGATAGTTGCTAAAGCCAATGAACGCCACGGTTTGCCCCTGAGCCTCGACGTACAAAATTTCGTCTTTGCGGCCTACGGCCTTCATACCCGCCGCTTCGATGTGGGCGATGGTATCGGTAAAGCCCTGCTCAAAGAAATCCATGGAGTGGTTGTTGGCCACGCTCAGAACGTCAAACCCGGCCTCTTTGAGCACGCTGGCGTACCAGGGCGGCGTGCGAAAAGCGAAGGTATTGGCGCTGCCGGTGTCTTTGGCGCTGCTGGGCACTTCGGTGAGGGTGCTTTCAAAATTGCCGAAGGTGATATCGGCTTCGCCCAGGTGGTGTTGAATGCTGCCAAACAGGTATTGCCAGTCGTCGGGCAGGCGGTAGCGCTGGTAGTCAGTACCGGGAATGATGTCGCCCACGGCTTTGATGGTTAGAGCCACGGGGGGCGCTAGGTCGGGGAGCGCCAAGGCAGCGGGCGCTGCTGGAAGCATGGGCTCGATCGCCTGAGCCACAGCGTCTGCCCCAGGGGCGAGATTCGCCGCAGCGGCGGGTTGTGACTGGGTAGGGCTAGACCCACGCTGCTGTTCGTAACGCCATTGGGTAACCCCAGCGGCCAGGCCAAACCCGAGCACCATCACCAAGGGCAACGCTCTCCATCGCCAGCGGTGAGGACTAGAGGCTGCTGGCGATGGCACTAATTTCACTGAGCTGCGATCGCTGGGCGCGATACCCGCAGCCCGCCCATCTTCCGACGGCTCATCGGCAAAGACGGTGACTGGAGGCGTTGGGGCAACGGCATCTAGGCTAAAGACCTGCTGCCAGCGGTGTTCTAGGGGGCGATCGGTGCCATCCACCACCTTGAGTTCGGCGATGTCTGGTAGAGCGAGGGCCGTCACTACGGCGTGAATGCGATCGAGATGCTGGGGCAGCCCATCGCGGTGAGGGGTAGTGAGCAGCACGTAGAGGGTGCGATCGCGCCGAGAAACCTCTACTCGCAGCGCTGGAGCGTCCAGGGCAGTGGTGAGCAGATCGGCGATCGCGGCCATGTTGCCCCGCTGGCCCTGGGGCCATGAAGACAGTTGGGTCAGGTCGGGAATAGTCACAAATGAAAGGTATCCAGGCTCCGAAGCTGATGCAAATCATATCGTCAGAGCAAATCGAATTGCTAGAAGGAAAGTCAATTCTGTCCGGACTAGATGACCTCAACAGCGGTCACAACAACACAGTAGGTGCATTCATTGCTAATCGCGATCGCCTCAACCCACCCAACAAAAGCAGGCTTAGAGTTCCCTAAAGGGCATCTAGCACCAGAGTTACCCTTGCCTACCGAGACTCCAGCACTCCGCCAAAGCTAGAGCCCACAATCCGAGGCTGCCCATCTTGCATTTGCACCGTGAACGATCGCTGTTCTCGTTGGGTAGAGCCATCGGGGTAAACATAGGTGTTCTCGCCCACAAAATTAATGCTGTCTGCGGTTTGCCCCGTCACCCGCAGATTCTCAACCGAAACGCGATCGAATTGCGCAAAAAAGCCGGGATCAAACTGCTGCGCTAAAGGGGCGCTAAATTGCGATCGCGCCGCCTCCCAAGATTTACTCGAGACATGGCTATACAGGGTTGCTACCGTCGCCTGGGCCGCTTCGGGCGTTAACTCGCCACCCTCTGGCGGTGGTGGAGCCGGCTCTTCAGGTTCTACAACCTCTTCTTCTGGCGCATCGGCCACCTCTGGCTCTGGGGCAGTGGGTGCCTCAGGCTCGGCCTCAGCCGATTCAGCAGCAGCATCGGAGGGTGCAGCAGGCGCTTCTGCTTCGGGCTCAGGTTCAACGACTGTGGGCTCAGCTTCGGCAGGCGCATCAACGGAGGGAGCTGTAGCCACCGCCGAGGTTTCGTCTTCTGGGGTAGAAGAGGCTGAGCGCCACGCCTGCCAGCCGAGCAGACCGGCGATCGCCACCATAGACACCGCCAAAGCCCCTGCCGCCAAGGGCAACCAGTTGACTGACGACGGCTCTTGCCGCCGCACCGGCACCTTAGCTGCTGGCACTTGGGCCGCTGGCACCTGGGCTGCTGTCAGCTGAGTTCGTTCTCGCCGCCGCCCTACCGCTACCGTGGCGACAGTGGTGCGAGGAGTCTGTCCCTGGGGCGTCGGCGCCGCTGGCACATACCTACTCAAGGCCGAGGGCAAATTCCTCAGAGCAGCCAGAGCCTCGCCGGCGGTGGTATAGCGGGTGCGAAAGTCGTAGCGCACCATCACCTCCAACACATCCAGCAGAGCAGGATTGGCCTGGGGCGCATAGTGCTGCCACGCCAGCTCACCGCTGCGGGGGTCGGGATGCAGCTCAGTCGGCGGGTAGCCAGTTAGGGCCTGAATGCCCAAGATGCCGACGGCATAGATATCGCTGCTGAACTGGGGTCGCCCGGCCACCTGTTCACTGGGCATGTACCCCTGGGTGCCGATGGAAATGGTATGGCTGAGGCCAGCCCGCAGGGCGGTGGCTTGGGCACTCACCTGCTTTACCGCACCAAAGTCAATCAGCACAATGCGGCGATCGCTGGCGCGGCGGATCAAATTTGAGGGCTTAATATCGCGATGGATCACCCCATGGGAATGCACAAAGGCCAAAATCCCGAGCAGCTCGCCCAGAAATGCGGCGACCTGGGCCTCGGTCCAGGGGGTGCCCAACTCCTCTACCAGAGAGTGACCTTCGATCAACTCCTGGGCCAGGTAAAACTCTTGCCCTTCCTCAAAGTGGGCCAGCAGTCCCGGAATTTGGGGGTGCGTCCCTAGCTTGTAGAGGGTCTGGGCTTCAGTATCAAACAGCCGTCGCGCTGTTTGCAGTTCTTCAGCAGTGGTCACCTGGGGCTTGAGCTGCTTCACCACGCACAGCGGATGTCCCGGCAGGTGCAGGTCTTGGGCGCTAAAGGTTTGACCAAATCCCCCCGAGCCCAAGGGTTGCACGAGCCGATAGCGGCCCCCTAGCAGTCTAGATTCTGGCGGAAGGTTGGGAAACGAAGCGGTCATAGCCATGGGCAAGTGACGTTTGAACTATTAGACGACAATCTAGCAGGTGCCGTTAACCCCCCTTAGGGTAGCGCTCAGCTGCACAGAAATACAGCGATGGCTATAGATGCCGACTTGGCCAATTTTAGGGTGACGCACTAGGCCAGCAGCAGGTTCCTGGAGAAGAATAATCGGAGTTAAACCTTGAGAACTGCCAAACATGGTCAAAAACTCGCAAGAATCGGGGCAGAAGGCCGGATCCCCTAGTTCTTTATTAAAGAGCAAGAATGATTTACTAGCATGCCGCCTATGAGCTATGAACAGATGTGCACAGGCGATCGCAGCAGTCAGTCAATCTTACTCTTTGCGTCGAAGACATCTACGCTATAACTTTGCGCCGTCAAAAGTGACTTCAATACCATATTTTGGAGCCGAAGAAAGAATCTTACATTTCTCCTTTTGGCTCTTTTAGCAGCTAAATGCCTCTGGCTATCTGCTTTATAGCAGCGATCGCATTTTTCAATCCATAAAAAATTTTGGAACCTAGGCTGTTCAGCATTTTGCTATAGACTACCCTTTGATCACTCCAAAAGCATTAATATCAGACGAAATTTGGATCCAGAAGCTGTTGACTTTGCGCAAAACTAGCGACTTGTCATTACATCTGAAATGAAATCAGTTGTGTGTTAGCTCAACCTAAAGTTTTGGGTAATCTCTGCCTTGAGTAAGCGGCAATTCTCACGATTTTGTGAATGGCTTCCTGCTGTTAGCGAATGTTGAGGTTGTCAACTTACTCGGCTCGTCAACGCATTGACTAAAACCACAAGTTTCAGCAGCGCGCAAGACTTGCAATATTTCTTCACCTGTGATTTTTGCGCGATCGCACATAGATTTCAACATGCTAAACCGCTTCATTAAGCTCACTGGGATTGCCTTATTCGTGGCCTCAATCGTGCCTGCTGTCCAGCAAGCCCGTTCTGGTTACATGCCTGATACATCCACCTCTACCCCTAAACCAGGGCTCACAGGTGAAATTTCTTCCCCGGTGCCTCAGGCGACAGTGCCACCCGTTGAGAGCCCTCAAGGGCTGTCCGTTAATGCTAGCCTGGGCGAGGTGGCCTCCCTCGGCCCACAGACTGCATTAGTACCTCCTCAGAGCAGTCAAGCACCGCCTGCTGACGCTAACCTGGCTAACTCAACCCTTGCGATCGCCCCACAAGCCGAAGATGTTCGCGTAGAAATTCACCTGCGGCATCATGAAGTCTTGGTCTACCAGGGCGAAACTATAACCAAACGCTACCCCATTGGGGTAGGCCAGTCTGGATGGGAAACGCCTGTAGGTACCTTTCAAGTGCAGCAGATGCGCGAAAACCCCACTTGGATAAGTCCCTTCACTGATGAGCGAATTCCTGGCGGCGATGCCCGCAATCCATTGGGTACGCGGTGGATTGGCTTTTGGACAGACGGCCACAATTGGATCGGGTTTCACGGCACTCGCAACCCAGCAACGGTGGGTAGAAATGCATCTCACGGATGCATCCACATGCACAGATCTGATCTCGAAGCTCTGTATAGTCAGGTCAAGCTTGGCACCTCAGTCACTGTGAAACAGTAGGCCAGCAGTCTGCATAATTATCGCCCTATCCTGGCTGCACTGATCGAGGCTAAATAGAGCCGATATTTTGCCTGTGCTGTATCTTCCTAAAGAGGTACAGCACAGGCAAAATGCTTTGCAATGGGTGAGCGCTTTTCCTCAACGAAAATATTGTTAAAAAGTTCCAAACTATTGATAGATAGATTTATCAATAAGCCTCTTTAGCCTTTTAGCAAGTGCTTTTAACAGCGCCAAGTTTAAATCATTTTCAAGAGGTAATTATGAACGCTCAAAATCGCCTTGTTTGCGCCTTGACTGGTCTAGCCGGTGCCATATTGACAGGTGCATTGATCGGTATACCCAGTGGGGTTGCTCAGGTCAACGGTGCCGGACAATCGCCTGGGACAACTGGCGCAGGTCAGCAACAGCCATCTGGGACAACTGGCGCAGGTCAGCAGCAGCCATCTGGGACAACTGGCGCAGGTCAACAGCAGCCGTCTGGGACAATTGGCGCAGACCAGCAGCAACCGTCCAGGACAACTGGCGCAGGTCAACAACCGGGAACCGTTCAACAGCAGCAGCCAGGGACTGTTCAACAGCAGCAGCAACCGGGGACCGTTCAACAGCAGCGGCAACCGGGGGCTGTTCAACAGCAGCAGCAGCCAGGAACCGTTCAGCAGCAACAGCAGCCGGGGACTGTTCAACAACAGCAGCAGCAACCGGGGACCGTTCAACAGCAGCGGCAACCGGGGACTGTCCAACAGCAACAGCAGCCAGGAACCGTTCAGCAGCAACAGCAGCCGGGGACTGTTCAACAACAGCAGCAGCAACCGGGAACCGTTCAACAGCAACAGCGACAGCAGCCAGGGACCGTCCAACAGCAGCGGCAGCCGGGGGCTGTTCAACAACAGCAGCAGCCGGGGACCGTTCAACAGCAACAGCAACCGGGGGCTGTTCAACAGCAACAACAAGATGAAGGTGTGCGTGCCCTGTGGTAACTGTGACGTTTTAACTCAGCTTCTATCGTGTGGCTGAGCTACGGTGAATGACAATAACAAAATCGGCGTTGCTGAGTATGAGTATGCATCAAACATGCGGCCTTCTTTTGGGACATACGTTCGCATGCTTCCCCAGATTCGTACCACTATTCAGCAATGCCACAACATTTTGAAGTTCCTACTAAAACAGGCGTTGCTGAATTAAGAGATGAATCTTGAAGGAACTGGGACATCGTCGAACTTGAGGTAGTGAAGTAGCAATCGAACAGAGTGAGCTAGCATTTCTACAGACTTGGAATAGCAGAGCGTTTTGCG
>JAHHHQ010000007.1 GCA_019359285.1 Nodosilinea sp. WJT8-NPBG4
AGATTGAAAAGTTCTGGGCGCGCTTGAAACATCACCTGCGTAAAACGCTAAAGACCTTTGACCATCTCTGGGATGCGGTCGACGATGCCTTCAAAAAACTGTCCTAACTAGCTCCTTATCTGCAATATCGGTGCAAGACTTGCTGTTGTCATTGGGAATAAATTCCATCAATGATTGGCTGAAGGTAGCAGAGAGGCAATAAATAAGCTTTCATGAAACTGAGTGTTATTGGTGTGATCTCATACATCACGGCAGCGGACAGGCAAAGATTGCTAGGACTGAGTCTAGAGTTATCTGCCACCGTTTTGTCGTTCGCTGTCCCAGGCCTGGCCATGGACGATCGCTAACTTCCTAAACGAACTAGCCAGCACTATATTTACTCACTCATCCAAGTGCCGTGAAAACTGTGGGGCACCACCTCCGGCAGCCCTAGCCGACAGATCGGCCCCTTCTCAAGCTCATTCCCTTCATAAACCCACAGTTCGCTGCGGTGCTGGTTGCCGTCATAGACCACAGTTAGCACCCAGGGCTGCTGGGGGTTGACCGGGTTCGCAACGACGATCGGTTCCGAGGGGTAGCGGCCCTCCCCAGCATCGGCAACAGTGAGACCAGCTTTAGGGTCAAGGCGGGCGATCGCCCCAAACAGCTCATTCACCGGAGTGGACACCGTGCGATGCACATTCAAATAGGTAGCCGCCGTCTCGTCGTGGCCAAACGCGATCGGAAACTCGCATTGGCGATCGACCAGGCATTGCTGGTCGAGAATTCTTGCGGTTTTGGGGTCAATGCGGTACTGCCAGAGCTGAGAGTCAGAGACGGTGCTGGCCGTTCCAGAGGACACTTCTTTAAAGAACTGGTTGCTAGCAAAGTCGTTGTAGCGAGCCACATCAAACACGATCGAGCCATCAAAATCCAAATAGCTGTGGCCAAAGTGCCACTGATACCAGGGGTCTGCGTCATTGAGGGCGATCGCCTCCAGGCTGTCGGCATCCACCACGATGATCTGGGTGCCCTGCTGGGGCTGCCACTGCAAAGCATCGCTAAAGCTGCTGAAGCCAAACAGCGCGGGCAAAGGGCTAAGGCGCACGGGCGACACGCAAAACACCAGGTAGCGATCGGCCAGCACAAAGTCGTGAATCAGCGGAATCCCCGAGAGGGGAATGGTGCCAGTTTGCTCTACAACCCCGGCGGCGCTACAGCGGTAGATTTGCAGTGTGGCATTGCCCCCCGGAATGGTGCCAAAGCTAAAAATCTGGCCCGTGCGGGGGTGGCGCTTAGGGTGGGCCGTAAAGGTGTCGCTGGCCTTGAGGCCCCCCAGATCGTCTAGGCCAAGGGTCTCCAGAGTTTCTAAATCCAGCCGATGGGGTAAGCCCCCTTCCCACAGCGCTAGCAGGCGATCGGGCAAGGCCAGCACCGAGGTATTGGCGGCATTTTTTACCTGGGTCTGCCAGTGCCGCCAAAACGGGCCAGGGGGCAGGGTACCGTAACCCCGATAGAGGCCTTGGTCGGCGGCTTCTTCCTCCACAAACCCAGCGGAGCGCACGTAACGGTAGGTGCCCACGGCGCGATCGCCGTCAAACTTCACCCGCAACACCGCCCCATCGCCGTCGAACCAGTGGCTAACTCGGGTGCCGCCGCGCTCTAGACGAGCCGGACCGTTGCGGTAGAGGGCACCCCGCAAACCAGCCGGAAGCCGTCCCTCCAGCACGGGGAGAGTCGTGGCGGCGAATTCTGTAGCAGGCTGGGCGATCGCCCCCGCCCACAGAGCCGCAGTCGGTGCAGCGGCAGGTTGCGATCGCGACGGTGCCAAGGAAGCCATAGGTGCAAGAGATAAACGTTGCTTGCTCTATTGTGACCCAGGACGCCCTAGAGGGTGGAGCGATCGTCCTCACCCCTCACCCATCCACCCCCTCACCCATCCACTCTCCTACGACTGACTCTGCATCACCAAATCCCCCGCCGGCACCGGTGGGTCGGCGGCCCGCTCGGTCGTGATTAACATCTGCACCGGGGCAGTGCCACAGACAGCATCCGGCAGCGCCCACTGATTCGTGTCTTCAGCGGTGGCTGGGTTAAATTCTCCACAATAGACAGGGTCGCTGTCGGCCAGTGCCCAAAGACGATACACCTGGTCGTCGGCCAGGGGCGGCAGATCGGTGGTGACGATTAGCGCGGTTTGGTCGGCCGGGTTGACCACCAGGCGGGCGTTGGCCTGGGGTTCGGCCTCAGTGCCCGCCAGGGTGTAAAGGCGGTTGGCGGGCTGGCTAAAGCTGGCCACCACGGTCTCGGTTTGGCGCAGGGCCAGGCGCAGGCGATGGTTTTCTTGCAGCGCAAACGCCAGGGCCAGGGCGGTGGCGGCCCAACCCAGGGCCAGCCCCAGTTGCCCCCAGAGAAATCGGCGGGGGGCGGGCGCAGCGTTGGGAAACTGACTCGGAACAAGGATCTCTCCGGCAATGGCCGGCTCAGGCCCAGCGGCAGCGGGCACGGCGACGGGTACAGCAGCGGACAGGGCGGCAGCCAGGGTGCGATCGCGCAGGTCAGGCGGCGGCGCGACTAGCGTTGGCCCGAGGGCAAGGCTGCCCCAGGTGGCTTGCAGCGCTGCAAGCTCAGTCGCCACTTCGGGATATTGCTCGAGCCACTGCTCGACTTGGGCGGCTTCTTCAGCAGTGAGGTCGTCGAGCACATACCCCGCCAGCAGCGAGCGCCAATTATCAGGAAGGGGAGGTGAGGTCATCAGTGGGCGGGAGGGTGAGGGGTGGGAGAGTGGATGGGTAGGAGGCGGGAATCTAGTCTTTCTGGTGTTGGAGGAGGGTGCGCAGGCGTAGGAGGCCTTGGCGACAGCGAGATTTGACGGTGCCTAGGGGAATGCCGAGCTGGGCTGAGATTTCGGCTTGGGTGAGCCCTTGAAAGTAGGCGATTTCTAGCACTTCACGCTCGGTGGTGGGGAGTTGGTCGAGGGCGGCGCGCAGGTGCTGGTTTTGCTCGTGCTGGGCAGCGTAGTCAACCGGGTTGGGCGATCGCGCTGAGGCTTCACTAATGCGCTGAAACCGCTGCAAAATCACCGCCCGCCCGCTGCTGATCCGCAGGCGATCGAGGGCACGGGAGCGGGTGTTGGTCACCAAGTAGCTGCCCACACTGCCCCGCTCGGCGTCGTACTGTCGCCGCTGCCAAAAATTGACGAAGACCTCCTGGGTGAGGTCTTCGGCTTCGGCGGGGTTAGACAGCATTTTGAGGGCCAGGGTATAGACCATCGACGAATAGCGATCGTAGAGGGTAGCGAGGGCAGTGGTATCACCGGCCCACAGACGGGTAACCAGGTCGCGATCGCTAACTGGAGAAGACATCTGGGGGTCGGGGGGCGGCAATGGGGGCATTAACTACACATCAGGAATACGACTCAGACCACCGTTATGGATGGCCGGGGGAGAAATAGATACAGATATAGATATAGAACGCAGTGGATGTGCTGAACTCAAACGTTAACTGAGATCGCCTGACATCCATAGACCAAAGCTAGTCGTATTGTGACGGGCTGAGAGCAATTACGCTTGCCCACGACATTAGCGCAAAGGACACTGCAATGAATCACGATTTCATGCCTGACGAGCTAGCTTCCCCCAAAGCAGGGGTTTCTCGCCGTCGGGTGATGGTGGGTGGCACGATCGCAGGTCTAGTTGGCACCCTAGGCTTCTCTGCCCTAACCAAGAGTGCAGCCCAAGCTGAGAGCCTTAGCGCGCAGAACCGCATCATGGGGGGAATCCGCGGCAGAGCGGCCGCCAACGACGCTGCAATTCTTAATGGGGCGCTCTTCTACGAGCATCAGGCCATTTGGGCCTATGGGGCCGCTGCTGGGGGTCTTAGCGACACCGCTGTGGGCAAAGCCGTGCTGACGATCGCTCTGGCGAACCAGGCCGATCACATGGCCCACCGCGACCTGCTCATGCAAGTCGTGAGCGACCTGGGCGGCACCCCCGTCATGGCCGAAGACAGCTACGACCTGTCGGCCTACCTGGAGCGGGGCGACGGCGGCCTCGACTCTGATGTCAACATTGCCAAGCTGGCCCTGGCCCTCGAAACCGATGCCGCCATTGCCTACACTGGCGAGGTCGCCCGGCTAAAACCCCCCGCGCTAATTACCGCCGGGGCTACCATCGCCGCCGCTGAAGCAGCTCACGCCACCACCATTCGGGCCGCCTTCATTTCGCTGGGGATTGAGATTCCCTTTGTGCCCGCCCCCTTTGTCAGCACCGCCACCCGCGAGCGGTGGGTGCTCAAGGTGTGAACCACCTGATGGTGCTGTCCAACAGACTTTCCTGAAGTCGTCACTATCTGGATCTCCAAGTCACTCCTGACTTGTGCCCGGGGCTCCGCCTCGGGTTTTTTTAATTAAAGCTGGTGCAGCGAAAAGTTTGGTTGGCGGGTTGACAGATTCGAACCTGCTAACCCGTCAACCGGTTTTGCTCAGGCGGCAGAAATCGCCGCTACCTCGATCGATTGCGCGATCGCCAGCCAGTCGCCAGCCGCACTTAGGTAACCCACTTCTACGACATAGATGCGATCCCACTGGGGAATCGGCAAGTACCAGTCTTGGGCAAAGTCGTCACGGCAGCGCTGCTCCACCACCGCTGGGGGCAGCGGCGCTTGGGTGGCCCGACCGGTGACATCGTAGAGGCGCAGGGTCATGGTTTCACCGCCGTCGGCTTTGATCTGGGCGCGATCGCCCTCATCGATCTGCCACACCGCATAAAACCGCCCCCCATCCTGGTCAATGGATAGACGAATCCAGCTGGCGGCAGCGGTATCGTCAACCTCTTCTAGTAACGGCTCAGGGCTAGTGGGCACCACCCCAAAGCTGTCGGGCGAGCTGGGCGGAATGCTGGCTAGAGCTGCCACGACCTCGGGCGGCAGTCCCTCCAATCCCGACAGATCCTCGCTTCCCGACACCTCCGTTGGGGGTGGCACATAGTCGCCCGGCTCCAAGACCACCGGCGGCGGCACCGGCATGGGGGCGGGTCGTAGGGGTGGCATTGTTGCAGCAGCGGCAGTACCGTTGTTATCCATCGGCAGCGCCGTGGGATTGGCCTCAACGGGAGCGGCATTCCCTAGACGCACTTGGCTGAGCAGTTCTTCTTCCAGAGTGCTGGGCACCGGCTCTGACACCATAATTTCGGGGGAACTTGATGCTGGGATATCGCCATCGGGGACAGAGATGGGGGCAGTCGGTAGCGAGCCAGGGGCGACCGCACTGGCATCTTCGGCGCGATCGGGCAACTCAGCCGCCTCTGCCGCTAGGTCTGGGGGCACATCAAAGCTGAGGCTGGAGGTGCCAACCATTTCCACGTCGGCGGAGGGCAGCCCCTGCACCATCTGCTGGAGCTCCATGGGCACATCGGGGTCGTAGCCATAGTCCACTGGGGGCGCATACTCAGGCACTACCGTTCCAGAGCCAGAGGTGCTGCCAATCTCTGAAGCCCCTGCGATCGATACCCCGGCGTCAGGCGGGGCAACGTCTACCCCGGGTAGCTCCCAGGTAGAATCGCCGTTACTCATGGCAGCGGCACGATCCAGGCAGGCTTGTCCCTCACTCTGGCGACCCATCGCTATGAGCGCTTGCCCCTTGCCTGAAAGAGCCGCTGCGGATGTGGGGTCGAGTTCTAGAGCGGTGTCAAAGCAGAAGAGAGATTCTTCATAGCGGGCCATGGTGTTGAGCAAACGGCCTTTGCCAATCCAGGCGTCGACAACGCTAGCGTCGAGGCGCAGCGCGGCATTAAAGCTATCCATGGCGTCGTTAGCCTGCCCCAAAAGCGCTAGGGCATTCCCCCGCTCGGCCTGAGCTTGGGCAGCAATGGCGTTGATGCCTCCGGCTGCTGGCTCGGTAGCGTCGGTCTTGCGGCGCTCCACTTCGGTAGCTTCCACCGCCTGGTTGAAGTAGATCAGAGCGTTATCGTAGCGTCCCTCTCGCATCAGGCGGCGGCCCTCAGCTAGGTCGGTGCGAGCCTGCTCTAGTTTGTCGGGCGGCAGCGCCCCTGGGTATTCACCGCTGGGCACGAGTTCGGCCTCGGGGGGCAAAGCGCCTACCTCGGGCAGGTCTGGGGGAAGCACTGGTCTGTCCGCTGGGGGCTGGCTACTTACCTTAGAAAAATTGATATCTGGACCAGGGATGAGACCTACCGCCGTGCCGCGATCGCCATCGGCCTCTAGCTCATCCTCATCGTCGTCGTCTTTGCTAAATAGCGACCCCGCAATGCCAAACAGCAGCAGCAGAGCAGGAATCGCGGCTAGCATCCACCAAGCGCTGGGAGGCAAGTTTCGTAGGTGCTGCCAGAAATCACTCAAACCAGTGAGCGGGCCGTTGGAGTCTCCCGAACCGGCCCCAGATTCACTGTTAGATACCAGCTCGCCCTGATCGTTGCGTAGCTCAACCTGGCGATCGCTCCCTCCCACCACCAGCAGTCCCTCGGGGGTATACCCCAGGGAAGCCGCAGGCTCATTGAGCTGCACCGGTTCCGCCAACTGCTTACTGCCATCCGCCGACCACAGCTGGAGGGTGCTGTCGGCCCCGGCGGTAGCTAGAGTGCGGCCGTCGGGGCTGTAGGCCACAGCGCTAACCCTGTCGCCATGGGCTTGAATGGTATTTCCCCTGGGCTGGAGCGTGGAGCGATCCCAGTTGCGCAGGCTGCCGTCGCCGCCCGTGGTAGTTAAAACCTGGCCATCGGGGCTGCTGGTAATGGTGGTCACGCCCTCGGGGTGGGCGTTGGCACTTTGACCCGCAGCAGTACCATCCGCATTCCAAACGCCTAAGTTACCGTCGCGGCTGCCCGTGATCAGCGTTTGACCACCCACTGCATAGTGGAGAGCCTGCACTGGCCCACCAGGGGCGGCAATTGGCTCACCCACACGGGTGCCATCAGCCACTGACCAGCGCTCTACGGTGCCGTCGGCGCTGCCACTGGCCAAGGTTTGGCCGTCAGGGCTGACGGCCAGGGCCAAAATTGGGCCGCCTTGCCCTTCGATCGGCTCACCGATCGGGTTGCCGCTGCGATCCCACCGGCGCAGGGTGCCATCGGCTCCGCTAGAAATAATGGCTTGGCCATCGGGGCTAATCACCACAGTAGATACGGCCCCTTGATGGGCATCGGCTACCACTGTTTTCGTCAGATTGCCGTCAGCATCCAGCCATTGCAGCTGACCGTCTTCGGTGCCACGCACCATAAACTGGCCATCGGGGGCCAAGGCCACACCGCCGGGCAGTTTGCTGGCCCCCACGGTGACATTTGCGCGGGCGGTTTGCTGCGCCTCGGCCACAGCGGCCTGGCCTTCGTCACTGGTGGCAAAGCCCAAAAATGCCTCTACGGGCAGGCTCGGCTGCCCCTGATAGATGTAGTTGCGGGGTTGAGAGTAGGGGTAGCGGGGGTCGTCGGGCAGGGTGCTATCCAGGCTCAGCGGGCGCACGGCATCTTGCCCTAGCACTTCGGAGGCGATCGCATAGCTAATGCCGTCGTTGCCCAGCTCGCGCACCACCGCAGCGGTGTCGTCCTCCTCTACCTGCACAGCGTTGTCGCCGGTCTCAAAGGGCTGTGTCTGAAAGATTTCATAGTCAGCCAGGGCCAAACGGGTGGAGCTTTCAACTGGGCGATCGACAAACCGCAGCGGCACGTTGGGGCCACCCAACTGCGACCAGTTGGTGATTTCGCCGCGAAAAATGGCGGCAAAGTTCTCAAAGGTCAAATCGCCCCGAAACGGGTTGTCGCGCCCCACGATGATGGCAATTTTTTCCCGCGCCACCGGAATTGAAGTAAGACTGGGATCTTCCTCGGCGTCACTGAGCGATCGCCCCAGAGCCGCCAGATCCACGTCGCCCCCCTGTAGTGCCTGGAGCGTCTGATCGTCACCACTGGTCGACGCCACCACATCGGTATCGGGGTAGCGGGCCTCAAAGCCTTCGCCCAGGCTCTCATTGATCTCCACCATCGACGGTGACCCCTCGATCGAGAGGGTGGTGCCGGCGGGGACGCTCGGTTGCAGGGTAAAGGTTGGTGTGGGTTTCTCAGTTACCTGAGCCAGCAGCCGAGGCTCAGACCTGAGCGCATTGATCGGCAGCGCAGCCAGGGCGCTGAGCAGCGCTAGCATGGCCAGAGACGGCTTAGGAAACTGATTCATGGCGGTACCCAGAGGTCAGTAAACGATCTGCTAAAGGATACACGCTGGGGCGGGGGTTGGAAGGATTTTTTGCCGGGCAGGAGAGGGAGGTTGGCCCATGCAGCGGCTAGAGTAGAGGCACTTTGTTGGGCATGGCCATGGTCGTTGTTGTTTTTGTTGTGGCGGGTCTGCTGGCCTTTGGCCTGTCGTTCTGGCTGACTCGACGGCTCCAGCGCCCTCGCCCAGCGACGAGTCAAAAAGCTCCTGCTGGCTTGCAGGGGCGATCGCCGCAAAATGGGGCTAGTTTCCCCTCCTTCCAAAACCCGCCCGCCGGCGCCCCAGCCACCGACCTCGATTGCCAGGTGCGTGACCTGCTGGGCCAGGGCCGGCTGATCGATGCCGTTAAACGGGTTAGAGAGGTCAACGGCTGCAGCCTGGGCGACGCCAAAGCCTATGTTGCGGAGCGGCTGCCCTAGGCTAGGGTTACCTCCTCAATCAGCGCTGGGACGAACCCTTGCCCTCCTGCTAGGGCAAATCGCGATAAGCTGATAGGGGCTTGATTTTGCTTACCAGCAGGCGACCTATGGCACTACGTGGGATCTTCACCGCTCTTTTAATCGCGGGCCTTTGGCTTATTAGCGGAGCCGGTCTAACGGCCCAAGCCTTGACTCCCGTTGAAATCAGCGATCTCAGCTACGCCCCCTGCCCCCCCGACTACGCTGAGGGCATGGTGGCCGCCGGCTCAATTCAGAAAGCGAAGTGTTTTTTAATTACCGGCAAAGCGATTAACCGCACCGGCAAGTCAGTAATCGACGCCGACATTTTTGGCCGCATTTTTGACGCCGACGACAATCCCGTCATGCAGAACCGAGGGCGATTGGGCGGCATTCCAGAAGTTCCCCCCGGCGAGAGCCCCTTTGAACTGCGGATTTCCGTAGCCGCCAGCCAGCCCGAGCCGCTCAAGCTTAAGCAGTTTAAGGCCTCAGGGTTCAGCGCTACCGTGCGTCAGTTTTCTGAGACCCCCTCGGCACGACAGTAGCCTCCGCTCGGTATCCCAACAAGTTTGGCTGTCCCAAATCCCAAGACGCACCCGATCGCCCCTACTAGGCGGCCTCAAAACACCAAAAGCGAATGGTTTGATCGGCGCTGGTACTGACCAACATGCGGCTGTCGGGGGTAAAGGCGATCGCCCGTACGCCCCAAGCGTGGCGCAGCTGAGTAGTTTGGCCTAGCCCTTGCAGGTTGTCCAGGGTCAAGTGACCATCGTCTGCCCCGATTGCCAGCCAGTGCCCATTAGGGCTAATCGCCAAGGCCGTGATTGGGCTAGGAGCCTTGTGGATCACCAGTCCCTGGTCAGGATTCTCGCCGCTCCAGACCTGAACGTGGCCTTCGCGATCGCCGCTGATAATGCTGCCATCTTGAGGATGGCAGGCGAGGGCTGTGATCGGAGCCTTGGGGGCCGTGAGAGTGCGAGTCAGTCGCCCCGAGGGCAATGACCAGAGGCGCAGGGTGCGATCGCGCCCCCCACTCACCAGCAGATTCCCCACAACATCCACCGCCAGCGCCGTCACCTGGTCTTGGTGGTGCACCAGCATCTTTGGCCCATCTCCCCTATCGAGCGCCCACAGGTGAATGCGCCCGTCACCGCTGCCCACCGCCAGGGTATCGCCCGGCGGGGCAATCAGCAGTGAAGAAATTTGCCAGCTTGACACCGGCAATTTCTGGCCAGTGTAATCGTCTAAATTCCACCGGATCAGCTGACTGTCTTCGCCACCACTGACGATCGCATCTCCAGCGTAGGTAAACGCCACCGCGTTAACGGCACCACGATGGCCCACGCCTAGCAGGCCCAGCGATCGCCGAAAGGTGTGAATCAACTCTCCGTTGGTGCAGTCCCACAAGCGCACAGAGCCATCGGAGCAGGCAGCAGCGATCGCCCTCCCGTTCGGACTCATCGCCAGGCCATTGGCCACAATCCCCGGCAGGCTGAGGGCAAACCGCTGCTCCCAGACCGGGAGGGCATTCAGCGACTTGGTTAAAACTTGGGGCAACTTTGATGCTTTGGCACCCAGAGCCAGACCGCCCCAGCGCAGGTCGGCCAGCACCTCCTGAGCATTGCTGTAGCGCTCTTGCAGGCGGCGGTTAACCATACGCTCCAACACACGCCCCAGAGCAGGGCTGGTGGGCGCTGTCACGTAGGGCCGCCATACCCAGGCATCATCACTGACAGAATACAGATCGAAAGGGTGCAGCCCAGTAAGCAGGTGCAGGCAGGTCACCCCCAGACTGAAAATGTCGCTAGCGTAGACCGCCTTACCTAAGGCCTGCTCAGGAGCGGAATACCCTGCACTGCCGATTACCGTAGCGGTGCGTTTGAGCTGCTCGGGATCAGCGATCGCCTTCGCCGACCCAAAATCCACCAGTGCCAAAGGTTGCGGCGACGGAGGCACAATGATATTCGCGGGCTTGATGTCGCGATGAATAACGCTGTGGTCGTGGATGTAGGCCAGCACCGGCAGCAGCTCGTAGAGCACTCGCTGCGCTAGGGTTTCACCACTCAGGTTGGAGGACCGTTGAATCAGCTGGTCGAGGTTGGGGCCAGGGATGTATTCCTGCACCAAAAACTGACCTTGGGCGTTGTCAATCACATCTAGCAGAGCAGGAATTTGAGGGTGCTGACCCAGGGTAGCCAGGCGATCGGCCTCCCGGTGAAAGCGATCGCGCCTTTCTCCGCGATCGCTGCCCACTGCCAAGGTCATCTGCTTGACCACACAAACGGCTGGCGGATCGCTGCTCTCATCCACCGCCAGGTACGTGCGCCCAAACCCGCCTTGGCCAAGGACCTGCTGACAGCGATAGCGATCGGCTATCCGCAACGACTGACCGCAGGCTGTGCAGACCCTAGCCCTATCCCCATTCTCAGGCTGTGGACAAGCAGGGTTGACGCAAAGAGTGGTCAAAGGATGGCTCGATTCACTATCCAGCAATCTGCGATGTCAGAAATTTCATGCTGGTGGGCACTGCCCACCCTACCGTAGGGTGACGCGGGGAGACTAACCCGCCTACCCATCCACCCAACTACTCATCCACCCCCTAGGTCGGCACCAACTCACCCGGGCGCAGCTTGGCCCACTTACCCTGTTCTGCAACAAAGCTGTCGCAGCCGACTACGTCAAACTCCTGTTCAACCCCGTCATCGAGCATACGAATGTTGGCGTTGACCGTAGGATTCACTGCCTCGAAGCTGGGGGAATCGGTCAAATGAGGTTGTTTGTGCAGCTCTTCCACCGCGTGATAGGTGGTGCAGCGATCGACGTAGTGACAGTTTACACAAATGCACATAGCACGCCCCCAGCAGGAACACAGCAAGGTCAAAGCTGACATCTCCAGTCTAGCCAGCCCTCAGCTAAATGGCCGTCATTCTCAAGGCAGTAAAGGGCTTTTACCGTAATGGGGATGCGTTTTCTGGTAGTCTAACTCAAGTTTTTTGAATGTCCCGGCGGCCCAGCTCAGATGTTGCAAAATGAAAACCCAAGCTGGGTTTTCAGCTGTTCTCTGCGGGGCCAGGGTGTCAAGACTAAAAAACCCTGTTGTAATGAAAGAAATGAGGGTTCATTGAATCCAACGCTATCACCCTTCTCCCTCGCAGTGGCTACTGAGAAATCGGCGCTTTCGCCAAAAACCTGGCCCTTCAGCGTGTCGCTACTGCCACAGCAAGCCTACTTGGTGGGGGGAAGTGTCAGAGATGCCCTGCTGCATCGCCAGGCCGACTATCTAGACCTCGATTTTGTGCTGCCTGAGCGGGCGATCGCCACCGCACAATCCATCGCCCAGCACTACAGCGCGGGCTTTGTGGTGCTCGACACCGAGCACCAGATTGCCCGGGTGGTGTTTCCTAGCGCCACCGTTGACTTTGCCCAGCAGGTGGGGCCGACGATTTACTCCGACCTACACCGGCGCGACTTTACGATCAACGCGATCGCCTACAGTCCCCACAGCGAGACCCTGCTCGACCCCCTCGACGGTTGCGCCGATCTGGCGCGCAAAACCCTCTGCATGGTCGCCGCCGAAAACCTTAAAGACGACCCCCTGCGCCTGCTGCGGGCCTACCGCCAGGCCGCCCAGCTGGGCTTTAGCCTCGACCCTACGACTCAGCAAACTATTCGTGGCCTAGCTTCAGCCCTGGGGCGCATGGCGGCTGAGCGGGTGCGCGGTGAGCTAGACTGCCTGCTCAGCCAGCCCGAAGGGTCTACCCTGCTGAGTCTGGCCTGGCAGGACGGCCTGCTGCAAACCTGGCTACCTGAGGTCGATCGCCCCCATCTAGACCGTCTGGCCACCATTGACCAACTGGCGGCCCAGTACCATAAGCGCTGGCCCAATTTTTCCTACCTGCTGCACAGCTGGGTCAAAGAACAGACTACCCCCGGCCTGCACCGCAGCTGGCTCAAGGCGGTCAAGCTCAGTCAGCTGCTGCCCCCCGACCTGGCCAGCGCCGAGACAACCCTGGCAAAACTCAAGTACAGCCGTGCCGAGCAGCAGGCGGTGCTGAGCATTCTCAGGGGTTGGCAGTACCTACATCAGCACCAGAGCGATACACTGCTACCCCCCGGCCAGCAGTATCAGTTGTTCAGAACTGCCGGGGCAGGCTTTGGGGGCGTTGCCCTGCTGAGTCTAGCCTACGGTGTGCCCGAGGCCTTGATATTGCCGCTGGTGGAGCGATACCTCACCCCCAACGACCCCGTTGCCCATCCCCAGCCCCTAGTTACAGGCAAGGACCTGGTGCAAGGGCTTGCCCTCAAACCAGGTCCTAAAATTGGTGAGCTGTTAGAGGCCGTTCATCTAGCCCAGGCTGAGGGGCTAGTGAGCAGCCGCGAAGAAGCCCTCAAGTGGGTCAAGCAGCAGCTCTAGCCCCAGACGTTTAGCTACCCGGGGTAACCTCAGTCTCTTCTTCGTCGGTGGTTTCGGCTTCAGAGGCGTCAACTGCGTCGGGGGTCTCGTCGACGGTTACTTCAGGAGCAACCTCTTCAACGACGGCCTCGGAGTCAACCTCATCGGTGGAGGCTTCGTCGTCAGCAGGGTCTTCTGCTTCAGCATCAACGGTGTCGGTGGTCTCTTCGGTAGCCGCTTCAGGGGCAACCTCTTCACCGGTGGTTTCTTCGGTCACCGTTTCAGAATCAGCTTCGTCAACGGTGGTCTCTTCAGTCGCCGTTTCGGGGTCAGTTTCTTCAGTCAGGATGTCAGGGGTCGCAGCTTCGATCGCAGCCTCACGCTCGGCATCAAGTTCAGCCTCGATCGCCTCAACATCGACCGTGGGAGCACCATCAGGGGTTGCGGCTTCGATCCCCGCTTCGCGCTCAGCATCGAGTTCAGCTTCGATTGCTTCAACGTCAACCGTGGGGGTGGCGGCTTCGGTCTCGGGGGCAACGGTTTCAGTGCCTTCGGTTACGACTTCGGCCTTAGGGTCTTCGGCCTGGACAGGCAGACCTAGGGCCAGGCCAGCGAGGGTGAGGCTACCGGCAGCGAGGGCAAGCTTACGGTAAATCGTCATAATGTCTCTCCTGAAAAAGCGTCTTCCAATGCGCTTGGGAAGCTAATGTTACAAATGTGCTACAAAAACTACTCCCAACGCTTGGTGAACTTATCACAGGGTTTGGGGCACAGCCAAAGGTGTTAAGGAAGAAGTATAAAGTTTTGATTAAGCGATTGGAATAACTTTTGGTCAAGGCTCCGGCCGGGAACTTTTGCCGCAGCCGAGCCATCTAAGGGTGATCGATCGCCGCCACTTTAGTTAAGAAACATTGAAAAAGGCTACATTACCCAAGGAGGCAGTCTACGCCGCAGCCGCATTTTTTGGGAATGCTAAGCGTTGGTAAAGCTGGTCTCACCCGCTCTGTAATCAGCCTGAACTGATCCTGTCTACCCCATTTCCTGCTGCCCATGACTATTGCTTCAGCTTCAGCCTCTCAATACGGCGATCGCGCTATTCTCCAAACCAGCGTAGACCCGCTGGAGAAATGGCCAAATCCTTCGGAGAATGTCTATACCATTCACCTAGAGCACCCAGAATTTACGGCGCTGTGCCCGCGATCGGGCTACCCAGACTTTGGCACCATTGTGGTGGACTATTGCCCAGGGCCTTGGGTGGTGGAGCTCAAGGCGTTTAAGCTCTACATCAACAGCTTTCGCGATCAGCGCATCAGCCATGAAAACGTGGCCAACCAGATTGCCGATCGCCTGTGGAACGAGCTCCAGCCCCAGGGGTTGCGGGTAATTGGCGATTACACCCGTCGCGGCGGGGTCAAGACAGTGATTACGGTCAAAAAGGGTAGCTGTGAGGAATTTGAGCCCTATACTCCGAATGTGCTTTAGAGCCCATCTGGGCCAAAGCCAAGATTTTTACGGCTGAATGTCGGACGGTTATAGAGCGACGATTAGCTTAAATTGCTAAGGTCGTCGAGATCGTCTAACAGGTCATCAGAGGTGGGTTTTGGCGCAGGCGGATTGAGTAGGGCGTCGAGATCAAGACTGTCAGCGTTAAAGTCGGCATCCAGGCTGAACTCATCCTCTTGACCGCTGTCTGCTTCACCCTCTAATAAGGCACCTAAGCCAAAGTCCCCTTCATCTAACCCAGATGAAGCCGGCTCAGGGGAAAAATCATCCAGAGCAAACTCGGAACTGGGTTCTGAGACAGGTTCATTGAGTAGGGCATTGAGATCAAGACTGTCGGCGTTAAAGTCGGTGTCTAGACCCAGATTATCGGCTTGACCACTGTATGTGTCATCTTCAAGCGGGCCAGCCAGACCGAAATCGCTTTCATCCGATGCCGGTGCTGCCTCAAAAGTGAACTCATCCACAGCAAACTCGGAGCTGGGTTCTGAGTCAGGCTCGTTAAGTAAGGCATTGAGATCGAGATTGTCGGCGTTAAAGTCGGCGTCTAGATCCGGATCATTGGCTTGACCACTATATATTTCGTCTTCGAGCAGGCCAGCCGAGCCAAAATCGCTTTCATCCGATGCCGATGCTGCCTCAAAAGCAACCTCATCCACAGCAAACTCGGAGCTGGGTTCTGAGGTAGGTTCGTTGAGTAGGGCATTGAGATCGAGATTGTCGGCGCTAAAGTCAGCGTCTAGCTCCAGATCATCGGATTGACCACTATAGGTTTCATCTTCGAGCAGGCCAGCCAGGCCGAAATCGCTTTCATCCGACGCTGTTGCTGACTCGAGAGCAAACTCATCTACGACAAATTCAGAACTGGGTTGTGAGACAGGTTCGTTGAGGAGGGCACCGAGATCAAGACTATTAGTGTCAACGCCAGGCTCTAGGCCAAAGTCATCAATTTGGCCGCTGTCTGTTTCACTCTCTACAAGGCTAGCTAAGCCAAATTCGCCTGCTGCTGACCCTGGCGAGGTCGGTTCTGAGGGAAATTCATCAGCGTCGTCAAAATTCAGCTCAGATAGATCAGAGATGGTGTCTGGCTCTGACGTGTTGAATGCATCTACGTTGAGATCGTTGCTGTCGATGTCAGCATCTAAGCCCCAATCATCAACTTGACCACTGTCTGCCTCACTCTCTAGCATTGCAGCCAGGTTTGAGTCTTCCTCATTTACTGCCGGTGAGGGCACTGCTGAGGAGAATTCATTCATATCTAGGCTGATTTCGCTGTCTGCTATCAGAGCAGCTTCGTCGGCGATCGCAGCTTCCGGCGGCATAGCTTCTTCAAGCATGGCCATGTCTAAATCAACTGCTGGCTCATCAGCCACAGAGACAGATGGTTCCGGGAAAGACGGGACTTGCAGCTGTAGACGGGCTTCGTAGGCCTGCTCAAGCTCTTGGGTACGCTGGGTCAGCTCATCCTGGTAGTGCTCGATCTTCTCGGCCAGCTTTTGCTCGTATTCAGCTCTGAGGATTTCCTCTAGCTCTCGCCGCAGATTGAGTTCTAGCTCTGCGGTGGAGGGTTCGATCGCAGCGGGCACCGAGCCGCCAGCCTGGGCCATTTGTAACCGAGCCTCGTAGTCTTGTTCCATTTGGGCAAGGCGCTGGTCCATCTCGGCTTGGTATTCGGCCAGACGCTGGTTATACTCGGCCTGAAACCGGGCTTCGATCTCAGCGACATCGGGGAGATCCGCACTCGCTACGGCTGTCGGCTCTGGCACCAGGGCGCCCAGGGCAAGAGCGCTAGGGGCCTGGGGCTGGCGAGTCTGCTCTTGGTCTTGGTAGTGGGCGATCGCCTCTGCTAGCCGCTGATCGGAGTCTTGCTGTGCCTGCGATCGCGCCTCCACCAGCTTGTCTTGCAAATGCTGCTCGTAGGCCTGCTGAATTTTGGTGGCTGCTTCTTTGAGGCGGGTCTCGTACTGTTTGCGAATGCGCTGTTCGGTAGTGCTATCGGCATCAACGGGGGCACTGCCCATCACGCTTTCGCGAGTGCGGTACTCAGACTCTAGCTGACCGCGCCGCTCCTCAAGCCGATCCTCATACTGCTCCATTTTCTCGGCGAGATGAGCTTCGTAATCTTTTTGCAGCTGTTGAGTGGCGGTGCGCAGCCGTTGCTCGTGCGCTTTTTCTAGGTCCTCTTGGCGCTTTTGGCTCTGCTGCAAGGCCTCGGTCAACTCATTCACCTGGCTCTGGCGCAGGTAATACCCCACGATGATCGCCAGCAGCAGGCCGATTAAAGCAGCAACGATGAGCCCTTGCGTAAGTTGAGGCATGGTGTATCTTCCCCTGTAGAGTTCAAAGACGAGCCGTAGAGTATCCACGCCTGAGGGGCAGAAACCAACCGCTACCCCGCCTTTGCAGCCACTTTTCAGCCGCTAAATATTGACGATCAATGATATACGCTGCACCCCGTTTGGGATCTCAGACTTTGCCCCACCTCGGGCAGGGCCAGGACTTTCCATAACAGATTATGACCGTGGAGAGAGCCAGTCTGCGGCCCCTCAGAGTCATCCTCTACAATAGAAACTACGGTGTATCGGCGCAGTCAATCTGAACCACAGCCACCGTAATTGTCCCATTACGTCTTTGCGTATGACCCAGTCTTCCCACCGCCCGCCTGCTGCTACCGATACCCCTGCGCCGAATCAAGCTGAGGACGATGCCCTTGAACTGGCTTACGCCATTGCGGCCGCCGCCGATGAGCGTAAAGCAGGCAACATCACAATTCTCCAGGTGGGAGATGTGTCGTACTTAGCTGATTATTTTGTGGTGGCCACCGGCTTTTCAGCCGTGCAAGTGCGCGCCATTACCCGCTCTATTGAGGCCACGCTTGAAAGCGACCACAATCGCCGCCCCTTGCGGGTCGAAGGTCAGGGCGAGGGCAGCTGGATCGTCATGGACTACGGCGAAGTCATCACCCATATCTTTATGCCCGAGGCTCGAGATTACTATGATCTAGAGGCATTTTGGGGTCATGCCAATCAAATTCTCTACCAACCCTCGGGCCAGCACTTTAGCCCTGCTCAGTTTTAAAGTCGAACTGGGCTGGGATTTACCGCTTAACCCTCGCGGCTATTGTCAGTTGAAACATAAATTCCCGCTCATCGATTCCTATTGGTAGGCAATTCGTTTAGGCTATAGCTAGATTTGCGTATTGTCGGTGGCCATGACTCAACGATGTCCAGTACCGGCTGAGCAACAGCCCATCAACGAATATCAGGACGTGCGCGAGTCTTGGTTTTACGGCTGGGGCAGCCGAGATCTGGCAGGCTATCTCAAACCTGTTGTTATTCTTTGGGTTGTAGGTTGGATTGTGGCGGGGCCCATGGCCGCCGCCAGCTTTGCCCCAGCCAAGCATCCCATTTCCTTTAGCCTCAGTGGAGCCTTGGGGGCTCTGGTACTGCCTGTGCTGGCCCTCATTCAGCTCTACGTAGGGTGGGCCCACGTAGGCGGACGCCTGCGGCAAACCACCGTACCCTACGAAGAGTCGGGCTGGTACGACGGTCAGCTCTGGGTCAAACCGGAGGAGGTCTCAAACCGCGATCGCTTGATCGTCGACTATGAGGTGCAGCCCGTACTTCAGCGCATTCGCCGCACTCTGGGGGTCATGGCCCTGCTGCTCGCCCTGGGGCTGATTGCCTGGCCCCTGGTATAGTTGTCATCGCCGCTACATCACCTTTGTACATCACCGCAGAGCGTTCCCTATGACCAGCAGTCGGGTTAACCGCCATCAAACCAAAGAGCTAGAAATTCAGCTGCTGCGGGAGGGCATTGTAGAGGCTACCCATCTGGCCCACGTGGCGGTATGCGACAACCGGGGGCGCACCTTGTCGGTAGCGGGCAACGGTGAGCTAGGTACTTTTATTCGCTCTGCCTTTAAACCTTTCCAGGCCCTGGCAGTGACTGCAGCCGGAGCGCTAGAGCGCTATAGCCTTGACGATCGCGACCTGGCCATCATGTGCGGCTCTCACCAGGGCACTATCGAGCAGGCGCGTCAGGCTTTTCACATTCTCTGGCAGGCCGATCTCGACCCTACGGCCCTACGCTGTCCTACTCCGGTAGGCAAAAAAAGCCCCCTTGAGCACAACTGCTCAGGCAAGCACGCCGGTATGCTGGCCGTCTGTCAGCAGCGCAACTGGCCCCTAGCGACCTATCTCGATCGCAGCCACCCGGTACAAAAGCTGATTTTGACCCGCGTTTCAGAGCTGCTGGGCATGCCCTCTGACGAGTTTATCTGCGCCCACGACGACTGCGGGGCTCCCACCTACTTCATGCAGCTTAGTCAGATGGCCTCCCTATTTGCCATGCTCTCCTCGGGCAACAACCTCGATATGGAGCGCATTGTCCGAGCCATGATCAGCAATCCTGACATGGTGGGCGGCCCCGGCAGCTTCGACACCACGCTGATGAATCTCACCCACGGGGCCCTGGTCAGCAAATCGGGGGCTGAGGGCATTCAGTGCATTGGGCGGGTAGGCGAAGGTTTAGGCCTGTCAATCAAGGTGATTGACGGGGCAAAGCGGGCCAAGTACGCCACCGCGATCTTTACCCTACGGCAGCTCGGCTGGATTACCCCTACAGTAGCCGACACCCTGGCCGACACCTATATGAAAATTGGCGATTTTACGCGGCTCGATGTCGTTGGCGATCTGCCCATGATGTACTAGCTGTCCGCAGTTATTTTCTTTCGCTCTTGGAGACACTGCCTGTTAGGGCAGCTTATCTGTAAAGACAGACGACTCCGCTCAGGAGTCGACTCTGTGCCGCTGTTCAACCGCTTCGGACGTCTTAGAGATTAGACACGCAGGCAATTTCTGAAGAAATTTGATTAAAAAAGAAAATTAGATTGTTATCTGAGAACATTTAGCGCTATAGTGAATAAGCCGACGCGGGGTAGAGCAGTCTGGTAGCTCGTCGGGCTCATAACCCGAAGGTCCATGGTTCAAATCCATGCCCCGCCACCAAAACAAAAATAGGGTTCCTAGCTATAGCTAGGAACCCTATTTTTGTTTGATCTACCTTGGCCAACGCGTCCTCAATGGGCGATAGTGATTTTTGTTCACCCCGTCGAGGCCGGCACCGATGGCTCAGCCCAAGATCATTGTTTTAGACGACGACCCTACCGGTTCTCAAACGGTGCACAGCTGCCTGCTGCTCATGCAGTGGGACGTAGACACTTTGCGCCAGGGGCTGCGCGACGCCTCGCCGATTTTCTTTGTGCTGACCAACACCCGCGCGCTCACCGCCGCCGCCGCTGAGCAGGTGACCCGAGAGGTTTGCCAGCATCTCAAGCAGGCGATCGCCCTTGAAGACATCCAGGATTTTCTCGTTGTCAGTCGCTCTGACTCAACCCTGCGGGGCCACTATCCGGTAGAGACCGATGCGATCGCCCAGGAACTCGGTCCCTTCGACGCCCACTTCTTGGTGCCCGCCTTTTTTGAAGGGGGACGCATCACCCGCGACAGCGTTCATTACCTCATGGTGAATGGCGTTCCTACACCCGTCCACGAAACCGAGTTTGCTAAAGATTCGGTGTTTGGCTATAGCACCAGCTACCTGCCTGATTACGTTGCCGAAAAAACCGCTGGCCGTATTCCAGCTGCATCTGTAGAACGCTTTACCCTTGAGGATATTCGGACGGGTTCGCTACAACGGCTGATGAGGCTAGAGCACAACGTCTGCTGCGCTGTGGATGGCGAAACCCAGGCTGACCTGAACCAGTTTGCCCAGGATTTGCTCGCGGCGGCTGCCCAGCGCAAAAAATTTCTGTTCCGCAGCGCCGCCAGCATTCTCACGGCCCTGGCCGCCCTTCCTTCCCAGCCCATCGACGCCAGTCACATGCGTACCTATGTGCGCGGTGGCCGCCCTGGAGCCATCATCGTTGGTTCCCACGTGCAAAAGACCACCCAGCAGCTTGAGCAGCTATTACAGGAACCCGGGGTGACCGGCATTGAAGTAGACGTGGCACAGCTCCGAGACGGAAAACCAAGCCACCACAAGGCGGTGCTAGCAGATATTCTTGACCAGGTAAACAAGGCCCACGACGGCGGCCAGGTGCCTGTGGTCTACACCAGCCGCCAGGAACTCGCCTTCGATACCGTTCAGGCCCGTCTCGACTTTGGTGTCGAAGTCTCTTCTCTGCTAATGGACGTGGTCAAAGGATTGCCCAACGATATCGGGTTCTTGATTAGCAAAGGCGGCATCACCTCCAATGACACCCTCAGCACTGGGCTAGCGCTGCGCACCGCCCGCCTGCTCGGCCAAATTCTACCTGGCGTCTCGGCCGTGCGCACCCCCGCCGATCACCCCCAGTTTCGTGACCTGCCGGTGGTGCTTTTCCCCGGCAATGTGGGTGGTGAGGAGGCACTAGCACTGGCCTATCGGCGATTAATGGGTCAATAAGGAAAGACGCGAAGATATTGCGGTAAGGAGCCGTTAAGCCCTGTAGGGATTAATTCAATAACAGAAGCCATCCCCTCATCTTCCTCACCACCCCTCATCATCTCCCCCAGCCCTCAATAACTCGCCTCCTGACGATCCTCCCGTAGCTCCACGATTAGCTGCGCTAGTTGATCGCTGTCGGTGTGGTAGATCTCATTGCAAAAATGACAGATGGCTTCGGCCCCGTCATCTGTTTCAATCATGTCTTGCAGCTCATCTTCGCCCAACATTTTGAGTGCACTCAGCATGCGATCGAACGAGCAAGGGCAAGAAAACTGCACCATTTGGGTTTCGGGCAAAATTTCTAGGCCCAGATCACCCACTAGCTCATCAAAGATCTGAGGCAACGTCTTGTTGGCCCGCAGCAAGGGGGTAAAGCCGGTCAATCCGGCCAAGCGACTTTCAATCAAATTCACCATTTCGGTATCTTCAGCGGCGCGGGGCAAGATTTGCAGCAGCAGACCCCCGGCTGCCTCGACCCCGTCGGCCCCTACAAACACACCTAGTATCAAGGCCGAGGGGGTTTGCTCAGAACTCACCAGGTAGTGGGTAAGGTCATCGCCAATTTCCCCTGAAACTAGCCCAACGGTGCTGGAGTAGGGGTAGCCATAGCCCATATCGCGCACCACATAGACGTAACCGTTGCGGCCTACGGCGCCGCCAACATCGAGCTTGCCCTGGGCATTAGGAGGCAGCTCCACAGCAGGGTTATCCACATAGCCACGGGCAGTACCATCCATACCGGCATCCACCAAAATGCCGCCTAAAGGGCCGTCTCCGCGCACGCGAATGTTTACCCGGCCCTGGGGTTGCTTCATGCTGGAGGCCAACAGCAGACCCGCCGAAAGGGTACGACCTAGGGCAGCGGTAGCTACGTAGGAGAGGTTGTGGCGCTGCCGGGCCACTTCAGTAAGCTTAGTGGTGATGACGCCTACCACCCGTATACCGCCATCGGCGGCGGTAGCCCGAATCAGTTGATCTACCATGCGCTGCCCCAGTGTTCACTTAATATTGCTTATTAATTATTGTAAGAGGTTTAGTGAGTGGGGTTTGGGGTGGTTTACCTACCTTCAGGAGAGAGCTTGTTTGCTGCCTCTGTGCCCACATCCCATCGGGTTTCTTTTGGCATACTGAGAGGTGTTGTTTGCGGACTCTACCCCATGCTAGGCACATTTCAGCACAGCCACCTCCGCATCGAAGTCAATGCCAACCACGAGCATATTCAGGCCAGCTTGGTGCAGCCCAGTCAGTTTCGCCGATGGCTTTGGCCCCAACAGTTTAGCCAGGGGTTGCCTGGCAAAATCCACAGCGGGCTGAGCTTTAACAGCTACCTTGGCCCGGTTGAAATTCACCACGATGTCAAACATGTAAACGACCACAGCCTTTACATGGTGCTATCTGGCGGGATTGATGGCTTCCATGAATGGTACTGGGGTGATCAGTGGGTGCAATCGCGACTGGAGGGAGTGTCGGCTCTGCCTTTAAATCTAGGCCAAAGTTTGGTGATGGCGCGACTACGGCAGTTTCTACAGCAGCCTACCCTTTGAAGTCTGCCAAGCACCCAAAAGCACTCACGCCAAAGGCACTTGACCCAGCACTCGCACTAGTTCGTCTAAAAACTGGCCTTGGGCTTTAATGATGCGCCTCTTAGCCTCTTCTAATTCAAACCAGGCGGCTTGGTCCACCTCGGGAAACTCCCGCAGCACGCCAGAGTTGGGTGGCCATTCTAGAACGAAGGTATTGCTGTGCAGATTTGCAGGGTTGAAGTTGCCCTCAAAGGCCCAGGCAAAGACTAGCTTGCCTCCGGCCTGGCGGACGGGCTGTAGGGGGCGAAAGCTACCGGTCGGGACTTGCCCAGTTTCTTCTAAAAATTCGCGCTTGGCGGCTTCAAAGGTGTCTTCCCCAGGGTCAATTTCGCCCTTGGGAATTGTCCAGGCTTGCCAGCGGCGATTGGCCCAGTAAGGCCCACCCGAGTGCACCAACAGCACCTCCAGGTGGCGATCCTGGGTTCGATACATAAGTAGCCCTGCGCTTTTTTTAGCCATGGCAGCGATCGCACCATACCCAAGCCCACCTAGCCAGACTCAGGCATGATTTCCTTAAATGGTTAGCAGTTACACCCTCAGGCAAGGAACTCATTTGACTATCCGTTTTTCGCTGGCGAGTCTAAAAATACTCAATTTGACCTATCCTCAGTTTTCCCAAAGTGCTCTAAGGGCAGCTCTAAACCGAGTCAATAAGCCAGAAAATTCTGGGAAAATCGGCTAAAGATCAGTAGCTTCCCCTAGCATACTTATAGCCCAGGTCTAACGAATTAAAACGGCTTTAGGTTACTAACAGAATTAGCATCGCTAACTATGCCTTACCACTGCGATCTTAGCCCTGGCCAAAAGATATATCTTGACAACCCTGGCTCCATCACTCTCATTACCTTAGCCAGTACAGGTGCTGGCCAACAGCAGCAGTCAAGCACTCAGGTGCATACGGGTTCCTGGACGGAGGTACCTCAAATAGTCAGGGTAGGCAACGGGGTGATCCTGCGCTGCGTTGCGGCCCAGGGCACGTTTTTTTGGCAAATTCAGGGTATGCAGATTGGAGTCGCACCGGCCACAGCTTGGGCTACCGACCAGGCCATTCCCATGCAGACGGCCGAGGTTGGTTCTTCTCCAATCGCCTCAATGCCGCCCATGCCGCCTATGGCTCCCATGCAGATGGGCGACATGCAGATGTCGAGCAACCCCATGACCCTGCGCATGGGTAAGATGACCTTCGGGTCGGACACGCCGACGGTTAACACTCAGAAATTTTGTACCCAGTGCGGAGCTGCGATCGCCCAGGGCGATCGTTTTTGTGGCAGCTGTGGCCATCAGCTGCCCTAGCCTTTGAACCACAAAAAACTGGGGGAATGCTTCCCCCAGTCTGTGTCAACCACTTCAATGATGGAGCCCAGATCCTCGACCACCAGAGCAAGCTGGCAGCTTGGGATCTGGGGTTTTGGCTAGACAACTGGCTTGACGCTTTCAACCTGAGCCGCTGGCTCTCTATCGACGGAAAAGAACGTGGCATAGAACCACCCTGCTAGCAGCGCCCCTAGAATAGGCGCCACCCAGAATAGCCACAGCTGGGCAAACAGCGGGCCGCCGACAAACAGAGCCGGACCTGTGCTGCGAGCCGGGTTCACAGAAGTATTGGTTACCGGAATGCTGATTAGGTGAATTAGCGTCAGCGCCAGGCCGATTGCCACTGGAGCTAGGCCAACTGGAGCGCGCAAGTCAGTAGCCCCCAGAATGATCATCAAGAAAAAGAAGGTCATCACCACTTCGCACACGAAGCAGGCCAACAGGCTAAAGCCACCGGGTGAGTGAGCTCCAAAACCATTAGTAGCTAGAGGGTTGCCCACAGAGGGGTCAATGGCAAATCCCGGTTGTCCGGTAGCAATAATGTAGATGATGCCAGCCCCGACAATGCCCCCCAACACCTGAGCCACAATGTAGGGCAGCAGTTCGCTACTGGGAAACCTTCCCCCAGCCCATAGCCCGAAGGATACCGCCGGATTGAGGTGACAACCTGAGATGTGGCCAATGGCGTAGGCCATGGTCAGCACCGTCAAACCAAACGCCAGCGAAACACCTAAAAAGCCAATGCCTAGGTTAAAGGCACCGCTGCTATCTAAAAACTTACCGGCCAGCACGGCGCTACCACAACCGCCTAGTACCAACCACAACGTCCCAAAAAATTCAGCTACACAACGCTTTGTGAGAGGCATTGCTTACCACTCCTACCCATGAAGTTTACAAAGCTGATTAGTATTGTTCGACACAGATCGCGATCGACAACCTAATCTCTCCTGGCAACATTACCGTAAGACTATAAAAGTTTGATAAGCCCCAGGAATGCCAAACCCCTCTTGCCATTGCCACGCCCATTCCCGTAGCCTGTTAACCTGAGATAGGCACGATGTATTGGCACCGCCAAGCCTTTTCAGTGGGGGCTCCCCAATGGGTCATCAGCCTCAGCGTCGTCAAACTTAGGATCTTTAAGCAACACAGCACTCACCATGGGAATGCAAGTTTGGCCAGGTCGTCCCCATCCCCTAGGTGCCACTTGGGATGGCACGGGCACCAACTTCGCCCTGTTTTCAGAAAATGCTACAGGGGTCGACCTCTGTCTATTCGATGCGGCTGATCAGGAAACCCGAATTCCTCTGACTGAGGTCGATAACTACGTATGGCACAGCTATTTGGTCGGGGTGGGGCCTGGGCAACGCTATGGCTTTCGGGTACAGGGTCCCCATCATCCTAAGGCTGGGCAGCGGTTCAACCCCTATAAGCTGCTTATTGACCCCTACGCTAAGGCAGTAGATGGCGATGTGCAGTTTGACCCTGCTATTTTTTGCTATGACCTAGATGCAACGAACGATCTCGAAAACCTCGATCTGTCGTTTTCTGAGGTCGATAGCGCCCCGTTTATGCCCAAGGCTGTGGTGATTGATCCCAGCTTCGACTGGGAGGGCGATCGCCCCCTTGATATTCCCTGGCATCGCACTGTTATCTACGAGACTCACGTTAAAGGGCTGACCCAGCGCCACCCAGACATCCCAGAACCGCTACGGGGAACCTACGCCGGGCTGGCTCATCCAGCGATGATTGACCACCTCAGCAGCTTGGGCATTACTGCTGTAGAACTGCTGCCTGTCCACCACTTCCATGCCTATCCAGGGCACCTAGCTAACACAGGGCTACGCAACTACTGGGGCTACGACTCACTCAGCTACCTGGCTCCCTACGGCGGCTATAGCAGCGCTGGGCAGACCGGTGGCCAAGTCAACGAGTTTAAGCAGATGGTTAAAGCGCTGCATCGGGCCGGCATTGAGGTCATTTTAGACGTGGTCTACAACCACACCGGAGAGGGCAGCCACTTAGGGCCGACCATCAGCCTGCGAGGTATCGACAATGCCGCCTACTATCGCCTTGTCGAAGATGCTCCCCGCTACTACATGGACTTCACCGGCTGCGGCAACTCCCTCAACGTGCGCCATCCGCAAGTGCTGAAGCTGATTATGGATAGCTTGCGCTATTGGGTGCTAGAGATGCACGTCGATGGCTTTCGCTTTGACTTGGCCTCGGCTCTGGCTCGGGAACTGTACGAAGTAGATAGTCTGGCGGCTTTCTTTGACATCATCCACCAAGATCCGGTGCTGTCCACCATTAAGCTGATTGCCGAACCTTGGGATTTGGGGGAGGGGGGCTATCAGGTGGGCAACTTTCCGCTGCTGTGGTCGGAGTGGAACGGCAAGTACCGGGATTCAATGCGTGACTTCTGGCGTGACCATGACTGTCGCCTCGGCGAGTTTGCCTTTCGGATTACCGGTAGTTCTGACCTATACAAAGCCAACGGCAAACGTCCCCACGCCAGTATCAACTTCATCACCTGCCACGACGGCTTTACCCTGCAGGATTTGGTGAGCTACAACGAGAAGCACAACCTAGCCAACCACGAAAACAATCGTGATGGCGAGAGCTATAACCGCTCTTGGAATTGCGGAGCAGAGGGTGAAACTGACGACCCAACCATCCTGGCGCTGCGGCATAAGCAGCAGCGCAACTTGCTGGCTACGCTGTTACTCTCCCAAGGGGTTCCCATGCTGCTCGGTGGTGATGAGCTTGGCCGGACTCAGCAGGGCAACAACAATACCTACTGCCAAGACAGCGATTTGTCGTGGTTCGATTGGAACTTAAGTCCCCTAGGACATGACCTGCTGTCGTTTACTAGCAAGTTAATTCAGCTCCGACAAACCCACCCTTCCTTTGCCCGTCGCCACTGGTTTCAGGGACGCGCAATTCACGGGTCTGGGGTGCACGACATCGGTTGGTACAATCCCGACGGCAGCGAAATCACAGCCGACCAGTGGTATGGCGGCTCGGCCAAGGCGATTACGGTATTCCTCAACGGCGAAGAGCTGATGGGCTTTGAGGCCCAGGGCCAGCGGCTGGAGGACGACAGCTTCTTGCTATTTTTTAATGCCCAAGCAGATTCCCAAGATTTTTATGTTCCACCCCTGCTTAGGAACCAGCCCTGGTCGATGGTGATTGACACGGAAAAGCCTGCTGGCTTCGTGAATGACAAGCAGGTTTACAAACCTGGAGAGGCGATCGCCGTAGCTGATTTTTCGCTAGTCGTACTCACCAGCCCCAAACCCCCTGCGGGCTAAAGCGATGCTGACCTACGAACGCATCTACGCTATAGTCCGCCAAATTCCTCGGGGCCAGGTTGCCACCTATGGACAGGTAGCTGAACTGGCAGGGCTCATTGGCAAACCCCGTCTGGTGGGTTACGCCCTTTACCGGGTTGATATGACCACCGACAACGTACCCTGGCAACGGGTAATCAATGCCAAGGGAGAAGTCTCTGAGTCGCCTCTGCGCCACGGCAGCGACTACATTCAGCGGGCCATGCTGGAGGACGAAGACATTGAGTTTGACCACCGGGGTCGCGTTGATCTGGGCAGATATAGATGGCGCCCGCCCGATAGTGTCATCGAGCAGGCGCTGGCAGCATTTGGAGAGGACTTAGGCTAGACGAGAAGTCTAGTCAACGGCTACAGCCACTTCCTCTTCCTCTTCTTCATACTGTTCTTCAGGTTCGTCAATTACCTCACCAGCTTGCTCAGCAGCCTGACGACGCATGGCTTCGCGGTACTTAGCAGCCATTTCCTCAGCCTTGTCGTAAACCAGGTCAGGGTTCTTGACCATGTCACCCGGTTCGGGCTCTAGTTGCTTAGTCGAGAGAGAAATTCGGCCTCGCTCAGCATCAAGGTCGATGATCATGACCTTGATTTCATCGTTAACGTTGAGCACGCTGTGCGGCGTGTCGATGTGATCGTGGGAAATCTCAGAGATGTGCAGCAAACCGCTAACGCCACCGATATCGATAAAGGCACCGTAGGGTTTGAGGCCGCGCACTGCGCCCAGCACGACTTCACCCACTTGAAGACCGTTCATCTTGCGCTCAACCAGAGCACGACGATGACTGAGCACAAGCCGGTTGCGCTCCTCATCAACTTCCAAGAACTTGAGGGGTAGGTCTTCGCCCACCAGATCTTCCTTAGGCTTGCGGGTGCTGATGTGAGAACCGGGGATAAAGCCGCGCAAACCCTCAATGCGCACCAGAGCACCACCTCGGTTAGTAGCAAACACACCGGAACGAACGGTGGCGTCTTCCTGCTGAAGCTGACGCACTCGCTCCCAGGCGCGCATATACTCAATGCGACGAATGGAAAGGGTCAGCTGACCGTCTTCATTTTCGTCGGTAAGAATAAAGAACTCGCGGGTTTCGTTAGAGCGCAGCACCTCTTCAGGGTGATCAACCCGGTTGATGGACATCTCCTGAATAGGGAGATAAGCGGCGGTTTTAGCACCGATATCAATCAGGGCGCCCCTGGGCTCAAGGCTAAACACGGTCCCAGAAACCGTATCGCCTGGGTTGAAGTGATAGTCGTACTTATCTAAAAGTGCGGCAAAGTCTTCGTGTGTAAACCCGATGTCAGCGTCCTTTACGTCCTGATTGAGCATGCTAGTGTTGTCCTATTATTTCTCCGTAATACTGCGGTTTCCGTGTAGACGTACAAAACAATCAACTCAGATATGTGACAGCTAGTCCCCACGCAACAGCGTGCCAACATAGACAGCCCGATAAACCCACAGGATTAAAATTATAGCTGAATAGGCGGTGTTGTTGATCTACACCGGCAGGATTGGTTTGAGTTCGGCGCCAACTTCGCTGCAACTACTGGCTTACAGCGATTGAGCGGAAATTACGTAGGTTGAGGACTGGTCGTTTTCCGTGCCGCCCCCGGAGCAAGCGCCTCGATCACCCTGAAGCTGGCTCAGGGTTTCTGCAAAATCGCGAATGCCTTGAAATTGACGATACACCGAGGCAAATCGTACAAAGGCCACCTCATTCATGGCCTGGAGCTTGGCCAGCACCATTTCGCCAATCTCAGCGCTGGTCACCTCTCGGCTGGCCCGCTGCTGAAGTTCAGCCTCAATGTCATCCACGATCGCCTCCATTGCTAGAGACGACACCGGAGTTTTTTCGCAGGCCCGCACTATACCCCGCAGCACCTTCGAACGCTCAAACAGCTCTCGGTCAGCGCTACGCTTGATCACCGTAACGGGGACATACTCAATGCGCTCGTAGGTAGTGAATCGACGCTCGCATCGCAAGCATTCCCGGCGCCTGCGAATGCTACGCCCCGCCTCCGCCGATCGCGACTCTAAGACTCGATTGTTCAGATGCTGACAGAACGGGCAATGCATAGACACACTCCCAATGGGAGAAAAAGTACCAGGTCAGAATGCCTCAAGGTCATTGCAACCTGGAAAAAATAAAGGCAAACCTTCCCATGGACGGAAAGGCTTGCCTCTATATTAATTAAATTGTGAGAAAACAATCGAAATGAGTCGAAAGTCCTGTCAAATTTGCGTAAACCTTAAACCATCGTCGGTCTAAGTGACTAAGTCGCTGGGATTAGTCCTTAGAAATGCGAGGGGGTTCACGAAAGGCGATCGCAAAGAACAGGGTGCCAATGATGCAGGCAAAAATGAAGATGTAAGCGACAGCTTCCATAGTGAAAAAGGCTCCTATCTCAACCGGGTTATCTTTAGTTTACAAGGATTAGATATAACGTGCCCGACGGATGACGTTCTAAAATCAACCGTCAGGCACCTTAGCTCACGGGAAACTAAACAGTCTCTTCTTTACGAGTGGAGGTATCTCCCACCTTGGCGAAGAAACCCCATTCCACCTGCTCGGGAGACAGGTCGGGGTCTACACCCGCAAACACATCGCGGAACAGGGTACGAGACCCGTGCCAGATGTGGCCAAAGAAGAACAGCAACGCAAACACGGCGTGACCGTAGGTAAACCAACCGCGAGTGCTAGTGCGGAATACCCCGTCAGAGCCGAGGGTTTCGCGATCGAACTCGAAGGGTTCACCCAGCTGCGCCTTGCGGGCGTAGCGCTTCACTAGGGCTGGCTCAGAGATCGTTTGACCACCAAGCTCACCACCATAGAAGGTAGCAGTTACACCAGTTTGCTCGAAGCTGTACTTAGATTCAGCCCGACGGAAGGGAATGTCAGCCCGAACGACGCCGTCTTTGTCGACCAACACCACGGGGAAGGTCTCAAAGAAGTTGGGCAGGCGGCGAACAAACAGCTCACGGCCTTCCTTATCTTTGAAGACGGGGTGACCCAGCCAACCCTCAGCGATACCATCGCCTTGGACCATGGGGCCAACCCGGAACAAACCACCCTTGGCAGGGCTGTTGCCGACGTAGTCGTAGAAGGCCAGTTTCTCAGGAATACTGGCGTAGGCCTCATCCAGGGAAGACCCGGCGTTGACATCGGCCTGAACCCGCCGCTGGATCTCTTGCTTGAAGTAGTCGCCATCCCACTGGTAGCGGGTGGGGCCAAACAGTTCGATGGGAGTAGCGGCACTGCCGTACCACATGGTGCCTGCCACCACAAAGGCCGCAAAAAACACCGCTGCGATACTGCTGGACAGCACCGTCTCGATGTTACCCATACGCAGAGCCTTGTAGAGGCGCTGGGGCGGGCGTACCGTGAGGTGGAACAAGCCAGCGATAATGCCCACAATCCCTGCGGCGATGTGGTGAGCCACAATACCTCCAGGGTTAAAGGGGTTAAAGCCTGCGGAACCCCATTCGGGAGCAACCCCCTGCACATGACCGGTGAGACCGTATGGGTCAGATACCCACATGCCAGGTCCCCAGAGACCGGTCAGGTGGAAGGCCCCGAAGCCGAAGCAAAGAAGGCCCGACAGGAACAGGTGAATACCAAACATTTTGGGCAGATCCAGCGCCGGTTCCCCGGTGCGAGGATCGCGGAACAGATCTAGATCCCAATAGACCCAGTGCCAGCAGGCGGCCAAAAATAGCAGACCTGACAGGACGATGTGAGCCGCCGCCACACCTTCAAAGGACCAGAAGCCAGGGTTGACGGCAGATGCGCCGGTCACACTCCAGCCGCCCCACGACTGGGTTACGCCCAGACGAGACATGAAGGGTAGGACAAACATGCCCTGCCGCCACATGGGGTTGAGCACGGGGTCACTAGGGTCAAAGGTGGACAGTTCAAAGAGAGCCATCGAGCCGGCCCAGCCAGCTACCAGGGCCGTATGCATTAGGTGTACAGCAATCAGTCGCCCGGGATCGTTAACGACGACCGTGTGTACCCGGTACCAGGGTAGTCCCATTGACTACGCTCCTCCTCTAGGTAAAACAATGTTGTTTTGGGATTTGTCTTAAGCATGCCAGTACTGATTAGCCTATCAGAATCAGGCTCTCAGGACTGCTCCAATTGCCCCGTCATCCCGCCATTGCCTAAGGGGGCGATGTCATTGTTGGATGCGGAACCATTTGGTACAGATGAGATGTAACAATGAAATTACTTAACGAAGTGTAACCAGTCCCAAATTCCCTCGCAACCAGCTTGAGCCTTGGCTGGGGGCGATCGCCAGGGGTTGTGGCCTAAAAACACCTCGGTCTAGCGGCCAAAGGCTTGATTTACCGCCGCTAACGACGCAGAACGCTAAGGAGATTCCCTTGATGGCTAATGTTAAGTTTGTTAACGAGGACACTGAGATTGTCGTTGCCGACGGGGCCAACCTGCGTTTTAAGGCCTTAGAAAACCGCATTGATATCTATACCTTTAGCGGCAAGCTGATGAACTGCGGTGGCTACGGCCAGTGCGGCACCTGTGTTGTCGATGTGGTAGAGGGTGGCGAGAACCTCTCGCCCCGTACTCAGGTAGAAGAGCGCAAACTAAAGAAGTGGCCTGCGAGCTGTCGATTGGCTTGCCAAGCCATGGTGAATGGGCCGGTTTCGGTGGCCACAAAGCCCGACCGCAAGGCCCTGGCTCAGGCTAAAGCCAAGAGCGCCTAGCTTTGATCATTTGGCATCGGCTCGGGGGCTTTGGCGCCTCGCTGCATTCTCACGAGTAGAGTGATATTCTGAAGTTGTCGGGTTTTTAAGCGCAGCGAGTCTTTGGTGAGTTGAGCTAAAGCAGGTTTGACAAGGGTAGGGACGGCTAGCGTTGGAAACTCGATGCGACGTTGTTGGGTTGAGAGTAGTAGAGGCAAGCACTGATGGAAGTCAATAAGCTTGGTTTTGTAGCCAGCATTCTCTTTGTTCTGGTACCGACGGTTTTTCTGCTAATTCTGTACATCCAGACCTCTAGCAAACAAACGGGATCGTAAGATCGCGAGTGGGGACTGTTGCACCGGCTAGAGGGGCAGCAGGTCGGGCTATGGGAATTAGGTGTATTCTTAGGGCGCTGGATTAACCGGCGCTTTTTTGCGGTCTATGGGTTGCGGTAGCCCGCTCCATAGGCTGTGAGTCGGTCATGGCGTACCGTTGGGAACCAATGACGTACTGTTTGGGCATTTTGGTGAAGGAGGGGTTGGTGCTGGCCGCCGATTCTAGAACCAATGCTGGGGTTGACTACATTTCGTCGTACCGCAAGCTGTTTGATTTCTCTAAGCCGGGCGATCGCGTCCTTTTGCTGTGCACCTCGGGCAACCTATCGATTACCCAGGCGGTGGTGCATCAGTTGGGTCAAGACATCAAGCGCGATCGCGAGCACAACCTGCACAGCCTATACAGCCTCTACGACGTGGCCCGCTACCTGGGGGATCAAATTCGCGTTTTGCAGGAGACCGATCGCGCCTGGCTGGCTCAAGACAAGATTGACTTTAAGTGCAGCTTTCTGCTGGGCGGTCAAGTGCAGGGCGAGGCGCCAGAGCTATTTTTAATTTACAGCCAGGGCAACTGCATCAAGGCTACCCCCGAGACGCCGTTTTTGCAGATTGGCGAAACCAAGTACGGTAAGCCCATCCTCGATCGCACCCTGGGGTTCGACATGCCCCTCGATGCAGTAGCTAAGTGCGCGCTGCTGTCAATTGATTCGACGATGCGATCGAATCTGTCGGTGGGGCCGCCGATTCACATGGCCATGTATCAGACCAACAGCTTTGAGATCCGCCATCGAGCCCAGTTTCAGGCGGGGGATCCCTACCTGATCAAAATGCGCAAGCACTGGGAGGTTGCTCTAAGAGAGGCCTCAACCAGCATGCCAGATATCTCTTGGAACCAAGACGACACCCTCTCGCCTCTGGGAATTCCTGATCTGGGCAACAGTTAAAGATTTAGAGAACGCCTCGACCGTAGTTGGGCTCACTGATCTGGGCTGAGAGCTCTTGAGGCTAGCAATCGGCTAACAGGGCGGCAGGGGTCGTCTGCCAAAAGCGCAGCCGCTCCGGCTCTAGCAGGGCAGTCTGTACGGCGATCGCGCCTGTATAGCCTGGCTGGTGCCACTGATAGAGCTGCCCCGGATGGTCTAACCCCGGTGCCGTCACCACTTTCACCGCTGCCGGCACTGAGTTTAGTGGAGTCTCTAAGTGCAACTCTAAGGCCTGCATGGAGTCGGCTATGCCAATGCCTAGGGATTTTAGGCAGGCTTCTTTACCTGTCCAGTAGCGTAAAAAACGATGGTCAGCCTGGGGATTCGGCAGGGCCAGCACGGTTTCAGCCTCAGCGGCTGTGAGGTAGCGATGACACAGACCCGGCAGGCATTTTACTGGACGCAGGGCTTCGATATCCACACCGATCGCCCTGACGTCAGCGGCGGTGCTGATGGCCACAAGCAGCCGCTGCTCACTATGGGACAGGTTAAATCGTGGAATCACGCCAGCGCTACTGGCATCGGGGCTTAGTTCTGGCTTGCCCTTGGGTCCGTAGACAAAGGTAAGCGCGGCGGGCGCTTGACCGGTGTAGCGGCTTAGCAGGTGGCGTAGGCAGCCTCGACTGGCCAGGAACTGACTCTGGACAACGGGCCGATGAAGGCGCTGTAGCTGGGCTTGTTCCGCGGGGGATAAATAGGCTTTGAGTGTCTGCTGGGTAGCTGCCTCAAAGATCTCGGTAGAGAGCAGCCAGAGGTCGATAGCAGATGAAGCACAGCCCTGGCGAAACTCAGACATAGAGTAGGGATAAGGGGTTGAGAGTAGCAAGGGCAACCTAGCGCTATTGTGCAGTAAGCTGGGCACCCTTGGCACAGCCCCCCGGTTCACTTTTATGCCATCGAAGCCATTTATTGCCGCCTCAGATGCCCCCGCTGTCCCTGGCCAAGCCGGGACGGTGAAAATCTGCATTTTGGGGGGCGGATTTGGGGGGCTGTATTGCGCCCTATCTCTGCACCAGCGATCGCGGCGGTCGCGTCGCCCGCTTCACATCACCCTGGTCGAGCCGCGCGATCGCTTCAACTTTACTCCCCTACTCTACGAACTGCTCACCCAAGAACTCGCCCCCTGGGAGATCGCCCCCACCTACCAAGAGTTGCTCAAGCACACCGCTGTCGACCTGCGCCAGGACTGGGCTGAACACATTGACTTAGCTCAGCAACGCGTCATCCTACGCCACGGAGCACCCCTCGCCTATGATTACCTGGTGGTGGCGCTGGGTAGCCAAATGCGACCCCCCGCCACCCCCGGCAGCCAGGCCCACAGCCTGCCGTTTAACACTTTGAAGGATGCCGAACAGCTGGAGCGGCGGTTAAACGACCTCAAACAATCGCCCCAGGTCCGGGTGGTAGTGGCCGGGGCTGGCCCCAGCGGCGTAGAGCTGGCTTGCAAGCTAAGCGATCGCCTCGGTAGCCGGGGCCAGGTCACTTTAGTCGATCGCCGGGGCGAAATTTTGCGATCGTACCCCCAGCGCATCCAGCGGGCGGCAGCGCGGGCCTTGGCGAAACGGGGGGTAGAGGTCTATTTAGATGCTGCGATCGAGGCGGTAGATGCCAGCGGGTTGACCTTTGGCTACGAGGGCCAAACCCGTCACTGCCAGGCCAACATTACCCTGTGGACGGTGGGTACAGTACCCCATGCTTGGCTAGGGGATGACCTCAAACCAACCGCGTTTGGCCAGTGCCAGGTACTGCCCACCCTACAGCTACCCAACTACAACAATGTTTTTGTGCTAGGAGATATGGCCGCCATGCCTGCTCCAGGGCACAGTTCGCAGAGCGTGAAGCCTACGGCATCTCAAAAACGGGAGCCGATTCAAAACGAGTATCCATTTCGGAATCGCGCCCCCACTACGGCCCAGGCCGCCTACCAGGCTGGGCCTACGGTCGCCTCTAATGTACTGGCGCTGATCGCCGATCGTTCTCTTAAACCCTTTCGTTACAATCATCTGGGCGACATGCTCACCCTGGGTCAGGGAGAGGCTGTGGTCTGCGGGTTTGGGCTGTGCATCACCGGACGCCTGGGAGGTTGGTCGCGCCGCTGGGCCTACTGGCTGCGGCTGCCTACCTCCGCCCACCGCTGGCGAGTGCTCAAGCACTGGCTGGGCTTAAAGCCCTAACGATCGCCTCTAACGAGCCAGGCAATGCGTGGGCTGTAATTTATAGGAAATTTGCCCAGAGCAGATGATGAACTGATACACCGATGAGGATGTGAAGGATTTCAGTCCCATGCTTTAGATCAATTTCTTTCCTGCGCGATCGCAACATTCCAAATGACATCTGCAAAAGTGAGAACATTTGCTTAGGACGTTAAGGCGCGTTCAATGCGGCGATCAGGGATGAGCCACATCACGGCGACAAAGACGTACAGCCCCAGAGCTATTGCAGCCGAAGGCGTGATTAGGACAATATAGAGGGGAAGTGTGTTTACCGTACTACTCCTCCTAATGCCAGCCGCTTACAGTGATGACCTGCGTGAGAAAGTGCTTGCTGCCGTTGACCGAGGT
>JAHHHQ010000008.1 GCA_019359285.1 Nodosilinea sp. WJT8-NPBG4
ATCCAACGTCTTATGTTCTACCGCTAAAGCGCCGAAGGGGCACAACTCTATGTCGTATCGTGGGGGGACAACCTTACGTCGGGTGACACAGCACAATGCCCCTACCAAAAGATTGCGCCTGTCAAAGTGTCCTAAATAAACTAAGCCGCTGCAACGCCTTGATCTCTTCGCTAAAGCGCACTACGGGATGTGCCCAGCAGCTGAGGAAGTCTAAATAGAATTTAGGGTTAGGGGCTGGGGTGCCGCTCAGGCCGATACTCACGCAGCCAGCAGCGTTCTAGGTAGCGCACTTGGTGCAAATACCAAAACCGCCAAGGATTAAGTACGGTTTTGTAGTTGCGACAAAAAACTGGTTGGTGAAGATAGGGCAGGATGGGAAACCGCATTGTTCTAAATAGGATGATCAATAGTGACGAAGCTGGACTAGCATTCGCTCAAGGTCTTGTTTCAAGGGCAACACAGCAGTCAGCTGGGGCTGCTTCCTCAGTATAGGCAGATGAAAAAAGAGACCCAACATTGGGTCTCTCAGATGGAAAGATAATTAATAATCGAACACAGAATTTGAAGATGGAGCTGACGGGAGTCGAACCCGTGTCCGCTTTAAGTATTAACACACCACTCATTCACAGGCTTAGCCCGTCTAATCCTCAGGGCCGGAACCGCCACTTATCCCGGACGGCGGGATTCTCTGGCTAAGTCTTAGTCAATGAATCCACCAGAGGAGAATCATTGAAGCATCCGTTGGGGTTTGTTCATAGCTCTTAACGGAGTCAAACTATGAACGCTCGCTAACTAAGTTAGAACTAAACTAGGTTTAGGTTAAGCGGCAACAGGTGCAGCTTTACGAGCAAAAGGAACGATGTTGTTCGCATTTACGTTTGTTTTGAGCCTTGATTTACGAGAGTAGACTCACTCTCGGCCTGTATCACAGCGTGACTTTCGTCAAAACGTCGAAACCGTTACAGCCCCACGATATTGCTTACTCAACCATTATAGATCATTGATTTGGGTGATCGGTATTTCCTCTGTTCCCAAAACGGGGTTAGGGGAATGGAATAACTGCTGAGCGGCTCTGTGGATGCGATCGCGCCGCAGGTTTTCTGCCCTTAACGTCCCCCTGGGGCAGGAAACCAACGATTCCTGCTCTAGCTTTGACCCTGCGCAGCCTTCGATTAGAAATCCCTTATGCCGCCAATAATCTTTCGTAAACTCGATGGTGTAGTCATCAAAGTATAATATTTGCTTAACGGTTCTGTTTCTGGCGGGGGTTGCCTACTGGCAGCATGCGCCAAGGCAGGCTCTAAATTTTAATCACATCTCATAGTCAAAATCAGCATTTTGCCCTATGGGCAGCTGTTTGCAGCAATAAGGACTTCTTACCCCTATGACCACGACCAACGACTCTAGCAACGGTAGTGCCGATACCCCCGAAAAAGAACCAGCTCGCGCCACTCGGGGCCGCAAGCGTGCTGCTGCTGGTGGCGGCGGCATCGTCAAAACTAGCCCTGAGAACGGCGATGTTCTGGTGCTAGCCGACGATACTCGGGTTGTCGAAACCGACAGTCTGCCCAACCATCGTCCTATTGCCCTAGGCACCTTTGAGATCGTGGGCACTCTCGATCGCGCCGGAGTTCGCCCCATTGGTGCCAACACCTTTGAGATTTCCACTACTGACACCCTGCCGGGTCATCGCCCAGTGGCAGTAAGCACCCTGCATATTGCTGATATTCATACGCTGCCTGGCGATCGCCCCATTGCCGACAATGACGATGTGGATCCCCATCCTTCCATCTTGATGGGTTATCTAGATTAGCCGAACGTTGGGCTGCTGGTGCCCAAACGGATTGAGCTAAAAGAAATCCCGTTTCTCTAAAATCCCTCCAACAAAAAAGCTCCTCGTTTAGAGGAGCTTTTTTGTTGGGGAAACTACCTGAGTTGAATCAGCAGTTACCTAGTCTTTAATCGCCTCAGAACTATACGGCGGGTACGGCAGCGGGATAAACGCTAACTTTCTTGCCGTTCTTGCCGCGCCGCTCGAAGGTAACAATGCCGTTTACCAGAGCAAACAGCGTGTCGTCACTACCGCGACCCACGTTGTTGCCGGGGTGAATTTTGGTGCCCCGCTGACGAATCAAAATGTTGCCAGCGATCACAGCTTCGCCACCGTAGCGCTTAACGCCAAGGCGCTTAGAAGTTGAGTCGCGCCCGTTACGAGTACTACCTGTACCTTTCTTGTGAGCCATGGGTTTATTCCTTCAACCTACCTACTGTTTAATCTAGCGTGAGTTGGAGAGGCTTAGCTCTCGGCTTCGGTTTCGACCGTCGCCTGCGCAGGAGCAGCGGCAGATTCACCGGCGATCGCCTTACCGTTCAGCTCAATGGAGTTAATCATGACTCGAGTCAGATCTTGGCGGTGGCCCTGCTTCTTGCGGGTTTTCTTCTTGGGCTGCATCTTGTAGACGATCACCTTGCGGCCTCGCAGATGGCTGATGACGCTGCCCACCACGGTTGCCCCTTCAACTACAGGCTGACCCACCACAGATTCGCCATCGTTGTTGATGAACAGCACCCGCTCTAGGGTGACTTGGTCATCTATATCTAGGGCTAGGCGGTCTACGTCATAGAAGCGACCCGGCTCTACCCGCAGCTGCGTTCCACTGGTTTCAACAATTGCGTACGTCATTCTTTTACCTCATAACCGCCGTACAGGTGCCAACGACCCCAAAACTGGGGCTCCGCTGCGGGAGGCGTTAGCCTTAGGAACCTGATCCGAGCGCATAAACACAGTCTTTCATTATTACGAGGCAGTTCCAGCTCTGTCAAGGGGTAAGTGGGGCTGTCTGGGGCTGCGATCGCAGTGAATTTCGGTTTGCTCATCAGCCTTGCTGCATAGATAGCTAGAGAATGCCGCCATTTCATCCTGATAGGCGATGGGCTGACTTGGAAAACGAATTGGGATGTTGAGGCATGTGGGTATGGATATTTGGCTATTGGCGGCTCAGCTGGCGTTGGGCGGCGGGGTACCTCCCTTAGAGATGGAGGAGATAGAGGCACCTCTCCACAGGAGAGATGTCGCAAAGGCAGCCCTACCCTCCTTGCCTAGCCCAAACCTGTGTTCCCCGGCTGCCAACCCCAACAATGTTGAGGTCTGCCCTACAAACGGGGGCGGTATGGCGACGGCAGCTCCCACGCCGCGGTCAATGAGTGCTGCTGCCGCTCGCTGGCCCAGTCCCGAGCAGGTGATGACCCCTAGCCGCCGTCCCACCCTTCCCCAGGTAGACCCAAGCGCTCGCCCCGTTACCGGTGCGCAGCTGTATCAGTTTCGCACCGCTGCCCTTCAGGCCGGAGAACTCTACGCCCAGGTGGCTCCATACCGCTACATAAACCGATGGCAGCGGGCGTTTGTCTCCCCGACCCACGGCGACTGGCAGGCGCTGCTGGCGGCAGAGGCGGCAGCTATGGCCCGCCGCCAAGGGCAGGCCCCGCTAACCGTGATGGTGGGCGATTCGCTGGCGCTGTGGCTGCCGGTAGACGAGCTGCCTGCCGACCAACTGTGGCTAAACCAAAGCATTTCGGGGGAGACCACGACTCATATGCTGGGGCGGCTGCACTATTTTGCCGACACCCAACCCCAAACCATTCACCTGATGGCAGGCATTAACGACCTCAAAGCCGGAGTGCCTGAGGCTCAGGTGGTCGACAATCTCTATCGAATGATGACCCGTCTACAGCAGCAGCACCCCCAGTCGCGGTTGGTGGTGTATTCCATTTTGCCGACGAGGCTACAGGAGGTATCGAGCGATCGCATTCAGCGAGTTAACCAGCGCTTGGCAGCTCTAGCGGTTCACCAGGGGGCTACCTACGTGGATCTGTACACTACCTTCAGCGATCGCCAGGGGCTACTGCGGCTAGACCTCACCACCGATGGGCTACACCTGAGTTCCCGAGGCTACACCCTGTGGCAGGCGGCGTTAGTCAGCTATTAATTGGCTTCATATTTGGCTGTAACTCAGGTGAAACGCTGTCAGGATAGGGCATCGTTGTGGGTCGATGGCGCGCCATAATAGGATCAACAATTGCCCTTTGCCAGAGCGAATCACCTGTGCCTAAGCGAGCTGCCAAACCCAAGCTGGGACGACTGGAAAAACTCGACCCTACCGATTATTGGCAGACCCAGGCCGATTTTCAGCAGTGGCTCACTGAGGCAGAAACCCTAGACCTGTTGGGTGAAGCGGCTGGGCTGAGCTTAGACCTGCCAGAGAGTGATCCCCCTCCTGAACTGGGCTATGCCCTGCTGACCGAGACCGACACCGGGGCGCTGGTTCTGGTGGCAGCTCACTTAAAGGAGCCTGAGTTACCCGATCTGGGCCAGTTACTAGGCTGGGCTGCCGCCGAGACTGCCGCCACGGTGCTCTGGGTCGCCCCCGATTTTTCTGAGGCAGCGGCGCTAACCTTTGACTGGCTTGACCAAAGCAGTGAGATCACGTTTTTAGGACTGACCGTGGAGCTTTGGCGGATTGGTAAGACCGCTATGGCTGCCAACTTTATACCGGTGTGCGGGGCTGTAGACGACAGCGAAGCGGATCCAGAAGCTGAGGACATTGAGGACGTTGCCCCCAAGGAGCCAGAACCGGAGCCGCTGACGCCGCTACAGCAGCAGAATTTAGAGTTTTGGAGCGGATTGTGCGATCGCATGGATCGCCAGGGCAGTTTGGTGAAGCCCGGTTCGCCCACCCCTGAAGCTACCATGGGCTTCGCCATCGCCCGAGCTGGGTTTCGCCTCAACGCCATCCTCGATCGCGACCACGGCAGCCTCTACACCGAGCTGCTGCTCTCAGGAATTGACGCCCAGCCCCACTTTCACCTGCTGGCCGAGGAGCGCGAGGCTATCGCCGACGAAATGGGCCTGCCCCTGATCTGGGACGGCACCGGTGATCAGGCTTGCATGGTGGCCAGCACCTTAGCCGAGGTGAATTTGGACGATCGCGATCGCTGGCCCGACTACCAAGCTTGGTTCTGCGACTGCCTGGAGCGGTTCTACGAGACCTTCTTTGACCGCATCAAGCGACTCGACGCCAACGGCTATCAGCCCCTGCCCAATCGGGCGGCTATCACAGATACGCTGGTTCTGCCGGCGCGGCCTCGGGGGTAGGGGATTTGGGAGAGTGGGTGGGTGGATGGGTGAATGGGTGGATGGGTAGCGCATGGGGATAGGGGCTGCGGATGGGTGTCCTTGCGGTAGTGGGGAGAGCTTTGGGGGTTGTTGTCGGCCTTATCTTTTGGGTGAGGCTGAGGCATCGACGGCGGTGGCGCTGATGCGATCGCGCTATACGGCTTATCACCAGGGCGACATTGACTATTTGATTGCTACCTACCACCCAACCCAGCGGTACGGGGGCCAGCGGGCTGCAATTGGGCAGAGCGTGGCGGCTACTACCTGGCTGGGACTGCGAGTGCTCGCCATTGAGGCTGGACAGGTGGCCGACAGCAAAGGCGTTGTCGAGTTTATTGCCTACTACGCGGACCCGCGCCCCGGCCAGGTGCATGAGCGATCGCGCTTTGTGCGGCAAAAACAGCGCTGGTTTTATGTGGATGGAGATGCTCTGCCCCCGGTGGAGCCCAAGCGCAGCGATCCCTGCTGGTGCGGCAGCGGCAAAAAGTACAAAGCCTGCCATGGCTGCTAAGGAAAATTTGAAGAATTATCGGAACTTTAGCCATCCTCTGCGGTGACATTCCATACTCATGGCAATCCTGTCCTGACGTTTTGCCAGGATGCACCTTGGGCCGCTGCTATGACCGACACCCTACAACCCGTTGAGCTAACCGTTGCACTGACCCCAGAGGCCATCGTCCGGGTGCGGGAGGGGGTGGCCACGTCACAAAACCCAGCGGTGCGCCAGTGCATTGCGATCGATCTGGCTGAGCTGAGTGCGATCGCCCAGGGCACCGCCGATCGGCGCGTCAGCGGTGGCATACGCCGGTGGTTTATGCGCCGCTTTATCAAAGCCTGCTTTCGGGTGCGCATCGAGAACCCAGAGCATATTCCGACCGAGCCCAATGTGTTGACTGCCAATCACCTCAGCCATTTAGACCCGTTCCTGCTGCTGGCCTTTTGCCCCCCCACCCCCTACTACTACATCCTGGGCGATGCCCGCACCCTTTACAACAAACGCTGGAAGCGCTGGCTAATCGGTTGGGCCGGGGGCGTGATTCCCCTAGAGCGCTGGTGGAAGGAAGAAATGGCTGTAATGGCCGCCGCCGACAATGGGCAGGCCGAGCTCAAGCCCCTGGCCGCTGCCATTCGCGAACACGTGCCCAACGGCAGTTCAATTCAGCAAATGCGGCAGATCGATCAGGCGGTGCAGGCTTTACTGGCCCGAGGCGACGGCGTCATGCTTTTTCCCGAAGGTCGCTTGGGAGAACGGGAGGGGCATATGCATGCTCTGCGGCGCGGCACCGTGCTCTACGCCATGCGCTCGGGGGTACCGATCTATCCGGTGGCGATTATCGGCACCAAAATTCTCTACTTTCGCAAACAGATTACCCTGCGGTTTGGCCCGGCTGTGCATGTGCCCCACCAAGCCCGACCCAAGCGCGTCGCCATTGATGCCGCTTTAGACGAGCTCGAACAAGCCTTTCAAGCCCTCTTGCCGTCTCATTACCAAGAGCCCCAAGGGCCGCAGCCACTGCGCCACTGGCTAAACCATCTGTTCTGGTAAATACTTGCCCTTAAGGAATCGAGGGTAATTAAACGGGATCCAATAATTACAGACTGGCAACCAAAACTTGCAGCGGCAGTTTGCAGAGCAAAACTGCTCTGCTCAAAATCTTGGGAAGCCCTTAACGAGATTTGAACTCGTGACCTCTCCCTTACCAAGGGAGTGCTCTACCACTGAGCTATAAGGGCAAGTTGTCGTGGATGGGCCGGGCTGGATTTGAACCAGCGTAGGCGTAGCCAGCGGATTTACAGTCCGCCCCCATTAACCACTCGGGCACCGACCCGCTTCATCCACGATTTATAATCCTAGCATGGAAGGGGAATTACTTTTGGGCAACTTAAAAAAGTTCTGCCTACTTTTTTATGAGTTTAGCGGGCATAGACAAACCAGGCTAAAACCCAGCCCAGCAAAAGCCCTAGCCCGCCAAACCGCACCGCCTGCCAGAACGGTTCTTGCAGATGCTGCCACGACACAACTTGACTGGCCAGCTCCATCTCAAAGCTATCGGCGGCTTCCTGCAAATTCATCACTTCCTGGGCTGAGTGCTGGGCATCCTCCTTTGCCCCGTCTGCTTGAATCTGCTGAAGCTGTAGCAAATTTGAGACCCCGACCTTAAGCTGGTGTAGGCGTGCTTCTAGCCCCTCTAGCTGATGCATAAGTTCCGTAAGAGAGCGGGGCGCTTCGTTGGCGCTGCTGCCTAAGGTGCCGCGCTGGCTGTGATATCGCTTTTGCCGGTAGCCTGGTTTCATTGTGCAAAATAAAGAAACAGAGATGTCTACCTAGCAGGGCTGCTGAGGCAGGGTACATCTTCTAGTTAACCCCAACTGGTTTCAGTAACTATGGCTTTTTCGTTTGATCCGTCAATGACGCCCCAGGCGATCGCCCGGGCTGCTAAACCGGCTGCCGAGCTAACCGACCTGGAGCTGGCTCAAATACTGGCTGAACGTTTAGCCGTTAAGCCTGCCGACTGGCACCGTCTCAGCCGCGATCGCCGAGTGCGGGCCAGCGAACAGCTAGCGGCGGCGCTAGTGTTTTTGCTCAAGCAAAACTCTGAGGAAGCTCTGGTACGGGTTGAGCAGGCCGCTGGCTGGTTGAACCGCAGTCTGCAAGCGCCTCCCTGCCCTACCCACGGCGATCGCAAAACCCGTGTAGCCGAGCACGGCGACTAGCACCCCGACCGGCTGAGAAAGCCAAATCAGCTTTTCACAACACTGCTGCTTAGCGAAATGAGTTAGCGAATGAGCGGTAGCCGACGAGGCTGCCGCACCACTTTGCCCAAGTGCAGCTCTCGGCCCTCGTTGTACCAGGTGACCTGGTCAAAGATTTGATAGAGAATATAGAGCCCGCGACCGCATTCTCCAGGGTTGGAGGCGCAGTTGTCGTCAACGGCTTCATCACAGCTACAGGGGTGGCTAAACCCGCACCCCTGGTCAGTGATCACCCACCATAGATGAGAGGCTGATGCAGTATATTTAACCGAAATGCACTTAGCCGGATCAAGGCGATTACCGTGCTTAGCCGCGTTGACAAGGGCTTCTTGCAAGCCTAGACGTACCTCGGCCTGCCAAGTCGCAGGAACATCCCTTAGCAAGAGTTCTAGAACTGGCTGCAAATATAGGGTGGACACAAAACTTAGAGTGTCCCACTTTTTCTGCTGTGCAGATGGAGAAGTTGCTATCACTCAGGCCATCTCCAATGTCTTGAGTTGAATAGTGGTTGAAGACTCTGACTCACGGTTCAGAGATTAATCAATAAAAACGAATGTGTAACAGGCGATAAAATATTTATATTTTTTGTGGCTTGCTCAGAGTTAGCACTTGTGCAAACCCTCTAACAAGACTCTCTCAAAACCTCTAAACCAAAACAGTAGTTGGTTCAGGAGCTTGTGAAAGTGAAATTGTTTTAGGTAGAGCATTACAGCCACTATTTCACTATAGCAAACTTTGCCAGGGCTTCGTCAACGGAAGGCAGTTTTTGGGGGCAGACTGCTATTTCAGCACCCGTTTACCTGCATATAATGCCGATGAGCGGCCTGTTTGAGCCTGCTAACCTTTGCCAAGGCACACACAACTCTATCCATGCCAAACGCGATCGCCGAGGCACAGAAACGTAACCTGAAAGAGAGGTTGCGTAAGAGCAAGTAACTCAGAAGCGTGAGTTTACCCTGGCAAAAGCCGTTTCTTAGAGGCTTAGGTGCTGTTGGGCCGCACCAGCAACAATGTCAGATGTATCAGTGGTGAGCTGTTGCAGCGCCGATGCAGCCTCGGGCTCAGAAAACTGGGCCAGAGCCTGCACTAAGCGATGGCGCACCTGCCAGTCAGGATGAGTAGTGTAGCTGAGCAACAGGGGTAGGGCACGGTGATCGCCCAGTTCGCCTAGAGCCCCGATGGCAGCAGTGGCGATCAGCTCATTGTCTGAGCCCAAAGCCTCTTGTAGGAGGTCAAAGGCCTGGGGCTCACCCAGCTCACCCAGGGCCGCCACGATGCTAAATTTCACCAGCCACTCGTCGGTGCTGTGGTAGAGCTTAGCTAGTTCAGGATAGGCACTTTTGAGCTTGAGCCCACCAATGGTGTCGGCCGCCGCCGCTTGCACGTCGGGATCAGGGTCTTCGGTCAGCGATCGCCGCAGCAAAGGCTCTACGGTGGCTATGTCTTGCTGCCCCAAACTGGCAATCTGGCTAATGGCGGCATAACGCACGCGGGCATTGCCGTCGTTAGCTGCTAGTTGCACTAGCTCAAAGGCATCGGAGGAGTCCAATTCGCGCATTTGGTTGACCGCCCGCAGCCGATCCCCGTAGTCGTCGGAGTGGAGCAGTTCTCGAACCGAGTTTGGGGTAATAGCCATTTTTGTAGAGATAAATACAAATCTGCTCTCTCTACTATCGGCCATTTTGGGGATCGGCGATAGGGGGAGTGATGAAGTGGGTGGAAGAGTAGGGAAGTAGGAGAGTTTTGAATTTTAAGTTTTAAGTTGAAGTGCGGCCGGGAGAACTCAAAATTCAACATTCAAAACTAAGAACTCTTCCTCACCTCCTCATCTTCTCCACCGCCCCATCTTTCTACGTGTAGCTATTCGCCATCTCCCGCACAATGTCGCCTCGGGTGAGAATGCCGACTACCTGCTTGTCGGAGTTCACCACGGGGAGACGACGCACTTGTTTATCGTGCATGAGATGAGCGGCTTCGCGGAGTGATTTGTCGGGGGCAATGGTGACGACGTGATCAGTCATGACGTCTTTGACCAGTTGGCCTAGGGCCTTGTGGAGTTCCTGGTTGTATTGGGTGGGATTCTTCAGATAAATCACGCTGTCGAGCAGCATGATGTAAGCGGGCATGTCGACCCCGGTGGTTTGCCACATCAGATCGGACTCCGACAAAATGCCCACCAAATGGTCGTCTGCATTGATCACAGGCAGCCCGCCCACATGGTTGTCGGCCATCAGCTGAATGGCATCCTTCAGCACGGTGTCGGGGTCTACCGAGATCGGGTTTGGGGTCATTACATCCGCGACGGTTTTGGCCATGGGGTTAGTTCAACACTGGTTTGATGGGTGAGCTGGCTGATTTCATTTTAGAAAAGGTTCATAGCTAACCGGCTGGCTGTCACAGGTCGTTACAGTAGTGCTCTAGAATGTCGGCGCAGTGGGCGATCGCCCCTAAATGCGCGATTTCATAGCCGTGGGTGTTGTGGGTCGGGAAGCTGAGGCAAGCAGCCCGCGACACATGGCCAAAATTCATGGCGATCGAGCCATCGCTGCCAAAGCCGCTAATTACTGCCATTTGAATCGGCAGGTCGTGGGCGGTTGCGGCCCGGCGCAGTTCTGCGTTTAGGCCTTCGTCGTAGAGGCCGTAGCTATCTTGACTTAGCAACACCGGCACTTCGCCCGGCTGAATGGGATATTCTGCTGCTAGAGGGCAAATTTCTAGGGCAATTAGAGCCTCCAATCGGTGACGTTGGGAGAAGTACAGAGCGCCGACTGCCCCCACTTCTTCCTTAGCAGAGGCGACCAGATATACGGTCAGGGGTGGTTGCTTTAGCCGCTCGGCTAGCATCAGCAAAATCGCCAGGGAGGCTTTGTTGTCAAGGGTGTAGCTGGCGATATAGTCGCCTAGGCGAAAGGGCTGTTTGCGGTGCTTGCCCACCACCACCCTGGTGCCGGGGCGAATGCCAGCGGCAGCGAGTTCTTCGGGCGATCGCTTAGTCTCGACCCAGGCGGTTTCCCAGGTGATCGGCTGGTTCTCTTGCTGGTTTTTCTGGGGCGACTCGTGGGAGACGTGGCGCGAGCCAAAGCTCAAAATGCCGCTGATGGTGTGCTGATCCCCCAGCAGATCCATTACGCCCTCGCCATATACCCAGGGGAACGAGCCACCCAGCTTGCGCACCGACACTCGCCCGTCAGCGTAGATGCTTTTGACCAGGGTGCCGATCTCGTCTTTGTGAGCGGTGATGGCAATGGCCCGGCTGTCGTCACGCCCTGGAATTTTGGTAATGACGTTGTCGGCCTCATCGCGCCAGTGCTCTACTCCTAAGGCGGCCAAGTCAGCCATTAGCTGTTGATTAATTTCGTCCTCCGCACCGCTGGGCGAATGGCACATGACTAGGTCGGAGATCTTCGCGAATAGGGCGTCGTAGGACATGGGGTGGGTGGGGAGGTGAGGGAGGTGGGGAAGATAAGGAAGGTAAGACGCATTTTTGATAGGAATTCTTGGATTTTAGCTACTTCCTCATCACCCCCATAACCCCCGTCTCCGTCACCCCCCTATCCCCCTCATCTTCCCTATACCTCTCTTTTCGTTAGCCAACTCTTTCCCTTGGGCTTCCTAAAAACAGAATTTAGTTTTCTTAAAGCTTGTGCATCCATTACTTAAGCCTCGCTGGCCTAGATCTCCTTGGGCGCGTTGGGGGATCGGGGTTGGGATTGGGTTCCTGCTGTTTGTAGGGGTCAGTAGCCAGTTTCGCAGCGAGGCTACGCTTCCCACGCTCGATCCTCTGCCGCAGGACACCTATATTCGAGCGTATTTTAACCACAACCAGGCGGCAACCTATACTGACCCTTACCGCCAAATCACGCGGCATGGAGATGATTTAGAGCAGGTGGTTGTGGATGCGATCGCCACCGCCCAAACTTCCATCGATGTGGCCGTCCATGAGTTCTCGCTGCCGGGGATCGCCCATGCCTTGGCCGATCGCAAGGCCGCAGGAGTAGAGGTGAGGGTCGTGGTCGAGAACACCTACAGCACGCCGGTAGCCAAGCGCAATGCGGCTGCCTTTGCCGAGCTAGACGAGCATTCCCAGGACAAGGTCAACGATCTGTCTGCCTTCATCGATGCTGACCAGGACGGGGTGCTGAGTGATGGGGAGTTGAGCGAGCGCGACGTGCTCACCATTCTCGCCCAAGCCAACATTCCTCTGATCGACGATACGGCCGACGGCAGCAAGGGCAGCGGCCTGATGCACCACAAATTTATGGTGATTGATGGTCGCACCGTCGTCACCGGCTCCGCCAACTGGACATTGAGCTGCACTCATGGGGATTTTTCGGATCCAGATAGTCGGGGAAATGCTAACAGCATTCTTGTGATCGACAGTCAGCCCTTGGCCCAGCGGTTCCAGCAAGAATTTAGCTACCTATGGGGCGATGGCTCTGGTGGGCAACCCAATAGCTTGTTTGGGCTACAAAAAACCCACCGTAATCCGGCCCTGATCTCGACTCCTGGCTCGGGGTTAGAGGTGCAGTTTTCGCCCACCTCAAAAACTCAGCCCTGGGCCCAGAGCGTCAACGGACTGATTGCCAGAACTCTGGGCCAGGCGACCCAGAGTGTTCATCTGGCCCTGTTTGTCTTTTCTGAGCAGGGCATTAGCAATCAGCTGTTGCCGGTGGCCAATCGAGGAGTGCCCATTAAAACTCTAATTGATCCCGGCTTTGCCTACCGCAGCTATAGCGAAGGGCTAGATATGCTGGGGATCACCATCCCTGACCACAACTGCAAGCGCGACAACAGCGTACCCTGGGCAAATCCGATTACTACCGTAGGGGTACCGGCCCTGCCGCCTAGCGATAAGCTGCACCACAAGTTTGCGGTGCTCGACCAAAAGATTGTGCTGATTGGCTCTCAAAACTGGAGCCAGGCCGCCAACACCACTAATGACGAAAACCTACTGGTGATTCGCAATGCCACGGTGGCAGCTCACTTTGAACGCGAGTTTCAGCGGCTATACGACGGGGCAGAACTGGGTATGACGCCGCAGTTGCAGGGGGCGATCGCCCGTCAACAAGAAAAATGTGGGCTGTAGCCCTTGTCCCTAAGCTGCCGGAGGGCCAAACCGGAACGCTTTGGCATCGCCCCAGCTAACTTGGTAACTCAGCGAGTCTTTGACGATCAGGGCATCGACGTGCGCTGGCTGAAATTTTAGCCAGCGTAGGGTTTGGCGCACGCCTCAACTTGAAGCGCGAGAACGGACTGGAGCAGGGTTTGCATTCTCTGAAAGTGGGAAGGTGAAGAGTTTGGCTTAGGGTTGCTCAAGCTGAGACTGTTGCCATTGCTTCATTTCTTCGGCGATGAAGTGGTTGACCAAGTCGCGGTAGAGGGCTTCGATCGCATCACCATTCAGTCCTTCTTCCTCGGCCCACACTCGGCGCTGCTGAAGCATGGCCTGAAAGCGATCGGGGGCTTTGACCGCAGTCTCGCTGGTTTTGAATTTAGACGCCGCTTTGACGTAGGCGAAGCGCTGGCCCAGGAGGGCAATCACCTGGCGATCGAGCCGATCGATCTCGGCGCGAATGTCGGCCATGTTTTGGCACTGGTCGGGGGTATGCATGGGTTTATGGGGAGATGCTGTAGAACCAATGGCTTTGTTGGACACTGAGCAAATGCAAACGCGTTGCAGGATGAAGGTGCTGACTCCATTGGGGGGATGGTGGGCGGTGCCCACCCTATATGGGGTTAGGGTGAAGCGCTGTTGCTTAGCACGGTTTGCAGGGCGGCGATCGCATCATACTCCCGCTCAAACACTCCGGTTAGGTGCTCAAACACCGGCAATACCTTTTGGTAAACCATCACATTCTCTGGAATCGGTTGGTGGCGGTAGGTTTCGCCAATCATTGTCGTCGCTGCATCTAGCGAAGGCACCCGGCCCAGGGCATAGAGGCCCAGCACGACAGCCCCCAGGCACGAGCTTTCATAATGCTCAGGAATTGTCACCTCACGATTAAAGATGTCGGCCATCATCTGCCGCCACAGGGGTGCTTCGGCAAACCCTCCCGTCGCCTGAATTAGGGTAGCTGGGCCAGCAAAATCTTCCAGCGCCTTGAGCACCAGGTAGAGGTTGTAGACAATGCCCTCCAGCACCGATCGCACCAAGTGCGACTTAGTGTGTTTGACACTGAGGCCAAAGAACGAGGCCCGCGCGTTGGCATTCCACAGGGGCGATCGCTCGCCCATCAAGTAAGGGTGAAACAACAGCCCCTCTGAACCGGGAGCCACGGCCCCTGCCATAGTCATCAACAGGCTATAGACGTCTTGACCTAGGCGCTTGGCGGTGGCCACCTCGGCATCGGCCAGCTGGTCGCGCACCCAGCGCAGGGCAATGCCGCCGTTATTCACCGCGCCGCCAATCACCCAGTGGTGCTCGGTGAGGGGGTAGCAAAACAGGCGCTCTTGGGGGTCGGTGATGGGGCGATCGACCACAGCTCGCACGGCTCCGCTGGTGCCTACGGTTACGGCCACTCGGCCTGGGGTGACTGCCCCCACCCCCAGATTCGACAGCACGCCATCGCTGGCCCCAGCGATCAGCGGGGTCTCAACCCGCAGGCCCATGGAGCCGGCCATGACAGGCTTCAGCCCGGTGAGCACGGCAGTGGTGGGCACCAGTTCGGATAGGGATGAGCGGTTGACCCCAGCGATCGCTAACGCTTCTGCATCCCAATCCAGCGTCTCTAAATTCAGCAGCCCCATGGCCGCAGCAATGGAGTGGTCAACCACGTAACGACCCAGCAGCCGGTAAATCACAAATTCTTTAATCGAAATAAACCGTGCCGCCTGCTGGAACAGTTCGGGCTGCTCGTGGCGCAGCCAGGTGAGTTTGACCAGGGGCGACATCGGGTGCAGGGGCAGACCCGTGCGCCGATAGACAGCATGGCCATTCATCTCGGTTTTGATGCGCTTTTCCCAGCCAGAGCTGCGGTTATCGGCCCAGGTGATGCTGCGGGTGAGGGGCTTGTCGTCGGCGTCAACCAAGATCAGGCTGTGCATAGCTGAGCTAAAGCACAGCCCCAACACCTGCGCTGGGTCGAGGGCGTGGGTATCGACCAGCCCCCGCACGGTTTTGACCACGGCGGCGAAAATTTCTTCGGGGTCTTGTTCGGCGGTGGCTATGTTGGGAGTGTAGAGGGGGTAGGTCACCAGCGCTTTACCCACCACCTGCCCCGCTTCGGTAAACAGCACCGACTTGGTGCTGGTGGTGCCAATATCGACCCCGATGATGTAGTTCTGGTTGGTCATAGAGTAATGGCCTGATATAGCAGCGATCGCTCGGTGCGCTTCATCAGGCTATACCCCAGCGGCACCGACGACAAAATCGATGCCGCGCCAAAAAAACTCCGCAGTCCGCCAGCCCGGGCATACCCAGTAGGTATGCCCGGGCCAATCGGGGGTGACTAGGGAGTGAGCGGTTCTAGCCTTTGTAGCGATCGCGCATCGCCTTGTGAATCGTCTTCCACCGCCGTTTGTTATTGAGAGCAGCGCGGGCATCGTGCCGTTGGTCGAGCCACTGCTGCTCGCGCTGGAGTTTGTGGTAGCTGTGCAGGCGATCGCCACTCAGATCGCCTGCTGCAATGCCGGCCTCCACCGCGCAGCCCGGCTCCCCCTGGTGCTGACAGTCCCTAAACCGACAGTCTTCAGCTAGGGCCTCGATATCGGCAAAGGTAGCCTCCAGCCCCTCGCTAGTGGTCCAGAGCTGTAGCTCGCGCATGCCCGGCGTGTCAATCAGCAGCGCCCCCTATGGTAGAGGCAGCAGGTGTCGCCCGGTGGTTGTGTGTCGTCCGCGACTGTCATCCTCGCGCACGGTCTGGGTGGTCTGCCGCTGACTGCCCAAAAAGTGGTTGGTCAGCGTGGACTTACCCACCCCCGATGAGCCGATTAGCGCCACGGTTTGCCCCGCCCCCAGGTAAGGGACGAGCTGTTCTAACCCAGCTCCCGTAGCGGCACTAACGGCGTGAATCGGTACGCCAATGGCAACGGATGCGGCCTGGTCGAGGCAATCCGCCAGATTGTCGCAGGTATCCGCCTTATTTAGCACCACAACGGGCACTGCCCTGCTCTCCCAGGCGGCCACCAGGTAGCGCTCTAGGCGGCGCAGGTTGAAGTCACCGTCGAGACCAGTCACCAAAAATACAGTGTCGACATTAGCGGCCACCACCTGTCCCTCGGTTTTGCCGCCTGCCGCCTTGCGCACAAACTCGCTCTGGCGCGGTAGCACCGCATGAATGACGACGTGGGTGCCCTCATCCTGCCGCTGCATAACGACCCAATCGCCCACTGCTGGGAAGGATTGGCTGTCTGCTGTCTGCTGTCTGGTGACGAAACTGCCCAGCGATTTCTGCTGACAGTTCTCCTGTTGGGGTTAAGAGCCGGTAGGCACCGCGATGCTCCAGTGCCACTCGGCCCGCTTCAAAACCAGCCTCTGCCCAAGGGGCAAACGCTCGATCGCAGGTGGTGCTCCACCCGCCTAATTCAGTTAAGTTCAAGGGTTTTTCCTCAAATGAAGCCTACGTGGGGCAAGGCTTCACGCGGTCGACCCAAATCAGGTGCCGCCTAGCCTTGCCGGGAAAAATGTTGGTTGCCGCACAATACCGACTCGGCCATAGGTCACCTCCTTGACAATCACTTAGGGGCCTTGCCCACAACTAGGGCTGCCCATCTTCAAGCCTACAGCTCCGATCGCCGCGATCGCGGCAACTCGGTCGACCTTGCAGCAAATCTACAAATATTGGAGAGCTCGCTAAGACTCTGGCTCATTCAGGGAACACTAGCGCCCAGAGAACTTTCTATAGCAAACTAGTGACTGTGTAAGGGATAGTGATGATCAATGTTACTGCGGCTATCTTGTTAGCGCTTGGCATAACACTAGATTCTCTAGGAGAAAACTATACGCTTTTGGCAGCAATCGGTATTTTGTTCGCCATGGCGTTCTTCTTATTGATGTATCTGCAATATCCGGTCTTATTTACCGGCGCGGCGCGATATCCCTTAGCCAGAAAGTATTTTCCGCTGGTCCGCTGGGCCATCTTTGGCATCTACTCTGCTGACCTATCTACCACGCTCATGCGCTACTACGATGGTCCTGCCTTGAGCGTTTCTGTCCACGCCTACAGCATTTGGGCTGGGGTTTACCTGGTGGCCTATAGCCTAGCCATCTTGACTGGGCCACCCAAGCAGCGGCGACGCAAAAAGATTTTTCGCCACTCCCAATGGCGGCAGTGGGAAGGGCAACTGGTTCCCATTCCGATCTCATCGCGGCAGTAGGCCAACATTTAGGAATGTGTGGAGCTTACGTATTGCCTAGGACGCTTGATCTCCAGACTAAAGGATTTCCTGAGTAGGTTGAGAGCCAGCACAACTCGGTTCTGAGTCTGGCGGAGGTGGTTTAACACCTGCTCAGCTAAGCTCAAAGACTATTCGTCTAAGCTCAGAGACTACTCGACTAAGCTCTAAAGATTCTCTGGCTAATCCCGAAGATTGTTTGACCAAGCTCAAAGACTACTCAACTAGGCTCAGAGATTACTCGGCTGGGCTCCAAGGCCAAAAGAATACCTGATTCAGCTTAGAGGGAACTGATGTCTGCTTCTGAAGGCAAGCACCACTCTCCATGGATTGCGGAATAGCTGACTTAGAAAGTGAAGCTATCCCTCAGATGTCCCCCAAACTCTGAATTTATGTCTGAATCTACTCCTCGGCAACCCGACCCTGAGGGAGACGATTTTGCCCAATACTTTCCCCATCAAAAACCCATTGAATATGGGGTTAATGTTCCGGCTCAATCTGGTTCCTCGTTTCCAGACCCCAAGCTTCCTAACGCTATGGACCCCATGGGCACCATTGAAGCCAGGGGCGAAATCTGTCGAAACCTGAAAACCTCCTACGCTCCCTGGTGGACGGTGATCACCAGTTGGCTCGTGTTGGGGCTACCCGGCTTTTTTCTGGGCGGCCTCGCGATCGCCTTTGGGCTTCAGCAACTCCACATTCTGCTAGAAGCCTTTACCTATTCTCAAGGCTGGCCGACTTTTTGGAGCAGTACTTTCATGCTGCTGTTGTCCCTACTTCTATTCAGCTTGGGAAGTTTGCTTCTGCTGATTCCCATTCGCAGCACTCTGATCAAACTTGACCGTCAGCAAGCTAAACGGTAGAAACACTAACCTCATCGATGTGCTCCATTTCAAAAGCAAACGAAAGTTGCTTTTTGGGGAAACAAGCGATGTTCACAACAGTTACCAGCACATTGAGTTACCAGTAGGAGATGTGTTCGGCACTGCTCTCTACACCCTAGGGCAACCAGAAGCTCGGCAACCCCTGCAACCCCTGCCGCACCAATCGATTGACCGATCGCAGCGCCTGAATATGCGGCCATCGGGAATCACAGGCAAAATCTTAGTGGGCTGCCCCTGCTCCAAGGTCGCAATCATCTGGTTCGCCGCCTCTAGCCCCGTCACATAGGCCTTCTCCTGCGGCCAACGGTCGTGATGGGTGACGATTCAATCATCCGTTATGAGCAGGTTGTTGATGGGTGTTTTGGATAACCTCTAACCTCACTATCAGTAACTCTCCTGATCAAGTCGTATCGCGAGGTAATTTACTCTCGGCTGACAACCATGCTGTCTGTTAACTCTCAACTGCACAAAACACCGTTCTAGTCTCATACCGTTCTCTAGGAGTAGTCGAAGGCGATGACAAACTTACCCTTTGAGAGAATCGTAACTACTCCTATAGAGCCTGCAGAATGAAGTCTGCCCATGTCAAAAATTGAATGAACAAGTTGATGCAATGCTGAGAAAATACATATGGCCAGGTCAGTACGTTCCCGATGCAAATGCGGCCAGATTACTACAGTTCAGAACAATTTCTGCAAAGAATGCTGGAGCTTGCTGTGGTGGCAGGCGATCGATCTGTCTATGAAAGGACAGCTTCGAACCCCTGTTTCTTTAGGATTCGATAGCATAAGCTAGCACAACCATCTCAGGGTCAATGGTTTAGCCGCGTAATAGGTCGATTTGGATGGATTCGCTATCTTGCGGTCAAAATAGTGGCAAACTTAGAAACCTTTCAGAAGTGACGCGATTCAGCGTGCATCTCAGCTTTGTAAACGTGCTGCATCATTTTCGTCTAACTCGGTGCTAGGGGCGTCATTCAAAAGCTACTGTGACAATGGTATTTAGGCCTTTAGATGCTGTAAGGGTGGCCAATGCTCGCCAAGCGCTAGGGTAGCCAAAACTGGGGTAACCCCTGCAACCCCTGCCGCACGAAGCGATTGACCGATCGCAGCGCTTGAATGTGAGGCTCGTCAGGGATCACCGGCAAAATCTTAGCGGGTTGGCCCTGGCCCAAGGTCGCAATCACGCGGTTCGCCGCCTCTAGCCCGGTGACGTAGGCCTTCTCCTGCGACCACGACCCGTGGCGGGTAACAATCCAATCGCCAGCCATAAACAGGTTGTCGAAGCTGGTTGTGGTAGGCAACAGGTAGCGGTAGCTGCCAGGGGCAAAGTGCGTCACCCCCTGGGGAATGCGCACGACGCTGTGATCGATAATTTTGGCCTCGCCAAAGGCGGGAATGCACCCGACCAAATCCTGCTGCACCTGCTTGAGCACCTGGTCGTCGTCCAGCGCTAGGAGCTGGTTGGCGTGGTAGTAGTCGGCCTCGACCACCGTGCCCGGTTCGTCGCGATACTCGTCGTGGATGGCGTTGAGGTCAAAGAACGTCCACCCGGTGGTGGGGTGAAAGCCAAAGCAGGCGTTGGAGGGTAGGGGAATATCGACTTTGCGATCGAGCCACAGCCGCGCCGCCAGCACGTCGATCGCCCCTAGATTGCGAATATTGCTGAACTCAGGGCGCGCTCTCAACCCCACCGACTGCTCCACAATTTTCTTCAGCCCACTGATGCCGACGGCAAACACCACGGCATCGGCCTCAAACACCTCGTCGCCGCAGACCACCGCCGTCACCCGGTTGTTCTCCACCGTCACATCCGACACCCGGTGGTTGGCCAAAATTTTGCCCCCAGCCCGCTCGATCGCCTCCGTCCAGGGCCGAAAGATCTGCGCTCCCACCGTGCCCCGACACCAGCGCACGTCAAAGTCGGGCTGATGGGCGAGGATGAAGTAGTAGAGCATCCCCAGCGCCGCCGCCGCCGAGCACTGCTCTCCAGGGGCAAATAGCCCCACCAGCAGCATTGGCTCAAACGACTCGTGGTAGAGCCGGGCCGATACGCCGTACTGGCGAAACAGTTCGCGGGCGGTGATGCGATCGTACTTTTGCCAAGCCTCATCAGAGTTGTCGAAGTCGATTAGCGCTTGCAGCAGGGGTAGGGCCGAGAGGCGATCGATCAGCGGCAGGCGCTTGAAATCGGTATAGAGAAACGTGCCCAGCGGTGTCGGCAGGTAGGGCTGCTCCTGAAATAGGGGCGACTCAACCTCTAGCCTATGGGGCGAATACTGGGCCGATCGCGTCCACTCGGTAAAGGGCTGAATGCCGAGATGGTCGGTGAGGGCAAAAATGTTGCGATACGGGTACCAAAATCCATGAATGCCCGCCTCGACGGCGCGACCCTGGGGCGTTTGCCAGCCAGCGACTAGGCCACCAGGGTAGGCCCCGGCTTCTAGGAGCGTAACGGCGTAGCCCTGCCGCGCCAGATGATAGGCAGATCCCAATCCGGCCCAGCCTGCCCCGACTATCACCACCCGCTTTTGTGCTGTGTTTTCCATTGTTCTTGCCCCCGTTGCCCATAGACCTCCTTTACTCTATCGGTAGCGATGGCCTGTAGGGGTTAGGATCAGGGGATAGGTATTGCGATCCTCGGCTTCCCTCACCCCCAACCCCTCTCCCCGTGGGAGCAGGGAGCAGAGCCATCTTCATAAACCACTCTTTTTAGGCAGATGACTAGTAAAAAAATTGTGAAAAGCGGCGTCAACCGGGTGATGGGGGTCAACGAGGCCACCCGCGACACCACCATCCAGACCAATTTGGCCAATCCTAGTTGGGATAAGAAAGCCACTCTGACCTATCTAGGAGCGACGATCGCCCAGGTGGTCGCGATGACCGGGCTGCTGTGGGCGATGGATGTTGCCCTGGGGCGCTTTGACACCACAGCGTTGCCTCCTTGGGGCACAGGGGCGATCGCCTGTGCGTTTTTTGCCGTTGTGACGCTGCGATCGCGCTTCTTCTCTCTTCTCGACAACACTCGCAATAGTGGGCGCTACCAGTCGCTCCAGCGTCCTGGATGGGCACCGCCGCCCCTCGCCTTCCCCATCGTGTGGATGAGCATTGCTGTGCTGCGGGTGGTCTCGGCCTATTTGGTGTGGTCGGCGATGGGGCAAACCTTCCTGTGCTTGCCTCTCATTCTCTATGTGGTGCATCTCAGCCTGGGCGACACCTGGAACACGATTTTCACGGTAGAAGGCCGCCTAGGGGCCGCTGTGCCGATGGTGATTGTGGGGCCGTTGCTCTCTGTGGCGGTGGTCACGATCAGCTATTTTCAAGTAGTGCCGCTGGCGGGGTGGGTGATTTTGCCGTCGCTGGTGTGGCTGGCGATCGCCACCGCCCTCTGCATCAGCCTGTGGCAATTGAATGGCCAGGAACCCCTTTATCCAGTCGTATCCAAAGCCGAGTCGTAGGGTACATCGCTTGCGGATGCACCATGGAGGTATTGATGTTTGATAGTCTGTTGCCCTACTCCTTGTTCTCTAGATAAACCCTGGCCATCTCTAGAGGAACGCCAATGGGCGCACACAGCACTTTGATTAACTCAATGCCGCCTACTTTTAGCGCCCGCCGCCATTTTGGATGCTTTTCAACCTCCTTGCCGAGTTGTTTCATCAACTGCTCTTTTCCGGCATCAGTTGTGGTGTTGTAGGTTTCTGCCAAGGTATTGAGGAGTTTCTGAATTTCTTGTGCAGCCTCGCCTAAATCCTGCTGTTCTGGAGCATAGATATGCTGGATAGATTGCACGCGGCTGCCTGATTGGGCTGTATCAACAAACTGACCAAAGTTGGAACCGCGCATATCGTACTTTGAGCCTTGGTTCTGAGCCACGATGCCAATTACTCCTATAAGTTCTGTATTTCTCTGGCGTCCTGCTGCAATAGTGCGCTGTGCGTCTTCCAGATGTGCCCCTTGCAATCGTAGCCTTTCCCCATACTGGGCTTCCAATGCGGCGAGTTGGTGGGCGTAGCGCTGCTTTACCTCTGTCTCAATGGCGGCTTTATCGGCCTCGGCCTCAACCTCTAACCGCACGATAAAGGCATTGCCCTTGCGCTCCATGCCTTGAATTGAGATGTCTTCATTGGGACGACTGTCTCGCAGATCTTGGAAAGCTTTGAAAAAGGCTTGCCAGTCGATGCCCTCGGTAAAGGTGATAGGAATAGTTTCTAAGGCACTGGCAATGACTTGAAATAATTGAGTGAATTCGCCTGGGGCAAAGGTGCTCTCAGGATCGACAGGGAGACGGCCTGCGAATTGAAACTTTTTATACTTATAAGTGTGAAAAATATAGTCGCATTTCACTTCCTCAAGTCTGGTTGATCTGCCAATTTGCCAGTCGGCTATACAAGCTCCGGTAAGTGTTGCCTTGGTGAAATCAGCATTGAGCACCTGAGCTCCATTAAGATTGGCGGATCTGAGATTAACGGATCTGAGATTGCTGGATCTGAGATTGGCATCACTGAGGCTAGTGGAGGTGAGATTGGCGAAACTGAGATCGGCTTTGCTGAGATTAGCATCGCTAAGATTGGCTAATTTGAGGTCAGATCCAATGAGGTCAGCGAAGCTAAGGTCAGCTTCGCTAAGGTTTGCGGATCTCAAATATGCGGATCTAAGGTAGGCGGATCTGAGATCAGACCTGCTGAGGTCAGCGTTATTCAGATTAGCGGATTCGAAGTTAGTGTCGTTGAGACTGCTAGATTCAAGGTTGGCGAAGCTGAGAATGGCTTTGCTAAGAGTGGCGAAGCTAAGAATGGCGGATTCGAGGTTAGCCGATTCAAGGTTAGCCGATTCGAGATTGGCGAATTTGAGGTTGGCCTTGAACAGATTAGCTTTGCAGAGATCGGCGTTGCCGAGATCTATCTCGGTTTCGAGATTTTCGTTTCTCCATGCATTCCAGACCTCATAACCTTGCTTTAGCAAAGCGACCTGTTCTTCATTTGCCATCGCTGTTGGGCCTGCATCGTCACCTCACCCTAGACTACGCGCGATCGCTCATCTGTTCCGTATCTTTTTTGTGGCCTGTAGCCAAAAGATTGAGGCCAATAACAGCCCCCCCCTTAGGCTTGCAGCAGGAAGTTCCGCGAGACTCCAACCTAGCTTTGTGGGTGACTAACCCAGCTTCCTTAGTGACGAACCTAACTCAATCAGTCACAAACCTAGCCTCATGAGTAGCGAACTCAGCTTCATCAATGACGAAGCCAGCTTCAGTAGTAGCGAACCCGGCTCCGTAGGTGACGAACCCAGCCTCGTGAATGGCGAACCCAGCTTCATGAGTTACGAACTCAGCTTCGTAAATTTGCGAGACTGATACCCATCCCATGCACTGGCACTACTTAATCACCGCACAGGCAATACGCCCGCCCGAACCCCCAATCGGTTGCGAATAGTGGTCATCCTTATCGGTGTGGATGATCAGCGCTGTACCATCGTCATCCAGCAGTTTGGCGGCCCCGGAATCTAGGGCAACGATGTCGCTGTATAGCTCGACTTCAACCGTGCCATCGGCAGCAACTACTAGATTGGGCAAATTGCCTTCGTGGGGGCCATCGGGGTTGCGAAATCCGTGGGGCTGGTTAAAGGGGTTTACGTGCCCACCCGCTGATTTAAATGCCGCCAGATCCGAACAGTCGCCCACGGCATGAAAGTGCATGCCGTGGTAGCCGGGGGGCAGATCCTTGGCCTTAAGATTCACCAATACCCCTTTGTGCCCCTGCTCGACCTGCACTGTGCCAATGGCGTCGCCGCTGTTGTCAATCAAATCAGCCTGGGTAATGAGCGCATCGGCAAAGGCGGGGCGAGCCAGCAGAGTTAGGGCACCTAGGCACAGAGCCAAACAAAGCAGCTTGAATCGATTGAGGAAGGTAAACATAGATCTATCCGTAGCATCTGCGGTTAGATCTTAATGGATTGAATCGGCCTCCTACGCTTTTAAGGCTTCCGTGGTAAAACGTAAGCATTGCCATATTTGTCAGAACGAGACGGCTAATCGTCTTCCTTGCCAGGGCTGAAACGGGTTTGCCTGGGCCGATCGCACTACTGTCGGGATGGAATGATGCAAATTCTCCACGGCACCTGGATACCTCAGCCCGCCACCGCCTTTGTGCAGACGGGAGGCTTTTGCCTGTGGGTAGAAACCGAGCAAAAGAGCCGTCGTAAATTGTTGGCCCAAGCCCATCCCTTTCATCTGGCTGAGGCCGATTTATTGCCTCTGCTCACCGATGAGCTAGGGCTCAAATCTCCCGATCGCCGTCCCCTAGAGTCTTTCATCACTCCCCGCACCTTTCTGCTGCCCACGGTGGACGGTCAGCCTCTCCCATCCCTAGAGCTATCCCGCTATTTAGAAGTAGACATTCCAGACAGCTTTGACTGGCAGTACTGGCAGATGGATTGCTACCAAATTCCAGTGCTCGCTGACCTGATTGCCCTGCTCAATAATCTGCACTTTCTCGCCGTCTACAACCTGGCGGAGGTGCAACTGGGGGCCGACCTGCTGTTTTGGTACCACTACACCCAGGCTTTTAAGCAGGTGATTCTGCGCGATCAGTATATTCCGGCGCTGAAGTATCTGGAGGTTGCGGCTACCAAAGTATCCACCCGACGTAAAGCGGCGGGGGCGAAGACAACCAAAAAGCAGACGGCAATATCAGAGGCAGGGTTCGAAATTTATCCGGGTTGGGAGATTATTGGCGATCGCTACAACGACGATCTGCAAACCTACATCGACTACATGCCCCTGCTCTGCGTGGCTGGGTTTGAGGAACCGCTAGCCACACCCACCTTCTACGATCGCGAAACCCTGCTGCGCCACTTTTCCGAGTGCTGGCTGAACGAACTGGTGCGGGGTACGGCGTTTCCCCAGAATTTTCTCAAACCCGTGGAAGGCACGCTCATTCAGGATTGCCTACAGGCTGACCTTCAGCGTCCTGAAAAATCGGTGGCGGCGCTGGAGCGCTATCAGCAGTGGCAGGGATGGCGCGATCGCATCGTTCGGACCCAAACCGACCAAACCTTTTATCTCTACTTTCACCTGCAAGATCCGTTCAAGCCAGAAGATCCGTGGCAGCTTCAATTTCAAGTCGCCCCCAAGCACGACCCGTCCCTCAGAGTCTCTTTGGATGATTACTGGCGCATGCGTCCCAAACAGCAGGCTCAGGTGAAAGCCCAGCTTGGAGACGACTTTGAGCAGCACCTGCTGATGAACCTGGGCTACGCCGCCCGCATCTACCCAGACCTGTGGAGCGGTCTAGAGACAGACGAGCCCGTCGGCATCTACATGAATTTAGCCACCGCCTTCACCTTCCTAAAAGAATCTGCTTGGGTGCTCGAAGATGCGGGCTACAAAGTGATCGTCCCAGCCTGGTGGACGCCCAAGGGTCGCCAGCGGGCCAAGGTGCGGCTGCGGGCCAAGGGCAAATCCCTCAGCGGCAGCGACAAATCCAAAGGCTACTTTTCCTACGACACCCTGGTGCAATATCAGTACGATCTGGCGATCGGCGACCAGCCTGTCACCGAGCAAGAGTGGCAGCAGCTGGTCAATGCCAAGTCGCCCCTGGTCAAGTTTCGCGGCCAGTGGATGGAGCTAGACCAGGACAAAATGCAGCAAATGCTGGAGTTTTGGCAGCAGCAGCAGGCGGAAAACCCCGAGATGAGCCTGCTCGACTTTATGCGCCTGACCAGCGGCGAGGCTGACGACAGCCTAGAGGTGGAGTTCGATCGCGACGACGCCCTGGCCAATATGCTCACCCAGCTCAGCGACAAAACCCGCCTCAAACTCACCCCCGACCCTGACCAGCTCCGGGGCCACCTGCGCGACTACCAAAAACGCGGCCTCTCCTGGCTGCACTACCTAGAGAATCTGGGCTTAAATGGTTGCTTGGCCGACGACATGGGCCTGGGCAAAACCATTCAAGTGATCGCCCGCTTGATTCAAGAACGAGAAGAAGCGGCCCAGACCGGTAATCAACCCCTGCCGCCGACCCTGCTGATTGCTCCCACATCTGTCGTCGGCAACTGGTACCACGAGATCCAAAAGTTTGCGCCGCACTTGAGGGCAGTGGTGCACCATGGGGGCGATCGCAGCCTAGACGCCAAAGCCTTCAAAGCCCTCTGCCGCGACCACGATTTGGTGATCACCTCCTTCACCCTGGCCCGCAAAGACGTCAAGCTGCTAGAGGGTGTCACCTGGCACCGCATTGTACTCGACGAAGCCCAGAACATTAAAAACCCCAAAACCGCTCAGACCAAGGCTATTCTCAAGCTCAACGCCAACCATCGCCTCGCCCTCACCGGTACCCCAGTCGAAAACCGCCTGATGGATCTGTGGTCGATTTTTAACTTTTTGAACCCTGGCTACCTGGGCACCCAGACCCAGTTTCGCAAGCAGTTCGAGCTACCCATCCAAAAAGAAAACAGCCCCGCCCGCTCCGCTACCCTCAAAAAGCTGGTGGAGCCCTTCATTCTGCGGCGGCTCAAAACTGACCAGTCGATCATCAAAGACCTGCCTGATAAGGTCGAGCAAAAACTATTCTGCAACCTCACCCCCGAGCAGGCCTCTCTCTACGAAGCGGTGCTCAAGGACGTCACGGAACAGCTCGAAACCAGCGAGGGCATCCAGCGCCAGGGGCTAATTCTCGCCACCCTGACCAAGCTAAAGCAAATTTGCAACCACCCCCGCCAGTTTTTGCAGGATGACAGTGACTTTACGCCGGAGCGATCGCACAAGCTCAGCCGCCTGCTGGAAATGCTCGACGAAGTGGTGGCTGAAGGCGAAAGCGCCCTGGTTTTCAGCCAGTTTCGCGAAATTGGCGACGCCCTAGAGCACCATCTGCGCCACACCTGCCACTACAACACCTACTACATCCACGGCGGCACCAACCGCAAAAAGCGCGAGCAGATGATCGCCGCCTTTCAAGATCCCGATACTGAACCGGCCATCTTTGTACTATCTCTGAAGGCAGCGGGGGTGGGCATCACCCTCACCCAGGCCAACCACGTCTTCCACTTCGATCGCTGGTGGAACCCTGCTGTCGAAGACCAGGCCACCGATCGCGCCTTCCGCATTGGCCAAAAGAAAAATGTCTTCGTCCACAAGTTCGTCGCTATGGGCACGCTCGAAGAACGCATCGACCAGATGATTGAGGATAAGAAAAAGCTGGCCGGGGCGATCGTCGGAGCCGACGAATCGTGGCTGACGGAGCTAGACAACGACGCCTTTAAGCAACTCATTGCCCTCAACAAAAGCGCCATCATGGATTAGCTTGGTCATTGCCAACCCGTTCTACTCCTCATTCATCGCCTACATAAAGGGTCTGCTACGATGATCTTCTAAGCGCTATACAGTCTCCATGACCGCTTCCCGCCCTATTTACCTATCTCTAGAGTCTGCAACCCTCTATGAGCAGGACTATCTGAGCTGGCTGACCGAAACTGCCAAGCTCCTTCGCAGTGGTCAATTGAGTGAAATTGATGTGGTTAACCTGGCCGAAGAATTGGACGACATGGGGCGCAGTGAAAAGCGGGCAGTTGAGAGCAATTTAGAAGTCCTTCTCCGGCATTTGTTGAAGTACCAATACCAGCCCGATCGCCGCTCCAATAGCTGGCGGTTCACAATCTTAGAACACCGCGATCGCATCGACAAAGCCTTTCGCGATAGCCCTAGCCTGAAGCCCTACGCTGCCAAAAACTTTGCTGATTGCTATGCTCTAGCCCGCAAAAAAGCAGCGGTCGAAACTGGTCTACCTACCGAAACTTTTCCTGAAGCCAATCCATTCAGCCTGGAAGCGACTCTCAACCCTGATTTTCTACCCGATGCGTAAGCTCGCTTATAACAAAATCAGCACTGGAGGCTAGCGATGGCAACCTTTAGCCGCACCTGGTGGGGAAAAAACTTTATTGCGGCGATCGAGCGCTTGACTGACTCGGGCCGCTTGCAGCGGGGGCGCTCCTACGCCAGCGGCGGCAAAGTCAAAAGCTTTGAGATTAACGGCGGATTGGTCAAGGCCAAGGTGCGTGGATCAGTGAACCCCTACTTTGGGGTGGCTACAGAACCGACGTACGTTACCACCATCGACTTCGCACCGATCAGCAAAGCTAAGTGGGCGGCTGCGATCGCCCTGATCGCCTCCAAAGCCAGTCTGATCTCCCGGCTGCTGCTCAACGAAATTCCTGACAATATCGAAGACAGCTTCAAGACCCTGGGGCTGAACCTGCTGCCTGCCAGCGACAAAGACTTCAAGACCCAGTGCTCGTGCCCCGACTACAGCAACCCCTGCAAACACATCGCCGGAGTCTATTACCTGATCGCCGCCGAGCTCGATCGCGATCCGTTTTTGCTGTTTGAGCTGCGGGGGCTCTCTCGGAAAGACCTCATGGCTGAGCTAGCCAAATCACCCCTAGGTCAGGCGCTCTCAGCGGAATTATTAGCTCAGCAGCGTTCCCCAGCGCCGGTTGAGCACTACTACACTCAACCCCAAACTGTTGAGGCATCAACTGTTAGCCTGAAGGAATTTTGGCAGGGAGAGAAGCGCCTGCCGCAAACTATTGAGGTGGCTGTTCCCTCGGCAGTGCCAGCAATTTTGGTCAAAAAGCAGGGCGATTTTCCCGCCTTTTGGGCTCGCGACAACTCGTTCATTGAAGCAATGGAGGGTTTGTACGATCGCGTCCGCAGCAAAAATAAAGACCGCCTGTAGGGAGCCAGCGGCTAAGATCCCAGGGTTTTTCTCAAGTGTGGCAAGATCCTACGCCAACCGCCCAAAAGCCCTGGGATCTTGGCAGTCGCTAAAGCGCCTCAGCAAAGATCGCCACAGGCACCCGCTTATAAGCCGGTGTCCCAGCCCTGGGCTCAATTCGCGCTTTCATCAGCACGTTTGCCTCGGGGTAAAACATCAGTGCTGCGCCCGATCGCACCTCCCCAAAAATAATCTCAATGTCATTGAGCTGGCCCGCATCCCCCCGCACGCTCACCCGCTGGTGCTGGCTAAAGCCTGCCCTTTGGGCATCGCCAGAGTGCATGAGAATGCAGTGACGGTGGGGCATGCCCCGATACTCATCGGCTTCTTTATAAACCACAGTATTGTGCTGGCCGTAGCTGCGCCCGGTAATCAAAGCCAGCACCAAAGCGGGATGCTGGGCAGCAGACAGGCCGAAATCTTGCAGCGTAGGCAGCGTCAGGGTGGGCAGAGGCGTCGGCTGCATTTCGGCTTTCCCTGACGGCGTGGGAAATTTCGGCTCTAGAAAGATTCGTCCACTAATAGTGAACTCGGCATTGGTGTCATCAATCTCGCCAATCTTTTCGTAGCCGGGGATGGTTTGGGCGATTAGCTGGCGCACGTAGCGGGTGTCGTGCAGGCGCCGCCAATCGATGGGTTGGTCGCCGTGAAGCCGGTGAGCCAGCTCCGCCAAAAAGCCGATCTCTGAGACCAAATCGCCTTTGGTGAGGTGGGTTTTGCCAGGGCTGTTGAGCCGCACAAAGTTGTTGCCCGACTCGACGGTGGTCTTGTGGGGGTTCTCGAACCGGGCATAGACCGGCACGATGATGGTGTTTTGCCGCGCCAGCCCGTGGAAGTGGCCCTGGTTGGGCTTGGTCGAGAGGTAGATGATCGTGTCGATGTTGCCGAGGGCGCGTTTGGCCTGGGTGAGGTCGGGGTTGGCGGCGTAGAGGTTGCCCCCCAGGCACAGCAGGGTATCGACCTCACCGCGATCGCTGGCTTCAATCAAAGCGCGGGCATCGTAGCCCGATTCGCGTTTGAGCGATTTGCCCAGCAGTTTCTCCAGTGCCTCGCGAATGCTGTCTTTGAGGTGGGCCGTCACCCCCATCGAGCCAAAGCCCTGCACGTTGGAATGGCCGCGAATGGGCATCAGGCCCGCGCCGGACTTGCCGACGTTGCCGGTCATCAGGGCGGTATTGGCGATGCTGAAGATGTTGTCAACGCTGTTGGCCTGGTGGGTGATGCCCATGGCCCAGGCGAAGACCACATTCTGGCTGCTGTGAATCATCTCCGCAGCGGCAACAATCTCCGTCAGCGTTATGCCGCAGGTGGCGACGATCGCCTCCCACCCGGTAGCGGCCACCTGGTCGATCACCGCCTGCCAGTTCTCGGTGTGGGCCTTGAGGTAGTCAAACTGCACCCAGCCCCGCTCCAGCAGCACCTTTTGAATGCCCACAAACAGAGCCAGGTCGCTGCCCGGTATCGGCTGCAAAAATAGCGAGGAAATCTCTTCGCCCTGCACCAGCCGCAGCGGATGCGCCGGGGAGCCAAACTTGACCAGGCCCACCTCTTTGACCGGGTTGATAGCGATGATTTTGCCGCCGCGATCGCGCAGTTCAATCAGCTCATTCATCAGTCGGGGATGGTTGGTGGGGGCGTTCGACCCCACCAGCACCACACAGTCGGCCTGGCGCAGGCTCTCCAGGCTGACCAGCGAGGTGCCGGTGCCAAAGACTTTGTTGAGGCCGACCGTAGAGGGGGCATGGCACAGGTCAGAACAGTCGGCCAGGTTGTTGGAGCCTAAGGCCCGCACCATCAGCTGGAGCAGAAAGGCCGCCTCGTTGGACGATCGCCCCGAACTGTAGGAAGCCACTCGCTCCGGCGGCAGCGAAAAGCCAGCGGTGGTCAGCTGGTAGATCTCTTCCCAGCTAATCGGTTCGTAGTAGTCAGACCCGGCTCGGCGAACAACTGGAAAGCTGAGGCGACCGAGGCGATCGGCCTCGCGAGAGGTGAGCGCTTGCAGTTCTGAGATGGTGTGGCGGGCAAAGAAATAATCGCTCAGACCCGGTTGCAGCTCCGATGAGATGGCTTGCACGCTTTTCATGCAGCGCTGGAGCGGTTCTTCTAGCTCGTTGATAAAGCCGCCGTTTTGCCCACCCGTGCCCCAGGCGCATGACAGGCAGGCGCTTTTGTGGAAAAGCGTTTTCCAAATCTGCGGCCCCTGGGGAGAGAGGGTCTTTTGCGCCCAGTACTGAATGATTGGCAGGCCACCACCGATCGTAGAAGCGTTATCAGCGGCGGCCTCAATAGCGGCGCGATCGCTGTTGTTGGCGACAGGGAAAGGCGATTGCTCATCGGTTTGATCAAGCTGGGTCATCGTCAAGCCTCACAGCAGCAGCCATGCCTTCACTATAGCGAGGTTATGAGTCTGACCCCGTCGGGCCGCATCCCATCGGTAGCAACATGGTGGAAATAGTAGTGGCCCTAAGCAGCGACAACGACAGCGCTTCAGTGGGTTTCTACCTGCGGCAGCGTATGAGTACCTAAAATGCCAGCATCGCACATGCGGCACTGGCGACGGCCATAGTTACCCGCCGTATGCACTCCCATCACCGCCAAGGCCAGAGCCGATGGCAGGGTGTAAGCATCCGCGGCAGTATAGTTCACCGCGTAGCCCAGGTCTTCTAGCGAACCCACCGTTAAACGACTGAGCGGATTTGGCCCCAAATTCAAAAAGCCCGTCATCAGCTCATTGCCAAACACGGTTTCTCGCCAGTGGCCATCTCGGGTACCCTGGCCCCCCGTATTCTCCAGCGGTACAGGCGTCATCCCCTGGGCCCCGATCAGCACTGAAAATTCTCGCATTCCGTTTTGACCGACATAGGTCGGGTTGGCCGACCCGGCCCCTACGAGAAGATTCTGAATTTGCCAAATGGTGCCAATCCCAAGCACATGGCCCATCTCGTGAATAATCACGTCGAGCAAGCTTCCCTCTGCCTCTAGGCGAGCTAAATCGCCGATGTCAAACTCCATCACTCCGGTGATGGGTAGTCTAGAACCGCTGCGTAGGCGAGTCGGCCCGGCCCGACCTAGCAACCCGTTGGGGCCGTCGAGCGACAACCCTCGCGCTTCAATCAAGACATCGTCGATGGTTTCCCCATTGACTACGGCACTGGGCAAATCTCCAATAATGATTTCTGACCATCGGGCAGCAGCGACTTCGAAGACGGCTCGCTGAGTAGCCGTTAGCCCCCCTAAAAAGCGAAGTTGAATGGAGAAATCAGAAGGGGCCGGCGGCATCGGCGGTTGATTACCAACCACTACCTGCAAGGACCAGTGGTTGAGACATCCTTTGTCCAAAAAGGTCTGGTCTTGAATCTGTAGCGTCCAGGTGCCGTTGGGGTCACTGCCTACTAAGGTAGACAAAGGCTGCTGGGGCTGAAATGACCCCTGAAATGGAGCGATGCCCTGGCTGATTGGTACTGCCGCTCCATCATCAAAGGTAGTATCAAAAAAGTTGTCGCCGCTGCCACCAGCATTGCCGACTAGCAAGACAGAGGCTCTACCGGGGGCGATGAGAGAAATTTGCAGATCGCTGGTATAGGCGTGAACCAAATTGATAGTGACGCTGATGCGCTGGAGCGGTCCAGAGAGATTGGCGACATCAACAGTGGATCTGACATCTGTGGGTGCAAACTGCGAAATCTGTATCGCCGTTTCGTTGGAAAAAACTTGCTTCATGGGGAGCTAGATGCACTTCAAAGCTTCAAATGAAAATAATGTTTGCTCGAACATAGATTGCCCACTACATGAGTTTTGGTGGGCGATGTTGCGTCACTGTCGGTCAATTGCGTTCAGTCATAGTCGAATGCTCTCAACAGCCGCCATTCATCACTATAGCGAGAGCGCTGGATGCGAGAAACTCAGCCGAAAGGTAGAGAGATTTTGAGCTGAACGCCCCTGACAGACTGTTTGGGCGCAGGCGAGGCGATCGCAGACAGCATTACCTATCGATGCTGCCCCCCTGAGGGAAGACAAAACGGTTTTCTCTTGGCAGACTATTTACGGAAATATTACTTGGAGGAGGTTTACTAATGAACCACTTGAATAAATTTCTGCTCAGCCTTGCCGTTTTAAGTGTGGCAGCGTTAAACACGTCTCCAGCAGCGATCGCCCAAATCGTTGAACTAAGCGATCAAGTCGAGTTTGACTTCGGAGGAGACCGCGACCCCGAGCTGCGCCCTCGCCTATCGACTGACGGGAATCAGCTGAATATTCAATTTGAAGAACAGCCTCAGCCAGAAACTCGCTTTCGCTTTGACGACGATCGTATAGAACTGCGCCAAGAACAGCCTGCGCCCAGAGAACGGCTCAACTTGACCGTGCCTATTGAGACAGAAGAGTAGTCTGCGATCGCTATAGAGCCAAAAATGCGTCTGGAACATCTCACAAACTGTGACCCAGTTGAGATGTTTCAGCCTGTAGGTTGGGTTGAGCGCACGTAGGCTTTGCCTGTTCGCAGAGTAACCCAACCTACAGTTACGCTCGATCGCACCGCTCTCGACCAATTTCTACCCCCTCACCGCTGATCACTGATGCCTATTCAAGCTAAATTTTTGAGCAATTTTATTCCATTGGTGTTCCGCAGACTGACCGTTGCAACGCTAGCCTCACTGGTGGCACAGATTCCGGCTCAAGCGCAAACCACGTTTTCAGATGTACCGTCAGATTATTGGGCAGCCCAGTTCATTCAAGCACTCGTCGATCGCGGTGTAATTCGAGGCTTTGCCGACGGTAGCTTTCGCCCCAATGAGCCGATCACGCGCGCTCAGTTTGCCGTCTTAGTCAATCAAGCATTCGATCAACCGACTGTTCGCGGTGCCGTTGGTTTTCGCGATGTGCCCAGCAGTTATTGGGCCGGCAGCGCCATTCAAACTGCTCACGCCGAAGGCTTTCTCAGTGGTTATCCTGGCAATGTCTCCCAGCTCAGCCGATGCCCCGCGCTCAGGTTTTAGTTGCTCTGGCGAGCGGACTACAGTTTAAGCCGAGTGGAACCAATGCCAGCGTGACGGGTGACTTCCGTGACTACAATTCAATTCCCTTTTATGCCGATGATGGCGTGGCGGCGGCGACCTTCCGCAACCTCACCGTGAACTATCCCAATATTGATTTTCTCGAACCCAATCGCGCCGCAACCCGTGCTGAAGTTGCGGCTTCAATTTATTAGGGTCTGGTGGCGACTGACCGTGCTCCTGCGATCGAGTCTCCCTATATTTACTAAATTACCCTCATTCCGCTGAGGAGATAGACTGAGTCGCTTCCAGGGCTTGCACTAACACCTCAGCCGCTCTTTCGCGATTGGAGGTACCAAACAGCCCGACAATCCTAGCCTGCGTCCGCGTCACGAACCGCCGTATCCCTTGTGCTTCAGCCGGTGGCTCAGTATAAGCACGAGCGATCGCAATGAATGCTTCAGCTCGATGCATCGGATTGTCAATGGATTGAGCCGTTTGCAAAGCAGCATCGAACTGCCCTTGCTGAGCAAATCCCTCTACCACCGAAGGCAGCATCCATAGGATTTCTTCACTCTGAGCCAGCTGCATGGCTTGCTCCGGTTGCCCAGACTCAGCATAGCCCTGCACGATATCCGGCATAAATCCCTCAAGATTGCCAGTTTGAACGAGTTGTAATGCCTGTGCAACCTGAGTTCGACAAGGGGTAGAGTGCTGAGAAAAAGGCTGAGGGTTACGCTCAAAGTGTTGAATTCTAAGCACCTCAGCCATGTCTTTGAGTCTAGCGCGCCTTGATCTGACCCAAATCTTCTG
>JAHHHQ010000009.1 GCA_019359285.1 Nodosilinea sp. WJT8-NPBG4
TGTGGGCTTCCCGACTTTTTCAGACATCACGGAATGACCTTGAGTATGTTAAAGTCCCTCGCCCTATCTTCGACACCTGGACCGAGTTACTCTGCCATGCCGCCTGATTGGATAAAGTCGAGCTAAGTCCAGGACGATAAACACTGCGCTCCCACTTCTCCAGCACAGAGCGGGATGCTAGTAGTCGTACTCAGCTGCCGGGTTCATGGGGTCGGGAGCAAAGGCCAGCCATAGCGGAAATTGCAGCAACGCCAAACTGATCACCGACTCAGCTTCGTCCACCACGATAAAGGGTAGACCGTTGTCAGCAGTGATGCGATCGGCCCGTTGGGCCAACGGCTCTGGGGCATCGAACAGCATGACTCCCTGGCCAGTACCAAAATCCGCGCGGGAAATACCCAGACAGTCTTGTAGGCCCCGTCGCCATTCTCCCAAACGCTCGGGGCTGTTAGAGAGCACCAAAGTACGCAGACGATTGCCGTAAAGGGCATACAAAATTGACAGCGCAGATGAGGCCACCAACACGTTTTGCAGCCGGCTGCCCATACTCTTAACCGCTGCCCGCCCGCCTTGGGCAAAGAACCAGTTAGACACCCGCTCGGCGTGGATAGGTTCAAAGGTGCGGCGTAGTTGCCAAAGAGGGCCGTAATAATCGGGGCGCATGCGGTACTGGTCGAGCAGGCTGCGAATACGCTCCGTTTGATCTTGAAAGGCGTTAGAGGCAAAGGCTGGCTGAGCCGAAGCCGGCTCGGCGGCAGCTCGGCGGGGAGAGGGGCGAATGGCGGAGCGCTCGGCACCTGACTCGAAACGAGCATCCCTTGCAGAATCGCCCCTAGCGTCTATCCCCGACGCCGGGGTAGAGCGTGCTGCCGGAGTGATATCGAGTTGCTCTGCCGCCACAGCCAGATCTTGCAGGCTACCCACCAGATAATCCTTAAAGCCCTGCACCCGCACCGCTAAATCTTGGGATGCTCCGGCGAAGGTAGTGCGCATTTCAGCCTGAATCCGCTCCTGGCGCCGCTCCAGCGTTTCAATTTCTTTTTGCAGATTGCGCTTGCGCTGCTCTAAGTCTACCGTGCCCTGCTGCACCATCCGACCAATGTCGGTCTGGATTTTTTGAAACTGGTCTTGGGTCAGGCGGTTGTAGGTTGCTTGCAAGTCAGCAATGCTGCGCTTGAGATCAGTCTCCTGCTGGCGTAGAGCATCAATACGATTGCTCCAGTCTGACTTGATACCTGTTGAGTCAGCACTAACAGAGCTAGCCTCGGGGCTGCCGTAACCACTGGTACCATCTGGTCCCAGGCTCGATTGTGATAGCTCCTCTGCGGTCATAACGGTTCCCATAGACCCTGTTGTCAGCCTATCAGATGAGGGCTTGGTTCGCCCTCTTGGTGCCCGTTACTCTTCTTGGGCAGCCGCGCAGTGGGTTTCGAGGCAGGCGCGCAGTTCGCTGGGGCTAAATATAATCGGTAAAAAGTGAATGCTGTTGATCTCACGAAAGTAGAACAGCACTGGCACCGGTCCCCAAAAAATCTCCCAATGCTGCCACTCCTCGTAGGGAAAGTGACGAATCAGCGTATCGCGTCGGTAAATATCTAGCGCGCTGTCGGTAAACCGCAGCGTCAGCGTCACGGCCTGCGCCAGCAAGAACAGGCCAAAGATGCCTACCAATGCTCCTAGCCAAATTTTTCCAAAAGCTAGCAATATTCCGAGACCGATCACTGTCAGAGGGATGCGGTAGCTGGGAGGCAGGTCAGTATGGGTCGCTGTAGTGGTAGAAGTCACAGTTCGCAAAGATGAGGGCTATCTGAAGTATAAGAGCATCTACCCCTAGGGCTGAAGAGGCGATCGCTGAATCAGCTGCCCTTAAAAGTTATTCATCACAGCGCTGCCAGTGCCTTGAAACATGATCCACGAGAGGAAAAAGTTACTGATGAAAATAGCCAGCAGCGCCGTCACGACAGCAGTGGTGGTCGATTGCCCAACGCCTTTGGCACCACCCGTAGTGGTCAGGCCCCAGCTAGTGCCGATGATGGCAATCAGAATGCCAAAGAAAAACGCCTTGATTAGCGAGCTCACCAAATCCCAAACCGACAGAAAGTTTTTGGCCGAATCCAAAAAGACTGAATAGGGGATGCCGTACTGACTGGTGGCAATCAAGAGTCCGCCGGTCATGCCGGTGATGAACGACAGCACATTCAACAGCGGCAGCATCAGAGCACAGGCAATTACCCGAGGAATCACTAGATAGTCGATAGGATCAGTCTTGAGAATTTGCAGGGCATCAATTTGCTCAGTAACGCGCATGGTGCCAATTTCGGCCGCGAAAGCTGACCCTACCCGCCCAGCAATAATCACCGCCGTCAGCACCGGGCCGAGCTCTCGGGCTAGGGTGAGGGCCAGCACGCCACCCACCGCGGATCCAGCTCCAAAATTTAAAAATTCTCGCGTCACCTGAATGGTAAACACCATGCCCACAAAAGCGGCTGTGATGAGAGCAATCAGCAATGACGCAGGCCCTACTGCAGCCATTTGATCTAAGGTGTTACGCCGATGCACCGGGCGAGAAATCAAGTGAATGACAACCTGACCTGCTAAAAAGGTCGCGGCTAGAGCTCGTTGGGTCCACAGCTTCAGGTTTGTGCTATCTGCCACCTCTGTCAAGGCCTGACCCCTTCGTTAAACGTGAGTAATTGGAAAGTCAAGTACGCCGAGAGCTTAGGAGAGGCATATTCCTAAAGAGGCCTGTATCAGCGCGCCCGTTGAAGAGCGGGCTGGTCTAAGACCAATCCTCGAGAGGTTTAAGCCCCACTCAGCTGCGGGTCTATGGGAACTTTACTGAGGATTTGAGGCTTTGACAACTGCCCCAGGATCGAGCAGGAGGAACCCTAGCCACAAAGTGCGGAGTGTGGTCATTGTCTGTGAGACTCCACTATCCTGGAGGTCGGAGCCTAGCCTATCCCGTTTGAGTGCTGCTTATGAATGGAACACCGCCGACCGTCCCAGGATTTTGGGCAAGGTCAAGACATCGCCTCCGCCCAGCTTTAGTGGGTCTGGTAGCGCTAGTTGGCCTCTGGCTGTGGTGGCCCATTGCTCCAGCGGCGGCGCGGGAGCCCCTGCAGACTGCCCAGGCTATTCAACCCTATCTGGATCGGGTAGCGGATGCCGTTACCGAATTTACGCTCGATAACGGGATGAAGTTCATTGTGCTAGAGCGGCACCAGGCCCCGGTGATGTCATTTATGATCCACGCCAATGTAGGCGCGGTAGATGAAATCAACGGCAAGACCGGTGTGGCCCACTATTTAGAGCACCTAGCTTTTAAGGGTACTAGCCGCATTGGCACCAAAGACTTTGCCGCCGAGCAGCAGGTGATGACCCAACTCGATGCCGTATTTGGCGATCTGCTGGCTGCCCAAACAGCGGGTGATACGGCCAAAGCTGCTGAGCTACAGGAGAAGTTGGTGGCGTTGCAGAAAGAGGCGGCCAGCTTTGTGGAACAAAATCAGTATGGCCAAATTATTCAGCAGGCGGGAGGTGTCGGCCTTAACGCCACTACATCTGCTGATGAGACGCGCTATTTTTATAACCTGCCCGCCAACAAGTTAGAGCTGTGGATGTCGCTGGAGTCGGAGCGGTTTCTTGACCCGGTGTTTCGCGAGTTTTACGAAGAGAAGGACGTCATTCTCGAAGAACGCCGCATGCGGGTGGATAACTCCCCAATTGGCACTATGATTGAGCGATTTTTGGAGGAGGCATTCGTTAGCCACCCCTACCGTCGCCCCGTGATTGGCTACCAGGACGACCTCTTTGCGGCCACCCGTGAGGATGTGCAAACGTTTTATGACACCTACTATGGCCCCGCCAACCTGACCGCAGTAGTGGTAGGCGATGTTGACCCCACTGAGGTGCAGCGTCTAGGAGAGGTTTACTTTGGTCGCTACACCCCTCGGGCGGTACCACCCGAGCCTGCCATTGACGAACCACCCCAGACGGCGGCTAAGGAATTTTCGCTGGCATTGCCCTCAGAACCCTGGTATCTAGAGGGGTATCACCGGCCTAGTCTGCGCCACCCTGACCATGTGATCTACGGCATGATTGAGAGTCTGCTGATGGGTGGGCGAACGTCTAGAATCTACAAAACCGTGGTGGACGAGGCTCGCATTGCCTTGGATATTGGCAGTCTGAATGGATTTCCGGGCGATCGCTACGACAACATCTTTTTAATCTACGGCCTCACGGCTCCCGGCCACACCCCCGAGGAGATTGGCACCCTGTTTGCCCAGGAGATAGACCGGCTTAAGCAGGAGCCCGTTAGCCCTGAAGAGCTAGATCGGGTAAAAACCCAGGCGCGGGCAGGTCTGCTGCAGAGTTTGGCTTCTAATGGCGGTATGGCTTCGCTGTTGGCTGAGTACCAGGCTAAAACCGGCGATTGGCGAAATATCTTCAACAACCTCAAAGCCATTGAGGCGGTGTCGGCAACAGATATTCAGCGGGTCGCGCAGACTCTATTTCGGCCCGAAAGCCGCACCGTAGGCAAACTAGTGCAGGCCCCAGCCGCCGAGTAGCTAGGAGCCGATCGATTTGAGTCAGCCACTAGAACGGATGAGTGGCCATAGGCCGCTTCTAAGACATTCATATTTAAGACCTACGGTATTGGAACGCACAGTGATGAACGCGAACAGCTGGTTTATGGGTACCCGTCGAACCCTACGGCGGGGCATGATGCCGCTGCTGGCCCTGGCCGGGCTGTTGGGGGTGTTGCTCCTGGCCTGGCAGCCATCGGCTAGCGCCCTAACCCCGCGCCACTATGACGAGCTAGAGTTTCCGGCTCTACGGGATATTGAGATTCCGGCCTATGAGCGCTATGAGTTGCCCAATGGCCTGGTAGTGTACCTGCTTGAAGACCATGAGCTGCCACTGGTGAGCGGCAGTGCTACTTTTCGCACCGGAGCGCGGTTTGAGCCTGCGGACAAAGTAGGGCTGGCCAATTTGACTGGCGAGGCGATGCGACTGGGTGGCACGACTCGCTTGGATGCCGACTCGCTTAATCAGCAGCTTGAGCAGCGGGCAGCGTCAATTGAAACCGGCATTGACCTAAGTGAAGGCAGCGCTAATTTTAGTGCCCTCAGTGAAGACACCGCGGCGGTATTTGCACTGTTCGCCGATGTTGTGCAGCGGCCCGCTTTTGCCGATGACAAGATCGATTTGCTCAAGCGCCAGTATGGTGGCGGCATTGCTCGCCGCAACGACGACCCTGACGGCATTACGAGCCGCGAGTTTCGCAAGCTGGTGTACGGAGCCGATAGCCCTTACGCTCGCACCATTGAGTACGCAACGCTAGCAGCAATTGGCCAGGAGGATATTGAGCGGTTTTATCAGGCTTCCATTCGCCCCGAGCACACCATTTTGGGTGTTGTGGGTGACTTTGACAGCGCCCAAGTGAAGCAGTGGATTGCTGATTATTTTGGCGAGTGGCAGGGTGTTGGAGAGGCGCTAGAGGATACGTTGCCGGCGGTAGAGCAGGCCAAGGCTGGCGTGTTTATGGTATCGCAATCCCAGCTAACTCAGAGCTATGTTGAGCTAGGTCACCTGGGTGGGCAGCTTAACTACCCTGACCACGCCGCTTTAGCGGTGATGAATGAGGTGATGAACGGCTTTAGCGGCAGGTTGTTCAACGAGGTGCGATCGCGCCAAGGCTTGGCCTACTCGGTCTACGCCTACTGGGCGCCTCGCTATGACCACCCCGGACTGTTTATTGGCGGGGGGCAAACCCGCTCTGAGGCCACGGTGTCTTTTATTCAGTCGACGCTGGCCGAAATCAACCGCATCCGCACCACGTCGATTACCGATGTAGAGCTAGCGCAAGCCAAAGATGCCGTGCTCAACAGCTTTGTGTTTAACTTCCAAAGCCCTGGTCAAACCCTGGCTCGGCTGATTCGCTACGAGTACTACGGCTACCCCCAAGACTTTGTGTTTCAGTTTCAAGACCAGGTGCGCGAAGCAACGGCCGCCCAGGTGCAGGCGGCCGCCCAGGCTAGGCTGAACCCAGACCAGCTGGTGATTTTGGTGGTTGGCAATCCGGCAGAAATTCAGCCGGGTCTCGATGCTTTGGCCCCAAATACTACGGTTACCCCGATCGATATCACTATTCCCCAGCCCCAGGCCTAGGGAGACCGGCTCAGGAGTTGGTTTCGGTACTGCCAGCGTCAGTATCGCTGGCGGAATCTTCTTCAGCGGTGGCAAACCAGTCGCCGGGCAGCATGCGGGTGTCGTCCTCAACGGCCTCGGGGTCATCCATGTCGTCGGTGGCGACACTGTCGATGCGCACGCCATAGGGGGTTAGACCAACAGCGGTGTCTCCCCCTGGGGTAGGCAAACCCTCAGGCTGGGGCTGCGATCGCACCACCACTTCAACACTGCTGAGGTCAGCCAGCACTTCCTCGGCCCGCTGGTAGCGATCAGTAAAGTCGTAGAGCACCAGCCGAGTGACGATGTCGCCAAATCTAGGATCGAGGTTAGGAGCCTCATGCCGCCAGAGCAGTTCCCCATTCACGTCGCGGCGCAGGGCATAGGCCGGGATGCCAGTCAGGGCTTCGATGGCAGTGATGCCCAGCGCGTAGAGGTCACTACCAAATTTGGGCAACCCCGCCGACTGTTCGCTGGGCATATAGCCCTGGGTGCCTACCCCAATAGTCGATGTGGAGGTGAGATTCACCCCTGTATCCGCCAGCTTGTTGGAAATTAGCTTGACAGCGCCAAAATCGATCAACACCAGCTGCCCATCCGCCTCGCGACGAATGATGTTAGACGGCTTGATATCGCGGTGAATCACCCCTTGGTCGTGCACAAAGGCCACCACCGGCAGCAGCCCTAGCAGCAAATCCAGCACGTAGGCCTGGGGCATAGGCCGACGGGACGCTAGCTCATCCTTGAGCAAGCAACCATCGATCATTTCTTCAACCAAGTAAAAAGAATTTTGTGCCTCAAAATAGGCCAAAAGTCGCGGAATTTGCGGATGGTGACCCAATTTTTCGAGGGTTTCGGCTTCGCCCTCAAAAAAACGCCTGCCCAAACGGTGTGCCCTCGGATCATTGCTGATAATCCGCAGCTGCTTCACTACGCAGATGGGCGAACCAGGGCGCTGGGTGTCTTCGGCCACATAGGTTTCGCCAAAGCCCCCTGACCCTAGCAGCCGCACAATGCGGTAGCGGTTGGCCAGCAGCAGGCCAATCACCTCCGCCTCCCGCAGCTTGAGCAGATCTTGCAGGTCGTCTTGCTGACTGATGATCTCTTGAACGATGGGGGAGGTGACGTACTGCTCTAGGGTCTGACGCAGGCGCTGTTTGCGCAGCTGCTCGGTCACAATATCGGCCACGATGTAGGTGCTGCCCAGCACCATCAGGCCCACGATAGGAGCACCTGTGGGCAGGAGCAGGCCGGCTCCCACAAAGGCTCCGTAGCTCACCCAAAACCAGCCGCCTAAGCTAGCTGCCGTCCAGCCTAGGCGGGCAATGGGGCGATTAAACCGCCGCAGTAGCAGCACAAACCCGGCTCCGCCACCCAACACCAGCAGCCCTCGCAGCCAGGGGTTAGGAATCCCCATGCGCAGAGCTTGGCCATCGCGCAGGTTGGCGATATCAGTGGCCAAAATTTCGACCCCAGCCATGGTCTCGGGGTGCAGCAGGGTTTCTGAAAAGGGGGCTTGGTGAAAGTCTTGCAGAAACTTGGCGGTGCCGCCAATTAGCACGATTTTGTCTTGAAAATAGCGCCCGTTATCGAGGTAGTTGGCCCAAGGGTCGGGGTCAAGGACATGCCAAAAGGGGATGTGGTCAAAACTGCGAGTAGGCCCATAAAAGTCCATAAAGTCGCCCTGATAGAGGGGATGGTCAACCCCAGCGGCATCGAGGGTGGCCTCAGCAAAGGACTGGGCGTTCTCGGCCTCATTTCCGATCTCGCCAGGGTCGAGATCAGCTTGGCTCGCGATCAGACCATCTAAGTAGGTGCGCCCATGGCGGTGAATACGGCCATCGGGCTCGATGGGAAAGTTGATGTTGCCGGTGTGAACGGGCGTGTTGAGCAGCTTTGGCAAGGGCTGGGTGGGGCGAACTAAAGCCCCCTGACGCAGCTGGGCATCATCGACCGAGCTGGCCAGCACGACGCGATCGCCATAGCGAGCCAGCACATCGGCCAGGGCCCGGTCATCAGCGGGGCCGTAGCTGCTATCAGAGAACATCAAAATATCCAGTGCTACCGCCTTGGCCCCAGCCTCCAGCAGGCGTTCGATCGCGATCGCATGGGCCGTACGCTGCCATGGACTGCCCGCGATCGGCGCTAGATAGCTGTACTGCTCAGGGTCAGCGCGGTAATATTCGGCCTGCCCAAAGGACTCATCATCCATCGCCAAAATGACAATGTCATCCGGGGGCGCTAGGGGGCCACGAATTTCAAAAAAGACTGTTTGCAGCCGTCGTTCCAGAAGCTGTACCAACCTCGAGTCGGTAGCCACATGAGCCGCAACAAAACTCAGCCACAACCCAGCCAACGAAATTTTTACCCAATCTCGCTTGATCTGGCGCTGTACCCAGCCCGTAATCCGAGAGGTGGCGAGGGCAGCAGTTTTAGTTTTAGAAGACGAGGTCATGGGGGGGAGCAGCGGGGGCAACCCCTAGCTTAATCACCCAGCCGTCCTACTGGGGAACCTATTTACGGAATCTTAGCCGCGGCGGGCCTGCCTGCCAACCGGCTATTGCCCGTCGTGGAGAGAGGATTGCACTCGCACCGCCAAGGTTTGCAACAGCCCTGGTCCTAGCTGGGGGTGGGGGACCATATCGGCAAGAATCAACGTTGCCAGCAGAACAAACGCTAAACGGTTCCACTTAAAATCGTGATAGAGGCAAGTTTGCACAGGTTATATCTAGGTATGGAGCGCAGAAAAAGGCTCAACTAACTACAGGTTTGCTCAGTCAAAATCCTGACCAGATGGCGATAGTTCATAGCCTCAGTGGAGAGCCGGCGCACCGACTAAAACCATCGGGTTACAGCCCTGCGCAACAAATGGGGCAGCAGCTTGGGCCCGGGCAAAAAGACCATGCCCAGCTGCTGCATCAGCCCTAAGGCATCGCCATGACCCCAGTGTTCAACAATCTTGCCGTTTTCTACTCGGTCAATGTGCATAACTGCAAGGCTGATCTGCTTGCCGGTGGGTAGTAAACCCTGAAAGGAGCCAAGATGGGTAGCTGTAAACGTGCCGCAGGTGACAACCCGATCGCCTGCGGCAACAATTTCATCAAACCTATGGTGACCTTGGCTAAAGGCAGTATAAAACGACAGACCAAACTGTTTAAAGCCCTCGCTATCTAGGGGCTCAGGCATCCCCGCCTGGTGAGCGACAAAGTTAGGATCGAGCAAATCCAGGGCACGATCGATGGTGCGATCATCAAAGGCTTTGTAAAAACGAAGCACTAGGTCCTGATTGGATTCTGTCGTCAGCATAGGTTGATTTGCTAAAGCCATTAGAGGCAACAAAACTAAACGGTTTGGTAAAATTAGTCAATGCCTCGCTAAAATGGGTGTATAGAGCGATACTCTATTGCTTTGCTTCCTAGGGGATGCTCTGGGGTGAGCAGCGACTTGCCTCAATGCGATCGCAGGGGCTGAGTTGCTATGTCGCTCAGCGATCGGGTGCTATACATGAATCAATTGGGTTAAAGAGGTGGCAACGCGTGGTTCAAAGTCCGGCAGTGCTGAATGACAAAGCCGTGCAAATTTTGCAGGGAGCGATGCAAGAGTTTCTGCAAAATGGCTACGCTGGCACCAGCATGGACAAAGTAGCTGCCACCGCCGGAGTCTCTAAACCAACGGTCTACAACTATTTCAAAGACAAAGAGGGGCTGTTTCGGGCGCTGATTCAGTATGTGGCCCAGGCCCGGTGTGCCCAGGTGATGGGCGACGGCAACCTCGAGGGCCGTCCTGAAGTGGTGATTCGACGCTTGATTACCAACGCCATTGAGAGCGAGCTCCACGACCTCGATTATCAAAATTTTGTGCGCTTGGTGGCAGGTGAGTCGGGCCGTTTTCCACAGCTAGCCCAAGCCTTTGTGGAATACCTCACTAAGCCCGCTGCCGATCAGCTCACCGACTACCTCAAGAGCTGCCCAGAACTCGATTTGCCCGATCCAGAGGCAACAGCGCGGGTGGTGCTGGGCGCGACGATATTTTTTATCATGACCCAGAGCGTGATGCACGGTGAGCACATCATGCCCATGGAGCCCAAGCGCTTGGTAGATAGTTTAGTGAGTCTGGTGACGCGATCGCAGGTTGCCTAAGATTTCTCAACCTCACCGCTGTCATCGATTGGGTGCCATGCTGCTCCACGCCAGAATTGGTGGGCAGTGCCCACCCTACGGGACTTTGGAGATTACTTCTGGCAGCTCCATTGCCTCGCCGTCAGGGCCTTCCAGCACAAACCCAGCATCGCGGATCATGGCGTAGTCAGTGTGGGCCGCTTGCCCAGGGGTAGTCAGGTAATCGCCCACAAAAATTGAGTTGGCGGCATAGAGCCCCAGGGGCTGAAGCTGTCGCAGCTGAACTTCACGGCCACCGGCAATGCGAATTTCTTGGGAGGGCAGCAGCAGCCGGTAAAGGCACAAAATCCGCAAACACTGGCGTGGGTTCAGCTCGTGGCGTCCCTCAAAAGGCGTGCCTTCAATGGGAATTAGAAAATTCAGCGGCACGCTGGTCACCTCCAGTCGCCGCAGAGCTAGGGCCATATCGACAATGTCGTCGTTCGATTCGCCTAGGCCGAATATGCCCCCAGAGCAGGTGGTCATGCCCGCCGACTGCACCGCTTGAATGGTATTCACCCGGTCATCAAAGGTGTGGGTAGTGCAGATCTCGCCATAGTTAGCTTCGCTGGTGTTGAGATTGTGGTTCACCCGATCTACCCCCGCCGCTGCCAGCTGCTGGGTTTGAGTTTCGTCGAGCAGGCCCAGGCAGGCACAGATTTTCATCGGGTAGCGTTCTTTGACCTGGCGCACAGCGTCGAGCACTTCGCCAAAGACGCGATCGGAGGGCGATCGCCCCGAAATCACCATGCAAAACGTACCGGCTTTCAGCGTATTGGCTCGCTCAGCCGCCGCCAGGATTTTCTCCTGGGCCATGAAAGGATATTTTTCGATTTCGGCAGCAGAGATTTTCGACTGCGAGCAGTAGTGACAGTCTTCGGGGCACAAGCCGCTTTGGGCATTGAGCAAAAAGTGCAGCCTTACCCGGTTGCCCCAGTAATGTCGCCGCACTCGGTAGGCTGCCGCCAGTTGGTCGAGCAGCTCTGTGTCAGGGGCGGTGAGGACAGCGTTAGCCTGCTCTCGACTCAGCACCTCACCAGCTAAAGCCTGGTCTGCCAGAGTTTGCCAGTTGACACGGGAAGTCACAGTAGAAGTGGCAGTCATAGCGGTGAGGTAAGTAGTTTGGGAGAATTAAGGTTTCTATTGTCTCAGATTAGATCCCCATAGCTTTCCGGGTATAAGGGCGACCATTTCTCCCCAAACTCAGGAGGCGCAGAATCTCAGTAAGACCTGGGCGGAGACGCGTCTCCGCTTAGCCCCCTCGACTGGTCTTGTTTAGGCAACTGAGGGGGAATCAAGAATGTCAGACAGCGGCCAGCCTAGCTATTTTCTAAAATCCGTACATCTACGGTGCTGGCGTTGAAATTGTAGAGATCGCCATCCAGCTCAATCGGAGTACCCACTTTGACCTTGCTGTTGCCAAACACTGGCCCGGTATCGGTAATTTGGGCATCGTCTTCGAGGGTGATGAGCATGTCAAGCGTGTAGTTCAGCTCGGGGCGAGGGTCGGGCAGGGCTTTAACCGTGCCATCGGGCTGGGGCACAGTAGTACTGCGAGGCAGCAGCACCGCGTTTTTAATCTTGACCTGGCCGTAGGGCTGGTTACGAATGATGATGTTAGTGGTTTCGGAACTTTTAATGGCTGCAAACAGCCGTTTGGGGTCAGAGGAGCTGAGACCGCGCACCATGACATCTACTTCCACTGGCTTGGTGGTTGACCCAACCTGCGCCACCGACCCTGAGGTGCCCGGATATAGAAAAATACCAAACAGCACCATCAATATAATGAGCGCCGCCGCAACATCTAGAATGCTGACTTTGCCGAACAGGCGGCCTTTAGCGTCAAGTAGGGTCATGGCTGGGGTGCCCTCGCAGAGGGAAAAGGTGAATGGTTTTAATAGATGGAGAATGTCGATCCCATTGAACCACAGGGTGGCTCGTTTGGAGCGTGAGCTGGCACCGCGCGCGATTCCGGAACGGATCGCTCTGCGAATCGCACCCGCACCTAGTACCCATAGGATAGCGAGGCCAAATTTATTACTGACCACTGGCTGTGGCCATCAGACTTCTAGCGGGGCAAGATGGATATAGTTCTGTACCTAGCGGTACTTGGGGCACTCCTATGCTTTCTCCTCTCACGCAACTGACCAAAAATTCCTTTTTGCGCCGCGGGTTGTATGGTTTACTAGCCGCCGTCATGGCGATCACCATTGGCCTATCGACCCCCACTGCGTCCCAGGCCAGTATTTTTGACCTGATTTTTCAGGGCATTCGCTATGTGCAGCTGGGCAATTTGTCCGATCAGGATGAGGTAAACTTGGGCACTCAGATTGATCGCCAGCTCAAGGCCCAGGGGGTGCGAGTTTATAACCGTGACTCAGGCGTCAGTGCTTATATCAATGAAATTGGCCAGCGTCTGGCAGGTAGCAGCGATCGCCCTGACATACCCTACACGTTTCAGGTGGTAAACGACGACAGCGTTAACGCCTTTGCCACAGCGGGCGGCTTTGTCTACATTCAAGCCGGACTGATCAAGGAAGCAGCTAACGAATCCGAGCTAGCCGGGGTAATGGCCCATGAAATTGGCCATATTACGGGTCGCCACGCCATTAGCCAGATGCGCCAGCAGGCACTGGCCAGTGGTGTGGCCGGTGCCCTAGAGGTGCGCCAAGATGCCTTGGTGAACATTGGGGTACAGCTTGCCCTACAGCTGCCCAACAGCCGCGAGGCTGAGTACGACGCCGATCGCCGTGGGTTTAACAACCTGGGCCGAGCGGGCTACGACACTAGGGGTTTTATCACCTTTATGCAAAAGCTAGAGGGTAGGTCTTCGGCTGAGTTTTTGAGTTCCCACCCCAACCCCGGCAACCGGGTAAGCAACCTGCAAAGTATGAACAGCGCTGGTACCTACCCCAACAATGGTGTGGGCACCGATGCCAATGCCTACCGCAATCGCATTCGCGGTCTATAGCGTCTCCAAACGCTGGAGCTGCTGACGGCAGACCCTCAACCCCCAAAATCCCAGGTCTGGGTCTACCCTGACTTGCTGGGTTAGGGATGGGGTCTGCTTTTTCATGGCGTGATAGACAGCCGAGCTATCTCCCCCCGTCAGCACGATCGCCCCCTGGGGCCAATCAGTCTGCCAAGCCTGAATAAAATCGCGAATTCCCGCTAGCTGGGTGTGCAAAATGCCGCTGGCGATCGCCTCAGCCGTATTGGTCGCCCAGCGCTGGGGCCAGATCTCGGGGTTAAACTCTAGTGCTGGCAGCCGATCGGTGTGGGTGTGGAGGGCGCGAAATTGCGATCGCAGCCCCGGCAAAATTGCTCCACCTATCAGACCTTGATTGACTCCAGCGGTAAACGTCAGGGCAGTACCGCAGTCGATCACCAGAACTGGCCAGCCCCAGACATCCGCTCCCCCTACCAAAGCTAGGGCGCGATCTACCCCCAGAGTGGCGTAGGTGTTTTGTAGCGGCACCTGTTCAGTTTTGATTGAGTGAACGTTGGGATAAGCTGCCAGCCAGGTTAGCGGGGCATCGACGACGGACGCCAGCCAAATTTCTGGATGCTCCCCCAACCACTTGCTCCCGTTCTCTGCGTTGGAGGGAAGGTCGGTTTCAACCCCCAACTGCTGCCAAGCTGAGAGCGCAAAGTGACCTTGATAGAGTGTATTCACCTGGGCTGCTGATAGGTGAACGGTGTGCCATGAACCCAACCAGCGCTGGTGACCCTCGCCCTGGGGGTCAGCATTGCTTTCAAAGGCACCCCAATGCCAACGGCTATTGCCAATTATTAAAGCTAACCAAACCTGGTGACCTGTTCCCATAAACCCATTGATGATGGCGAGACAGGAAAATTTTGCGGCAAAAACTGTACCTAACGCTGTTCTTTTGATTGCTGAAAGGTCTGAGGAGTAGGGCGATCGCAGCAATACCCTTTAAAAAACTGAAGAGTGACCATCTTGGCCACTCTCCGTTAAGTCTTTTACATTATGTGGGCCAGACAAGCTTTGGGGCTGCCGTGGCTGGAATAAGCTGCTTAACTGAGTTAAACACCTCAAGAACGGACAAAAAATCAACAGAACGGGCAATCTCGCTAAACTACAGTTGCTTTTCACAATCCATTGCCTGACCGGCAGTTAGGGTAGGTTAAGGTCAAAAATGACCACCTCTAAAAAGATTGTTTCAAGCGAATTTTAGTTTGTTACTAACTAAAGCACCAGCTCGTAAAGGCTGTTAACCGAGTTAGGCTTGCGGGGTATTCAGTTGTTTTCGATATATCTAAACTATCACAGCCCAAGGGGTCTGCAAAGGCGTTTGATGGATCTTTACCCGTCGTTACAGGGGTTAGCAATGCTAACAATATTCCCCACAGAAAATAGTCTCTTGGATCCTTGAAAGACTAAATTTAAGCCAAATTTAGCGGATCGACATCAATAGTGAGGCTCACCTGGGCTGGGCAGTACTGTCTCAGACCTTGTAGGTTGGGCAAAGGCTCATCCAGAGGGCCTTTAACGACTAGGTGCCAACGGTAGCGGCGGGCCACGCGCGGAATTGGTGCTGGCGCTGGCCCCAGCAGTTGATAAGACGACCCGGCTAACAGCTGAGTCACATGCTGAGATAGGATTTCAGCCGTTTGCTGCACCGCATCAGGGTCAGTACTGCTGAGCCGCAGCAGCACCATTTGCCCAGCGGGTGGGTACTGCAACAGCTGTCTCTGCGCCCACTCAGCGGCGATAAACCCTTCGTAGGCATGGCGGGTGACCGCTTCCACCACCGGATGGTCGGGGGTATAGGTCTGCAAAAATACCTGCCCTGGCTGGGTGCCCCGCCCCGCCCGCCCCGCCACCTGAATCAGCATTTGCAGCGCCCGCTCGCTGGCCCAGTAATCATTCATATATAGGAGTCCGTCGGCGGCGATGATGCCGACTAGGGTAACCTGGGGCAGATCGATGCCCTTTGTCAGCATCTGAGTGCCCACCAGCAGGTCGGCTTCGCCTTCGGCAAAACGGGTGAGCAGCGCGCGGTGAGACCCTTTAGTGCGAGTCGTGTCGCTGTCAAAGCGAATGCAGCTAAGCTCTGGAAAGGTTTCGGCCAGGGCATTAACTACTCGCTGGGTGCCGCTGCCAAAGTGCTTGAGGTAGGGTGAGCTACAGGCCGGGCAGTGTTTGGGATGGCCTTGACTGTAGTTGCAATAGTGGCAGCGCAAGGTCATGGCGCTATTTGCCCCAGGCTGGTGGTACGACAGCGACACATCGCAGTGGGGGCACATCATCACATGGCCACAGCTGCGGCACGACACAAAGCTGCTGTGCCCCCGCCGATGGATGAACAATAATCCCTGGTTGCCCTCGGTTTTCATCTGGGTCAGGGCGGTTTGCAGCGATCGGCTGAGAATGCTGCGGTTGCCGTCTTGCAGCTCGTCGCGCATATCCACGACGTTTACGGCGGGCAGCGGCTGGGCCTGCACCCGCTCTGGCAGCGAAAGGTACGTCCAGGGTAGGGATTCTTTTGGTCGAGAGTTAGCGGCGCGGATAGCCTGACTGGATGCTAAGGCAGGGTGCTTCCCAAGCCCCCCAAGGCTGGAGGCAATCGAAGTTTCAACGCCTGTCAAGGTCGGGATTTGGCGGTCATCTAGCGTCTTCGTTTGGGATACGGCCATTTCCCGATCTATTGGCATCGCTGCGTCTAGCATCTCCTCGCCCAACCCCTGACACTGCACCCAGGTATCGAGGGAAGGCGTAGCGGAACCGAGCACCAAGGGGCAATTTTCTAACTCAGCCCGCCAGCGGGCGACGGTGCGGGCGTGGTAGCAGGGGGCCACGTCTTGCTTGTAGCTGCTGTCGTGCTCTTCGTCGAGAATGATCAGGCCTAGGTTGGGCAGGGGCATAAAGATGGCAGAACGGGTGCCGACAATCACTAGCGGTTTAGACGGCCTGAGACTCTGCCGCCAGGTGTCGTAGCGTTCGCCATCGCCCAAGTTGCTGTGGTAGACCCACACCTGATCGCCAAAGCGACGGCGAAAGCGATCGGTAAGCTGGGGGGTGAGGCCAATTTCGGGCACCAGCACCAGGGCCGACTGCCCAGCGGCGAGGCGAGGGGCGATCGCCTGCAAATACACCTCGGTCTTCCCTGACCCCGTTACCCCGTGCAGCAAAAACTGGCTCCCCTGCTGACTCTTATTAATAGGAGCGAGCACCTGAGCCTGGTAGTGGGTAAGGGGCTTGGGCTGGTCAGGCAGCAGCGCTGGCCCGGTTTCAGTCCGCAGTTGCTCGCGCGGCTCGATCACCAAGCAGCCCGACTGCGCCAATCGCTTCAGAGTAGGACTGGTGGTTTGGCACAGCTGTAGGGCATCGCTGAGCCACAGATCGCCACCTTGGCGGCGCAGGGTAGCAATGATCTCTTGCTGACGGGGTGTCAGATCGGGGGGTCGGGTGCCGCCACCCACCAGGGTTACCGCCTGGCGGCGCTTGGCCTGGGGCGGCTGAGGCGGTGATAGGTAAGACTCGGCCCAACCCAGCTGAATCAGCTGTTGCAAGGTGCGATAGCTATGGCCGCGTTTTTGTAGATAGGGCCAGGTGTAGTCTCCTGTGGACGATCGCTGGAGATCCTCCACTAGCTCCTTCAGCCCTGGCGCTAAGGGGATCTGGGGCAGGCGATCGCGCCGCAACCGCAGCCGCCGCTGGGATTTGGCTAGCAGCCCCGGCGGCAGCGCCGTCTTGAGTACCTGCATCAGCGGCACTTGGTAGTAGTGGGCCACCCGCTGTAACAACACCCAGTAGGGCGGAGCAAAAAACCGCTGTTCAACAATGCCCTCTACAGCTCTAATCTGGTGAGCCACCAAGTTGACTGGAGGAGTTGGGGAAAGGGAAAGGGCGATCGCGCCAAGGCTTTGCTGACGAAAGGGCACCGTTAAGATGTCACCCACCTGCACCTCTAACGAAGCAGGCACCGCATAGGTATATTCTGCGGGCTGGCCGCCATAGTCCACCAAAACGTTGACCCACTGAGGCTGGGGTCCACTCTCACCAAGGCCCACGTGTTTTACACCGCACACTACCTCTGCCAGTGTAAGAGGTTGTCTGGCCAGCTGACTGAAGCCTGTTGATAACCTTTCTACCGATCAGCGACATCTCATTTTGGGGTGTGACTGCGCGGCTTGAGGCAACAGCAATGGCAGACGCAATCCACCATCTAAGAATGTCGACAGCATAAGTAGCCTCAGCGCTTACCAGTGTTCGTTCCTAATCCCGGTTGGCATTGATTAGCGTCTCTGTAGATAACAATCTTCAGCCAGACTCCAATTAAGTTTAAACACTCAAGCCCGTTAGTTTTTCACAGAATATAGCCTGTGGAAAGTTTTCCACAGGCTGTGGAAAACAAAGCCAAACTATATAGAAGAAAAAATATAGATCTCTAAACCCAGGTCAACAGCAATCTACCCCGACCCTGGATGCCTGCTTCCATCTCTAGACGGCAATCAATAGCAAGGCAAAGTGTCCGAGGATAGCAAAAAATACTTGAGGTTGCTCTTAAATTTTCGGTTCATTTTTTGGATTGGCTGTTACACTACGCAAGTTGCCAAAGAAATGTTACATTGCCTGGGAATTCACAAAATAATCCGTATTGTGGACTCACAAAATAAGTCTAAAGATCCAGTTCCGGGATCAAGCGTTTTGTCAGGGGTTGTCATCGGCAGGGCAACCCGAAAATACATGCCTTCAATCTGCATGCTTCGACCCGTAGGTATACAGTTTTATTTACCCCATGGCTACTACATATAACTCCGACAGAGACAGTTCTATTGCTTGGGCCGATGAACCCATAGATGGGTTTGACACCGACTTAAATCGGGTGGCAGAAAAGGTGTCTGCCGCTGATAGCCAACTCACCCCAGACCTTACGGCCTGGGACGAAGATCGGGAGGTCCTGGCAAAATTTTCTCAGTCAGAGGCCATGTCAGAGATGGGGCTGTCGGGCTACAGCAAAACCATTACCGACGATGCCGTTGGGGCTTTCTTTAAAGAAATGGCGCGCTACCCGCTGCTAAAGCCGAGTGAAGAAATTGAGCTTGCCCGGCAGGTACGCTTCTTATCTAAGGTCGAAGCCGCCAGTGAAAAACTACAAAAAGAGTTGGGTCGTAAACCCAACCGCCAAGAACTAGTTGAGAAACTAAAGATCAGCGAGGCGGAGTTCACCCAAAAGCTCCACGAAGGCAGAACTGCCAAGCGAAGAATGATTCGCTCTAACCTGCGGTTGGTGGTGTCGATCGCCAAGCGCTATTTAAACCGAGGAGTGCCTTTTCTCGATTTAATTCAAGAAGGAGCACTGGGATTAAACCGAGCCACCGAAAAATTTGATCCCGATAAGGGCTACAAATTTTCCACCTACGCTTACTGGTGGATTCGCCAGGGCATTACTCGTACCATTGCCAACGATGCCCGCACGATTCGCCTGCCGATCCACATTGTGGAGAAGTTGAACAAGCTTAAGAAAGCTCACCGCGATCTGCGGCGCGATTTGCAGCGCAACCCCAGCGAACAAGAACTGGCCGATGCCCTCGATGTGACGGTTGATCAACTGAGAAATTTGCAGCAGGTGCGGCGACGATCGCTCTCCTTAAACCACCGCGTTGGCAAAGGCGAAGACACCGAACTGATGGAACTGCTCGAAGACAGCAGCACCCAAACACCGGAGTCTAAAATTAGCGAAAATATGATGCGCCAGGAAATTACCAGCGTGCTGGGCGAGGTGCTGACTGAACGCGAAAAAGATATTATTACGCTGCGCTATGGGCTGGCCACTGGCGAGACCCACACTCTAGAAGAGGTGGGCGGCATCTTTAACCTCTCTCGGGAGCGGGTGCGCCAGATTCAAACCAAAGCCATGCGCAAGCTGCGGCGGCCCCAAGTGGCCGCTCGCCTCAAAGGTTGGCTCAAGTAGCTCAACGCCGTTCGGTAAGACACATCTCCAAATCTCCCGCCCCCCGAGTTGGGGAGGGCAGCGGTTAACGGTCTCCCCAGAGATCTCCTCTGTCCTTCCTAAATAAGGGGGGTTTTAGTTGGCGTGTTGCACCAAATATCCAGGGACGGAGCTGAGACAGTGTTCATTTACCAATCTATCAATCAAAAATCTCGTGTTTTATGGATGCCATTCACTTAAACAATATTCGCGCCTACGGCTACACGGGGGCGCTGCCCGAAGAGAACGTGCTGGGCCAGTGGTTTCAGGCCGACCTCACCGTGTATTTGGATTTGGCTGAGGCCACCCAGAGCGATCGCCTCGCCGACACCCACGACTACCGCACCGTGATCAACGGTACTCAGCAAATCATTCGCGAAGCAAAGTTTGCGCTGATTGAGCGTCTGGCGGGGGCGATCGCCACCCTAGCGCTCGACTCTGATTCACGATTACAACGAGTCACGGTCAAAGTCACCAAGCTCACCCCACCCATCCCCGACTACACCGGCCAGGTGGCGGTAGAAATCACCCGCGATAGAATTCAGTAGGGGCAAACGGTCGTTTGCCCTAAGCTTGTAGGGTGATTTAATCCTGCTGGCGGCAAAGCATTTGGTGGGCAGTGCCCACCCTACGGTGGCTCATGACTTCTACAACCAACTCACGGCAGCAGCTCAGAGCTGAGCTGGAGCGCATGCCCGACTGGCTGCGTCGCCCCATCGGCAACGCCAGCGAGATTTCGGCGGTGCAGCGGATTGTCAAAGAACGGCAGATTCACACCATTTGCGAAGAGGGCCGCTGCCCCAACCGGGGGGAATGCTACGCCAACCGCACCGCTACCTTTTTGCTGATGGGGGCGGTGTGCACCCGCGCCTGCTCGTTTTGCCAGGTGGAAAAGGGTCATGCGCCCATGACCCTCGACCCCCACGAACCCGAGAAAGTAGCAGAATCTGTGCGCCTGCTGAGCCTGCGCTACGTGGTGCTGACTTCGGTAGCGCGGGATGACCTGCCCGACCACGGGGCCAGCTGGTTCGCCACCGTGATGCACGCCATTCGCCAGGAGAATTCGGGGACTGAAATCGAAGTATTGACTCCTGACTTTTGGGGTGGGCCGACCCGTGAGGCGGGGCAGGCCGATCGCGTTCAGACCGTAGTGGCAGCCAAGCCCGCCTGCTACAACCACAACCTCGAAACCGTACGGCGACTGCAAGACCCAGTGCGGCGCGGGGCCAAGTACGATCGCTCCCTCCGCGTCCTATCCCTAGTCAAAGCGTTCGACCCCAGCATGTCGACTAAATCGGGTTTGATGGTGGGCCATGGGGAAACCGAGGCAGAACTGATTGAGGCCATGCAGGATTTGCGCCGGGTAGGGTGCGATCGCATCACCATCGGCCAGTACATGCGCCCCTCGCTCGATCACCGCCCCGTCGATCGCTATTGGACTCCTGAAGAATTCACACGGTTAGGAGAAATCGCCCAAGAACTCGGCTTTGAGCACGTGCGTTCTGGCCCATTGGTGCGCAGCTCTTACCACGCCGGGGAAGCGCCTTGAGTCAGGTGACCTGGCGGCTGATTCCGCTGCTGGATGCCCCCGGTGCGGTGCAGATGGCGATCGATACCTGGCTGCTCGATCAGCATCAGCACCATGGCCATCCGCCCACCCTGCGGTTTTACACCTGGAATCCGGCGGCAATTTCTCTGGGGGCAAGCCAGCGGCGGCAGATGCCCGACCACTGGCAAGATCTTGCCTGGCAGGGGCAGCCGGTGGATCTGGTGCAGCGACCGACTGGCGGGCGTGGGGTGCTACACCAGGGCGATTTGACCTATGGCTTAGTGACTTCAAATATTGCTGGCAGCCGCGACCAGGCCTATCGGTTTCTGTGTCAGTTCTTAATTGCAGGCTGGGCAAAGCTGGGGGTATCCCTCGCGTTTGGGCAGCCCAGTCGAGACTATGGACGTTCGCACAACTGCTTTGCCCTGGCCACCAGTGCCGACCTGGTCGATGTTCAAGGCCATAAAGTTATCGGCAGCGCCCAACTGCGGCGCGGTTCCTGCTTGCTCCAGCACGGATCGATGGGACTGATGACCGATGCTGAGCTGTGGCAGCAGGTGTTTCAAACGCCAGCACCGCCAGCAAATCAGGCTCAGTTGGCTGTACGACAGGGGTTAACCATCTCCAAAATAATTGAGTCGCTGACCCAGGCGGCTGAGGACTGGTTTAATTGCCAGCTCATTCCCCAACCTTTAACCGAGCAAGAGTGGGCCGCGATCGCCGCCCTCGCACAAAAAAATGGCCCGGGGTGCCAGAGCGCCGGGCCATCTGCCGTATCGTCTTGAAGCTAGCTCATGGCAGCTGAGCCGCGATCGTAGCCGGAGAAATCGTGGGGCATTTTGCCTTGAATGTGGCTTTCGTAGTGAGCCGCGTCTTCTATAGAGATGCCGACCTCAGCCGCTAGGCGAACCATCATGCCCTGTTCGCGGCGACGACTGCGCTGGTGCCGGCGAATAAACAGGTTGCGGGCCAGGTCAGAGATGTTGATGGGCGTAGCTTCAGATTCCACCGCATGGGAAACGAGGCTAGCGGCAACAGCCGGCAGCTCTGCAGCGATGGCTACTGGGGCGAGCGCAGCCACTGGAGCAGCAATACCCGTGCGATGGGGCACGCCACGCCAGGTCAAATCAGCAGCGGGCTGAGCAGGCAGTTCGGCCAAAGCCTCAAACACAATTGGAGCACCCCGATAGTTGCCGGTGTCGATGGTTTGGCCCATTTTGGGTGCAGGCTGAGATAGAGCGTCGTAGCTGTTGCCGCGATAGGTGAGTTTCATAATGTCGCCTCCTAGAAGCGATGCGTAGTGAGGCGCGTTCCTTCGGGAGTGTCCCTACTTCCGTCTCCTAACTGGGGTGCCTGAGGGGGAATGCACCCGGCAAAAATCAGGGGGAGATGAACGATTTATCTTGATATTTGTATAATACGCTACTGTTTTTTGAAACTAACAGCTTTTGACAATTCTACATAGGAAGCATAGTGTTGCTTTGACAAGCGATTCCGGAACGGATACTCGTTCCGAGTCGGAGCCCGAACGCTCCGCGAATCGGGCATGAAAGTTACTCATGTCTACCATGACAGAAAGCTTTTGTAATTTTAGATACAGAAATCTATTCTTAGGTTGTGGGTGAAAAGCCCTCACGCAACCCTAAAGGAGATCTACCTGTGAATAGCAGCTACTGGCCAATCAACAACTCTAGCAACACCACTGGCCTGGTTGCCCAACTCGGTGCCCTCTGGCAAAATCTGCTGTCTCATCTCGAAGCCACCACTGAACCCCGTGTATGGAAAGCCAGCGATGCCTCTGATCAAACTCTGTGGAATGCCTACGACCCCATTACCCAGATGGCGATCGACCACGCTTCGGCGGACGAGCTCCGCACCTGGCTTGAAGAGCTGCACTATCGCAACTAGGGTCGGGGTTTATGGTGCAAGGTGTAAGGTTTGAGGCGGCTCCTCGTACCCTAAGCCCTGAACCTTGAACCTTCCCCCTACAACTGCACATTTATTTAATGGGCAAGCGTTAGGTCACTCACTATAGTCATAGCAACGCTGCGCTCCCCCCAGGGGGGATGAGCAGTCAGGCCAATCGGCCAGCCGTTTCGCTGCAAAGGCTTGCTATGACATCGGTATTGATTCAGGGTGGTCGCATTGTCACGGCGGTAGACGACTACCAGGGTGACATCCTCATCCAAGATGGCCGCATTGAGGCCATTGGCCGCCAGCTCTCAGTGGAGAATGTTGAATGCCACGATGCCACTGGGCTGTTAGTCTTACCGGGCGGCATCGACGCCCATGTGCACATGGAAACCCCCATGGGCAACGATGTCTACACCTGCGACACCTTTGAAACGGGCACTCGCTCGGCCGCCTTTGGCGGTACCACCACCATCATTGACTTCGCTCAACAGTTCCACAACGACAGCCCCAAGGCGGCCTTGGATAGACGCTTGGCGGCGGCTGAGCCTCAGTGCTGCGTTGACTACGCCTTTCACGTCATTCTCACCGACATCAACCCCGGCTCCTTAGCAGAGCTACCCGACCTGATCAACCAGGATGGGGTGTCTAGCTTTAAGCTCTACATGGCCTACCCCGGCGTGCTGATGGTCGACGACGCCGATATCTTTAGAACCATGCGCCGCACGGGCGATCACGGCGGCATGGTCAACCTCCACGCTGAGAATGGCGTCGTTATTCAAGCGCTGATCGAAGAGGCGCTGGAGCAGGGCAACACCTCTCCCAAGTATCACCAGCTCACTCGCCCCAGCCTGATGGAAGGGGAAGCCGCCCATCGGGTGATTCGCATTGCGGAGCTGGCGGAGGTGCCGGTGTACATTGTGCACCTATCGGCAAAGGAAGCATTGGAGGCGGTAGTGGAGGCGCGCGATCGCGGCATCCACGCTTTTGCCGAAACCTGCCCCCACTACCTATTTCTCGATGAGTCGGAGTACGATGCCCCCGGCTTTGAAGCCGCTAAGTACGTGATGACTCCGCCCTTAAGAAATCACGACTGCCAGCATGCCCTGTGGCGAGGGCTTCAGTTCGACGATCTCCAGTTGGTAGCCACCGACCACTGCCCCTTCTGCATGAACGAGAATCCGCTCGGGATTCTGAAGTCAAAGCAATTCGGTGAAGACAATTTCAACCGCATCCCCAACGGTGCCCCTGGAGTAGAACTGCGCCTGACGCTGCTCTACGACGGTGGAGTGAGAGCTGGACGCATCAACCTCAACCGCTTTGTGCAGCTCACCGCCACCGCCCCAGCCAAAATGTTTGGCCTATTTCCCCAGAAGGGCACGATCGCCGTCGGCAGCGACGCCGACCTAGTGCTGTTTGACCCCAGCGAAACCCACACCCTCAGCGCCAGCACCCACCATTCGCTGGTGGACTACTCGCTGTTTGAGGGGCGCGAGGTGACGGGCAAAGTCAAAAAGGTCTTTCTGCGGGGCCAGTGCATTGTCGATGGAGACGAGTGGCTGGGGCGATCGGGCATGGGCCAATACCTGCCCCGCAGCGCTTCCGGACGGGTGCTTTAGAGGGTGCAAGGTATAGGGTGTAGGGTTTAAGAGGCAGCTATAAACCCTAGACCTCACACCCTATACCCCGCTTCAGCATCCACTCCTAGATTCACCCCAAAACTATGAATTTGGCCACTCTTCCTGGGCTTCGTCTTTTGTATTGGTTTTGCGATCGAGGGTTTGGCGCTCAAAGGTCATGTGAATGTTGCGGTTCTGTTCCCCATCTGCCGCCACTGCCATGATTGGGTATTCAAGGGTGCCATCCTGGAAGGAAATCTGGAAGCGGAAGGTGCCGTCGTCGTTGAGTTTGATGGGGTTACCCGCGATGGTTACGGTGGCATCGGGTTCCGTAGCGCCATAGACAATTAGTTCAGCATCGGCCACTAGCCAAAACTGGCGCGGCCGAATGGGCGGCGCAGAAGCCGAAAAGCCTGCCCCGGACATGGTCAGACCAGCAATCCCAGACATGGAGAGACTGCCAATGCCCGACATTGTCAGGCCAGGAAATTCTGCGGTTGGCCCAGGGAAGCCAGAGAGGGTGAAGCCAGATACACCAGACATCGTGGGACCAAGCCCTATGCCTGCCGCTCCCAGACCCGCCCCCGAGGGGAAGATGAAGGAGCTAATAGGCGGTGCCATAGACCCAGCTACATGCTGCATTGAGCCAAACAGAGAGCCATCAACGCGCAGAGCTTCACCGCCTTGGGCCAAGGCATAGAGTTGTTCGTGTAGCCCGCTGGCATCGGCCCTCTTAACGCGGGGGTCGACCAGGGTCATGATGGTCTTGCCGCGCAGGTTTTCGTCCCAGATGACGGTGAGAAAATGTTCTTCCGTCCAGTCGGAGGGGTAAACGGGAGGCACCCGAATGGTGTTAGAGCGGGCCAGCACCAGCCAGTGGCCATCGCCCGTCAGGTAGCCAATCTCGACCTGGTAGTCGCGATCGCTCACCGGAATCTGCATGTACCACTCGCGAGCCAGCTCGTCGCAGCTCACCTGTTGCAGGCTGTGGGGAGCCTGGCTGTCCAAATTGATGCCGGTTACGTCATACAACCGCAGGGCCAGATGTTCTCCCCCCTGACGGCGCAGCTCTTCTTTGCGAATATTGGGCGTATCCCAGTAGGCGTAGGCCCATTGGGGGTCGCGGGGCATTAGCACGATGCGGCTTTCGCCATAGCCATCGGGCAGGGGCGGCAGACCGTCATCAATAGTAGACAGATCCAACTCGCCTTCAGTGGGCCGACCAATCACGTTATATTTGCTGACCTCAACGGCAGACTGATCTTCGGTGCTGGCCAACGATGCTGCGGCCCCAGCAGCCAAGCCTGCAAGCCCCAGCGTCATGGGAACAGCAGCGGGCACGGCTGGTTCAGGCTCCGGGGCTACTATCGGTTCGGGGGCAGAGGGCACTTCATCCACAGCGACCGGTTCAGGCTCTGGAGGAACTATTGCTGGTTCGGAGGTCGGGGGCACCTCATCTACAGTGACAATTTCAGGTTCAGGTGGCACGACCGGATCAGGCTCGGGAGGATCAACAACCGGCGCGGGCGCTTCTGACACGGCGGCCCCAACAGCCAAGCCTGCAAGCCCCAGCGTTATGGGAACAGCAGCGGGCACGGCCGGTTCAGGTTCCGGGGGAACTATTGCCGGTTCGGGATCAGAGGGCACTTCATCTACAGTGACAATTTCAGGTTCAGGTGCGGGCGGCACGACTTCAGGTGCAGGCGGTACGACCGGGACTGATTCAGGGGGAGCCACAACTGGCGCGGGCGCTTCTGGCACAGCGGCGGCTATAGGCTCATCTACTGGAATAAGTTCATCTACTGGACCAAGTTCATCTACTGCAACTGGCGCAGGCGCTTCTGGCACAGCGGCGGCTATAGGCTCATCTACTACGACGGGCGGCACCACAACCGGCTCAACCGGGGGAGGCACAACGGGAGGTTCAACCGGAGTTGGGAGGGGGTGTTCAGCAGTGGGAGGAGCAACCACAGGGGTGCCAGGGCCTGGAGCCAAACCGCGTCTGCTGCGACCGATCGCCCAGGCTAAGCCACCCAGAACCAAAGGCAGCAGTAGCCACCACCAGGGAAAGCCAGCGTTGTTGTCGGCTACCGGGGGCGTTTCGGCTGGTGCCTCAGCAGCGGGGTCTGTCTCACCAGGGTCAGGAGCCGCCGCTGGAGTTTCTTCGGCAGCAGGGGTGCCTGGGGCGGTTACCCCTGCCGCCACGTTTCCCACCTCAGCGACCTGAGCCGCCGTTAGGGCTGCTAGACCTGCTGAGGAGGTGGCGTAGCCCAAAAAAGCGGCTACTGCGGGGCTAGGTTCACCTTTATAAACAAAGGAGCGGGGTTGCGAATAGGGATAGCGGGGGTCGTCGGGTAGGGTCTGGTGCATGGGCACGATTTTGACCGCCGGCTGATCGGTGACGTGGGGCGCGATCGCATAGCTAATGCCGTCGTCGTTCAACGCCTGAATCACCGCTGCCGTGTCATCTTCAGCGACCGTGTCGGTAGTAGGGCCAGCTGCAAACGAAGCGCCGCGAAAAACATCGTACTGGCTCAGCGAGCGGCGAGTGTCGCTGTCTTCAGGCCGATCGACAAAGCGAATTGGACCAGGCTCTCCCCCGACTTCAGCCCAGTCGGTAACTTCACCGCGAAACATGCCGGCAAATTGCTCAAACGTAAGGCTGCCGTCGAAGGGGTTGTCGGGGCCAATAATAACGGCAATTTTGGCTCGCTCTAAAGCGACCGTATTTAAGTCTTGCGCCTGCTCTTCCTCTGTCAGGGGACGCCCGATCGCCGCCAGGTCAGTGTCACCGTCAATCAACGCCGCGATCGCCCCATCGCTGTTGGTCAACTCCACGCCCACTTCAGTGCCGTCGTAGGCCGCCTCAAACTCCTGCTTGAGGGCATCAGCCGCAAAGCCCAAGTTTGGGGAACTCTGAATCGAGAGGGTAGTTCCGGAGGGCACGGTTTCGGGCAGCGAAAAAGCCGGGCTCTGGGCCACCTGGGCTAGGGCAAAGTTCCTCAGCTCGGGATGGGCGGCTGGGCTCAGGACAAACAGTGCGGCAACGAGAAGCTTGACTGAATACTGCATCGTTTGGCGGGGGAGGCAAAGAACGGGAGGCTAGGCAAATGTACCAAGTCCATAGGCACAACAGGCAGATGCTGTCTCGCAAAACCCGTTGATCGACCCAGATTGGTGCGTACCCGAGAATTACGCTCAACTATTGCAGCATTCGTCAGGGGAGTCAATGGTCGAGGGCCAGCGGCAGTTAAAGGCAAATATTGGCTCTAAATCCCCAAATATGGCGAAAAGTCAGCTACTTTAATCGCTCGAAATAGCCGTGTTCGCTAGACGCTGCGAACCTACCGACAGCATGGGCTAGGTCAGACCTCACAGCCTATGCCCGGCAACTTTCCCCAAAATCACTCGACGAAGTTTTCTCTGTTGTCTCATCTGTGCCGTTTATCTTCTAACCAAAAGGTTCATGCCGAAGGTTTTGGCAAGTCATATCAGGCCTCCGTTCGAGCTGCTGCTGTGCCGGGTTTTTGCCCCATCGCTGGACCCACTGAGAACGGTCACCGCCCTACCCACCCGCAACCAGCGGGTTATCATGGGAAAAACCATTGACATTTCTTAACAAATTTCAGCACGATTATTTAGCAAGACTGATTTATTCATGACGGCTTCTTCCCCCACTTCTAGCGGCATCAAAGGTTTTGTGGAGCAGCGCCTCCTGCTGGGTCAGCCCCTAACCTCAGAACTGGCCGCCATTTTGCTGGTGTACTTCGTACAGGGCATCTTGGGCCTAGCGCGGCTAGCGGTGAGCTTTTTTCTCAAAGACGACCTGGGCCTGACCCCTGCCGAGGTAGCTGCCCTCAGCGGTATCGCCACCCTGCCTTGGACGATCAAGCCCGTATTTGGCCTGCTATCGGATGGACTGCCGATCTTCGGCTACCGACGGCGGCCCTACCTCATCCTTTCTGGGCTGTTAGGTGCGGGAGCTTGGCTAGCGCTAGCTACAGTGGTGCAGACGGGATGGGCTGCGATCGCAGCCATTACCCTCAGTTCCCTCTCCGTTGCCGTTAGCGACGTAATTGTGGATTCTCTCGTGGTAGAGCGGGCGCGGAGCGAATCCCTCGGCAACGCTGGCACGCTGCAATCCCTCGCCTGGGGCACCTCGGCGGTAGGGGGTGTTCTCACCGCTTATTTGGGCGGCGCGCTGCTTCAGCACATCAGCACCCGCGCTGTATTTGGCATTACCGCCACCTTTCCGCTGATTGTGTCGCTAGTCGCGGTGCTCATCATCGAAGACCCGGTCGATTCTCCTAGCTGGGCGGTTGTGGGCAACCAGGTCAAACAGCTCTGGCAGGCCGTTCGCCAGCGGGCGATCTGGATGCCCGCTCTATTCTTATTCCTGTGGCAGGCCACCCCCACCGCCGATGCCGCCTTCTTTTTCTTCACGACCAACGATTTAGGCTTTCAGCCCGAGTTTTTGGGCCGGGTGCGGTTGGTCACCAGTCTGGCCGCCCTCCTCGGCATCTGGGTCTTTCAGCGGTTTTTGCGCACGGTGCCCTTTCGCACCATTTTTGCCTGGTCTACGGTGCTTTCTAGCGTGCTCGGCATGAGCATGCTACTGCTGGTTACCCACGCCAACCGCAACTTGGGCATTGGCGACGAGTGGTTTAGCCTCGGCGACAGTTTAGTGCTCACCGTGATGGGCGAAATTGCCTTCATGCCGGTGTTGGTGCTCTCGGCGCGGCTCTGCCCGCCCGGTGTAGAGGCCACCCTGTTTGCGCTGCTGATGTCGGTGGTCAACCTAGCTGGGCTGCTCTCCCACGAATTGGGAGCAGTGCTGACCCACTGGCTTAGCGTCACAGAAACCAACTTCGACAACCTTTGGGAACTGGTGCTGATCACCAATCTCACTACGCTGCTGCCCCTGCCCCTGCTATTTTTACTGCCCAACACCTCATCCCAGGGAGTTGGCGATCGCACCGAAGAACATACCGAAAGTCTTCCCCCGGCAGATACGCCCATAGGTTCAACCAGTTTATTCTCAACCCATGTAACCGAGCACCCAGTAACCGTAGGCGAGCGAGAGTGACCAATGGAAACGGTTGCATCACTTCGCGGATGCAACCCACGGTTTTCTCCCCATCTCCCTTGCCTTCCCCATCTCCCTCACCTCTTTAATTACCCCATCATGACTGCGACCCAACCCCGTCCCACCGCTGCTACTTTCTCCATCGAAGACTGGGGCAGCGGCTACCGCTCCCAACCCCACGAATACAGCTACTGGATTGACGACATTGAGGGCACCATCCCCGCCGATTTAGAGGGCACTCTGTTTCGCAACGGTCCTGGCTTGCTCGATGTCCACGGCCACCCGGTCAAGCACCCCTTTGATGGCGACGGCATGATCAGCAGCATCGCCATTCAGAGCGGACGGGCATACTTTCGCAACCGCTTTGTGCGCACGGCGGGCTACGTAGCCGAGCAGCAGGCAGAAAAACCGTTATATAGAGGCGTTTTTGGCACCCAAAAGCCCGGTGGCCCCTTGGCCAACGCCTTTGACCTCCAGCTCAAAAACATCGCCAACACCAATATTGTCTACTGGGCCGACAAGCTGCTGGCCCTGTGGGAAGCCGCCGAACCCCACCGGTTGGATCCCTCCACCCTCGACACCCTGGGGTTGGACTACCTGAACGGCTTGATTGCCCCCGGTGGTTCCTTCACGGCCCATCCTAAACTTGACCCTGGCCACCACGGTGACCAGCGGCTGGTGGGTTTCTCGGTTAAAACCGGCCTTTCCAGCACCATTACCCTCTACGAACTCGACGCCCAAGGCAATGCCCTCAGTCAGCACAGCCACAGCATTCCTGGCTTCGCTTTCATCCATGACTTTGCCCTTACCCCCAGCTACGCCATCTTCTTCCAAAACCCGGTGAGCTTTGGGCCACTGCCCTTCTTGCTAGGGTTCAAAGGGGCGGCAGAATGCATTAACTTCAACCCCAAGCAGCCCACCAAAATTCTGCTGGTGCCCCGCAACGGCGACCCCATGCAGGTGATAGAGACCGACCCCTGCTTTGTGTTTCACCATGCCAATGCTTTTGAACAAGACGGCCAGGTGATTATCGACTCCATTTGCTACGAAAATTTCCCGTCTCTAGACGGCAGCGACTACCTCGAGGTTGACTTTGACCATGTTCCAGCTGGGCAGCTCTGGCGCTTTACGGTTGATGTAGCGGCAGGTACCACCCAGGTCGACACCCTGCTTTCCCGCTGTGTGGAGTTCCCGACCCTGCACCCCGACGCCCTGGGTCAGCCCTATCGACATCTATTTATAGGGACAGCCCATGGGTCTGAGGGCAACGCCCCGCTGCAAGCCCTGCTCAAGCTCGACACCCACACGGGTGAAACCCAGCTATGGAGCGCTGCCCCGCGCGGGTTTATGGGCGAGCCGCTGTTTGTGCCCCGCCCGCAGGGCCAAGGGGAGGATGACGGCTGGGCGCTGGTGCTGATGTATAACGCCGAGCGCCGCTGCTCTGACCTGGTGATTTTAGAGGGGCGCGATATTACCGCTGGCCCTGTAGCCCGGCTCAAGCTACCCCACCACGTGCCCTATGGCCTGCACGGCAACTTTGTGCCCCACTACTTTGGCCCAGATCACAGTCTAGAGGAAGCTCAGGGTTAGAATTAATCTAACTAGAACTGTATGGGTTGTGCCGATGGCCTCTGCTTCCCCTGCTCAAGCTGCCCAGGAGCCCTTTCTTGCGGTGATGCGAGAGCTGGCGCGGGCCTATCAAGCGTTTTCGGCCTACTCTGCTGCCCATGTGCGGCAGTTTGACCTGACCCCCGCCCAGTTTGATGTCATTGCCACCCTAGGTAACACCCAGGGCATGACCATGGGCGACATTGGCGAAAAAACGCTGATTACCAAGGGCACTCTGACCGGGGTGGTCGATCGCCTGGTGCAGAAGCAGCTAGTGCAGCGATCGACCCCCGCAGACAATCGCCGCAGCGTCATTGTGCAGCTAACGCCCGAGGGAAACCGGGTCTTTGAAGACGTATTTCCAGCCCATATTGCTCACCTCAAAGAGCGCTTTGACCACCTAGACGCGACCGATCTGGAACAGTTGCGGGGGCTGCTAGGGCAGCTGAGACAGGTGTTTTAGCGGTGGGTTATTCATCATGCGCTTCTGATCGCCTTGGCTAAAGGACAGAGTCGTCTGTTGAAAGGCACAGTCCGATCCTCGCCCTGAGAATGAGGGGCATAACAGCGAAGTTTAGGAAGATTAGGGATGTCCTCAATCCTGGTTTTCTGCCATGGCTCGCAACGGAAGGCATGTTTCCTACTGGATTGATTCGACATTGCCTTCTACCTACCCAGCTCTGAGCCAGGATGTGACGGTGGATGTGGCTATTGTGGGCGCTGGACTAGCAGGGGTGATCACCGCCAAGCTGCTCAAGCAGGCTGGAAAGACCGTGGCCCTGATTGAAGCCGATCGCATCGGGCAAGGCACTTCAGGCCACACTACCGCCAAAGTATCTGCCCTGCAACAGCTGATCTATGCCGATCTAATTGCCCACCACGGCACCGAGAAAGCACGGCTCTATGGCGAGTCGAATCAGGCGGCGATCGCCCGGCTAGCCGAACTAATTGCCGCCGAAAACATTGACTGCAACTTTGAACGCAAAGCCAACTATACCTTCGCCACCGATCAGGCTGGGCTCGAACAGATCAAAGATGAATTAGAAGCGGCCCAGGGTTTAGGTCTCCCCGCTACCTTTGTCGAGAGCGTAGACCTGCCCCTGGCCGTAATCGGGGCCATCATGCTGCCCGACCAGGCGCAGTTTCACCCGCGCAAGTTCATGCTGGCGATCGCAGCCACATTACCCGGTAACGGCAGCCACGTCTTTGAGCAAACCCGAGTAGACACCGTAAAGACGACGGCCCTGGCCGCGTGATCACCCAAAATGGGCCTACGGTCATCGCTCAGGATGTAGTCATTGCCACCAACCCGTCCATTCTCGATATTGGGCTTTTCTTTGCCAAGAGCTATCCTCAGCGGTCTTACCTGGTTGGGGGTCACATCGACGCTAACCGTGCTCCCCAGGGCATGTACATTGGTGTGGGCGAAGGCTACCGCTCCATTCGCACTACCCCTAGCGACGACGGTGGACTGCTGCTGTTGGTCGGCGGTGAGGGCCACAAAGTCGGCCAAGACGACGCCACCGACGAACGCTACCAGCGTTTAGAAGACTTTCTGCGCGACCACTTTGGGGTCGAACCCGCTTACCGCTGGTCAAGCCAAGACTATAAATCCTTCGACAAGCTGCCCTACATCGGCAAGCTCACCCTGACCCACCAGCACACCTACGTCGCCACTGGGTTTAGCCTCTGGGGCATGACCAAGTCAGTGATCGCGGGCATGGTGCTGTCTGACGCCATTTTGGGTCGTAAAAATCCCTGGGCAGACCTCTACGACGCCACCCGCCCAACGCCCTTGGTCACCAAGGCCTCAGTTCAGCAAAATTTGGATGTCGGGTCGCACTGGGTGGGCGATCGCTTCAAAGGCCTGTTTGATTCCACCGATAGCGTCAACTCTGGGGACGGCAAACTTGTCACACACAAAGGGGCCCAAGTCGCCGCCTACCGCGACGACAACGGTCAGCTGCACGCCGTTTCTGCTGTGTGCCCCCACCTGGGCTGCATCGTCGCCTGGAACCAGGCCGAGAAAAGCTGGGATTGCCCCTGCCACGGCTCCCGCTTTAGCTGCAACGGCAAGATTCTCCACGGTCCCACCGTCAAACCGCTGGAGCAGAAAGTCTGTCATTAATCTCGGCACATCGCCCCTGTGCCCATGCTGAGGTGATGCGCCACCACTTCCAAGCCCGTGCGACAATAGCGGCGTCTTTTAGCCCAGCTTTCCTATGAGTGGCGACACTATCTTCAGCAAAATTATCCGCAAAGAGATTTCAGCCAATATCGTCTACGAGGATGATCTCTGCCTCGCGTTTACCGACATCACGCCCCAAGCTCCTACCCACATTCTGGTTATTCCCAAAAAGCCCATCCCCAAACTGTCGGATGCAACCCCTGAAGATAAAGAACTGCTGGGTCATCTGTTGCTAACTGTTAAGCAGTTAGCCGATCAGGCAGGTTTAACTGAGAAGGGCTATCGAGTGGTGATCAACACCGGCAACGACGGTGGACAAACCGTTTTCCATCTGCACTTACACCTGCTTGGCGGACGTAGCCTAGATTGGCCACCGGGTTAGTTTATTTACTTTTGTGCAACGAAATCAAATTTCTTTTCTTAGCATTTTCTCTAGAAAAGAGAAACTTTACACTGCATGTGGGTGGGTTACCAGACCAAGTCCAGCTCGGGGCTTTAGCTTCCCGCAGATATTTTTTACGTCTGAACTTGGCTCTCTAGCGGCCCATTCATCATCCATTTTTCGTTGTCATTCATTGGACTCTTACTATGACTACTACTCTTCGCACCCGCGATAATGCGGGAGCTTGGGAGCAGTTTTGTCAGTGGATTACTAGCACCGAGAACCGCCTGTATGTGGGCTGGTTTGGCGTGCTGATGATCCCCACGCTGCTCACTGCAACCATCTGCTTTATCATTGCCTTTATTGCTGCTCCAGCGGTCGATATTGACGGCATCCGTGAGCCCGTAGCTGGCTCCCTGATGTACGGCAACAACATCATCTCCGGTGCGGTTGTGCCTTCCTCTAACGCCATCGGCCTGCACTTCTACCCCATCTGGGAAGCCGCTTCCCTCGATGAGTGGCTGTACAACGGTGGTC
>JAHHHQ010000010.1 GCA_019359285.1 Nodosilinea sp. WJT8-NPBG4
GTTGAAGCGTCTTCTTCAACTGCGCTTCGCTTTCTGCAATCTCAACGATGAACGGGCGTCCCATGCCTTTTCCCTCAAGCACTAGCAGTACCTTCCATTTTGACGCACACTCATATGTAATTGGTATGAGTTACAAATTGCTGACTTGGTAGCTTTGGGGCGAACCAATGCAGAGATCGGCAGTGAACTTTGGATTGCTGAGAATTCCGTCAAGCAGGCTTTGAAGCGAATGTTCCGTAAGCTAAAAGTTTCGTCGCGTGCAGAAATGGTTGCACAGATTTCTACTACACAAATCTATTCTTCCAAGTAACAAGTCATCTCCGTATAGCTTGGTGCCAAACTCTCACCAGTGGCCTTTTACTTACGCCTTCTGCGATTAACTAGCCGCACAACTTATTTTTGGAAAAGGATTTCTGTGTAATGTTCTCATAATGTAAAAAAGTGGCACTACTTGTGGCGGGGCACAATGTCTAGATTCGATTTGGCTTGAGCAAGGTGATAATCTCCTTGACAAATCGTTCTGGCTCCAACGGTTTCGCCAAATGGGTTTGAAAGCCTGCTTGGAGCGCTTTTTCTTGGTCGACTTCGGCAGCATAAGCCGTGAGCGCGATCGCTGGCACCATACATCCCTGAGCGGGTGGGCGGGAGCGAATCTGCTGCATTAGGCTGTAGCCATCCATCTCTTCCATGCCAATATCGCTGACTATGACATCGGGGAGCCACTGCTCCAAAGCCTGCAACGCTTCTATACCTGAAGCAACGGCTGTTACGGTTGCCCCGTGCTGCTCTAGCAGAAAGGTCTGAAACTCACGAGTATCGGTATCGTCATCGACGAGCAAAACTTGCACCTTGTCTAAGCGTGTTTCTGAAGCGGATTGAAGCTGGTTTTGTTCAGGGAGGATTGGCGTTGCCGGCTGTAGGGCCGGTAGCTGCACGACAAAGGTCGCACCTTGCTGCTCGCCTCTACTTTCTGCTTTGACCGTACCGCCGTGGAGTTCCACAATTTGTCGCACGATCGCTAGTCCCAATCCTAGACCGCCAAATTTGCGAGTCGTTGAGCCGTCTTCTTGCCGAAAATGCTCAAACACGTGGGGCAGAAATTGCGGACTGATTCCCATTCCTGTATCGATGACTCGAATTTGCGCCATTGCATTAGTAACTTGCTTCAGTTGGATCGTTACCTGGCCGCCCTTGTCTGTGAACTTGATCGCATTAGTAAGCAGGTTCCAAACCACTTGTTGCAGCCGGGCAGCATCGCCAGAGACTGGAGCAACATCTGGATCAAGATCAAGCGTAATTTGAATATTTTTTGCGTCGGCCGCTAACTTCACAGTGTCAACAGCAACAGCAATCACAAATGCCAAACTAACCGAAGTCGCTGTTAGAGTGAGTTTGCCCTGCATGATGCGAGAAATGTCGAGCAAGTCCTCAATCAGTTGCGCTTGTAGTTTGGCGTTGCGCTCGATCGTGTCTAAGGCATTAATCTGACGAGCAGCGTCGAGTTTGCCGCTTTGCAGCAGTTGTGTCCAGCCTAAAATCGGGTTGAGAGGCGATCGCAATTCATGGGACAGCACCGCGAGAAATTCATCTTTGATCCGATTAGCGTTCTCAGCGGCTTCTCGTGCGATTTGTTCTTGCTGTAAGAGCTGTTCTCGTTCAGCCTGGGCGCGTCTAAATTCTTCGATGTCTGTGCTAGTGCCAAACCACTGCACAATTTGTCCCTGAGCGTCACGAATGGCGATCGCGCGGGAGAGAAACCAATGATAGGTCTCAGTAGTCCAGTGTTTCAAGCGAAATTCAGCTTGATAAGGGGTTTCCGTGGTAAGCGCAGTCCTCCACCTTTCACCCGTCATCTCAAAATCATCAGGATGAATCACTTGAATTGCGTATTGAATGTCTTGAGTCTGCTCTAAGGTCAGCCCAGTGTAAGCAGTCCACTGCTGATTCACATACTGCGTGTTGCCTTCAGCATCAGTTATCCAAACCTGTTGCGGCATCGCATCCGCGAGCTGGCGAAACTGCGCTTCCCGTTGCAAAATGGTGGCTTCTGCCTGCTTACGATCGGTAATATCGACTACCATGCCCAGCAACCGAGTGGGCGTGCCGCTAGCGTCACAGTAAATACTGCTGCGCACCCAAATCCAATGAATACTTTGATTGGGGTGAATGACTCGACATTCAAAGTTCCAATTCGTGCTGGCGGAAAGAGTTTCAAGAAATTTTTCATTCACAGCGGCGCGATCATCCGGGTGAACATGGGTTAAAAAGATTTCATAGCTCCATTTCGGTAGCAGCGATTCATAGCCAAAGATTTGATCGTGTCTGAGCGATCGATGAGCAGTGTGGGGTTCCGTTGTCAGGTCAAGCTCCCACGCGCCAATTTGGGAGGCATCCAACATGAATCGCAGTTGGGTTTCACTTTCCCGCAAAGCTTTTTCTCCCTGTTTGCGCTCGCTGATGTCGCGAGATAAACCGACGACCGATTCGACGGTGCGATCGGCAGCAAACACGGGGCTAAGAATATATTCGAAGTAGCCCTCGACTCCAGTTGGACTCATATAGGGAATTTCATTTCTAACGCTCTTTCCGGTTTCTAAGACTCGTTGCAGATCATCCAGCACTTGCTGCTCAACGTCTGCAGGATAGTTAAGATCAGCCATCGTTTTGCCGATCGCCTCCGCTGTCGTGATTCCCCACAGGTCGAGCAACACTTGATTGGCGTAAAGAAACCGCCCATCGCGGTCAAAGCTAAACACAGAATCGGTGATAGTTGAAAGCGTTGCATCAAACTTTCGCACTTGGCTTTCAAGTTCGGCTGAGGTTTGCTGCAGGGTGACTTCTGCCTGTTTGCGATCGCTGATGTCGGTAAATACGACCGCGATCTGACGCCTTGCTGCATCGCCAACCCGTGAAACCAAAACGTCAAACCAGCGATCGAGCGCATCCGATCGCACTTCAGTATGGATAGACTCACCTGTATTAATAACTTGTGCGTAAAGGTCATTCCAATGCTGTTCTAGTCCTGGGGCGAGTTCGCTTGCTGTTCTGCCTTCTGGGTTGGCAATGCCAGACTGCCGCTCGAAGGCTGGATTCGCTTGCAAAATGCGGTGATCAAACGGCTTGTCATCGGCATCAAATAGCACTTCAATGGTGCAAAAGCCTTCGTCGATCGACTCAAACAACCGGCGATAGTGCTCTTCAGATTGACGCAGAGCAGCTTCTACCTGTTTGCGTTCATCTTCGACAAGTCTTGCCTCAGTAATGTTGGTAAATAAAACAGCAAATTGATTGTTTTGTGGTTCACCAATGCAAAAGGCGTTGACACTAAACCAACGCTTTAGGGCGCTGGCGTAATTCTCAAACCGAACGGGTTCCCTGGTTTGCACGACTCTGCCATAGATCTCAAACCAATAAGCGTCATGGTTAGGAGCCAGTTCCCGCATTCGTTTACCTGCTGCTTGCTCCAATCCAGTGAGTTTTTCAAACACTGAATTTACTTCTAGAAAGCGGTAATCGTTCGGCTGACCCTGCTCATCAAACAGCATTTCGCAGATGCACAAGCCCTGGTCGATCGACTCAAATAACGTGCGATATTTCGCTTCAGATTCGCGTAGCGCGGCTTCAGTGCGGGCACGTTCGACAGTCGTCCAGGTCTGCTCTGCTGTCTCTTCGACCCATTTCACCTCGCGCTCAGTCCATTCACGTGGGATTGCCTGATGAACCGTCAGCAGCGCCACAAATTGATCATTTTTGATCAGGGGGACAGTGAGATATGCCGCAATATCGATCGCCCGATACATTGCCTTTTCGCTGTCTGTAAATTTGAGGCTGTTCGCCACATCAGGAACAATCACTGGTTGCCCCGTGCGATGATCATCGGTCAAATTGCGTCCAAACTCATCCAGACGATATTGCCCAATCAACTCGGCAACACCGTTTGTATAGTTTTTGTGGACAATTACGTCCTTGCCGCCCGGCAATACTTCAGCGTAGATGACGCGGCTGGCTCCTAAGTGCTCGCCCAAAATCCGGGCAGCAGTGGCTTGAATTTCATCCGCATCGGTTAGCAGGCGCAGCGCATCGGAAAGTACGACCCGAAACGCAACGGCTTGGGCCGATTGGCGTAAGGTGGCTGTTTGGGTACAATTCCGCAGCGGAACCGATGCAGCAAGCATCGGTTCGGATCCTTGAGCTTGATTGAGCTCAGCTAATCGACTCTGGACTACCGTTTTCAAGCTGTCTGACCAGGTTTCGACAGCCCCTAGAGGCGTTTGTGACCAGTCGTGCGATCGTAGGAGTGTTTCTATCTCATCACCGCCTCCAAAGGGTTTGTTGGGCATCTCCTGGTGTTGCTCTGCCCTCATGCTTTTAACTTCCTTGAGGGCAAATACTTTCCTTGGATTGCCCGACTGCATTTCCGCAAAGCTCCATCAGGCGACTCCGCCAACTGGTTCAGCAAAGTTTCAATTTGTTTGAGTGCTAAGGGAGAAGGGGTGGCATGTCCGTTTTCCCAACGATTGATCGTGGGAAAGGAGACTCCAAGTTGAGCCGCAAATTTCTCCTGGGTCAGTTTTAAGGTTTGCCGCAACTCTCGAATCAGTTGACCAACAGCAGGCTGTTCAATTCCTAAGTAGTCCTGATGAAAAGCCACAGCACTCACAGTTTATAAAGTCCTTTACTGCTGTCAGCCTAATTGGTTTTAGGAGAAATCTATCTATCCCTAGACGGAAGCTGTTAAATACCTCTAAAAATTAGCCGCCGAAAATTGCTGAATAGGTTTTTGAAACCTGTCACGGCCCCAAAACAGCTGAATTATTGTTGATCTAGAACAGACGTCAGGAAACTTGTCGTGATAGCAATTTTCGCCGGGGGCTGTTCGTTGCCCTCCGTCTGTTCGCCGCAGAGCCCGCCCCATGTGGTCGCCTTGTCACCTGCTACTCAGTACTGTCGCGTCATCATTGCCCATAAAGCAGGAGGTCAAACCTCAATAAAGGGGTTCACCATGGAGGTAGCAAGTGGTAGCTACTTTGGCTGGAAAAGCAAGCCGCGATAAGTCCCACGTAGCCATCCACCACCCTAGGACTGGCCCACGCTGACCCCCACCACCGCACACCTCACCTACCCACAACCATGACCGACAACACCGCAGACCTAGCCCGTGCACTGAAACAAATTGAAGTCGCCACCATGGCGATCGCCGCGACTAATCCACCCAACTGGAAACGCCCGCTTGATGCCTACCGTGACGGCTGGGTATCTGCGATCGGGGCGATCGAGGTCGCCCACGACGACCACGGCCCCACCGTCATCTGGTGGATGGGTCATCATTACACCCGCCGCAGTGGCAGCAACCCCAAGTTTGGTGCGGCGATTTGGTTCAGCCGCAGTATGGGCAAAGGCGAAGATGGCGAGGCCAGCTACGTGAGGCTAATTACCTTCGCCGACGGCCCTACACCCACAGCAGAGTCCCTGCCTGACTACGTGGTGAGAGCCCTCGATCGCAGTAACCCAAAGCGGTACCCATCGACGTTCCTTGCTATGCCCTGAGTGAATCGTTTAACCGTCGCCTCACTTACCCCCAAACTGGAGGGCAATCTCCTACTTCGATTGAGCGGTTGTTTTGCAATCTCGCTGGATCTGCTTTCGGGTCAACTCGGGCAACGCTCTGGGCATTGAATCTCCTTCAGACAAGGTTCCCGGCTAAGCCATCCTTAGGCTCAGCCAGGTCCAATCCTGCCCGCCAGCACCATTAGCTACCCATACCACAGCAGGCTGTACAGTGACACTTTGTCGACAGTGACAAACAATGTGTCACTGTCGCTCAACAGTAGTTAAATAGGGGAGAGTAAGGCGATAAATGTTTTGAACTGTTGCTGGTCGAGCAGCTTGAGCTGGCACGCTTCATTGAGTTAAATCGTTGGAGGTAGATTGTTGTCAGGGGCAAAAAGGCAAAGGGCAAGAATGGGACCGAGGTTCTAAATAACCAGTAAGAGTGACTAGAACTCTATTGAGGGGGCAGTTGTGGCCAGGGTTAAGAGGGTTTAGGTCTACCGACATCGTTGAGGATGAGCCCAAGCAAGCCGGACCGCTGTTTTCTGGCCATTGACAACCTCCTCGAAGGAGCCGGATGGAAAGTTGCAGTATCCTCGAAGTTCACTGGTCAGTTTTCCACGAATATAGTCTCTCGCAAAACAATTCGTGTCGCTACCAGAGATAATAACCGTCCGAAACTGATCCCCAGACCACAATAAGCTTTTATCAACTGTCAGTTCAACAACGATTCGATTATCACTTTTCTCTGTGCCTAATGCGTTGTTAAAGACTTGTGTACTGAAAGGCTCTGGACTGCCGTTGTCAAAGGTAATTTGCCCTTCGGTAATAGTGGGGATGGCAGGCAGACAGCCTGATAGAAGAATTAGAGCGGACGAGAACACTAATCCTAATTTGTTTATTATCGCTTAGTTCAAAGCCTTCTTGCTGTGTGTGTCCTAACACATAAAATCTACTCACCTTTCTCTAAAAGCATCATCAAATCTGTGACACTGCTATTTGTGGTTACGTTTGTCCGGAGGCACTCAATGGGGTATGGCACAAATCGCAACTACTCAACGACAACTATAGATTCTCAGCACTTGATTTTGTGGGTCAGCAGTGCCAGCTAGAAATCTGCTCATTACTTTCAGCCCAATTGCAGTCCACTACGGTAATCTGGCTAATTATTCGATGTAGGCTCAGCTTATAAATTTGGTCCGTTCCAGATGGACGAAATATGAGACCTACTACTCCCTTAAACTACCCGCGAATAACCACATGCGCTTCAGATCACCATTTTGCCTCGGCCTAGCGCTTAGCTTGAGCCTCAGCTTGCTCGCACCTTTAAGTGCGTCTGTGTCAGCGCAAACACCTGTGCCTGCGCAAGTGCCTGCACCCACTCCAGCGCCAAGCACCTCCTTTAGAGATGTCCCTGCCGACTACTGGGCTTATGAGTACATATCAGGACTCGCCCGGTTTAGTGTGATTAGCGGCTTCCCCGATGGCACGTTCCAGCCTAACGAACCCGTAACCCGCGCGCAGTTTGCGGCGATTTTGAATCAAGCGTTTATGTCAGCACAGCCTTTTCAAGTACCGAATGGGCGGTTGAATGCAACGCAGCCCGCTACTCCACCCTTTGCAGATGTACCTAACAATCATTGGGCGGCTGGCTATATTGCTAAAGCTCGCACTGCGGGCTTTCTCTCAGGATATCCGGGGAACCAGTTTAGGCCCAATCAACCGATACCCCGTGTACAGGCCCTGATTTCTATCGCCAATGGATTGGGATATCAGGGCGGTAGTGTGGCGGAACTATCTGCCTATAGAGATGCTGCTGCCATTCCGGAATATGCTCGCCCTGGCATAACCGCTGCCAGAGCCGCCAACATCGTTGTTAACTATCCTGGCCTCGATCAGCTCCTGCCCAATCGCCCAGCGACCCGCGCTGAGATTGCGGCTTTTGTCTATCAGGCGTTGGTCAAAGATGGTAGGGCGCAACCTGTGGCAGCAGCCGGTGCTCGCTGGAATAAAACGCCGATAACAACCCTGCCAACGGCAGCGGCAGGGTTTAGCTTTAGCGCGGATGGACAACGGCTACTGGCCTTGACAACAGACGGTGCAACGCTTCAGATATGGAATACGCAAACAGGGGCGCTAATCAAGGAGATTGCCGCTGGTGATCAGACTCGTTTTGATGGGGCGGCGATCAGCAAGGACGGGACGACGGTGGCGGCGATCGCGCAAACGTCTCCCACTAACACCGTGGAACTAGCGGCATGGGCCATCGAGACAGGTCAGCCGCTGTGGAAAAAAACAATCAGCAGGGCAGAGTCAGCCATCGATGGCAGTCAGATTGCCTTTAGCAATGACAATCAGCGAATCATAACGTTTGTGAACCCACAGCAAGACGGCGCTTCTGCGCCACAACTAGCTCTGTGGAACACGGCGAATGGTGAAGCGGTGCAATCTTTAGACACCAGTGGTAGATTTGCCATTAGTCCCAATGGTCAATTTTTAGCCATTCAGATCTACCCAAATGATTCATCGGGTCGTGTAGACCTATGGCGACTCAATCAGAGCGGCCTATTTGAGTACGCTAGGACGCTGCCGCCGGAAGATGTCCTCTTCTGGGGGATGAATATAGTCTTTAGAAACGATGGGTTGCTCAATGTGCTAACGCGATCGCCTTACGATGGCCTGCTCGTCACTTGGAATCCAGAAACGGGCGCGCGCGTGACCAGCACTGGGCTACCGGCTGATCGATCCGATGATGCCATTGGCCTAAGTCCAGATGGCGATAGCTATTTTTTCGGGGGGCCGGTGGCTGGAGCGCGCTTGGGCAGTGTGAAAACTGGAGAAGTTCAGGATTGGCCCAGTGGCTATCGGGTTGCGTTTAGCGATCGCGGCAACTACCTAGCGATCCTGAGCCACGACCCCGGTGAAGTATGGACCCTAGGACGACCCACGCCATTCATTACTATCTATGCCAAAACTGCCCCTTAGGCCAATCTCTAGTGAAGGCCGGGAGAGAAAGGGAACAGTTATACGGCGGCGGTAGCAACCAACAAAATGCCCCTGACGATCGCCAGGGGCAGATGTGAAATTCCATTTACGCCAAATAGCTTACCCCTGCGACCGCCCCCACTGACGAGGCATTATACCAAATCCTTCTTGGTTACCCCCGATTCAGCAGGGCGAATGCCATTCGCCCCTACGGTTTGGCCTTTGGGGAATCGGGGTTATGTGATTCGGATTTGGTATTATAGGCAGTAACAGATTGAGATAAAACGCTTACATATAAACCGCACGGCTCAGACGAACCCCAAAATCGGCATCCGGATTTGTCGTAGCGTCACCAAGCCGCTCTTGCATCACTGCAACTGCCAAGTCCCGGTGCTTTGGCGATCGTGATGCGTCGGCAGCTGCCAGCGCTGTCGCCATCTGTTCGCGCCGAGTTTTCGCCGGGTCTCGATCCGAATTGGGACAGGCGGAGGCGCTTAGCATGCGCTGGTAAGGCGCTTCTGCGACCACTCCCACCTGCGAAAATCGCCGGCTTATTCCGTGGGAGTTTCGTCGGCGCGCTGATCAACCAGATCGAGCAGTTCGGCCCGGTGTGCTGTCGCCCAAGCACGGAAACTGGTTCCGGGCCGACCCAGCAGATATGGGATGTCGTCGCGCACCGTGCCGAAATAGCCCAGCCGCCCGTCGGCCAGTTGTGTGCAGAATTCTATCGAGCTCTTGGCGTACCAGTCCTCGACCTTCAACTCGCCCGCCTTGAACAAGGCTGCCATGTCCGCTGGATGGCGCACATCGCAGGTGATTGTGCAGCCCATGACCTCGCTCAACATGATGGCGAGTTCGGGCCCCGTCATCGTCTCGGTGCTGAGATAATAATTCTTCGAGGCGTGGCGCTCGGGTCCGTCGCGCAAGACCTTGGCCGTGACCGCCGCAATATCTGTAACGGCGACGTAGCCGACCCGCTGCTCTCCCCAGAACACCGGGAACGAACCGCCCGTCGTCGGCGACACGTTCAACATTCCATCCATGAACATGTTGGGGTGCAGATGCGTCCAGGGTATGCCACTGGCCTCGATGTAGCACTCGACCAGCGCGAACCAGGAGAATTTCGAGTCGGTGCAGTCGTCGTTGGCAAAGACACCCTGATTGACGATGTGCTTCACCCCCGCCTTCTTGGCGGCGTCGACCAGCGTCTTGGTCTGGTGCGTCATGGCGATCGTGTAGCCGGTCAGGATATTGAGCCGATCGACACCGCAGAGCGCGGGCCCGAATGTGCGCGGATCGTCGAGGTCGAACAGCACCGCATCGCGACCTTCATTGCGCAACCGCTCCAGATCCTCCTGCTTGCGCACCCCGATACGGATACGTGCGTCGCTCGGGTTTCGGTCGAAATCCTCCAAAATGAAGCGGCCGGTCTGACCGGTGACGCCCATAAGGAAGATGAGTGGGTTGTTGTCGGTCGCCATGATTGCTCTCTGGTTGTTTGTGTGGATGTCGAATGGGAAGAGGCGTGGCGCGGCGCACTGTTGTGGTCGATCGGGACGATCGGCGTGACGGGCGGGGAAGTTGTTCTCCAGCCCATGACCGCCTTCACATGAACAGCGCGCGGGTCAGGCGCACGGCATAGTCAGAATCAGGGTTGGTAGTGCTATCACCCACCCGCTCCATGATCGCCTCGATCGCAAGCTCGCGGCGCCTGGGCAAGCGCTCACGTTCCGCTGAGGCGAGCGCGGCAGGCATCTCCTCGCGGCTGAGGTCTGTGCAGTAACAGGGCGAGCCGGGCTGCTGGCGCCAGGACTCGGCAAGCGTGCCTGAATAGACCGCGTCGAGACCGGTTTCGTCGACCAGCGTCATCGCCACGTCGCGCTCCCGGTCGCCATCGGCGGCGACGGGGATTGCGATGCGACCCGCTGCCCCTGGAGGCGCGCCCTTGTCGGCGAAGGATGCGGACGTAATCGCGTTCCACGCCTTAGCAATTGGGCGACCGATCTGCTCGGCGACCCACTCGCTCTCGGCCTGCCCGCCTTCGATCGCCGCAATTTCGCCGTCACGCTTGGGATAATAGTTGGACGTGTCGATGACCACCGTTTCGGCGGGCACGTCTGCGAACAGTGGTGCGATCCGGGGGATGGCGCCAAGCGGCGTGGACATGATCACCACATCAACCCGTGTGACCGCCTCCGCGGAGGTGACCGCACGAGCACCGTTCTTGAGGATATCGACGTCGATTGTCTCAGGGCCGCGCGAATTGGCGACCTTCACGTCGTGTCCGGCCGCGCTCAGTTTTGTCACCAGCGTCTTCCCGATATGGCCCGTGCCAAGAATGCCTATCTTCATAAAACGATTTCCTTTTACTAGGTAAGAGTCTCATTCCACTGCTGTACATCATTTGGGCCGGCCTTACCCCGAGTGATTCTCGAAGTAGGGGCGCGCGGCCTCATCCGCCGGGCGCGCGGTAGCCAGCAATCTGCCCGGCGTCAGCCAGCGCCAGCGCGGCGTTTACTTTTGGTCTGTGGGTTACATCGGTTAAATGACCAATCATCCCCATCCGAACATTTTTTAATGGTGAAAGGTCACGCTCTCTGAGATGGAAACGCGCCCCATTCGAACACTGTTGACTGGTGCTGTGAAGTCTGGATAGCCAAACGCAATGGCAAACATCAGCTTGAGTTCATCGGAGATACCCAAATATTCGCGGATGGTCTGTGCAAAAAAGCCAATGGCGGTCTGCGGAATACCTCCTAAACCGCGCGCCGTCAGAGACAACAAAAACGTCTGGCCATACATTCCAATGTCACCGCCAACGCGCACATTATCTCCAAAGGAAGGCATGAAGAGCAGAGCGACATGAGGTGCACCGTAGAAGGTGTAATTTTTTGCAGCGGCTTTATGACGCGCGATCTTGTCGCCCCGCGCCACACCCATCGCCTCATAAAAGGTTTTGCCGTGTTCAATTCGGCGTTCACTATAGGCGCCATAAAAGCACTCCATATCGAAGCTAAAATCCGGCGTGAAATTCTCCGCTTCGTTTTGCTCGGTTAGAATGCGGCCCAATTCTTTGATCTTTTCGCCCGAAACGATGTGTGTATTCCACGGCTGCGTGTTGCAATTCGATGGAGAATATTGTGCATCTTCCAAGACTTGCAAAATTTGAGCGTTAGGGACGGGTGTTGGTAAAAATGAGCGGAATGAGCGGCGCGCTCGAACGGTCTCTTCAAAAGAGAGCGTTTGTGATGGTTCATTTTCTAATTCAATGAGACCGTTTGAAAGGTGTGTTGCGTTTGACATCGTGAAACCTCAAAAGATGGTGTCAGTTGGAAGGTGGTTCGTGGTCGAGAGCCTTGGCGGAACGGGGATGACCTAGCCCGTTCAAGGTGTCGCGAAGCTCGGCAAGGTCTTCATCGGAGAGACGGCAGGCCGTCTCGATCTTTTCAGGGATCGAGCACGCTGCCTCGCGGAGCGCCTCGCCCGCTTCTGTCAGATCGATAAGAACGCGGCGTTCGTCCAGCAGGTCACGGGTGCGCGTCACCAACCCCGCGCTCTCAAGGCGCTTTAAGAGGGGCGTCAAGGTTCCGTTATCCATACCGAGTTCTTGCCCTACTTCCCCAACAGTGCGCGGGGTGCCCTCGTAGAGAGCCAGCATGACCAGAAACTGAGGATAGGTCAGGCCCAAAGGCTCAAGAAAGGGCCGATGAAGCCGAATGACGCGGTTCGACGCACTGTAGAGGGCAAACGAAAGCTGCCTCCCCACGTGCTGCCGTTTATTGATGTTCAAGTTGTTATGCATTTGAAATATCCAGTCAACAACTATTATATAGTGAACTACATAATAGTTCAACACCTATAGTTCACTTTGTTGGGGTTGGCTTGGTAAGCGGTTTAAGCATGAGGCGGCTCATAGACACCTATGCGAAAGCCTCTCCACCTGGGGGAGAAGTATCATAATCCTTGCTCAGATGTCGATTGCGACCCAGCTAGGCGTCCCATATTTTCTCGTTAGTTCCGAAGTCCCAAATCTCTCGATTTTTCGTTGCCTAGTTGTCTGCGCGCAGCTATCTAGTGAATACAAAATAACTAAATTGCCCCAAATCGCAGCTTCGCTACTTTAGTGCCGTTTACGCTGGTTCATTGTTCCACCACCATCGCCGTTCCCCCGCCCCGCCGCGTGGGTTCTGCCGCCGCCAGGATAGAACCATCGGGACGCACAATTAACCCTGCGGCAGCACCGATTTCGGGCACAGGCTCTAGCACATGACCCATCTTAGCTAATGCCTGAGCGATCGCCCTCTGCTCAAAACCGCCGTCTACCTGAGTTATGCCCGTGTTGCGCTGGGAGAGACGGGGAGACGCGATCGCCTCCGGCAGCGTCAGGCCAAAGTCGATCAGGTTCACTGCCAGACCAACCACCGTGGTGATGATGGTGGAGCCGCCGGGGGAACCGAAGGCCAGCAGGTCGCCCCCAGGGCTGCGGGCAATGGTAGGAGCCATGCTGCTGCGGGGCCGCTTCCCCGGCTCCGGCGCGTTGGATGGGGGCTAATGGGGTCAAAATCTGTCAGCTCGTTGTTGAGAATAAAGCCATAGCCCGGCACCACGATACCTGAGCCACCGATAGATTCGAGGGTAAGGGTGTAAGAGACCAGGTTGCCCAGGCGATCGCTGGCTACAAGATGGGTTGTTGAGGTACCAGATGCCCCCTGCGACCGAGCACTAGGTTGGGCCACAGTCAGGCTAGGGCTGGGGTCACTCTGGTAGGGCAGCGGATCGCCCGGTGTGGCGCGGAAGTCTTTACCCGCTTCGGGGGCGCTGTCGCCGATCAAGGCTCGCCGGGTCTGGATAAAGTCGGCACTGCGCAAACCAGCCAGAGGCACATCTACATACTCAGGGTCGCCCAGGTAGGCGTTGCGATCGGCAAAGGCTAAGCGCTCAGCTTCCAGCACGGTGTGCCAGGCTTTAGCGCGGTCGCTCTCGCCCAGGTCAAACCCCTCCAAAATGCTGAAAATCTCTCCAGTGGTGATGCCGCCGCTGCTGGGTAAGCCCATGCTGTAAAGCGTAAAGCCCCGGTAGGTGGTAACGGTCGGTGGCCGCACCCGCACCTCGTATCGATCGAGATCCGTCAGCGTCATGCCGCCGGGAATGACGCGAAAGGGGGGTTGCTCAACGACGGGAGGCTGCTGCACCGTCTGGGCGATCGCCGCCGCAATCTCACCCCGATAAAACGCATTCACCCCCTGGCCCGCCAGCAGACGATAGGTGTTGGCCAGGTCAGGGTTTTTGAAGCGCGAACCAACGGCAGGCGGCCTGCCATCGGGCAGGTATAAGGCCTGAGTCGACGTAAAGGCTGCAAAGCGGGCCTGGTTTTGCGCCACCTGGGCCGCAAAGTTTGCGTCTACCGCAAAGCCGTCTACGGCCAGAGCGATCGCCGGTTGCAGCGCCTCCGCCAGCGACAGCGTACCGTAGCGGTTCAGCGCCTCTGCCCACTCCAGGAGCGTTCCCGGCACACCCACCGCCACCCCAGACGAATTGCGGTTGGGCGAAAAGGGCAACACCGCTCCGGTCGAGCTGTCGGGGTCTTTGAACATATCCACCTGGGCCGAGGCTGGGGCCTGCTCGCGGCCGTCAAGGGTAATGATGCGATCACTATCCCTTAGATAAATCACCATAAAGCCACCGCCGCCAATGCCGGCGGAAAAGGGGTCTGAAACCCCTAAGGCGGCGGCAGCGGCGACGGCGGCATCGATCGCATTGCCGCCCCGTTTTAAGACATCAATACCAATCTGGGTGGCGCGGGCGTCTACGGTGGCTACCGCTCCTCCTCGCCCCTGAGCTACAAAGGCTGGCGTCTGAGACAGCAGCGACTGATTCGTTAAGAGAACGCACCACACATAGATACATACCCCTAGCAGCCCAAAGACAATTCGCCTAACCATAGGTTTCTCAGATTAAAGCTGTATAACGGGCACGGTGTACGCCATGAACCACTGACAGCAACCTATCACCGATTCGCCTGCAACTCGACTCGTTCATATCCACCCAGCAGCTTGAGCCGTGCTCAAAATAAGAGCTTGTTTCGCTACAGCTTTGACTATCTTAGAAACATCGTGCTTAATCTTGAACAAAAAACCGATGAGTTTCTTCACGTCTTACAGTTCTTGTCTGGTACTTAGGGTCGCTCAATTTTTTCCCATCACAGCAGCCTTAGCCACAATCGCGACCACTACTGCTCAAGCAATTCCGGTTCCGGCTCGCACCGAAAGCTTGACGGCGATCGGAGGTCGAATTACTGAAATCCAAGCTATCCGCATTCCCGTTGCCGATAACGTCACCGGGTCAGAAACGCGGGTTTCGCTTCAGTTCACCCTGAATGGCTGCCTCGATTCACTGCTGCCCGTTTTGTCGTACAGCGAAGTGCTCGGACGCCGCGCCACGATCTATGTGACCGCACTGAATGCCAACAATCCTGAATCCGCCCTTACCCGCTGTGTTGCCATCCCGCAAGCGACGGCGCAAGTTAGCGTCCCTGGGATCTTTCAGCCGCAACAGGTGCGCGTCGTCTTTCTAGGTGCGCCACCAGAAGAGCAAGTTGTGCGCGGCCAAAGGTAAGCTTTGAGTCAGCAAATGTCAGGAAGCCGGGCGGTGCCTTTTTTGCGCTAACTACTGCAGAACATTCTTGAATAATTGCCTGCGCGCGCAGCTAGCCATCTGTCTATTTTCTTTGTGGGCTAATTCAATTCGTAGATTGAATCAGCCTGAACTAGGGCGATCGCCAGGTGGAGTGTCCAGCGATCGCGTGGTCAGACTACTGGGCGGGCGGAACGGGTTGCTGGAGGTTGATAAACGGGACGGTTTCGCCCGTCACTTGAGGGAGAACCCCGTTCCACTTTTCGATCGCACGTTGCTGGAGTAGTTCGGCGGAGATGGACTCTTGCTGAAGGCGGTTAGCTTCTGCCTGGGCGCGGGCGGTGGCGACCGTTGCCTCACCGTTGGCCTTTGCCTTCTCTACTTCCTGTCGCGCCCGCTCAGCCTCCTGCTTGGCGGTGATGACAGAGTTGATGGCAGCTTGTAGCTCTGCGTCTGGACGGAGGGAGACAAAGCTGATGGAGTGGACCTGGAAGCCGAGGGGATCTAGGTCGGACTGAATCTCCTTGAGGACGGTGTCAAGGAACAGGCTTTTCTGCTCTCCATAGATTTCGATTGCTTTCATGGTGGAGCCGACTCGGTTGAAGGAGTCCTGCACCATGCGTCGAACGTAGACATCCGCAATCATTTCGGGGGACTGGCGAAACTCAGAAAAGATTTGCTCGGCCTTGTCGGGGGCAAAGCTGTAGGAGATAGCCACGTCTGCCGTGAAGCTAGCGCCCTCCGATGAGTTGAGGGTAATTTGCTCATTCTGGTCAGGGTTGTCGCTGCGCTCCCAAACCAGGTTCTGGCGGTAAGTGGGGAAGTTGTAGATGTCCTCGGTCACCGGGTTGACACCGTAGCGCCCCACCTCAAGGGTTTCCATCTGACCACGCTTGCCGCCTGCCTGGTAGACCTTTACACCAACATTGCCAGGAGGGACGGTAGCGCAACCGCCGAGAAAAGCGGCAGAAAGAACGATCGAGATTCCAAGGGTCTTGGTCTTCATTTGATTTGCGCCAAAGCATAAAGGACAGAGACTGTGCCTGCTAACCCCAGGATTACTGAGGCTGGCAGGGCAAAAGGAAAGGCAGCATTGAAAGCTTCTTTCGCCATCAGGAACAAGATGACTCCGATCGCTAGCGGAAAAAATACATTGAGCGTCTTCCGGATCATGGCTAAATAGGGTTCTGGATTGGGAGGATGGTCAGCAGTGCAAGCCTGTCCTTGAGGGGTAGATGGTCTAAGTATTCCCTGAGGTGTTCGATCACTTCATTTCACTGATGGCTCCCGTGCGATCGCGACCCTGATTCCGTTGTGCGAAAGGTCATTTAAGATTGGTTGTCTCCGTTGGGGATTGCTGCGTTGGTGTGGCTTTACCTGAGACAGCGGTCGTAGGCAATAAAACCCCCGGCGCTGGGCCAGGGGATGGGGTGAAATTCCATTTACGCCAACCAGCTTACCGCCGCGATCGCTCTCCCCGCCAGCGGCAGGGATAACGGAGCCAGATGGTAGTGGATAGATTAAGCTTCCTGCTCTGTGGGCTCTTCTTGGCCCTTTTTACGCATAGCCGCAATACCCATGCCGATTAGACCAGGAAGTAGAGCGGGGGTGGGCACGAAGAAGTCGTCCTAGCACCTCAGCCAAATGGCCCGGATGGATTCCCCATTGAACGACCAGCCATAAACAGGCGGGCACCATAAAAACAGCAGCGAGTTCCTGAGAACGTCCCGTAGATGCACCCTAAATTACTCCCCACGGATCTCGCTGTCCCGTGGGGTTTTGTTTTGAGTGTCGATTAGCTATCTAACCAGCTCAGGTCGTGGGCCTTGAGCAGAGCGTCGCTGTGGGTCACAACCCGCCCTTCAATTTCCCATCCAATTAACTCGGACTCTTCACCACTATCCTGGTCGAATAACGCAATGTCCAGAGTGCAGAGCCACTCATAGCCATAAGAATGGCAAGAGGAAAGGTAAGCAAAATCATATTTGTGTAGCCTGCGGTCGTCAGTCGAGGATGTTCCAATCCCTATCAAAGTCATCTCTTAATTCAGCAAAGCCCAAATATCTACTACCCGGGCCAGAAAAACAACCCGATCGCCGTCGAGGTACCCACCCTGGAGCTCGGGCAAACGTCCAACCATCAGGGACTAGAATCGGCCTACTCGGCTGACAGCTCGGATGATGAGGTTGCCATCATTAGGGAGGTTTTAATCAAGGCGGCTGAGCCGCTACGGGCATCTCAGATTCGGCAAAAGCACAGGGCACTAAAGGACAGTATCGACACCAAGGCGCTAGAGCAAAAACTAGAGCTCATGGCGATGGAGGGCTTCATCGAGCGCATTCCCGAGACACCGCCCAGATACACTGTCTCGTGACTGTCTACGCTGCGAGACAAACCGCCAAACCCCTTGTCTTGTGGTTGTCTCACCGTCTTGCAGCTGTCTCGTAGGTTGTCTCGCGAGACGGTTATAAGACATCCAAGAGACAGCTACAAGACAGCATCTTCCTCCATCACCGACTGCTATCTAGGAGTAAGAAGTATGGCTTGAAAATGCCCTTACACTCCACTTGAATTGCACCAGTTCAATCTCCCCAGATTTGACTAATCATCAATCCAGCGGGGATTACCTAATGAGCCGTAGTTGGTTCACAAGTTGCTTTATAAAGTTCTAATGACATTTCTAGAACCTGGCGTTCTGTGTCAGTCAGAGCACTACCCTCTTTAACCAGGTCATGAAGGAATTGAGTTCTGAGATTACCCGCATACATGGCGGTTAAGGCGAGGGCATCCTTTTCCTGGCGTTCGGTCAAATACTTATTGCTGCTCTTGAAGTGGGAAAGATTGTCACTGGTCATACTGTCCAGCGTTCTATAGAAGCTACCTGCCGTCTGAAACAGGTCTAACACTGCCTTATAGGCAGTACTCTTTTGGCCTGATTCACTGATTTTGCCTGCTACAGCCCTTGAGAACTGCGTCAGATCAGGCTTCATGTCTTTGGGTTGAAGTATTTCACCGCTTTGTTATCTCCTCCGATTAGGTCATTCTTTTGCCTCACTGTGGGCAGGATCAGCAAAATAGCTAATGCCCTCACCTAGCTCATTCCCTAGAGTCCATAGCACCCAATCGACCAGGCTAGGGTGCCCCAAAACAAACCCCCCACAGGACAGCGGTACCTGTGGGGGTTAAGGGTGCATCTACAGATATGGCTCTTGATCCGCTGTTGGGTCTATGGTGCCCGGTCGTTGGGGCGTGATCGCGTGGGTCGGCAGATGGCTTAGCCAGTCATCTCGATTGATGCGGCGGTGAAGCGGGCTTGGGTAGGATTTCAGTTGTAGTCCTCATAGCGAATCCTCATGCACGATGGCGCGCTTCACCGGCAGGCTTATGCCATCTTTAGCAGCAGCCAGGGCGATCGCTCTGACTTCGATGCGCTGAAAAATTTAGCCTTGCAAGCGCAGGGCGAAGAGCAAGAAATGATCGATTGGCTCATTGAAGGATGGATTGCTGTGCTGTGCACAGCGATGCTTCAGGCTAAGGATTGGAGCTGGGCCGATGAGACAGCGCCCGAATAGTTGCGCTGATGGCCACCCGCGTAGTTGCACCACCCGCAGGTGAACTCAGCCCTTGCATCCCCGCGATTGCCCAAACAAAACCCCCACGGGCCAGCGGTGCCGATGGGGGTTAGTTCTCAGGGTGCATCTACGATTCAGGTGGCAGCCAGAGGGGGCTAGCTATTACGCTGGTGAGCTAATTTTAGACCCAGTGCAGCTGCCGCTTCATGCAGCCGCTGTTTATGGGTCGATGCCCTAACGGTGAGAGGCCAGTACCCCGAGCGGCAGCGGGCCAGATTCACTGGGATTGTGGGTTTTGTGGCTGGGCAGATGATTCGATTTAAGTTAAGTTTTCCCAGTCAACAGTTTGATGTGTAGCGTACAGGAAACGTGTACTTTCCTTTGCTAATGGAATGAACAACTCTATCCGTGTAGGCTTCCTCTACTTTGTGGCGGTGTTTGCCATCGGCTTCCTGCTTGGAACACTTCGGGTTCTGGTGCTGATTCCAAAGCTTGGGGAACTCGTTAGTACCTTCATTGAGTTGCCCATTCTTTTGAGTGCAGCCTGGCTAATTTCTGATTTCCTGACGACTCAATTCAATGTGCCATCTCAATGGTGGGTTCGTCTTAATATGGGAATAGTTGCCTTTGGGGTACTAATGGCGGCTGAGTTAGGGCTATCGGTTTGGTTGTTTGGCAGCACAGTACAGGGGCACTTCGCAGCCTATCAGTCACTTCCTAAGACCATTGGTTTGGCTGGGCAAGCCGTCTTCGCGCTAATTCCCCTACTGCAAATGGGGAAGAGTAAAAATTAGCAACAGTTCACGGTGCAGGAAACGACGCTGATAGCCTTGGGAGCGCTCGTATAGCTGAGCTGATGGGGCATCGCTGACAAAGCATTCTCCCAGCCCCACTCACTTAGGGATTAATTCACCGATCTTGCGTGCTGAAATTGAGTTTAGACGGTTCATGTCATTCTGAACCCGACTTTGACTGCGGCGATCGCAGAGGCCGATGGGGTTCCGCATCGCACAGTAGACCGAGGGCGATCACCACAAGCAGTCCTACTGCTAGCCCATAGGGTCGTAGATTACTACCATCCGGCATCACCATGACTGGTATGACCCACCCCCAAGCGTTGACCGCAGTATGCAGCACGAGAGCGGGCAGCACGCTTCCTTGGGTCTGATTGAATAGCCATGCAAACAGCACCGACAGGGCCACCGTGCTCACTATAAATAGGCCAAAGGGGAGGTGGCTTTGCGTCGTGTCGGCCATATAAAACAGCGGCAGATGCCAGATGCCCCACACCGTGCCCAAAACAAGGCTAGCCACGCGCCAGCTATAGCGCTCTTGCAAAACAGGCAAGGCATAACCTCGCCAGCCAAATTCCTCACCCAGCGGGCCGCCCAGTACCAGCATCAGGCCAAAGTTCACCACGGCTAGGAGCACACGCCCGGATGCAGGAGACGGGGCGATCGTGCCGCCCAAGGCGATGTGCATAGCGGCGGCCAGACCCATGACCGCCAAAGGCAAGAAAAACGAGAGCGCCAGCCAACGCCACCCAACCCGCCATTGCAGCGATCGCCTGAGCCAACGATGCAGCCCGTCCGGTCCACCAACGTACCTCACCACCGCGATTGCTGCGATGCCGGGGCCAAAACTCCCCGCGATAATCAACATGCTCCCAACAGCAGGCAACTGAGGTCTGACCACCGAAGCCAGCAGCCAGCAGGCCCATGACCAAGCAAACGCTAAGGCAAAGAATGCCAAAAGGCGCGGATTAAAGCCTGATCTACCGTGATGTGTCATACCCATTATTAGTCCACATAAACCTGTTTTCGGTGCGAGAGCGTTACTTTCCCAAACACTAAAATCAGAATGATCGCCACCACACAATTCACGAGAGCGTAGGCGATAGGCGATACCCCAGATATCAAGGCTCCAAAGATGTTCAGCGCACCATGAAAAAGTGCCACTAGCAAAAGGCTGCCTTGGGTGCTGTTGTAAAGCCAGGTGTAAATAAAAGCACTGGCAACGATGCTAATAAACCAGATTAAAGGCGACTGAGTCATCGGGTTGCCTGTCAAAAAGACCAGCGGTAAATGCCATAAACTCCACAACAGTCCCACAATCAGGGTGGCGGATAGGGCATTATGTCGTTTCTGCAAATGTGGGAGCGCAAACCCCCGCCACCCAATTTCTTCGCTCGTGTTGGAGAGAACCACCGCTAAAACGGCAACAAAAAAGAGAAGCGGATTACTTGGAATTGATGTGGGTGCTCCAGTTAAACCCATTAATTTTGTCAGGACTTGCCCGGTAACAAAAATAACAACAGGCCCCAGCACTGCGACGAGATACCAAACCAGATTAACGCGCCATTTGAGCAGACCCTTGAGTAGATTCTGAACCCCTGTCTTGCCCTGCATCACCTGGGACATAATCACAGCCGCAAGGGCGGGGCCAATGGAAAACAGGATGCCAAGGAACTGGACGAAGGGACTCTCAAATGGGGCAATCCCCCGCGAACCGAGGACTCCCGGAATCAAGCCAATCCATGAGATGCCAAACGCCAAGATGTAGAACCCAGCAACGGAATGTTTTTTCATTACAAGTAATGCTGGTCGTGTCCAGCGGCCTTCACAGGGATATTTTTTAGATGGAATACGCTCAAACCAGTACAGCCTCAAGCGATCGCCGGAGCGACCGAGCATCGCCGCGATAAATCCGGAAGTTATGCATCAGTCATGGTTCAGTCTCTGGAGGTGGGCGTGGTCACACGATCGCTGCGAATGAGAAAACGGCCATTGAAGCGCACTGGCAAGGGGTCACCTGACAGGGGCATAGCTAAAGATCCCGGTCGCTGGGCGTGAATATGAAGGTGAGGTTCGCCGCTGGCCCCAGAATTGCCAACCTCGGCAATGGCGTCCCCGACTGCAACGGCCATGCCCGACTGCACCACGAGACTCTGGGGGCGAAAATGGGCCAGGATGACCTCGAACGCGCCACAGCGCAGAATCACATGATTTCCAGCCCGGTTGATCAGGTCAGTCTCCGGGATGGTCATATCTGGGAAGCCATCGACCGCCTGCACCACCTGGCCTGCACAGGGAGCGAGCACCGGCGCACCGTAGATCAAGTACGCCGCAGAGTGCTTAGGAACGATGCCGCGCGATCGCAACCCCCACCGATTAACCTGAATGATATCGGTGCCGTAACTCTGGCCCCGATAGGCTCGAAAACGGGGTACTGACTCGTCTAAGGTTTTTAGGTGAGCATTGATGCGAATATCGCTACCGCCATTGACGATCAGAAAGTTGTCACCTCGCAGCGGAAAGGTGAGGTCAACAGCAGGCGCATCAGCAGGAAACTGCCCCGTCCAACTGCGAGCCGCCTCATTGCTTACATACACGCCAAAGGCCACGAAACCCACAATCATGACCCACCCCGGCCAGCTTAATGGCATCCGGCGCTTTGGCTGCTGCTTCGAAAACCCCAGCCCCAACGCCAGCACAAATAGCACCCCATAGAGATAGGGCGTCCACCAAGGCGGAAAGACCCAGATGCCCATCCGGGCGATCATAACTAGGGCGATCGCGGTCGTCAGAGATTGAATTCCAATACCCAGCAGATTGTGGAGCGGCACAAAAGCCAACCACCCAATCAAGATAAGAGGAAACAGAAGCTGAGCCAAGATGAAGATCGTCATTCTATGCCTCGGTATGGCATCTTTTTGAGCAGCATGGATTTTCTCCAATCTGGCTTTCTGAGACTACTAACGATTACCGGTAGATGGCCTCATCAATGGTGGCGCGGAAGAACTCCCCCTCTGACTCAAACCGATCAGTGCCAAAGTACCATCCCACCCGCAGCTGGGTGGGAATGGTGTAGCCCCCGAAGGTGTCCTCTGCTTCGACAATTGCCCCAAAGTCTACATAGTGGTGTTCTGCGCCTTCTGGGTTGCCCCAGCGCGGTAGTTGGGCAGTTTTTAGCCGTCCTGTCTGGTCAATGGCAAAGTCAAGCTCGGCTGGTTCACCCTGGGCGACAAAGCTAGCATGCAGGTGCAATGCTTCTGTGCCGCCCCAGGTCACGTCACCCCGACAAAACGCCGATGGCAACAGCATTAACTCGGTGTGGAAGCGACCCGCTGACGATCGGGTAATATCAGCACCGGTTCCGGTCATCACCGGAAACAGCCCCAACAGCTTCCACTGCATCGCCCCAACGCCATCGATGATCCGATCTGATCCCACGATCGGTAAGCGGTTCATCCAGGCAGTGGCACTCCAAATAAATCCGCGCTCCCAGCAAACGACTTGCTCTGCGGTGAAGGGAATCCAGGTCTTGAGTTTGATCTCGCCATGCATTTTTAGGCGCACTGCCGATGCCATCGCTGTTCCAGGTGCAATCGCATGTTCCAGATACCGTCTAGCTGCATCTGGCAGATGGGCAAAGTCATCTGGACTGAATACGCGCTCTTGAGATATTGTTGGCTTCCACAAGGCATCGAGGGAAAGCTGTTGAGTTCTCATAGCTCTAATCTATCGCTCCTTTCTTAATCACTTTTAGCGGTTAATCGAGCTGGCTCTTTTAATAGACCGATGAAAGAAGCTAGGGCTATTAAGCCAGGAGCGGCCAGCCATAGCCAAAAACCCAACAACAATTGATTCAAAGCAAATTCAGAAACGCCACCACTGTCGGCAGGCAAGTTAAACCAGAATGCTGAAAATGTGCCTCCAAAACCAATAAGAACAGCAGCTACCCCAGCTATGGCTGAAAACCTATAGCGCTGGATCATAAACATGATGCAGCACAACCAATAGATCGGATTGGCGAACCAGCCAATCGCAGGAATTTGCCAAAAAATCAGCCCAACAATGCCAAAGAAAGTCAGTTCGACTCCCCTCATGGCATAAACGTCATTGGGGTCAGAGGGATTCACACCAACAGAGTCTGTAGGCACCACATTGAACAAAAGGCACGGTAACGCCAGGGCGACGCCATATAGGAAGAGCGATAATCCTAAAAATAAAATCTTATATTTCACAAACTATATCCCTAACCCTAATGAATAATAGAATTTTCTGAAAATACTTTCTTGAGGATCAGGTAAGAGCTGATTTATGAAGTAGACCTTAAGCCGCCAATCGACGTAGCATGAAACGGATAAACGCTCCATAGATCATGGCTTCGGCGTTTTCAGTATGCAACTCATAATCCTTGCTCAATCGTCGATATCGATTCAGCCATCCAAAGCTGCGCTCAATCACCCAACGCTTCGGCAACACCTCAAATGCCTTAGACTCGCGCTCAATAACGTCGACACGAACCGTATCTCCACAGACGGCTTGTACCGCCCTTTTGAAGTTCGGACCTGAGTAGCCCTGGTCAACCCAAATGACCTCTAATCGAGACAACTTCTCCTGCTCTTTGTCTAGCACTACGACGGCCCCTAAGCGCTCGGAGGCATTCGCTTCGGTGACGACTACCCCAATCATGAAGCCCTGTGAATCCACGACGAGATGTCGCTTACGGCCTTTAACCTTCTTGCCACCATCAAAGCCGTAGACCTCCCCCTTTTTTCCGTGGTCTTGACCGATTGAGAATCCGCCATCGCCACGCTAGAGTCAGCCTCTCGGCCCATCTCTCGCCTCAAGTGATAACGCAGCGTATCGTGGAGGTCCTGCCAGATCCCTTTGCGCTGCCACTTCTGAAAATACTTGTAGACTGTCGGATGCGGTGGCAAATCATGGGGCAGCATCTCCCATTGGCAGCCCGTGCGTTGCACATAAAAAATGGCGTTAAGAACTTCTCTTAAATCGACGGTGCGAGGTGCACCAAACCCTTTAGGAGCAGGTAGCAGCGGTTGTAGCCCCTCCCACTCGGCATCACTAAGGTCACTGGGGTAAATCAGACGGGTAGGATTGGCAATCTCGGGTAGGCGGCTCATGCTTCGTGCCTGATTAGCGCGCTAACCTTTACACGATAGGATCCACGATACGTCAATAGCCTCTGCTTAAGTTTCTCTTTAGAAATTAGCTCTAAATCCAACCTCATTTCCAAAAGACATCACGGCATTGAGAGCGAAAAACTCTCATCCTTCCGTAGAGAGTCGATTAAGACGGCGTTCGATTTTCCTAGCTTTTTGTTCGGCCGTCAGGCCTAGTTAGTCGCTGATTCCTTGATATTGCGTTGCTACTGTTTCTCTCCCTATTTTTTGTTTAATTACACTCTTTTTCAGCATCTCGGCAAGCACAGATATCACGAACAAGCTTAGCCAATACTTTTGATCAAGGCGTTGACTGCACGTACACACTCCCATTGATCACGATACCGCATCCAATCTATTAGAACGCGCCAGAAATATCAAACGTGCAATTCCATTTACTACGCCCAAAACCGCGCACACACTCAGCCAAAGCATTAGATCGAGCATCGATCGAAACAGTAGTACATGTCCAAAGAATCGATCGGACACCAATGCGAATATCCAAGGCAATATGAGCAGGAAAAACGCTGGCAAGAATGTGAAGCCAATCCCTAACCAGACCCGCCACAATGGAGTTCTATGAATCGACTGTCTCCATTGTGGTAGGTAAAGCAAACTACGGATTGCCAGCGTTACACTTATAAACATCAATAGTGCGATCGCTATACCCCACAAGGTTACTGAAAACCCACCTACGGCAGGTTGCCCATCCTTTAATAATTGAATCAATCCAGTTTTGATTTGAGGAAATGCCATTGAAATTAACGGCGACGCATTGATATTGTAAAGCAATGCAATTCCATATTTTTCCTTGGGCAACAGCACAACATCTGTATAAAATGTAGACAAAATTCCATTGTGTTCGATCGCTGTTTCACCGTTCTCGCTGCCCTTAAACCAACCCATGCCATAGGAACTACTGATGGCCTTGGGTGGAGTGTGCATCAGCACTACACTACTTTCAGAAAACAACTTTGTCTCTTGAAATTGTCCACTGTTGGTTTGGAAGATTAGATAATTGGCCATGTCCTCTGCGGTGGAAACGATCCCGCCACTGCCGCTTAGATAACCAGACATTTCTGGATATGCGAAGGGAAGTCCAAATGCCATCAGATGTCCCTGTGCCATATTAGTAGCACCTTGGGATGCGTCAGCCCTTGTAGTTGCATTGAGCGTCCGCGACATTTGAAGGGGTGTAAAAATATGTGTTTGTAAGTAATCTGAGAATGGCTGTTGACTCACCACTTCAACTACTCGCGCCAACACTTCGTAGTTGGGATTGAAATAGTGAAACTGAGCGCCGGGCAACTCAACGGGACGTGCTTGACTAAGGCTAGTAACGCGCTCACCAATCGTTGTTGCTTGAGAAAGCTGCAGCTCAGGAAAGCCTACGTCAGATAAACCACTCACTTGATTAAGAAGATGACGAATGGTAACTTTGGCATCGATTTCGCCAGGCGGCTGTTGCGCGAACGATGGATCAGTCAGGGCGAATTCTGGTAGATAAGCTTGTACGGGTGAGTCTAAATCAATTTGTCTCGCTTCGACCAACTGCATCACCGCAATTGCGGTAAATGATTTACTCACTGAAGCAATCAAGAATTGGGTCTGTGCTGTAACAGGGTGATCGTTGTTTGCTGCACTGTATCCTTTAACATGCAACACTTGATTATTGTGAGTAATAGCGAGTGCCAAACCAGGAATGTTATGAGTCTTCATTTGACTTGTGATAAAGCGATCAATCCCATCGTCAAAGTCCAACTGGCTCGCACTGCCATTGAAATTAAAGGTGATAACAATCAACGCGCTCAAGAATATCAAAATCAGGCGGAAAAGCTTGTTCATTAGGTTAGGTTTTTCTGATTTTGATAGACATAATTCACCGTATAACGAGCATGATTAAGACTGCGTTTTTGGCTTCTAAGATTATTTTTTTGATCTAATAGTCCAGAGCTACGCTATTTTACGCTCAACTAGAATTGAACCGTATTTTTACCTATAGAACTAATTATGCCAAAGCTACGTTTGATTTCTTGAATGAGTTGATTAACTATGATATAAAACGTGAGCTTTTAGTTAATCAAAAGGATGAGATCTAAACTTGAGCAGGCACTAATCAAAGAAGACGTGCCAAGATGGAGATGCGCAGTCTATGCAATGCACGATGTGATGCTTAGTACAGACAATTTGCTTCAAAATCCTCAATCTGGAACAGCCGCCAAAATCGAGAGCTTAGCCAGGCTCTATTTGGAAGGCAACCCCGCTGAAATTTCCGGCGCGACAATCGCCCAATTCTGTGATTGGCTCTGGGTCGAGTACCAGAGTCTCCCATTGAATCTAGAGTTCTCCTGGTACGAGCGCTATGAGAACGCTTCAGAAATGTTCGCTGACGTTCAGAAGAGCCATCTTTGGGTATCCGGCGAGAACTACGATACGACCCTAGGACTTAATCCGATCTATAACTTTATTTTTCAAGCAATCCATGATTATGATCACTACTTAACCAACAGTGACTTTAGTCTGGAAGGAGAAATTTTAACCTATAATGCCACCGCTAAACGTGTGCCTAGCCTGAACGTTCAAAAGATTATTTACTCCGAAAGTGTGCTGCGGCCAGCTGCCTATGTTTTCTTGGGTCATGCCCCGATCTCAAAAATCGTTTTTCCATAGTTGCTGGAAAAGCTGATCTATGAGCATCTTCACCGTTTACATCCATTTCTCTACTATAAAAGGCCAAATCCATGAGCACAGCTATACTGTCGTTGAAAGCAACCCAAATTAACTGGTCTGATGTAATCGAGTATCCTCAGTCCGGAGCTAAGAGCAAGATTCTGCTAGAAGATAAAAATTGTCGCTATGCATTGATGTCTCTGGCGGCATCAGCATCCATTGCAGAACATACTAATCCTCGCAATGCCACCGTGAATGTCATTGAAGGACAAGGCGTACTGACGCTTGAAGACGAAGAAATTATTCTAGAACTAGGAGTCTTTGCCTTTATACCGGCTAACGTACGCCACTCACTCAAAGCTATGACTGACCTCACCTTTTTGCTAACACTTTCTGAAATGGTGACTGACTCTAATCACTGACTTAACCTGTAGGGTGTAACTTTCCTCTACTTGACTACATTGTGAGTGTCCTAATTTTCAGGGAGAAAGGCCATGTTAGATATCGATGAGATGAGCACAAAAGAGATCAATGAACTGCTGCGAGAAGTAGGGCACGGACATCTAGGCTGTGCCATTGACGGGCATCCTTACGTTGTGCCAATGCACTATTATTTTGACGAGCCAGCTATTTACATCTTCACCACAGTGGGGATGAAAACTAAATATATGGATATCAACCCAGAGGTGTGCTTACAGGTTGAAGATGTTAAGAATCTCCAGCACTGGCGCAGCGTTACAGTGACAGGCCGGGCCGAGCACATCACTGAACAGGGCGATATTGATCGCGTGATGGAATTTGTCAAAACACGCAATCCAGCCCTGTCGCCTGCCATCAATCGCACCTGGATCGACGCCTGGGGTCGGGCAGAGGAAATGGCGCTTTACCAGATTCGTCCTAGCGAGATGACTGGACGAACAACCGATGGCGTGAGTAGTGAAGGTTGATACCGTAATCCGAATTGATTCATGGAGGTAGGACGGACTCTCGCCCGTGCATGCAGGACACTTGCACTACGGATTTTTACGATTCACGCAGGATTGCTATGCACCAGTCGGTTTGGACGTTACCCGTTGAGGCGGTCTATGAATCGCTGGCCACTACGCCCCAAGGCCTCTCTAGCCGGGAGGCGGCCCAGCGCCTAGAGCAATTTGGGGCCAATGAGCTGCCCACTCCCACCCGCCGACCCCTGTGGCTGAAATTTACCGATCAGCTCACCCACTTCATGGCGCTGTTGTTGTGGGTGGCGGGCAGTTTGGCCTTTGTGGCCCGCACCCCGGCCCTAGGCTGGGCCGTCTGGGCTGTGATTCTAATCAACGCCATTTTTAGCTTTTGGCAAGAGTTTCAGGCTGAACTAACCCTATAAATCCGATACTCTGGCGTTTTTGAAGCGAGCCTACGCTTGGAGTAGAGACCATTCCTCTACAGTGTAGCGATCGTTTTGGGATGAGATTTTCCCTGAAAAAGATGCAAGGAGTGATCTTGATGCCGCAAAATCATTACTTGAGCCGTTCCATCCACTATGCATCCAGGACGGTATTAGTTATCCTTCGCTTTGGTTGAATCTTGAACGATTGACTCTAAATTTTATGACCTTACAGATAGAATTTGACGCCTGGCAAACCAAATAGTGAGCGGAGGCACTAGAAACCACATCAACAATGGCACTAACCCAGTGCCTAAAATCGGAATTGTTGGCATGGACTCGGCATAGGTCCACCGATTGAGGGGGCCAGTAGCTAAGGCTTCGATAATAACGGTGATGACCACTCCCACAAGGAGAAAAACACTCATTTGGCTACGGCTTGGGTGACGGAGCCATTGACGAGACTTCGATAGAGCTGTGACGGCCAAAAATGCAATCAACGTAATTACGACATCTCCAACTGTAGCGAGGGTGCAGTTTCTGACTATATCGAAGTGGGAGTATCCAGTCGGAATTTGGTAAAACCACATTTGCTGAATTTCCCAAAAGAAAGACAGCAAAAACGAGAATATAGCTATATTAAACTCAGGCGAATTTAGCCAATTCAAGGGATTATGGCGGTTCACAGTGTTAGCCTTATTTAGAATAAATCAAACTTGATCTACTGGTTTCTCAAATAGCATCTAGACAATTCAATGTCAGGCTTACTTCCTCAATCAAGCTGCAAATCTTGACATTAGGTGAATTGTCTAAGGGTCAGGCAGCCTAGCTCGTGCGGTAGGTTTCCAGCATGGTTTTACGAGCGGTAGCCTGCTGAATTTTCTGCTCCAGGGTCTTAATTTTGCAGTCGATTAGCGTTTTAATCAGGGTCATAGCGTTTCCAGAATGGCATGGGCTATTCATCTTCCTTCCACCGCCATTGTTCGGAGAGAAATCCCATTGAAACCCAATAGCGGCAGCTGAAATATCATGAAATTGCTGGTTAGATGTTCGATAACAAATATGACCTGGCCATGACTGTCATCGAGGGAATGGATGCGCACAGTAAAGCTGGAGATTACTCGCTGGAACGTTTTATATTTAATTGTGCCTAGCTACTTACTCAACCCGCCCTGCCCTTATCAGGGCTGCCAAGGGTGGGCTGTACAGCTTTGTTCGGGCTGCTGCTGGGGATAGTGGCAATTAGCACCGCTAGTTTGCCGGTACCGATTTTTCTCTATGTCTTGATCAACTCGCGTTTGGCGCTGATGTCACCGGAGTCGTCTTAAGCCAAATATTTCCCTCGGCACTGCGGACTCACTGCGCACAGAAGCCACCATCGACCAGGTAGGTGTTGCCATTGCAACCGGATGCTGCATCTGAGAAGAGGAACACCGCCATGGCCGCGCATTCCTCGTTGGTGACGTAACGACCCAACGGGATGCGGGCCGTGAAGGACTCTTTTACCTCCTTGCCATGACTGGGATTGGCCTGGTCTTCAATCGAACGCATCATGCGATTTTCGACTGGGCCAGGGTTGAGCGTGTTGACCCGGATGCCCTCCGGACCGAGCTCCGCAGCCAGGCATCGCATCATGCCGACCGTCGCATGCTTGCTGCTCACATAGGGCGAAAGACCAGACAAACCCCGCAAACCAGCTATGCTGGAAGTAATCACCACACTGCCGCCACCGGCCTGGCGCAGCGCTGGCAAGGCAGCCTCTACGCCAAGGCGCACGCCGTGGACGTTAACCGCGAACACTTTTTCCCAGGCTGCATCGGCACGACTTTCGAACGGGCCAACCTCACCCTCGATACCGGCATTCAGAAACACGCCATCCAGCCGACTGAAGTGCTCCAATGCTGCAGTTACCATGCGCTGGTTATCCTCGCGCCGGGTCACATCCACCGCCAGTCCCACTGCACCATCGCCCAGCGATTCAGCAATCGCCTCAACCGGACCAGCTTTCTGGTCGGTGATCACTACACTCGCGCCCTCTGCATGGGCCATACGCGCTGTAGCCTCACCGATGCCGCCAGCACCGCCGGTGATTGCTATCACTTTTCCTTTCATGCTGCTCATTATTTCGTTACGTAGAAAATGCTTGGGAACCGAACCGGTAAAAGGTTTGGTATTTATCCTTTTCAATGTAACGAATCCCGTTAGAGACCACCCGGGAAGCAACGAACCTTAGCAGGTTCGTTGCTACAGTGTCGCACAGTTCGATCAGGGGAAGGGGTTGAATGAGTAATCGTACAGAAAGTTACGCTAAGGCTGTACAGCTCTGTCAGCAAGGCATAGAGGCTCTTATGCCATTAACGACGAATAGCCTGACTCATCAGCTAGGCTTATTACTAGAAATGGGTAAAATCAGCCGCTTGGACTGAGGTTGGACTACTTTTCTAAAAATGCGCCGCCAATAAAATTATCTGGTGAAAAATCTAAGGCTCTAACCCTTATGCTGCCGTTGAGTAGTTGCTGAACCGACAACTTTTTGAGGCCAAAATTAGCATCAGCTAAAATTATCATTCAGTCCTTGGCTGAGGAAGCCTTGCTGCTTTTTCTTTAACCTACCGGTATCTGTCCAGTTCGGTGCCATGAGGTCTTTGCGTAGTATTAGCGATCTTAAGAAAAGTTCGCCTAGAGTGACTATCCTGTAAGGCATACAGCCTTGGCGTAACTTTCTATACGATTACTCACTTAACTCCGAGATGAGCAACCGCCGGGTTTCTCGATCTGCCGCCGCGCAATCTTAGGCCTGTAGCAGTTGCTGAAGGAGTTCAATGGTTTCCGCCTCGTCGTCGCGGGACTAATCTGACACGGTTTGCAACAGATTGACCAACTCGGTCTTGCCCAGACGCTGTGCTAGCTCAAGGGCCGTTTTGCCCTGGTGATCTCTAACCTGAACCAGGCCAGATCGAGGTTGAGCCTGACTTAAAAACAGCGCCACCAACTCCGGGCCAAAGAAACTCTGTTCTTCCAACACGGCCTGGTGCAGGGCCGTTCTACCCTGATGGTCTTGAACCATCAGATTGGCCCCGGCGGCCAGGAGTTGCTGTGCCACCTCCAGGTTGACATCAAACAGAGCCGTTCTACCCTGGCTATCCTGTCGGTTCACATCGGCTCCGGCGGCCAGCAACTGGCCGATCAACTCCGGGTTAAGTCGATGGACATGCAGGGGCGTTTGCCCCGCCGCATTGGCCAGGTTAACGTCTGCCCCATAGTCAAGCAGCAGCTGCAGCACTGCTGGATCTAAAGAAGGGGTATGAATGACCGCACCAGCATCGTTTTGTAAGGTCAGATCAGCGCCTGCTTGCAGCAATCGTTCTGCCAGCCCTGGGTTTGAGTAACTGATGGCGTAGTGCAAAGGCGTATAGTTTTGGTTGCTGCGGGCATTGACTTCGGCTCCGTGGCGAATCAGCAGGTCAGCAATCTCTGGCGACCCTGCGTTGCCGACCAGATGGAGTGGTGTCAGTTGTTCATTGTCTTGAGCGTTGACCTCGGCACCGGCCTCAATCAGCAGGGCCATCACGGCCACATTTTTTTCGCCAAATACGTTGTGCAACGGGGTAATCCCATGCTGGTTGCGGGCGTTAACGTTCGCCCCCTGGAACAGCAGGGTTTGGGCCAAGGTAAGAGATCCGCCGACGTAGTGGAGGGGTGTATTGCCCTTACCGTCTTGGGCGTTGACATCGACGCCCTGGTCGATCAACCGCTGGGCCAGGGCGTCATCAGTAGAGAGTAGGTAGTTCAGCGGCAACCACTGTTCACCGTATAGCAAGCAGGGCTGGTTCAAGTCTCCTCCCTGGTCAAGGGCTGCGCTGAGGGCTGCGCTGAGGACCGCCTGATCGGAATTCCCAAAGGGGCTGAACTGGGCGACCAGTGTCTGACAAAACGGCGAGATATCGGCAGCCTGCTCGCCAGGCTGACTATTCGGAGGCTGGTTGGACATCCCGGACTCTGCTGGCATTGCAGTGGACGGGATAGTTAGGACAATTTTTTGAAGGCATCATCGACAGCGTCCCAGAGGGTATCGAAAGCGCTGAGCGTCTTGCGAAGATGGTGTTTTAGCCGAGCCCAGAATTTTTCAATCTT
>JAHHHQ010000011.1 GCA_019359285.1 Nodosilinea sp. WJT8-NPBG4
TCCAGGCAGCCAATCCTTGATTCGTTCCCATTGGTCATCGCGTAGGGCGTAGCGGCGGGTTGGCATCAGTATCACAAACCTGAAACTCAACTTCTCCCACCTTACCTAATTGATGACACGCCCTAGGCTTAACACCTGTCTTTAGCCCAGAACTCTTGTTCAGTTAATGCCTTTAGGGCCTATAGCTTAAAGAAATCGCTCAGGGAAACAGCTTAGCGGCAGAACTTGATGAATTCATCTACGATTAGGTTCATCAGACCTCAATGTAGACGCTAAAACTCTTATCAGCTGGGCAACCTAGACGACGCCTAACCCGGCCTTTCATGCTTGATAAGGCCGGACTTGACCCCAGGTTTCCACCTTATGTTTGTAGTGCTAGACACGATTCTTTTAAACAAGTTAAAGTGGTACTGAGTATGAATTACTTCCCTTACCATGGATGAGTTAGCTGTCCTGAAAAAGCCCATTACCTGTCTGGATGATGCCATTGAGCGCTGCCAGGCCCTTGGCATGCGGCTGAGCCGGCAGCGGCGCTACATTTTGGAACTCCTGTGGCAGCACCAGGGCCACCTTTCCGCTCGCGAAATTTACGATCGCCTCAATCAGCAGGGCCGTGAGATCGGCCACACTTCCGTTTACCAAAACCTCGACGCCCTCTCTGAGCAGGGCATTATTGAATGCGTTGAGCGCGCCGATGGTCGGCTCTACGGCCACCTGAGCGACTCCCACAGCCACGTCAACTGCCTCGACACCAACGAAATCATTGATATTGACGTCACCCTGCCCGCCGATCTGATTCAGCAGATTGAAGCCCGCACCGGAATCACAATCACCGACTACCGCATCGACTTCTTTGGTACCACAGCCTCTACCAAGTAGCCTTGGTTTGTTCTGAGGCAAGCCTTGTGGGTTGGCAGATTGCCAAGTGAGATTGGCAAATTTCAACCTGCTAGCTTTTCAACCTGACAACCCAGCTAAGTAGAACGAACCGGGCGCTGCTGACGTTGCCCCGGTTTGGCCGGGGCTAAAATTTGCACCATAGAATCGACTAGCCAGGGCACCAACCGCTGCGCCCACACGACGGCGTGGCTTTGCCAGCCCACCAAAATCTCAGACTGGCCTTGTCTCAGCCCCCGCACCAACGCCTCAGCCACCTGCTCTGGGGTTGAGGGCTGTACGCCGCGAAATCGCTCAAACCCTTTCACCATGTCGGTGTCGGTCAGCGAGGGCAGCAGGGCTACCACGCGCACCCGGTGGGGGGCCAATTCACCGCGCAGCGCCTGGGTGAAGCCCACGATCGCAAACTTGGTCGCTGAATAGGTAGCCATGGTTGGGGCCGCCACCTTACCCATCAGGCTCGACACGTTGACAATGCAGCCCTCCCGGCGAGTCGCCATCCGGCGAGCAATCAAGCGGGTAACTGTGTACAGCCCAATCAAATTGGTCGAAATCTCAGACTGTACCTGGGGCAGTTTGGCCTGCAAAAATGGGGCCTGGTGGGCCACCCCAGCACAGTTCACTAACAGATGCACTGGGCCGTGGTGCTGCCAGGCGCGGGCAATCACCACGTTGGCCGCAATTGGGTCAGTCAAATCTACGGGCAAAATGACGGCCTGTGCCCCGAGCTGCCGCACCTCTGCGGCAACCTCCTCTAAACGCTGGGCGCTGCGGGCAACGAGCAAAATACGCTGCATGCCCTGACGAGCCAGAGCGTGGGCGATGGCGCGGCCAATGCCGCGAGAAGCCCCAGTGATCAAGGCGGTTTTACTGTGAAAAAGCATAGAAACCTCCTGCTGACCTAAATTTCAGCCAGCGTAATTAGAGTTAGGGTGCTGAGCAGAATTGGCTGTTTAGAGAAGCGCTGGATTCTGTAGCACTAGAGTCGTCAGTGAAGTCAAATCAAAAAATGTTGAATGAGTCAGAACTACCCGTGGTGTGTGCTGGGTTCAGATGATGAGGGCGAGGGGCGTAGCTACGTGCTGAATCTGAACCGAGGGACAGGGCGCTGGCCTAACGCGCCAAGAGAAATGATCTGTGGGGTTGGGTCATGGTTTTAACTCTGTTTGCTGTAGGGCTATCCGAACCATGACTCAGACGTTAGCACCGGGATCAGACACCGACAACGATCCTGAAGGAAGTCGCCGGATTGTAACAGTGCTTATCAGCATTCTCATAAATATAGTCTTTGGGAACCCAGCATTTCCTAGAGCTACTTTTACAGCCTATGAAGAATTCCTGCTCCAAAAGAATCTCAGGGTTTCAAGTGCTTCCATGAGAATGGCAAAAGTGGGGAACCTAAATCTGAGAAAGCAAGCCTGTAGTCTAAGTTACGTATCGTTGTGTTGCGAAAGACAAATTGCTCGGCCTATTCGTAGCGATCGCCCTATAACCAACAGACTGCCAGCCCACCGCTGTCGGAGCACCAGATTGCTGGCACCCCAGCCCGGCGTAAACATGAGTCCCTATCATGGTGATTTGATAGCCGAGGCTAGACTCGGCCCCAGAGCAAGGTATTTCCCACGATGAGCGTTGCCCCCATGACTACCCCAGCTGACGCCCCCGGCGATATTTTGATTCTCTCCAACGGGCCAGGAGAGATTTCGACCTGGGTGCGCCCGGTGGTGAAGGCGCTGCGATCGCACCACCCCGACACCAGCCAAATCCGCATCTCTGTAGTGCTGTCGCCCTGTGCCAACGCTTCGGGGCGCGAAGCCGAGATGGCCCGTGGCCTGCCGGGGGTCGATCGCATCCAGGGGCCAGAGCATTTCTTCTCCTTTTTGCTGTCCGGCAAAACGGCAGAGAACTGGGACTGGCACCCCCACGGCGTAGTGCTGTTTTTGGGTGGCGACCAGATCTATCCGGTCGTGATTGGCAAGCGCCTGGGCTATCGCACCGTCATCTACGCCGAGTGGGATGCCCGCTGGCATCGCTGGATCAATCGTTTTGGCTGCATGACGGCCAACATTGTAGAAGCGGCCCCCGATGAGTTTCGCGGCAAGTGTGAGGTGATTGGCGACCTAATGGCCGATGTGCAAGGCGATGGGGACACGCAGTCGGTGCGCGATGGTCTTAACCTCAAACCCGGCTACGATCTGGTTGGCTTCATGCCCGGATCAAAAAAGAACAAGCTCAGCGTGGGGTTGCCCTTCGCCCTAGCCGCCGCTGAGGCCATCCATCGCCTGCGGCCTCAGACGCAGTTTGTCATTCCAGTAGCGCCAATGCTGTCGCTAGAGGCGCTGGCTCAGTTTGCCGATGCGGCCCACAACCCAGACATTCGCCTGGTTGAGGGGGCCACGACGGCCGAACTGGTAGAACCAGATGCGGCCCTACCCCGCTTGCGGACCCCCAGTGGGGTAGAGGTGCTGCTGTGGCAGGGCACCCCCGCCTACGACGTGATGGGCCAGATGCAGTTCTGCCTCACCACCGTGGGGGCCAACACCGCAGAATTGGGATCCCTAGGTATTCCGATGATGGTGCTGCTGGCCACTCAAAAGCTAGAGGCGATGAAAGCTTGGGACGGCGTTCCGGGCCTGCTGGCCAACCTGCCTCTAGTGGGGGATGGCTTCGCCAAATTGATTAACCGGCTGGTTTTGCGACAAATATATAAGGAGGGGCGGCTGTTTGCCTGGCCCAACATCTGGGCAAAACGCGAGGTGGTGCCTGAGCGCATTGGCCCAATTACCCCCAAAACTGTAGCCGCCGAGGTGGTGGAGTATTTGGCAAATCCAGACGCGCTGAAGGCAATGCGGGAGGATCTGCGATCGGTGCGGGGCGCAGCGGGGGCCTCAGCCAAGCTGGCGGCGATGGTCCTCGAAGAACTAAGGTTGAGTCACTCGAGCGACACGAGCGATTAGCGATCTATGAAAAACCTGCGGAGACTCAATGCCAACATCTCCCTAGTGCTGGAGCTAAGCGCCACGGCTGGTCTGGTTATATTAATGGGCGGGTGAGTGGGGTGTTAGGTATGAGGTGTAGGGTTCAAGGTGCGAGACACCCCTTATACCCTACACCTTGAACCCTATACCCCTAGTGGTTTCTCAGGCTGCCGGGTCACTTCTAAATAGACGTGCTCTAGTTTCACCGGACTACGGGCGATCGAGTTCAGCGGAATACCGTCGAAGCGATCGAGCAGATCCTTAAGTTCGAGCTGGTCGGGCACCCAAAAGGCCAGATCGCCGCCGTAGGTGCGGTGGGGGTAGCCAAGCTGTCGGGCCCGGGCGATCGCCCCCTGCGGATCCTTGGTCTCCACTGTGACAATCTCCTGGGCGGGAATGCGCGATCGCAGTTCCTCTAGGGTGCCCTCCGCCAGCAGCTCACCCTGGCGCAAAATGCCGATCCGCTGGCATAGGCGCTCGACCTCATCCAGCAGGTGGGAAGTGAGCAGCACCGTCACCCCCATCGACTTAAATTGGCGAATCAGCTGCCACAGCTCTTGGCGGGCCTCAATGTCGAGCCCAGTGGTGGGCTCGTCGAGAATCACGAGCTTGGGGCGGTGCAAAATCGCCGCCGCCATGCTCAGCCGCCGCTGCATGCCGCCGCTGAGGCGCTCGACGGGGACATGTTTTTTGTCTAAAAGTTGCACCGACTCCAGGCATACATCCACCCGCCGTTGGCAGTCTTGGCGGGAGAGGCCATAGAGGCGGCCAAAGAAAAATAGGTTGTCGCTACAGGTGAGGCTGCCGTAGAGCAGGTTGCTCTGGGGCATCACCCCCACCCAGGCTTTGGTGGCCTCTCCGGCGGGGCGATCGCCGATGGTAACCGTGCCGCTGTCGGCCTTGAGCAAGCCGCAGATAATGTTGATAGTGGTGGTTTTTCCGGCACCGTTAGGGCCGAGCAGACCGTAGATTTCTCCCGGCTCCAGGCTCAGGCTAAGATTTTGCAAAACCGGCTTAGAACCGTAGCGCTTACAGAGATTTGCGAGTTTTAACATGGGGATGCGCAACATGGCTGCCGGAGGTGGTTGCCTCCCCCTACCGTTGGTTATGCTCAAGACGGGAGGCAGGGAAAGCCCCTGTATCTTATCAGTGAGGACCCTATGGCTGGCGATCGCGAACTGGTCTTGGCCGCAAACCAGGCTTTCTACCGCTCCTTCGAGAAAAAAGATATAGAAGCCATGGAGGCAGTCTGGTCGAAGGGCATGGGTTGCCTCTGCATTCACCCCGGCCGCGATGCTCTGAAGGGCTGGGTCGAGATCCGCGAGGCCTGGGCCCGCATCTTTGAGAACACCAGCTACCTCGAAATCGACACCGACATTCTCACTATTGAAATCAGCGGCGACCTGGCCTACGTGGTGCTGATTGAGAACGTGCTGCAAATTAGCAACGGCGAAGCCGGGAGCGATCGCTTTGCCAATCGCCGTCTAGAGGCGCGATCGATGGCCACGAATGGGTTTGAGCGCATAGCCGGTCAGTGGTACATGATTCACCACCACGGCAGCCCGGTGGTCGATTGAGGGCGATCGCCCCCTGTTATGCCCACCAAAAATTCTCTCTTCAGCGTTAGAACTAGTTACAAATCAACCCTAAGATAGGTGCATTCAGGTTAATTTTTGCCGCGTTTCCACCTCCGGTTAATGTGAAACCGATATCCTACTCAATAATCTTTGGGGATTGTGGAGAACGATGAGTAGTTTTAGTTCTGATTTGATCGGTCGAGACTACGAGGTCAAAATCGGTGATTACTTTAGCCGAGGGTGGGAGATCTTTAAGGCCAAAGCACTGCTGTTTGTTGCTTTTACGCTGCTGCTAGTGCTCATCCAAGTTGTGATCTCTATTCTGCCCTTTCCCATCGGCGCCAGAGGTGAGGATGGTGCCAGTGGTGGCATTCTCAGCCTTGCCTTTAACATAGTTACCCCGGCTCTCACCGCAGGCTATTACTTTGTGGCCTTTCAAATAGCGCGAAATCGCAATGCGGTGTTTAACGACTTTTTTCAAGGGTTTAACAAGTTTCTGCCCATCTTTCTGGTCTCGCTCGTCTCGACTGTTTTGACCGTTATTGGGTTTGTGCTGCTGGTGCTGCCGGGCGTTTACCTGGCCGTGGCTTACCTATTCGCTCAACCACTGGTGATCGACAAAAACGCCGACTTTTGGCAGGCCATGGAAACTAGCCGCAAGCTAATTACCAAGAAGTGGTTTTCGTTCTTTGGGCTGCTGCTGCTAATTTTCTTGCTGAACTTTGGCGGTGCCCTTCTGCTGGGCGTTGGCTTGCTCGTGACCATTCCGCTATCGGTTTGCATCATCGCAGCGGCCTACGAAGACATTGTGGGTCTTAATTCAGTGTCCGACGTCGCCGTTTGAGCGATCGCCTAATCTAAAGTTTCTAGGGCTTCAGCTAAGGCTGAGGCCTTTATTTTTTGTAACTCTCTAGCTTTTTTAGAGGGCGCGATCGCCAGGGTTCATTCCAGTCAAAATACTCGCGCGCGGTGGCTGGAGAGTATCATCAGCTTTGGGACTTCTTGGGCGATGTTATGCGGTTATTCAAAACATGGCAGCTGCCACCCACAGCCTTCTGGATGCTGCTGTGGTTTGGAATAGCCCTGGCCTTGCGTCTCTCATTTTTGGTGAGTAAGCCCCTCTGGATGGACGAGGCAGCCACGGTGATTTTCACCCTAGGCAACAGCAGCTACTCGGCTCCCCTCGATCAGGTCGTCTCCCTAGACCAGCTGCTGACGCCCCTTCAGCCCCGGCCGGAGGCGACCGTGGGCTCGGCCATTCACTACCTCATGCAGGAAGATAACCATCCTCCTGCCTACTTTGCGATCGCCCACCTGTGGATGAACCTGTTTCCTACCGCACAGGGGGTAGCCTTGCCTTGGGCCGCGCGCGCCCTGCCCGCTCTGTTTGGAGCCTTGAGCGCACCAGCAGTCTATTTGGCCGGATGGTTAGGGTTTCGCTCAGTGCTGGCGGGGCAAATTGGCGCCGCCTTTATGGCCGTGTCGCCCTTTGGAATCGCCATGTCCCAAGAGGCGCGGCACTACAGCATGGCCACCCTAATGGTGACGCTGGGGCTAGCCTGCTTTGCCGTGGGGGGCTGGAGCCTGCGCCGCCCCCAACCTGGAGAAGCAGCGCCTCAACCGATTTCCCTCCCCTTGACGCTGCTGTGGGTGGGGATCAATGCCCTGGCGTTTGCCACCCACTACTTTACGGTGCTGGCGCTGCTGGCCCAGGCCTTAGTGCTGGTGGCCCTAGCCATTTACCAAGGGCGAGCCCAGCCCCAGGTGCTCTGGCAGCGCCCCTGGCGGCGGCTCTACGGGGTCATGTTGGGAACGCTTGCCGCCTGTCTGGTGTGGCTGCCGGTGTTGCTCAATTTCTACGGCAGCAGCCAGTCCTCCAATTTGGCCATTGACCTTAGCCAGCCCAGGGTGTGGCTCGACCCGATCGCCCAGACCCTCGTCGGGCTGATCTTTATGGTGATCACGCCCATCACCAATGCCCAAGGCGTTGTGGGCATTGCTGCCGTAGTGCTGTCGGTGCTGGTGCTGCTACCCGTGCTGCTGTGGATGGTGGCACAACTGCTGCGGGCCAGGCACCTGGTGAGTCAATCTGACAACGGCCGATTTGGCCTGTTTTTGATGGGTGGGTTTGTGCTGGCGGCGATCGCCATCTTTTTTGCGGTCACCTATAGCTTAGAGATGGATATCACCCGAGGGCATCGATACAACTTTGTGTTCCATCCCGGTGTGATGGTGCTGGTAGGGGGGCTATTGGCCGTCTACTGGCCAGAGACCACAGCCCAGCCGCGATCGATCCAAATTCTGTTTACTCAGCAAAGAATCTCCGGGCGACGCAGTGTTCAACTGTTCTGGGTTGCCGGTCTAGCCAGTGCCCTCTTTGTCGTCAGCAATCTAGCCTTTGCCAAATATTTTGCGCCGGCCCAGCTGGTTCGCACCATCCAAGCAGAATCGACCCACCCAGTACTCATAGGCTTTCCCGCCACCATTGAAGAAGGCAAGCCTACGGTAATTGGTCATGAGATGTTAAGCATCGGTTGGGAGATCCACCGTCATTTCAACCCCAATGCCCCAGACAGCGGGTGGACTGTGCCGCCCCAATTTTTCCTTTGGACCTTGCCCAGCAACCCCTCGGTGCCCCCCGAAGCGAAGCTGGCCGAGATTCTCTCCACCATGCCTCGCCCCTTCGACCTCTGGTTTATCCACATTGGCTCAGATTTGAGCGCCAACGGATGCCGGCAGCTAAGCCAAACGGGCAGCGGGGGACATCCCTACAGCCGCTACGAATGCACACCTCTTTAGGCGACAGAAGCCTACTTTTTCCCTGCGTTGGGAACTTGAGAGGATTAAGAACCGTCTCCTTTAGACGGTCTGGCTGCTGCATTTGAACGATGGAAATCTATGAGGAGATGGTGTTGCCCACTCCCGTACCGCGCTCGGTTAACGCTTTGGCCAGAAACTTTTGAGCATGATGTAAGACCAGTAGGGACTGAAGGGATTTTCTGCAAGAACAAGCCGTTCCATAAGCCATAAATGTCCAAACTTTCTAAATCTATGTCTTTAGGAATATGTTACGAATGTGTTTGAGCTGACGCATTTTTTAACGTTTATCCTTAAATGTGACATAGGCGTCTGACCATGGTCCTATTACATAACGCGTGGGTATTGGGCTAAAACACCATGAGAGATCTCTGGAAAGCTCAGCTGCCAAGGCTGAGACCGGTGCGACTCAAATCTGTTCGGCTCAAACCGCAGCATGCCAAGCCGCTGCCATCATCGTTGGCAATGGGTAATAAGAGCCGCCGAATCAAGATTTTTGGTGGGTTAGTTTTTGCTGGCCTACTGCTGGTGCAGGTGTCGGCGGCTCCCTTTGGGGGTCGGGATACCAAGGCCGGCAACCTCAGCCCGGTCCTGTGGGAGACCACGGGCATGGTGCGTCAGTCCATTGTCGATCTCTATCGAGCGCGACGACTGCTAGTGCAGGCCACGCTTCCTGCCAACGATGAGGCGGCCGCTAGCCCAGCCAAGGCTCCTACAGCGACGCCCGCTGCCCCAGTTGCCGCCGCTAGTCCAGCCAAGGCCCAAGTCCAACCTGCTCAACCAGTTAGTAACTCTGGCCCAACGCGCTCGCTGCCTCAACCATCGGCACCACCAGCCCCTAGCAACGCTGGTGCCGCCTTTGACCCCGGCAAAACCATTGACACCAACTTAGAAATGCGGGTAGCAGTCGCCAAAAACGCCTCCAGCCTAGAGGTAGCCACCTCGGTAGACGGCTACCTGATGGATATCAATGGCCAAAACCACTGCAACCTGCCCGCCCAGAGCAGTCTAGTGCTCAAACCCCAGGGGTCTGGCATGGCCGTCGGCAGCTGCACCCTCAGCAACACCGCTTGGCTAGAGCCCGGCGAAGGCGGCTACGTCTTTGTAGGCGACAGCTGGTACAAAGGCCGCGTGCTGATGATCACCGATGGCTCTGGTCTGATGGCCGTCAACTTTGTGCTGATGCACGATTACCTCAGCAGCGTTGTCGGCAGCGAAATGTATGTGGGTTGGCCAGCTGAAGCGCTCAAGGCCCAAGCGGTAGCCGCTCGCTCCTACGCGCTGGTGCACCATGTGCGCCACGCCGAGCGCGCCTACGACCTCGACAATACCCAGCGATATCAGGCCTACAAGGGTATCGCCAAAGAGACCAACACGACCCAGGCGGCGGTGGCTGACACTACGGGTGAGTTCATTAGCTACAACGGCGGCATTGTCGAATCGCTCTATGCAGCATCGGATGCGATCGTGCAGGCCGCTCACGGCGGCAACGGCATGAGCCAAACCGGCGCTATGGAACTAGCCTCTAAGGGCTACAACTACACCCAAATTTTGGGCAACTACTACCCCGGCACCAGCCTCTCCCGCCTAGTGGTGGAGTAGGAATATAACTGCTGCCCCTGTGGGGTTCGCTGCGATCGCTATCCAAGTCAGGATGCTCAGAGTTATCCACTGTGCATGAGGATAGCTGCTGAGCCGAGATTAAGCACGCTGCAGTCACACCCGCTGCCCCAACGCTACTAACCCGTGTAAGCGTTAGGAGTGAACCCTATGAGTTACGTGTCTGCCTTTGCGTTTTACATGCGGGCGATCGCCCTTGGTATTTTAATTGCGTTGAGCACTTGGGCCAGCCTCACCTCGACAACATTGACTACCAACCGAAGTGGCAGCTGATTAGACTTTGCCCCTCGGCGATCGCGATCTAGCGCCAAAATTTACGCTGATGTCTCAAAAGCTCACCCTGGTTAGGGTGAGCTTTTTTGCAAACATGCCGTACTACACATGTCACACATGGGCCTCTGCCTCCACTTATTAGTGAGCGAGAAAAGGAGGCACATCTGCCATGTCTATTTTGAATACACCGGTAAGGGCTCTTCTTGACAGCAAATTTTACCCCGGTGTTGGGGTGATTCATTCTGTGGAGCAGCCGGGTTTAGAGTGGGTCGTGCGCGTCAACGGTGTGTATTGGACGGCTCGAGCTGCCTTAGCAAGCTACAGCTTTCAGGCTGGCGATGCCATTCGCCCGATCGCTCGCCAGCGCAACACCCTGCTCATTGAACCGGCCTAAACCAGTCAGCTACTAGTGGATTGACTTTTTGGGGCTGCACCAAAAACTGCCTATCTGAATTGAGTCACACTTTGCCGTCGTAGCCCACTACCCCACAGACAGTTCAATCCGTTGCACCGTTCGTTGAGGACATAGATCGATGGTTCACCATTTCGCTGTTACCGACTCAGACGCAGCCGATATATCCAATCGGCTGCGATTTAAAGGCTGGATTGCTAGCGCCGTTCGATTTACCAGGCCGGTGCTAGACAACCTGAGAACGCTTGTTCAAACAAAGCTGCAACCCTGCTTTGATCGCCCAGGTTCCCAAACCGAGCTGAGTGAACTAACCAAATGCCCCAATTTTCCTCTGGAGCGCACTACCGACCTAAAGCTGATTAACCCCGACTGGTATCTGTTTTTCTCCGTTAGCCCCCCGCTCACCCTACGAGGACTCTGGCAATGACCAATGCCACCAATACCCCCCCAAAGCAGCCCGCTGATCAAGGGCCTAAACGCGATTTGGTGTATGAGTTCGTTACAGCCGTTAGTTATTTGCTAATGCCCGACGAGTTTAAGGGCACCGCACTGTATAAGTTTCTAATTCGCTTTGCGCGTCAGTGGCACATTGCTAACATTGATCTCGACGATGTGGTGATTGAGGGTATTAAACGGGGAGTTGAGTATATTCTTAGGCACAATCTGCCGATCAAAAAGCCAGAGGTTTGGCTGCGCCAGGTCTGCCTAAATATTCTCAGGGGCAAGGTCGACGCCACAATTAAGGATGAACGCAAAGTTGCCATGGCAACGCAGCTAGCACAGCATTCTAAAAGCCCGCTGATAGAGTCTGAACTAATTGAGCAATTAGAGTGTTTAGAAGTTGCCTTGAATCGACTCTCCAAAGACGATCAGGCACTCATTCGCATGAAGTTTATTCATCACAAAACCTACGAGCAAATCCGTCAGCACTACAAATACATAGCCGAGTCTGAGGAAGTCATTGTGCCCTCCGCTCAGACGCTGAGAAAACGTGAATCACGCGCCCTAGAGCGACTGCGAAAAGTCTTTCTTGAGCTATATGAAGGAGGTGCTAACAAATTTTATTAGATACTGCTGCTTCGAAAAGGCCAGACCACTTTAGTTCATCAATGCATCTAATATTCACCATCAAGGGGTTGTTTCCTTACTTAGCAGACAGTAGCGTTAAGTGGTCTGGTGCCTCGATTGTGACAAGCAAAATCACACAGAACGTGGAGCGTTCAAACAAACACCATGAAAACTCCCACCCTAGATCAACAGTTTCTTTCTAACCTAAGCCCCGACCAAAAAGCTCAGGTGTGGAATTACTATCTGTTGATCACAAATTCTGATATGAACTCTGATCAGCAGGTGGCACAAATTTGCGAGATTTGGAGCCGTGCCGAAGAGGATAACCAGCTGATTGAATGGCTAGAGTTTATCGACTACTTTTATACCGATGTAGAAGAAAACGACTTACCTACAGCTGCCCGACGCACTTACCTAAGCGAGTATCTCACTGAAAAGATCAGCCTATTTCCTCAGGACAACAGCTCCTATAGCCCGGTCTTTCTCAAGTGCCCCCACGGCAAAGGTTACACAGCCGTTTCCCAAGACAGTCGAGAGCCCCATAGCTCTGCCAGCTTTAACCAGCAGCGATGCAACACCTGTGGTCACCCGTATGCTCAACATACTCCTGTCAACCGGCCAACATCGTTGCCCGAAGCCTAAGGTGCCAGGCTGTCTGGGGTACTCAGGCTCAATCTACTCACGATGGTTGCCTGCCCTGGTGCTCAGGGCAGGCATTTTTTCAGTTAAAGGCAGCGGCAGTCAGCTGTTGCTGAATCAGCCCGGTCAAGTTTTCAGCCAGGGGTTGGTAAGCATCCATCGTGCCCAACGGTTCCATAGGCAGCAGCAGACTCACCGCCACCCAGGGGGTGAGTCTGCGCTGGGTGAGCTGAGACCACTGGTTGGCCCAAAACCAGTGGCTGGGCGATGGATGGCCACCGCTGGGTAGGGCATACCACTGCACGATCGCAAAGCTCTGGCGATCGCCCCAGGCCCGAAAAAACCTGGCCTCCACCGGCCCAGTCTGGGCAGAGGTAACCTTGAGTTTACGCCGCGACTCAATGCGCCATTTTTGCGCCCCGGCCAGATCGATCCACTCCAGTTGAGGCTGATTGCTGTGCCAGGGCTGGGGGTGCAGCAACACCGCAAACTGCTGCACTGGGGCTGATTGTGCCTCAGGGGAGTCTGCCCGATACTCCGCCAAGGTCCAAGTTTGACGGTTGATGGGAACTGATTCAACGGTGGTTTGCTGCCAGCCGGGCAGGTCCAGTCCCTCTTTTTGCAGGGCGCGCAGCTGATCGATCTGGGCAACCTGGGGACTGTTGGCCCAGGGCCACTGCCCGCTCAGGTAGGCGGGCAAAATCGCCATCCCCGCCAGGGCGGTAAGCACAACCACCAAAACTAAGTTGACCCAGCGGCTGGGGAGCAGGCTAGCAGACGGAGGCTGAGGGGTCATAGGAGCGATCGCATTTAACAAACAACATACCTACACCGACGATGACGGGGACTGCACCGCCAGATTGAGGCGATCGGGCACTCGCTCTTGAATCAGTCGCAGCAACAGGATGATGGTGAGCAGCATCAGAGCCGAGTAAAGGTCGCCGCCCCAGCTCTCGTGCAGCCAATCAAAAGCGCCATCGCGCCCCGTGCCGTGGAAGTAGCTCAAAAACGCATTGCGGAGAATGTTGCCTACCACGCTGATGACCACTGTGCCGCCAAAGAAAAGGGCTGTTCTCAGCCGCGATGTGTAGGCTCCAGTCCAGTAGGCCAGCATTAGGGCGACGTAGAGGCTGGTAAACAGCATCTTGAGCCCGGCGCAGTGGGGGGCAACCTCCACCGTTTGGCCGTTCACGAATAGGTAAATATTCTCGACCGTCACTGGAATGCCGAGCTGCACCAGCAAGAACCCCGCCACCGACGCAATCAATCGCTGCAAAGGCAAAATATAGGGCTCAATCAGGTAGGGCAGCTGGTTTGGCGTGGCCAACGCCACCAAAATGAGAGAAATCGCCTGTAGCCGCAGCCCTGCGACGGATTTTAGGCTCAGACACAGCCCCACCAGCATCACCGGCAGCGATAGATTCATCCAGTCGGGCAGGCGGGTGAGGTACATCAGACCCGCTAGCCCCACCAGACCCAGACCCAGGGGATGGCAACGATTGGGCAATTCGGCCCAGGCCTGGCGCTTATCCCAAGCGATGTAGGCAGCAAAAGGCAGCCCCAACAGCCCGTGGCTAAAGTACTCGTGCTGAATGCTGATGGACTTGTTTAGCCAGCCATCGACCCAGTGGAGCAGCAGCGGCCCGTAGAGGATCGCCAGGAGTGCGGCGATCGCCCAGGGGGGAGTGAGGTAGCGGCGGAGGGAGGGCATGGGGAGGATGAGGGAGGTGGGAAGGTGAGGGAGATGGGGAGGATGAGGGAGGTGGGGAAGGTGAGGGAGATGGGGAAGGTGAGGGAGATGGGGAAGTTTTGAGTGTTTAGTTTTGAGTGTTTAGTTCTGGGCTCTAGCTTTAATTCAAAACTCAAAATTCAAAACTTAAAACTTTTCTTCACCCATTCACGGCTTGCAAAATACCGACAGCTCTAGCGGCGGTTACTGCTTCAACCATAGCGTCTACGACGTAATCGACCTGGTCAAAAGTCATGCCGGGGTACATCGGTAAGGAGAGAATCTCTTGGCTGAGGGCTTCGGCTTGGGGAAAGCTGCCAGGGCCGTAACCGAGGGCACTAAAGGCGGGTTGCAGATGGCAGGGGATGGGGTAATGGATGCCGGTTTGGATGCCAGCGGTGGCGAATTGGGTCTGGAGATTGGCGCGATGGATAGGGCAGGTGTCGGTGATGCGCACGACGTAGAGGTGGTAGATGTGGCCGGGGCCAGCGTCGTTGTGCATGGGGAGGATGCCGTGCTCAATTAGGGGGGCGAGACGGCGATCGTAGTGCTGGGCGATCGCATAGCGAGCCCGATTCCACCCCGGCAAATGAGGGAGTTTGACGTTGAGCACAGCGGCTTGCAGGGTGTCTAACCGGCTGTTGGTGCCCTGGGGTTCGGTGTGGTAGTACTTGCTGGTGGCGCCATAGTTACGCAGCGATCGCGCCGTCCCCGCAACCAGCTCGTCGCTTGTGACAAACATGCCGCCGTCGCCTAACGCGCCAAGATTCTTGCTGGGGTAAAAGCTAAAGGCCGCCCCGAGGCCAATGCTACCGGCGGTGTAGCCCTCGCGCTGGGACAGGTGGGCCTGGGCCGCGTCCTCAAAAATAATTAGTCGGTGGTGGTTGGCCAAGGCCAGCAGTCCCTGGGGCGAGACCATTTGGCCATAGAGGTGGACGGGCACAATGGCGCGAGTGCGGCAGGTGATGGCGCGCTCGGCAGCATCGAGATCCATCAGGGCGGTCGTGCGATCGCAGTCCACAAAGACAGGCGTTGCCCCCGATCGCAGCACCCCCATCAGCGTCGCGACAAAGGTATTGGCGGGCAAAATCACCTCATCGCCGGGGGCAACGCCGCAGGCGATCAGACCCAGGGCGATCGCATCGGTGCCGCAGCCGACCCCGACGCCAAACTGGGTGCCGCAGGCCAAGGCAAAGTTCGACTCAAAGTCGGCCAGTGCCTGGCCCAGCACAAAGTCTCCCTGGGTGATGACAGCATTAATGACCCCCTGAATGGCCTCCTGCAACGGCCCATGCTGCCAGGTCAGATCGACAAAAGGAACCGCCAAAGGAACTGCCAGTGGAGAAGGGATGGTCATACTCACCTGTGGAAGTTTGGGTTAACAACGGGCGATCGCCAGCTAAGCTCAGCTTGCCCGCATACTATGACGCCTTATCAACTTAAGCGAGGCACCGCTCTAGAGTTCAATGCTGCCGAAATCCGCCCAGGCGGTAAACTGGGTCAAACTTAGCGTCGACTCAACAGCAACCATCAGCACACGCGGGGCTATGCCGAGTCCAGCTCAGGATTTAGAGTCTTCCCACAGGCAAAACTCCACTTCTGGACTTGGATATGGTTTAGAACACCCTATTCAGCTACCGTTACCCCTATGGATTTTGAAACCTCTCGCGAATTTGTCGTCCGCCAAACCCTTGGCACCAGCGAAGACCTGCCCAATACCTTTATCGCCTGCCTGCGCCAGGGCAAACCGCCCGTGCCGGGGCAGGTCACCTCTCTGTTGCTCGCCCTCAAGGCGCTGTTTGAAGGCCTCAAGAACGAACCCACCCTCGATCGCACCCTCACCCAGGCCCTCTTCATCCTCTCCTACGAGAGCCGCCAGCTCTATGCCCAGGGGCAGAAGACTGGCGTTGTGTGGCCACCGCTGCTTGACGAAGACCTAGGGCGAATTGGGAAAGCGGCGCAGTCGATTGTGTTTGGGGAGTGGCAGGGGTGAGTAGGGGTAAGCTCCGCGACCTCTTCACCCTGCACTGCATTTACATTGACCTCCTACCCATCCACCCATCTACATAAGTACGGCAAACCACACCTCCCAGAGAATTGCCGAGATAACTGCTGACTGGCTAAATTAGCACTCAGGATGCGGGAGTGCTAACGCGTCCTGTCGATTCAAACGTTCACCAAGCAAACCTTTGGAGGTACATTATGGCCGCAGTCACCCTGAGTGTGTCTACTGTGAAGCCTCTGGGCGATCGCATTTTGGTCAAGGTCAGCGAAGCTGAAGAAAAAACTGCCGGCGGCATTTTGTTGCCCGACACCGCTAAGGAAAAGCCCCAGGTGGGTGAAGTGGTGCAGGTCGGCCCCGGCAAGCGCGATGACAACGGCTCGTTCCAGCCGGTAGAAGTCAAGGTCGGCGACAAGGTGCTCTATTCGAAGTACGCCGGTACCGATATCAAGCTCGGCACCGACGACTACGTGCTGCTGCGCGAGTCCGACATCCTGGCGGCCCTCGGCTAGGCTCATTAGGATTGGCGATTTTGGCCCGTAGGGTGGGCAGCGCCCACCATCGACTGGGGCGATCGCAGACCAATCCGTAGAAGGCATAGCGTTAAGGGCTAAGAATCTATTCAACTCACGTTTTGTAGGTTAGGCATCCTGCCTGACCGTGGACAGCCGAGACGGCTATCCCACAAAGTCCAATCCTGAATCTTAAGCTCTGCCCACAAGGAAATATCCCATCCATTCGGGGCTTTCCTTGAGTCAAGCTTGGTGCGTCAGGTTTCGCCATGACACACCCTACAAATTTTCAAACAAACGCAGTTAGTTCAACCACTCACCTTTTGTTGGGAGGATTATTTACCAATGGCTAAAACGATCACCTACAACGAAGATGCCCGTCGCGCCCTTGAGCGGGGCTTCGACATTTTGGCTGAAGCCGTGGCCGTTACCCTCGGCCCCAAAGGCCGCAAGTGGTGCTCGAGAAAAAGTACGGCGCACCCCAAATTATCAACGACGGCATCACTATTGCTAAAGAAATTGAGCTAGACAATCATATTGAAAATACCGCCGTCTCTCTGCTGCGCAAAGCGGCCTCTAAAACCAACGACGCCGCTGGTGACGGCACTACTACCGCTACGGTGCTGGGCCATGCGATCGTTAAAGAAGGCCTGCGCAACGTCGCCGCCGGGGCTAACGCCATTTCGCTGAAGCGCGGCATCGACAAAGCCACCGCGTTTCTGGTCGAAAAAATTGCCGAGCACGCCCGTCCCGTCGGCGACTCTAAATCCATCGCCCAGGTCGGTGCTATCTCCGCTGGCAACGACGATGAAGTTGGCCAAATGATCGCCAACGCCATGGATAAAGTCGGTCGCGAAGGCGTCATCTCCCTGGAAGAAGGCAAGTCGATGACCACCGAACTGGAGGTCACCGAAGGGATGCGCTTCGACAAGGGCTACCTATCGCCCTACTTTGTCACCGACACCGAGCGCATGGAAGCGGTACTGGATGAGCCCTACATTCTGATCACTGACAAGAAAATTGCTCTGGTGCAGGATCTGGTGCCTGTGCTCGAGCAAGTGGCTCGCTCCGGCAAGCCCCTGATGATCATCGCCGAAGACATCGAGAAAGAGGCTCTGGCTACCCTGGTGGTCAACCGCATGCGCGGTGTGCTGAATGTAGCCGCTGTGAAAGCACCTGGGTTTGGCGATCGCCGCAAGGCTATACTCGAGGACATCGCCGTGCTCACCGGCGGCCAGGTGATCTCTGAAGACACCGGCCTCAAGCTCGACAACGTGAAAGTGGAGATGCTGGGCAGCGCCCGCCGCATCTCTATCACCAAAGACACCACTACCGTCGTCGCCGAAGGCAACGAGCAGCAGGTCAAAGCCCGCTGCGAGCAGATTCGTCGCCAGATCGACGAAACCGACTCGACCTACGACAAAGAGAAGCTGCAAGAGCGTCTGGCTAAGCTCTCTGGTGGTGTGGCCGTTATCAAAGTCGGGGCAGCCACCGAAACCGAGATGAAGGACCGCAAGCTGCGCCTCGAAGACGCCATCAACGCCACCAAAGCGGCCGTTGAAGAGGGCATCGTCCCTGGCGGCGGCACCACTCTGGCTCACCTGGCTCCTCAGCTCGAAGCCTGGGCCAGCGACAACCTCAGCGGCGAAGAGCTGCTGGGTGCCCAGATCGTCACCCGCGCCCTCACTGCCCCCCTCAGCCGCATCGCTGAAAACGCGGGCTTCAACGGTGCCGTCATCGTCGAGCAGGTGAAGGAAAAGGACTTCAACATCGGCTACGACGCGGCCAACAACCAGTTTGTCGATATGTTCGAGGCTGGCATTGTGGACCCCGCCAAGGTGACTCGCTCTGGTCTGCAAAACGCGGCCTCCATCGCCTCGATGGTGCTGACCACCGAGTGCATCGTGGTCGATAAGCCCGAGCCTAAGGCTCCTGCTGCCGGCGCAGGCGCTGGCATGGGCGGAGACTTCGACTACTAAACCCGCTCAAGCAGCCCGTATTCGGGCTGCTTGAGATAAAAAACGAGTCCCGGCTATTCAATTAGTCGGGACTCGTTTTGATCGGGAGAAACTATGCTTGCCCAAGCTCGTTCAAACCTAAAATAAATTTGAGGTTTATTGATGTTGTGAACTGATCAATGCATACAAGGCATGGGCTAGAATCATCAGCTTTGCTTATTCTGTCACCGGATAGATGTTTGCAGGATTGAGCAAATAGGCATAGAACGTAGAAGTTACAGGCTTTGATGAAGAATCTCTGTATTTTTTTTGACCTGTTGAGGATAGAGATTACTGACAGGCAGGCTATCTACAAAGCTATTTAAATGCTTGGCATTGTAATACTAAAGTGCAGCTTTTAAAAGAAAAACTTTTTCTGGAACACTTCGCCGTTTTAGGAGTCTTGGACAGTTAGCCATCAAGTCTAAAACCTGATCCCCGTCAAAGTCCTTAGGGTCTTTGACTTAGCTTTGCTGCGGGGGTATGAGGTTGGTGGTTTTTGTGATGCTCGATAAAGGGTTCAGAATCAATGACCATGTCACAAGCTGCTTCTATACCGATGAACCAGACTTCGCCAGTGAGAACCACAGGCGATGCCGCAGCACCTAAGGAAAACATTGTGTCGTCCAAATCCATTCTCAGTGTTGATTTGGGGCGCACCTCTACAAAAACTTCTATCAGCCGCGATCCGAATGGTGTTGTCTTCATTCCGGCGAATGTCAAACATCTGTCGATAGAGCAAGTGCAGGGGGGCGCATTCGAAGCCCGTGCAACGGATCCTCTATCTGACATTTGGATGGTTTATCAGGGCAGCGGCTATGCCATGGGACAGCTAGCAGAAGATTTTGGCGCTAATTTAGGGGTCGGCCAATCTAAAGTCAACGATGCTTTAGTCAAGGTTTTGGCCTGTGTCGGTTACTTTCAAATGCGGGATGAGATTTCGGTAGTTCTGGGACTGCCTTATCATTCGCAAGATCAGTTTGAGCGCGAGAAAGAGCAGCTGATGAGCTTGCTGCTGGGGCCGCACGTGATGAGCTATCGGGGTGAACCGATTACCATCAACATCAACAAGGTTTGGGTCATGCCCGAAGGGTACGGCAGCATTCTATGGAATGAGGTGCAAGAGAAGAAAGACATCAACATTGACTTTACTAAGCTGCCCGTTGCAATCGTGGATATTGGGCATCAAACCACAGACTGCATCATGGTCGATAACTTTAGATTTGCTCGTGGCGTCTCTCGAAGTGAGGCGTTTGCTATGAGCCAGTTTTATGAACAGGTGGCATCCCAAATTGAGGGGGCCGACAGCCAGTCTTTGGCGTTAATCGCTGCTGTCAATCAGCCTAAAGGGGAGCGCTTCTACCGTCCGCGGGGAGCCAATCGGCCCACTAACTTAGACGACATTTTGCCTAACCTCAAAGAGAATTTTTCTCGGGAGATGTGTAACCGATTGTTGGCCTGGCTGCCGGAGCGGGTTACAGATGTCATTCTCACGGGTGGCGGCGGCGAGTTCTTTTGGGAAGATATTCAGCGCTTGCTGAAAGAGGCCAAGATCAATGCCCACCTCGCTACGCCGAGCCGACAGGCTAACGCCCTAGGGCAGTATATTTATGGAGAAGCCCAGGTGGCAGGAGCCCGTGCGGCCCGTGCGGCGTCTTAGGCTTTTTGATTTGGGCGTTAGCCATGCCTAGTCTCTTCTCAATCGAATGTTGATTTGCTTGCTGGAATGAATGTTTTAGGAAAGCAAACTCTGCCATCGATTGGGAAGAGATTTTGACCAGTGGGTGGCACCATGGTTTCAGGATGAGAATGATGGTATTGAAGTGGTTACGCCAGACGAAGAAGTTGGTGTTTTTTCGCCAAAGTGAGCTTGATCAACATCTATTAGCGGCTGTAAAGGCTGAGCTAGATAGACAGCCAGGCTTGAGTTTTAGCGGCCTTTGTAAAGAAGCTCTCCACCAGCTTTTGCTGAGTAATCACTCTTACCCTAGTCAACCATCAACAGACAAACGCATCGAGAGCCTTGAGGCCCAGCTGCTCAGTGTAGAGCAGCGTTTTTTTGCCCAAGAGAAAAATCGGTTAGAGCGGTTGGAAGCCCAACTGGCGCAGTTGTCTCTTCAGGTGGTTCATCTGGCGGGCTCTGGTTCTGCTGTCCCAAGTTTTCCCCAGCTAGTCTCAGACGATGTGCACTACGCAGAAGAAGTTGAAGAGGTACCTGAAGATCCCGTTCTGGCTCGCCTGAGCGGCTTAATTGATGATTTTTAGAAGGTGAAAAAGAGTTGACCTGACGGCGATCGCTAAGAGGGCAAACCTGGGTAAAGCCCTTGGGCTGCTAGGGTTTGTCGTACATTGCGATGTTAGTTGTTGGGAGCCGACTTGAGGGTAGTGAAAGCACGGGCTTTGAGAAACCCGATCAGGGTATCAAGTTGCTCATAGAGGTCTAGTTCTGCTGTTTCGGCAGGGGTGAGGGTGGCCTCGCGATTCTTTTGCAGCAGCGCTTGCAAGCGGCTTTGCGATGCCTCAGAGACTTTGAAGCCGATAATCTGCTCTGAGGTGGGCTGGCTGATGAGGAAATCGAGGATTTCTTGGTAGATAGCAAAGGTGGCAAGCGAGGGAGAGGCGGCGGAGCTTTGGTCTGGGGTAGGTTGGCCGAGCAGAGTAGTAGCGATGAGCCGAGTGAAAAGGTCAGAAAACTGGCTTTGAAAGGGGGCTAGCTGCTGAGCCAAGTCGTCAGGGATGTCGATAGTGATTTGCGCCATGCTCAAAACTGTTATAGGTCTTGGGTAGTCAGCCCTGTTTTTTTGGCGATACGAGCCAGCATTTTGGAGCCAATTTCATCGCTATCCCGAAAGGCAAAGACGTAATCGTTCCAGCCTTCTCGTTCAAGAATTTTGTGCGAGCCGGTTTGGCGCTTTACTCGCCAGCCAACTTTCTCTAGTGCCGCCAGCACTTTCTTTGCTTTGGTTGATGACCACTGACTCATGACGCGAAGGCTCTATGCTGCGACAAAGGTGAGGCTGACTAAGCCCAAGTCAATTTCACCATGTTCTAGCTTGTCGGCAATCACGCGCAGGGCTAGAGCTTTGACATGGGCGACGGCCTGTTGCTGGTTAGCAGCATAGACCAGAGCACCAGGAATCTCTAGAATTTCGGCAATCCAGCGACCGTCTTCTTCTTGCTCGGTTTCGATGGTGAAGTTGGTAGAAATCTGGTTACTCATGGCGAAGGAATCACCTCAGAGGTTGATTGCACCATTATAGGTTGGGGCAGCAGCGGGTCTAAAGAATTCAAAGCACCCCGGTTTCATCAAGAGGCCGGGGTGCCTTGGGTCGTAAGCTTAAAGCGTGAGTGCCAGTCGTTAAGCTGCCGTGCGGCGACGGGGACGCTTGCGCTCAGACTTTTTCTTATAGCCGACCGATTGGGCTTCGTGGCTGTCAGGCCCATACAGACCCCGCACTGATTCTTTCATGGCCATAACGCTGTTGTGGAATTCCCACTCGGCTTGGCGGGCTTCGTCGGCAGCCGCTTTGGCCATGGCAGCCAGTTCGGTTTCTTTTTGCTGTTTGGCTTGCATGGTGGCCAGGTTGGCTTGCAGTGTCTCGGCGGAAGCTTCTGGGCGGCGGGCGGTGTAGTCTCTTACGATGCGAAAGCCTTCATAGGATTCGATGTCTTGAAGAATAATACGGGTCTGGAGGCGGCGAGTTACATCAATAGTAGCCATAGGATAAATCCTCAAATAGGGTAAAAGTTTGACCTTGGTTGACGTAGCAATGACAGGGCAGAATTTTCAGGAGATGGGCGTACAGCGTTGAGGCAATCGCCTCTGCATCAGTTGGGGCGGTGTTTTGCGTAAATTAATGCTGCCCTTGGGGGTTAAACGCGCATCGCCGCAGCGGAAGCCGCAGCCAAACATCGGCCAAATGGCCGAGAGCAGCATTAATGCAGCGCTAAAAATCCTTAGCTGGTCTGCGACAACGCTTTAGTTTGAGCTGCAATGGCAAACTGCAAGGTCACATTAACCAGTTGGAGGTTGCAACTGGCGATCTGAGGGCGCAGATTGCTAAGCTGAACCCTCAGATCACCGAGCTGAAAGGTCACATTGGCGATCTGACCCTGTAGATCGTTAAGCTGAGCCATCACATTGATGATCTGAGGCCTCAGATTGCTTTGCAACGCTACGCGATTTGCATGGCAACGCTGCGCGAACGCTAAGATTTGTCAAACAGTTACCGAGTACCTTTGCCTGTAGGCAAATTTTGGCCAACAACGGCAGGTACTCGGTAGCTGCAAGGAAAAGGCTTACTCAATCAGTATGGTTTTGGTAAGAATGGCCATCCAGGTCTGGGGATCGCTAGGGTGCCCTGGCTCGCTGCCGTTGGGTGGCACGGGGATGGGGTCGCTCCAGTCGTTGGCGCTGGCGTAGCCGAGGGAGTGGAGGATTTTGATGGTGCGATCGATGGCTGCCAAACTGCCGTAGAGCAGGTGGCGCACTTTCTCGGGTGTTAGAGACTGAGCCCCTTTGTTTTTGGCCCCAGAGTTGGGTGGCAGTGGCAGGGAGCCGGGTTCTGAGTTATCGCTGGCGTCTGGTTCGAGATATTCAAACATCGGTTCTGTTTCCTTTTTTGGTTGCAGTGAGCAAGCCCTGCCCCCCGCAAGGGGTGGAAGGGTGAGGAAAACAGAACGCGAAAACCCTAGCCACCCGCAGTTGAAGTGCAAACTGGAGTGACTAGGGTACGATCTCCCTAGCCTCGCAACCTGCCTAAGAGATTTGCGGGGTTAGCTGTCGGTTGGTGCTCGTAACACCTTCCGGCAGCGCCAAAGTTTTCGAGTTCTGTGTAGCAACCGCTCTGGTCGAACGGCTTAGTGGATGAGTGTACTGGTACAAAAGCAACCCGTCAACCGTGGAGGAGAGCAGCTCGATAAAGAGAAGTTGAAAAGATTGCGGTCTGCAACAAAGGGGTGGCTATACTCAATTTTTCTACCTAATCACCTTACTTAGGCTGATCTACTTCCACCTAATCATCCCCTTAGGGGTGTTGGGCAGTCAGATTTCCACCTAATTCGCTATATAGGGACATTGGGCGGAAATTTTCCTCCAACAACAAGTTAGACCGCTTAGGTTCAGGGGCATCTTTGCAGAATAAGGGCATTAGGTCGCCAAGCATTCTCCTAATGACCCCATTTACGTGGCAGTGGCAGGGACTCGGTCCCTAGGTGAGTTTCTTGGTTATCGCTGGCATCTGGTTTAGAGCTAGAGGAAGAGAAGCCTATGAACAAGTTTATAGGTGCTCAAAGGCTTGCTGTCTAATGTTTAAGCTTTCGAGTGTTACAGTAAAAAAGAAGCGAAAATGGTCAGCCGGCTTGTTGTAGCCAAGAATGATGCTTAGAACTATCGATATTTTGCAAGCCAACAACTCATTCTACGCTTATTGAGCACCAACACCATGCCTAAAGCAGTTCTTAAAAGTGGCTAAGCGATATGCTCTGCTGTGTGCTAAAGCCGTCTTATATCAAGCAAAATTCTAATATCGTCCTGACGAATGCTAAATCGCATGAATTCTGAATACAGAAGAAATAATCCTGCTGTTCATACACTTAATAGTTGTCAGTAGGTTTCGTTTGGTTTGTTTAGAGAGAATAATATTTTCAACTTTGGCTTTATAGGTATTTAGAAACATATAGTCAATATTAAACAAGAAATATATCAACGAGTGCAATATGAAGTCATGGATTAGAGGAGATAAGATTGCTATCGCTAGTCTTGCTGTAGCAGCTTTGACGGCTATTGCCACAGTGAGTGTACCAGAGATTAGATGTAAAGTTGGTTTGGAAGAGTGTTCTCTTGTGGAGAGCTATGCCGGTCAAGTTCTTGATATAGGTGATGGATTGCCAATTGGAGGTGCTAAGGTTACTCTTTTGACTGAAGGGACACCTGTAATTGTTTTTACTGATACAGAAGGCTTTTATCGTTTCTCAATAGATAAAAAACAAGTAACTCTTACAGGTAGTATTAAAATTGAATCTGATGGATATAATTTTTATGAGCGGTTTATAGAGATTAGTCCGGACAGAATAGAGAATATCAGACTTGAGAAAACTGAAAAGCCTTTGCAGTTACTCTATACTGGCCGCATCCTTGTGCAAGAGGGAAAAACGCCAATTGCAGGAGCTAAAGTTATTCTTTTCACGAAAGATACTCCTGTTGTTAGATATTCTGACACAGAAGGTGTTTACCAATTCTCTATTGACCCGCAAGAGATTATCCTCACCGGTGTTATTAGAGTTGAGGCTGACGAGTATGAACCTTATGAGCGTAATATCGAGATCACTAATGATTATATAGAGGATATCAGGTTGATAAAAGTTAGTCCCCCACCCGAACCCCCTCCTCCTGTTCAGGAGACTATTTCCAACGTTAAGCAGGGAATGACTTATAAAGAAGCTCGCGAAATTTGGATTAATCAAGGCTGGCAAGCCCAGATTCCTGGCTCGCTAGGCTCATTCCCTAATTTAGAAGATCCAACTATTAAATATTTGTTTGAAGACAAAGGATTTCAGGAAGTTCAAGACTGCTCTGGAACAGGACGAGGGTTTTGCCTGTTAAAGTTTTTCAATGAGACTGGAGAAAAACTGTCAGTTACGACAGTCAATAATCAACCAGGAGAAGAACCTACTGTTTATGGTTGGGTTAAAGAATAAATTAATTAAACTCAAACAAGAACTAAACATTAATTCTAAACTTGCTTCGCCTCAAGACTTTTTTCTCTCTTCCCGGATGGTGTGATAAAAGTACGATCGCAGATCTCTTGTAGGTTGGGTTGACGAAGGAAATCCAACAATCTCAGCGGCAGATGTTGGGTTTTCTCCCAAGGAAGACGCTTCGCGAACGCTAACTCAACCCAACCTACTATCTTGTTCACCGCTCCAATTTAGGTTTTATGATTCGAGCAACCATTAAAAGCGTTTGGCTTTGTGTATTTTGTTTCTCTTTACTGGCTACTGGTTGCTCGAGCAACAGTTCCAGCAGCAGAGCAGACAACCAAAACAGTCAGCCAGATCCACTAGAAGAGGTTGTGGCATCTAATGCAAATAACGAATTACGCAACCAAATTGGACAAATATCTCAGGCTGCTCAAGGGCGTGTTGGGGTTACAGCCACAGTACTAAAAACCGGGGAATCAGTTACTTTGAATGGAGATCAGCAATTTCCAATGCAAAGTGTTTACAAGTTTCCCATCGCAATGGCTGTACTGGCTCAGATCGATCAAGGAAAGTTGAGACTAGAGCAGCAGGTTCGTGTTGAAGCCAGCGATTTCGTTTCAGACCTTCAGCACAGTCCGATTCGAGACGAGAACCCGCAAGGGGTAGAACTGAGCCTAGCTGAATTGCTGAAATACATGGTATCTGAAAGTGATGGGACAGCTTGTGATGTGCTGTTGAAGCTAGTTGGTGGACCAGAGGTCGTCACTCAGTATTTGCGTAACCTCGGTATCAATAGCATTGTTGTTGGTAACACGGAAAAGGAAATCGGTCAAGACAAAGCCGTGCAGTACCGCAACTATGCTACACCTGATGGGGCAGTCGCCTTGTTGCGTGCCTTGCATGAAGGGCAGGGGCTTTCAGAATCTAGCCAAGCGTTATTGCTACAGTTGATGACTGAGACACCTACAGGTCTACAACGTATTAAAGGACTGTTGCCTGATGGGACAGTGGTAGCACACAAAACTGGTACATCGCGCACCGTTGATGGAGTCACGGCTGCAACAAATGATGTGGGACTTGTGACGCTACCGAATGGCCAGCATTTAGCAATCGCAGTTTTCGTTTCAGATTCGACGGCTAACGATACGATACGCGAAGAAGTGATCGCAAAGGTTGCGCGAGCAGCATGGGATGAATGGAGCAAATAGGCACAGAACAGTACTGCAATTAGTGCGATCGCAGACCTTCTGTAGACTGGTTGACTAAGGAAACCCAACAATCTCAGCAACAGGTGCCGGGTTTTCTCCCAAGGCAGACGCTGAGTGCAAAGCACACGCTACGCGAACACGAACGCTAGCTCAACCCAAACCTACTAACCAAATTCCACGAAGAGCCAAGCAAAGAGGTCTTTTATGAATGTTCCATTTTCAGGTGGCTGCGCTTGCGGTGCCGTACGCTACGAGTGTCACAGTGCACCTCTGGCAATGCTGAATTGTCATTGCAGTGATTGCCAACTATCCAGCGGAGCACCGTTCGCATCTGGCGTAGTTGTATCCACAAAGTCCATCAACGTCACCGGCTCACCAAAAGAATATTCTGTTCGCGCGTCAAGTGGCTCTCAGACAACGCGAAGTTTCTGCTCAAACTGCGGTAGTCCCTTGTTCACAACCGGCGAAGCAATGCCAGATTTCACATCCATACGCTTTACAACGTTTGACGACCAAAGCGACTTCTCTCCTGCGCTAGATATTTGGACATCAAGCGCAGCCCCCTGGGTTTGCCTAAATGAGGAACTGCCACACTTTTCGCAGTCGCCCTCACCGGGCACACAAGCGTAACGATAGCTCAACCCAACCTACTAACTCGCGATAGTTCTTCCATAGCGGCTGTAGCTTTAGTAAAACGACTGACCAGTATAAACATGGGCAAATGATCACGCACAGATTGTATTCTTCTTCAGTGCGTTGAAAGGAGTGCATGTGCAACTCACGCTTACTACGCCACGTCTCATCCTTCGGCCTTTTACCGTATCCGATGCTGCCGATGTTCACGTGTTGGTGAGTGCCCGAGAAGTTGCGGCACTAGCGGCAAATATTCCACATCCTTACCAGCAAGGGATGGCGGAGCGATGGATTGCGACCCACGAATCTGCCTATACAACAGGCCTTGGTGTTACATTCGCCATTACGCAACGCGCGGATGAAAGACTCTGTGGTGCCATCAACTTTGTGATCGACCCAGATCATCACAATGCTGAGCTTGGGTATTGGATCGGTCTCCCGTACTGGAACCAAGGTTACGCAAAGGAGGCCGCTAGAGAGCTGATTCAATATGGCTTTTCACACCTTGACCTATACCGTATCTACGCCTCACATCTTGGGCAAAATCTTGCTTCTGGAAGAGTTATGCAGAAGGTAGGCATGCATTACGAAGGCTGCTTGCGGCAGCACTTGTTGAAGTGGGGCGTATATGACGATGTCATATATTACGGAGTAATACGTAACGATTTCTCGGCTTAAATTTTGGTCAAAAAGCAGTTTCAAGCCTTTCACTCACTTCTGTCAGGCAATCAAGACTGCCCCTCCCAAAAATTCCTATCTTTAGGCTTACATACCTGCCTCTACCCCTCTTTTATAGCTGTTGTATAGGGGCTGTGGAGAGACCTTCAAAATGAGCGATCGCAACATCCACATTCAAACTCAGCTGTAGCTTGGGCTGAGCCTGCACAGGCTTTGCCAGCTCGCAGAGTAACCCAACAAGTACTGCAAATTCGCACTCCGTACTAATTTTTCTCAGCAAAAAAATCTCGCCTTTCATTCTTAGTCTTTAGAAATACGCCCCACACTCAACGTGGCAACGAAAGCTTCAATAAATGCTGGCTTTTGTAAGTGACGATAGTCAAAAAGTAGATGGCACAGAAGTGGTAGCGCGGCAGCATTAAATCATGAGTTAGATGGAGAAAGACACGTGGCAATCAAACTTGGACGTGTAAGCAAACTCGTGGGCTATCCAGTCAAGTCGATGGCGGGCACACCGATGGAGTCAGCATTTCTAGACTGGCACGGATTACTTGGCGATCGCCGGTTTGCTTTCTGCCGCCCCGACAGCAACAGTGGATCTCCATGGTTGACGGCAAGTCGACTACCGCAGTTAATCCTCTATCAGCCCTGCGGACTTGAGAAATCGTCTGATAAGCCACAACCAACCCACATCCTGACACCATCCGGAGATTATTTTGAGCTGTTGAGCGAAGAACTGAACCGTGAGGTTAGCGATCGCTTTGGCAGGCGCGTCGAGATGATGCACCTGCAGCACGGAATCTTCGACGATGCAACGGGCTCTGTAATTAGCTCGGCGACCGTCGCGCACTTGTGTCACGAAGGTGGAGTTGGCATCGATAGTAGGCGCTTCAGAGCCAATATCGTGCTTGATGGTGGCGAAGAGGGAACTTTTGCCGAAGACAACTGGGTCGGGAGCACGTTGGTGTTTGGCAAAGAAGAGTCCGGACCAGCCGTGTACGTCACAAAGCGAAACGAACGGTGCGTGATAATCAACCTCGATCCGGAGACGGGAGAGCAAGCGCCGCGTGTCTTGAAGGCGGCTGTGCAGCTAAACGACAACAATGGCGGCGTCTACGGAACGGTCGTGAGAACCGGGCGAATTCAGATTCACGACCCGGTAACTCTGTGCCAGAGTGCGCGGCTGCCCCTACACGCTAACTCTCTACCTTTTAGCTAACATTCGTGTGCCCAGAGCGATCGCAAATCTCCTGTAGGTTGGGTTGACGAAGAAAACTCAACAAGCTCTGAAAGATTTGGCTCCGAACCCACTACGCTAGCTCAACTCAACCTACTAACTCCGTCGGTGTCTTACGTTAGATTGTTATGCAATCCCTTAAGAACGACGAAAAGCAAAGATCACACCCTAGTGGACTGTCTAGAAAAGAAAACAGCATTCAACTCAAGATAAGTTTATGAAGCTTTTTAAAGCATGGAAGTATTTTTCCTGGTTACATAAAGACGTCGCGTTTAAACACTTGTACACGGGGCAGAAATCTATACTGCCTCTGTTGCCACTTCAACTCGATCGCATTATCAGTCTCTTGATAGTCATCCTTCCTCAATGAGAAAGCAGGGAACATCGCAAGCTAGCGCCTTGAAAGATTAATAACCGCTGTAATTAGGAGTTTTTGAAATGACGAATGTATTGGGGCATACTTTCTGTACTTCGATCGTCGCAAGTGCCTTCCTATCCATCCTAGTTGCAAATGCCCCTGTGAAAGCGGCAGTTCTAGTCGACAACCGGTCACTAGAAGTAGTGGGATTTCTTGATGGTGACCTCGATAATGAAACTCCAACAGAGTTTGGGGAAGGATTCGATTTAAATGCTAATACTGCCATTACTCGCATCCTTTGGAGTGGAGCTTACGGACCTAGCAACACCCGTACTCCGTCTACCGACAACTTCTCAGTCCGTTTATTTAATGTTGAAGGGGTTGATGGCGACGGATTGATAAATACGACCCCTCTGACAACCTTGAGTGGCGATGTCAGCTACTCTGTGCAACGTATTCAGGGGTATCAAGATATTAGAGAATATGATGTGTATTTCTATACCCTATCCCTATCTAATCCCTTTAGCCTCAACTCAGGAGGGTATCTATTATCAATCCTGAATGATACCAGTGCTGATCTTGATGACAATTGGGGATGGACTCGAATTACTCAAGGAGGTGCCCAATTTAGATTTGATGCCACAGAGCCTTGGGGCAGGCTTGCTGGAGGGCTATATTTTGCAATTGAAGGCGATGTTAAGGACAATCCTGCCATGATTCCTACTCCAGCCCTATTGCCAGGGCTCCTGGGATTGGGCATGGGCATTTGGCGTAAACGCAGGGCAGAAACTTTAGCCAATGGCAAATAGCAGCTAGAATAAACTCTTCTCAGCTCGCATCTTTATGAAGATTAACTAGCAGTTATCTTGTGGTTAAACAGGGTGTTTCTGGTTTAATCAAAGCAACACCCAAGCAATTGAAAACTGATCGTCAGGAACATGCCCGCAGGTTGCGTGACCAATCTGAAGGCTGAGAACGGGCTTATATATCAAATGTATCTAGTCGATCTGAATTCACTACCTGTGACTAGGGTAAAGCTTCTTGAATGACTATCCACGATGAAAACTCAATAAGAGTTGGGGTTAGATCAGGTAAGGTAGGTTTAGGTTGCGTAGCACTAAAGTTATCCACATCCGGATCGCATCCTTAGTCAGTCCCTAACGACAAGCAGGAACCTTTTAGCTCGTAAAGAAATCAAGATTACCATAATCATCTTGATGCAATAGGGTTAACAATTGCCTCTTTGCGCTACAAACAGCCTGCTCATTGTGAAACACTTTGCACAGATGCTCAATCCTGCCAAATTAGACAGTGCATGTTTGGCGAACAAAGGGCAGGTTTTCCCCTGCCCTTTGTTCAAGATGCGGGAAGCGGTTCGCCCACAGGTGGTTGGGGCAAGGTCGGGCCAGAAGATTATTTCTATGCGGAGCTTGGGGCATTTGCCCTTAATGTTGCCTTTTACAGTCTCATCCTATGGCTGTTTCAAAGGTTGCTTAAATGGCTTTTTTCATCGTTTTAAGCCTAATTCAGCATCAAGGGTGCGTTTTCAGATAACAGCCTCTTACTCAAAATTCCTATTCCTATCAAGTCACTATGAAATCTAACGTGCTCTGTGCCAAACTTCTCCTCCTGTCTGCTCTGCCCGCTCTTGGAATGCTCACCCCGAAGCAAGCGATCGCCCTACCCGCTCCCGATGTGCAAGCCAGATTACTGTCAGATATCGCCTTTCAATATGCAAAGCTGGGTGACTCGCAACAGGCAACCACCGTTTCCGAGCAAGCACTAGAGGCCGTAGAGGCAATGCAACCCTGCTTCAAAGCAAATTCTCTGGCAAAGGTAGCGGGTAGCTATTGGCTGAGCGGGCAGGAGGCAGAGGGCAAACGACGGGTTACAGAGGCAATTGAAACCGCCCGTGCTCAAGGGGCAACCGGATGTAGCCTCAGTGCCACCTCTCCGACCGAATCGTTAATGAACCGCGCTATGGAATTGTCCGATGAGGGGCAATTTGAGTTAGCGATCGCGCTAGCTAGTGGGATGGGTGACCCAAATGCCCTGTCGGAGATTGCAATTGATTTGTTGGACGTAGGACAATCCCGGCGAGCGGACGAGTTACTAAAGGAAGCGATCGCTCAGACACAAACGATTAAAGAAGCGATCGCCCAAGCGCAAAAGATTGACGGTGCCTACTACCAAACACAAATATTGAACGTTATGGGCGAAAAACTGGTTTTAGCGGGGCACAGTGAACCTGCAAAAGCAGTACTCGAACAGGCCGTTCTGAGCGCGGCAGCTTTGGACACCGACGACCCTGAAACGGCTTCATTGCAGGAGCACTCGCTCCTTCGGACGGCACAACAATTTGTGGAGTTGGGCGAGAATGATCGGGCGATCACCATCTTGGATCAGACCCTTCCCAAAATTCGCAACCGTCCCTCTTCCCCATTCCCCGTCGACAACGTGATTCAATTGGTCGATGCAGCACTCCTTTACCAAGAAATGGATTTAAACGACAAAGCCATAGCAACACTGGCAGAAGCTTACCAGGCTGGGAAAACCATTGTCCCCAGTGCCAGCTATGGTCGAGCTGATGTAGATGCGTTGAGTCGAGTAGCCGTTGGCTATGCCGAAATCGGCGACTTCGAACGAGCCATGCAGATTGTCGAGGAAATTCAACCGACCAACGAGCGGCAGGGGGCACTGGGAAATATGGCAAGCGTCCATGCAGCGGCAGGCAATTTAGAGGCGGCCATCAAGCTGGCGCAGTCGGACCCCAACCGTAACGGTGTGATGATCGGCATTGTTAGATATTATTTACGGCAAAATCAACCGGAGCAGGCGTGGCAGTTTGTCCAGGCACAGCAGGTCGAGGGTATGTTGTCAGAGGTAGCAGTCGGCTATCTCGATGCAGGGCAACCTGCACAACCTGAGTTCGACAGCTAAAAAGCAGCTTGTGGCAAGGCTTTAAGCTCAAAATCTGGAATACCCAACGAGGGCTTATCGGGATGGTAGGCGTAGGCAATCAGGCCCGAGACCAGATTGACGAGGA
>JAHHHQ010000012.1 GCA_019359285.1 Nodosilinea sp. WJT8-NPBG4
CGGCAGATCTGGCCATCTCCCCCACCATGCGCCACAACCACCCCCGCCAAAATCATGCACATCGTCCCCCAACCCCTGATCAAGACAGATACCCCGCTGGGGCAAACAACCGTTTGCCCCTACAACAGGAATGGTTTCACCACAAACCTTCAAGTATAGAGAAGATGACGATTTTGGGGATCACATCCCCCATGCACTCTATCCCGCTCTGCGGAAACCTCAAAAACCCTATAGATTATAAAAAAGGGAACCATACGGAAAAGGCGAGGACACCCACATGCGGGTATTGTTAATGACCGGTAAAGGCGGCGTCGGCAAAACCTCCGTCGCAGCCGCCACAGGCCTGCGCTGCGCAGAACTCGGCTACAAAACCTTGGTACTGAGCACCGATCCCGCTCACTCCCTGGCCGACAGCTTTGACATAGAACTCGGCCACGAGCCTCGCCTGGTGCAGCCCAACCTGTGGGGCGCAGAACTCGACGCCTTGATGGAACTTGAAGGCAACTGGGGCGCGGTGAAGCGCTACATCACCGACGTGCTTCAAGCCCGTGGTTTAGATGGCATTGAGGCCGAAGAGCTGGCCATTCTCCCCGGCATGGATGAGATCTTTAGCTTGGTGCGCATGAAACGCCACCACGACGAAGGCGAGTACGACGTACTGATTATCGACTCAGCTCCCACCGGCACCGCCCTGCGGTTGCTCAGCTTGCCCGAGGTGGCCGGCTGGTACATGCGCAAACTCTACAAACCCTTTCAAGCGGTCTCCGAAGCCTTGCGACCCTTGGTGCAGCCCTTCTTTCGCCCGGTGGCCGGCTTTAACCTGCCCACCAAAGAGGTAATGGATGCTCCCTATGAATTTTACGAGCAGCTGATTGAGCTAGAGAAAGTGCTCACCGACGCAGGCACTACCTCCGTACGTTTGGTCACTAACCCCGAAAAAATGGTGATTAAAGAATCGCTGCGGGCTCACGCCTACCTCAGCCTCTACAACGTGGGGACTGATCTAGTGATCGCTAACCGCATCATCCCCGACGAAGTGCAGGATCCCTTCTTCCAGCGCATGAAGGAAAAGCAGCAGCAGTACAAGCACGAAATTCATGAGAACTTTCACCCGCTGCCGGTGAAAGAGGTGCCCCTGTTTGCCGAAGAACTGTGCGGCCTAGAATCCCTCCAGCGCCTCAAAGAAACCCTCTATACCGACGAAGACCCCACCCAGGTTTACTACAAAGAGACCACCCTGCGCGTGGTGCAAGAGGAAGGCTGCTACAGCCTGGAACTCTACCTGCCTGGCATTCCCAAAGATCAAATTGAGCTGAGTAAGTCGGCAGACGAGCTGAACGTGCGCATCGGCAACCACCGCCGCAACCTAGTTCTGCCCCAGGCCTTGGCGGCCCTACAACCCGCTGGAGCCAAGATGGAAGACGACTACCTGAAAATTCGCTTCGCCAGTATTGGTTAGAGAGTAGACCGCTCAGCTATGGCAATAGATCGGACAAAGCAGCGATCGCCGCGTCATAGGAGCGCAGGTTGGGAGCCTGGCTAAATTCCACTTCCTCATACCCCAGCCTTGCCAGCAGTCGGCTACTCCTGTCATTAGCTGGGTGCACCGCTGCCCACCATAGGGTTTGGGGCACGGCTGCCGCTAGGTAGTCGTGCCACCAGAGCATAGCTTCAAAGGCTAATCCTTTTCCCCACCAGGCTTCGCCGAACAAGTAGGATACCTCTCCCCACTCGCCGTACCCTGTTGCCTCAAGGCGGCCAATGGCCGGAGCTAGAGGGGTTTTTAAGCGTACGGCTACATTAAACCATCGCTCGTTAGCTGAATCCACTGGCCCTCTCGATCGGCTGGCGTACTCCTCTCTGAGCTCTGCGCGGGTTGGTAGACTCGTAGTCGAATCAATAAAAGCCAGGACCGAAGGAGTAACCAAAATCGAGAAGAGCTCGTCGGCATGGGCCACTGTGAGCGGCTCAAACCATAGGTTTTTGCTCTGCATCAGGGGCATGGTTTGTTGCTTGAGTGCGGCCCTTCATTATTACAACCCGACTGGCAATCGCTGCGCCCATGTCCTATAGCTTTCCTATCTCGTTGGTTTATGGTGGTAGGCACTATTTGTTGCGGGTTTGATAACATCCCTAGCCGGGATAGCTCCTGAGCCATACCCTATATAAAGTGAGCCAAACTGTAGCGCTGGCTGAGCTGCGTTATGGTTTAGCTAACGTAGCGGTTGCTTCAGCACCAAGAACCGTTAATTGCAGGCAATAACAACCCCCATGAGCCAAAGACCCAACGGACACGATGAGTTTGAACGTAGCCGAGAACTCATTCAGAACCAGGAGGTTTACCGTCTCAGGCAGGAGCATGCGCGACTGCGGGAAGCCCAACGAAGGGCTCGGTTGGCTTGGGTTCGCAACTCTATTGTGCTGCTGGTCGGTGCCTTAGAGGTGCTGCTGGCGCTGCGGTTATTTCTGCGGTTGTCTAGCGCTAACCCCAACAACCCTTTTGCCCAAACTATTTACACCCTGTCGGCGCCGTTTATGCGGCCGTTCTCGACCCTGTTTATCAGCCCCACCAGTGCTGACGCCACTCAAATTTTTGATCTCAACAACATAATTGCGATGGCCATCTATGCCTTGCTGGGGGGCTTGGCGATCGCCCTAGTCAACTACTTCCAAGGCCCAGGCTTCCAGAGTCGCTAACCATTGTCACTGCAAAAGGTTGGGATGGCGGGTGCTAGGGCTCTAGCTTGCCGCTTACAAACGGGGTGCTCCAGGTGGCCCAGTTTTCTTTGTTAAAGGGCGATCGCCAGCGGCGAATCAGCTCTTGCTCTAGGGTCTGGCGGGCCTTGCGATCGCAGTCGGCGTGGGGCCAAAAGCCAATATTCACCGCTACGGGCAGCTGGTGAACCCGATGGGCTTCTACATAGCTGAGAATGTAGCGCTTACAGTCGTGCACTCCCTTCCAGCGCTGGTTTGACTTAACAGTTTCGCCCACGTAGAGCAGCACTGCCGCGTCGTGATCGACCACAAAGTACAGAGCGGGCACACCCGATTCTTGAAACTGCCCTCGCCAGAACTCGGCATTGCGGGGCGGCAGAGCAAAGGGATCAATCATATCCGCAGGCGAAGCATTGACGACATCAAACAGCGTCCCCTGGACCGACGGGTCAGACTCAACGGTGGCCTGAAACTGAGCCACCCGCTGCTTCCAGCCCTGGAGTTCGTCGGCTAGCATGGCCGACCCCGCCGGCCGGTTGTAGGCCCACGACAGATCCGCCGCCCGCAGATCGGCGTCGGAGAGCAGGGAGGGCTGATAGTCAGGCATGGGGCTACCGGTAGCGGCTACGGCTTTTGATGATAGTGCATAACCCCACTGATAGCGTTGGTGGCGAAGCGCCTACAGCCGCGATCGCAGCGTCTCTGGCCCAATATCCTCCAGGGTGTAGCCCTCGGGGTAGCTGCGAATGGATTGATCGACAAAGAAATCGGGTTCGGTGCGCGGCGGTAGGCGGCGCAGCAAACGACTGCGGGCTTTAAGGGCGATGTGGGCCAACTGCTGCACCGCCACCGGCACCGGCTGCCATCCCAAGGCCGCTAGCAAGGGTGGGTCGAGTAGGCAGGGCAGCCCCCAGTTCACTACCGGCCGGGTGACGGCGGGAAACCAGGACAGCAGCATGTGTCGAGTGGCATCGGCAACCCGTTGGTTAGTGGGGGCATAGGCAAACTGCTCAGCCTCAAACTCGCGGTTGAACTGCTCAAACGCCTCGTAGGTCGGCGGAATGTCTTGAATGCCCATGCGATCGCCGATTGCCCGCCAGAAGTAGTAGTAGGCCAGCCGCTCCTGCTCACAAAAGGGCCGCCAGCCAAAGCGATCGCACCACCGAATCGGCTCATACACAAAGGTCGAGAGCACGTAGAGAAAGTCGCGGTTGCCGATAGCGTAGTGGCGGTGAATGGCATTCATGCGCTGAATAAAGGCGTCGCCTTGGGGGCTGTCGTAGCCGTGCTTGAACACCTCAGACACCACAATGCCGGTGTCGTCGTAGCGCTTTTGGGCGTGGTGGCGAAACTCCCCGGTTTTATCCAGCAGCGCCGACACGCTGGGGATGCAAAACGTCCGCAGCAGGGCGACCTCCAGAGCGCGGGTGACATCCCAGGGGAACTCGTAGCCCGCCAGCAGGCAGCAGATTTCGGCGTGGTCGCGCTCAGGGTCGAGGCTCTGGATGCGGCGTAGGGTGGCGTAGCGATCCATGGGGAGTGGATGAGTGGATGGGTAGGTGAGTGGATAGGTGAAGTTAGTATTCGATGCCGGGCTGGGCCTTGATTCCCTGTTCGCGGAAGGGGTGCTTGACTAGGGTCATCTCTGTCACCAGGTCGGCTTGGTCGATTAGCGCCTGGGGTGCCCCTCGCCCGGTGAGAATGACGTGGGTCATCTCCGGCTTTTCGGCCAGCCCCGCCACCACCTGATCGACGCTTAAAAAACCGTGCTTGAGGGCAATATTAATTTCGTCGAGCAGGATGGTTTTGTACTCGGGGTTACGAATGTAAGAAAGCGCCGTTTCCCATGCGGTTTGGGCGGTTTGGGTGTCGCGATCGCGATCCTGCGTATCCCAGGTAAAGCCTTCGCCCATGGCCTGGAAGGTGAGCTGGTCGCCAAATCGCTCTAGCACGGCCTTTTCTGCCGGCTCCCACGCGCCTTTGATAAATTGCACGATCGCAACCTTGTAGCCGTGGCCGAGAGAGCGCATCACCATGCCCAAAGCGGCGGTGGTTTTGCCCTTGCCGTTGCCGGTGTTGATAATCACCAAACCCTTTTCGACGTTGCGCTCGGCGATGCGCTGCTGCTGCACCTCCTGGCGGCGCTGCATCTTGCGGCGATACTGCTCTTCAGATAAACCCGCCCCCTCAGCCTCTTGGGTCAGGGCGGCGGCGGCAGCATCGAGGGAATTGGCGGTGTCGGTAGGTTGGGTCATGGGGTCTCAGATAAAGTGTGGAGCGGGCAAAATTCGTCGGTCAGCTCGTAGGCCTAGTGGTTTGCCAAGCCGAAGATAACGGGTGAGTGTGGTTCAGGGTATAGGGTTACGACCTACCTTGAACCGGATACCTTAAACCCTAAACCTAGGAGGAACGGGTTAACAGTATTTGCCAATACTCGATTGTGGACTAAGGACGAGTCATTGTGACAACGCCCCTATCAGATGCTAGAATGGTGCAGCCTAAGGGCATGTAGCTCAGTGGATAGAGCACTAGATTCCGGTTCTAGGGGTCGCAGGTTCGAATCCTGCCATGCTCGTTTCTTACAGAACATGGGATTCACCCGCTCCGTGGCCTCTCTATTTAGTGGAGGCTGCGGAGTTTTGGGCGTAGACTCTGTCCAATTTTATGCCGTAGGGGCAAGACCGGCTCATTGTAGGGCACATCCGGTGAAGGGTGTTTTTTTAATAGGGATTGGGACAAGTTTTAGTATCCCTGAACCAGTCTTTGTTTGACTACCTACACTTAGCGATCGCCAAGTAGCAAATGAAGCTTGATTGGTAACCTCACAAGCTTGATTGGTAACTTCGTAAGTTTGATTTGGTAACGTCACAAGCTTGGTTGATAACCTTGCAAGCTTGTGACGTTGTGAATGCCATCGCGGTGGTCACTACAGCATTGAGAGGGATGACTGCGGTAGTAGGTGAGGTAAGGGGAGCGATCGCCGTAGTCACGTCTGGTAGTACCGGGATAACTCCGCAACGCTGAGAGAGTTGATCCGGAAGAAAAAAGCCGTCTTAAAGGATGCAGCTTGCATCCTATTAGTCTTGCGTAACGAACCAGCCCAACCCTCTGTTGAGTTATCCGCCTAAACCATGGTAGAAACCACCCCATCAATCAGCCTTTAGATCAAGAACATCGTGAATTTGGCTATCTAGAATAGAGCCTGTACGCCTTTCTTGATTAAATTGCTATGAGTTTGCGCGATCGCTTCAGTCAGATTAGCGGACAGACCCGCTTTGTCGTGTGTCGCATTTTTGTGCATCTCTCAGGCCGAGAAGTAGCACCACTCCTGGGTGTGCTCAATCAAGCAGTACGTGAGGCGATTGATTCAGAAGGTGATATGGAAGTGTTGGGCGAGCAACTCGTCCAGGTTTGTGAAAGCTTGCTGGAGTATGAAACGTTTTGGCAATCGGCAGCCAACGAAGGAGATGTTCTTTGGGATGAGGGCGATGCCGGAGATTACGCTAATGAGCTATTTACCGACTCGGCTGGACGTTATGGTAGCGAAATAGGGTCTGATTCCAACAGAAGTGAGGATTTCGCCATCCCCGTAACACAAAATGTGGTTGTCATGCTCACCGTTGCCTCTGAAGGCGAAGTGCCTGAACTGGAAGACAACCTAGCCGACGTCACTGCTCTAAAAGCAGGCTTAAAAGCTTTAGTTAACCTGAACTATAGGGGGACTTTAAGAGCAATTCAGATACATTTTTCTCCTGCCCAATTGGGAGACGAACTCACATCAGACCAACTGATCGAAAGTTTCCCTGAACTCATTCCGCTTTAGTTTTTCTGATGCACAATGCTCCTCCCCTAACTACAATGATGCGCAAACTTTCTGCTTCTTTATTAGCATTAACCCTGGTGTGGTCGACGGTTGCTTGCACTAGCCCAGAAGGTTACTCCACTTCGCAACCAGCACCGCAACCTCCGCAAGAAACAACTGTCCCTGTTGCTGCCACCTCAATTACAGACGGCGCTTATCCTGTGCAGCAAGCCACCTACGATGACAGTTCGGGTGAATACAGCCTAGTATTGCTCAACACTGCGCCTGAGCAGTCGATGTTTCGCAGTGCCAATTTGCAATTGGCACGCCTAACTGACGAAGAAATTTCTGCGGGCAAATCGAGCGAACTGCGCGTTGAGAATGGACAACCGGCGCTGTATCTGACACCCGATTTCCGAATTGAATATGTTCACAATGTAACTGCGACTCAAACCGACCCGCAGACTGGCCAGGAAGAAGTCGTCATTGTTCGTCGAGAGCCAAGCTTTTGGACGCCATTTGCAGGAGCGCTAGCCGGTCAGGCGATCGGTAGCTTACTCTTCCGTCCTCAGTACTACATGCCGCCAATTTATCAACCGGGTGTAGCACTGGTCGGCCATGGCGGTTATGGACGAAGCTACAACGAAGCCGTTTCGCGCTATCAGTCACGCTATAAGGCACCCCCTGCTGAACATCGGAACCGTCAGTATCGGGCAAGTGGCAGGCTACGCTCGCCCGGTAGCACTGCACCGCGTGTTAACACTAATAGACCGTCAGGCAATGGTGTCGGCAACAGTAATTTGCGACGGAATAACCGACGAAACGAGCGTGCTCGGCCTTCAAACGGTAGTTTTGGCAGTTCACAACGTCGCTCGCCCGCACGTCGTAGCACTGGTCGCAGGCGGCGGTAACATCTTAGTGATGCAGACAGAAGCCATAGGGTGGGCATCGCCCACCATTCCTCTTGGGCTATACCACCCCACGGCTCTGCCAAACTAACTCCAGACCTGTGGCCTACTCTGGCTCTGGCGCGTAGCGGCGGGTATGGATGGAGAGATATTCACCCTCGCGGCCTGTGGGTATGAGCTTTGACCAGCGATCTGGGTCAGCGTAGCCGATCGCCCCTAGATAGGGAATGGTGTCGCGTACGGCCCCGTAGTCGCCAATGGCAATCAGGCGCACCAGTCCTTGGTTGCGCACGGGCAGCATAAACTAGTAAGTCATGAGAGTTCACCTTTGGTAAAGAAAACGGGGAACTCGCCTAGTATCCCGTGAGGGTACCGAATCGAAGGCTAGAACTACAATAGGTCTAGTCATTGCGGATTAGCTGGTCTAAGTCGGAATGCTCAGGGACCTTGAGGAGTACCACCTCCTCTCTTCCCCGCCCTAGAACCATTCCCCACAAAACGTAATCTACTCAATGCGCTTTAGAAGTGCACCCGTATAGACTAGGAAAAATCGAGATTAGTTAAAGCTTTCATAGAGGATGCTTTGCATGAGGCGTAATGGCCTTAACTTAAATCTGGTAGACAACGTTTGACCTACAACTTAGGATATAAGTTTCGTAAAGGAAAAATTTATGACCGACGATTTTGAAAGGAAGAAGAAAGCCATAGAATTTAATGTTAGCCCACGGTATATATTTAAGCCATTTGCAGATCCTGATTATATTCTTGATGTAATGACAGGGCAAAAGCTTCTCAAAGAAGATGTCCAAACAAGTGTTTTGATTTATAAAAACCGTGTAGAAGAATATTTTTTTAGACAAGCACGAAAATTATTAACCGATAGCACATCTGCTTATACAGTAATTATGATTGCTGCATCGCAGATTGAAGGTTTGCAACAGTATGTCGAAGGAAAGACAAGCGAAGGAAACTCTGCAAAAGTCTTTACTAGAGGCTTAAAGAGGATTTTTCCAGATCTTGAAATTCCATCTTTGCACCAAAGTAACCCCGACAAGATTTATAAAGAATTTTATAATGTTCTTAGATGCGGACTTTTTCATGATGGATTTACAAGAGGATTAGTTTACGTGTGCTTAGATTTTGAAGATCCTAAGCATCAGCAAGCACTAAGATTGGATGAATGGGAATACAATCGCGACAAGTTTCGATTCTGGATCAACCCAAAACTTTTCCTCAATGAAATTGAAAAAGACTTTAACGATTATGTTAAAAAACTTCAAGATCAGTCAAATGATTTCAATAATGATAGAGAAAATTTCAAGATTTTTTGGGAGGCGAATTGGAGTAAATCTAAGGAGCTTAGGACATTGGCAGAAGCTGGTGAAACAGGATTTCAAGTATAATGCCCTGAACATTCTGGCTTGCATAGAGTAGTTGATAGTGTGGGTAAGACTACCACAGCTAGTTCTTTATTTGGTTTGCTGAATTGAAGTATGAATTTGGATAGGGGCAAACAGCTGTTTGCCCCTACTACAAGAGACGTTGCAGTTTTGATTCATACCTGTATCCAGCAACGCCTCTATTCGTTTGTGACCTAAGGGCACTGCTTACCAACTTTTTCCGTAGCTTCCCAACAAAGGGCGCAGGAGCGCCACCAGCAGCGTTTTCACGCAAAGCGTGAAACGATAAGGAAAAATCTTCTCTGCCGTTAGGCCAAGCCGTTCTCAACGTGGAGGAGCTAAGACCGAGACAAGGATCGTTTTTTAATGGCAGCGGCATTGGTGCCTGCGATCGCCCCCCAGACAATGGTCGCTACCAGGCTGAGAGCAACGGCCCGAGTATCGGTCGAGTAGTCGGTCACGTCGCCGCCGCTTAACCCAATCATGCGGTTGAGCGGCACCACGACCAGCGCCAGATAGACCAACCCAACCGTACCGCCGCCCAGGGCTGCCCCTCTAACCAATCGTCGCGTCGTGCCACCCAAGGCACCCCCGAGACCCCCCAGCCTGGCGGATAGCCCAAAAAATATCCCAGCCGGATAAGACGACACCAGGTCAGGCAAACTAACGCCCGCGTGATTCCGAAAAAACGGCCCGCCCCAGTTGAACACGTAGTAAAAGAAGAGCACCGCGATTAAATATTGGCCTACGCCACCCACCAAAGCCCCGATCACACTGCCCAACCAGTGGCATTTGCGGCTTGCTAAAACCTGTTTGCCCATAATGGTTGGCTTGAATGGGTATGAGGTGGAACTCACAACTGTCGGGTCAGTCTTGTCGCCCACGATTAGCGTAAATTGCGGACGGACGGGTACTTCAAGCTCAGCGCCAGGACACCATCGCGGCAATGACTTTGGCCGCGATCGCATTGCTGGCTAGAGCGGGCGCGATCGCTCGGATTTACGGCTGTCCCACGACAGCTCCAGGGCTTTGCGAAAGTCATCCATAGCCAGGGCAGCCCCATGGCCCAGACGAATATTGGTGTGACCGCGTCCGATATAGGCTTCGGCCAGGGAAGGGCTGATCTCAATGGCGCAGTTGAAGTCGTCGAGGGCTAGATCCCACTCGTCAAGAAAGTAGAGGGCGTAGCCGCGATCGCAGTAGGCCATGGCGTCGCTCTCGTTCAGCTCTAGGGCACAGTCGAAGTCAGCGATCGCCGCCGGGTAGTCTTCTTGGCGGCTAAATACGCGGCCCCGGTTGGCCAAGATGCGACCACTGTGGGGGTTAAAGCGCAGGGCCAGGGTGTAGTCGGCGATCGCCCCCTCCATGTCGCCCACCTGGGCCCGCAGCAGTCCCCGACTGTCATACAGGTCAGCCAGGCGAAAGCGCAGGTTCAGCGGGGTATCTTCGCTCAGGGTGGCGTCGGGGCTGTCGAGGGCCAGGCCCACTAGGGTCTGGTTGTAAGAGCGGTCTTGCAGCTCGGGGTTAAGCTCTAGTACCGTGGTGTAGTCGTCGATCGCCCCCTGAAAGTCGCCCAGCTCGTGGCGCAGCATGCCCCGGTTGATGTAGGCCTCGGCGTAGTCAACCTGACAGTCGAGGGCGCGGTTGATATCGAGAGTAGCCTGGTAGGTGTTGCGTAGCTGAAAATAGGCTACCGCCCGGTAGTTGTAGGCTTCAGCGTGGTGGGGCTGGCTCTGCAACAGCCGAGAAAAGTCGGCAACAGCAAACTGGTAGGCCTCGCGGCGGTGTTCGGCCAGGGCGGCAAGAGCCCCCTGTTTAAGGTAGGCCAACCCTCGCCACAGCAGAATCTTGACGAACTTGGGCTGCTCTGCCAGCACCACTGAAAAGTCTGCGATCGCCCCGCCGTAGTCTTCCAAATCGAGCTTGATGCGACCCCGGTTGCCATAGGCTTTTACCGAAGTCGGCTGAAGCTTGATGGCCCGGTCTAGGTCACCCAGGGCCTCGCCCAGCTGACCCACCAGCCGATAAACGCTGCCCCGGTTTATATAGGCATTGGTGAAGGTCGGCTCTAGGCGCAGGGCGGCCGAAAAGTCGTCAATGGCGGCCCCGTGGCGGCCCAGATCGCGGTGGGCACAGCCCCGGTTGTAAAATCCCTTGGCACAAGTGCCATCTAAGGCAACAGCCTGGGAAAACTGGGCGATCGCCGCCTCAAAATAGCCCAAGCGGGCTTGCTCAATACCAGCGTTGAGAAGGTCGCTAAGCTGACGCTCTTGGGTTGTCATAGGCCTGCCTGGGAATTCAACACTACACCGTGTAAATCGAATCTGGGCAATGCTCTTGCCGATGCCCCTGAACCCCAAAGCTAATTTTCATTATGCCGCATTGAGTCAACCGTGGGGGTACTCAAATCGTTGCCTGACGCAGCGCCTGCACAGTGGTCACCACCCCAGCCACCACCTGATCAATCTCAGCGGCAGTGGTAAACCGCCCCAGGCCAAAACGCAGTGACGCGTGGGCCAGCCCATCCTCTCGCCCGAGCGCCTTGAGCACGGGGGAAGGGGCCGTGCTGGCGGTGCTACAGGCTGCCCCCGATGACAGCGCCACGATCCCCCGCAGCCCCAGCAACAGCGCTTGACCATCAACCTTATCAAAGCTGACATTGAGGTTGCCCGGCAGCCGCTGGGTAGGGTGGCCGTTGAGGTGCAAACCACCTAAGGGTTGCAGACCCTCCCACAGGCGCTGGCGCAGCGCAACCAACCGAGCGGATTCTTCGTCCATTTCAGCCAATCCCAGCTCCACCGCTTTGGCAAACCCTACGATCTGAGGCGGATACAGGGTGCCCGATCTGAGCCCCCGCTCGTGGCCGCCGCCGTGGAGTTGTGGGGCCAGAGGCACCCGCGGCCGCCGCCGCACGTAGAGGGCACCAATGCCCTTAGGGCCATAGACCTTATGGGCCGTTAACGACAGCAGATCTAAGTTCATGGCCTCTACATCGAGGGGAATTTTGGCGATCGCCTGAGCCCCGTCGCTGTGGAAGAAGACCTTGCGATCGCGGCACCGCGCCCCAATTTCCGCTAGGGGTTGCAGCACCCCAATCTCGTTGTTGGCTGCCATCACCGACACCAGCACGGTATCGTCGCGAAAGGTCTTCTCTAAAGCATCAAGATCGATTAGTCCGTTGGGCTGCACCGGCAAGTAGGTGACCTCAAAGCCCAGAGATTCGAGATACCGACAGGGGTCGAGCACGGCGCTGTGCTCGGTCTGCACCGTAATGATGTGTCGTCCCCGGCTAAAGCAGGCCTCGGCAATGCCTTTAATCGCCAAGTTGTTGGCCTCGGTGGCCCCACTGGTAAAGACAATTTCCTCGGGGCTGGCGTGAATGGCGGCGGCGATGTTTTCCCTAGCCTTCGTCACCGCCGCCTCGGCCTCCCAGCCGTAGGCATGGGTAAGGCTGGCAGGGTTGCCAAAGTGCTCGGTAAAAAACGGCAGCATCGCCTCCACTACACACGGATCTACCGGAGTCGTCGCGTGACAGTCGAGATAAATCGGTCGATGTACCATAGGCCCTATGAATACTCCCAGTCACCTAATTCTCAACCTGGCTCTGCTGCGCCGCCCGATGGCTCCGGCTATGACATGGCCGATTTTGATCGGTGCGCTGATTCCCGATGCGGCCATGTTTGTATTCTACGGCTGGGCTCGCTGGCAAGGTCTACCCGAGCAAACTATCTGGGGCGAGGCCTACTACAGCCAGCCCTGGCAGGCCATCTTTGCCGTGGGCAACTCCATTCCTCTAGGACTGCTGGGGGTGGCGCTAGGCTATAGCCTCAGGCGGTCTTGGTTCGGCCCCGGAATGGGGTTTCTGGGGGCTAGCATGGTGCTGCACCACTTGGCCGACCTGCCTCTGCACCACGACGACGCCCATCAGCACTTTTGGCCCCTCAGCTCAGTACGCTTCATCAGCCCCGTCTCCTATTGGGATGTGGACCACTTGGGTCGCCTGGGGGCCACGATAGAACTGGTGCTGGTGCTGATCGCCAGCGCCTACCTGCTGCCCCGGCTCAGCTCTAGGTTTAGCCAAGGACTGCTGGCGGTCACGGTGGCGCTGACCGTCGTAGCCTACGGGGCACTTGTGCTCGTGCCTCTGATCTAGTACCGAGGGTTGAATACTTGGTACTGGTTGCGGCCGGCGTCTTTAGCGACGTAAAGAGCCTGGTCAGCGAGTTCTAAAATGGCCTCGGCTGGGCTGTCGGGAGTAGGGGTTACGGTAGCAATCCCAAAGCTGAGGGTGATGGTATCGCCGCTGGGGCTGGCCCCGTGGGGTAGATCGAGGGTCTGCAGATGGTGGCGCACCAGCTGCACTACGCGAATGGCTCCAGCAGCATCGGTATCGGGCAGCACCAGGGCAAATTCTTCGCCGCCGTAGCGGGCAGCCAGGTCAGCGGGGCGACGAACGCCGAAGCGAATGGCGCTAGCAATCTCTACTAGACATTGGTCTCCCGCAGCGTGGCCATAGGTGTCGTTGTAGGGTTTGAAATAATCAACATCGGCTAGCACCACGCTCAGCGGTTTGCGCTCTCGGGCCAGCCGCTGCCACTCTTGTTTAAGGTATTCATCGAGCCAGCGGCGGTTGGCCAGCTGCGTCAGGCTGTCTACCTTAGAGATGCGATCGAGCTCCTGGTTAGCCGCCTGGAGCTGGCGGTACAGTTCTGCCTGGTGCAGGGCCGTATTGAGCTGATCGGCAAAGTGTTGCAGCATGTTGGCCTCAAAGGGCTGCCACTGGCGGTGTTCGCCGCAGGCATGGACCACCAAAATGCCCCATAGAGGCTGGCGATCGCCCCCAAAGGGATGGGCGATGGGCGCAATCATCGCCGACTTAACCCTGATCGCCGAAAGAAACGTGAGCAGGTCTGGAGACCAGGGCTCCGCCGCAATGTCATTGATGATGTAGGGCTGCCACGTATACAGCCGCTCCAGGTAGGCAGCAGGCAGCGGCCCGGACGGAATCATGTTGTCGGTGACGGTGGCGTACTCGGGGCTGGTCGCCTGCTGGGCAATGCGGCGATCGCCATTGGCCAAGATCTGAAAAATCACCGCTCGGTCGGCGCTAAACACCGTTTTAATGCCGGCTACCGTGGCACCCAAGATAGTCTCTAGGTCGAGGCTTTCCCGCATGCGCGCCGTCAGCATGCGCAGCAGTTGCTCTTGCCCTACGCGGCGGCTGAGGGCGGCCTCGGTAGCCTTGAGACTCGCCTGCAACTGCCGGCGATCAGTATAGTCTTCGGCCCAGCCCACCATATAGCGGGGTTGATTTTGGTCATCGTTGACCACTTGCACGTGGGCCTGCACCCAGCGCACGTCGCCGTTGGGACGCACAATGCGATACTCCCGCCGCACAGAATTGCCGTCAAACTGCCGCCCGACAGACGCCTGCACCCGAGGCAGATCATCGGGGTGCACCTGCCGGAGCCACAGGCCGGGATCGCTGTAGAGCAACGCTGGAGAATGGCCCCAAATGCGTTCGTAGGCCGCGCTGACGTATAGAAACTGGCCAGACACCGCATCACGAATAAACAAAACCTGCTCAACGTGATGGGTAAAGAGATCAAACAGCTGCTCGGTTTGGCTATGGACAGCAAAGGCTTGGAGCTGCTGTTGCAGACTGTGTTGGTAAACCCCTTGGCCAAGGTGACGCGCCACATGCACCAGCAAATCGCAGCTCGATGGGTTCCACGGGCGGGGGCTGCGGCAGTGGTGGGCAATGAGCAGGCCCCACAAGTGAGCCCCCGCAAATATTGGCACCGCTAAGTTGGCCTGCACCTGTAGGCGACTCAGCAAGTCGGCGTAGCAGGGATCAAGGGTGCCGTGCTGCACATCGGCCACCAAACTTAGCTGGCCTCGGCGATCGCGCTCCTCCCATCTGCTGGCAAAGCAGGATTCGCTGATCCGCTCGCCCCGCAAAGGCCGCCAAGCAGCATCCACCGACTCGGCGATGACGAAGCCATCGTGGGGAGACAACACCTGATAGACCACGACCCGATCGGTGTCGAGCAGCGGACGCAGCCGATCTACCCCTTGCTGAAGCAACACCTCTAGTTCACTGCCCGCCGCCGACGCGTCGCAAATTGCAGTCACTGTGTCTAGAATCTGCGCTTGACTAATATCGGGCTGGGGGAGGGATTGGCGCGTCATGCGTCAGACATAGCAAGAGATAAGCAATTACATTTGGCAAGCTATTACCCGCCATACCACCTTCGACCTTAGCCGCTGTACAGTGAGCCTCACCTATTGGCTATACAAAAGCCCCTATCCCTATTCCTGACTGCCGCTCATTAGGAAGGCCAAGCTTGAGCCAGAGAAACTTTTTTTAACCCTAACCTCAGAGTCAGGCCCTAACCGAATACCAGACTTGCTCTCTCCTGTGCCAACTGAGGCACTCCACCCCCAGAAAGGCAATTGATCGAGACAATTTAACTTCAAATTAAAGCACAGTGGCTGAAAGAGCCTGGGTAAGCCTACCGAAATCTCAAAAATGGCCCATGTTTAGCGCATTCTACCCTTTCTCGAGGTTTTGGACACCCCAGCCCAATCGCCCTAAGGGACGATCATTGACGCAACCCAGCCCCTCACTCAAAAAAATATTGCAGAATGTAAAGAGAAATGGTTTACCACCGGGACTAGCCCATGACATCCCTTGCGATCGCTCCCCAATCCGCGGGTTTCACCGCCGCTTTGCCCGCCGGTGGCCCCGATCCTGCCCGGTTTGACTGGGCCGAGGCCTGGTACCCCGTTGCTTATGTAGAAGACCTCGACCCAGTGCAGCCCACCCGCTTCACGCTGCTCGACCGGGGCATTGTCATCTGGTGGGACACTAAAGGCCAAGCCTGGCGAGTATTCGAAGACAAATGCCCCCACCGCCTCGCCCCCCTATCCGAGGGCCGGGTGAATGAATCTGGCGAGCTAGAGTGCCCTTACCACGGTTGGACATTCGCTGGCGACGGTGCCTGCACCCACATTCCTCAGCAGTCTGTTGACGGCCAGGGCAATCGGTCATCGCGAGCTTGCGCCGTCTCTATGCCCACCGCCGTCCGGCAGGGGCTGCTGTTTGTCTATCCCGGCCAAGCAGAGCATGCTCCCCAGGTCGAGGTGCCGATCATTGGCCCAATCGAGGAGGAACCCGACAGCTGGGTGGTGCTCAACACCTTTCGCGACCTGCCCTACGACGCCCTCACCCTGCTCGAAAACGTGCTGGATGCCAGCCACATTCCCTACACCCACCACAAAACAGTGGGCAAGCGAGAAAACGCGGCCCCCATGGAAATGGAGGTGCTAAATGCCGGGAAACAGGGGTTCCAGGGGCTATGGCCCGAAGGCCCCCGCAAGGGCACGCTGGGAACTCAGCACACCACCTTCTTCGCTCCGGCATTGATGTACCACGACCTCACTTCAAAGCAGTTTGGCCGCACCCTGACCGTGGTCTACGCCACCCCAATGAGCAAGGGCAATTGTCGGTTGTTTGCTCGCTTTCCCTTTAAGTTTTCGTCAAAACTGCCCGCTACGGTAATTGGCCTCACGCCCCGCTGGTATAGCCACATCGGCAACAATGGCGTGCTCGAAGATGACCAGATTTTTCTGCACCTGCAAGAGCGCGAACTGGAAAAAGCCAATCGCACCTACGCCCAGGCCTGCTACCTACCCACCCAGGCCGATCGCTACGTGCTGGCCTTTCGCAACTGGGTCAGCGACTTCGAGGCCGATCCCTTCCCTGGCCAATCCCTCGAACCGGCGTTGAGCCAAGCCGCGCTGCTCGATCGCTACCATTCCCACACCCAGCACTGCAAAAGCTGCCGCACAGCACTGGATCGCATTCAAAAACTGCGCTGGGGACTGTTGGGGATGAGCGCGGTAGTCTGGTCGCTGCTGCCGATCGCGATCGCCACGGGCAACCTTACCGGTCTCGCCGCTATTCTGCTGGGTCTGCTGCCTTTATCCACCGCTGCGGCCTGGGCGGGCTTAGGCATTTTGGAACGCCGGTTTTATGAAGGCCGAGCGATTCCACCCCGCAATCTGCCCGAGAAAAAAGCCAAAGCTAGGGATTGAGCCAGACTACGAAATAGTTCCGCAGTGCCAAACGAGGCATTCCACGCGTTGAATGCCTCGCAGCTAGTCAGCTGGAATCACCTGCACCATACCCACCAGGTCAATGCCTTCAGGGGTGACCGCCAGCTGGCGAATATCGACCTCTGTCCCCAGGTCAAAAGCAATCTCGTCTAGCACAATCGGCGACTGCGATTCTCCAGTCGCTGAAATCACCCTGGCTACCGGCTGCTCTAGACACAGCCACCGCCCATCCCGCATCGCCAACCCCAGAGTTAGCTCCAGCGCGTCATTGCTAAAGGATGCCCCTGGCCAGCACAGCGTCATGCGATCGCTCGCCAGAGCAATATCGACTTCGGAAGACCCATCCCCATCGCCCAACCAGCGCACCAGAGGCAGCTGCTTTTCGGATACGGCTCCGGCCAGCAGCTGCCTCAGCACATCCCGCAATCCCTGACCCAGCAGCGGGGAACCCAGAGAAGCGCGCAGATCCTCGGCTAGCACCGTCACCTGTCCATCGACGGGAAAGGGCTGCAGCAGCCGCAGCGGCTTGCCCCGCAGCACCTGCGGCAGATTGACGCGAATATCTGTCGCCTTGACCTCGGCTTGACTGACGTGCAGCCCCTGGTACACCGCCTGGCGAGCAGCCAGCGTCACCCCTGGCAAGTAGCCGCCTAAAATCTGTCGGTCTTTGCCGTCGATGGCAAACTCTAGCCCCTCCAGGTGGTCGAGCTGGGTGTGCAGCCACAGACGAATGGCGGGGGGTAGCAGCCGACTGATGATACGGCTGCCCTTGGCGGCATCGGCAGAATTAGCAGGGTCAGAAGTCATAGGCGAATTACAGAGAACAAGACGTAACCATGCTAGGCGCACTCCTGAGGAGAGCCGAGGTCCATGGCCATCGCACCCCCAAACTCTAGCAGGGGATGTGCCGCAGATTGAGTCGAGGGATAGGGGCGATCGCATCCCTCCTCCCTTCCCAGCAGCTACTAAAGTCATGATTCCTTAACGCAATAATACGCATGGGGATCAATTTGTCATGTTTTCCTGACAAATTGATCCCCGAACCCCTACTCCCTCGCTAATAGAGCCAGAAAAGCTTTGCCAGGGGCTTGATCCCAGCGGTAGTTTTTGTCATGCTACATGGCAACGGTTGATCCCCATCTGAACTTGAAGCCCAGCAGGCAGGCAGAAAGGTCTAGTCAGAGTGTCCCCATCCCAACGGCGGGATCGGTAGCGCACTCCCCGCTGGTAGCCATCCCCTTCGGCCTGTCGTGATTGATCGTCTGTCGTCCTGGTCTCTATGAGGAGAGTGCTCTATGTCTTCCCCCCGCCCACCCTTAGAAGAAATGACCCTGCGGCAGCTCCGCAAAGTGGCCAGTGAGTATGAGGTGTCCCGCTACAGCCGCATGCGCAAGACCGAGCTAATTGAGGCCATTCAAGCTATTGATGCCAAGCGCGGCTTGGGAACAGCGCCGGTTGCTGCCCCAAAGGTGCCAGCGGTAGTACCCGCTATGGCCGGCGCTACCGCTGGAGCAACTCCCGCCTACACAGCTCCAACGCCGCCCCCAGTGGAAGTCTTGGCCACCGTGGATGACGGCCTATCTGATTTACCCAGCGGCTACGGCGAAAGCCGCATTGTGCTCATGCCCCGCGACCCTCAATGGGCCTACTGCTACTGGGATATTCCCCACACCCACAAAGACGATCTGCGACGGCAGGGGGGCTCACGGCTGGCGCTGCGCTTCTACGACGTCACCGATATTGATTTTCTGCGCCAGGTTCCCCACAGCCTGCAGCAGTACGAGTGCGACGAAATGGCGCGGGAGTGGTACATACCGATTCCGGTAAGCGATCGCGACTACGTGGCCGAGATCGGCTATCTCTGCAACGATGGCCGCTGGCTGGTGCTGGCCCGCTCCCTGCCCGTCCACATTCCTCCCGTCTACCCCTCCGACTGGGTCGAAGACCATTTTGTCACCGTCGATTGGCAGGCTGACCTGCGCGGCAAGGCTGTAGCGGCGCTCAAGCACCCCAGCCAGCGTGCCGCCGAAAGCACCAACGCCATCTACGACGAAGTCTATGCCATGACCCAATCCACTGAGGCCCAGCGGGTTGCCGGGTCACTCTTTGGCTCCATGCAGCACGTGCCGGGTTCCATGGCTCCCGAAAAGGCCGTCAGCTCCTATGTGTTCCCCTCCGGAGCCGGGCTGTGGGCCGTTCCGGGTGCGGCAGCTGGGGTACCTACCATGTCAGGCATTGGTGCCTTTAACGAACTCACCATGTCGGGGGCTGGGTTTACCGGAGCAGGGTTCACCATGTCGGGTGCTGGGCTGACCATGTCGGGAGCGGGCTTCTCGGCTTCCGCACCGCCCATTCGGCCCCGCCAGTTTTGGCTGGTGGCCGATGCCGAGCTGATCGTCTACGGAGCCACTGAGCCCGATGCCACAGTCACCATTGGCGGGCAGCCGATCAAGCTCAACTCTGATGGCACCTTCCGGTTCCAAATGTCGTTCCAGGACGGCAATATCGACTATCCAATCATGGCGGTAGCGGCGGATGGCGAGCAAACTCGCGCCATCCACATGACCTTCGATCGCGCTACCCCCTCGCGCCACACCAACACCAAAGACGAAGCGGTATTGGAGTGGTTGCCCTAGGCTGCCTCGCTTAACGGCAGAATCACAAGTTAAGGAGCGCTCCTAGGGGCGCTCCTTTTTTTGCGAAATGGGACAACTCCCCGCATAGAATGAGTTGTTACCCCAGCCTGGCGCCCCGATTCCGATCATTAACCCCTAAGCAAATTCCTAAGCTGTGAAACTATTTCTATTCCATACTCCTGAAGAAGTGCCTGAGCAGGGTGCGCCCGACTGTGCGATCGCCATCGATGTGCTGCGAGCCACCACCACCATGGCGGCAGCTCTGGCGGCGGGGGCCGAGGCCATTCAAGTCTTTAGCGACCTCGACGACCTGCTCACCACCAGTGAAACCTGGCCCACCGACAAACGGCTGCGGGCAGGTGAACGGGGTGGCGGCAAAGTTGAAGGCTGCGACCTGGGCAACTCGCCGCTCGACCACTCTCCCGAACGGTCAGGTGGCAAGCGCCTGTTTATGAGCACCACCAACGGCACCCGCTGCCTCAAGCGTATTGAGCATGCCCCCACCGTGATTACCGCCGCCCTAACTACGCGCCAGGCCGTCGTAGATTTTTTACTGACTCAGCAACCTGAAACCGTGTGGATCGTCGGCTCAGGCTGGGAGGGCACCTATTCGTTAGAAGACACGGTCTGTGCTGGAGCCATCATTCACGGCATTATTGCCGCGACGGGGCAGACCTTTAAGGATTTGGCAGGAAATGACGCGGCGATCGCCGCCGTCAGCCTTTACCTACAGTGGCAAGACCAGCTGCTCGACCTGATGCACTACGCCAGCCACGGCCAACGCCTGTTGCGCCTCAACAACGAAACCGACCTGCAATATTGCGCTCAGCTCGACGTCCTCGACATCGTGCCCCGCCAGCATGAGCTAGGCGTGCTGGGTCTATAGGTGACTACTGGGGAAAAGTACACGTCGGAATCAATCCCCATCGGTTCTTTGTTCTTCCTGTTTCACTTTTCCTCCCCAACCTTAATCTCCATTTCAGGCGGTCTCAGCCAGACCTCAGAATTTTTGCCTATGCTCTAGGGAAACTGACCTAACAAATTCCCGATCAGCACCCCAGGGCAAGGAGACTACTATGGCCGTTGACTACGATTTGGTCATTATTGGCGGCGGTTCTGCTGGCCTAGTCGCCGCCAGTGCCGCCGCCCAGCTCAAAGCCAAAGTCGCCCTGGTCGAGCTAGCAAGCAGCCTCGGCGGCGACTGCCTGCACCACGGCTGCGTACCCAGCAAATCCCTCATCCATGCGTCACGAGTGGCCCATGAGGTTGTGCGCGGCCCCGAGTTTGGTGTCTATGCCCAGCTCGAAAAAATTGACTTTCAGGCCGCCCTAGGCCACGTGCACCGCGTGATCGACACCATTCAGGTGCACGACTCCACCGAACGCTTTGAGTCGCTGGGGGTCGAGGTGATCTACGGCAAAGGCAAATTCACCGACTCCCGCACCTTCACCGTCAACGGCCGCGCCCTCAAGGCCCGCAGCTACATTATTGCCACCGGCTCACGCCCAGCTAACCCCGGTATTGAGGGGCTAGAAGCAGCGGGCTACATCACCAACCTGACGGTGTTTTCCCTCAAACACCAGCCGCAATCTCTGGCAGTGATTGGCTCCGGCCCCATCGGCTGCGAGCTGGGTCAGTCCTTCGCCCGGCTGGGTACTGAGGTCACCCTGATCGGCGGTCAAGACCACATTCTGCCGAAGGAAGACGCCGAAGCTGCCGCCGTGGTGCAGGCGCAAATGGAAAAGGATGGCGTGCGCATTCTCAACGGTACCCGCGCCCAGCGAGTCGAGGTCATCGACGGCAAAAAGCACGTGCACACCACGAACGGTACCGTGGTGGTTGACGACATTTTGCTGGCAGCGGGTCGGGCACCCAACGTCGACTCGCTGAACCTAGAGGCCGCTGGGGTCGCCGTGGGCAAGGAGGGCATTACGGTGAACGCCAAGCTGCAAACTACAAATTTCCGCATCTATGCCGCTGGGGATGTGATTGGCGGCTATCGGTTTACCCACGTGGCTGGTTACGAGGCGGCTGTGGCCATGCAAAACGCCCTGCTGTTTCCCACCAAAACCGCCGACTACCGGGTCATACCTTGGGCAACGTTTACTGACCCTGAGCTGGCGCGGGTGGGCCTGACCGAAGCCGAGGCCCGCCAGCGTTACGACGATGTCTATATTCTCAAGCAGGACTTTGCTGGGGTCGATCGCGCCCTGGCCGAGGCCTCTGGTCAAGGGTTTGCCAAAATCATCACTCGCCGCAACGGCAAAATTCTTGGGGCGCACCTGGTTGGCCCCCACGCCGGAGAGCTGATTCACGAAATTGTGTTGGCCATGAGCAACAATCTCAAGGTCGGCACGCTGACCGGTATGATTCACATCTATCCCACCCTGGCGGAGGTGAACAGCAAGGCTGCCCTCCAGCTGACGAAGCAGAAGTACGCCAAAAATGAACGTCTTCAGGGGCTATTGTCCAGGGTGTTTGGGGTACTGCGCTCTTGGGGCTAATTGGAACCGAGAGATGAAATGCCCGTAGCTCAAGGGATAGCGCCGACGCCTAAGTGAATACCGAATAAAATTAGAAGAACTTCACATAGCGCTTATTTCTTCTTTACGTGCATTCGCCTACATTAGTCATAAGCCGCTAAGGCTTCTATAGGGTACGTACTATACTGAAACATCTAAAAACCAGGGCCTCCAGCTTTCAAGCTGGGGGCCTTAGTTTTTGGGGTTCACGGTATAAGGGTTAAGGCGGTGACAAGCAACAGGAGAAACGGTGCAGCGATTAATGGTTGAGCCTGAGCAAGTGGTTGCTGACCAGCTTTGTCTGAGCAGCAACCAGCAACACTACCTGTATCGGGTGCTGCGGCTGGGGGCTGGGCAGCAATTTGTCGCCCTCGACGGTCAGGGGCAGCAGTGGATCGCTACTCTGACTACCAAGCCGGATGTAGCGGCGATCGCACCCCTTCCCCTCTCATCCTCGGCCACCCAGGCCCCGATTACCCTAGCGATCGCCCTACCCAAGGGAAGCGGCTTCGACGATGTGGTGCGCCAGACCACCGAGCTGGGGGTGAGCACGCTACAGCCAGTAATTAGCGATCGCACGCTGCACCAGCCCAACCCCAAAAAGCTGGAGCGCTGGCAGCGCATCGCCGCCGAAGCTACCGAACAATCGGAACGGCTGCTGCTGCCCCAAATCTTGCCTCCTGTGCCCTGGCGAGACTACCTCAAGCAGGTAAGCGAGGGAAATCGATGGATTTGCGTGGCGCGGGGCGATGCCCCCCACCTGCTAGTAGCGGCTCAGGCTAGCGATCTCGCCCGCCCCGCCGTGATTGCCACCGGGCCAGAGGGGGGCTGGACAGAGGCTGAGGTAGCAGGGGCGATCGCAGTCGGTTTCCAGCCGGTTTCCCTGGGGCCTCACATTCTGCGAGCCGTCACGGCTCCACTGGCCGCGCTCACCTTGGTCATGGCTACCTATGCTCTGAATGAAGTTAAAGACATTTAAAGCAGTCTTCGGAGTCATTCTCAATAACAAAAAATTATTGCAAATACCCCAAAAAGTTCGCTAGTATTCTCATTAAGGATCAGTTATTGAAATTTAGCGGGGAGAGACCAGGCCATGGCTGCTTACACTTCATCAGCCCTTAAAGCCGAACTCAACGAGCGCGGCTGGCGCATGACTCCCCAGCGAGAGACCATGCTCAAAACCTTTCAAAATTTGCCTGAAAGCACTCACCTCAGTGCCGAGGATCTGTGCGACCTGCTGGAGAAAGAAGGCGAACCTATCAGCCTCTCCACTATTTATCGCAACCTCAAGCTGATGGCGCGCATGGGCATTTTGCGCGAGCTAGAGCTGGCCGAGGGCCAGAAGCGCTACGAGATCAACCAGCCCGCCCCCCACCACCACCACCACCTGATCTGCGTGCGGTGCAACAAGACCATCGAGTTCAAGAACGACTCGGTGCTCAAAGTAGGGTCCAAAACCGCCGATCGCTCCGGCTACCACATTTTGGATTGCCAGCTGCTAATCCACGGCATTTGCCCTAGCTGTCAGCGATCGATTGTGCCGATTTAATAAGGTACAAGGTTTAGGGTTCAGGGTTTAAGGTCTGCGATCAGCCCTAAACCTTGAACCCTATACCTTGCACCCCATATCCCGTCTAGAGCACTTCGTGGGTGTATTTGTGCTGCTTGACGTTGTCGTTCTTTGAGATTTTGCGCTGGCTGTTGAGCACCCGCTTTCTCTCGGTGGAGTAGTTGAGATCGCGGCGCAGGGTGCCCACGGGCACTAGCTCTGTCGCTGCGGGCCGAGACTGGTAGGTGCGAGCGGCAGCCAGGATGCGCTCTTCGTAGTCAGAGCAGGGTTGGGCGGGGGCCGCAGCGATCTCGGGTAGTTCCAACGCTAGGGCTTGAGCCATGGTGGTGCCACAGATGGCGCTGTAGGAGGTTGGCACCCCTTGGATCACCGATTCGAGATAGGACGACGGAATCGGCTCAAGCACCTGAATTTCGATAGTCTCGCCCTCTTGACGTAGATAGCAGGTGGCCAGGCCCACTACCAGGTAGCTATCAGCAGGGACGGTGTCGGCTGGGGTTTGGGGTGCAGTTTGAACCATGAAAATACCAGGGATTTTAACGAGGAAAAGCAGTGTAATTGTCGGAGACCGGCCCTTAAGGGGCGATCGCCACGGGGTGAAATCACTATCCACCCTCGAATCTGCATTTTAGCCCTAGGGCCAAGGGGGCTGCGATCGCCCCTCCAAACCGTCACAAAACACAACTTCTGGTTACCGATGGGCCGCGTGCCAATCCTGGGCCTGCTGGTGGATTGCCTCTAGCTCCTCGCTATCCATTCGGTCTAGGTTCTTGAGAATAAAGCTCATGCGACCCTGGGCTTGCAGCTTATCGCGGTGGCGACTGAGAAAATTCCAGTAAAAATAGTTAAATGGGCAGGCGTCTTCCCCGGTGCGCTGTTTGGGGTTGTAGCGGCAGCCCTTGCAGTAGTCGCTCATTTTGTTTACGTAGTTGGCCGACGAGGCGTAGGGCTTAGAGGCCAGCAGCCCCCCATCGGCAAACTGGCCCATGCCAATCACGTTGGTCTGCATTACCCAGTCATAGGCGTCAATAAACACCGCGTGGAACCAGTCTTTGACATCCTGGGGCACGAATCCAGCAATCAGCGAAAAGTTGCTGAGTATCATCAGCCGCTGAATGTGGTGGGCATAGGCTGTGCGCTTGATCTGGTTGATCACCTGATGCAAGCAGTTCATCTCTGTCTCGCCGGTCCAAAAAAACTCGGGCAGCGGCTGGCGGTGGTCAAACCAGTTGCGATCGCCATAGTCGGCATCAAAGTGTAGGTATAGACCGCGCATGTACTCGCGCCAGCCCATCACCTGGCGAATGAAGCCCTCCACGCTGTTGAGCGGTAGATCATGCTCAGCCAACGCCGCTTCGGCCCGCTCTACCACCTCTAGAGGATGTAGCAGGCCTAGGTTCAGGTAAGGCGAGAGCAGGGCGTGCCACATGGTGTCTTCGCCGGTCACCATGGCATCTTGGTAAGGGCCAAAGGTCTTGAGCCGCTCTGCAATGAACCCATCCAGCACTTGCAGGGCCTGCTCGCGAGTGACGGCCCAGCGAAAGGGAGTGGCTTCGCCAAAGGTCGAAATCTCTAGCTTTTCCACCCTGTCAATTACAGCCTGGGTGGTGGCGTCAGGCTCAAACCAGTGGGGAGCTGGGGTGTTGAGCTTGCCCTTGGGGGGCTTGCGGTTATCTTTGTCAAAGTTCCACTGGCCGCCTAGGGGCTGGTCACCTATCATCAGTAGGTCAAGGCGCTGGCGACCTTCGCGGTAAAAGCTTTCCATCAGCAGACTCTTACGCTTGTTGGCCCAGGCGTTGAAGTCCTTAGCCTGCCAGAGAAAGAGATTGTTGTCGAGAATCACTAGCTCGCAGAGCAGATCTAGCCCCTGCAACCAGGCGGTGAACGGGTGGTCGGTGGCATCCATCAGCCGCAGTTCGGTAATGCCCTCAGCCTTGACCCAGTCGCGCAGGGCGGTCTCGGTATCATTGGCGATCGCATAGGTGACACCCCACCCGGCCTGCTTGAGTTCGTCGGCGAAGTGGCGCATTGCTGACCACACCAGCACCAGCTTTTGCCTATGGTAGGGGCGCTCCCCAGCAAAGGTTTGAGATTCGATGAACAGAACTGGAGCGTCTTTGCCCTCGCAGCTAGCTAGTGCAGCCTGGTCTCGCCAGAGCTGATTGCCCAGTACCCAAACCCCGATGGTCATTGCGCTGTATCCTCAAAACTGCCTGCTTCATTGTTACGCAGGTTGCAAAGAAGCAAGGATTCAAGCACGTGAAATGGCCGTCTCGGCTGTCCCAGATCGGCGGGATGCCAACCGATAAACCGTGGGTTTAATCAAAGCCCGATGCTTAATCTCGCAGGGTGGAGGGGCGTCCGGTCAGGCGCTGAAAGAGGAGCTGAACGCCCAGCAAGAATATCCCCAGAGCGGCTAGCCCAAAGATCCCAGCCCCCAAGGCCGCCATGCCGACGACCAGGGTACGTACCGCCGATGAGATATTCGCCACCGCCGGGTTATCTGTGAGCACGGGGCGGGCGGCAAAGTTAGCGGCGATCGAGAGCATCATGCGGTAGGCCAGCATGGCGATGGTGCCCGCCACAAAGGAACCGCTAAAGCACTGGAGAATTTTGCCGGTAGCCGGAGGAGCCAGGGGGCTAGAGGTAGGGTCGTCAGTCATAAAAACAAGTTACTCAAAACGTTTGTATCTCAGTTTACCTAGGGTCGGTCATGCCCTACCCCTGCCAAAAGAGATGCTGACGATCCGTAGGGTGGGCATTGCCCACCAGCCTTGAGGCCAACCCCATAAAACGCCTAGCCCTGAACAAACGGATGCTGAATCTTATTTAGCAGGTCGTAGAAGGGTTGCCAGTTGTCGTCGGTTGTGATAGGTTCCCAGACCGCCTCAATTTCGGGGCGCAGAAGAACGGTGGCGGGGTTGGTGCGTTGTAACAATAAGGCAACGCCTGCCATTTTCTCTGCCTCAAGGCTTTGCAAACAGCGATGGTAGGTCTGTCGCCAGGCTTCGAGTGGAGCCGCTGCGGCCGAGTCAGAGGCTTGCAACACGGTGCTAAAAATCTGGCCAACATCGTCGCGCCAGTCAGTGGAGAACTGCTCAGTCAGTCCCAGGAAGAAATCGTGATAGCCCACTTCTACAGCACTCAGCAATTCAATGGTTTGGCTAATTAGGGTACTAGCCAGATCGTCCGTGAGGGCCTCAAAGCCCAATTTGTGGAGCATGCGCTGCTGGTAGTAGGCTTCGTAGCGATCTTTGAAGGGTTCTAGAGCGGCTTCCAGATCCGCTTCGGGCATGATCAGTTTGAGAGGCTTTTGCAGCGCCTTCAGGTTCATTTGGCAGATAATGGGCTGGTTGCCGTAGCTGTAGCGCCCAGCATAGTCAAAGTAAGCGGCAGTGAAGCGGGGGTCGTAGCCGTCGATAAAGGCGAAGGGGCCATAGTCAAAGCTTTCACCCGTGATCGACATGTTGTCGGTGTTGAGCACGGCATGGCAAAAGCCCACCGACATCCACTGGGCAGTGAGGCGGGCGACGCGATCGCACAGTTCCCCATAAAAATGAAGATACCGTTCCTGAGCATCAGTAAACAGTCGTGCCTCAGGGTAGTAAATATCGATCACATGCTCCAGCAGCTTGGCAATCAGATCGGGGCGTTTGTGATATTCCAGCCGCTCAAAGGTGCCAAAGCGAATGTGCGATTGACTAAAGCGCACCAGCACCGACGATCGCGTGGGGGAAGGTTCATCGCCGCGCCAAAGAGCTTCCCCCGTTTCAACCAGGCTAAAGGCGCGAGACGTGTTTACCCCCAGCGCATGGAGCGCTTCTGCTGCCAGCACCTCGCGCACGCCGCCCTTGAGGGTGAGCATGCCGTCGCCGCCGCGCGAGTATGGCGTAGTGCCAGAACCTTTGGTACCAAAGTCGTAGAGGTTGCCGTCAGTGCCGCGCACCTGGCCATAGAGAAAGCCCCGACCATCGCCTAGAAAAGGGTTATATTCGCCAAACTGGTAGCCGTGGTAGCGCAAGGCCAAAAAGGGTTCGCGCCCCTGAAACTTGCCAAAGGCCTCGATAAAGTTGTCGTCGCTGACGGTGGCCGGGTCAAGGCAGAGCTGCCGCACGACATCGTCGTTGCGGAATCGCAGGATGTGCTTGGGAAACTCGGCAGCGGCGACGATGTCGTAGTAGTCATCCCCCAGAGACTCTAGGGCGGGCAGGTAATCGAGAGCAAGCAGGGGATTGGCGGCAGTCATAGAACTGAAGGTGAGCGAGGGGACTTTAGCAACAAAGACATTACTAAAGTATTACAAAAACTTTGGCGGTTGATGTTCTGTGGAGCTTGTCAGAGAGTTGTGCTGATTCAAGTCCGCAGCGTTGACTTGCTCCATTGACAAACACTAGGGGTTACAAAGGATACTGACCCCTATGGAAGGTTCTCTCCGTCAGGCTTACCCTATGGCTAAACTGATTTTGATACGCCATGGGCAAAGCCTGTGGAATGCGGTCAACAGATTCACCGGCTGGGTCGATATCCCCATGAGTGAGCGGGGGCGGGCGGAGGCGACGATCGCATCGTGCAAACTACGCGATGCGGGCTACACCGTCGATATCTGCTTCACCAGCATGTTGATTCGGGCGATCGAAACAGCGATCGTCTGCCTGACCGAGTGCGATGAGGTGTGCGGTGGCCGCCTACCCTACATCTGGCACGACCCAGCAGAACCCGACTGGCACGGCTGGGATCGCCACTTTGGTGAACCCGATAAAGAACTCAAAATCATTCGCTCCCCCGCGCTAGACGAGCGCTACTACGGCGATCTTCAAGGGTTGAATAAAGCCGAAATGTCGCTAAAATTTGGGGCACAACAGGTCCATCTCTGGCGGCGATCCTTCAATGTGCGGCCGCCGGGGGGCGAGAGTCTGGAGGATACGGTAAAGCGCACGGTGCCGTTTTTTGAAGCGGCGATTTTGCCAGAGCTAAAGGCCGGGAAAAATGTGCTGGTAGCTGCCCATGGCAACTCGCTGCGATCGATTTTAATGGTGCTCGATCGCCTCAGTGAAGAGGCCGTGGCCAGCCTAGAGCTAGCCACAGGTGTACCGATTATCTACGACGTAGACGCCACAGGCGCGTTTACCAACAAAGCCGTGCTGATATAGCTGTCGCGTAGGTTGGGTGGCGCGCCAGCAAAACCCAATGGGACCTAGTCAAGCATCGAGCAGACTACGCCTACCAATTTCCCTATATGGGTGGATGGCGATCGCGGCTGTTAGCAATGCATTTTGCCCTCTGAGGTTGAACTTGGGGATAGTTGTAGTTATAGTCGTTGTGGATTTTCTGCCTAACTACCCTCTAGGTGCAATCGGGCTAACGTTCCACTTGATCATTACCTAAAGCTCTCCCAGAGAGGCATTGGGCTAATATCCTTTTGACCGCCCCAGCGGTATCATGCCCCTATTCTTGAAACGTTCTCAACGGAAAAATTGATGCGACTGGCAGACTTCATTCTCGAGAATGTCGAGCCCATCCTCGCCGAATGGGAAACGTTTGCGCGCAGCCTCGCGCCTGGGGTAAAGATGACCAAACTCGCCCTGCGTGACGACGCTCAGGCAATGCTGCTGGCAGCCGCCCAAGATATGCAGATTGGCCAAAGCTCCGCACAGCAGGCGAGCAAGTCTAAAGGCAATGGTGGTGCTGGCGGCGACGAAAGCGACGGGCTCGACCACGCCTCGGTAATGCACGGCGCAGACCGTATGGGTTCAGGCTTTGACATCATGGAGGTCGTCTCCGAATACCGCGCCCTGCGCGCCAGCGTACTGCGCCTATGGCGCGCGAGCGGCCCGCAGATCGACATCAACGACCTCGACGACATCACCCGCTTCAACGAGTCAATCGATCAATCGCTCGCCGAGGCCGTCGGCAGTTACACCAGTCGCGTCGATCAGTCACGGCGCATGTTTCTGGCGATCCTTAGCCACGATCTGCGCAACCCGCTGAACTGCATCAGCATGGCGACACAACTTGTCTCACGCACCGCCAATCAAGACCCAAACTCTGCCAAGGCGTTGTCGATAATCGAAAAGAACACAGAGGTGGTTACGCGGTTGATTAGCGACCTGATCGACTTCGCCTCGACAGGGATAGGTAGCGCGATGCCGCTAACGCGCGATACGGTCGATCTGGAAAAACTTTGTCGCAATGTCTTCGAAGGATTCTGCCTTACCTACCCCCAGCGCACGCTGCGCTTTCACTCAGTTGGCGACCTCATGGGCGACTGGGATGCGGCCCGACTCCGCCAGGTCGTCTCTAACCTAATGGGCAACGCAATTCAGCACGGGTCAGCAGAGGGACCAATAGAACTATTGGTCGTTTCAGAAGGATCAACCGTGGTCCTAAGCGTGCATAACGAAGGGCTACCAATCCCGCCAAAGATGCTGGACACGATCTTTGATCCACTCATGCGTCACACCAGGCCAGAATCGACAGCGCCGCGAGTTGCGGGCAGCATCGGTCTGGGACTGTACATCGTGCACGAGATTGTCGTCGCCCACGAAGGTACGGTAGAGGTCGCTTCGACAGCGCAAGAAGGTACAACATTCACCGTCCGCCTGCCGTCAGTTGCGCCCGGTTGAAGGCGATCGTCAGTAAGCGTAGGGTGCGGTTTTGGCTATTCTCATTCCCCCTCTCTGACCGCAACGCACCGTCTCACCCGTGAAATATTGCTCATAATTGTTACTGCCCAACAATTATGAGCAAGTTGGGTGGCGCATTAGCAGAATCCAACGAGACCTAGTTTGGAGTTGGGGCTACACTTAAATTTCATCCAACCCACACCTAAAAATTTGTCAATCAAATTAGGGAATGCACTCACTCTAGTTACGCCAAAGTCTGTAGCTCCTCCATAAGAAGAACTACAGACTTTAAGCGGAATTTGGTTTAGCCCATCACTTCAAACTCGATCACATCAAAGTCCCCGCCCCACAGGACAGACTCCGTTTGCTTGCCTCGCAAACGCTTTCCTGTAACGCTCTCAACCACACCCTGAACGGCTCCCAGGGTAAAGGTGAGCTTACGAGGAGACCCTTCAGGTTCGCCAGCCGAACAAATTGTTTCTCGACAGTAAACTGTAATCTTATCTTCGGTTTCGACAATCTTCTCAACAATGCAGAGTCGAGTGCCATCCTTACCAAGGGCAGCTTGGAGTAATTCAGCCACAGATTCAAGCGACTTACCTTGCCCTGCAAGACCCAGTTGCTCTGCCACTTGCCGACCCCGCTGGCGGCCAGCGCCAATGAGTGCGATCGCAGCTGCCTTTTCTCCTAAAACTTCTTCGATGCCAACAACTAATGCTCTAAAACAAATGATGCTACTAAAATCGCCAAGTTCAGGACGCAACTGAGCTACAGGTGACATGACAGCAGTGGACATAATGGGTGCCTTAAAGTATGGATAAACAGACTACGAAAGCAGCAAAAATGCTGCCTCAACAAATTTCATGGCCTAGTTTCGATGCAGATTCATGCATCTTTTTCAGACAGCTTTGAAACGACTAAAACAAACAAATGGTCTTTCCAAGGCTTACAAATCTTCAACATTTCTCTTAAGCTAATTTAATCTTGCACTAGATTAGCTTGAGAATCTCTTCCCTAGCCTTTCCCAGGTATCAATCTTCTTTATTATTGCTATAAAAGGAAGAATGCGCTTCCGTAATTTCCGTCAAATTGCTAGCGACAATTATGACATTGTGCAACTTTTTATATTTTGACGATTCCAATTAATTCTTATATATTTCTCATTTTTGCTGTCGCAAATGTTTTGATTTAAATACTTTGATTCATTTGCAGAAATATTTTCATTCAAGGTGCGATTTAATCCTCAACCTAGTAAGGTAATACACGTTAACGGTTAGATTCTTTAAGCTTTAGCTGTACACAACTCAAATTCGCAATGGGATTCAACCGAATATAGCGTGGCCACTGCGCTTAATATATTAGCTACTGCCACTGCCAAAAACCGGACAGTTATAGCTACAGCCATATGGTTTAGGACGTAAGTTATAGGCAGAGACATTTTCCTCCCAGTGCTATGCCCAAACCCTACAGCCTCGATTTGAGGCAAAAGGTCATTGACGCCATCGAGCTCGATGG
>JAHHHQ010000013.1 GCA_019359285.1 Nodosilinea sp. WJT8-NPBG4
ATTGAAAAATTCTGGGCTCGGCTAAAACACCATCTTCGCAAGACGCTCAGCGCTTTCGATACCCTCTGGGACGCTGTCGATGATGCCTTCAAAAAATTGTCCTAACTATCCCGTCCACTGCAATACTTCCTGCGATCGCCAGGCCAAAAACGCTGCAACGGTGGGAAAGTAGCGCACCACCTCATCTAGCCCCGTCGGCCTACCAGAGCGATAGCCATCCCAATAGTCAGCATCAGTGCTTTGGGGCAGCAGACCCGCATCGCGATCGCGGCACCCCTGCTGAACAAATCTCTCTCGTCGCTTCTCCATAACCATCTCCAACAACTCATCCACCCATCCACCCTGTCACGCTTACCCTCTGCCGCACTCCACTACAACCCAGGAGCCAAGGCATAGAGCAGCTGATAGCTGCCGTTTTCAAGCACAATCGAAGAGCCCAGCCAGATCAGCACAAAGGGAAACGCGCGTCGTACGTAGTTGGCCATCACGAAGGCCGCTTGGGGCTGGCGAGTCAGGCTGTAGGACAAAGTCAACCACAGGCCAATTGCCGCATAGCACACCGCCAAAATAATGCTGAGGCGAGGCAGGGTGCTGCTGGCAAACAGGGGAATGTAGATCGCGATGTTGTTGCCGCCGTTGGCCAGAGTAACTGCCGACACCCGATAGGTTTGAGGGTCGCGCAGGGTGTGCCACAGCGACTGGCGGCGCACCTGGCGATAGTGGGGGTGGGTAGGGTTGGCCACTGACACATCCACGGGCTCGTCTTCTGCCATGGTTTGGCGACTTAGCAGGGCGTTGACGCCGATGGCAATGGGCAAAAAGCCCAGTAGCCCAATCCAAATGTGGGGAATCATCAGCCCGGCAAAATAGCCAATCAGGCTAATGCCCACCAGCCCGGTAAAGCCGACAACCTCGCCCACCACAATGTGGCGAGGCCGAAAGGTGCGATTGGTTTTGCTAAAAAACATCGTCAAGTAGATGTTGTCGTCAAAGGTAGTAGCCGTAGCGGTGGCCAACCCGAGCATGACAGTCGGTACAATCCAGTCCATAAAGAATACCCCTGAAGGAAGAGCACCCTCAATTTACGGGGAACGAAAAATAAGAGCAAACGCTATTTTTTGTGGAATCGATAAATTGAAGTTATAGATACAGCGCGAAGGCTGTAACCCTTATAGAACCCATTTGAGATCTTTTGACATTTAGACGAGAATCGAGGAGGCCTCTACCCCCGTGACCATGACCTATTCGAGCAGCCTGAGCGATGCAGAATGGGAAATCCTTGAGCCTCTGTTGCGTGAGGTCTTGCCCGCGAAGCATAAGACCCGTCCCCTGAAGTGGTGTTATCGAGACATCATTGATGGGATCCTCTACCGCCTCAAGAATGGCTGCAATTGGGAAGACTTGCCCAAAGACCTGCCCCCCTATTCAACCGTTTATTGGCACTACAAGCAGTGGCGGGAGGCCGGTACGATTGAGAAACTGATGACGGTTCTACATGAGCAGGTGCGCACTCAGGTTAAAAAAAGCCCAAATGGACCACATTAATCATCATTGACTCACAAGCCGTTAAGAATACCTGCAACGCCAGTGTGGACTCCAAAGGCTTCTGCTTCTACAAAGCAACGAATGGCATCAAACGACATCTCGCCGTCGATACTCTTGGGTTTCCCTTCTTTACCCTCTGCACACCTGCAAACCGGTCCGATGATGCTGGGTTGATTGAGTTGTTGACGCAAAACATTGACTACTTCCGCTCAAAGCCACTTAATCTCCCCAAGACCACTATCCTGGTGGACCATGGCTATCATCCAGACGTGTTGCGACAGGCCCTTGAACAGGTCTATCCGCAGATTATGCGAAAGATTAAGTTTGAGTGCTCGCCGAAGCCGTCTAAAGCAGAAAAAGCAGCTGCCGGCCAGACGGGCTTTGTGCCTGTAGCGGCTCGTTGGGTTGTGGAGCGTTCCAATGCTTGGATGGAACGGTGCAAGAGCTTGGTCAAGAACTTTGAGCGAACCTTGTCTAATGCCACCACCCAGCTCAATCTATGCTTCGTCAGGCTGATGCTCAAGCGGCTCGCAGTCCCTATGTAACGATCTCAAATGGGTTCTATAGAGAAACGGTTCTATCGCAGCAGTTTGGCCTGTCAACAGTACCCATACGGGTCATTTTTGAAGAGCAAATTGGCGATGTTTGATTGTGATATAGCTAGTTGGCAACTTGCAGAAGCTGACCTGCAATGTTGTCTTTGCAGCCTAAGGCACGATGAATTTGGGTGGTGTAGGCATCCCAATCTAGGTTTTTGGAGCACACGACAATGCCCGCACGGGCAGAAGATTGGTTGTGGAGCCTAACAAAAACTCGCTGTTTCTGATCGTGCGACCTACTCTTCAAAGCGACTTGTAGGGTCGCGATCGCACTCATATCGTCTAGTGAGCGGAAACGGCGGCAGCCAAGACTCGCGACGGATAGTCCAGTTTTCGTAGGTTGGCGTTAGTTGGTTAGGGGCATCCAGAGAGCCTAAGTACACTTCGATTTCGTCGGCGGTGCGGGCAAAAACAGACGAGCCGCAGCGGGGACAGAAAAACCGCCCGCCGTAGTCACGGGTTTCGCCAGCGATCGCCACCGCATCTTGAGGGAAAATCGCAGAAGCGTGAAAAAGAGCCCCATGATGCTTACGGCAGTCGAGGCAGTGACAAAGGCCAACTCGGTATGGGCGTCCCGTTGCCACAACTCGAACGTTGCCGCACAGGCAACCGCCGGTGAGTTGATCCATGCTGCGTCTTCTGTAAAGTCAAGCGCTCGAAATAGTTACAACAAACAGCACTAATCCGCTTCCTACAGTGTGGCTACCGATGCCACTACTAATTCCCCAAAAAAGAGGGCTGCCGAGACTATGGTAGTACGCACGATGGGTGCTAACGTCCAGCGTCAGCAGCTGCAGATAGCCCACATAATCTCGAATCTATTGCTAGTTGTGGGTCTATCAGAACTTCATACACAACAGCAAACGAAACTGATTGGCGATGAAGCTGTAACAACTGAGTTAGGGAGTGCAACACTGAGTTGCGGTTTCTCCCCGTTTACTCGAGAGCCCACCGACGACTGAGATTCCCTCTACCTAACTCAGGGTATTTGCGGTCTCAATACTAAGTGTGCTGCAGGAGAGAGTTGTCAATAAGCAGATGATAAGACCAACCTCCAAAAGAAGACACATTAATATATGACAGTTATGAAAGTCACAGTGGACCAGGTAAAGCAGTATGCACCGGTCGTTTACTTTCACGAGAAAGAAAAATTTTTCCCGTGTGGAGTCGAGCATCTTCTGCAAAACAGTACGCTCAAGGACCGCAATAACCCGGATTGGATTGTTACGTCCCCTACGCAGCAGGACTTAAAGCAATACAACGGATCGAATTACTATGTTGTGATTAGCCCATCGCAGTTTCCCGGTGAGCCCGTCGGTACGGCCCCGATGTATTACGCCATTCAGGTATATCAAGATGCAGTGCAAATTAGCTATCTGATGCTTTACGCTTACCAGGGTGGACAAACTTGTCGCGCTTTGCGGGCGGGGACAGAATTCGACTGTGTGGTTGAAAGTCTGGGCATGCATCAGGGAGACCTTGAGCGGGTCGTCGTGACTTTGGTACCCAATGATCAGGGGACAGAATCGTATAACGTTCTGAGGGTAGGATACGAGGCGCATGGCAATTTGTCCTATTACGTCACCCAACATGTTCTCTGGGAGGGCGGCCACCCCGTCATTAACGTTGCACTGAACGGTCATTCCTCACAGAACATGCATGTTACCGACTCGAGGATAACGGAAGTAGAGGAGCGGGGAGCGGTGGCGATCACGTCGCTGGTCAGCAATAGCGGCCAAGTAGTCTGGCGTCCGCATACCACCAGTGAATTCAAACAGTTAGGACTCGATTCTTCCAGCAATCCTATAGGCGACCAGGTGTGGGCTGCCTTTAAGGGGAGGCTTGGCGATAGCCAGGAAAACAACCTCAATAGTGCAACCTACATCAGCGGCTCTAACCTCGACTCAGCTGACTGGACATTTGTCAAAATGGTAGACTGGGCTGCGCAAAGTTTGGATAAGTATGATGACTCAGGCATACTTCATGGCAATGGGCCTACCGGTCCGGGCGACAGGGAGTGGGTTACGCTGGGCTCAGGCGATCTCATTGATGATGGAATAATAACACTACAGTCTACTGATAACTTAGGAGCCGGCCCCGATACCGCTGCGTGGCTTATCGGCGATTTTAACGGCGATGGCAAAGCCGAGATTGTTCAGGCTTGGAAAAACGACGGTGGCCATCTGGCGTTTACGATGTTCGCTAGGGATGCCAACGGCAACATCGTGGTGTGGGGAGGTGGCGTTATCATAGGAGCCGGCACCGGTGCCTTTGCGTGGTTTACCGGCGACTTTAACGGCGATGGCAAAGCCGAGATTGTTCAAGCTTGGATACAGGACGGTGGCAATCTGGCGTTTACGATGTTCGGTAGCGATGCTAACGGCAACATCACGTGGATAGGGAATGGCGCTAGCCTAGGAGCCCCCGGTTCTAATGCCTTTGCGTGGTTTACCGGCGACTTTAACGGCGATCGTAAAGCCGAGATTGTTGAAGCTTGGATACAGGACGGTGGCAGTCTGGCGTTTACGATGTTTGGTAGCGATGCTAACGGCAACATCACGAAGATACAGGATAGCGAGAACCTAGGAGCCCCCGGTTCTGGTGCCTTTGCGTGGTTTACCAGCGACTTTAACGGCGATGGCAAAACCGAGATTGTTGAAGCTTGGAAAGACGGTGACAAGCTGGCGTTTACGATGTTTGGTAGCGATGCTAAAGGCAAAATCACGAAGATACAGGATAGCAAGAACCTAGGAGCCGGCCCCGATACCGCTGCGTGGCTTATCGGCGATTTTAAGGGCGATGGCAAAGCCGAGATTGTTCAGGCTTGGAAAAACGATGCTGGTCTGGCGTTTACGATGTTCGCTAGCGATGCCAACGGCAACATCACGGGGGTAGGGAGTGGCGCTAACTTAGGAGCCGGCACCGATGCTTTGGCGTGGTTTACCGGTGACTTTAATAGCGATGGCAAAGCCGAGATTGTTCAGGCTTGGAAAGACGGTCGCAAGCTGGCGTTTACGATGTTCGGTAGTGATGTCAACGGCAACATCAAGGTGATAGGAGGTGGCGCTAACCTAGGAGCCGGCCCCGATGCTTTGGCGTGGTTCAATAGCGACTTTAGCGGCGGGGACAGAGATCAGATTGTTCAGGTTTGGAATAATAAATCCAATCTCGGCCTTACTTTATATGGCACAATTTGACCGGGCTATTGAGCGTTTCCGTGTTCAACGTGTAACGGAACTCCCCAGTCGGCGCGGCGGCCTGAAACCAGTTCCGTTGGTGAATGCGGACCGCCAGATCTGTCATCCTCAGTTGAGACTTGGATGGTGATCATAACCAAAACCCTGCTACTAAAGTAGCCCTACAGATCGTACAGACCCCAAGATTCTTCAAGAATTTTGGGGTCTGTTTTTGGCCAAATCTACGCTGTCGCAAAGTGAAGAACTGTGGCGGCGAGAGGCCAGCCCAATCAGTTAGAGAGCTTAAACAACGGCCTGAGCCTGACCCCCAGCAGAGTGCCAAGCAGCGCAAAGACGATCCACAACCAGCCGTGCAAACTGGTGGAAGCAATGCCGCTGAAGTATGCACCGACATTGCACCCAAAGGCCAACCAGGCCCCGTAGCCCATCATCAAACCACCGATTAACGCCGCCAGCACCGCCAGCCGTGAGGGAGGCTGCCGCACCGTGAGCCGCCCCGCGATCGCGGCCCCCAGCACAATGCCCACATTCATCACCGAAGTAATGTCGGCAAAGACGTTGGCTTGCAGCACCTCAGCGATCGCCTCCTGACTCCGAAACTCGCTGCTAGCCGGATTCCAGCCCAGCAGGGTGGCCAGCTTAGCTGTCCAGAGGGTAAACCCCCAGGTCACGCCCCAGGGCCGACCGGCCAGCAGCAGAGTCAGCGTATTCAGCAGAGCCAGCACAACCCCTCCGGCGATCAACGACCAGGGGCCGTAGAGCAGCGATCGCCAGCTCAGCAGCGGTTTGAGCGGCAGAGTTTCATGCTCCTGGTGCTGCTGCCAGCGCCATAGGCCAAATCCCAGCAGCCCTAGCAGCGCCAGTTGCAGAGCCACCCCGCCCCAGCCCCAAAGCTCCACCAGAGCTAGGGGCTCAGTCTGAGGCAGCCCTTGCCAAAAGCCGTTGGTCAACGTGCCCAAAAACGACCCGGTGCCAAAGGTCAGCAGAGTAAACAGCATCATTGAGCTACCGCCGCCAATGGTATAGAGCGTGCCGCAGGCGCAGCCACTGCCCAACTGCATGCCCACCCCAAACACCAGCGCCCCGATCGCTCCCTGGAGCGCGACGGGAGCCACAGCCCCCCGACCTAGCTCTCCCATCAAAATAGGGGCAAACAGCATCGTCGCCAGTGCCAGCATCACCACTTGCGCCAGCACCCCCTGGCCGTCACCCTGCACCACCAGTTGCCGATAGGACGACGCAAAGCCAAAACTGGCGTGGTAAAGCGTGAGGCCAAACAGGGTACCGATCAAAAACAGCAGGCTCTGCCGCCAGCCAAAGCTGATTAAACCGGCGGCGATCGCCACCACCACAGCCAGCAGTAGATATAGCCACAGAGACTGCGATCGGGGCGCCTGCCGACCGGTCAGGTTAATAATCGGGGTCATAGTCAGCGACAAGTTAAAAAATTAAGAGAACCGTCCCCGAGTGGGGCGACGCGGCTTTTTGCCATCTTCGTCTTCGTCTTCGTCAGCCTCCTCGTCCTCGTCCTCAGGCTGGGTGGGAGCGCAGGAGGCCACCGGATCCACGGTGTCGCTACTAGCAGCCCCGTGGGTAACTGACCAAAAACTATGCGCCCCCAGGCTGAGCGGGGTGAGAACACTGGCAACCAGCAACAGGCGTAACAGCATAAAACAATAGACTCCTTCAAAGTTAAGTGGCCCTTGCCGTTGCCACAGACAACTGCCAAAGGCCACCAATATTACAACTGACGAGTGCAATTAAACATTCGGATCGCGCCCAGTGGCAACGGGCAGGTCAGTCTGGGCCGAATACTCCGTCCAAGCCCCCTCATATAAGCGCACGTTGGGATAGCCCAGCAGATGCTTCAGCACCACGTACTGGAGCGACGCTTCACGCCCGGTGCTGCAGGTCACGATGATGTCATCTTCGGGGGCAATTTCTCGACGGGCCAGCAGCGCGCGAATCTCATTGAGGGACTTAAGCTGGTGGAAGTTGTCTTCGCCCGCCGTAAAGCTGGGCCAGGGAAGGTTTTTAGCCCCCGGAATGTGGCCATTGCGAATGAACAGATCTTCTTCGCCGGCAAACAGCGCGGGCGGGCGCGGGTCAATGAAGGTAACGCGGGCGCTACGGTCACGCACAATCGATCGCACCTCATCGAGCGACACGCGAATATCGCTGTTGTCGGTCAGGGTAAAGTTACCCTTGGCATACTCAGGAAATTCCTTCGTCACCGGCAAACTGGCATCTTTGTAAGCTTTGAACCCACCGTCCAGCACCGAAACCCGATCGGCAAAGCTACCCCGCTCCAGCAGGTAAGCCACCTGGGTGCTGCCCAACACGCTGTTGCCCTCGGAGTAAATCACCACCTGGCTGTCGTTGTTAACTCCAGCTTCTTGAAACAGCGCTTCAATCTTTTGCTGCTCCCAAAACTGCACCGGCAAACGGCCGTTGGGGCCTCGGAAGGTGTTCTCAGCAATGTTCACCGCCCCAGGAATGTGGCTGCTGATGTAGTCGAGCGGGTTAGTGCGCACATCGAGAATGCGCAAGCTGGCATCCCGAGAATGCTGCGCCACCCACTGAGGGGTAACGAAATCGATTGTCGTCGCCGCTACCCCAGGCTGCACCAGCCCCGGCAGAGCAGCCACGGCTAAAACCGCCGCCAAAAAAGCCACCAGCTGAATTTTCCAGCGCTGTAGTTGCTTAAGCATTGAACGTGTCTCCTTTGTGTTCATCAATTGTCAATGTGAGGGGTTAAGGACTTGGGGCTCAGACTTTAGAGCTGAGCCTCACTCCCCACCCATCCACCCCCTACCCCTTACCCCTCTACTTCCCAGCCGGCACCTCCACCAACCGCCCCGTCTTCACGTCATAGATGTAGCCATAGATAGGGATCTCAGTGGGCACCAGCGGGTGATTGCGAATGCGGGCCACATCTTCCGCCACGCTTTTGGCCTGGTCAGAAATGGTGAGCCAGCTAATGAAGTCGCCTGCACCGGAGCCTGGACCTTGGCCCACATCGTGCCAGCCGTCGGCATCGACCTTGGCGGTTTCAAGGCTGTTGGCCAGCAGGCCGCGAATCACGGCATCGGTGAAGGTTTCCATGCCACAGTCGCTGTGGTGAATGACAAACCACTCGCGAGTCCCCAGCAATTTGTAGGAAATTACCAGAGAACGAATGGCATCGTCGCTGGCCCGCCCCCCAGCATTGCGAATGACGTGGGCATCGCCCTCGCTCAGCCCAGCAAACTTGGCCGGGTCAAGGCGGACATCCATGCAGGTGAGCACCGCAAAGTGCCGACCGGGGGGCATGGGTAGGTTGCCTTTGTCGCCAAAGTCGGCGGCGTAGGCATCGTTGGCGTTGAGCACGGCTTGGAGAGTTTGGGACATGGGGGGCGGGGGGTGGATGGGTAGGGGGTGAGGGGTGAATGGGTAAGGGGTAGGGGGTGGATGGGTAGGGGGTGGATGGGTAAGAAGGGTACGGGAGTGGATTTAGGGTTTTGGAGTTGGGCCAGATTTGAGTCTTGGTTTTCACTCATCCACTCATCTACTCATCCACCCATCTACCCCTTCACCCATTTCGACGTAGAGGGGATTTTGCTGCGATCGCACCGCTCCGCATACTTCTCCGCCACTTCGGTCACTTCGAGCAGCAGCCCTTTACTGAGAGTGATGGGCTCTAGGCCCAGTTCGAGGAAGCAGCGGTTTTCGACGAAGAGGTCGTTTTCGGCGGCTTCTTTGCGGGGGTTGTCGAGGTAGGTGATTTCGGCGCCGGTGATGTCGCTGACCAGCTGGGCCAGGTTGCGAACCCGGTGGGTTTCGGTCATCTGGTTAAAGATTTTCACCGGTTCGTCAGGGCTGGGTGGGTTTTCGAGCGCCAGCTGGATGCAGCGCACGGTGTCTTGAATGTGGATGAAGGCGCGGGTTTGGCCGCCGGTACCGTGGACGGTGAGGGGATAACCGATCGCCGCCTGCATGAGAAAGCGATTCAGCACGGTGCCGTAGTCGCCATCGTAGTCAAAGCGGTTGATCAGTTGCTCGTCGAGGCGAGTTTCGCGGGTGTGGGTGCCCCAGACTACGCCCTGGTGCAGGTCGGTGACGCGCACGCCGTCGTTCTTGTTGTAGTAGAAAAAGAACAGCTGATCCTGGGTTTTGGTCATGTGGTAAACGCTGCCCGGATTGGCCGGATAGAGAATCCGTTGGGCAATGCGCTCCCCGCTTTCGGTGGGAATTTCTACATCCAGGTAGCCCTCGGGAATTTTCATGCCCGCTGTGCCGTAGCCGTAGACCCCCATGGTGCCAAGGTGGGTGACGTGGATATCGAGCCCCGACTCGACAATGGCGCAGAGCAGGTTGTGGGTAGCGTTGAGGTTGTTGTCAACGGTGTAGCGCTTGTGACGGGGCGATTTCATTGAGTAGGGGGCGGCCCGCTGCTCGGCAAAGTGCACCACCGCATCGGGGCGATACTGCTGAATCAGACCCAGAAGCTGGTCGTAGTCCTGGGCAATATCAACCCGATAAAAAGGAATGTCGCGCCCGGTGAGGGTTTTCCAAGTGGCCAGTCGGACTCCGAGGGGAGCAATCGGGGTGAGGGAGTTAACCTCTAGCTCGTTGTCGATGTTGCGGCGAGAAAGGTTGTCGAGAATGACGACCTCGTGACCCAAGTTAGACAAATGCAGGGCTGTGGGCCAACCACAAAACCCGTCGCCGCCCAGCACAAAGACCTTGAGCGGCTGGGTCGAGACCTGACCGTTGGCAACCACCATCTACACGACCTCCTGCTGGTCAGGCACGGGGTCACCATAGTAGCCGCGCAAAAATTGCTGGATCTGCGGCTGCTCTGGCCCCAGCCCGTGAGCGGTGGCCTGCTTCAGAAATGCGTCGCGGGAGAGCTGCCCCTGGGTGGCGATCGCAATCAATGCCACCGCCATCGCCCGTCCGCCGCCCCGACAGTGAATCAGAACCGGCTTGGGCAACCCATTCAGTGGGGCTAAGGCGGCATCTAGGGATTCGCCCTCCGGTGTGGTTGGGCTCACTGGGGCTTGGGCATAGCCCAAACCAGCGGCGGCGGCCTGCTCAGCTTCGTCGGACAAGATACCGGGTTCGTGGGGCGACCTGAGATTCAGCACCGCGCGAAACCCCTGTTGGGCGGCCTGCTGAATCTGCTCTGGGGTGAGTTGACCGGCGCTGCTGTAGTCGTCATTCACCGGGCGAATAGGGTCTGTCATGGCCTGCTTTCTCCAGTAGGAAACAAGAAGCGACGCATGGGTGTGCCTCCAGGCAATTAGTGCTCCACAAATACTTAGGCGCTTACCCAGAAACTAGCGGAGAGCTTCGTAGCGCTCTTGGCAAACGCATCCGAATCGTACATGAAACCAAAAGTGTTTGCAATCTGATTGAAAATTGTTTGATGTCATGCCATAGTTATCAAACACAAATCAATCACCGGTAAACCTACCGGATTTTCGGTGTATGCAATGGCGGGGGCAGTGTTTTGGCGATTCAGGCTGGCTACATTGAGGCCAACGACTGGCTTAACCTGATCTTTCGGGTCGGGCTTTCCGTCGTCATCGGTGGGCTAATTGGCTTCGAGCGCCAGTGGACCGGCACCAACCGCTCTGCCGGGGTTCGCACCCACATGGTGATTAGCCTGGGGGCAACGCTGTTTATTCTGCTGCCCATTCAGATCCCCCAAGACTATTCCTCCGTGAACGCCCTCAGCCGCACTATCCAGGGCATTGCTACCGGGGTGGGCTTCATTGGGGCGGGGCTCATTTTGCAGCAGTCCCACCGGGGCAAAGTTAAGGGGCTAACCTCGGCAGCAGCGATTTGGGCCACGGCAGCCCTCGGCACCGCCATTGGTCTGGGCTATTGGCAACTCGCTGTAGTGGGCACTGTAGCCATGCTGCTGGTGCTCAGCGGTGTCAAGCAGGCCAAACGGCCGATCGCCGTGCGCTTGGGGCGAGCATCGTCCTCATCGAAAAAGCGTTCCGCCGATGCACCGTCACCTACTCCAACTGACCGGCGCGCTCACCCATCGTTTTTCTCCCAAGACAACTGACTTCTGACTTCTAATTCCTCAAAACTTTCACCTGTTGTTTTTATTGGTTTACGCACCATGACAACTTCCCAGACTCAGCTCAGGCTCAGAATTTACGCTTCTCCCCAGCTCTCCGTTAAAACGCTGCTCGAAGATCTGGCCACAAGCTGTCGGGTTGTGGTGCGGGCCATTGCGTTGAACGGGCAGCCGACCACGCTTTCGATCAGCAGTTCGGCTCAGTCAACGGCCCTAGAAGTTGAGCTGTCTGGCCCGCTCAATGCGGTGCAGTGCTGGCTCAGTCAGCTGCAAAAATATCCCCTCGTCATTCAGGGCAAAGGCAACCCCGATGGCGACGGCTGGCATTACTAAGCAGCGCAGGGCCATTAGATTTTCCTCGCCCCCAACCTGGGGCTCTGCTGCGGAGTACAGCAAACCCAAATACCAAAGGGGGAACCCTAGAGCGATCGGCTCAACCCTTGGTTTCAAGCCTACTCCGCATCTTTCCTAGAAAGTTTTCCGTTGTTCTCTTCTCTCTCCACTTTTGCCATGACTTCCTTCTCGCTTAACCAGGCCGAAATTCAGCCCTCCTACCCCGCCACTTCCTTTACCAGCCACCCTCTGTATAAACCCTTAAGAAACCGCTGGAGCAACGGTCGCGGCTATGTCGTAATCGCCCTAGTTGCGCCGCTGTTGCTAGGTAGTCTGCTGCTGGTTTATCTGCACAACGCCACCAAAACGCGACTGAGCCTCTGGCGAACTTAATCTATGCATATTTGTTAGGCAGTAAGGAGTAGAGAGTGAGGGGTAAGGAGTAAAACGATCCTTGATCCTGAAGACTTACAAAGCCTTTCACCCATCCACCCCCTACCCCTCACCCATCCACCCCCTACCCCCTACCCCTCACCCTCATGCCCATCGCCAACAACATCACCGAACTCATCGGCCACACCCCCATGGTGCGCCTCAACCGCATTCCCCAGTCTGAGGGAGCCGTGGCCCACATTGCCTTCAAACTAGAGAGCTTCAACCCCGCTGCCTCGGTCAAAGACCGCATCGGGGCCAGCATGATTCAGGCGGCCGAAGATGCGGGTCTCATCAACTCAGAGTCCACGATTTTGGTAGAACCTACCTCTGGTAACACCGGCATTGCCCTGGCCCTGGTTGCCGCTGCCAAGGGCTACCGGCTGATTCTGACCATGCCCGACACCATGAGCCTAGAGCGGCGGGCGATGTTGCAAGCTTACGGTGCGCAGCTAGAGTTAACCCCCGGCATCCAGGGCATGGTCGGAGCCATTCGACGGGCCGCAGAAATTGTCGAGTTTTTGCCCAATGCCCATATGCTTCAGCAGTTTCGCAACCCGGCCAATCCTAAAATCCACCGAGAAACCACCGCTGAGGAACTGTGGGCCGATACCGAGGGAGCGATCGATATTTTGATTGCCGGAGTCGGCACCGGCGGCACCATCACCGGCGTAGCCGAGGTGCTAAAGCAGCGCAAGCCAGGGTTTCAAGCCATTGCCGTGGAACCCATCGAGAGCCACGTACTCTCAGGCGGTACCCCTGGCCCCCACAAAATCCAGGGCATTGGCGCAGGCTTTGTCCCCGAAGTACTGAACGTTGATCTAATTGACGAAGTGATTCAGATCGACAGCGAAACCGCCGTCAGCTACGGTCGCCGCCTAGCCCGAGAAGAAGGCATTCTCTCCGGCATTTCTGCCGGCGCTGCCCTAGCCGCCGCCATTCAAGTTGGGCAGCGCCCGGAAAACGCTGGCAAACTCATCGTCGCCATCCAGCCCAGTAACGGCGAACGCTATCTCAGCACCGTGCTATTCAACAACCTGCCGCCCAATCAAGTCGCCGATCTGTCAGCTCTGCGAGGTGAGTTGATCAGCGTCTAAAGGGAAGTGAGGAGTGAGGGGTGGGGGTAGCTAGTTTTGAATATTGAATGTTGGGTTTTGAATTTTTGTCGTCCAGGACGAATTCAAAACTCAACACTAAGCATTTCTCCTACGGAGACGCTCCGCAAACAAAACTTTCACTATTTTCTACCACCCACCCTTACCCATCCACCCCCTACCCTCCCACCCATCCACCCCTTACCCCCATGCCTCACCACTACGAAACCCTACAGGTGCACGCCGGCCAGGAACCCGCCCCCGGCACCAACGCCCGCGCAGTGCCCATTTACCAAACCACCTCCTACACCTTTGACGATGCCGACCACGGGGCACGCCTGTTTGCCCTGCAAGAGTTTGGCAACATCTATACCCGCATCATGAACCCCACCACCGATGTGTTTGAAAAGCGCATCGCGGCGTTGGAAGGTGGGGTAGCAGCGTTGGCTACGGCTAGCGGTCAGGCGGCCCAATTTCTTGCCCTCACGACCCTAGCCCAGGCGGGGGATAACATTGTCGCTACCAGCTGCCTCTACGGCGGCACCTACAACCAGCTCAAAGTCACACTGCTGCGCTTGGGCATTGGGGTGAAGTTTGTGGAGGGCGACGATGCGGAGTTGTTTCGGCAGGCGATCGATGAGAATACCAAGGCCCTCTACGTGGAGAGCATTGGCAATCCGCAGTTTAACGTGCCGGACTTTGCTGCCTTGGCCCATGTGGCCCACGAAAACGGGATTCCTTTGATTGTCGATAATACCTTTGGGGCAGCGGGCTACTTGGTGCGGCCCATCGACCACGGAGCCGACATCGTAGTGCAAAGCGCCACCAAGTGGATTGGCGGCCACGGCACCTCCATTGGCGGCGTGATTGTTGACTCAGGCAAATTTGACTGGCGCAACGGTAAGTTTCCGCTGTTTACTGAGCCATCGCCGGGCTACCACGGGCTAAATTTCTCCGATACCTTTGGCCCCGATGGCCCTTTTGGGAATATCGCTTTCATCATTCGGGCGCGGGTTGAGGGGCTGCGCGATCTAGGCCCCGCCCTCAGCCCCTTTAACGCCTTTTTGCTGCTGCAAGGGCTAGAAACGCTGTCTCTGCGGGTCGATCGCCACGTCAGCAATGCCCTGGCCCTGGCCCACTGGCTGAAAGACCAGCCCCAAGTAGAGTGGGTCAACTATCTGGGGCTGCCCGAGCACCCTTACCACGATCGCGCCACTAAGTACCTGCAAAACGGCTTCGGCGGCGTGCTCAACTTTGGCATCAAAGGCGGGTTGGAAGCGGGCCGCAAATTCATCAACTACGTTAAACTCGCCAGCCACCTCGCCAACGTCGGCGACGCAAAAACCCTGGTCATTCACCCCGCCAGCACCACCCACCAGCAGCTCAGCGAAACGGAGCAACAGTCGGCCGGAGTTTCCCCCGACCTAGTGCGCGTGTCAGTGGGCATTGAGCACATTGAGGACATTAAGGAAGACTTTGTCCAAGCGTTTGCAGCGCTGTGAGGAGTAGGGGGTAGAGAGTGGGGAGTAATTGAGCAAACCCCTACCCCCTACCCATCCACCCCCTACCCCTCACCCCTTACCCCATGTCCTACCTCCACCTGGTCTCCCCCCATACCCAGCTTTACGCCCTCCCCGATCCCTTAGAGCTAGAGCTGGGCGGCATCCTTTCCCAGGTGCAGGTGGCCTATCGCACCTGGGGAGAGCTGAGCGATCGCGCAGACAATGCCGTGCTGGTCTGCCATGCCCTCACCGGCACTGCCGATGTCGATGACTGGTGGCAACCGTTGCTAGGGCCGGGGCGCACCCTCGATCCAACCCAAGACTTTGTTATTTGCAGCAATATTTTAGGCAGCTGCTACGGCACCACTGGTCCCACGAGCCTTGACCCAGCTACAGGGCAGCCCTATGGTGCAAACTTTCCCGCCATCACCGTGCGAGATATGGTGCATGTGCAGGCCAAGCTGCTCGAAGGGTTGGGGGTAAAGTCTCTACGCTTAGTCATAGGCGGTTCCCTCGGCGGCATGCAGGCCTTGGAGTGGGGCTTGCAGTATGGCGATCGCGTGGGCAGCCTGGCCGTCATTGCCGCTCCAGGCCGCCATTCTCCCTGGTGCATTGGCCTGAGTGAAGCCCAGCGTCAAGCCATTTACACAGATCCCCTCTGGCAGGGCGGTCACTACTCTCCTGATAACCCACCGGCCCAGGGTCTGGCTGTGGCGCGCATGATTGCCATGAGCACCTATCGCTCTTGGGTCAGCTTTCATCACCGCTTTGGTCGCAACCCACCAACCCAACCCACCTCTCACTCCTCCACTCCCTACGCTGTCGCTCAATATCTCCAGCACCAGGGCCACAAGCTGGTGAAGCGCTTCGACGCCAACACCTACGTTGCCCTCACCAACGCTATGGATCGCCACGATGTTGGGGCTGTCTATCCGGGGCAAGATACCGATCGCCGCTACCAAGCTGCCCTGGGCAGCATTCACCAGCCCACCTTGGTGGTGTCTATCGACTCTGACCTGCTCTACCACCCCGCCGAGCAGCAAGAACTAGCGGAACTGATGCCCCAGGCCCAGCTCGGCTGGCTCTATTCTCCCCACGGTCATGACGCTTTTTTGATTGATATGGAGACTCTAAATGAGCAAGTTGTGGCCTTTCGACACCGTTGGGCGCTGGTCAATCGCTAGCTGAAAGACAACCTCAGCAGCCCCGTTAGAACCCTGGGGCGACACCATTTAGAACGATCAGCGCAGCGATTTTCCTTTGTTGAATAGCGCTGCTAGGGATGCGATCGCAACCACCACTCCGCCCACTCCGCCGACAATCCAGATAGGGGAACGGCGCACTTCAGGCGCAGCCTCCTGATTCGGGGCTGGGGCTGGGGTAGAGCTACGGGTACCCCCAGCAACAACGGTGGTATAGCTGAGTTCAAAAGGGGCAAAGGTGGCATCAGCCTGGGGGCGACCGGTAAGCACCATGCGGTATTCGCCCAGGGCAGGAAACGTGATGTCGGCCCCAGGAATGTCTTGAAACCGCTCGGGCGACATGGCTTGTAGGGTGGGTTGCACAACCGGCGCGGCACCGGGCTGGTTGGTGGCATAGACGGCGAGGGTGCAGTCACACTGCTCTAAAGAAATAACCTGTCCCCCCTGCTGGGTGAGGGCCACCCACACTCGCGCTGGTTCTCCGGCTTTGGGGCTGTGGTTGGGTTCAAGGTGCCAGGTGCCCGCGACATCGCCCGATACTGCGGTCTTGTGAGCCTGGGCAGGCAGCACGGCCAGGCTGCCGATCAATAACCCGGCCAGCAGGCTAAGACTTGGCGGGCGCATAGTACTTCTCCAGAGACAACAGCGACCAAAACCGCCGCCAGCGCAACAGCAGCGCCAGTAACGCTAACACCACCAGGGCCAGGGCTGCCAACCAGTGGCGGGTAGAGCGCTCAAACCCACCCAAATAGCTCGAACCCAAGAGCAACGTATGGGTCACAGCTAAAACGCAAATGGGGATGCTGAGCAGATGGAGCCGTCGCCAGTAGTGGCCCAAGCGAGTTTGCGCCCGATTGAAGCTGGTCAGGGCCAGGGGCACCATCAATCCCAAGGCGACGATGCCCGTCCAGCCGCCTACTTGCAGAGTTGGCAAGAGAAACGGCAAAGCGGCCAAATTCCACCCCATGGTGACCATATGGGCGACATGGGCCACAGAGAGCACAAAAGCCCCCACTCCCAGAGTGCGACGATAGACCAGCAAATCTGGCCAAAGCCGGCTGAGGGGGCGAGCGATCAGCGCCAGCAGCAGCAACACCAGCGCCCCGTGGCCGGTGAAATCGATCATGTCGCTGCCCCGGAGCAAGGTCAAAATACCGATCAGGAAAGTAATCCAACCGCCCAGGCGAAACAGCTGTCCTCGGCGATCGGCGCTGACCCAGGCCGTCGATACCCCGACGCCAAGCATCATCGGCAGGGTGCCCACCCCAAAGGCCAGCATGGTAGCCCCGCCCCGCCAGAGGTTGGTGGTCTCTGCTGCCTTTAGCTGAGCCGCGTACAAAAACCCGCAGGGCATTAGCCCCCAGGCTAACCCCAGCAGCAGCGGTGTCCATCGCTGGGGATTGAGAGAAAGGGCCTGCATGGCGCGACTCAGCCGACTGTGCCAGCTAGCCTGGGCCATGGGGTTGAGAAGCGGCACTTGGGGCACCTGGCCAGGGCTAACCTGCGCTAGCCCAAACCAGATCAGCAGCAGCCCGGTCACTAGGGCCACCCCCCGCCGCAGGGGGCTGCCGATGCCAGCCATTTGCCCGCTGGCCACCAGCACCGACCCCAGCGCCCCAATCATGAGACCCACTAGGGCGTAGCTAACCAGCCGCCCCAGGTTGAGCAGCAGGTGAAACCCAACCTGCTGCCAGCGATCGCGCTCAGCAGCCGGCTGAGACAGCGAAAAGGCTACGGTAATGGGGCCGCACATACCCAGGCAGTGGCCAAAACTGCCTAAAAATCCTAAGCTGGCCATGAGCAACAGGTCGAGCATGCTGGCGTTGAGGCGCTGATGGGCCATATGTGAGCGTAACACCCCACTTGACCAGTGTCTTTCGACCGCCTGTCTATTGACCTGAACCCCTGTCTGCTCCCGTTCTAGTGCTCCCTAGGGAAAAACGGCCGATGATGTGAACGGCCTTAGATAAGAGCCACCGAAAGGGCGTGATTAATCCGGTAATTACTGCGGCAGAAAGGTTCTGTGGATGTTGCCTAGGAATTACCAATTGATTTTGACAGCCCCTATATCGCTTTGTACAACAGCCAAATTTTTGCCATCCACTGTAATTCCCGCACTCTGGAGAACTCACCCAACGCCATCGTCTACTAGCTCGACTAGGCACGAAAACCAGTAGGTGATTTCTGGATCGCAGCAGGTGGTAAGACGGGCAATTTCTCGGGCCAGCTGAAAGGTTGCCTCCCCCTTGGGATGGTGGGTCATGCCCGCGTGGTTTAGCAACGCTGCCTCAAGGTTGCCGGGGTAGATGGGCAATTTATGCCCGTCGGCTGGCTGCATTTGGTTGAGAATGGGCTGCCAGTCAATGGCCTTCTTGGGAGCCTGTCTGGGGCGCTTGGGAGGAAGAGGAATTTTCATCGTAGGCATTTTTATAGGTTTATTTATGCTTAGTTTTCCCGTCAGGGAGGGAGAGGGAGACAGATGGGTGGGGGTAGGAGGAATGCAAAATTCAAAATTAGAAAGGCAAAATTTTGAACTTTGAATTTCCCACTCCCTACCCCTTACTCCTTACTCCCCACTCCCAACTTCCTAGTCGACCGGAGCTGTCGCTACCTGGGTTGCCACGTCGGCCAGGGTGAATTCGGGCAGAGGCAGGGTGGTGTCGGCCGCTTTCAGCACCTTGTAGATAGGAGCGTCAAACTCAATCGCACCGGTGATGGGGTTTTCGCTGATGGTGAGGCGGGTGCCGTCGACGAGGGAGGCGATCGCCCCCTCACCGCCCAGATCAATACCAGTCACTGAGGCATCGCTGGGCAAAAACACGCCGGTACAAGCCCAGTCGTCGTCGGTGGTTTGACCTGCGCCTAGGTAGGCAATCTCAGGGGTGACATTTTTGTGGTCGGGGTCATAGCCATAGACGCCGACGGTGGCAGCGGTGGTGTTGCTGCAAATGCCCCAGTCTTCGCTGGTGTCCTGAATGTACTTTTGAAAACGCAGATCGGAGAGTTTTTGAGTGAGCGAGGCTTCTGTGTAACCTTCCGCTTGAAGGTCAGCTTCGGGGTTGGATTGCAGCTGTTGCAGGTCGGTTAGCGCCTGGGTGATTTCGGCATATTGAGAGCTTTTTTGGGCAATAGGGTCGGCAAAGGCCGGGCGAGCTACGCCGACGAGCACCAGCAAAATTCCGGCGAACAGTAGAAAGCTCAGAGCATTTTTGATTGTGCGAATCATAGGAAAAGTCTCCTTTTAGAGTGAAAGCTAGAGGCCGATCAAGCGGTAGGTGCCGCTGTCGACCAAGATGAACAGGCCTAAACCAATCAACACCAGGGGCATCAGGCGGTGACCGACGGCGGTCAGGCGCTTACGCACCCCGGGCTGGCCAACCAACCCCCGAGCCAGCCAGTACCAGAGGGCAACCAGCACCCCAAACACCAGCAGGGTAAGGCCTAGCTCAGCCCAAGTTTGGCTCGCAAACAGCGACACATAAATGCCGATGTTGTCGCCACCGTTGGCCAAGGTAATGCCTGCGATCGCCGCTACCTGGCCATTTAACAGGGGCAGCTCGGGAAGCACAAACTGCCCTGGGGCATCGTCTTCTCGTTTGAGCAGCTGCCTGAGGCCGATGGCAATGGGCACCAGGCCTAGCAGCCCCACGTAGGCCTTGGGCAACACCAGACCGCCAAAGAAACCGGGCAGGCTAAGGACAACCAGGGCGGCAAAGCCAAGGTAGCGACCCCAAAAAATCTGGCGGTGGGAGAAGCGGCTAGGCACCTGAGAAAAGAACACCATAAGTAGGACAAAGTCGTCTAGGTTGGTGGCTACAAATGCGACTCCCGCCGGAATCACGGTGTGAACTGTGGCCTGAGTCAGAATTTGCAGGAACGAGGGCATAGGGGCAAAAACGCTACCCGTCCATTCTCTGGGCGGCGGGCATCGGTTGACCTACGGCAACCGCAGAGAGCCGCATCGCCGTCCGCAGCAGATGAATCACGCAGATGCCGATCAGAGTGAGGGCCAAAGCCGTTAACCCCCGATATTCCAGGGTGTGGCTATCGACCAAAATCAGCCCACCCAGAGCCATCAGCACAAAGGGCACGACCTGAGACCCATAGCGGGTGAGCAGAGCCGCGATCGCGTCCACCTGGGTCAGCTGGTAAGCCACAAAGCACCACACCCCAACCAGCCCAAAAAACACCGCCAGCGTTACCCCCAGTGCCAGGCCGTCGCTGCTGGCAAACATGGGCATGTAAATGCCCACATTGTCGCCACCGTTGGCCATGGTAATGGCCGCCACGCTAGTGGTCTGGGGCGACAGCCAGCTAGACCCGCCGCTGGTTGGCGCTAGCAGCACCTCACCGGTATCTTCGCCACTCGCCTCATCGGTTACAACCGACGGCAGCTGGCTCAAACCAATGGCGATGGGCACGACCCCCAGCAGCCCAATCCAGGGCCGGGGGAAGAGCAAACTGCCAAAAAAACCTGGCAGGCTCAGAGCCACCAGGCCCGCAAAACCAACATACTGCCCCGCCACAATGTGGCGCTTGCTTAGGGCTACCCCGACCTGGGAGAAAAACAGCATCAAAATGACGATGTCGTCGAGGTTGGTGGCGGCAAACGCCATGGAGCTACGCCCCAGGGTGGTCAGTAAGTCGGTCACGATCGCAGCACCTCATCAAGGGAGTCAACAAACTTTGCCAATTGACCCTTACCTTAGGTTGGATAAACAAGGGAAGCAAACACTCTTTTTTGTGAGTTTGATAAATAGAATTTATGCAATAATTGAGCAGGTTTTTTTGACTGTTCAGCCATCACAAAATTAGCTCCTATGAAGCTTGAGCAACTCAGAGTTTTTTTAGCGGTGGCCGAACATTTACACTTCACCCGAGCGGCCGACTCCCTCTACATTACTCAGCCTGCGGTGAGCGCATCTATTCAAACCCTAGAAGAAGAGTATGGAGTAAAGCTATTTCACCGCATTGGCAGACATATTGAGCTGACCGATGCTGGCGAAATGCTTCAGATTGAGGCCCAAAAAATTCTGGACCAGGTGGCGCTAACCGCCCAGGGTTTGCGCGAGCTAAACGATCTTCAACGGGGCGGCCTAAAGGTCGGCAGCAGCCTTACCGTGGGCAACTACTGGCTGCCCCATAAAATTAGTCACTTTAAGCAGCAGTACCCCGGTATTTCGATCAATTGCACCATTGCCAATGCAGAGGAAATTGTCAGCGGTACCGTGAGCGGTTTGTTTGACCTAGGGCTAGTCACCGGAGAGGTAAAGGCCTCCCTCAGCCAAAACCTGTCGGTATCGATGATTGGTCAAGATGTGGTGGCTATTGTGGTCGGCCAAAGTCACGCCTGGTTTGGGCGCGATCGCATTTCTCTCGCCGAAATTACCGACACGGCCTGGATCATGCGGGAACCCGGATCGGGCTCTCGCTATATGTTTGAGCAATCGCTCCAGGGTTGGGGTGTTGACCCCAGCACCTTAGAAATAGCGCTCATTCTCACCACCAGTGAAATGATTAAAGCCGTGGTCGAGGGGGGCATCGGGGCAGCGGCTTTACCCCGATCAATTGTGCGATCGGAACTGAAGCTTGGCACCCTAAAAGCGATCGAACTTGTAGATCATACTGATGCACCTCAGCATACCTACGAGATGACTCAGCCGGTGATCTTGCTGCGCCATCAAAAGCGATTTCGCACCCGCATTTCTAAAGCCTTCGAAGAGATTTTGGTGGAGCGGGAGAAGGTGGCGGTTTGAGCCTTCGGCAATAAAAGTAGCGGAGAGGAAGATCCTAGTGTTGAGCTTTAAATGTTGAGTTTTGAGTGTCTATCACACGAAGAGAATTCAGTATTCAAAACTGAGAACTCAAAATTTTCTCTACTACTCTTTACTCGGCAACAAATCATCCAATTCAATCACGGTGCTCGTTCCTTCGCCGCTGATCATGGGCAACCGCCCATCCCACTTTTGCAGGGCTTCATACCTCAGCACGCTGGGGGTTAAGGTTTCCAGCAAAATTTTGTGGGCTTCGGCGGTTCCCCTGGCTAAATTGATTTCGATTTCGGCCTGGCGTAGGGCTTTTTTAGCAACAAATTCTGCCTGTTTGGCCTCTTGTACGGCAATTTGCTTGGCCTCTACCGCCTCGCGAAACTGCTGCGAAAAGTGAATGGTAGTGAGTGATACATCATCAACGGCCAGGTTGTAGGGGGCTAGGCGCGATCGCAGCCCTGCATCTACCTCGGCCTTCACCTGGTCGCGTTGGGTAATCACCTCTTCAGCAGTGTAGTGGGCCATTACAGCCTTGATTATCTCTTCGATCGCGGGGTTAACGATAGAGCGCACCACCGCAGGTTCATCGCCAATTTGCCGATACACCACGTTGGCCTTATCAGGCAGAATGTGCCAGTTGAGAGCCACATCGCTAAATACATCCTGCAAGTCTTTTGACGCCGCTTCAGTAGCGATTTCCTGCTTTTGCACTCGAGTGCTGAGGGTCTCTACCGAGTCGACAAGAGGCAGCAAAAAGTGCAGCCCCTCAGCAAGAATCTCCTCCTGCACTTGGCCAAAGCGCATCCACACGCCACGCTCGCCAGCGGGAATGACCACCCAAAAGCTAGCTACCAGAGCCAGAGCCAGCAGCGCCAGCAAAATCCATGCCGCTAGGGTAGCCCCGCTCCCCAATGGGGAAGCAGTGACTGGCCTAGCGGCGCGATCGCCGGTGTTATTGAGATCGACCAAGGGTGACGGACTCCTGATGTGGGTGGATGGGTAGGGGGTGGATGGGTGGATGGGTAGGGAGCGGATGGGTAAGTAGGTCGGTCAAGTTTGAATTTTGAACTCGCGCTTCAGATCAGCGGCCTCAACCCCCTACTTCCCGCCCCTTACCCCTAAACCATAGGAAATCCCTTCACTGTCGCTGGCGCTGAAAACAGTACGTACAGCACCCCCGCACCCAGCAGCGTGACCACCAAACTAAAAAGAATTACCCAGCGGCTGTTGGGTTCGTAGGTGTTGCTTTCAATGGCCTTGAGTACCGCAAAGTAGTGCCAGGTCGACAACAGCACGGTAACCAGACCAATGGAAGATAGGCCTAGCCCCACCAGCCAGCCCTGGCCGGTGCCGGGCACATCGGGCGAGACCAGATAGCGTAGGCGAGCAATCAGAACGCCGAAACCAATCAGGGCGATCGCGGTACGCATCCACGCTAGGTAGGTGCGCTCGTTGGCCAAGTGATCGCGGGTGCGCGAGCCAGACCTTTGGGGCGGGGTGGGGCTAGGGGCAGGCGCGATGGTGTCCTGAGAGCGATCGCCCGTGGTCGAGTTATCAATTGCTTGAGGAGACTGAGTCATTAACGCGGTAGAGAGTCAGAACAGGCAGCAAAGCTGGCGGGCCAAACCTGACCAGCTTAGGCTAAAGTCTACAGCAGTTCGATTCAATCTGCGATTAGATCGTGATTGATTTTTAATTTTATGCCTTGTGGATTAGGTTATAAGACTCTATGCCCTGCCCGTCACTACAGCAGTAGCGGGCGCGTTTGCCACATTCTTACCTTGGCCCTGGCTAAATTTCGTAGTGCCAGTGGTCGCTAGATTCCGCCAAAATCAGCTGGCGCGATCGCCGGTAAATCAGCCCTTGCTCTTCAAAATGGCGCAGCAGGCGAGTCACCGTTACCCGGCTGAGGCCGCTAAAGTCGGCCAGGTCTTGGTGGGTGATTTTGAGATCAATTAAGCAACCGCGCTCAAGCTGTAGCCCAAAGCGGTTGGCCAGCCACTGCAACAGCCCGAGCAAGACGGCCTCAGCTCGGCGGTGGGTGCGCACCACCATGAGCGCTTCGGCGTGCTTTAGGTAGCTGGTGATCACGTCCACCGGCGGCTGCCAGTCAGATAGGGAAATGCAAACCGCCTCAACGTCGTTGACGGCTTCAATTAAATAGGGCTCCGCATTGGAGAGGAATTTTCCCACGACGTCACCCGCACTCCAGAGGCCCAGGGCGATCGCGGTGCCATCTTCTAAGTAGGTTAGGGTGCGCACCGCCCCTGATTTGAGCAGCCAGAGGCGATCGCTGGCAGCGGGCAAATAGCCGCGCCGCCCAAAATGGCTAGACCCAGATACCGGCAGCCGCCGTAGCTGCTCCAACGAAAGGCCCTGCAACCGAGAAGCCACCGGCAGGCCTGGCAGACCCGCTAAACTATCCAGTTGTCCCAACATTGAGTGACTCCTATGTGAGGATTTGTGAAAAATCCGAGCTGCAGATGCCTTTAGGAAAAGATTGCAGGTCCTAGGTTTTGACTAGCTCTGCTGGGGATTAGTGCTGGCCATCCAGCCTATGCTCCAAGCGAGTTGCCCAATCAGCAAAGGGCTAGAGGGCAGCTCCAGAACCATTCCTAAAAATTCATCTCTGGAGCATAGCTCAATTTCAAAACATTTTCAAATGAAATTTACTTTAAATCTAACCCCCATTTGTCCAAAGAGTATATAGGGCAATGCTCTGGCACAAGATGGCAACTGAGTCAGGCTTTCTTGACTGTTGAATGGCTAAAATTAACGCTCAAATTGGCTAGTCAGCAGTACAATTGCACTACATTAAAATGAATTTAGCTGACCGACCTTGCTGGCAGGAGCGCTAACCATGAACGACCCCCCCCAAATACAGAGGCAAGTAGATGCTATCTATCGGGCTGAGTCGCGTCGGGTTTTTGCCACGCTGATTCGCCTACTGGGAGATTTTGACCTGGCCGAAGAAGCGCTGCACGACGCCTTCGCCGTGGCTATGGCCCAGTGGCCGCGAGATGGGGTGCCAGCCAAACCAAGGCCGTGGCTGGTGTCGGTGGGTCGCTTTAGGGCGATCGATAATTTGCGCCGCCGCACCCGCTTTGACGCGTCGTTGGCCGAGCTAGCCCAGCAGCTCGATGCCCAAACCGGCCTGCCCGACGATGATCTTGAGGACGATCGCCTGCGGCTGATTTTTACCTGCTGCCACCCGGCCCTGCCCCAAGATGCCCAGGTGGCCCTCACCTTGCGAGAGGTCTGCGGTCTTAAAACCGAGGAAATTGCCAGCGCCTTTTTGCTGGCTCCACCAACCCTAGCCCAGCGCATTGTGCGGGCCAAAGCCAAGATCCGTGCGGCGGGCATTCCCTACCAAGTGCCCGCCCTGGAGGACCTGCCCGATCGCCTAGATACCGTACTCCAGGTGATCTATCTCGTATTTAACGAGGGGTATGCGGCCTCCTCTGGCCCATCGCTGACGCGGGCCGATCTCTCAGGCGAAGCGATTCGGCTGGGGCGACTGGTGCTAGAACTGCTGCCCGACCCCGAGGTGATGGGGCTGCTGGCGTTGATGCTGCTGCAAGAGTCGCGGCGTCAGGCCCGCACCTCTACCACAGGCGATCTGATTCTCTTAGACGATCAAAATCGCGCCTTGTGGAACCAGGCGCAGATTGCTGAGGGGCGATCGCTGGTGCAGCAGGCCCTATCCTCAGGACAGGCAGGGCCTTATGGGATCCAGGCGGCGATCGCCGCCGTCCACGCCGAAGCTCCCCAGCCAGCCGCAACCGACTGGGCGCAGATTGTCGGGTTATACAGTCTGCTGGTCCAAATCGAACCGACCCCCGTCATCCACCTCAACCGAGCCGTGGCAGTGGCGATGCGCGATGGCCCCCAGGCAGGCCTGCAACTGCTAGATGAGATTCTCGCCGAGGGCGATCTAGCCCACTATCACCTGGCCCATGCGGCCCGAGCCGACCTCTGCCGCCAGCTGGGAGAAACTGCTGAAGCCAAGGCGTCTTATCAGCGAGCGCTCGATCTGGTCAAGCAAGAACCCGAGCGCCGGTTTCTCGAAAGCCGCCTGCGCGAACTGGTCTGACTAGCGTTGTCAAATAGAGACAGAAATTCGTCTAACCTTCGGCCCTCATTCCTTAAGCCTTCCGTTCAACGGTTGATTTAGCCCCGTAGTCGGACATCCCAAAAAACTTAGAAAAAACTTTTACACTCCTGTCGATCTGCCCTCCAGCCAAACGACCAATCCACAAAGGTGACAAGTTCAGGCCAAATCCACAGTCAATCACCTTGCTGCCGACCCGCTATGCCGAAGGCGCAGGCAGGATTTGGCATTAGACCCAATTTTGGAGGCAATCATGAAATTCATCTGTCTAGGCTACTTCGACGAAACGCAGTGGGATGAGCTTTCTGAAGACGAACAGGGGGAGCTAATGGCCAACTGTTTTGCCTACGACGACGAACTGCAGCGAGGTGGCCACTTCCTCGGCGGAGAAGCGCTGCAAAGTATTCGCAATGCGGCGACGCTGCGGTACCAAAACGGCCAAGTTGTCGTCACCGATGGCCCCTTTGCCGAAACCAAGGAGCAGATCGGCGGCATCTTGATGCTAGAGGCCCGCGATCTCAACCACGCCATTCAGCTGATGTCGCACCATCCCGGAGTGCGCGGCGGCCCCTTTGAGATTCGCCCAGCGGATGAGGGGATTAATGCCCAGGTTAACCAAAGCCAAAGCCTCCAGACCAACCTGCACTGAGTGCAAATCAAGCCTTGCGTAGGTTGGGTGAAACACATTTCAACCCAACAACACCTACCGCCATTGGGTTCCGCTTGCACTCTACCCAACCTACCAACCTAGAAATTCCCTCTTGGAAACTTACGGAGAAATCGCTATGACTACCACTACTCTTGCCCATCCGCCTGTGGTGTCGGCCGACACCTGGCTGGCGGAACGAAAAGCACTTTTAGCGGACGAAAAAGCGCTGACTAAACAGCGCGATCGCGTCAATGCCAAGCGCCGCCGCCTGCCCATGGTCAAGCTAGAGAAAGCCTACACATTTGAAGGGCCTAAGGGTGAGACCAGCCTGCTCGATCTGTTTAAGGGTCGCCACCAACTGCTGGTCTATCACTTTATGTTTGACCCCGAGTGGGAGAACGGCTGCACGGGCTGCACCGGCCTGGTCAATGCCCTCGGCGATCTGAGCTTGTTGGGCGATCGCGACACCACCTTCGTACTCATATCCCGCGCTCCGCTAGCCAAGCTTGAGCAATACAAAGCTCGCCAAGGGTGGGCTTTGCCCTGGGTTTCTTCCTTTGGCAGCGACTTTAACTACGATTTTCACGTCACCCTAGATGCAGCGGTGGCCCCGGTGCAGTACAACTACCGCGACCAAGAGGACCAGGAACAGCACTTTATGCAGGGCGAAAGCCACGGCATGAGCGTGTTCTTTCGCATCGACGACGAGGTTTTTCACACCTACTCGACCTATGCTCGCGGCTGCGAAGGTCTGACCGATGCCTACAGCCTGCTCGATCTCACCCCCTACGGTCGGCAGCAAGACTTTGAAGATTCGCCTGCGGGCTGGCCGCAGCGACCGACCTATGGCTAACGCCTTTGACAAACGGGTGGGAGCAAGGTTAAGGCCATTTTGCCCAAACCTATTTCCAACCCACTGGCTACTTCAACTTTGTACAGAAAAAATTGGAGAGACATTATGCACATTGAACCGCAGGCAGAACACCAGTGGCTCGACCGGCTAGTTGGCAAATGGGTCAGCGAATGTGAATGCAGCATGGGGCCAGATCAACCCCCTTCCAAGACTCGCGGTACAGAGGTGGTTCGCACCCTGGGCGGGATTTGGGTGGTAGCCGAAGGCGAAGGCGAAATGCCCGACGGTGGCACTGGCAACACCCTCATGACCCTGGGTTATGACCCCGACACCCAGCGCTATACCGGCACTTTTGTCGGTTCTATGATGACCCACATGTGGGTTTACAACGGCTCTCTAGATGAGGCTAAACAGACTCTCACCCTAGAAACTGAAGGGCCTGATTTTAGTCAAAACTCGATGGCTCCGTACAAAGACATCATTAAATTTGTCAGCGATGACCACCGGATTATGACATCACAGATTCTCACAGAGGGGAATTGGCATCAGTTTATGACCGCCCACTACTGGCGGCAGTAGTCGATTGGGCGTTCTTAAATAAAGGATGAACCGGCAAAACCTTTAGACTCTGCATGGCCTCCTAAGTCCCCCAGAATTGGGGGACTTGGAGACTCTATCTTCCCCAGAATTGGGGGGCGGGGGACAAACCATACTGGTGTTGAGCAACGCCGCCGATCGCAAGCCGTCAACTTTGGGAGCTAAACCATGAAATATATGCTGCTGATTTACAGCGACGAAAACGTCTGGGCTGAAGGCGAGCAGGAGCGCTGCTACCAGGACTCAGTCAAACTGACCCAGGAGCTCCAGGCTAAGGGACAGTATTTAGGGGCATCGCCCCTGCAATCGGTGGCCACAGCTACCAGTGTGCGAATGCGCGACGGCAAGCGCTTGGTAACCGACGGCCCCTTTGCCGAAACCCGAGAACAGCTCGGCGGTTATTTTCTGATTGAGGCAGAAGATTTGGACGATGCGATCGCGATCGCAGGCCGCATTCCTTCTGCGCACAAAGGCACCGTAGAAATTCGCCCTTTAGTAGTGTTGACCGGCCTGCCACCTGCTCAGTAAAGACAGATCTTTTCAATTTTCCTCAAAAAAGTGGTTCTGCCTGTCGATCTCACCGCCTCCTATTCGACTAGTTGATGAAGCAGGGAACCAGCAGGTTTAGTTGGCTCCCACTTCCAATCAATATTCGGAGACATTCCTATGACTAGCACTAGCACTAGGGCGTGTAATCAATTAAGCCAGATGACGACAGCTGCCATATAAATCGCACTGAGAAACGTCTCGGCTAACTTGTCGTAGCGGGTCGCAATCGCTCGATACTGCTTGAGCTTGGCAAAGA
>JAHHHQ010000014.1 GCA_019359285.1 Nodosilinea sp. WJT8-NPBG4
TGAAAAATTCTGGGCTCGGCTAAAACACCATCTTCGCAAGACGCTCAGCGCTTTCGATACCCTCTGGGACGCTGTCGATGATGCCTTCAAAAAATTGTCCTAACTATCCCGTCCACTGCAATATTTGTGCCCGTTGTTCTATTGCTGCCCCTGGGCATTTGGCTGCGGCTGCGCGGGTTACTGCTGGGGCTGGCCCTTCCTATCGCCCTGTTTGTGGGGCTATTTGGTCCACTGTTTTTGCCGGTGGCCACGCCCGTTGCAGCGCCCCAGCCAGCATTAAGGTCATGAGCTTCAACCTGTTGTGGAGCAATGAAAACTATGCCCAGATAGCCCAATCTATTCGAGCGGCTGATCCCGATGTTGTTGGCTTTCAGGAAGTTCGCCTTCCGAATGTTGCGGCGTTAACAGCAGCTTTGCCGAACTATCCGTACACCCTTTTTCATCAGTCGGATAACTACCATACCGTTGGCTTGGTGAGCCGCTTGCCCATCGTCGCCTCCGAGCAGTTTCCCGATCCACCATTTGAACGCGGTCTGCAAAGCGTTATTGACCTAGAGGGAATACCGCTGACCGTCATCGTGGCCCACCTAGCCCCCAATAATATGCCGCTGTTTCCGCTGGGCGAATTTGTCGGACAGACCCAAGAGCGTTACACCCGCCGGGCCGCTGAGGTAGAACAGTTAAAGCAGGCGGTGCAGAGCCGCGATCGCCCCACGATAGTCTTGTGCGACTGCAACATGACCGATACTTCCCAGACCCACGCCCAGCTGCGATCGGTGCTGACCGACAGTTTTCAGCAAGTCGGATGGGGGTGGGGCCATACGCTGCGGGTGGGAGCTATGCCCTGGCCTCTACAGCGCGTTGACTATGTGTGGCACACCTCCGACCTGCAATCGGTGAGCGCTAAGGTGGGCGATCGCGGCGGGTCTGACCACTACCCTGTGGTCGCTACCCTGAGACAGCAGACGCCTTAGAAGATTCTTGGAAAGGATGCCAGCTTTAATTCAGCAACTGTAGCCACTGTAGGGTGGGCACTGCCCACCGTTGGGGAAACTATTCTCCAGCAGTCGCTTTGAGCAATTCGCCCAAGGCCACACCATCAGCAGAAGAAATCGGCATAGGATGCGATCGCCCCACTGGGTTCTGGTCCCTGACCGTAGGCCCGCTGAATATTGTCGAAGGTCATCACCGCCTGGGGGGTGTCGTCGGCTAGCAGCTGCCGATTGAGCAGCAGTAAGCGATCGTAGCGGTGCAGGGCCTCGCCCCACTCATGGCTACACACCACTAAAGTTTTGCCCTCGGCCTGGAGTTCGGCAAAGATCGCCAGCATTAGAGCTTCGGTCTTTTTGTCGATGCCAGTAAACGGTTCGTCGAGCAGCAGCAGGTCGGCATCCTGGGCCAGGGCACGAGCGAGAAACACGCGCTGCTGCTGACCGCCAGAGAGTTGACCGATGGGGCGATCGCACAAATGCAGCATGTCCACCCGTTCGAGGGCCACGGTAACCCGCTGCTTAGCCCGTTGGCTAGGCCGCCGAAACCATCCCGCCAAAGCCGACTGCGCCATCATCGCTACCTGCCCGGCGGTGATCGGGTAATCCCAGTCGATGCGCGAACGCTGGGGTACGTAGGCCACGGACTGCCGCCGTCGCCGCAGCGGTGCGCCCTGGAATAGCACCTGCCCCCGACAGGGCACCAGCCCCAGCATCGCTTGAATTAGGGTGCTTTTGCCCGCACCGTTGGGGCCAATCAACCCGACCAATTCCCCAGCCTCTAGGGATAGAGAAACGTTCTCTAGGGCCGGCATTCCCCGGTAGTTGACAGACAGGTTTTGAACCTCTAGCATGGCACCCATGAAATGATAACCATTATCACTATCATACTAAAGCAGTTGTCCATTTCTGGGAAAGAGTAGGCCATGTTTTTACACCGAACGGCCCGGCCATTGCCGCTGGGGGTAAGGCGGTGGGGCGCTGCGATCGCCCTGGCGATAGGGCTAGTCGGGTGCAGCGGCAACCGTGGCCCGATTGCAGAATCTGAATCTGAAGCCCCGGTGGCCCAGGCAGACAGTCCCGTGGTCGTCGCCACAACCAGCGTGCTCTGCGACCTCACCCAGCAGATCGCCGAAACCACCGTGGCCCTCACTTGCCTACTCGATCCCGGCACTGACCCTCACACCTACCAGGTCAAACCCTCCGATCGCCAAGCCCTTGAGCAGGCCGACCTGGTGCTCTACGACGGCTATGGCTATGCCCCTACCCTGATTGAGATGGTAGAAAGTAGTTCTACCAGGGCAGCGCGGGTGCCAGTGTACGAACAAGCGGTACCGACGCCACTGATGGGCGCAGCCCATGACGATCACGACACTGAAGCAGCTCACGCCGATGGCGATGGGCACGACCACAGCGCTGAAGGAGCAGAGGAGCCTAGCGATGAGCCAGCCGACCACGCCGAGGAGCACGGCGACAGCGCCACCGAAGGTCCAATGCCCGATCCGCACATCTGGCACAGCGCTACCCACAACGCCGCTATGGCCTCGGTGATTGCCGATCGCCTCACCGAAATCAACCCCGACCAAGCCGACCTCTACGCCGAGAATGCCAGCCGCCTAGTCTCGCAGTTCGAAGAAATCGACCGCTGGATTCAGACCCAGGTGGCTACCGTACCCGCCGACCAGCGCCAGCTAGTGACAACCCACAATTCCTTTGGCTACTTTGCCGATGCCTACGGCTTTGAAGTCAAGGGAGCACTCAGTGGACTCAGCACCGACGAAAAGCCGACGCCCGGTGCGCTCACGGCCTTGGTAGAGCAGGTCAAGGCCGCCCAGGTGCCCACCATTTTTGCCGAAACCACCACAAACCCCCAGCTGATTGAAACCGTCGCCAAGGATGCGGGCGTTACCGTAGCGGAACAACCCCTCTTTGTGGAAGGACCAGGCGGCCCCGGCAGTGCCGCCGAAACCATGCAGGATGTATTGGTGGTGAATACCTGCGTGGTGGTCGAGGCGCTGGGGGGCAGCTGCGATCGCGCCAGTGCTCCGCTTTAGGGTGGAATAAGGTTTAGGGTATAGGGTTTAAGGGAAGACCTTGAACCCTACACCTTGCACCCTAAACCCTGCTCCTACTCCTTCATCAACGGTCTGAGCAATGCGCTCACCCGCAGCACCTCGGCCACAGACCAAGCCTGGGCAAATGTGCCGCGCGGCTCCATGGGGGCGTCGCCGTCAAAAATTTCGCTGATGGTGCCCAGGCAGCCCCCGCCGTGCAGGTGGTGAATCAGCGGGTCGAGAAAGCTGTGGGCCAGGTCGGCGTCTTGATAGACCTGCCAGTGGGCTTGCACAAAAGGCCCGATCAGCCAGCTCCAGACAGTGCCCTGGTGGTAGGCTCCGTCGCGCTGCACCAGGTCGCCGCCGTAGTGGCCGCGATAGTCAGGGTGGGCGGGATCGAGCGATCGCAACCCGTGGGAGGTCAGCAATCGCTGGGCCACCACATTCACCACCGCCCGCTGCTGCTCGGCACTCAGGCAGGGTTCTCCCAGGGCGGCATCGGGTAGGGAGACGGCGAAAATTTGGTTGGGCCGCAGGGCTGCGTCTGCGCCGTCGGGGCTATCCAGCAGGTCGTAGCAGTAGCCCAGATCGTCGCTCCAAAATCGCTGAAATCCCTGGCGGGTTTGGGACGCCAACTCCTGAAACTGCCCGACGGGCTGACCCAAAATTCCTGCAAAATCAGCCATTACCAGCAGGGCGTTGTACCACAGGGCGTTGACCTCCACCGGCTTGCCAATGCGGGGAGTGACCACCCAGTCGCCCACCTTAGCATCCATCCAGGTGAGTTGCACCCCAGGCTCTCCAGCGGAGAGCAGTCCATCGGTGGCATCGACTTGAATGCCGTGGCGGGTACCTTTGCAGTGCCAGGTAATCACCTCCTGTAGCTGGGGAAAGAGGTCTTCGATTAATGCCGTGTCGGCAGTGGCTTGATGGTAGGTGCGCAGGGCCTCAAAGTACCAGAGGGTGGCATCTACGGTGTTATAGTGGGGCGCTTGGCCATTTTCAGGAAAGGCGTTGGGTAGCATGCCCTGGTCGAGATAGCGGGCAAAGGTCTGCAAGATCAGCCGGGCAAGGGCTGGACGTCCAGTGGTGAGGGTCAACCCCGGCAGGGCGATCATGGTATCGCGGCCCCAGTCACAAAACCAGGGGTAGCCCGCAATCACGGTTTTGCCCGGATTGGGGGGGGTGAGAGGCGCTAGGTCAGACCATTCTGCCGCCTCATCTGCCAGAGGCTGGGGGGAATCAGAGGCATCCTGAATTAACTCAGGTTGAGGACTGGCAACAGGTGCAAAATCGCCCAACGGGAGGGGGGTGGGGGTGCCTTCGAAATCCCTAGCCCCAGTGGAGTCGTTAGCTTCAAGCACCGTAATGGGGCGGCTGACAATAAACTGATCAGCGGCCAATACTAGCTGACTTACCCAGGCGGGTGGCGAGTCGTCGGGTTGGGCCGTCTTGCCCTGGGTAGTTAAATGTTGCTCGTGGGCCAGGCGGCGGAGCAGGGCACTTTGTCCCGAGCGATCGGCATCAGCCTCGGTGGTGGCTACCAAGGTAAACGACTGGCCCTGACCCAGGGTAGGGGCAAAAGTAGCCGCGTGCAGATGGTCGTCGTAGGGGTGAATGCCCCGGTAGGTTTCTACGGCAAGGCTGTAGCCCTTGTACCAAGTGTGGGCGGGCTGGGCTGGGGCGGTTTCGCTAAGCAAATAGAAGGGCTCAACGTTTCCTTTAGCCTGAATGCGCAGACCTTGGGGGCAGTCGGCGATCGCCATTTGCCAGCCCTGGCCCTGGGTGCTGTGGTGGTGGTGGCGGTGGTTGACCAAGACTTTCAGCGTGAGTTCCATGGGGGCGCTAGCTCGGCTGAGGGTGTAGCGCACGTAGGTGGTGTTGGCCCCGGGCTCCATCCAGACGCGCTTTTCGAGGCGAGCATCGGCGATCGCATAGACCCAGATCGGGATGGTGCCCTCTAGCCGAAACGATTCTAGGTACAGGTAGCCCTCGGGTTGTAGCGTGCCATCGGTCCAGCGATCGCAGTACAGCGCGTGGGACTGGCCTAAGTAAGTCGCGGTTTCGTCAACCTTAGTCACCAACAGGGTGCGCTCCAACGGTGGTTTGAGCGCTGCCACCAACAGCCCGTGATAGTGGCGAGTGAGCACCCCGGCCACCGTGCCGCTGCCGTAGCCGCCAATGCCATTCGTGACCAGCCATTCCTGCTGGGTGGCGATCGCCGCGTTACCGCATAGGTGACGCCCAAAGGAAATAGTCATACGTTATCCACCCGTGTTTTGCCAGCGAGGATGTTTACTCGCCGCTACTATAGCCAAACTGCGGCGGGTCGCACTGCTACCTAAAGGGCGATTACATCCTCTACGGCGAAGCTTTACAGAGATTTCTTCGACTCCCACTCCCCACCCATCCACCCCCTACCCCTTTACCCATCCACCTTCCCCTAAAACTGCCCCTGCCAAGAAAGCGACTGCTCAGCGCTGTTGGTTCCCAGCGATCGCACTGCCGTAATTTCAAGCTGGGCGTACTTTCCACGGGTCAGCGGCCCCCGGTCAATGGGTAGACGACCCAGAGCTAGCTCAAAGCGGTTGCCCGCCAAGCTCACCAACTCCGCCGGTACCACATCGTCGTAAACGGTGACGTAGCGCGGGCGGCGATCGTCCCTAGGGTCGCCGTCGGTGGTTCTCAGCGTCAGGCGAAACTGGGTGGTTAGGTAGGCCGACTCGCCGGCCAGATCGAGCACCACGGCCTTGAGGTTGGCACCGCTGCCCTGCACCCCTCCTGAGGCCAGACGGGTAACGTCGCTGGCCCGCGCTGCGTTGGTGACGGTAATGGTGAGTTGGTCGCCCTGGCGGCTGGTAGTGTAGTCGGCCCAGAGGCTGTCGGGGAAAGTAGCGGTCAGCGCCCCATCGGGTTGGATTTCGGTGCGCACATCACCGCCCGCAAAGCTGCCCAGGGGTCGGGGAGCTTGCCAATTGAGGCTGACATCTCCTTCCACGCGCCCGGTATATTCGCGGTAGATGTCGTTGACCCGTGACCCAGGGGCCAGCAGGGCGTTGGCTCCCGATTTCTCGGCCCACAGATTGCGAGAAAGGCGCACCGGTTGGCTGGCTAGGGTTTGCAGCCCCACTGACATGGCTGGGGTTTCGCTCAGCAGTGGCTCTCGCTGGTTGACAATCCACAGCTGTCCGTCAGCACCAGGGGCGCCGTCGCGGCCAAAGGAACCGTTGGTACCGCTGCTGCCGTCGTAGCAGCGGTAGCGGTTCGCCCGGCATTGATAGTCAGCCTGTCCAGGAGTGCCAGTGCAGGTTTGAATCTCCCACTCGTGCGCATCGCAGCGACAGCCCATGGTGCCGTTGCCGCCGCGTCCGCCACGCCCAAAGCGCCCACCGCGAGCGTCTACCGAAAGCCGTTGGAGGGCCGCGCGATCGCCATAGTAAACGGTCAGATTGCCGCCGCTGCCGCCGCTGCCACCGCTGCCGCCGTCGCCGCCAGAGCCACCGTCGGGGGCGCGCAGGTTGTAGTTGACGTTGCGGAGCTGGCCGCCACAGCGGGGGCGGTAGCCGTTTTCGCCATTCTCGCCGTCTTCGCCATCGCTGCCAGTGAGGGTGAAGCTAGCGGAGGTGCCGTCAGCCACGGTAGTTTGGCTGGCTGCAGTGGTACCATCGCGCCCCGAGCGCCCGCTGCGGCCATCGCTGCCATCGCTGCCGTAGGTGCGGGTTTCTTGCGCCCAGGCCAGCATCGAGCAGCCGTTTAACGCCGGCAGCGGCAGGATGGTTGCAAGTCCTAGGCAAAGCGGGGCTAGGGCAACGGCAAGGGCGCGTTTCATAGCAGGGTTTCTCGGTGTGCAAAGCACTCCTAGGGTAGCCAAGGGCACGCTTAGATGACGCGATCGATGTGCCAAAATTCACGATAAGTTGCCTCGTAGTCAACGAGCCACAAACGACATCGCCTGTTGAACCCTGCATTAATGGTTTGAGCGTGCAACACAACGAATTGCTCTATGACAGTGGCGTTGTCAATTGACGCCATCCTAAATCAAGCCGCTGCAATAGCATTGCGAGGCTATGCATTAACGTTGCAGAGGTGTGTATTAGCATTGCAAGGCACCGCATTGACATTGCAAGGCACCGCATTAACGAATCATGGCCTTGCAATCGAATGTCAGCCACTGCACAAGCGTTGTCACCCGCCGCATTAGCAAAACCATTGACTGCATTAGCCCTGCGGTAAGATGCATCGTCGGTGTGAATAAGAGATTTGCCCAGTGACGCTACGTTGGATGGTCTGCTGACCGTATTGAGCGATCGCCATGGGTTAGTGGTGCTTTGCGGCCAGAGGGGGAATTACATCTCTGCAAAATCGAGCTTTAGGGGGGTTAGTGTCATGGGCGGCAGCGGGGGCAGGTTGCCTCTTCTTTTGGCCTACCCCAACGAAAACTAATGCAGCATCGTAGAGTTTGTCTTGGCTGCGGAGCAGTATAGTCCTCAGTTCTAAAGCGAGTACTTTTTGGTCAAGGACACCCCATCAAAATCCACCACAGCCTCTGGCGGAGCTAAGCACGCCCCTACAATGAGTTGAAAGTGTATAAGAAGGCGAGCATGGCTGGTGGTGAATCCAAAGTTTCAATCTACGCCGCATTAGGAGCCAATATCGCCATTGGCATTGCCAAATTTGTCGGTGCTGCGATCAGCGGCAGCTCGGCCATGCTGTCAGAGGGCATCCACTCCGTGGTCGATTCCGTCAATGAGCTGCTGCTACTCTATGGCCTCAAGCAAAGCGAAGCTCCGCCAAGCGAGGAATTTCCCCTGGGTCATGGGCAAGAACTGTATTTTTGGTCGCTAATGGTTGCGGTGCTGATTTTTGCCCTGGGGGGTGGCGTGTCGATGTATGAGGGGTGGCATAGCTTTCAACACCCTGAGGTCGGCGACCATGCCTTAGTTAGCTATGTCGTGCTGGCCACCGCCGCCGTGTTCGAAGGCTTAGCCCTAACCGTGTCTATCCGACAGTTCAACAAAAGCTATCCCCGCAAAGTTGAGATTAGTTTGTGGCAGGCCATTCGCGACAGTAAAGATCCCAGCTCATTTATTGTCATTGTGGAAGATGCCGCTGCGCTGGTCGGCCTTTCCATTGCCTTTGGCGGAATTGTGCTCACCCAGATGTTCGACAATGCTGTCTATGACGGCCTTGCTTCCATCCTGATTGGGCTATTGCTCATCGTAGTCGCCAGTCTATTGGTCATTGAAACTAAGAGTCTACTGATGGGGGAAAGCGCTTCTGTAACGGTGCGAGACAGCATCAAAACCCTCGTTAAGGCTGACCAGGCCGTCTCTGACATGGGGCCACCGATTACCCTGCACCTAGGCCCGAGAGATATCATGCTGGCGATGAATATCGAATTCTGCAATCATCTCTCTGCCGATGAGATCGAAGCGGCGGTACGCCGTATCGAGCAGAGCATTCGCGCCACCCATCAAGACGTGACCCGCATCTTTATTGAGGCAGCCTCTCTTGATGGATCTGAAATACCCAGAGATTGAGAGCTATCCCATGAAGCAATGGGAGCTAAAGTCCCCCGACAATTGTTCTAAGCCACCGTTGCTCGATCGCGCTGCAACTCCTGAATGCGCTCTAAACTGCCCACCGGAATCGCGTTGATTAGCGCCTGAGTGTAGGGAGTCTGGGGCTGGCGATAGACCTGCTCGGCGGGGCCAATTTCTTCGACCTGGCCCTGGTTCATCACCATGATGCGATCGCTCATAAACTTCACCACCGCCAAGTCGTGGGAAATGAAGATATAGGTGAGGTCAAACTCTGCCTGAATCTCCTTTAGCAGGTTGAGCACCTGGGCCTGCACCGACACGTCCAGGGCCGACACCGACTCATCGCAGATGATGAACTTAGGGTTGAGGGCCAGGGCGCGGGCAATGCACACCCGCTGGCGCTGCCCGCCCGAAAATTCGTGGGGGTAGCGATTCATGCAGCTGGCGGGCAGACCGACGCGATCGAGCAGGTAAGAGACCCGCTCCTGCTGGTTGCGCCGGCTCTTGATCACGCCGTGAATTTTGAGCGGTTCGGCGATCGCTGCCCCAATGCTCATGCGCGGGTCGAGCGAGCTATAGGGGTCTTGAAACACAATCTGCATGTCGCGGCGCAGCTGCCGCAGCGGCGACGAGCCTAGCCCCAGCACGTCGCGCCCCTCAAACCAAATCTTGCCGCCCATCGCGGGCACCAGCCGCAGTAGCGCCCGACCCAAGGTGGTTTTGCCGCAGCCCGACTCACCTACTAAGCCAAAGGTTTCACCCTTCTGGATTTGAAATGACACATCCTGCACCGCCATCACGTGGCTGCGGGTTTTGCCAAAGATGCCTCGCACCGGGTAGCCCACCTGAAGATTTTCGACCGCCAGCAGGGGACCGTTGGCCGCTAGGGCAGCGGCCCGTGTCGTCAGCTCCTCCTCAGTCAGGGGGGCAAAGCGGGCCTGGGCCTCAGCATCGAGCACCCGCTCGCGAATGATGGGGGCTGCGCCCTCCACCGGCTGCCCCCCGTTGGCAGCAGCGGCGTTGATCTCGGTGCCCGCCAGCTCCACAGACATAAAGTCGGCCACCGTGGGCAACAGCCGCAGCCGCTGGTTGGGCTGGGGACGGCAGGCCAGCAGGCCTTTTGTGTAAGGGTGCTGGGGCTGAGCAAAAATATCCCACACCGGCCCGGCTTCAACAATTTTGCCCTGATACATCACCGCCACCTGATCGGCGATCTCGGCAATGATGCCCAGGTCGTGGGTGATGAAAATTAGCGACATGCCGCGGCGATCGCGCAGCTCGCGCAGCAGGTCGAGAATCGTCGCCTGCACCGTCACATCTAATGCCGTGGTGGGTTCGTCGGCAATCAACAGAGCCGGGTTGCAGGAGATCGCCATAGCAATCATCACCCGCTGAATCTGCCCCCCCGACAGCTCGTGGGGGTAGCGATCGAGAATGGCTTGCTGCCGGCGATCGACCTCTTCCTTCAAAGATTCGTCGTCGAGGCGCGGCTTTTCGGTTTTGATGGTGGCCGCCAGGGCGGCGTCGGCAGGCAGCAGTTTGACCTCTTGCAGCCGAGCGATCGCCTGCTGACGGGCCGCCTCCTTCGAAATATCTTGGTGCTGACGAATCGCCTCCACCATCTGAAACCCAACCGTATAGACCGGGTTCAGCGAGCTCATCGGCTCCTGAAAAATCATCGACACCTGGCCACCCCGATAGGCCTGTAGCTGGGTCTCGCTGAGAGCACCTAGGTCAACGGCATCGCCCGTACCGCCATTGAACCAAATCTCACCGTTGACGACCTTGCCCGGCGGATTCGGCACCAGCCCCATCACCGCCAGCGATGTCACCGACTTTCCCGACCCCGACTCGCCCACAATGCCCAGGGTTTGCCCCCGCTGCACCTGAAACGAAATGTCATTCACGGCTTGGATAAGCTGGCCGTCGACCTCAAAGTGAACGGTGAGGTGCTTAACGTTGAGAATGGTATCGCTCATGAGGTTGCTTGCAGACAGACGATTCAGAACAGGGCATCCCGCGGTGCAGTCCCATCCAGAGTGAACCCGGAGCAAACCCCAGTGCAACACTGAATCAGCTGTGTGCGAGAGAATTTTAATTAATCTCGGCAATGGACCATAGTAGATGAATCATAACAGCGTCCCTCCTGCCGGTTTCGTTCGCCCCTAACTCACCCATGCTGACCCTCGCGATCGCCATTGTGACTATGTTGATTGGCTCCGCCCTGTGCTCCTGTAGTGAGGCGGCGCTGCTATCGGTGCCAGTCCTCAAGGCCCAACAGCTAGCTGAGTCTAAAAAGCCTGCTGCCATAACCCTCTTGGCCATTCGCCGCAAGATTAACCGGCCCATTGCCACCATTGTGATTCTCAACAACCTATTCAACATTGTGGGCAGCGTGTTAGCCGGGGGCATTGCCGCTACGGTTTTTAACGATGCCCTGCTGGGGATATTTACCGGTGTGTTAACCCTGCTGGTAATTCTATTTGGCGAAATTTTTCCAAAGATTTTGGGAGAACGCTATGCCATTCCTATCGCGCTGACCGTTGCTACCCCAGTGCAGTTGATCACCTGGTTGTTTATTCCCATCGTGCTGCTGCTAGAGAAAGCCACAGCGCCCCTAGTGGGTGACGGCAAGCGCCCCAGCACCAACGAGGCCGAGATTAAGCTGTTGGCCACCATCGGCCACCAGGAAGGCATCATCGAAGCCGACGAAGCCGAAATGATTCTGCGGGTGTTTCGCCTCAACGATATGAAGTCGGTCAACATCATGACTCCCCGGGTAGCCGTCACCCACCTGCCCGGCGACCTCACCATCGCCGAAGCCGAGTCCCAAATTCTCAACTCTCAGCACAGCCGCATTCTGATCAGCGACAACGACATCGACCGGATTGTGGGGCTAGTGCTCAAAAACGAGCTGCTCACCGCCTTAATTCGCGGTCAGGGAGACCAGTTGCTCAGCCAAGTGGCCCGCCCGGTGCGCTTCGTGGCCGAGTCTGAACGGGCTGACAAGCTGCTGCAAGACTTTCAGACCGCTCGCGAGCACCTGGCCGTGGTGGTCGATGAGTACGGCGGCGTGTCAGGGGTCGTCACCCTCGAAGACGTGCTAGAGGTGCTGACTGGTGAAATTGTCGATGAGACCGATCGCAGCATCGACCTACAAATACTGGCCCGCCAGCGCGGTCGGCAAATCTTAAGCACCCGTGGCTTCGATGACCCTTCAGAAAGTTAGGCTCACCCAAACCACCAGAGCCGACGCCTGTTTCTCCGCAATTTGCGTCAGAATACTCCCGCTTTTATTCTTTGAGCAAACAAAAAAGGCTGCTTCAGCTCCTTAACAAATAAGGACCTTATCGAGGGCAGTTTTCATCAAAAGTATTGGCTTTCAGCCCACTGTTAACTATCGTTTCATCGACAGGGATCAGCAGACTCAGGGGCTATATTGAATGTGGAGCTGACGAGGCTCCCCTGGCAGATAAAACAGCCAAAAGTCAACCCAGAAAAAGGAGTGAAACGCTGTTAGCTATACATCTGTCTCGTTCAAGCGACAACACCCAACGCTCAAACCAACCCTTCCTTCAGTAGCAAATGGGAGTTCTAAGCGCGACAAGTTTACCTCCTTTTGAAGTGTAAGTCTTGCCCCTTGTCTCCATGGAAGCTCGAACCAACATAGGAAGTTCTTTGGTCAAGAGAATGGGTGTTGTTGTTTTAAAAGAAATCAATTTCACAAAGCTTTTTTAAACTCTTTCTGTAGTTTTGTCACGGTGCTGTGCAGGCAACGGTTTGCTACAGTCGGGAAGGCAACCCTCTCCCCATTTCCTTCCCTATGGAGCATTTCCCCGAGGTCGAGCTAGCGCCCGGTGCCCTCTGGAGCAAGATTCAGCAGCAGACGCGCCACGCCCAGGGCTGTGGTGCCCTTCACCCCATCGACACCCGCTACGAGTTTTTAGAGCAGGGGGGCATGCGGTTTTTAGTCAGAATTTTGGCCAACCTGGCTCGCAAGGAAAAGGCCGACCTGTCCCAGCAGAGCCAGCAGCGAATGGGCAAACCCGTCAATCCTTTTTTGCCCTACGACCCAGACCTGTTTGTGGCCAACCTGTCGGCTACCCACCTGTGTCTTTTGAATAAATACAATGTGGTCGACCACCATATTCTGATCGTCACCCGCGCCTACGAAGATCAAGATAGCTGGCTGACCCTAGCCGACTTTGAAGCCCTAGCCACCTGTATGGCCGACATCGACGGGCTGGCATTCTACAATGGCGGTCGCTTGGCAGGAGCGAGCCAGCTCCACAAACACCTTCAGCTAGTGCCGCCGCCCCTCTGTCCCGATCGCAGCCCGCTGCCCCTAGCTACCGTGGTAGCTGACCTGGCCCTCAAGCCCAATTCTTCCCACCCGGTAGCGTCTCCCCAACTGCCCTTTCACCACGCCATTGCAGCCTTTGGAAAGGGAGACTCTCCAAGCGGCAAAACGCTGCTGGAGAGTTACCTCGCCCTGCTGACTCACCTAGGAGTTGATTGGAGTCAGCCTCCCCAGGCGTTTCCCTACAATCTGTTGATTACCCGCGAGTGGATGATGGCGGTGGCTCGCCAGCAGGATCACTACCAATCGATTCCAGTAAACTCGCTGGGGTTTGCGGGGTCGCTGCTGGTTAAGAACCCGGAGCAGCTTGACCTGCTCAAAACCCTGGGCCCGATGACGGTGCTACAGCAGGTAGCCTGTCTGAGATAGCCAGGGGTAACGGGGTAAAGCCTTCGACCCCAAAGCATGACCCTGCTTGGCCGAGCAAATAGCTCACTTTAGCGAGAAATCAGTACACTGGTCAGTAGAACAGGCTTACTCGACTCTTTAGCTCCGGGAGCTGGCCGTGCCGTCAATCATCGGGATTCTGGCATTAATTATTATTGGCTACACCGTTGGCTCGGTGCGCATCATCAATCAGGGTACCGAAGCTCTGGTCGAGCGGTTGGGACGATACAACCGTAAACTCAAGCCGGGGCTAAACTTCATCGTGCCGGTGCTCGACTACATTGTGCTGCGCGACAGCGTGCGCGAGCAGATTCTCGATGTGGCCAAGCAGGGTGCCATCACCAAAGACAACGTGTCGCTGGAAGTTGACGCGGTGGTGTACTGGCGGATTTTGGAGCTAGAGCTGACCTACTACGCGATCGAGAACGTCGAACAGGCCATTCAAGAACTGGTCACGACTACCCTGCGATCGGAAATCGGCAAGATGGAGTTTGAGAAAACATTTTCTTCCCGAGATGAGATCAATCGGCAACTATTATCTCAGCTTGACGAAGCCACTGAACCCTGGGGAGTGAAGGTCACGCGGGTCGAAGTGCAGGAAATTATTCCCCCTGAAGAGGTGAGGCGCTCGATGCAGCTGCAGCAGGCAGCGGAGCTGAAAAGCCGGGCCATGGTGCTCGAGGCCCAGGGGGAACAGGAAGCCGCCATCAAGCGGGCTGAGGCTACGGTGCGATCGATTCAAATGCTCTCCCAGGCACTGCAAAATCAGGGTGACACCTCCGAGATTTTGAACTATTTGCTAGCTCAGCGCTACGTGGATGCCAACGAAAGACTTGGGGAGAGCGAAAACTCCAAAGTAGTCTTCATGGATCCTAAAATGTTGACGGAGGGTATAGTCGAGCTGATGCATACGGACACCGCCTCCCCCAAAAAAGATCCTGACGACTTCCCCAGCCGCCGTCGGTAGCACCCTTACGGTTAAAACATCGCTACCATAGAGGACTGTGCATTCCCTGTGGCCATGACTGTTTCTCCCCTGTCTTCCACTGACTCACCTCTCGTAGACGCTGTCGCCCAGGCAACCCCTTCAGCCGAGGGAATCTTGCTAGCGCCTTTGTTAGGGAAATCTTTGGAGGAGCTGACCGAGTGGGTGCAGGCCCAGGGGCAGCCGAGCTATCGGGGCAAGCAGCTTTACCAGTGGATCTATCAGCAGGGGGCGCGATCGCTCCAAGACATCACCGTCTTCTCTAAAGCCTGGCGTCAAACCATGGCTCACATCGATCTAGGACGCTCCACCCTGCACCACCGGGTGGTAGCCAGCGATGGCACCGTTAAGTATTTGCTCAAGCTAGCTGACGGTCAAATCATCGAAACCGTGGGCATTCCCTCGGCTAAGCGACTGACGGTGTGCGTGTCATCGCAGGTGGGCTGCCCCATGGCCTGCGACTTCTGCGCCACGGGCAAGGGTGGCTTTATGCGCAACCTAGCCACCCATGAAATTGTTGACCAAGTGCTCACAGTACAAGAAGACTTTGGTCAGCGGGTCAGCCACATTGTGTTTATGGGCATGGGCGAGCCGCTGCTAAATGCCGCCAACACCGTGGCCGCTATCCGCTGCCTCAACCGAGATGTGGGCATTGGCCAGCGGGCTATGACCCTGTCTACCGTAGGGGTGCCAGGCCGCATCCGCGCCCTGGCGGCAGAGCAGCTACAGGTGACCCTGGCGGTGAGTCTGCACGCCTCGAACCAAGCCCAGCGCTTACGGCTGATCCCCAGTGCTGGCGCCTATCCCCTAGAGGTGCTGCTCGACGAGTGCCGCGAGTACGTAGAGCTGACAGGGCGACGGGTGACCTTTGAGTACATTCTGCTGGCGGGGCTCAACGACCAGCCCGCCAACGCTGCCGAACTAGCCCAGCACCTGCGAGGCTTTCAGAGCCACGTCAACCTGATTCCCTACAACCCCATTGATGAAGCTGATTACCAGCGCCCTAGCGAAGCTAGCATCCGCAGCTTTGTCGCCGAGCTAGAGAAGCGCAGGATTGCTGTCACCGTACGCTACTCGCGCGGGCTAGAGGAAAATGCCGCCTGCGGACAGCTGCGCGCTTCCCAACGGTAGGGCTATACCGGTGGGGAGATCTCGCCTAAATCGGTGGGTTTGTACGCTTCTGAACGCTTGATAGTTTGTTAAGTTGTGAGTCATAAGGTTTTGCTACCTCCTGCTAAAGGTGGCTGAGTTCTCTTCGTCTTTGTAGGTTTGCATGGCCCTAGCTCCTGTACCGCCGCTAACATCTCTATCGGCTAACCCCCTAGATGTGTCTAACTGGCTGCTGACCCTGTCGCAGGTGCGGATGTCAGTCCATGGACAAGATCGCCTGCCGCCCCACCAGCCCATGGTGGTGGTGAGCAACCACCGCAGCATTATGGATGCGCCCCTGGCGATGAGCGCCCTGGGTCGTCCGGTACGATTTGCCTGCCACCACTACATGAGCCAGGTGCCGGGCCTACGCACGGTGATCAACGCTTTGGGCTGCTTACCCCTAGATGCCCCCGATAAGGGCCAGACGGCCTTCTTCCGCCGCGCTATGAAGGCGCTCAAAGAAGGGGAAGCCGTAGGCATTTTCCCGGAGGGGGCGGCCCCGATGGTGAACAAAACTACCCCCGACAATCTCAATACCTTTCATCGAGGGTTTGCCCAACTGGCCCTGCGGGCACCGGTAGATGAACTGGCGATTGTGCCCGTTGCGATCGCAGCTCACCGCGAGACCAACAATTCGGTGATGCCCCTGCGGTTGCTCAGCCTGTTCGATTCCTCTGAACCGCTGTTTCAGCAGCCGGGTTGGCATCCGGCGGTGTTTTACCAGGAGGTAGACATCATGATTGGTCGCCCGGTGCGGGTGGATGACCGGCTGCGATCGCACCACCGCAGCAAAGGCAATAGCGCTCTAGCCTCAGAGCTAACCCAGTGCTGCCAGGATGAAGTTGCTATGCTGCTTAAGCAAGGGTTTTACTAGGGTGCTTTTGAGGCCCCAGTGGGTATAACTGTATTGGTTGGCCTATCCGTGCGCCCGTCGTCACTCCTACTTCTCCATGCCTGAACCTGCCATTCTTAAGCTCTATGCCCCCCTTGGTAAGAATCCCCAGCATCCCCTATTTATTTATTTCCCCGGCATGGATGGCAGTGGCGAGTTATTTGGGCTTCAAAGCGCCGAACTCAAATCTCACTTTGACATTCGCTGTCTGGTAATTCCGGGCGACGATATGTCTTCCTGGGAAGGTCTGGCCCACAAAGCGGTGCAGTTAATTCGCCAAGAAGCCGGAACGGCCCCGGTCTATCTCTGCGGTGAGTCGTTTGGAGCTTGCTTGGCCCTGCGAACGATCGCCCTGGCCCCAGCCTTGGCCAGCCACCTGATTTTGATTAACTCCGCCTCGGCATTCCACCGCTTTCCGTGGATGCAGTGGGTGGCCAGCCTCACCCCCTGGGTCGCCCCACCCCTGTACCAAAGCTCAACCTTGACTAGCCTGCCGGTACTGGCCAACCTCAGCCGCATTGGGGAAGTCAACCGCCAGGCGCTAATGCGCGCCATGGCTGCAGTTACCCAGGCCAGCACCGCCTGGCGGTTGTCACTGCTGTCACAGTTTCGCCTAGAGCCGCTGCGCCTGCACCGGGTGACCGCACAGACTCTTCTGGTGGCATCCCTGGGCGATCGCCTCCTGCCCTCCTTAGAAGAAGCCCAGCGCCTAGCCGCCTTACTGCCCAACTCTCGCATCTATCCTCTACCCCACAGCGGTCACGTCAGCCTGCTTGAAGACGGCGTCAACCTGGGGGCAATCATGAAAGCGGTAGGGTTTTTGCCCAAGGGCGCGATCGCCAAGGAACCGACAGTCAAAAAAATTGAGCGTGAACCGATTGCGTCCTAGTGAACGGATAAGGAGAGCCAGCCTCTAAGCCTGTCCCTCGCGTAGCATCTCCCTCCCCCACCCTCCTCATAACTCCACCACCGTCACCTCCGGCGGACACCCCAACCGCCCCGGCGCATAGCTGCCCAGACCCCGGTTAACATAGAGCTGGTTTTGACCCACAGTGTGTAGTCCTGAAACCCATTCCCAGTGACGCACGATTTTGGAGCGGTTGCGTTTGCGCTTGAGAAACGGCAGGTCGAAGGGCAGCTTCGGCAGCACCGACAGCTGTAGGGATTGGATGAGGGCAGACACAGGACCGATGCCAGGCAGCACAACCTGCCCGCCGTGGGTGTGGCCAGAAAGCTGGAGATCGACCCGCCAGGAAGCCAAAGGTTCTGCTGTGTCCGGGTTATGGGAGAGCACTAGCCGGGGCTGAGTCGGAGACAGCGAGTCGAGCAGCGGCGCCGGGTCAAACTCCCGCGACCAAAAATCTGCCAGTCCCACTACCGGCAGCTCGTCACCCAGGGGATAGGCGATCTCATTCCACAGGGCGCAAATACCGGCCTGCTTGAGCGATCGCAGAATTGTCTTGCGCCCCTTCTTGGTAACGTTGTCGTGGTTGCCCAACACAGCCACCGTGCCAAAGTGGCTTTTGAGCTGGCTGAGATAAGTCACCAGGTCAAAAATAGGCGTGGGGTCGCGAGTGACGTAGTCGCCCGTTAAGGCAATCAAATCGGGGGCTAGCTCATTGACGCGATCGATCGCTTGCTGCAATAGCCGCGTCGAGAGGCGCTGCCCATCGTAATGAAAGTCAGAAAGCTGCACGATACGACAGCCCTCTAGCCGCTGGGGCAGATCGCGGATGGAGACAGTTACCGTTTCTACGGTTAGGGGGCCGGTCCGAAGAGGTCGCATGAGCAGTGAAGACACGTTATACGCACGCTAGCCCGTTTACTCACCGGTTGCCATAGCCTGAGATATTCTTCAGCCAGCTTTGTTAAACTCGCCTAGCACCGAACCCCTAGCTTCGCGTTTTGGTCAGCCTAGGCAGAGAAGCCACTGTAGCTGGCCCAGGCTTTGAAGAAGAAGTATCCAGACAGCAGCGCTAGCAGCAAGCGAAACATTATATTTACGGTCTGGTCGGGCAGGCGGGGCAGGTAGCGGGTGCTCACCTGCACCCCGATCGCTCCCGCCGCTCCCAGAATGAGACCGGTCGTTAGCAGCACGTTGCCAGCCTGGGCATGCCACAGACAGGCCCACAACCCAGTAATCACGATCGCTCCCAGGCTGGTTTGCACCGCTACCTTGATGGGCTCTTGCAGCAGCAAAATTTGCAGCGGCACCATCACCACGCCGCCGCCAACGCCAAACAGCCCGGCCAAAAACCCGGCCAGTCCGCCAATACCCAAGCGATACACCGTGGGCGATACTGACTGCGATCGCGCCTTGGGTAGGGCAACGCCGCCGCTCGTCTCAGCCTGCTGGGCCTGACGGATGACTTGTTTTTTGATGCCAATTAGATAGATGTTGAGCAGCAAAAACAGGCCAAAAATTCCTAGCAGCGCATATTCGGGCAGGGCAGTGGCCAGTTCTTTGCCTAAGTAGGCGGTGACTAGGGCGGGCAGGCCCAGCATGGCGACATTGCTAAGGTTGAGAAAGCCCATGCGCCAGTTTTGTAGGCTGCCGACTAGGGCAATGAGGGCGATCGCCAGGGTGCTTGTCCCCACCGCCTGCACCCCCGAGAGCCCCAAGGCCACCATTACCGGCACCATCACCGTGCCGCCACCGATGCCCAAAAAACCCGCCAGCACCCCGGCGAGCAACCCCGCTAGAGCTAACACTAATCCACTCCCCACCGCATCCTTCCTTTGCCCTCTAGGCCAGAGCTGCCAACACTGATTTCAATTGACCGACTGTGCTTGAGCAGCGGCTACAGGGCCAACGGCTTCCTCTGGCCCCAGCAGCGAGATGCAGGGGGTGTGGAAAAATTCTTGGGCAACGGCTTCGGCGTCGAGCACCGTCACCGCTGCCACCATGTCTTGAAATTGCTGGTCGTACTCGACCCCCAGCCCCAAGATTTCGTACCAACCCAGCAGCTGGGCGATTTGGGCGTTGGTTTGCTTGCCCAGAGCGTACTGGCCCAACAACTTGTTTTTGGCCGACTGTAGCTCCTCGTCGGAGAGCACTGTCTCTTGCAGCCGTTCCACTTCAAAGCGCAGACCCTCTAGGGCCGTAGCGGTATTCTCTGGAGCGGTGCCAATGTAGGCGACAAACTGCGACAGCCCTAGGCGGGTGGGGTAAAAGGCCGACACATCGTAGGCCAGGCCCCGCTTTTCGCGCAGCTCTACAAACAGGCGACTAGAGAGGCCGTTGCCTAGGTAGGTGTTGATCAGCTTGAGGGCGGCGTAGGCAGGGTGCTTCACTGAGGCACCTGGGTAACCCACCATGACGATCGCCTGATTAGTGTCCTGGGCCACCATCGAGCAGGTGGCGGCAGGGGCGACCGCAGGCAGGGTTAGAGCCAGGGGAGGCGTTGCCGGAGCCTGCCAGTCTCCCAGGGTCTGCTCGACCTGGGCCTGAGCCACCTCAGGGCTAATGCGGCCCACAATCGTAACGACTACATTGTCGGGGCGCATGTGCTGGCGATGAAAGTCGATCAGGGCCTGCTGGGTAATGGCAGCAACCGAGGCCTCAGTGCCAATGCCGGGCAGGGCGTAAGGGTGCTCGCCGTACATATCCTGACGCAGCTGGTTAAAGGCGATGGTGAAGGGCTGCTCCTGCATCGAGCGAATCTGCTGGAGGGTAAGCCGCCGCTCTAGGTCGATTTCGTCGAGGGGAAAGCTGGGCTGCCGCAGCAGGGTAGCGGCCAGGGCGAAGATTTCGGGGAAGTCGGCGGAGACGGTTTTGAGGCTGATGAGGCTGTAGTCGGCGGCGGCATCGGTGCCCAGACTGGCCCCTACCGACTCGACGGTTTCAGCGATCGCCATCGAAGAGAGCGTCTCGGTGCCCTTGGTCAGCAGCCCCATCAAAAAGCTCACCAGCCCCGCCTGATGGGGAGCCTCAAAGGCGCTCCCAGCCCGAATAAACAGCCGAGCGGAGACAATATCAGCGACGGGGTTTTCTAGAACAATCACCGTAAGGCCATTGGCTAAAACGGTGCGGTGCAGGCGCGGCGCTTGAAGAAGAGAAGCTGTCACAGGGCAAGAGGTTAATGAAAAGAACAGTGAACGATTTTGAAGCGATCTGGACTAGCGGCCTGGGCGATCGCGGCGCTGGCCAGTCTAACTATAGTCTGCCCAGGCGGCATCAGGCTGGACGCAGAATAGTGGACACGTAGCGCAGGGGCGTGAGGTACTGAGCGGCCAGCTGGCGCAGGCGCTCCTCGGTGTAGCGCTTCAAGGTGGGGACATAGCTGAGACAGCGATCGGCGTTGGCAATGGTGCCATAGTAGCCATAGAGACCGGCTAGCTGCCCTGGGGCTTCGGTCGAAAAGGCGTAGTCGTTGCACAGCAGACGCTTAGCCCGAGCCAGTTCGGCATCGGTAATCGGTTTAGCCGCCAGTTCGCTAATGCGATCGCACACAATTGCCTCTACCCGGTCCACATCCTTACCGTCGAGCCAGGCCTGAATAGTAAACAGGCTGCAATCGCGCTGAAGGGAAAATCCGGCGCTGATGTCCTGCACCATCTGGCGGTCTTCCCGCAGCTCGCGCACCAAGCGAGACGATCGCCCCTCCGCCAGAATGGCCGCCAGCAGGTCTAAGCCGTAGGCGGTTTCGAGCTGGGCGATGCCGGGGGCCAACCAGGCGATGCACAGGCGCGACTGCTCAAGGCGGGGCAGATGAAGGGTTTCGCGGCGCACCCCCGGCAGGGAGGGGATGGGCGCGATCGCCGCAGCTGGGCAGGGCGGCGGCGAGGCAAAGCCGCGAAAGGCGTGCTTTACCATGGCCACCGTGGGCTCTAGAGGAATGCCGCCCGCAATCACCACCGTCATGTTGTCGGGCTGATAGTGGGCCTGGTGAAAGCAGCGCATCTCTTCGGGCGATCGCTGCTGCAAAATTTCTGCTGTGCCCAGCACCGGCCGACCGTAGGGATGGTCTTGGTAGACCAGCTCCGACATGGCCTGGTAGCCCAGCCAGTCGGGGTCATCCTGGGCCTGACGGATTTCTTCGAGCACGACCTGCCGCTCACGGCCAAACTCATCGGCGGGGATCGCCGCATGCAGCAGCAGATCGGCCAGGTAAGGTAGGGTCTGCGACAGCATGTCGGCCGCAATGGTGATATAAAAATGGGCGTAGTCGTGGCTGGTGGCGGCGTTGGTCATGCCCCCCTGGGTTTCGATCGCATAGTCAAACACCCCAGGCGGCAGCTGATCGGTGCCCTTAAAGATCATGTGCTCTAGAAAGTGAGCCATGCCCGCCCACTCCGCCGGTTCAGTAATAGCCCCGGCTTTTACCCACACATCGGCCACAACCACGGGCGTTGCCGCAATCTCCTGGTGGATCAGGGTCAGCCCGTTCTCCAAACAAATTACACTGGCGGGAAAATCAACCGAATTCAACGGTGCAGGCCTTACGAGAAACCACCAAGCCACCTTGAAACTGACCTGCTAAGCTTTCGCAGTATCTAGGTTTGAGGCTAGCTATGCTGTCAATACTAGCGCTCAAGTAAGCTAAATCACATTTTCTGAGAATTGGGGCAAAGACCCTTTTCGCACGCAGTCGAATCCACCACAGCCTCAGCGGATTACCCAGGGCTGTGTTATCTCAAAACCTCAAGGATCTGTAGGCGGGGTGAAACGCAGTGTAACCCAACAGCAGTAGGCTTTTTGGAGGTCTGCGATCGCGCTCCCCATCCCACAGATTGCATCTGGACGACCGCTCGGTTTTCTACTGGAAGCGATGCCCTTGGAATACTCCAAGCAGAAGAGGTGAAGATGACCTTTGGAGCACCTTGCCCTAGGGTTCCGTTAAATCCTCCCCAAAAACAATTCCCCCATCTACGAGAGACAGGGGAATGCCAAAAGTCTTGAAGGCCCCACCGCAACGCCGTCTTACCTCAGTTTCCGACCTGGGAAAACCAGGGGGGTGCCGTGGCATTTGGCTTAAAGTTTCCGAGTACAAGCTCGGTCTACTGCCGCCGGTGCAAGTTGGCTCCCGTTCGGAACAAACATAGATCGACAAACATTGTTGGTAGTCACCAACGCCGTAGTGAGACCTCCTCTACTATAACCAACAGCCCGGGGCAAACCGCAAGGGGAAAACCGACCTTAACCGATCCGCCATCTCTACCACCGTGATCTAATATGGCAGCACCGGGCTTGGCCCAGTGTTTTCAACCTCCGCAACCCCCTATGGTTCCTGACGACTCTGCTTCTCTGGCTATAAGCGAGGCTGCCGCCGACCCAGATATGCCCTCGGTTGATGCCTCTACTCCAGCGCCTTCGGATATGCCGGAGGCCGCTGCTCAAACCAATTCAGAGGTCTCGGACGCCTTCGAGGTTGCGGCGGACGCTGCCCCCCCAGTGCCCGCGCCCCCGATCGACCCCCGTACCCAGCTACGGCTGCGCAACGATGGCGAGCACCTAGTGCTGCTGATGCCCAACGGCCCCCAGGCTGAAGCTGAAGGGGGTGCCCTGGTGTGGGGAGAGCTGTTGCAGCACTTTAAACAGCGGCTGAATTGCAGCGAGCCCTTTTGGCAGCCCAATACCGTGGTGCACCTAGCCGCCCGCGATCGCCTACTCGATGCCCGCCAGCTCCAGGCCTTGGAAGAAATTCTCACCGCCGCCCAGCTCATCCTCAAGCGGGTTGCCACCAGCCGTCGCCAGACTGCCATGGCTGCCGTCGCAGCGGGCTATTCCGTTGACCAGCTTGCAGCCGAAGATACCCTGGTGCAGTCGCCGCCCGCCCCCGGCAAACCCCTGGCCGAACCGTTGTACCTGCAAACCACCGTGCGGGGCGGCGTCGAAATTCGCCATCCCGGCACCATCGTTGTGCTGGGGGATGTCAACCCCGGCAGCTCGCTGGTGGCGGAGGGCGACATTTTGGTGTGGGGACGGCTGCGGGGAATGGCTCACGCGGGGTCAAGGGGCGATCGCAGTCGCTGCATCATGGCCCTGCAAATGCACCCTACCCAGCTGCGCCTGGCCGATCTGGTGGCCCGTGCCCCCGATGGCCCCACCGGGGACTACTTGCCCGAGGTGGCCTATGCGGGCGACAACGGCATTCGCATTGCCCAGGCCCAGGCTTTTGCCCAGCAGCACTTCAACGCCACCCTAGAGCGGGGAGCACAGCCGACCGATGCGTTTTAGGTTTAGTAGTCTGCCAAGTTAAAGGTGACAGGTCAATGGGGTTCAAGGTGTACGGCAGTCCTTAAACCCCATACCCTGAACCTTATAGATCGACTAAATTCGCAGTTCTCAGCCTGCACCCATAGCGTATTATTAACGGTTGTTTTCGTCAGGCAGTTGGTTCTTTAGGGAAAGTTGGGTTCGTCCATGACTCGCATTATCGTAATGACCTCGGGCAAAGGGGGCGTTGGCAAAAGCACCTGCACCGCCAACCTGGGTATGGCCTTGGCCCAGCGTAAACAGCGGGTCGCTGTCGTCGATGCCGACTTTGGCCTGCGCAACCTCGACCTGCTGCTGGGCTTAGAGAACCGCATCGTCTACACCGCTCTCGACGTGCTGGCGGGCGACTGCACGGTCGAAAAAGCCTTGGTCAAAGACAAGCGCCAGCCTACCCTCGGCCTGCTGGCGGCGGCCCAAAACCGCAACAAAGAGGCGATCACTCCCGAGCAGATGAAGCAGCTGGTCGCCGGGCTCGCCCCCAGCAATGACTTTATTTTGATCGACTGCCCAGCAGGGATTGAGATGGGGTTTCAGAATGCGATCGCCCCCGCTAAAGAGGCGATCGTCGTCACCACTCCCGAAATTTCTGCCGTGCGCGACGCCGACCGCGTGATCGGCCTGCTCGAAGCCAATGATGTGAAGTTCACCAAGCTGCTGATCAACCGCATCAAGCCCAAGATGGTGCAAGAGGACCAGATGATGTCGGTGCGTGACGTGCTCGATATTCTCGCTGTGCCCCTGCTGGGCGTAGTGCCCGACGACGAGAGGGTAATTATCTCCTCCAACCGGGGCGAGCCTTTGGTGCTTGACAAAGAACTCTCCTTAGCTGGAGTCGCCTTTAATAACGTGGCCCGCCGCCTGCTGGGCGAAGAGGTTCCCCTCATCGACCTCAATGCCACCCATGACGACTTTTTCAGCCGCCTGCGCCGCTTCTTTCGGGGCTAGGTCCGTTTATTGCCACGGTGTTTGATGTTTTCTCTACCTAGCCGCCAGTGCCGATGCTAAGTGAACTTCTCGATAAGCTGTTTAACCGCAGCCGCACCCTAACCCCCAGAGCCGAGGTCAAGCAGCGGCTACAGTTTGTGCTGGCCCACGATCGCGCTGATCTTACCCCCGAGATGGTCGAAAAAATGCGCAAAGAGATTCTTGCCGTGGTCTCCCGCTACGTCGAGCTTGACCAGGAGCATTTAGAATTTACCCTCGAAAGCGATCAGCGTATGACGGCGCTGATTGCCAACCTGCCTATCCGTCGAGTGCGCCCTGAGCTACTCCCCCTCGAAGAATCGGTTCCTTCTGCCGCTGCTCCTACATCTGCCGCCGAGCCTGCGCCTGCGGCCAAGGCCACTGCCACCAGCGTTGAGCCCTCTGGAGCTGAGCCTGCTGCAACTGAACCCGCAAAGGCTGTAGAACCCGCAGCATCCCCTGAAATCACAGCATCAACCGAATCCCCAGCGGCCACTGACCCCACAAAACCTGCGATCGCCCCCGATGAGTAGCGCCCCCGACACCTGTGATTCTCTGGCCGCTTGCGTAGAGGCCTTGGCACTCAACACCATTCAGCGCCACGTATTTATCTGCGCTGACCAGACCAAACCCAAGTGCTGCGACAAAGCCGAGAGCATCGTCGCCTGGGATTATCTCAAAAACCGGTTAAAGGAACTGGGGTTAGATAGACCCACGGCGGAGCGCCCAACCTCTGTCTTTCGCACCAAGGCTAACTGCCTGCGGGTTTGCCACAAAGGCCCTATCTTGCTCATCTATCCCGACGGCGTCTGGTACCACAGTGCCACCCCAGCGGTGATCGAGCGCATCATTCAAGAGCACTTCATGGGCGGTCACGTTGTCGAAGAATTTGCCTTCCTGGAGCATCCCCTCACCTCTGCGGTAGAGCCCTGAGGGCCGATCGCATTAGCTGATAGCACCAGCTGGGTAATCGTCAATTTCCCTGAGCCGGAGGTGGTGGGTAGTATAGATCCAGTGCGGCTCAGTTTTGAAACCTAGGGTTTGATAAAACGCATCAGCTGCCGCTGTATCCGTGCGCAAGGTCAAAAGCTGGTAGTGCGGCTGGGCTGCAGCCATGAGAGCAGTAACCAGAACTCGCCCGACACCGTGCCTGCGCCAAGCCGCTTTAACGTACACATGCCGCAATCGCCCCACGTTTAGCTCATTGAAATACGGGTCACGATTGAGTCCGCCAATGCCGACAATTGCGCCTTGTACAGAGGCGATCAGCAATACCTCTCCTGGCTGATCAAAGCGGTTCAAGCCGCTGCAATACTCCTCCACCAGCCGCTGAACAAACCGAAAGCCCTCAGCTCGGCTCTCGTCAACCAGATGCTGGATAGATTGCAGCTGACTCTCTGTACAGATAGCGATGGCGATCGCGGGCATGATTTGGTGCTTGAACGTCCAGCAGCATCCCCACAGAAGCTTGGTATAATCCCCGGCAGACCTATGGGGTAACAACAGCATGGCAGACTGGCGGGTGATTGAGGGGGGCATTACGGCACCCAAAGGATTCCAGGCCGCGGGGATTACCGCAGGGCTCAAACCCTCTGGTGCGCCTGACCTGGCGCTGATCTATTCAGATTGTGAGGCGATCGCAGCGGGGGTTTTTACTACCAGCCACGTGCGCGCCGCCTGCGTTGACTACTGCCGCCAGCGCCTCGAAGCTCGCCCCAGCGCCCGCGCCATTCTCATCAACGCCGGTCAAGCCAACGCCTGCACCGGCAACCAGGGTTGGGTCGATACGGTCGAAAGCGCTGCCTCCCTCGGGTCTGCCCTCAACCTGCCCCCCGAAGCTGTGCTGATTGCCTCGACTGGAGTGATTGGCCAGCGCATCAAAATGGACCAGCTCAAGGCGGGCATTCCCAAACTGGTCGAAAGTTTGTCGTCTGAAGGCTCTGATGCCGCCGCTGGAGCAATTGTTACCACCGACCTGGTGATCAAATCGGTGGCGATGGAAACCACGATCAGCGATCGCCCCGTGCGCATCGGCGGCATCGCTAAGGGCTCGGGCATGATTCACCCCAACATGGCTACCATGCTGGCCTTTGTCACCTGCGACGCCACCGTGTCGCCTACCCTGTGGCAGGATATGCTGCGCCGCGCCGCCGATCGCAGCTTTAACCAGATCACCGTAGACGGCGACAGCAGCACCAACGACACCCTAATTGCCCTGGCCAACGGCGAGTCGCGCACCCCCGCCATCACCGACGAAGGAGCCGAGGCCGACCAACTCGAAGCCATGCTCACCGCCGTCTGCCAGTACCTGGCCAAGTGCGTCGCCCGCGATGGCGAAGGGGCCACCTGTTTGATCGAAGTCACCGTCACCGGAGCCGTTACCGCCGCTGCCGCCGGTCAGGTGGCCAAGGCGATTGCCGGGTCATCGCTAGTTAAGTCGGCCATCTTTGGCCACGACCCCAACTGGGGCCGCATCGCCGCGGCGGCGGGTCGAGCTGGAGTGACCTTTGACCAGAGCGACCTGCGGGTACAGCTGGGCGAGTTTTTGCTGATGGAGCACGGTCAGCCCCTGGCCTTCGATCGCCCCACCGCCAGTACCTACCTGACGGCGGCCACCCAGGGCGAATACCTCAAAACCGACACCGTCGCCATTGGGGTCAGCATTGGCGATGGCCCCGGCAGCGGCCAGGCCTGGGGCTGCGATCTAAGCTACGACTACGTCAAGATCAACGCCGAATATACGACCTAGCAGCCTGGGGTTACTGTCTTCGCCGGAAATACTCCCAGGGCGCTGATTGAACATACCCATGCCCTTATCCCTAGGGCGTGTCATCAATTAGGTAAGGTGGGAGAAGTTGAGTTTCAGGTTTGTGATACTGATGCCAACCCGCCGCTACGCCCTACGCGATGACCAATGGGAACGAATCAAGGATTGGCTGCCTGG
>JAHHHQ010000015.1 GCA_019359285.1 Nodosilinea sp. WJT8-NPBG4
GAAATGCTGGGGTTGGTTAAAAAGCCGAATTCGAAAACTCCTTCCCCATGACGACGGCTTGCGCGTTGCCATGGAGTCAATCCTCAAACAAGCAGTGTCCTAACCTAAGTGGCTTTAGCTATATCTCGTAGACGGGGAAATCAACCCGACACAGCACGAAGAGAAGTGGCAAGTGATAAACAACGAATTTCGCATTTTGCTAGAAGCCTATACTCAAGCCTCAAATGACGGGGACACGGGTACTGCTGAAGCGCTGCTGAGAGAACTAGATGGCTTAGTCATGTCATTCCAATACGATCGCGTGAATGCAGAAAAAATTAAGGGATGGACGGTGGGGTAGGGCCTGCCAGAGGCTAAACAAAAACCCCCACGGCCAACAGTGCCGGTGGGGGTTAGTTCTTAAGGTGCATCTACGGTTTCGGACTTCTGCCCGTTACTTGCCTATGATGCCCTCGCCAATGGTGGCGGTAGCAGGGATAAGCTGTTTGGCATAAATAGAATTTACATCTGCCCTGGCCAGCGCGGGGGCTTTGTTTTTCTCTGCCCTCAGTGGAAGTAAGGAGGTGGACAGGTGCAACTCAAGGCCATTGGTCACCGTCAGCACGTCGCCCGCTATCTCAAAGGCCAACAAGCGCCAATCTCAGCCAAGTTATCGCACAGTAATACCTGTTGCTCCTCATAGCTATATCCGTTACTCTGGCTCTTGAGTAGAGGTCGTGACGTGAGCTGGCTGGTTTTTTCCTATTCTTTGCCCTCGAAGGCCTCGTCGAGTCCAAGGGTAACCCTATGGCGGCGGCTGAAGCGGTTGGGTGCGATCGCCTTCAACAGCGTTCAGGTACTGCCCGAGCGCGATGAGTGCCTCGAGGCTTTTCAGTGGCTAGCCCAGGAGGTGCAAAAAGCCAGTGGAGAAGCGCTGATTATGCGGGTTGAGCAGTTTGAAGGTTTGTCCGACTCCGAAATCGTCGATCGGTTTCGCGCCGCGCGGCGTGACGACTACGCCGAGCTGGAGGCCCAGGCTACAGTGCTGGCCAATGCCCCTGAGGCGCGCGGCGATTTACAGGAGCGCCTCGAAAAGCTCTACAAGCACTATGCTGATATCCGCCGCATCGACTTTTTTGACTGCCCTGAAGGGGCGCAAGTGATGGCCCATCTCAACCAGATTGCTGAGGCCCTTACGCCGGCATCGGAGGCGATCGCCATTGCCGCTGCCGCCCTAGACCAGTATCAGCAGCGATCGTGGGTGACTCGGCCCCGCCCCCATGTGGATCGCCTCGCCTGCATCTGGCTGATTCGCCGCTTCATTGACCCCAACGCCGTGATTCGCTATGCCAAAACGGCAGCCGAAGACGAAATCGCCTTTGATATGAATAGAGGCGACTTTCAGCACCAGGGCAATCTGTGCACCTTTGAGGTCATGATCAGAGCCTTTGGGTTAGATGACAATCCAGCTCTACAGGTGTTGGGCCAGATCGTGCATGAAATTGACCTACGCGATGGTCAATACCGCCAGCCCCAAACTGTGGGAGTCGATGCCCTGCTGCGGGGTTGGCTACTGTCCAACTTCCCTGACACGGCCGTAGAGGTACACGGTGTCGCTTTGTTTGAAGGGCTATATGCAACCCTGGCTCAAGAACGAGCCACTCCACTGGGTTCCTCCGCCCCTCAATCCACCGCTCAGGAATTGCCGTGAGCCAAAGCCACTGCTCAATGAGCTACCAGACTTGGTATGCAACACCTGTTGCATATTGAATAAATAGATATTACAGTTCTAACTGAGCATTTTCTGAGTTGCTTCAGAGAGCCTTGTTCTGTCGCCAGAGAAGTCAACCCATGGCCGATGCCCCCGATCTGCAAGCAGACCAGCACCCCGAACTGTCGCCGCCACCTTACTCTCTGGGGCAGATGGTGCTGTACTTTCTCAAGTTGGGCACCTGGGGCTTTGGCGGCCCCATTGCCCTAGTGGAATACATGAAGCGCGACCTAGTAGAAGCGCGCGGCTGGATTGCTGAGTCGGACTATAAAGAAGGGCTATCTCTGGCGCAGTTGGCCCCTGGTCCCCTGGCCGAGCAACTGGCGATCTACATGGGCTATGTGCACTACGGCACTCTGGGCGCCACACTGACGGGGCTGATCTTTCCCCTGCCGGCCTTTTTGATGGTGCTGGCGCTGGGGTGGGCCTACACAATTTATGGTGGACTGCCCTGGATGCAGGCCATTTTTTACACTGTCGGTGCTGCGGTAATCGGTATCATTGCTAACAGCAGCTATAAGCTCACGGTCAAAACTATCGGCCGAGACTGGCTGTTTTGGGCAATTTACATTGTCTCGGCGGCGGTCACGGTGATCACCGAATCTGAGAAAATTGCTCTGATTCTGGCGGCGGGGGTGCTGGTGTGGTTGGTGAAGGCTCCGCCCAAGCAGTGGCGTCCTAAACGGCTATCTAGTTTTGCTGTAGTGCCTTTCCTACCGACCCTGATGGCTATTCCAGCCACCGAGCCAGGCATCCTCTGGCAAATCTTCACTTTCTTTAGCAAGGCAGGGGCGTTTGTGTTTGGTAGTGGCCTGGCGATCGTGCCCTTTCTCTACGGCGGACTGGTAAACGAGTTGCAGTGGCTGAATTCTGAACAATTTGTCGATGCTGTAGCGGTAGCGATGATTACACCGGGACCAATTGTGATTACGGTGGGGTTTATTGGTTTTTTGGTGGCGGGGCTGGCTGGGGCAGTGGTGGCGACGTTGGCGACGTTTCTGCCCTGTTATCTGTTTACGATTATTCCAGCGCCGTACTTCAAAAAGCACGGCAAGCAGCCGGGGGTAGCAGCCTTTGTCGAAGGGGTGACGGTGGCAGCAATTGGGGCGATCACTGGAGCGGTGGTGGTGCTCGGGAAGCGATCGCTGGTAGATATTACTACAGTCATCGTGGCTGTTGTCACTCTGGCTTTGCTGCTGACCTTCAAAAAGAAGCTGCCTGAGCCGCTCATTGTGCTGGTTTCCGCCCTGCTGGGTCTGGTCATTTACCCTCTCACCCACCCAGCTTTATAGGGTTTAAACCCATCAGCGGCGGGTCTGTTGCTGAGCGATCGCTGAACAGGCAATACTCAAGCCACTCGTAAACGCTCAATATCCTTCTTCGGCGGGGTACCAAACATGCGGGAATATTCACGACTGAACTGAGAGGGGCTCTCGTAACCAACTTGATACGCCGCGTAGGTTGCATCCGCGTCTTCAGCTAGCATTAAGCGCCGGGCTTCTAATAGCCTCAACTGCTTTTGATATTGCAATGGACTCATTGAAGTCACAGCCTTGAAGTGCCGATGAAATGATGCCGACGACATACTCGCTTGCTCTGCCAACTCATCAACGCGCAATGACTTTGCGAACTCAGCTTTAATCTGTCTAATCACCGCTGCAATGCGCTGCATATGGCTGCCGGAGGTGGCAATCTGCCAAACTGCCTCGCTCTGATCGCCCATTAAAAGGCGGTAATAGATTTCGCGAATTATCATCGGTGCCAGGAATGGAATATCCTCAGGTGTATCCAAAAGTCGGGTAAGCCGGGTGGCAGAGTCAAGCAACGGGGCACTTGCATCGCTGACGAATAAGCCTCTCACTGAACTCTCTTTTTGATCTGGACTGCGCTGGATCTGATCGATAATATCCCAAAGCTGAGCCGCGTCCAGGCTGAGCTTAAAGCATAGATACGGCTTGTCCGGTGTCGCCTCGACAATATTTCCATTGAGCGGCAAATCGACTGTGACGACAATGTATTGAGCTGCACCATAGCGATAGGTTTCCTTACCCAGTAAAGTTTCTTTTCTACCCTGAAGAATAATGCACAGCGTCGGTTCATACACAGAGCAGAGTGCGGTAGGAGCTGCAGATTCGTGCATCAATTCTAACTGGGCGATCGCCGTTGAATAGATACCGTTTCCCTTTCCATCCGTGTGGCGGGCCACTAACTTTGTCAGTTCTTGACAAGCATCAATTGTAGCTTCGCGCTTTAGGGATTCATCTGCCATATTGGGTTCTCCGCTTAGCAGCATGTCGTTGGGCTTCCCTCCCATCGTTTTGCTGCAATTATTATAGAGGGTTCTTTTAAGCACTATCATTCTGCTTGAGAAAATCAGGCAATGATCTGCGAGATTTATGTACTCAAAGCCTTTCTATCAAAGCTTACTATGAATCCATGCCCGAAAGGCAATCAAGGAGGGCAACCATGGCTCAGAAAACAGGGCTTATTCCAGGTGCTTATCGTGGAATTGAAGCCGGAATCATAACCGCCATTTTGGCAGCAGCGAATTGGTTCACGGCGACTGCCTATGAACAGAATACTTTGCAGCGATTCGAGTCGAACCTCAACATACCGAAGCTTAGCGTAGATATCACCGTTAAGGCTCAGATGTAGAGGGTACTGCGGATTTGTTTAGGAACTTTTAGTTTTTTGCTGAACAAGCAATCACCATTGCTTGCGGAGTTAAACGCGCTATCACAAAGGATGGTGAGTAGCGGAGTGTGTTGGTGTGAATCAATGGCTGTTCATGACATAGCTGATTGATTTACAGGAGTGTTCTTACTGTCTCTAAACAATGAAAGGAAGTAACTAATGTCACAAAATCAAGGAACTGCTCAATATGAGCAAAATGGGCAGACTCATGTTCAAACAACATCTCCACGAGAGGAGCACCATGACTACACGGAAGCGATCGAGGTACTCACCTCAAATCAGTCAGTTCATAGCCCTAACCTCTACCCCCAAAACACAATGAGTACTCAATCTAATCAAAGCAACGCTGCAATTGTCGGACGGAGCGAGACCCTTGATTGGTTCGATACAATGCTCGACGAGCAGATGGCTATCCGCGTACACAGCAAGGATGTCAGCGGAGCGTTCACCATTATTGAAGTGGATGTTCCACCATTCTCAGGTCCTCCGCTTCACTATCACGAAGATAGGGAGGAGATCTTTGAAGTCCTTGAAGGCAGATTTCGCTTTCACTGCGCGCGAAGAGTTTGAGGCCGGACCCGGAACCTCGGTTGTTGTGCCTCGTAACACTGTGCATGGTTGGGTGAATCTTGGACCCGGAAGGGCTCGGCTGCTTGGCACCTTTGTCCCCGGTGGCATCGACGAATTCTTCCCCCTAATCGGTCAAACTCCACCCGAAGGTTGGACAGAGCTCGCACGCCAGCACGACACTTGGATCGTTGGAGCGCCCCTATCTGTTCAAGCGCCATCTGCCAACGCTGCTGCTGACCTGCACTGAGTCACGACAAATCCAACATCTGAATTAACGTGATTGAGCAGGATGCGCAAGGCATCGAAAATCATAGCCTCGTGCTTTGAGCACTCATTTGCCATCCTGGGTCTTCGTAAACGTTTACCGGCGCGGCAGGTCGTGAGATAACCCTCTCATCGTCTTGCTGCGCCTACTTTGGAAGATTATCCTAAGCGCCGTTTTCCCAGTTGAGACAATTAGGCAATGATCTGCAAGGTCTGTGTATTTAGAACCTTTTGCCCAAAGCCTACTATAAACCCATGCCCGAAAGGCAATGCAAGGATAAGGCAATAAAGGAGATAGACCAATGACTCAGAAAACATGGTTCATTACAGGTGCTTCCCGTGGAATTGGTGCCGAAATCGCAAAAGCCGTTTTGGCCGCGGGAGACCAGGTGATTGCGACCGCTCGCAGAAAGTCTGACATGGATCAATTCGAGTCAAACCTCAATGCCCTGACGCTCAGCCTAGATATTACTGATGAGGCTCAAGTGCAAGCGGCCGTGACAGCAGGACTAGAACGCTTTGGGCAGATTGATGTGTTAGTCAACAATGCCGGATTTGGCATCCTGGGCGGCATCGAAGAAACTAGTGCGGAAGACGTTGAGCGGGTCTATCGCACCAATGTCTTTGGGCTGTTGAATATGACCCGCGCCGTATTGCCCAGCATGCGCCAGCGCCGCTCTGGACACATCATCAACCTCTCGTCGATTGGGGGCTATCGCGCTACTCCGGGGTGGGGCGTCTACTCCTCAACTAAGTTTGCGGTTGAGGGCATTACCGAAGCTCTGCATGATGAATTAGCACCTCTGGGCATCCATGCGACTGTGGTCGAGCCGGGCTACTTCCGAACCAATTTCCTCGACGGCAGCTCGCTCCAGCGCACAGCAGAGATTCCCGATTACGCAGAGACGGTCGGTAAGGTTCGTAAAATCGCCTCTGAACTGAGCTATCAACAGCCGGGAGACCCGGTCAAGCTGGCCCAAGCCATGCTTCAGCTCGCCAATGCGGATACCCCACCGCTACGGTTGCCGCTCGGGACCGACACCCTTCAAGCTATTGCTAAGAAAAACGCTTACGTCGAGCAAGAAACAGCACAATGGCGTGCGCTAGCTGAATCGACCGATTACAGATAGGGAACGTAGAAGGGTAAGAATGAATGCTTTCAAGTTCTCGGTAGGACGCAATGCCGCCACCGAAAACTTGAAAGCATAACTCACCTTCTCACATCACGATTGCAATCCATCCTTTTCTAATCAGCACCCTGATTGGACGTATTTCAGAAATAAGAAGGTAAGTAGCAATGCACAAAAGAACTGCTAGTTTTGACAGTAAAGGGTTGAAGTGTTCCGTCGCCTTTTACACTCCAGATCAAGCCGCATCTAGTCAACATTATCCTGCCATTGTCATGGCGAATGGCATTGGCTTGACCAAAGAGATGGGTCTACCACAGTTTGCTGAGCGCTTCGCTCAGGCTGGGTTCGTTGTTACACTGTTCGACTATCGCTACATCGGTGCCAGTGAGGGAGAGCCTCGTGGACAAATGCTCCCAACCGAACAGCATGAGGATTACCGCAATGCTATCACCTGGACTCAACTCCAACGTGAAGTTGATCCCAATCGCATCGGTGTTTGGGGCTTCTCCTATAGCGGTGGTCATGTGCTGCATCTGGCGGCATTTGATCGGCGCGTGAAAGCTGTCGTCGCCCAGATGCCGACAGTGAATGTTTTTCTCAACTCTCGTCGCCTGACTTCACCCCTTAGCCTCGATGACCTCACAACGTTGCTTTCACAAGACCGCATCAAACGCTATCAAACTGGGGAAGTGAGCTACTTTCCCCTGGTTTCCCCACCCGGACAACCGAGCTTTCTGCCAACACCCGATGCTTTCCCCTGGGTTGAATCCGTTAAAAGCGCTAGTGAAGGACGATGGGAGAATCGCATCACCTTTGAATCAATCGAGCATTCTCTCTATTACGAACCTGTTCCTCATCTTGAGGCGATCTTTCCCACTCCGCCATGTCTGATTGTAGGCGAGAAGGATTTTCTCGCACCTCCTGATTTAACTGCCGCTGTCTATGCCCGTGCAATGCACCCGAAGTCCTTCACGATTTTGAAGGGTGGACACTTCGACGGTTTCCAGGGAAAGGGATTCGAGATTGCCAGCACAACTGCTATGAAATGGTTTGAGAAATATCTGAAACAGATGGAGGCTCCTGTCTTGGAATTTACTGCTGCTTAATGGCTGAACGATTTATGCGATTGCTTTTGGGATCTGAAATTGAGCAGGGACTTAAGGAAATTTTCACTTTTGCTATAAGAAACAGGACTTCCCAAACGTTCTCTTAATCCTCGCCATTCGCTTGCTGCTCTTCCCTATTGCCGTATTTATTGGAGGTTATGCCAACTTTGACGTCGCTATGTCCTTGTACAGCGCGATCGCATTTCTACATACTGCTGTCAGAACGGTAGTACCGTAACCGCTTCACCGTGAAACTGCTCCTAACGCTTTCAATATTGATTGTTGAGCAGTGGTTAGCCCCTTTGCACCTTGAATATTCATACCTTCATAGAGGCGATCGCCCATTACTGTTTTAATACAGTCTCCTGTAGCGACATCCCACAGTTTTATCGTGCGATCGAAGCTGCCGCTCAATAGAATTTGACTATCCGGGCTAAAGACAACTGAGGCAATCCAACTGGTGTGTTCGTCTAATATATGAATGCATTTGCCCGTCTTCAAATTCCAGAGCCGAACGGTTTGATCATCACTGCCACTGGCGAGGAGTTGCCCGCTGGGGCTAATGGTAATGGTAAATGCGATGCTGGTATGCCCTTTTAATTTCCTTAAACAGGCTCCAGTATGTATATCCCAAAGGCGAATCGTTTGATCAAAGCTGCCGCTTGCCAGAATTGGCTTTGTGGGATGAAACTCTAACGTATAAACCCCGCCCTTGTGCCCTTCTAGTATTCGTAGGCAATCTCCGGTCTGCACGTCCCATAACCGAATTGTTTGGTCATAACTGCCGCTTGCCAATAGTTGGCCTTGAGGCTCAAAGGCGATCGCCCGAATGCTGCTCTGGTGCCCCTGTAGTACCTGCAAGCATTGGTGAGTTTGCACGTCCCACAAACGCACTGTTCGGTCATAACTGCTGCTTGCCAGGGTTTGCCCAACGGGGTTAAAACGAACCGCTAATACAGAAGCCCCATGTGCAACCCAGCGATCGCTCTGTCCTGTTTTTATATCCCATATAAAGATGGAGCCATCTTGACCGTTAGTAGCGATCGCTTGACCATCCGGGCTAAAGCTTAAGTTTGAGATTTGGCTGTTTTCTCTGTAAATAGTTTTCCAGGGAGAAGAACTGAGTGGATCGCGATCGCCCTGCCACGGCCACAGGTGAATTGTTCCTGTTTGGCTACTGCTACTAGCAAGCAGTTGATTTGGCGGCTCGGTTTCCGGTGTGGCAGAACTATTCTGATGCTGATCCGCCGTAATGACAGGACTAAAAACTAGGGCGTGTTCTCCATAGGTGTAACCGCTCAAGGTTTTGAGGCTTTGACCACTCGGCATCTGCCATAGCCGTACGGTTCGATCCTGGTTGGCACTGATCAAGACCTGATCAAACCCTTCCGGAGACGCTCCATGAACAGCACTAATGGCAAGGGCTAAAGCAGAGCCAGTCTGCTCGCCCAAAATATTCGTACAGTGCCCGTCTTGCACATTCCAAAGTCGCAGGGTGCCATCATCACTGCCACTGACTAAAGTGTCACTCTCTAGGGTAAATACAACGTTCTGAACCCAGTTGGTATGCCCTCGCAGCAGTTTTGGTTCAGGACTGGGTGCGTGAGCTTTTGAGCTAAAGGGATAACTCCATAGTTGAATATCTCCATTCAGGTCGCCACTGGCCAACTGTTGACCATCGGGGCTATAGCGCACGCAGCGCACGCCAGAAGCATACCCTTGCAGCACCTTTAAGCATTCCCCAGTCTCAGCATCCCAAATTCGAATTGAGGCATCGTTACTGCCACTCGCTAAAACGTGAGAATTGGGCGAGAAGTGAACCGAGTAAACATTTTTTGTATGCCCTTCTAGAGTGTGTAAGCAGATTCCTTGTAGATTCCACACCTTTACGGTTCGATCGTCACTGCCGCTGGCCAACCACTGACCACAAGAATTAAAGCTTAGAGACCAAACCCGAACCGTATGACCCGTCAAAACCTGACGACACTGACCACTTTGCACGTTCCATAGCCGTACCGTTGCATCGTTACCACCGCTGGCCAATGTTGCGCCATCAGGGCTAAATGCGACTGCCCAAACTCCACCACTATGCCCTTCAAATGTAGCGATCAGTTGATGGGATACAATGTTCCACAGGTATATTAAACCGCTGATATCGCCCACAGCAAAAACTTGGCCATCGGGGCTGACATCAACCGAGGTGGCAACTCCTAATGTCTCCGAGAAAAGAGATGTCGCTAAATCAGTATTTTGGAAGTTGACCCCTGCCAAATCAATCTGCCGAAAGTCGGCTTGTCGTACCACAAGTTCAGAAAAATCAGAACCTCGCAAATCCACCTTAAGCTGTACCAGCAGATTGATCAGATTACCTGCTGCATATCCGATCTCATGGGTTGACTGTTGCTGCGCCAGCAGCAACCTTGCTCTAGTTTCAACTTCGGCAACGCTTCGATAAGCCGACAACAGCCATTTCAGCACTGGCTGAACAATGAATCGCAGCTGCATCTCTCGGATGTAATCTTTTGCCTGCACCCGCATCAAGGAGTGACTTTTCCATAGATCAAGCTGTCGAGTTGTAAACTCTGTGCAGACCTTTTGAATCAAACGCTCCGTGACATATTCCATGACTACGGGCTGCAAAAAAAATAAGCTGTCCGTTTTTTCAAGGAGCGATCGCCGCCGCAAGGCATTAACCAGTTGAGGAGCAGTCTGCTGATCGGCTGAAGAAATCACACTTTGACGAATTTCAGCGATCCCCACTGGCTCTCTATGAATAGCAAACCAGTAAAGAATTTTTTGCTCCTCAACCGACAAGCGATTAAATTGGAGATCGAGAAAATTGCGCACATCTTCAAAAACAAACGCTCCCTGGTCGAGATAGGCGACTACCTCAGCGATGCTGCCATCGAACAAGTCTTGCGTAGCGGCAGCTACCAGTTTCAGAGCTAAAGGATTGCCGCCGTAGTGGTTAATTAAGGTCTTCCACTCGGCCTCTGACCCGGTAAATGTTCCCTTTTGCTGAAAGATGGCACATCCTTCGTCGGCTGTGAGCCCGCTCAGGGAGAGCGATCGCACAACGCTCGCTTCGCCATCCAACATAGCGATTTCACGAGGTTTCTCACGACTGGTAAGCAAGCAGCAGCTTTTGTGAGACGTTTCGCCTAATGTTCTTAAAAATTGCCCATAGGCTTCATAGCCTGATTGCCACTGACCGACCTGTTCACTGTGCAAAATTGTTTCGGCGTTGTCCAAAATTAGTAGACATCGCTGCGATCGCAAATACTGCATCACCTTAGAAAGCTTCTCATCCAGCTTTGTAGGGATGATGGGGTCGTCTCCTTGCAGCGGCATCAGAAATTTCAGCAGCCCGGTCAGGAGGTCACCAAAGGCAGGGGCATTGGCCAGCGATCGCCACACCACAACCTCAAACTCAGACTGCATCTGCAGGGCGGCCTTAACGGCGATCGTGCTTTTGCCAATCCCACCAATTCCGAGCAGTCCAATTACCCGGCAGCGGTCTACCACCATCCACTGCCACAGCTGCGCCAGTTCTGTATCACGACCATAAAACACTGAGGCATCGACCGCATTGTCCCAGTCCTGCTGAGGATTTGCCCGTTGGCTATAAGAGGCTTCCTCTGTAGCAACTGGAGAGACATAATCGGTCTTCGCCAATTCCAGCCCGAATGATTGAAAGAGAATCTCCAACGACTGGCGATCGACCCCCAGTTCACGCTTCAGGATTCGGGCCAGGGTGTTCAGTGAAAGCCCCGTGTGTTCATTCAAATCTTCCTGGGTGAGCCGTTTACCCCAGTTCTTCTCTGACTCTACCTGCTGCTTTGCCCCTTGAAACCGTTGCCAGCCATGGGGTGACAGAACGACTCCCCTCGCCCGTGCAGAGGGCGCTCTACCGTGTTTGGTTTTTGGGGCCTTATCCATGTTTAGACAGCCAAGGGTAGAAGGGGTAACCCTTCTGAGAGAAGTGCAATAGCCTTGGAAGGGTATCAGGTTTCAGATACTTGGCATGTATTCCAGAGCAGCTTTGATCAAATATCTGCCTTTAGGTATAGAAGCACTGCCTCAGCTTATCTCAGTGCTTAACGCAGTGAACTTGAGTGTTCTGAATTGGGCGCAGGTTGAACAATAGGACCAACGGATGGGCACTAAGCCCTCTTCCACCACCTTCTACAACTGACAGAGAGAGAAACAGCTATGACCCAGTCAACCCATACAGAACGGCTTATCTTAGTCACCGGCGCTACCGGCAATCAGGGCAGCGCGATCGCCCGTCATCTCTTGCAGCGCGGCAATTTCAAAGTTCGTGCCTTGGTTCGTGACCCAAACAAGCCCGCCGCTCAAGCCCTCCAACAAGCAGGCGCAGAACTCGCAGTCGGCAACCTCAACGATCGCGCTTCCCTCGATCGCGCATTGCAAGGTGCCTACGGTGTTTTTTCGCTACAGATCTTTCAAGACGGAGTAGATACCGAAATCCGTCAGGGCAAAGCGGTTGCAGACGCAGCGAAAGCGGCAGGCATCCAGCACTTCGTCTACAGCTCGGTGGGTAGCGCCGAACGCAACACGGGTGTTCCCCATTTCGACAGCAAGTTTCAAGTTGAAGAATACATCCGAGCCAGCGAGTTGCCCTACACAATCCTGCGCCCCGTTTTCTTCTTTTACAATTACAACATGATGCGCTCAATGGTTGAGGCCGGAACGCTCTTTCAGCCCTTGAGTCCTGAGACGAAGCTGCAGCAGCTTTCTGAAGAAGATTATGGGGAGATGGTTGCTGATGTATTCGATCGCCCCGCAGACTTCATGCACCGCGAAATTGAACTTGCCAGTGTGGACATGACCATGCCGGAAATCACTGCTGCGTTCAGCCGAGTTCTAAGAAAAACTGTCCAATACCAACAAATTCCGTTTGAAGCGTTTGAGCAGCAAATTGGAGAAGAATTGACGCTTATGTATCGCTGGTTTGAAAACGTCGGCTATGGGGCGGATTTGGCCCAGCTAAAGCGTGATTTTTCTGCACAGACCGCCTTTGAATCTTATTTGCGCGATCACGACTGGCAGAACCAGCTAGAAGCGCAACCAGTGTCAGGTAAATGATTTTTTGAAATCGCTCAAAGACTGAGAACAACGAAGTAACTGTCGAGCTAATGCTTTCGTTCCTTCGAACCTAACCCATACCAATTTAGGAGAAATTCCATGAGTACAATCACCACGCAAGATGGCACACAGATTTACTACAAAGATTGGGGTGCAGGACAACCCGTTGTCTTTAGCCACGGCTGGCCTCTGAATTCTGATAGCTGGGAAGCTCAAATGCTGTTTCTAGCAGACCACGGGTTTCGGGTAATTGCGCACGATCGCCGAGGCCATGGACGCTCAAGCCAACCCTGGAACGGCAACGAGATGGATACCTATGCCGACGACCTCGCGACACTGATTGAAACGCTAGACCTCACCGATGCCACACTGATTGGATTTTCGACCGGCGGCGGCGAAGTGGCCCGCTACATTGGTCGCCACGGCACCAACCGAGTCGCTAAAGCTGCGCTGATCTCCGCTGTTCCGCCACTGATGCTGAAGACAGAGAATAATCCTGATGGACTGCCGATCAATGTGTTCGACGGGCTTCGTGCTGGTTCCCTAGCCGATCGCTCGCAGCTCTACAAAGATCTCGCTAGCGGCCCCTTTTTCGGCTTCAACCGTCCGGGTGCCAAGGTCTCCCAGGGCATGATCGACTGGTTCTGGCTCCAGGGTATGCAGGCAGGACACAAGAACGCTTTCGACAGTATCAAAGCCTTCTCTGAAACCGATTTCACCGAAGATCTGAAAAAGTTTGACGTGCCCACACTTATCCTCCACGGTGACGATGACCAAATTGTGCCGATTGGTGCCGCTGCGATCGCCGCCGCCAAACTAGTGAAGCATTCCACCCTGAAAATCTATCCCGGTGCACCCCACGGTTTAACCGACACGCACAAAGAACAACTCAACAACGACCTTTTATCGTTCCTCAAAGACTGATACCAAACGCTGCTGTGCGGCTTCCTCAGAGTGATAAACCCCAGCGTAAGCATCGGCAATTATTTGCCGCAAGCATTAGGGACTGTATTCAAAGAAACTCAATTCTAGGAGTAGAACCATGAAATTAAAGCCGATCAATCAGCAAGTAGTCGCCATCGTTGGCGCTTCTAGTGGAATTGGTAGAGAGACAGCCCTGCGGTTTGCTAAAAAAGGCGCAAAGGTTGTTGTTTCTGCCCGTAGCGAGTCTGGATTAGCAACATTGGTGGATGAAATTAAACAGATGGGCGGAGACGCGATCGCAGTCATTGCCGATGTCAGCGAATTTGAACAGGTGAAAGCGATCGCCGATCAGGCTATTGCCACTTACGGACGACTCGATACCTGGGTGCATGTCTCTGGAACCAGCGTTGTCGCCCCGTTCGACCAAATCACACCGGAAGAATTTAGCAGAGTCATTGATGTCAACTTAAATGGGCAAGCCTATGGTGCAATGGTCGCTCTACCACACCTCAAAAAAGGAGGCGGCGCACTCATTCACGTTTCCTCATTAGCGGCGAGAGTTCCGTTTCCATTACAAAGTCCCTACGCAGCATCCAAGCATGGTGTAGCAGGCTTTTTAGATTCCATGCGAATTGAATTGCAGCACCAAAAACAGCCGATCAGCGTCACGAATGTGATGCCCGCCATTACAAATACCCCCATTTTCAACAAAATTCGCACGAAGATGGGAGTCGCGCCTGCTGGATTACCGCCTTACAACAAACCCAGCACCGTTGCCGATGCCATTTTATATGCCGCTGAGCATCCTACCCGTGACTTTGTCGTAGGTGACATGGGGCGAATTTTGGAGATGCTGCAACGCATTGCCCCCTCGATTGTCGATCGCTTATTTCTTCAGGTTGGCTTTACGGCTCAACTAACCGGTGAACCAAAATCGGCAGGTGCCCCCGACAACCTATATGCTCCAATCTCTGGTTACGACACCGTAGAGGGTGACTTTAGCAAATTGAGCGTACCCAGTTTCACGGATTGGATAGATAGAAACCCACCGATCAAATGGGGCGCAATCACAGTAGTTGCTGCCAGCGGATTGATTGCCATGCTGGGAGGCATTTCAGGCTAAAGACCGTGTTGTTATGGTGTCGCAACCGAACATGGCATGACACTAGTTCCACGCTAATTCCCCTCAATAGCGTTGGCGACCTGCGGTTGCGATTGCCTAACCTACTCGATGCCAAGTTTCAATTTCCTCTTACTGCCAGCTCAATGTCAAGCATATTTTGGAGATAACGACTATGAAAAGTTATGGATCAGCAGGGCTTGAAGGCATACTTCAGGAAAGCTATACAGTTAAGATCAGCGAGTACATTGGCAGCGGCTGGAAAACATTCAAGAAAAATCCGGTTGGGTTTGCTGGCTTTACGCTTGTGTTTTTCTTGATTAACGTTGCGATCGCTAAAGTGAGCAATTCTGTCACTCTAGAGGGATTCATCAGCCTCTTAATCTCTGCTCCTTTAAATGCAGGATTTTTAATCGTGGCATTTAAACTCTTGAAAAATCGAGCCACAACATTTGGTGATTTCTTCAGGGGTTTCAATAACTACTTGCCGCTTTTTCTGGTCAGTCTTGTTTCTAGCCTGGTGATTGGTATTGGGTTGTTATTACTTCTCGTTCCGGGTCTTTACCTAGCAGTCGCCTACATCTTTGCACTGCCCTTAGTACTTGAAAAGAATATGAACTTTTGGGCTGGAATGGAGTTTAGCCGCAAGCTGATTTCCAAACAGTGGTTCTCTTTCCTTAGCTTTGCTTTGGTGTTGGTACTACTCAATCTAGCGGGTGTTTTGCTGCTGGGAGTGGGTCTACTAGTGACGATTCCGGTCAGTGCCTGTGCGATCGCCGCCGCTTACGCAGACATTGTGGGTTTACCAGCTAGTAGTGCTGATTTTGGAAGCGGGGTTAGTGCTTGAGTGCCTTTTCTGGCAAATCTATTTGAAGAAGGTGGATAGTTTTTGACCAATCGCCTTCTTCATCTACGCCACTTAATGGTAGGTTTCAGTTTTATCTTACTGCCAACTCAATGTCGACAACAGTAAAACAAGCCATGAACACTAACTCACAGGCTGATGTTTTTGATGTCATTATCGTTGGTGGTGGCCCAGCAGGTTTGACGGCTGCCTTAATGCTCGGACGAGCCTGCAAACGGGTTTTGGTCTGTGATGCCGGAAAGCCACGCAATCAAGTGGCCCATGCTGCCCATGGTTTCTTTTCTAGAGATGGAATCTCACCTACAGAACTGCTGCAAATTGGACGAGAGCAATTGCACCCGTATGATGTTGAAATTCAGGCGGGTGAAGTGGTCAATGCTCAAAAACTGGGCGATCGCTTTCAAGTGACCCTAAGTGATGGCAACCAGTTTGTTGGTCGCAAGCTACTGTTAGCCACGGGTATGAAAGATTCACTTCCAGCAATTGATGGATTTGCAGAACTCTGGGGTAGCAGCATTTTCCACTGCCCTTACTGCCATGGGTGGGAAGTGCGAGACCAACCTTTAGCAATCTATGGAAAAGGCGAGATCGCACTTGAAATGACATTCATGTTGACCAGCTGGAGCCGCGATTTAGTGCTTTGTTCAGATGGTTCTGCCGAATTAACCCATGAGCAACGACAGCAACTAGCGGATTGGAGAGTTCAGATCCGTGAAGAAAAATTGCCCGACTAGAATATCAAGACGACAAACTAACAGGGATCGTCTTTACGGACAATGAGGTGCTGCCCCGTCGCGGTATATTGCTGCGTCCTCCGTCGTACCAGCACAGCCATCTAGCCGCAAAATTAGGTTGTAAACTCGACAGCAATAACATCGTACAAGTGGATGAGAGTAAGCAAACCTCGATTCCAGGACTCTATGCGGTAGGCGATGTGTCTAGCCCTTATTCACAGATCACCGTAGCTGTCGCGAGTGGGACGCTTGCTGCTGTTTCCATCAATCACACTTTGACTAAAGAAAATCTGGTTCAGCTTAACTCAGTGCTTAACGCAGAGAACTTGAGTGTTCTGAATTAGGTTCCCGTTGAATAATGAGACCAACGGATAAGCGCTGAGCCCTCCTCCCATAGTGAGAAAACGACCATGAATGTGCCCCCCCTTGGAAGCGGCATCCGCCTATTTCTGATCGCCGCACTCTTTTTAGGAACCACTCTAATCACTTCATTAGGATCTGTCATGAACACCACAAATGCACAAGTTATCAAACCCACCATCGTTCTTGTTCACGGGGCATTCGCTGAGTCGTCTAGCTGGAATGGCGTATTGACCCAGCTCAACGAGAAAGGCTACCCGACTGTTGCCGTAGCCAATCCTCTACGCGGTGTGAAAAGCGATGCGGACTATGTTGCCAGCGTTCTCAAAAGCATCGAAGGGCCTACAGTGTTGGTCGGCCACTCCTATGGAGGTGCCGTCATCACTAACGCGGTCACTGGCAATGAGAACGTGAAGGCCCTCGTCTACGTTGCGGCTTTCGCCCCAGACACCGGCGAGACTGCCATCGAACTCTCGGGACGCTATCCTGGCAGCACCCTCGGGTCAACCCTGGCACCTCCGGTTGCCACACCGGATGGCGGGAAAGATCTCTATATTCAGCAAGACAAGTTCCACGCTCAGTTTGCGGCAGATGTGCCAGCCGCCGCTGCACAGCTAATGGCTAGCACCCAGCGACCGATCACTGAGGCGGCTCTTAACGAAGCCTCGGGTACACCGGCCTGGCAGTCCATCCCGTCCTGGTTCGTCTATGGCGATCGCGATTTAAATATTCCGGCCGCAGCCCTCTTGTTTATGGCAGAGCGCGCTAACTCCAAAGAAACGGTAGTTGTCAGTGGCGCATCTCATGTCGTGATGGTGTCTCATCCAGATGCCGTCGCTAGGCTCATAGAGCACGCTGCAACCGCACAGTAGAGCAAGCTACAGGTGAAGGGTTGAGGCTTTATCCCCTTAACCCTTCACCTATTTTGCAGTTCACCCCAAACAGGTACCACGATGAATGTTTTAGTAATCGGCGCAGCGGGCAAGACGGGAAGACAGGTGGTAGATCAAGCCGTTGCCGCCGGTCACAGCGTAACGGCCTTTGTCCGCGATAGTGCCCAATACAACGCTCCACCCAACGTTCGTGTCCTCACTGGGGATGCAACCGATCAAACGACAATGTCCGATGCAACAGCCGGTCAGGATGCTGTGATTGATACCGTCGTCGGCAAGACGCCGTGACGGAAGACAGAGATCGAACAACGGGTTGCCCGCGCCATTGTCGCCGCCGCAAAGCAGCACGGTATAAGCCGAATTATCGCAATCTCAGCTCTAGGTGTGGGGGACAGCAAGTCGCAGGCGTCACTACCGTTCAGGCTTTTATTGCTGCCCACCTTTCTACGTGGCTCTACGGCAGATAAGACAGCCATGGAGCAGGCGATCGCTCAGGCAGGAGTTCCCTACGTGCTGGTTCGCCCCGCCGTGTTGAACGACCAGCCAGCTGTCGGCTCCGTGCGTGTGCTCACAGGCGTAGAGAAGGGCCGACAGATAACCCGCGCCGATCTGGCTGCGTTCGTCGTCGAGCAGCTGACCACAGACACCCATGTGAATCGGGCCGTCGCGATCGCCAATCGCTAACGTGGCCTGTCCATATGCAACGATGTAGATACGTTGCTGTAACGAACCATTTCTGAATGGAAGTGAGCGTTACTCCTCACTCCTGCATATATCGCTCTCTGAGTTGCTTTTCTAATGAATACTCCTCTGATTTTGACCTTAAAATTAGACCAAGCCACTTTCGAGCAAACAAACACGTTACGCCAGCAGCACTTTCCCCCAGAGCGTAATGTCGTTCCTGCCCACGTTATTCTATTTCATCAGTTACCAGGGCAGCAAGAATCGGCTATTTCCGACAGCCTGAAAACCCTGTGCGCTCAGACAAAACCCTTTCCTTTTTCCTTGCCCTCGCTCCAGTTTTTTGGCAACGGCGTCGCCATCAACGTTGATTCCCCCGAACTGACTCAATTACACAAAACCCTAGCGACTACCTGGAACGAATGGCTCATCTCTCAAGATCGCCAGGGCTACCGCCCGCACATCACAATTCAAAACAAAGTAGACTCCAAAACAGCCCGCCAGCTATACGAAAAACTGGAAATGCAATGGCAATCTACGACGGGATGGGGAGAAGGCTTACTGCTGTGGCACTACCAAAAAGGACCGTGGGAGTTAGCCAAGGAATTTTGCTTTGCCCAATAGCTCATGCCTTAGGTTTTAAAAGGCGCAGCGGATGTTGCAGTGCGGCAACTGCTGCAACAGTACTCAATCAAAGGCGGAGGCCTACCCTCACCTTGCGCTGGGTGAGGAATTCTGGGCGTTGCTTAACGCAATTATGATTTGCCCCCAGCCCCCCAATTTCGGGGGGAGCCAGAGGCTCAAAGTCCCCCAGAATTGAGGGATTTAGGGGGCCATGCAGCGTCTAAGGGTTCTGCCGTTTCATTCCTCGATTCAGCAACGCCGAATTCTGGTTGGACGCTATGAAACCACGTACGCACGATTAGCTGCGCCAGGAGTAGCAGTGATGAGCATTGCGCGCTAAGATCGGCTCTATTTGCAATTTGGTGAATGCATAGTTCTGAAATCTAACCCATTGATTTAGCTCCGTTGGTTAGGGTTTGTAGTCTTGCCAACTCCGCAACAGCAGCAACGAGTTCATAAACATCAGTTGGCTTGGGAAGATATCTTTGAAAACTTTCCGATTGAAAATTCTGTGATAAAAGTTTTAGACAGTCCTGTTGTTTAAGCAGCGTCGTCACCGCAATAGCAGACAAAAATTTGTCTGGGTCAGTCTGCAAACTTCTGAGTTCTTCAACTAGGGCATAGCCATCTTGACCCGGAAGGCTGATATCACAGATTAAAACATCTGGGTACCAGGTAGTTGCCTTATCAATTGCTTCGGTGGTCGAGGTGGTTCCGAAGACCTCTGCTCCTTTTGCTTGCAGCACAAAACTAAAGATGTCGAGAGTATCGACGTCTCCATCAACTATCAAAACCTGTAGACCCTGTAACAAAGATAAATCTTTATCGGAATTGACGGGGTTATCTTGACACTCTTCTGCTAGCAAACTGGCATGGTCCAAATCCATTTGTAGTGCTTGAGGGCTAGTTAACTGCAGCGAGTAATCTAGAGTTAGCCAGTCGGCACGGTTCGCTTTGTCGTCTTGTATGCATTGACGATGTTCTGTCTGCATAATTACCTAAACGAGACTCTGACCTAGCCAAGCCAGACAGCTTTTCTAAGCTAAAGTCATCCTAAGCTGCTCTAGACGGTCAAGTCAGTCGAATTTTAAACATAGGGCGAATTTTTCTACCTATAGGGGGCCTAGCAACTGAGTAAACTCGCTGCGGATGGCGCCATAGCATTCACAGGAACAGTTTTCTAAGGCTTCACCATCTAAAATCGTAACCCGACCACGGGTGTAGCGAATTAGACCGGCCTGACTCAGACTGCCAGCGGCTACCGTGACACTAGGACGGGGAACACCTAACATTTCCCCTATAAACTCTTGAGTCAGCATGAATGTATCGCTTTGTAAGCAATCTCGTACCAGCAAGAGCCAGCGAGCCAGCCGCTGATCGGTTGAGTGAAATCGATTGCAGGCGACATACCGAGCCGCTTGGCTAAAAAGAGCCTGACAGTAGCGCAGCAGAATAGTTTGCAGCGGTCCACCGCGATCGAACTCAGCTTTTAGCGTTGCGGCACTCATGCGCATAGCCTGACCTGGAATCTGCACGTAGGCTCGATGGGCCTTGGTTTTACCGCCCAAAATGACCAAAATACCCGCCATCCCTTCCCGCCCCACCAAGCTTATCTCAATGGTAGAGCCGTCTTCCATTGAAGTAACTAAGGAAATGAGTGAGTGGTGCGGAAAGTAAACGTGAGAAATAGGTTCGTCAACTTCGTAGATGGGCTGGCGGACTGTCAGTGAAACCAGCTCTAGATGGGGAGTAAGCCGTTCGTATACTTCCGCTGGCAAAACGGCAAGCAAACGATTGACAGGGGGGTCAGAATTTTGAACGTTAGACATATCTCTATCCTAGGGAAGAGCCATGTTGAGAAAAAACAACTACTGGCACTAAGAAAGAAAGTTTAAGTCCATTCAAAATGTCAAAAGAGATTAATCCAGGCTGGCAAACCTTTTAGCGTTATCTATTTGCACAATAACAACAATTTGGCTGACAATGGGGCTCCATCACGTTCCTGTAGCGTTAAGTTAATTGCACCTGTAGATTCAAACGAAAGATTAGTCTTCCTAACGACGCCCAAAGGCTCTGCCCGTCTTTATCTCCAACCTACTTAAGGCCTGAAAACCCTATAGAACTAGTCCCATTGACTTGCCGCAAAAGCGATGGATGCTGATGAACGCTACCTTGAAAATGGTTGTGGAACCGCATTGAGCACGGCATCCCCGTCTGAAATTAGGAGATGATAGCTGTAGTGTCCTGTTGTTGGGCTTTTTAGCCCTGAGCTGCTTTCATCAACTGACTCCAGCAGATGCGATCGCAGCCTTAAGTTCAGGCACCGCAAAGCTCGCCCTACCGAGAGAGGGTGTAGTCCGACTACACCTTGCGTACTGGGTAGCGCAGGTGTGTAACGCCCACGCCTGCGATCGCCGTCGGGTTACCAAGGAAAGCTGGCGTGTCGGCGAGGTGGTCGAAGAGTCGAACTCCGGAGCCAAGAAGAACCGCCGCAATGTCGATGTTGAGTTCGTCGAGGAGACCGGCGTTCAGAAGTTGCTGAATGGTATCGGCACCGTGGACCCCAACGGACTTCCCAGCGGCAGCAGCTTTGGCTTGGTTCACGGCGCTTTCGATGCCGTCGGTCACGAAATGGACAGTCGAATTGAGTCGCGGCCATCCGCCGGGGATGTGGTGGGTCAGTACGAAGGCTGGTCCCCAAGCGTGATTGCCGCCCCAGCCTTGGGCGACGTCGAACGTGCGTCGACCGGTAAGCACGGCACCAAGTCCGGACCAGAGACCGCGAAGGTGCTCGGCACTCGGCTCAGACACCTTAAACGTCATCGGGTCTGACCCTCCGGCGTGAAATTCGACGTCTCCCGAGGTGAAATACCAGTCAAACACCTCGGCCACACCATCGTTGGGGTCGGCGACGTAGCCGTCGAGCGACATGGACATGATTGCGACAATCTTCGACATGAGGTGCTCCTTGCGAGGGGTGGAGACTACGTTCAGGATAGGGTGCGATCGCTACCAAAGACTGCTACGACAATAAACTTTGCCACCCATTGCACGAGCGATCGCTGTCCTCCCGGACCGTTCGCCCAACTCGTGACTAGAGGGAAAATTTCCGCCTAACACCGTTATTAGGATCGACTGGGAGATCACAAGTTTGGGCTGGGGGATTACGCGATCGCCTTTAATTTACGACAAGAACAGAGGAATTTGTAGTTTCTCTAACTTCGCCGTTGAAGAGAGAAAGGCTATAGTCATCCAGCATTTAGCTGATAACACTATGCGATCTTTACTACTTGGGGGCTTCGCCTGTGTGGCCCTAATGGGTTCCCCTACCCTGGCTCAAGCCCAAAGCCTTGAAGCTCTTTTCAGCCAGGGCAGCGCTGCTCAGGCGACTGGTAACTCTGCTGAGGCTGAAGCAATTTGGCACCAGGTGCTGCGCCTTGATCCGGATAATGCCAGTGCTTACAACAACCTGGGGAATGCGTTGGCTAACCAGGGGCAATTAGCGAAGGCAGGAGCCGCCTTCCGCGAGGCCATTCGCCTCAATCCAGACTATGCCATTGCCTACTACAACCTGGGAATTGCCTTGGCTGAACAGGGGCAACTAGCGGAGGCAGAAGCCGCATTCCGCGAGACGATTCGCCTCAATCCAGACAGTGCCGTTGCCTATACCAAGTTGGGGAATGCGTTGGCTGAACAGGGGCAACTAGCGGAGGCAGAAACCGCCTTCCGCGAGGCCATTCGCCTCGATTCAAATAATGCCATTGCCTACTACAACCTAGGGACTGTGTTGGCTGACCAAGGGCAATTAGCGGAGGCAGAAGCCGCCTACCGCGAGGTCATTCGTCTCGATCCGGAGTTGGCCGTTGCCTACTACAACCTGGGGCTTGCCTTGGCTGACCAAGGGCAATTAGCCGAGGCGGAAGCCGCCCTCCAAGAGGCGATTCGCCTTAATCCAGACTATGCCCGTGCCTACAATAACTTGGGAACTGTATTGTATGACCAGGGACGATTAGCGGAAGCAGAAGTCGCCCACCGCAAGGCGATCGGCCTCGAGCCGAACAATGCCCTTGCCTACTACAACCTGGGGATTGCGCTGGCTAGCCAGGAGCGGTTAGCGGAGGCGGAAACCGCCCTCCGCGAGGCCATTCGCCTCGATCCGGAGGATGCCATTACTCACAACAACTTAGGGAATGCGTTAGCTGACCAGGGGCGTCTTACGGAGGCAGAAGCCGCCTACCAAGAGGCTATTCGCCTCGATCCGGACTATGCCATTCGCCAGTAAAACTTGAGTACCTGTATCAAACCCGAGGGCAATTAGCAGATGCGATCGCTCTTTACCAGCAAGCTCTGCAGCTTGCGGAATATACCCTAGCCCAAAACAACCTGGCAGAGGCCCAGCGACTCTCTAAAAGTTCTGGCGGATGCTATATCTCTTCCCTTCCCTGTGGGGACTGAGATTTCCTTCCAGCCTTCGGCCTGCTTCGCATGGGCAAGGCCTACATCCTTCTGCCTTGCGGTACTAGGGTGGTTGGAATCGAGGTAGTGAAAGTTCCTGAGTTCAGGTGTACTATTAAGCTAGTGCATTCACACCTTCGATGGTCTATCGAGGCAACCATGGCCAATTTGCTGCTGATTGAAAGCCCTGGCAAGGTGAAGAAGCTAGGGCAAATCCTGGGTTCGGGTTGGGTGATCAAAGCCAGCATGGGCCACGTGCGCGAACTCGCCAATGACGGCGAAGATGCCCTCGGCTTTGACTTGGGGCCGGGCGGCATCGACTGCCGCTATCAACCCCGCGATGACCGGGCCAAGAAAGTTTTGGCTGAACTACGCCAGGCGGTCAAAGCCGCCGATTGCGTTTACATTGCCACTGACCCCGATCGCGAAGGCGAAACCATTGGCTGGCACTTGCAACAGGCGCTCAACCTAAAGAATCCTCGGCGAGTCGTCTATAGCGAAATTACCTCCCAGGCGGTGAGAGCGGCGATCGCCCATCCCCGCACCCTCGACCAAAGCCTAGTCGCCGCCGGCCGCGCCCGCGACTGCCTCGATAAGCTGGTGGGCTACAGGGGCAGTCGTCACGTGGTCTGGCCCCTAAACAACGGCGCAAAATCTATGGGTCGGGTGCAGAGCGCTGCGCTGCATTTGCTCTGCGTCAGGGAGAGAGCTATTCAAGCCTTTGTGCCCCAAGACTACTGGAGTGTGTGGGTGACCTACGGCGAGGGGTTCAAAGCGTTTTATCGCAGCAGTCCTAAGCCGCAGCGGCCACCTGCCAAAGATGCGGAGGATAAGGGCGCTGAGAACGAGTCTGAGCGGGTGACCTCTCAAGAGCGAGCCGATCAGCTGGTGGCGATCGCCCAAACTTATCCCCATCACGTTCTACAAATCGAAGGCAAGCAGGCTACCCAGTCGCCGCCGCCGCCCTTCGTCACCTCAACCTTGCAGCGGGCCGCTGGCTCCAAACTGCACTTCAGCCCTGAGCACACCATGAAGGTGGCCCAAGCGCTCTACGAAAAGGGCCACATCACCTACATGCGCACCGATTCGATCACCCTCTCGGCCCCTTTTTGTGACGCGGTGCGCCAGTACCTGGAGCAGCACGACCCCACCAACTTGCCCCGTCAAACCACCCGGCACCGGGCTATCAAGGGATCTCAAGAAGCCCACGAAGCGATTCGCCCCACCGACGTCAATCACCTACCCCAGCACCTGCAGCGAGAACTCTCTGCTGAGCAGGCCCGCCTCTACGAACTGATTTGGAATCGGGCCGTGGCCTCGCAATGTGCCCCGGCGCGCCTACGCAAAACTCGCATCGTCACTCAATCGGGCGACGCCTATTGGGAAGCCCGCGGCCAGGTGCTAGAATTTGCCGGCTACACCCGCTACTGGAACAACCTCAGCGCTGATTCAGTGTTGCCTGCCCTGACTCAGGGGCAACCTCTCCAGCTCGACCAGGCCCAGGCAGATGCCAAACAAACTCAGCCACCGCCCCGCTACAGCGAGCCGAAGCTGGTGAAGCTGATGGAGCAAAAAGGGATTGGCCGCCCCAGCACCTACGCTCCGACCATTAAAACCCTGCGGCAGCGAGAGTATGTGGATCTTCTCCAGGGCAAGCTCCAGCCCACCGCGTTGGGACTGGAACTTGATGGAGCCCTGGAGAAGCTCCTGCCCGACTTGATTCAGCCGGAGTTTACCGCTCAGATGGAGACGGCCCTAGATGCGATCGCCACTGGCCACCAAGAGTGGCAAGCCTATCTGCTCGACTGGAATCGGGATTATTTTGCCCCGGCGATCGCCCAGGCCAAGTCTCAACTCCTCTCCCTACCGGCCTTTGCCGAGCATTCTCCAGCACCAGGAGCGACGTCTTCTGAGCGATCGTCAGTCCCTACGGCCAAGCCTACCAACGGGCAACCGACCAAAACCAAATGCCCCACCTGCGGCGAGGCGATGACCAAACTTCCCTCCCGTTCTAAGAAGATGAAAGCTAAGCACTTTCTCAAATGCTCAGGCCCAGGCTGTGGCACAGTCATGTTTTGGAATGCTAAGGCCAAACGCTATGAGCTACCTCAGGCCCAGCGCCAGGCGCTCAGCTCAGAGACGTTTACCGATCATCCCTGCCCGAAATGCGGTGCCCTCCTTGAGCACTATACCTACACCAAAGACGGACAAGACAAAGTCATGCTACGCTGCTCACTCCTAGAAAATCGCCGTGGCAAGTGTAAGGAAGTCGCCTTCTTTCAGAGCCAAGGGGAGTTTTGGTCGCCCAAATTTGGTACTTTGAAGATATCGACCCCTAGTTCTTAGGCGTTTTCAGAAAGGGCATTACCAGCCGTCAACGCCAACCGTTAATACCTAAGCAATCAAGCAGGTGTTAAAAAGAATGGAAGTCGCATAAAGCTGGGTTCTACCCAGCTTGTATCAGAAATAATTGTGTCAGCCTACTTAGTTTGCTAACTCTAAACTCGGCATCTGCTGCATAAATAGCATTGCCTTGTTGACCAATTTAGGACCCGCTTTTTCAGGGGAACCGGCATCAAATGGAGGGGCAGGATTGTACTCCAGTAATAATTGAACAATCTTGGCGGTTTCCTCACCGTAAAGAATACTCGCGATCGTCAAGCCAAAATCAATCCCGGCTGTCACGCCTCCACCCGTGATTCGATTGCGATCCACGACGACGCGCTCAGTTCCAACCTCAACGCCCATTGACATCAGGTGTTCACGCATTCCCCAGTGGGTCGCTGCTCGATAGCCTTGTAGCAGACCTGCTTTCGCCAAAAATTCTGACCCACCACACACAGAGGTTATAAACTTTGCATTCCTGCCTTGTTCTCGGAAAAATTCCAGCACTTCTGGATCGTCTACAACTGCCCGCTGTTCTAAGCCACCTCCGACACAAATCACATCCAAAGGTGGGCAATTTTCAAAGGTGGTATCTGGCAAAATCACCAATCCATCATCAGTGGTGATTGGGTCTAAAGTTTTCCAGATCCGATGAAGTTTGACACCCGGAAGTGCACTAAAAACTTGATGAGGTCCCACAATATCAAGCGATGTCATGCCAGGATAAAAGACCAAGCAATGATATGTTGTTGTGAATCAGTCATAAATTCATCTCGCTGTGGCGGTTGCAATTAAATCTGTCCTTATACTAGAAGTGGCAGCCGACCCCGCATAGTCCTCGATCGAGTACTCTTTCCATCGCCATGACCATTTCCCTAAAGCTCTTATTTGAAGGAATTCAGCAAGCAGAGGATGAAGACGGCCTGCGATTGCAGCTAGCGCCACAAATTGGGGAGTACTTTGCTGCTAAGCGTGCTGGGATATTTTTCTTCGACCAGCTTTTAGCTACTGGCGCAGCCTCTCCTGTAGAGAATCAAAAGTTTCAAACCGTTCTAAACCTTGTTCTATCTCTTGAACATAATCCTGTGACGCGTTACATCGCGGAACGCCATACACCTGTTCATGAAGGATTGGTGACAACACCCAAAGCCTGGAAATTAATCTGTCCGCGTCCAGATCACTGGCATGTGATGGCAGGCCCGATCGTCGATCGCGGTCAATTAGTAGGTTCAGTGGGATGTACCCGCGAAAAATCAATGCCTGCTTTTGATACTCAAAATTTAGCCGATCTGAGTGCCGTCTGTTTGCACCTATCCGCTTGGACTGCAAGTGTGCGGCTTACGCGAAGCACAATTTCACAACCTCAACATCAATCGGTTAGCACCAGCCGATTAACACCACGTGATACCAATTACTTATAAAGCTGGGCTAAACAGGGCTTCTAGGATGAAGTTGTAAGAGGTCAAGGAGATGATGTGCTCTGGCATCAGGGCATCGAGGGCAGCCGTAACACGTTCGCGCAACTCATCAA
>JAHHHQ010000016.1 GCA_019359285.1 Nodosilinea sp. WJT8-NPBG4
TCTTTGCCAAGCTCAAGCAGTATCGAGCGATTGCGACCCGCTACGACAAGTTAGCCGAGACGTTTCTCAGTGCGATTTATATGGCAGCTGTCGTCATCTGGCTTAATTGATTACACGCCCTAGTGCTGGTCTAGAAAGCCCCTGACCCAAAATTCGTCCAGCCATTGTTGAATAATCAGCGTTAGAGGCAGGGCTAGCAGCAACCCTAAAAAGCCGAAAAATGCAGCAAAAACAACTTGAGACAGTAGCGTTATGGCTGGCAGCAGAGAAACCTGCTTTTTCATAACCAGCGGAGTCAAAATATTACTTTCGATCTGCTGAATCACGATGTAGAGCACGACTACTGCGATCGCTCTCCAAGGGGATTCGAGTAGCGCGATCGCGGCAGGTGGAATCACGCTGATAAAAGGACCAAGGTTGGGAATGAATGCAAGTAGCCCGGCCAGTAACCCATTGGCGAAGGCTAGGGGGATGCCTAGAATCCAGAGGCCGATCATACTCATCAGAGCGATGATCGTCATGTTGAAGAGGATGCCGATGAACCAGCCTGCGATCGCCTCTTCACAACCGTCTAGCACGCGACTAATCTGCTGTTTTCTGGAGGATGGAAAGACTCTGAGAAAGAGTCTCCGATAGGCCATTGGGTTTAACAGCACCATAATGATAACGACCGACACCAAAAGCAGGTTGAATACAACGGTTAAGGTGTTAGAAAACCACACCAAAAAACGGCCAAATATAATCTCTAGATCTAATGCTTGAAGTTGCCCTAAGATGGCTTCAAGGCTTTGAAGGTCTTCAATAGCAAAAACTGGCACAATGTCGCCTAAAGCCATGATCCAAGATTGCGATCGGTCAACAACTTGGCCGGCAAGACCCATCAAATCTTGGAGCTGAGCGATAAAGGGAGGGACAATGATGATCCCGAACGCTCCCATAGTTAGTAGAACAGCGCTAGTTAAAATTAGAACGGCTATTCTGCGATCGCGGATTCGTTTTTGCAGGAGCCTGACCGCGCGGTTGAGCACAACGGCAAAGGTAATCGCTGTCAACGCCAGCAGCAGTACGTTACGAATCTGCCAAAAAATATAAAGACAGATTCCTAAAAGTACCAAGCTTAACCACTGGCTAAAAATCACCTAAGGATTCCTTGTAATACAAACTCAGTGAAAGTTATTTAGAAAAACTTGAATCTTCATAAATCGCGCAACTTCACTGTTCTAATATGGGAACATTAAAAAACAAATATGTTGACTGGCAAGATACTACGCTCATTTTTTCTAGTAATGCACAAACGAATACTCTATCCAGCTGGCAATAATAGTTGGTAGCGTTTAATATCTGGCAAATATTCTTGCCAGAAGCTTTGTTTATGCATAAAAATGTCGGCTTTGCCTTTAAACGGATATAAAACCGAGACTAAGCCTGAAACCTACTTTCCTATCTAAAACTTATTACGGCTGAGGTTGAATGGTCATCTCCCTCAAGAATCATATTGACCCAGCTATGCCTTTGTATAGATAGAGGTAGTAACCAAAGACAGATGCCATACTCACGCAAACGCTCTTTAATTAAAGACAGATAAGAATTGGGTCAAAAAATCCTATGGATATTGTGAGGCTTATAGCGGCCGTTTTTCTTCCGCCACTTGGAGTTTTTCTTCAGGAAGGGATCGGCACTCAGTTTTGGATCAACATTTTGCTTACGCTTTTGGGCTATATTCCCGGCATTATTCATGCTGTCTGGATCATCTTGAAGCGATAGGCTGTATCTGTATCCTTAAGATTTTTATGCTGCGGTTGAGCCTTGCTTTTACAAAAGCAAGGTATTTTTTTGGGTTGCTATATTGATCAGGCAAGTATTTTTGTTTGGTGTTTGCTTTTATGCACAAGGCAGAACCTTTAAAGCTGCCTCCAAGATTTGCCTGTAACGTTACTTAATTTTAGGCTTCATTCTAGACTTCTCTTTTGGCTAGGGAAAGCTGCTAATCGCTAGCCTTTGATATCCGCCAATGGACTCAGGTCTGCTTGCGACTGGGGAAAATAACGTTAATGCAAATGGATTATTTTACTTTGGCAATATCAAAAGACAGAGGCATGGCCGTTGAGAACTCTAGCGCGGGAAGGATGGTTCAGGCTGATTTAACGGATATAAATCTATTACCTTCAGTAGAGTACGTCTGAGCTGAGACAAAGGTCTTGGTGAACTGTGGAGAAAGATTTCCCTCGGTAGTTTTGTTTAGAGCTATAAAGCTAACCGTATAGGTAGTGTGAATGAATATTCAAGAATTAACCCCTCAAGGACAACAGCCTGAAAAGTGGATCGAACGCTTAGCGCGATTTGGTTATGCTGCCAAGGGAATTGTCTACATGATTGTTGGGTTGCTGGCTGTGATGGCTGCCTTTGACTGGGGTGGGAGAATTACGGGCACCGAGGGCGCTTTTCAAGCGATCGCATCTCAACCCTTTGGCAAGCTCATGCTGTTTATAGTAGCCCTAGGGTTGTTAGGGTATGTTCTCTGGCAGTTTGTGCAAGCGATTAAAGATCCAGAGCACCAAGACAGCGGGGCAGCCGCCATTGGCAGACGCCTCGGCTACGCGGCTAGCGGGCTAATCTATAGCGGCTTGGCCTTCTCTGCTCTAAAGCTGGTCTTTGGCCGTTCTTCGGGCGGTGGTGGTTCTGGCAGTGAACAGCAAACGGCCACGTTGCTCGCTCAGCCCTTTGGTCGGTGGTTGGTAGCCGCCGTTGGCGTAGCTAGTGTAGCCTACGGGTTTTATTCGTTTTATCGGGCTTATTCTACCGAGTTTCGCCGCAAGCTTAAGCTGTCTGAAATGAGCGCTAATACCGAGAAGTGGATCACTCGTATTGGCCGATTTGGCTATGCTGCTAAGGGGGTTGTCGCTGTTATTATTGGCTACTTCTTTATTCAAGCGGCCCGTGCGGCCGATGCCAGCCAGGCTGGCACCACTGAAGGTGCTCTGCAAGCCATTCAGCAACAGCCCCACGGAGCCTGGCTGATGGGGATTGTTGCTCTTGGCCTTGTTGCCTACGGCATTCATCTTGAGGTTCAGGCTCGCTATCGCCGCATTTCTCCTTAGCAACTCGCTGCATCTAGATATATCGCTGACGAATAGAGGTGCTAACATACACCCCTCCTAGTTGTGGCTACAGGTAATTGAACGCGGCATGGCACGTTGGGTAACAGCTCAAACGTTTAGACAGGCTTGGTATCAGTTTTGGCAAGACTGTCGCAAAGTGCCCCAAGCGGTGTGGCGGCGGTGGGCTGGCACGCTGGCTATTGGTCTGGGGCTGTGTGCGTTGGTCACTTTAACACTCACCGTTTGGGCTAAGGAGCAGGTCGACCAAGGTTTACAGGCTTGGGATGCGCGATTGTTGCCGGTGCTGGCTGAGGGACTGCCGCTGAGTTTTTCGCGATCAATTACTTGGGAATCGCCAGGTAATTTGCTCGGCATGCTGCCCATCGTGGGTGTATTTGTGGGAGTGATGGTGGCGCGATCGCGCCCTCTACTGGCCGCCACCATGATGGCCGCCTACGGGCTGCAATTTACGCTGGTGTGGATTGGCTGGGGTTACTGGAACCGAGAGCGGCCCGATTTGGTGGCTGGCGGAGTTGCGGCCTCGGGTCTGCATTCGTTTCCGTCGGGGCATGCGGTGGTGGTGATTACGGTTTATGGGCTGCTGGCCTACCTGTGGTGCCGAGCCTCGCGCAGCTGGGTTGAAAGGCTGTTAATCATCCTCGGCGTAGTGTTTTGGATTGGCATGATTGCCAGCTCACGCCTGGTGTTGGGTGCCCACTGGCCCAGCGACGTGATTGTGGGGGGCATCGTGGGTGTGCTGTGGCTGACGACGGTGATTGTGGCTCTCAAACGGGTGGAAGACGCAATTTAGCGGCGGCAGGCAACTAAGGCATTAGGCCTGGAGCAATTCGGCGATCGCCCGCAGCAGGATCGCAGGTTCTACCGGTTTAGAAATGTGCCGCTGAAACCCGGCAGCGAGGGATTGCTCCTGGTCAGTTTCTCGGACGTAGGCGGTTAGGGCGATCGCTGGCACCTGTCCGCCCTGGTCGGCTGGCAGCGCTCTAATCTGCTGCATCAGCATGTAGCCATCCATGTCTGGCATACCGATATCGCTGACTAAAACCTGGGGTTGAGCCTGCCTGAGGGAGGTTAAGCCTTCCTGGGCCGAGGCGGCGGCGACGACGCAGGCCCCGGCCTGTTCTAGCAAAAAGGTGATGAAGGTGCGCGTATCGACATCATCATCCACCACTAAGATTTGGGTGCCCGACAGGCTCAGCGAGGGTTGCTGGAAGGGGAGGTCTGGCTGGGTTTGGGGCTGGTGGGCTAAGGTCGGTAGCCTAACAGTGAACGTCGCTCCCATGTTTTCGCCAGGGCTGGCCGCCTGAATGGTGCCGCCGTGCAGCTCGACCAGGTGGCGCACGATCGCCAACCCCAAACCCAGCCCCCCAAACTGACGGGTCGTAGCGCTGTCGGCCTGACGAAAATAGTCAAAAATTAGCGGTAAAAACTCAGGCACAATGCCCTTGCCGGTGTCCTTGACGGTGATTTGGGCCTGGTTGGCGTCGGCCCGGACTAGGCTGACATCAATTCGCCCGGCAGCGGGGGTAAATTTAACGGCGTTAGACAGCAGATGCCACACCACCTGCTGTAGCCGTGTGGCATCGCCCGAGACCAGGCCAACGTCAGTTTCCAGGTGGGCTTCGATGTGAATTGATTTAGCGTCTGCCGCCAGGCGCACGGTTTCGATGGCGGCCCGGACGGTGGTGGCCAAATTGACCGGGGTGGCCGAGATCTGGAGCTTGCCTCGCAGCATGCGAGACACGTCGAGCAGGTCATCGATTAGTTCGGCTTGCAGCTTGGCATTGCGCTCAATCACCGAGAGCGCCTGTTTGGTTTTGGTTTCGTTTAGGGTGCCGTTTTTGAGCAGGGTGGCCCAGCCGAGAATGGGGTTGAGGGGCGACCGGAGTTCGTGGGAAACCACCGCTAGAAACTCGTCTTTAGTGCGGCTGGCGGCTTCGGCGGCGGCGCGGGCCGCCTGCTCCTGCTGGAGTAGCTGACTGCGCTGCTGCTCTAGCTGCTTTTGGTTTTCAATATCGGTGGCAGTGCCAAACCACTTGAGAATTAGCCCCCGTTTCGTCTTGAGCGGCACCGCCTGATGCAGGTGCCAGCGATAGACGCCATCGGCCCGGCGCATGCGGCCTTCGGCCTGGTAGTTGCTGCCCTGCTGCTGGGCGATCGCCCAGTTTTGGCGAAGCAGAGGAAGGTCTTCGGGGTGCACTACGGCCTCCCAGCCCGTTGTCTTGACCTGCTCTGGGATAAGCCCGGTGAAGTCACACCAACGCTGGTTGGCGTCGAGCAGTACCCCCTCGGCGTTGGCTGTCCACACCAGTTGCGGAATGGACTCGACCAAGTAGCGGTAGCGCGCTTCGCTCTGGATGAGGGCTTCTTCGGCCTGGCGGCGATCGCTGAGATCGTTAATGAGCGCCACAAACCCTTCCACCACTCCCTGGGGGTTGAGGCGCGGCACGTAGGTGGCGCTGACGTAACGGGTGCCCCCATCTATGTGATTGACCTGGGTGTCAAAAGTGACTTTCTGCCCAGCCAAAACCTGCTCCACGTAGGGGCGAATATTCTCATAGCCCACATCACCCAGCACCTCCCATAGGTACTTGCCGTAGATTTCGCTGGCTGTGCGGCCAAACCATTCTTCGTAACCGCGATTGTTGAAGCGGTAGCGCTGGTCGGCATCCACAAACGAGATCAATGCGGGGACGGTATCGGTAACTAATTGCAGTTCGGTTTCGCGCTGCCGCAGGGTTTCTTCTATCTGCTTGCGATCGCTGATATCCAGCACCGAGCCTATGTAGCCCTTGAACTGGCCGTCTACCCCAAACCAGGGGCTAGCCGCATCGATCGCCCAGCGATAGAAACCGTTTTTGCCCAGCAGGCGGTACTCAAGCCGAAATTCCTCCTGGCGCTCATTGGCGTCTAAAAACGTCTGTCTAGAAAACGCTTGATCGTCGGGATGGACAACCTCTAACCACCCCAGCCCCAAACCGGTGGCCTCGGTCTGGCCCGTAAACTCGTACCAGCTTTGGCTGAGGTAGGTGCAGTAGCCGGATGAGTCAGTCACCCAGACCATGACCGGAGCGTTGTCGGCCATGCTGCGGAAGCGTTCCTCGCTCTCCCGCAGGTTCGATTCCATGCGCTTGCGATCGGTAATGTCAATGGCTACGCCGTACAGCACCTGCTTGTCTGGATAAAACTGAGCATTCCAGAGAAGCCAGCGGTAGGAGCCGTCTTTGTGGCGATACCGGTTTTCAAAGGCCATGGTTTCGCTGCCCGCAAACCCCTGGTTAGCTTCCCTCACCGATGCCGTCACGTCGTCGGGGTGGACAAACTCCATCCAGGGGCGAGATAGCATTTCTTGGGAAGTCCAGCCGAGAATGCGCTCAAAGGTAGGGCTGACCCACTGAAAATGGCCGTTAGAGCCGGTAATGACCTGGAGGTCTGAACCCACCGCGAGAAATCGCTCCCGCTCTAGCTCTGCTTTTCTGCGCTCGCTGATATTGGTAAACAAAATGGCAAACCGATGGCTCTGGGGTTCACCCACAACAAAGGCGTTGACATCAAACCAGCGGCCCATAGCCTCAGCTCCGTGCTCAAACCGATGGGGCTCCCCCGTCAGCACAACTCGGCCATAGGTCTCAACCCAAAAAGGCTCTAGGTCTGGTACCAGTTCCCGCGCCGTTTTGCCGATCGCGCCTTGTAGCCCCGTCAGCGTTTCAAAGGCTGGGTTGACCTCTAAAAAGCGATAATCCACCGGTCTGCCACTGTCGTCAAACAGCATCTCACAGGCACAAAAGCCCTGATCCATCGACTCAAACAGGGTGCGGTAGCGGTACTCACTGTCGCGCAGGGCCAGGATGGCGCGATCGCGCTCAACGGCAATGCGGGCCACCTGGGTGCCAAAGTCGGCCAGCTGATATTCCCAAAGGGTGGGCTGTCGAGCCTGGTTAAAACAGAGCATCAGTGACCCTATGGTCCGCCTCTCCAGGTCTAACAGCGGGGTAGAATGAGCGGCGCGAATGTCGTGGGCTAGGCACAGCTCGCGCCAGGAAGCCGACCAGCGATCGTCGGTTGCTACGTCGGTACAGGTGACCGGCTCCCCGCAGTAAACCGCCTGCGTGCAGGTGCCAATGCGGAGGTCGTTGATGGGCAAGCCTTCAATTGCTGCCCTAAAGAACGGCGGAAAGTTTGGGGCAACCGCCCTAACAAACTGCTGCCGTTGAGCATCGCTCAACAGCACACCGGCCCGAATTAGGGGATTTAGCTGGGATACGGCCAGGCAGATAGCAGTCAGGCAATCCTCTAAGGGATGCCCCGAGGCAACCAGCTCTAGCAGGCGTTTTTGCTCCGCCAGCAGCAGCTCAGTCTGCTTGCGTTCGGTGATATCGAGGGCGGTGCCTATTAGCTCAATCGCCCGCCGCGATTCGCCCGCTCCCGCCAAGAGGGCTTGGCCACTGGCCATAATCCAGCGCTCAGTGCCGTCGTCCCACACAATGCGGTAGTCAATCTCGTAACTATCCGTTGACGACGGTTTTAGAGCTGCGCTGACGGCGCTGATCACCCGATCGCGATCGTTGGGGTGCACCCGCTCCGTAACCTGGGCCAGCGGCAGCAGCGTCGCTGACTCACCCCAAATTTCTTGCATGCGCTCGTCTAGCTCGACCAGATTGGTTTGTAGGTCGTAGCGCCAGGTGCCCAGCTGCGCCACCCGAACGGCTAGCCGCGATCGCTCCTCGCTCCGTTGCAGGGTGGTCTTGGCCGCTTGCCGCAGCTGCGCCAGTTTGAGGGCCGCCTCAACTTTGGCCAACAGCTCCCGAGCTGAAAATGGCTTAATCAAATAGTCATCGGCCCCTGCCGCCAGGCCCTCAATGCGAGACTCTTCCCCCGCCCGGGCCGACAGCAAAATAATCGGCAGCTCCTGGGTCTGGACATCGCTCCGCAGCTGCCGCAGCAGCTCGAAACCGTCAATCTCGGGCATCATCACGTCTGTCAGCACCAGGTCGGGGCGCTGCTGACGAATGGCGGCGATCGCGGCTCGACCATCCTTGGCTGTCTCGACGGTGTACTGCGGGCTCAGCAGCCGCTCGACGTAGTCGAGCATGTCGGCGTTGTCGTCGGCTAGGAGAATGCGGGGGGTAGGGGAGTTGGGGAGGGTGGGGGAGGGATTCCTATGCTCGGTGGGGTGCCAGCGTAGGGCTTCTTCTAGGTAGGGGGTGGCTCCGGTGGCGGTGGAGTGGCTTGTGCGAGGGCCATTGATGCGTTCGCTGGGCAAATGGGCAGACCCGGCTGGCATGGTGATGGTGAAGCAGGTGCCGTGGTCAATCTGGCTGGCGACTTCAATGGTGCCACCGTGCAGGCCCACCAACTCTTGTACCAGTGACAGCCCGATGCCTGAGCCCTCGTGAGTGCGACCCCTGGCCCCCTGCACCCGGTGAAAGCGCTCAAAAATATGGGGCAACTCCTCGGGCGGAATGCCTGTCCCCGTGTCGCGCACCTCCAGCTGAATCTGGTCGGGGTCACCGTGCAGAGCTACCGCAATTTCGCCCTCAAAGGTGAACTTCACGGCGTTGGAGAGCAGGTTCAGCACGATTTTCTCCCACATGTCGCGGTCCACGTAGGCTGGGGTCGCTAGGGGAGGGCAGTCTACAATCAACCGCAGCCCAGCCTGCTCCACCGCCGATTGAAAGACCCCCGCCAGATCCGTTGTCAGCAGGGCTAGGTCGGTGGGCTCATAACTGGCCTCAATCCGCCCCGCCTCAATGCGAGAGAAATCGAGCAGGGTGTTGACCAGCTTTTGCAGGCGCAGCGCGTTGCGATAGACCAGCTCCAACCGCTGCCGCTGGGTGGCATCTTGGGTGTCTTGCAGGGCTTCTTCTACCGGCCCCAGCATCAGGGTCAGCGGCGTGCGAAACTCATGGCTTACATTTGAGAAAAAGACCGTCTTGGCGCGATCGAGTTCGGCCAGCTTGTCGGCTCGCCGCCGATCTTCTTCGTGGGAGCGGGCATTGGCGATCGCCGCCGCAATCTGCCCGGCAATCTGCTCAAAAAAGTCGTGATAGACCCCGTCTAACCGGCGGCGGGGGTTGGCCACCGCCACTAACGCCCCCACGGCTTTGGCCTGCCCCGGCACCAGGATGGGCAAGACCATGGCTTCCTGAGGGGGTTCCGGCCAAGGGCTACCCGGCAGGTGGCCAAAGCGGCTGACCAGATCATTGATGGTGCGAGCCTGACCGGTCTGCGCAACCGAGGCGATCGGCCAGCCCCCGGACTCATCCTCAACGGTCAGGTCAACCTGATCAGGCACCGTAGGCAACCCTAGGGCAGACTCGGTGCCCCCGCCGAGATGGGCCGTTTTTCCATCGGCATTGACGATATAGAGTAGCGCCAGCGGAACGTCGGCCGAGCCAGATTTAAGCGCCTCGGCCATCAGACCACCGGCATCGTCAACAGTTTTGGCGCTGCCGGTGCGAGAGGCCAGCTCGCGCAGCAGTTGGGCGCGGCGATCGTTCAATACCCGGTAGGTGGTTTCACTGACCACGTTGAGAATGCCGTCAATTTTGCCGCCCTCCCCTTGAATCGGGTTGAACGTATAGTCAAAAAAGCATTCTTCGTCGTAGCCAAACCGACGCATCACTAACAGCGTGTCGCTGTAAAAAACGCCCTCGCCCGTGGCAAACACCTTGGCAAAATCTGGGCTGATGTCGTCCCAAATCTCGGGCCAGACTTCGTCGGCCGGGCGACCCAGCGACCAGGGATGCTTATCTCCCACGATTGGTCGCCAAGCGTCGTTGTAGAGCAACCAGCAGTCTGACCCCCAATAAATAGCCATGGGGAAACGAGAGTTCAGGCAAATGCTTAGGGTCGATCGCAGACTCTGCGGCCACTGCTCAACCGCGCCCAACGGTGTTTTTGACCAGTCGTAGGAGCGCATCAACGCCCCCATCTCACCCCCGCCCCCAAACAACTGATCAGCCGCCTGCTGATGCTGAACCATTTACAGCTCTCTCCTATCCATACCCAAACAAGCCAGGGGCAACCAGAATCTTCAGCCTCTAATCGGCTGGGGCGATGAAGCGATCGAGGCACTTTCCAGCTCTCGGCTTCCTCGAGCTGCCCGTCCTAAATTACCCGGAAGTAGTGGTTTAAGTGTTGGCTTGAAAAAGAGTATTTTATAAAAAGAGACTAGCTAAATGAACGTAAACCGTTCATTTAGCCTAAAAGAGAAGCTGTGGTTTTTTCAGGGGCTCATTTATTCTCGTTATAAGATTAGCAGCAAGAATCCGTCTGAAGATAGATAAAGCACCACTAACGCCTTAGCAACAAGTCTTCACCGATACCTATGCCGTCGTTGCCCTGAACTCACCGCCCCACGAGCAGTCTAACCAGGCTTTGGGGATGGCAAATGCTTCATGGTTTCTCTCTGTAGCCCAAACCGTGACCGCTAAACACCACCGGAGCGCTGAAAATAGAAAAACCCAGATTGCAGTAGCCCGATCGCAAACCCTAGAATGCCGCCCAGGTTTACAATCGCCTGGAGCTCACTGCGCACAATGCCCTGAATTGCCAGCTCCAAATCCTTGGCCGAGGTGCCCCGCACCCGGTCGATAATCACCTGGTCAATATTCAAAATCGGAATGATCTGCGCCACCAGCGATTCTAGGTCGCGCTCCAGGTAGCGTTCTAAAATCAGCGCCAACTCTTCACTCACCGGACCTAGCGATTGGGTGATTACCTCAGAATTTTGCAGGCGATTGAGCAACTGGGTGGCCAGGGTTTCCCAATTGACCGAGTTGCCTAGATTTCTAACAAACTCTGGCCCCAAGGTACGAATGTAGCCTTGCAATGACTCGCGCAGGTTGCGGCGCACCTGACGCACCGTCGACACGGGCAAATTTTGCAGCGACACCCGCTGGAGCGACTCTTTCAAACGCTTTTTGAGCTGAAGGGCCACCACCAGCTCCGCAATCCGCGCGTTGCTTACCTCCCGCTCGTCGAGGCAAAAGGCCCGCAGGCGGCTCAGGGCGTTGCGCACACCAAACAGGTTGGCCACCACCCAATAGGTGCCGCTGGTGCGCTCCCGAAAAATCGTGTCGATCACCTGAATGTTGCGATCGGTGAGAAAGTCGACGGCCAGCTGGCGCAGCTTGTCGGGGGGGAACACGCCGCTGAGCAGCCAAGTGGCGATCTGGTCAGCTTGGTCGGCCGTGAGCTTAAAGTCGAGCAGTACCTGGTCAAACAGCTGGTTGAGCTGGGGTTCTAAAAAGTCCTCGCGCCGAGCCCAGACGCGAATCAGGCGGGGCAGCGATTTGCCGAACAGATCCTGCAAAATCGCTCCGGCAATTTTGGCGGTGCGCTCTTGGGCGCGGCTCTGCACCTGATCGAGGGCGAGCTGCAACAGCCACTTGATGGCCGCCTGAATGCGATCGGTCTGCAACAGCCGCCGAGCCAGTTTTTGCAACTCTTCGGGGGTAAGCAGCGATCCCATAATGGTGTCAGAGATGCGCTGGGCCAGCCGCTCCTGGTTGCTGGGAATTAGCCCTGGGGTAAAGGGCAGCTGCCGCTTGCCCAGGTAGATGGGGCGGTAGGGGCGAAACAGCATTTTGATGGCAATGTCATTGGTGAAATAGCCAATGATGCCGCCCACGATGGGCGGCGCCAGCAGTAGCCACAGCTCAGACCCGGTCATGGCGACTCACCACCAGCACCCCCATCAGCCCCCCGGCAATGGGGTAGTGAACGGCCCGCTCAAACCCAGCCTGGCGGGCCAGCTTCACCTGTTCTGGCCCGGTCGGGAAGCGATCGACGCTGGGGCCAATATAGGCGTATTCGTCGGTCAGCCCCATTTGCTCAGCGGTGGGCACCACCAGGGCCTCTAAGTACCAGCGCTGAAACTGCTCGGCTAGCCAGCCCTGGGGCCGATGAAAGTCGAGAATGGCGGCGCTGGCACCGGGCTTGAGCACCCGTTGCAGCTCGGCTAGCCCCTGGGGAATGTCGGTGAGGTTGCGCAGGCCATAGCCCATGGTGGCGGCATCAAAGGTGTTGGCCTCAAAGGGCAGGGCCAGGGCATCGCCCTGCATCCAGTGCAGCGGAGCGGGCAGGTGGGCACGGCGCGATCGCCCCTCAGCCACAGCCAGCAGCTCCGCCGAAAAATCGACGCCGTAGACTGTGCCCGTCGCCCCTACTTGGTGGGCCAGCAATAGCGCCAGATCGCCGCTGCCGCAGCAGACATCCAGCACCTGCTGCCCCGGAGCGGCACCGCTCCAGCGTACGGCCATGCGCTTCCACACCCGATGTAGCCCAAAGCTGAGGCGTTCGTTCAAACTGTCGTACACCGGGGCAATGCGATCAAACAGGCCCTGAATATCTGTAGCGGTGGGTGGGGCGGTTGAGGGTGGCTGGGCAAATCCCACGGTGAGTGCAATAGAAGAGTAACCTTTACTGTAACGCTGCCCCTGTCCCTCAGCCACGGTAATTCGTAGTGTTTGTTACATCTGCGATCACGATCGGGTCAGCCATGGCAGGTTGGGGTGCAAGGTTTAGGGTTTAGGGTGCGGGGTTCTGCTCTACAGAGGGAACTGGCAGGCCTAACCTTATACCCGCTTACCGCGCTTCAGCCCAGCGCTTATAGCGTGTTGCAGTTGGCGATCTGCACCTGTCCTCCCACCGTGATCGGCGTTGGGGCAGGCACATCGGCGGTACTGCCCTGGCAGAAAACCGTGCTCAGTCGGGCCAAGCCACTGGGATCAACGGTGGCAAAGACGACCCCAGCATAGCCTCGCAGCGCCGGGTTGGTCGGTGTGGCCTGGGTGCTGGTAATAATCTCTAATCCGCTTGCTCCGGCAATCATTGTATAGGTGTAGTCAGGGGGAGCATGCTCATTGGTAAAGCCCAGCTCGGCAGTAGAGGTGGCAAAGCGAGAATTTTCCACAAAAAACGCCTGTTGAGCCCGGTTGACCATGCCAACATATTTCAACGCTCTGGCCTGATTAGCGCGGGCTGCTTGATTGAGAAAGCTGGGCAGGGCTACAGTTGCTAAGATCCCGAGGATCACAACCACAACCATTAGCTCAATGAGGGTAAAGCCCTACTCCCTCTGAACAGAGACAGAGGATGGGCGACGGGCAAACTTGTAACCGTTGAGGTTAACCATAGCAACGAAAATCAGGATAGAAATTGCAATGCTGTCTACGCAATTTCTCGGGGAAAACTGGGAAACTTTGCCGAGTTTTATCTAATCTTTAAAGCTGCTGCGGGTCACTGCGACGAGAAATCCAAGGATAGAAATTATGCTTTGGTAAGCCCTTCAGCTCTGAACAAACGCTTAGCTCTGCCAAAACCGTCTAAACTGTCTGACTATAGCTGTTGAACCTGAGCGATTTGGACACTCTTTTCTCTACCGGCCAAAGCCCCGACTGCCTACGTGTGTTTATGACGGGGGCCAGCGGTTGCATTGGCCACTATATTTTGGAGCTGCTGCTGGAGAGCGATCGCTACGAGCTATTTTTGCTGCTGCGTCACCCCGAGAAGCTACAACTGCCCGTGCAAGGCAACCCTAGGGTGCACATTCTCCAGGGTGGCCTCGAAAATATTGAACCTTTCGCTGACCTGCTGCCTACCATTGACATCGCCATTCTGACTGCTGCGGCCTGGGGCGGTGACCCCGCCTACGTGGAGGCCATCAACGTGGAGGCCAATCTGGGGCTACTAGCCCGCCTCGACCGCGATCGGTGCCAGCAGGTGATCTATTTTTCCACCGCCAGCATTTTGAGCCAGCGCAGCGAACCCTTGCCCGAAGCTGGGGAAATTGGCACCGACTATATTCGCACTAAATACGAATGCCACCATCGCCTGGGCGAGCTGCCGGTCTACGACAAAATTACGACGGTGTTTCCCACCCTGGTATTTGGGGGCGACAAAGAAAAGCCCTACTCCTTTATCTCGGCCGGGCTCAAGGATGTCACCCGCTGGATCGGCCTGGCGCGCTTTTTTCGGGCCGATGCGGGGTTTCACTTTGCCCATGCCCAGGATATCGGCACAGTGGTGAACTATCTCGTAGAGCACCCCTCTACCGAGGGCTACCGCGAGTATGTGCTGGGTAACCCGCCGTTGACGGTGAACCAGGCCGTCGAGCAAATCTGCGACTACTTTGGCCAGCGCATCTGGTTTCGCATTCCCCTGTCGATGTGGCTGACCGATGTGCTGATTAAGCTATTTCGGGTGCAGATGGCCCCTTGGGACTATTTCTGTCTGCACTACCGCCACTTCGTCTACGCTGGAGCCGTCAGCCCCGCCAGCTTTGGCATGGAGCCCTACTGCTCGACCTTGGGCGATCTGATGCGGGTGCACGGTCTGCCGGGGGTGAAGCGGCGGAAGAAATTTAGGGGGTGAGGAGGATAGGGAAGATGAGGAGGATGGAGAAGATAAGGCAGGTGGGGAAGTTAGAAGACTGAGTTCTCTTTTTCCCTATCCTGCCATTCCCTCATCTTCCTCATCGCTCTACAGCTCTACTTCACCACAAACTGATAGGGCATCAGCATATAGACGCCACGGGGATCGTTGAGGGCGCGCAGGAGCTGGGCATCATCAACGAACTGGAGTACCTGGGCTGTCAGCGGGTCGTGGGCCTGGGTCTGGGCGACTTCGGTGCTGAAAAAGCCGCGCAAGAATTGCTGAAACTCGCTGGGTTCAGGATACTCTTGCAGACGCCAATCATCGCCTAGCTCGGCTAGCTCAACAGCGGTGGCGATCGCATCATTCACCCCTCCCAGCTTATCTACCAGGCCTAGGTCGAGGGCCGCCTGGCCTGACCACACTCGTCCCTGGGCCAGCTCAGCCACTGCCGGTCGGGTTAGATCGCGGCCTTCTGCCACCCGGTCGAGAAAGCTGTCATAGATGGTGTCGACGGAGCGCTGCAAAATCGCTAACTCGGCCGGGGTTTTGGGCCGGGTGGTGGAGAAAATATCGGCCAGCTCAGAGGTTTTAACTCCGTCCCAGTTGACCCCCACCTTGGTGCCTAGCTCTTCGAGGTTGAGAAAGATGCCGAACACCCCGATGGAGCCTGTGATCGTGGTGGGCTGGGCCAAAATGGCATCGGCCTGGGAGGCAATCCAGTAGCCGCCGGAGGCCGCCACGTTGCCCATCGACACCACCACGGGCTTACCCGCCTCGCGCAACAGCTTAACTTCGCGCAAAATTACTTCCGAGGCGGTGGCGCTGCCGCCGGGGCTGTTGACCCGCAGCACCACGGCTTTAACCTCGTCGTCCTGGCGCAGCTGGCGCAGCTGCCGGGCCAGGGCATTGCCTTGGATAACGCCCGTCTGGCTAAAGTCGCCGTCGCCGCCGTCGACGATGGGGCCTTCAGCGTAGACTAGAGCTACCTGGTTGTCGGAGCGGCGGCTGGTGAGGGGGTCGTCAACGGTGGCGGCATAGCCCGCCAGGCTGATCTGGCGAAAGTCGAGGTCGCTGTCTTCTATCTCCTTATCCCCCTCGCCGGTCAGCTCCCGTAGGGCGGTGATCACTTCGTCCTCGTAGGCGATCGCATCGGCCAGCTTCTGCGTTTCAGCCTCGGCCCCAAACAAAAAACCCTTAGTGTTGGCGATAGTTTGCAGCTGCTGGGGCGATAGATCGCGCGGCGCGGCGGTGGACAGCAGGTTTTGCCACACATCCTCCAGCAGGCGCTGGGTTTGCTCTCGCTCCTCGGGGCTCATGGTGTTGCGAATCAGCGGCTCGACCGCCGACTTGTAGCGGCCTACGCGGGTTACCTGCACCCCCACCCCCAGTTTCTCCAGGGCATCGGCCTGGTACATGGTTTCGGCGTAGAGGCCGTTCATTTCGATCTCCCCAAAGGGGTTGAGATAGATCGTGTCGGCCAAGGCGGCCACCGCATACTCCCGCTCGCTCCAGGAGATGTCGTAGGCCAAAATCGGCTTGCCCGCCGCTTGAAAGGCCGCGATCGCCGGCTGCATTTCAGTTTGGTTGGCTAGCCCGGTGCCCAGAGCGGTGCTGCCTTTCAGGTAAAGGGCGGTGATGCGATCGTCGGTGGCTGCCTCTTCGAGCGCCAGCACCGCCTGGCGCAGGGTCAGCTCACTGGGGGTCTCGGTGCTAAACACCAGGGCACTGGGGTCAATCGCCTCTGGCGAGTCAGGAATTACCGTGGAGAGGTCGTAGACCAGCACCGTGTCTTTCTCGACGGTGGGGGCATCGCCTTCTTTGCCTAAACCCGCCACGATCACTCCCACTAGCCCCACCGCCCCCAGAGTGAGCAAAAAGCCCAGCAGCAAACAGAACAAAATCGACCCAGTCAGGCTGGCCAGGGTGTACTTCAAAAATTGCCGCATGGGGATAACGCTAAGGGGTTAAGAAGGCAAACTATCGATATACGTCAGCGTCTTCAGCGTCTTCGTAGGTGTCTATAGTCGTGTCGTCGGGGGTTTGACTCATTTCTTCTTTAAAGCCGCGCAGGGTTTTGCCCAGGGCGCTGCCTAGTTCAGGAATTTTCTTGGGGCCGAAAATCAGTACGGCCACTCCGATGACGAGAACGACTTCAGTCCAGCCGAGGTTAAACATGGCGCTAGGGAGGTTGGAGGTTTGTCTAACTATACAGCCTGGGGCCAGAGGCCGGGCCAGAAACCGAACCAGGGGCGACCAGCACCCCGGCTTTTCGACTTACACCGTCGCTGTCTCAGGGGCAAAGCGGAAACCCGCCTGGCGAATGCGATCCATGGCGACGGCGAGGCGATCGCATTCGGCAATCAAACTCACCCGAATGTAGCCCTCGCCGCCGGGGCCGAAGGCGTTGCCGGGGGTGACCACCACCCCAGTTTCTTGCAGCACCGAGAGGGCAAAGTCCGTCGAGGTGCTGTCGGGGGGGCAGGGCACCCACAGGTACATCGTGGCCTGGGGCTTTTCCACCGTCCAGCCCAGGGAAGCAAACTCGTCGATCAAAAAGTCGCGCCGCGATGAATAGCGCTGCTGCACCTCTTCTAGGTAGTGGTCGGGCAGCGACAGGGCCGTTTCTGCCGCCCGCTGCAGGGCCGCAAAAATGCCGTAGTCGAGGTTGGTTTTGAGGGTGCGCAGGCCCTGAATAATGTGGGAGTTGCCCACCACGAAGCCCACCCGCCAGCCCGCCATGTTGTAGGTCTTCGACAGGGTGTGAAACTCAACGCCGACCTCCTTGCCACCGGGAATCTCCAGCAAGCTGGTGGGCTGGTAGCCATCAAAGGCCAGCTCGGCATAGCAGAGGTCGTGCACCAGCAAAATCTGGTAGCGGTGGGCAAACTCCACGGCGCGCTCAAAGAACTCGCGGGGGGCGGTAGCGGCGGTGGGGTTGTTGGGGTAGTTAAAGAACAGTGCCTTGGCCCGTTGGGCCACCTCCACCGGGATGGCGTCGAAGTCGATTAGCCAGTTGTTGGCGGCGGTGAGGTGCAGGTTGTAGATCTCGGCTCCGGCGATCGCCGGCCCCCTAAAGTGAGCCGGGTAGGCCGGCGTCGGCACCAACACCAGATCGCCGGGGTTAATGAACGCCATGGCCAAGTGGGTAATGCCCTCCTTGCTGCCCAGCAGGGGCAGAGCCTCGGCGGTGGGGTCGAGGGCCACCCCGTAGCGGCGACCATACCAGTCGGTAATGGCGGTGCGGAAGCTGGCGGTGCCCTCAAAGGGCGGGTAGCCATGGGTCGAGGCGTCGCCGATCGCCGCGCGGGCGGCCTCCACCACCGGGGCCGGGGTGGGGCCGTCGGGGTTGCCCATGCCCAGGTCAATCAGATCGAGTCCCTGCTCGCGGGCGCGAGCCTTGAGTTCATCCAGGCGGGCAAACACGTAGGGGGGCAGGGCACTGAGGCGGTGAGCGGTGGGCATCCAGTCAAGGGTCATGGCTGCACCTCCGGGGCAACACTAGAGGACAAACGGGCAGGGGCAGAGGCGCGGGGCTTTTCGCGCAGTTCAGGACACAGGGGCGACACCATGGCCGCCATCACCGCTTCGGGGGTGACGGTAAACGGCAGGTGGTGAATGTCAGACCCCTCGCGGCAGGCAAACTCGGCCACCTGCTGAAGCTGACTTAGGGTAATGTCTCCCAAGCCCAGGTCAGCCAGGGTTTGGGGCAACCCGGTCGCCTGATAAAAGGGCAACAGCTGCTGCCGAGCGGCCCGCGCCAGGGAAGCATTGCCCCCCATTTCTTCGAGGCGCAGCTGCACCAAAATGCCGTAGGCTACCTTCTCGCCGTGGAGAATGCTGTGGCTGGTGGGTAGCTGAGTCAGGCCGTTGTGCACGGCGTGGGCCGCCACGGTACGGCACTGGGCACCGCCAATGCCCCCTACGACCCCAGCCAGTAGCACCGTGGCATCGACGACCTCCTGCCAGTCGGGGCCACCCCACTGGCTCAGGGCAGCTGGGGTTTTTTGCAGCAGAATGTCGCGCAGCACCCGCGCCTGCTGCACCGCCGCTACCATTAAGGTCTGCTGGCTAGTGCCGCTGCTGATCGCAGCCTCATACCACTTGGCCAAGCCATCGCCGATGCCTGCCGCCAGGGTACGTTGGGGTGCGGTGCGAATCAGGGCATAGTCCAGAATTAGCAGATTGGGGCAGGTGTCCAAGGCCACGTCGTAGCGAAAGGCCCCCTGGTCAGAGTACACGTTTGACAGGGCTGTCCAGGCGGCACAGGTAGCCCCGGAGGTGGGCACTGTCACCACCGGCTGATTGATCTGGTGGGCCAGCAGCTTAGCAGCATCAAGCGCTTTGCCACCGCCCATGCCAATCACCACGTCGGCCTGGTGATCGGTGGCGGCAGAGCGCAGGTGGGCCAGGGTCGCTTCGCTACAGTCGTGTCCGTAGGCTACCGTTTGAGTCGCTAGGCCTGCTTCGCTTAGGGCCTCAACCAGGGGAGCAGCTAGCTTCAGACTGTGGCTGCCGCCGACAATCAGAGGACGCTGTCCCAACCGAGCAATTTGTGCAGCGATTCCTGGAGGGATCGCCGCTTTCTGGGCCGTCAAAATGCCGTCTCCCCGAACAACCTGGGCCGGAGAGATGGCAAGGATGGGTAGTTGAGCGGTGGTCATAGGCGGGGAGAGGGTGGATGAGTAGGTGGGTAGTTAGGTATAGGTGGGCTTAGCTTGGGGTGGGGAGTTGGGACCAGGAATCGCGGTTGATCTGCACCTGAAACGGTTCCTCTGAGCCCTTAGGATTGGGCTGAATTTGGCCTAGGTAGAGCAACTGAGAGATGCCATCGGGGTCATGGACAACGGTTCGGGCGCGGATGGTGGCAACCTGCCCTGGGAGGCCTAGACGGTAGGGCTTAAACAGATTGCTGGCGGCCTGGTGCAGCGTGGCATCCAGCGTCTCAGGCGTAATGCTCGGCGGTACCGTAATTACAATCTGGCTGGCTCCGGAGTCGTAAACCGTGATGTAGGGGATAGAACCGGGCACGGCAATGCGGCTAAAGGGCTCAAAGCTCAGGCCCAGCAGACCGACGGTGAGCACGGCGGCAAACCCCGTTGCCCCCACCAGGCGAAAACGCAGGCCCCACTTCAGCCCAAAGGCCAGCGCCGTCAGCGCCGCCAGGGCTAGAGTGCCAATGCCAGCCCACTGGGTGGCAATTAAAAATTCAGCGGGGCTGAGCATGGTGTGATCGCATCCTTATAGACTGAGACGGCTAGAGTATTCACCAGAGTATCCAAGATATCGCAGAAGCCCTGGCCCAATCGGAAAAGCGTTTTCCTGGGGCGATGTAGCCCAGGCCCATAGCTGTTCCAACACAACCCTGGTATCTAGCAATACCCTTCAATACCCGATCCTATCAGCAGTTTTCCAGTCTTTGCGGAGCGGAGCCAGAACTAGAGGCGGTGGTGCAGCCTCTCCGGAGGATAATCGCGGTGGCTGAACGGGCGATGGCGCAGCCTCTCTGAAGGAGAATCGCGATCGCCATCACCGCCGCTCCAACGAAGCTCGATCAGAGCTGCAAACCCCTTCCTTAGTTACCCCTATATTCCACTGCACCTCACCATCAAAACTCAATAAATTAGGTTGTAAACCTACCCAAGACAGGGTAAAACTTGAAGCCGTAGCAATAAACAACGGCGGCAGCGATGACACAGGTAGCAGAGATGGTCATAGGTAAATGGCGACGGGGCATGGGTCGGGCAGTGCTCTTGTTGCCGCTGCTGCTGTTCGGCTGTGGGTCATCTAAAGTCGCCCAGTGCAACCAGCTCGCCGAAGTGGTCAACCAAACCCAGGGCTTCATGCAGGAGTTTGAAGCTGAGATTCAAACCTTTAGCGAGAGCGCTGCCCAGGTCAAAAACCTAGACGACATTAAGCTAGCCGCCAGTCAGTACACCACTGCTGTCGATAAAGTAGTCACCAACTTAGACGGGCTGGTCGGCGATCTCCAATCCACCACCCTGCGAGACGAAGACCTCAGCAAGTTTAGGGACGACTATGTTGGGGTTGTCCAAGGCTTCAGCACCGCCCTCACCGATGCCCGAGAAGCCATGGATCTTGTGGTTAAAGTCGAGTCAGAGGCCGAGCTGCCCGCCAAAATTGAAGAATCTCAGCAGCAAACCATGACAGCTGTATCTTCCATTGAGACCCTCTCCCAAACCGAATCGCAGTTAATTACTGAGGTCAATGGCTACTGTGGCGCTGCCCAGCCCGCCGACACTGGGTCGTAGCCTCGTTCGTGGAGCCGATGCCTGATGCCTTCCAGAAACGAGAACTAACTTGCGCCCCGTAGCCGTCCTGGACTTGCCCTACCCCAGCGTCCTATTTTCCAGGCTTTAGGCTTCAGCGATCGCCTAGGTATACACGCAGGTAAGTTCACGCCCAAGTCGGGCTGAATGAAGACTGGCTCCAATTTTCTGACAGGAGACAATTAACTTCTGAGCATTTTGCTCCCAATATGGAGCATTTTCTTCAACTAAACCTATACTTTGAATTCTGATTAAACCTGCCAATATAGAAAGCCGAGAACTATGAGCTTGGGCTATGTTAGGGGCATAGTAGTGCTTTGCAGCTAAGGGCTGCGGCCGTGGAGCACACTGTTCGCCTCGACCAAATTAGGTTGGCTCTGCAAGGGTGAGTGGGCAAATGGTGGCCGATGCTTGCTACTCAATGCTTACCTGTCCAGTGCTTATATTGGGTTTCTAAATCACTGAGCAAGGCAATTTTAAGCAGCTCAAACACGGTTGTTTTGTCCTAAGTAGCCATCATCGTCACCTTGGTGTTAGCGGTAAGTTACTGAGGCTAAAAATTCTGTAATTTACCTAGTCTGAGTAATTTTTATCCTGTGACCCACCCGTCCCAAGTTCCGCCCGATTTGAAAGATGATTTGCTGCGAGCCGTAGACAGTAGCCCCGCAGACTGGATTTTGCTAAACCTCGCCCTCAGCACCATGAAAATGGGCGGGCACCGCTACGGAGCCTTTTTAGACGCCGCTACCACCGCCGCTAAACTGGCGATCTACAGCACCTTTGTTGAACAGGGCAACAATATTCGCAAGACGGGTTTTTTGTACCATGTTGAACCCAAGCGGGTCAAAGCCATTGTGCAAGAGATTCAGGTTGCCCTAGCGGAAGGGCAAAGCCTCAAGGTACTCAATTCAAAGGAACCCTACTATCTCATTGCCCTCCCGTTTCTCTGGCAAGAGCACTTTCCCTGTGCCCCCGGCGCGGCGCGGGTGCGCTTGCAGGGGCTGACCCCCGGCGAGCGCAAGACCATCGAAGAGAGCCTGCCCTCCAGCGCCCCCCGGGCCCGCATTTTGGACCAGGTCGAGTTTGCCGAGCTGATGGAGTTGCTCCATCAGATGTCGCAGGAGGAACTGCCCTTAAGCCAGCGCATGTCCTTCAGTGATGCTCTGATGTTGCACATTAAATTTCGGCTGCTGCACTCTGGCACCGTGATTCAAATTGATTCTCCCCTCGTGGATATTCCGCTGTATGCCCTGGCTAGCGAGTCATACTCGCCCAAAGGAGAGCAGGAGCGAGTCTTCGCCATGATCGACGATGTAGCAAGGTTCTTCAGCTTGCTACAGGCCTGGGTGCGAGAAGATGAGGGTGTGCTGCGGGGGGTAGAGGTGTTTGATGTCGCCCCCCAAGATCGCAATGCCGCTCTAGAAGAACTCGATGCTATGCTGCGTGCCTGGGCCGACAAGTATCACCAGGACGGTGGCCTGCCCATGGTGCTTCAGTTCGCCGCAGGCCGCCGCGAGCACGATTAGAGCCCTAGGTCGCAATCGAAGGGCAACGGTCGAAGCGGAGGAGCTGAGGAAACGATGAGCTTGTGCATTTAGGTGCATGGCCAGCTGGCTGAACACCTAACCAGTTGACCTTTAACCCTGTGAACCCCAATTATTCGCCCGAGAAAATCAGCTAATCTCACCTCCAGGTTGAGTTAAGCTGAGAGAATTGTAAAGAAATGTAACACTATGAGCCATGCCTCTTCATCCTCTGGCCGCAGGGTAGTGGTGGTTGGCGCTGGCATTGGCGGATTGACCGCAGCGGCTTTACTGGCTCGTCGAGGCTATGCGGTGCGGGTATTTGACCAGGCCCGTGTGGCCGGGGGCTGTGCCTCAACTTTCAAGCGGCGAGGCTTTACTTTTGATGTAGGGGCAACTCAGGTGGCGGGGTTAGAGCCCGGGGGCATTCACCACCAAATTTTTGGCGAGCTTGATCTGCCGCTGCCAGAGGCGACCCCCTGTGACCCGTCCTGTGCGGTGTTTTTGCCCGGTGAAACCGAGCCCATTCAGGTATGGCGCGACCCCGTAGCGTGGCAGGCCGAGCGCCAACGCCGATTTCCGGGCAGTGAGCCCTTCTGGCAGCTAATGCAGGCTCTGTTTAAACCCGGCTGGCGGTTTCAGGCTCGACAGCCGGTGTTGCCCCCCCGCAGCCCGTGGGATCTGTGGCAGCTGACCCAGGCCCTACGCCCCGATACCCTGGTGACGGTGCCCTACACCTTTAGTACGGTAGGCCAGGTGCTGAGGCAGATGGGGCTGGCGGACGATTGCCGCCTCAAGACCTTTCTCGACCTTCAGCTCAAGCTCTACTCCCAGGTAAGCGCCGATGAAACGGCGGTGCTCTACGCCGCTACCGCCCTCAGTATGTCTCAGGCACCCCAGGGACTTTGGCACCTTCAGGGCAGCATGCAGGTGCTTAGCGACAGTTTAGAAAAAGCACTGGTGCGCGACGGTGGCTTGCTTCAACTCAACCACGGCGTCCGCCAAATTCACACTGCCCAGGACCGAGTGAGCGGAGTAACGGTTGCAGACCAAAACACAGGCAAAACCTGGGTAGAACCCGCTGACCACGTAGTAGCCAACGTAACGGTGCAAAACCTGGTGCAGCTGTTGGGCGATCGCGCTCCCCAGGGCTATCAGCGGCGGGTTGAGGGGCTGCCTGAGGGCAATGGCGCTTTTGTTCTATATCTTGGGGTAGAGGCGGCAGCAATTCCCAATGATTGCCCACCCCACCTACAGTTTCTCTACAGCTACGACGGCCCCATCGCCGAAAATAACACTCTGTTTGTGTCGGTCAGCCGCCCCGGAGACGGGCGCGCTCCTGAGGGACGAGCCACCATTGTGGCCTCATCGTTCACCGACCTTGCTCCCTGGTGGCAGGTCAGCGACTACGAGGCCATGAAGCAGTCTTATACCAATAGCGCTCTGCAGCGGCTAGCTAGCTATTTTGACCTGCGGGCTGAGCATCTAATTCATGTTGAGGCGGCTACCCCTCGCACCTTTGCCCACTTCACCGCCCGTGACCAGGGCAGCGTTGGCGGGCTGGGTATGCGGGTAAACACTTTCGGCCCCTTTGGTTTTGCTAACCGTACGCCAGTGGCCGGGCTTTGGCTTGTGGGTGACTGCACCCATCCTGGTGAAGGGACGGCAGGAGTGAGCTACTCGGCCCAAACCGTAGTGAGGCAGATTGTGGCCCACTGAAGACGCTTGGGGAGCCAGTGTGTGGCAAATTCTCAAGAAAACTTTAAAGAATGCATCCTGCTTTAACGGGGAAAACTGCCCCTGTCCTGGGTATTATTGTCTAAACTATGCCCGTGATCTGGGCTGATCTAAGTAAAACTCGCTACTTAGCCTACCGATAAACTCACTGTGGCTAGGTCATCTCTGTTCCTGGAAGCGCACCCTATCCCCACCGCCATCGGTTTTGATAGGGTGCCTTCGTCATCTACCGCCCTTCTAGTCAGGTCAGCAGCATGAGTCCCTGGGATTCCTTAGATTCGTGGTCAAACTACTCTAGTCGGCCCCCCGCTAACCTAGAGGACTTGCTCTACCAGCACTGGCAGTACTGGCGCAAGCAGGAGTCCCCCCATGAGCTGATCGCGCGGTTTCGTAGCCTGTTTTTGGATGTGGCTAACTACCCCGACAGTTCGGTGGCCGGCGCCCTCCTAAGTCTCTCTGAGCAAGAGACGGCTAACCGCGAGTTTAAGTATGTGCTCAACCGCTGCTGCTACACCCTAATCAACCTCTGGTACACCCAGCCCCGTGACCATTGGGCCATTCCAGAGCTAGTGCAGCTGTTTGAGGATCTGCCCCCTGCCAATAGCACTAACCCCAAGGCCCAAAAGGTCTACGGCTTGGTTAAAGAATTTCCCCAGACTGAGCAGTACGCATCTCTGGTGCGGCTTCAGCAGATTATGTCTTCTGCTCGGGAGGCCGATGTCTCGGCGACGGCGGTGGTTGAAGATCAGCCCCTGGCTCACCGAATTCGCCACTACCCCTTTCTCTACGACAACAGTCTGCTGACCAAAGACAGTGGCCAAGAGCAAAAGCAAAATATCAACGACCTGCGCCGCCGAGCTGAGACCGACTTAGGCATTCGCTTGGCCCGTTACCATGCCCAGCACCAAACTTCCGGCCGGGTTGGACAGGTAATCAATCCCACCTTGCTCGATACTGATGGTTTAGAGCAGGCGCTGAGCTTTTATACCGGTAAAATTGATGGCCGCACCCACCGCGACCAAGCCCGTTGGTTTGCCACCTATAGCAAAACCGTGCGATCGTTCCGCGACTTTAAAGATGAATTTGTTGATTACCTAATTGGCCCGATCGCAGCGGCAGAGCCCAAGTACAGCGGCAACCACTTCACCCGCAACCTGCGCCAGTACTTGCGCGAAACCCTAGCGGAGTTCGACAACCAGCCGTTGAACAGCTTTATTTTGGTTGAGACCTGTCGCCGTCTCCTCAACTTTTTGGTGGTTGATAGCCCCCACCGGCCCGTATTTCGCAACTTTCGCCACCTAGTCAACGATGTCGGACATACCCTAACCATGGGGCTGCTGCTGCGGTTGGTGCTGTTTTGCTCGGCCGCCAAGCCTTGGCTAGAGCGCTGTTTTTCCGTGCTGTTTAATCTGCATGAGCGCCGCACCTGCAAAGAGGTGCCCTGGTTGGTCACTAGCCTGGAGCATGCCAACGTGGCGCTAATCACTAACTTTAGCGATGTGGGCTACCAGTTCTAATACCAATTACTTATAAAGCTGGGCTAAACAGGGCTTCTAGGATGAAGTTGTAAGAGGTCAAGGAGATGATGTGCTCTGGCATCAGGGCATCGAGGGCAGCCGTAACACGTTCGCGCAACTCA
>JAHHHQ010000017.1 GCA_019359285.1 Nodosilinea sp. WJT8-NPBG4
GATCATCAACACGCCGAACCAGCCCACATACAGGCGGTTCTCGGTGCTCGTCACCCACTGGCAAAACTGCTCCCACAGGTTGGCGCTCTCGCGCCGCTGTAGAGTCGTAGTCATGATGTATTAGTCCAGGTAAACGTACTAAGTATGTTGCTGAGCTATTGCTTCAGCTGTCGTTACATTAGCACACACTCGTAAATAAAATCGAGCAGAAAATAACTAGATATGCCCTTAGAGAGCTAGGGGAGTTGCAATCCCGCACGGTTGGTGGTGCAATAGAGTCTGCATTGTCCTGCACTCAGCTAGGACAATTTTGGGGGCGTGGCGGAATGGTAGACGCTACGGACTTAGAAAACTGAGCCTTAGTGGAGAAATCTGCTAAGTGGAAGCTCTCAAACTCAGGGAAACCTAACTTTAGCTTTGGGTAACGGCTCCGGCCTTGTTCCAACGTTAGACACGGCAATCCTGAGCCAAGCCGGCAAACTAAACTTGCCGGAAGGTGCAGAGGCCCGACGGGAGCTACCCTAACGTTTAGTCGAGGGTAAAGGGAGGGTCCAATTCTCAAAACCCGGTGTGGGTTCCCCACTCTAGGCAGCAGCGAAAGCTGCGGGAGAATGAAAATCCGTTGACCCTAAACGGTCGTGAGGGTTCGAGCCCCTCCGCCCCCATACCATTTCTAGTACCAAAGAAAAGCTTGGTTCAAAAGAGCCAGTATGCTCGGCAGTTGGACCATGATCCAGCGGGTCACAATGCTTGTAATATTCTTCTAAGCTTCCCTGTAGAATTCCGCTCCACTATCAACAAGCCGAGTAGCTATCCTAAGAAGTTATGGCGTTACTTGCCCGGCATAAGTTGAAGACTTCAAATTGTTTGCCAGCTCTCCGTTTAAAGGTTAACGGAATATGTTCTGGTTACAACTAGGCACAATAGCTGATTAGGCTAGAGACAGTATTGTGCTGTGTTACTTTACACAAATGATCTGTGGTGTTACTTAAGAGCCCAAGCACCTTAAGACCTACGCGAATGGCCAGGTTCTCCAACAGAGAGCTAGCTGACGTTGAAGGCACGACACCAAGACATGCATCTACCATCGGGTTCATTGGGTCTGGAATTTATCGGATTTGGGTTGTTTAAGCATTTAGTCTGTAGCTAAATCTGCCAAGGGGAAGGTCTAGCCAGCATTTTGACTATCAGAGTCTAGAGAGTCTAGAGAGTCTAGCGGTAGCACTCTAGCAAACGCTGTTTGCCGTTCCGCAAACAGATAGCTCAGATCGCCTGCCAAACTACTTCCGGTAATCATGGGTCAAATCTACCAACCAATGTCTCGGGAAGCCGTGGTTAGATATCCCTCAATGGAGTCAAATGAGTATGGGGCTCGACCTGGGTTATCGCTGGCTCAGGCACAGCAGGTCATTTACAATTTCCTACTAGAAATCGTAAAGATTTGGCATCCTCAAGACGTTTTAGAGGAGTTTCGTCATCTTTTCGTCCATCACACTGATTCGGTTAGCTCTCAAACGCTGCCAGCACTGCACGTCATATTGTTTGCTAATAACGAATTAGAGTTTCGTAACACCATTAAGCGCTGCTGTTACATTCTCGTCAACAACTGGGAAGTTGCTCGTCAGTTTGACGCCATTCAGGATCTAGTTGACCTGTTCTCTGATCCGCTAATCCAGCGTCGCACCCTATCGCCGACTCTTAAGCGGCTGCGCCACTGGCTTATCAGGTTTCTTGAGAGCAAGGATTTTGAAGAACTTAGGCTGTTTGCGGCTCGTTACACTGAGGAGCGCACCTTAAGCCGCCCCGATGATTGGACCGCTCGCTATACTCCGTACCTGCTAGTACCCCAGTACGTCAACGAAAATAATCCTATCGAACAGCGCCAGGCTGCTCGTGCCCTCTCTCGCCGACTGAAAGACAAGTTTAAGTTTGATCTGGCTATGTATACGGCCCATAGCCAGTCAGGACAAACCCGCGATCGCCCTGTAGACAATCCCACAGCGTTGGGAGATAGTGCCCTGCGCCTAGTCAAGGCAATTGTGGCCAGGCGGGGCGAATTTAGCTATAAAAACTTAGCGCGCTTATTTTTAGAGCAGATTAAAGAGAGTAGCTACGGTGATTTTAAGAAAAGTCTGACTCGCTATTTGCTCTATACCGTCAGCGGCAACCCGATCTCTAAACAGATTCAAGAACAGCTAGATACACGGCTAGTCAACCTCTACAGGGAGTTTGACGATGAGCCGTGGGATGCGTCGCTGGTGTTGCGCACCAGCAATCGGGTCGTTGACTATTTAATGACAGAGGATCAAGACCAGCCTTCGCCGCTGTTTTCGCTGGTGTTATCCCAGGGCAATGCCCTCACCCTGGCAATTATTTTGCTTAAGCTGGTGCTGGTTTCGCGTCAGACGCTCCCCTACATGGAAACGAGAATTGCCAGCCTGATTCGCTACTACGAGCAGTTCCCCCGTAGCGAATGTCAGTGGGTGATTAACTTTTTGGAGGTGTTCCAAATTACGTTTGCTATCTATGGCGATAACACAGAGTACAACCTGGTGAAGGTGACCCAGCGTGACCAGAGACCAGAAGCTCTGTTTCTCGCCGAACGCCAGGGGCTAGATGCCTTTAGAATTTTTTCCCAGAAGCTGAATCAGGTGCATCCTGGGGTGCTGGCAAGTGCTGACTTAGCGGTTGGGAAAGAAGACCACTTCAGTGAAGAAGAGATAGACGAGCTAAACCTTGACGAGCAGACTTAGGCCCATGGGTTAGCAGCTCTTATCAGCCTGTTGATACCATAGGCTGAGTGCCGTCTGGTGCACCGTCCGCCAGGGAACGTTGTGATAGCGCGCCAAGGCAGCACAGTCTTCGTACTCAGGGTGAACATTAAGCACTGCTTGGGTGCGGGGGTGATAGGCCAGCTTTAGAGCCACCGGGCCGTAGGGAGTCTCAAGGGTTTCTATGTGGCGGGGCAGTACCCACCGCTGCTGAGTTTGGCGGCGAATGCCCAGGGTAGAGGTTTCAGCAAATAGAATGTCTGTGCAGTGAAGCTCGTCTTCAGGACGGCAGAGCACTGTAATGAGTAGCCCAGGTCGAGATTTTTTCATCGCTACGGGCTGAGTGAATAGATCCAGGGCACCGGCGGCTAAGAGGCGATCGTAGAGGTAGCCTACGGACTGGGGTACTAGATCGTCGACCTGGGTTTCAAGCAGGGTAATGGTGTCAGAATCGTAGGGCACCTCGGCTGAAACTGATTGTACTGCCGCTGCTACTGGGGTAAATAGGCTGGCCGCTTCCCCAATCCACAGGCGCAGCACGTTGGCAACGGGCAATTCTTTTCCCCCAGCTCCCAGCCCAGTACAGCGTAGGCTCATGGTCGGGGGGTCGCCGAAGGATTCAGCGAGGGCAGTGACGATCGCCGCTCCGGTCGGGGTCACCAGTTCCCCATCGAGGCCGTTGCTGTAAATCGGCACCTGGCGCTGTTCTAGCAGCTTGAGGACGGCGGGGGCGGGGACGGGTAACCAGCCGTGGGCAGCTCGCACCCGTCCTCGCCCAGTGGGCAAGGGCGAACAGAACAGCTGCTCGACTCCCAGGTAGTCAAGCCCTAGGCAGGTGCCGACGATATCTACAATGGCATCGGTCGCGCCGACCTCATGGAAATGCACCTGGTCTATGGCAATGCCGTGGACGGCTGCTTCGGCCTCGGCCAGGCAACGAAACACGGCTAGGCTCCAGCGCTGAGAGCGATCGGGCAGAGCAGCCTGGGTGATGAGCTGTTCGATCGCAGGCAGATTACGGGTGACGGTTGAGGCTGCGATCGCCGCTCCAGAACCCTGGTCGTGGTCGACCGCTGCCGCGTGGTGGTGGTCTCCATGGGGATGCTCCCCTGGGGGTAGGGTCAGCGCAACCTCGGCATAGAGCGCCCGCAACCCCTGGCGACGAGTCGGCGTCACGGTGAGGGTAAATTCGTGGCTCAGCCCCAGGGTAGCCAGCTGAGCATGAAGGTACGACAGCGGCACGCCGGCGTCTACCAATGCAGCTAGGCACATATCGCCAGCAATGCCCGAGGGGCAATCGAGGTAAGCTAGGGTTTTCAATAGAGCAACTGTAGCAGGGACAGGGGCAATGGCAACAACCTACAAACTACATCCTGATAACCCGCAGAGCCGCAAAGTAGAGGCCGTTGTCTCGGCGCTGCGGCAGGGGGCAGTAGCCCTTTACCCCACCGACACAGTTTACGCGATCGGCTGTGACCTCAACCATCGCGGGGCGGTGCAGCGAGTGCGACAGATCAAGCAGTTGGCTAACGACAAACCCCTCACCTTCCTCTGCGCCTCGCTGTCTAATATTGCCGACTATGCGATCGTTAGCGATGGTGCTTACCGCCTAATTAAGCGACTAATTCCGGGGCCGTTTACTTTTTTGCTGCCCGCCACACGGCAGGTGCCCCGCCTAGTAATGAACCCCAAGCGGCGCACTACGGGCATTCGGGTCCCCGACCATGCCATTTGCCTAGCTCTGGTCGAAACGCTGCAAAATCCAATTATTTCGACTTCAGCCTTGACACTGCTGCCGGAGGCGACCAAAGGACGTCCCCTGGACAAAATGGCGATGTTTGACACTCTTGAAAAATTGGTGGACATCGTGATCGACGACAATCGCCCCCTGGCCTACGAAGTCTCAACCATTCTGGATATGGAGGGGGAAACTCCTCAGATGATTCGCAAGGGTCTGGGGTGGGAGACCGCTTTGGACTGGGGCGCTCAGCCGGTATGACTTCCGCTGACTGAACCACCGCCTATGGGGGCAACTGGGCAACTGGCACCTCGATCGGCAAATTCTAGTCGCACCGTTTCGAGCGCGATCGCCTGGATCAATGTAAGTCCGCGATCGACGCCTTCAATGGCTGCAGAAGAAGCTGAAACCCTTACATAAAAAGGCTTGTCAGGCTTGGCAATTCAAAGCGAGCAGAGAATTTTTTGAGACTCATCAAATTAGCAAACCGGCGGCGATTGGCCTGCGGCAAGGGCGGGCAGCTTTCGGTGCTGGCACATGCCTTGGGAAATCCCAGCGACTGAAGCGGGGGTACATAACAGCCCACCCGGAATTCACCAATTTATTGAGTGTCCCGGCTGGCCCTTCCCGATTTCAGTGTCGTTGTTAGGATTGGGTAACTATGAAGACCGCATCTACCTGCTTAGCCATGCCCCCATTGTCCCCTGGGACTACGCCACAGCCTCCAGAACCGTTGCCCCAGCCCGATGCTAACGACACCGCCCCCATTTCTACCCTGGTAGAAGAGCTGTTTATGAGTCATCTACAGCGCCGGCTGGGGGGCATAGATGGGGTCATGCAGCGGCTCACAGCAGAGATTGAGCGCATCTGCGCCATGAGCGATCGCATTCAGTCCTCAGGGGATGTCGGTCACTGGCAGACCGCCCTAGTGCGCCATCGGGTGAGCAAATGCCTGGCCTACTACGACATGGGCTCTCATCGGGGCCGGGTAGAACTGCACAGCAGCCTCAGTGCCATTGTCTACCGCCATGTAGCTCCCCACGGCAGCTATCTGGGGTTTAAGGGTCGCTATGCCCTGCTCGAAGATTTCATGCAGATTTTCTACATTGAAGTGCTTAATGCCTTTCGGCGCGAGCATGAGCTACCGGCTACCTATACCCCCCGCACCCGGCTGGAGTTAGCGGAATATATGGCCTTTAGCGAGCAGTATGCCAAACGGCGCATCAATTTGCGGGGAGGCAGCCAGCAGCTGATTGTGCTGCGGGCCCAAGCCTTTAGCCGCCGCCAGCCCGCCGAAACCTCGGTCGACATGGCTTTGGTTAGCGAGGGAGCCAAGACTGAGGCCGCCGAAAGCCACGCCCGCAGTTCGGTAGTGCAGCAGGTGCGCGAAAAAATGATGGCTGAGGTCAATGACCCGGGCGACGGGGTGATGCGCGATCGCGTCATCAGTGCCCTGATGCAGTACCTCAAAGACCAAAACCAGACTGACTGCGTCGACTACCTGGTGCTCAAGCTAAAGGACTGCTCCGCCGCAGAAATCGACGATATCCTAAGTCTTTCGGCTCGGGAGCGCGACTATCTCCAGCAGCGCTTTAAGTACCACGTTGAGAAATTTTCTCAGCAGCACGAGTGGCAGCTGGTGCACCAGTGGCTTGGGGCCAACCTCGAGGCGCGATTAGGAATGACGCCGACGGAGTGGGGCGACTTTTTGGCTACCTTGCCCTCAGACTACCGTCAGTTTCTCGACCTCAAACAGCAGCAGATCGGCAACGCCGCCCTGACCGATGAGGCGATCGCCCACACCCTGGGCTGGACGCCAAAAAAAGTGCAGCGCAACTGGACTAAGGTGCTCAAGCTCGCCTGGGCCTTTCGCAACCAGGTTCGAGGGGCGGAGGCGGGCTAACCTGCGATCGCCTCTTCTCCGGTGCCCGGTGGCTCAAATTTGTAGCCCACGCCCCGCACCGTTTGAATTAGAGCCGGTTGGGTCGTGTCTTTCTCAATTTTCTTGCGAATCTGGCCGACATGCACATCCACCACCCGCTGATCGCCGACGTAGTCGTAGTCCCAAACCTTTTGAATCAGTTCTGCCCGCCGCCACACGCGTCCGGGATGACTAGCCAAAAAGTGTAGCAGGTCAAACTCCAGCGCCGTCAGAGGTACCATTTCATCGTTGAGCATCACCTCTCGCCGCACGGGGTCAATGGCCAGGCTGTTGAAGGTTAGACACTGCTGTTCTGCCGCCGTGACCGGACGCTGGCGCTTGAGGATAGCGCCCACCCGCACCTCTAGCTCACCGAGGCTAAAGGGCTTAGTTAAATAGTCGTCAGCCCCTTCGTTAAATCCTCGAATTTTATCCGACTCGTCAGTGCGGCTCGTGAGCATGAGCACAAACACTCCGGTTCGCGACTGCATCTCTTTACACAGATCGTAGCCGTTGGTATCGGGCAGGTTGAGGTCGAGAATGACCAGGTCAGGAGTGAACTGCTCAAACACCGCCAGAGCCTTCTTACCGTCCTCTGCCGACTCCATTTCATAGTTCTGCTTGGCCAGGAACCGATGAATCAGGTTGCGAATTGCGGAGTCGTCATCGACAACGAGGATCTTGGCTTCCGCCATAGTCGTACCTTTCTATAAAGTTGGCTAATCAGGATGATAGTCAGGAACCCTCGAAGGGCAAGTTCACCAGCCGTGGTGCCCAATGCCCTTCTAGTGCTTTTCAAGCCCGTTGTGCGACATCAGTAATAAAATCACAAATAATTCCCTAGCTTACTCGAGAACTTTATGAAGTTACCACCCCAGCAGCCCGCCGCCACAGTTTGAGTCCTTAGGCATCAGTGAAACCACGGCTATCGACGAGGCGATCGCGCCTTGCCGCCCATCAGCCCCAACAGCGGGCCTAAAAGCAGCCCAAACACGAATCCCCCGGAGTGGGCCCAATAGGCCACGCCGCCACCCGAGCCCATGTCACTGCTGAGGCTGGCGATGCTAAACAGCGCCTGCTGCACAAACCAAAATCCCAGGAAAAAAACCGCCGGAATGCGAATGGTGGTGAAAAAGATAATTAGCGGAATTAAAGTGACGATCCGGGCCCGAGGAAATCGCAGAATATAGGCCCCCATGACCCCGGCGATCGCCCCGCTAGCCCCAATGGTTGGCACCGCTGAGGAAGGGTCAAAAACCCACTGGGTTAGCCCCGCCAGGGCCCCACAACCCAGATAAAAAATCAAGAATTTGACGTGGCCCAGTCGGTCTTCAATATTGTTGCCGAATACCCATAGGTAGAGCAGATTGCCCCCCACATGAAAGAAGCCGCCGTGGAGAAACTGAGAGGAGAGCAGGGTAATCCACTCGTAAATCGGGGCCTGAAGCGCCCCCTGAAAACTTTCGGTTAGCTGGGTTGGCACCAGTGCCCAGGCGTCAAAAAAGCCGTCGATGCCCTCCTGCGACAGACTGAGCTGAAACACAAATACGGCAATATTGATCCCAATCAATCCGTAGGTAACTACGGGAGTAATGCTGGTGGGGTTGTCATCACGAAGAGGAACCACGGCTGTACCTAAAACGTGACTTCATTCTAAAGACGCCCAGACGGTAAACACCTAAACCGTTGGCAGAATTTCGAGGCGGCCCGCACCGCCGTCCAAGTGGGCCATGACTCCAACTGGCAGAGCGGCATTGTCGCCGTCGTGGCCAAAGGGCAAATTGGCCACCACCGGAATGCCCAGATCGCCGAGGCGATCGCGCAGCACCTCAGCCACCGCAAAACTAGGCACGCCATCGGGCGGCTCGCAGCGGCTAAACCGTCCCAGAGCAATGCCTTTAACCTGAGAAAGCTTGCCCGCCAAGCGCCAGTGGGTCAGCATGCGATCGATCCGGTAGGGTGCCTCGGTGACATCCTCAAAAGCCAGAATTGCGCCGGTGAGGTCAGGCTCGTGAGCTGTGCCCAGCAGGTGGGTTGCCACCGTCAGGTTAGCGGGCCACAACCGTCCCTCCACAATGCCCTGGCTCCATCCTTCGCCATGCAGCACCGGCAGTCCGTGGCCCATCACCAATTTTTTGAGCCGCTGCTGCGACCACTCGGGCTCCGACGCTAGGGTGGTTAGCAGCGGCCCGTGCACACCGACTATCCCTTGCTTGCCCAGGCTCCACAGCAGACTAGTGATGTCAGAAAAGCCGATCAGCCACTTGGGCGGCATCGCCTCTGGCCACTGCCATCCCTCAAGCAGCCGAGTGCCCCCATAGCCCCCCCGAGCGCAGAGAATGCCTTTATAGGTGGGATCTGACAGGGCATGGCCCAGCTGGTGTTGGCGGTTGGCATCTGTCCCAGCCAGGTAGCCCCACTGCTCCCTGGTGCCAGGGCTAACATCTACCCCAAATCCCCAGCTGCGCCAAACCTCTATGCCCTGGTTAAAGCTCTCCAACTCTCGCAGGGCACCACTGGGAGCAATTACCCGCAGGCGATCGCCCGGCTTTAGCGGCGGCGGACAGCGCCACCTCGACCCGTCACCTGCAGACATCCCTTGACTCACTCCGGCACTCCACAACTAACTCGCTATAATGCTTAATAAAGCGTTACAAAAAGATCTATGACTAACAATCCCAACCTATCTGAAACCCGCGAGTGGGGTTTTACCCCCGCTGCCGAAAGCCTGAACGGACGACTGGCCATGCTGGGCTTCGCCTTTGCCGTTGCGATCGAAGCACTGAGCGGCCAGGGCGTGCTGCACTTCTTGAATCTAATCTAGGCACACCGCAGGGAGAGACAAAGACAGGAATAGAAGCATCTAAAGCGTCCTTAATCTCCCTCGCCCATCATTCACAATCACCGCCGCCCCAAATTACTCCCGTTTCCCTAGAGCTATTCAAGAACGCTGGCCAACAGCGCTTTCTGGGCATGCATCCGGTTCTCCGCCTGATCCCAAACCCGAGAGGCAGCGCCTTCCATCACCTCGTGGGTAATTTCTTCTCCCCGGTGCGCCGGCAGGCAGTGCAGCACGATCGCCTCTGGGCTAGCTTTTTCTAGCAGCGCATCATTGACCTGGTAGGGCTGGAACAGCGGCAGACGCTGGCCTGCCTCAGACTCCTGACCCATGCTGGCCCAGACATCGGTGTAGAGCACCTGGGCATCTTTGACGGCGGCCTCAGGATCGGTGGTGATGAGCACATGGCCATTGCCCTGCATGAGTTGGTTGGCCTGCTTCACAATTGCCGGGTCTGGCGCATAGCCTTCCGGCCCGGCGATGTGCACGTTCATCCCCACCATGGCGCAGCCCAGCAAGAGCGAATGGGCGACGTTGTTGCCGTCACCCAGGTAAGTCAAGGTCAATCCTTGGAGGGCCCCAAACTCTTCTTGAATGGTCAGCAGGTCGGCCAAAATCTGGCAGGGATGCTCCAGATCGGTCAGGGCATTGATCACAGGAATCGAAGCGTAGTCAGCAAATTCCTGAATTTCAGCCTGGTCGAAGGTGCGAATGGCCACCACATCTAAGTAGCGATCGAGCACTCGAGCTGTATCACTGGTAGGCTCACCCCGGCTCACCTGGGTCACTCCAGAATGGAGATCGAGCACCTGTCCACCCAGCTGATACATGGCCACCGAAAAGCTGACACGAGTGCGAGTCGACGCTTTGCGAAACAGGAGACCCAGCACCTTTTGAGGAAATTGAGGATGGTATTTACCGGCCTTCAGCTCAGTGGCAAAGGTCAAAAGTTCTAGCAGCTCATCGACACTCAAGTCGCTCAGGCTTAGCAGGTCGCGCCCGCTCAGGGGTGGTGTGGACATGGGCAAGCATTCGTAAAAATAAGACACTAGCAGATTATGGGGAAGCCTCTCTCCGGTCTGTATCGACAGGGGCAAAAGATGGCCACCGGCAGCCTGCTGGGGTCATCAAGGCTATCTCAGTACAGATGTGTCACCCCTTTAAGTCTGCACTATCATTGGGGCATCGCATTTGCCGTGGTAGTTTCGCCCTTTAGCCGCAGGGTTTTAGGGATGATCTATTCACTTTTCATTTGCCACCTTGTTACCTCTGCACATTTATGATTAGCGCGGTTATTCCTCCTCAGCCACAGGTGTTGCCCCAGGGCCCCTTGCTTCAGCCGCCCTCAGTAAAAGAACGGGCAGCGGCAGGATACTTTCGCGACATTGCCCTGTGGCTCAATCAACCCCTAACCCCCCACGGTATTTTTGTGCAGGTGCAGGCCGAGCGCCCCGGCTGCCTACAGCTAGTGGTGGAATTTCGGCAGCCGCCGGTTAAGGACAGGCTGCTGCGGTTTCTGTGTCACCGCGTGTGGCTGCTTAATTCAGAGCTGATCGAAGGAATTTTGGTGATTGCTCGCCCCTTAGGGCACCGCCGAGTGCTTTGGCAGCAGCGCGTCAAGATTGTCACCCCGGCACTAAAGCGCCGCCAAAGCGGCCTCAAGGCCCAGGCCCAGCGCCAGGCCGCCTTGGCCATGCCACCCAAAATTCGGCAAGCGCTCCCGAGCCCAGTTAAAACGTTGTCGCGGCAGCGTTTGCAAACCCTACGCGCTTTCGTGTTGTCCGGGTCGGCGGTAGCAGCCTTCGTCATGGGCTGTCTGTTCGAAGTGATTATTTCTGCACCGTCGCCGTCGCTGCCTCAGTTCTCGGCCCAGACTGAGGTGCTGCCGGAGATAGAGGTAGAGCAAGGTGATCCGGTAGCACCCGTCGCCCTCAGGGATTCTGGCGAGGGCAGGCCTGTCTCTGCCCCAGGCAGAAATGCAGCCGGTGGCAATGGCAACCGCTCTACGGTGGTCGATACGGCTCTTGAGCCCGTGGGCGTAATTACCCATCAAGCGGTCACGCCTGCTCCTGCTGATGACGTCACCCTATTGTTTGGGGGTGATATCTCTTTAGAGGACATTGCTCCAGAAAGCCTGACGGCTCCTGGAGGATTCTTTGCTGACGTCGTCGAGTACGGTCAGGCTGATTTAGCCCTAGTGAATTTGGCCACCCCTCTAGCTACGGCGGCCACCAATCTTCAAGAGGGACTGCGCCATCAGACCCGTACCGATGCCGTCGATTTGTTAGTCAATAGCGGCGTAGACGTTGTCAATCTGACCCACAGTAGCCTGATGGACTATGGGGCTGAGGGCCTTGACGAAACCCTCACCACTCTAGACAGCAAAGGGCTTTACCGCATTGGTGCCGGGCGCAACGCCCTCGAAGCCCGCCGTCCAGAGGTGCTTGATGTCAAGGGTAAGCGCATTGCCTATCTGAGCTATGCCATGGGTGGTAACAACGCGGCCCACGATACTGATGTGCTCAAAGAGCGAGCTGGGGCCAGCGATAAGGCGATCGCCAAAGAAGTCGAGACCTTTAAGGCCGCCACGGCCTTTAAAGACAGGGCTGGGTTCAACGCGCAGAACATGCCTGAGATAGTTGCCGACATTCAGGCCCTGCGCGACGAGGTGGACTGGATTGTCGTGAACTTTCGCTGGGTTGACCACCTGGGCGAACAGCCCAATTTCATGCAGACCAACTTAGCTCGCTTGGCCATTGACCAGGGTGCTGATGTGGTAGTGGGCTACCATCCCACCGTGATTCAGGGGGGTGAGATCTATAAGGGGCGGCCCATTGCCTACTCCCTGGGCGACTTCGTATTTCGTCCCGACGAGCCCCTCGAAAACCAGGACTCAGCGGTGCTCAAAGTCGGGCTTAAAGACGACCAGATGCGGGTTGAGCTGGTACCGGTGCGGGTACAAGACTCTCATCCCAAAACCCTCAACGGCAAGGACAGTCAGCAGGTGCTCCAGCGCATTGAACAGGCCTCGTCGCAGTTTGACAAACCGCTCAAGTCACCCGTTGTGCTTGACCTCAAAACCCAGGAAACACCGCCAGAAACCGTCAGCGACCCAAGCAGCCCCTTTGTATCACCCGATGCGGAGGACATTCTGCCAGTGGAGCTGGAGGCCGAACCAACACCAGAACCTAAAGACCGGTTAGAGGATGAGACTGAGTCCAAAGACATCCTGGAAGATTCAGCCGCTCCTACCCAGGACTTGGATACCCCTGAGGCTCTTGAGGACAGCAATGAGCCTACCAACGTAGATCAGCCTGCGACACATCTAGAGGTAGGCCCAGAGACAGATCAGTCTTCTCCCACTGCGCCAGAATCCCTAGAAATGGAGGTTGAGTTTGAAGGCGACCTGGAAGAGTGGGGACCTAAGGTTTCACCAGAGCAGCAGGAGTTTAAGCCCGTGCCGCCCGAACGTAGCGGCGGCACTTCGCAAAGCGTTGGGGAGTCGAATCAGAATGAGTCTTCCGCCGGAAATCAACCCAGTGAAGTTCCTGTGCCTTTGCCTTCCCCGATCCAGATGAAGGTCGAGCCCGTTGCGGTAGCACCCTTGGTCGCTCCCCAGCCCGCCGCTCTAACGAATGACGCTGAGGCCGACGCCTGGGCCGACACCGTACCCGCTACCCCAATCCCTACCGCAGGTGAATAACGCGCTGCTAGATACTTTATAGCTCTAGTAAAAAGCCCATAAACAGCTGTGGCCAGAGCACCTGACGGCGGAGAGCTGTGGTAACGTCTAGGCATTGTGCCCCTGAGGTGCCCTGTGTTTGCCGTTGCTTTAAAAGCAGACCCCCACTCCACCTACGTGCTGTCAGACACTGACACCGACACCCGGCTAGAACTGGTGCCCGATCGCGGCGGTATTGCCACTCGCTGGCAGGTGGAGGGGCAGGATATTTTTTACTTTGATGGCGATCGCTTCGCCAATCCCGAGCTATCGGTGCGGGGCGGTATTCCCATCCTGTTTCCCATCTGCGGCAATCTGCCTGATAACCAGTACGAGCTAGATGGTCAGACCTACAGTCTGAAACAGCACGGCTTTGCTCGCGACTTGCCCTGGCAGGTTACTCAGCGGGATGTAACTGAATCGGCCAGCCTCACCCTAGAACTGACCAGCAGCGAAGCCACTCTGGCGCAATATCCCTTTGCGTTCAAGCTGGCCTTCACCTTTAAGCTGCGGGGCCACATTCTGGAGTTGCAGCAGCAGTTCACCAACCTTTCGGCTCGGCCCATGCCCTTTTCTACCGGGCTGCACCCTTATTTCTTAGTAGAAGACAAATCTCAGCTAGAGTTTGAAATTCCCTCAACAGAATTCCGCAACCACCTCACAGGCGAAATCGAAACCTTTGGGGGCAGCTTTGACTTTGGCCAAGACGAGATTGACCTGTCTTTTCAGAACCTGACGGCTCCAGCAGCGACGGTTACTGACCACCTCAGGCGACGGCTTACCCTGTCCTGGAGTGGCGACTACACCAAGCTAGTGTTTTGGACAGTGAAGGGCAAAGACTACTACTGTCTGGAGCCCTGGACAGCCCCCCGCAATTCTCTCAACACAGGAGAAAACCTGTTAATCATAGAGCCAGAACAGACCTTAGAAACTAACGTACGCATGGCGATCGCTTTTCTTTAAAGGTCTATCGCAGAGGTATCGTTAGACTTTAAATAACGTTGAGTTGAGCAGAAATGTGGGACCACAACACCCACTACCATCGCTATCTACTGCACCAGATCCCGAGCAGGATTAATCGTTCCCTGGATATAGGTTGTGGTTTGGGTCTTTTTGCCAAAAAACTCGCGGAGCGTTCCAACTTAGTAGACGCTCTTGATGTTGATGAAGCTGTTTTAGCGGAAGCAGCAAGTCTTAATTTTGCTGCCAATATTGCTTACGTAAATGGTGACTTTCTAGCGACTGACTTACCAGAGACTGCCTACGATGTGATTGTAGCGATCGCGTCTTTACACCACATGGATATGGCGGTAGCTTTGCGGAAAATTAAGCTGCTGTTACGCCCTTCCGGAAAACTGTTAATTCTTGGGCTTTACCGAGAGAGCACCTCGATTGATTATGCTTACAGCACAATTTCTATTCCGCTCAACTTTGCGTATAGACAATGGCATCGAACATCGATAACGAAAACGACTCAGGTGGCGACGACCCCTCCTGCTCAATTGTCGTTAAGACAGATCCAAAACGTTACGGATGCTGTGATTCCAGGCTGCTGTCTCCGCAGACACCTATTCTGGCGTTATTCACTGATTTGGCAGAAACCTTAACCCATTGCTGCTTGCCACAGAGCATTCTGGTCTTAGCGATCCCCGCGCACAGGCGGAAGGCATGGCGATCAGCTAAAATGTGCTTCGGCCTGTAGATGCTCATGCACCAGGTCGGGTCCCCTGCACCGTAGCCGACGCCATGACCCAACTCAACAACGGCATTACGCTATTTTTTAGCTTGCTGGTCGAGGCTATGCCCTTTCTACTGCTGGGGGTCATGTTTTCCAGCGTGCTGCTGCTGTTTGTCGATGAGCAAAAGCTGCTGGCGGTCATTCCTAAAAACGTGGTGCTAGCGGCGCTGGCGGGCAGCTTAATTGGCTTTCTGTTTCCGGTTTGTGAGTGCGGCAATATTCCGGTGGCGCGGCGGCTGTTGACCAAGGGCGCACCGACGGCGGTGGCGATCGGGTTTTTGCTGGCGGCCCCTACAGTAAACCCAGTGGTGTTTTGGGCCACCTGGATTGCCTTTCGCGATCAGCCCGAGATTGTGTTTCTGCGGGTGGGCTTTACTCTGATTGTGGCGGTCACCATCGCTCTAATCTTTAGCGCCCAGACCGATGTGCGGCCCTTTTTGCAGGACAGCCTCACCCGCATAATGGGGGAGCCTGAGCCTGCCACACCAGTCCCAGCGGAGGTCGAGATTTCACCGCTGCTAAAATCTGGCACCTTTTTAATGCAGTCGCCGGGGCAGGTGCTTCAGCTCGATGCACCGCCCGCCCAGGTATTGGCTCAGGTAGCTGTTGCTGCGCCACCGATGGCAACTCGGCTGCGGATGATGGTTGACAACATGGTGCTAGAGCTGCGGGAGTTAGGGGCGGTGCTGGTGATCGGCAGTGCGATCGCCGCGTTTGTTCAAGTCGCCGTCCCCCGCGAGGTCATTCTAAGCTTGGGCCAGGGCCCTGTGACCTCGATCGTGGCGATGATGGCCCTGGCCTGGGTAGTGTCGATCTGCTCAACGGTCGATTCGTTCTTTGCCCTGTCGTTTGCCTCCACCTTTACCAGCGGTTCCCTGCTAGCCTTTCTAGTGTTTGGTCCCATGATCGACCTAAAAAACATCAGTCTGCTGCTGACGGTGTTTAAGGGGCGGGCCATTCTCTATCTATTTGTGCTGGCAGCTCAGCTGGTATTCCTGCTGGCCCTAGTGATGAATCTCTACACCAGTTGAGGACGCCCTGAGCCGCTACCGCTAGGTACAGCTGAGGGTCAAGGGGTGAAAAGTGACTCGTCTTTTTACGTTGCGAATGCCTATTTTCTTTTGGCAATTATGACCTCAACGCCTAGTTCTAATGGTTTGCGCGCTGCCAGACGGCGATCGCTGCCCTGGCAAGCCCTGGTGGATGCCGCCATGCTGCTGCTTTGGGGGCTAATGCTGCTGCGCTTTACGGTGACGGGCAAACTCTACCTGCTGCTGCACCCCGACTACATGTGGCTGGCCCATCTGGCTATGGTGCTGCTGCTGGCTATGGGGGTAAGCCGTCTGGTGCAGGTGTGGCTCAGCTACCGCCAGGGAACCGGGCAAACTATTCGCAGTCAAGAACACACGGCGCTGCTGCCCCGGCAGTTTAGCGTGGCGCTGCTGATTGCCATTGCCGTGTTTGGGCTGGTTTATACGCCGCGCCCCTTTGCCAGTGAGACCGCCTTTCAACGGGGCATTACCGATGTTCTGGGTCAGACGCGATCGCGGCCCCAGCGGTTTTCCCTTGGCGGCGAGTCTGAGGAGCGCACCATTGTTGACTGGGTGCGCACCCTCAACGTCTACCCTGAGCCCGACGCCTACGCGGGCCAGGTCGCCCAGGTAAGCGGGTTTGTCACCCACATTCCCGGCTGGCCCGACGAGTTTGTGATGATTTCGCGGTTTGTGCTCACCTGCTGCGCTGCCGATGCCTACCCCGTTGGCCTGCCGGTAGAGCTGCCCCCAGGCACCGCCCGGCCCGCTCCCGATACCTGGCTTGAGGTAAAGGGCAAAATGCAAACCAGCACCCTCGACGGCAAACGCCAGCTCACCATTGGCGACCCCACCCTGACCGAAATCCCTGAACCCCGCACCCCCTACGAATATTAACCATGGCCCGTCGCCGCTCTCGCCGTTCCCGCTCCCAACCCCTCGATCGCCTGGCGATAATGATTATTGCCGGGCTCTCGCTGGCCCTGGGACTATTGATACTCTCGGGCGACCACGCCACGGCGCGGGTGCGCGACTTTACCTGGCAAGACCGCCAGGTAGGAGCTGAGGATCAGGCCTTTTTGCTCACCTTTAGCCGCCCCATGGATGTGGCTAGCGTAGAGAAAAACCTTACCCTCGACCCGCCCCTGCCGGGCAAGGTGAGCTGGGCGGGTCGACGTATGGCCTACACCCTGACCCAACCACTGCCCTATGGGGAGACGTTCAGCGTGGGATTGAAGGGAGCACGCGATCGCTATGCTGCCACCGCCAATGGCTCTAGCCGGTTTGAGCCTTTCCAAAGCCAGTTTGAAACTCGCCCCCGCGCCTTTTTATACATTGGGGCCGAGGGTGACGAAGCCAATCGCCTAGCGCTAGCCGACCTGAGCCGCCAAGAGCGCACCATTCTAACTCCCAAAAACCTGTCAGTGATGGCTTTTAAGCCTTACCCGTTGGGCGACAAGGTGCTCTTTTCGGCCAGTGACACCAGCCAGGCCGGTAGTCTGCTCAACCAGCAAATTTACACCGTCACCACGGGCCTCACCCCCCGACCGCCCGTCGACTTTGCCGCCCAGCGCCCGCCCCTATGGCAGCAGCTCTGGCCCCAGAAGAAAGCCGCTCCATCGGGGGAAACCGCCCTGGTGCTCGACAACAGCACCTACCAAAATCTCAAATTTGACCTCTCTGCCGACGGGCAGACCATTGTGGTGCAGCGGGTCAACCAGCAAAACCCCGCCGACTTTGGCCCCTGGGTGGTGCGTCAGGGGTCACCCCCTCAGCCGATCGAAACCGAGCCTGGCGGCGACTTCTTGATTGCCCCCGACAGCCAATCGCTGCTGCTCCTCCAGGGCCAGGGCACCGCCATTATCGATCTGGGCTCAGAGAAAGCTCGCGGCCCCAATCAGCCCCTCGACTTTTTGCCCAACTACGGACGAGTGCTCGATCTAGCCGCCGATGGTTCAGCCGCCGCCATGGTCAATTTCAACCAGGATGACCCCGAGAAGCGTTTTACCGAATCGCTGTTTTTAGTCACCAACCAGGGTCGAGAAGAAGAACTATTGCAGGTGAGTGGGGCCATTGTTGATGCCCAATTTGACCCCACCCGCCAGATTCTCTACGTGCTGGCCAGTGAGCTAGTCAAGGCTCCACCGGATGCTGACACCTTGCAGTCGGAAGATGCCTACGCTGAGCAACCACTGCTGCTGGCCATTACCTTAGCCGACGCTAAGGCCAGCCCGCTGCTGCGCCTGCCCCAGCAGCAGCGCATTCACATGAGCGTGGCTCCCGACGGGCGATCGCTGCTGATTGATCTAGACGGTCAAACTACACCCGAGGGCAAAACTGGCGCACCCATCATCTGGAATCTACCTCTGGTTCACCCAGCGGTCTCCTCTGACGTCGCTAAATCCGCCGAGGGTGCCGACACCACGCCAAGTACAGCCGCAGCTGAGGCCAGCAATGCCTCTAGCATGCCGACAGTCACCGATCCAGAGGAGTTTCCCTTTAGCGGCCTCCAGGCTACCTGGTTGCCCTAGGCAGCGGTCAGCCAGATACCCCTGGCTCTTGGCTGACAATACCTGACCACTGCACCTGCTTTTCTCCCGTGCGGCGGTAGGAGAAAAAACGGTCTGGCTCTTGGAAGGTGCAGTGGGGCGCGATCGCCACCTGCTCCTGACTCAGCCCCAGTTGCTCGAGCTGCCACCGATTCGCCAGCCGCACATCCAACCGCACTTTGCCGGGAGCGTCGTCCTCGAGCACGGGGGCATTTTCGCGCCGTTGCAGGTCTGCTACCACCGCTTCGTCGTTGTCACTGGGCTGAGGAATAATCGTGCGCCCTACCGCTGCGGCCACATCCACAGAAACCTGATAAACCTCCCCCGCGATCGCCGGGCCAATGGCCACCACCAAATCCTCTAATCGGCTGCCCTGGGACTGTAGCTTGCCTACCGCCACCGGCACGATCGCCTGAGCTGTGCCTCGCCAGCCCGCGTGGATGGCCGAGACCTGGCCGGTAGCGCGATTGCCGATTAGCACCGGGCTACAGTCTGCCGAGCAGACCCAGAGGGCTTGACGGGGGCGATCGCTCACCAGACCGTCGGCCTCAGCCCTCTCCTCTAAAGCGGGAGCTGGCAGATCAGCAGGGGTTAGCACCCGGTTGCCATGAACCTGCTTCACCCGCTGTACCGACGCCGTCGCATCGAGGACATCTGTCAGAGCCTCTGGAATTTGGGGCCAAAACTGTCGGGTAAAAAAGCCGTGGGGCCAAGGTTGAAGTAAATCACAGGTGAGAAATGCTTGCCCTTGCCAGGTCTGCCAATGCCAATTTGCCATGTCGCCCCCCGCGGCGGTTGTATGCCTGTACGCTGCTATTGCGATCGCAACTCTATCCGACAAAGCAAAGACCGCCAATGTAGAGAATGCGTTAAGTTGCAGCGCCGTTTTATCAAGTTCTATTTTGCGCTTCCCTCAACCATCTCTGTAGATTTCCTGAGGTGGTAGCGTGATCAGTATTAGTCAAAGACCTATCCTAATTCCTATATAAAATTCCAGGATGATTAGCGGGTGAACCTAGACCGACTTCGCCAAGCCCTCCTACAGCCATCCAAAAACCTGGGGATAATGCCTGACTACCAGGCATTGCGCCCTCGTTTTCACCTCCACTGGACCGAGCACATTGACTCTACTAACCGAGCGCTGGTTGCCATGATGGCCGCTGGTGCTCCGGCGGGTACAGTGCTAGTGGCGACCACCCAGCAGGCCGGGCGGGGGCAATGGGGGCGACAGTGGCAGTCTCCCCCTGGAGGGCTGTACCTGTCGCTGGGGCTCAAGCCCGATCTGGCTGCCTCCCGTAGCTCGTACCTCACCTTGGCCAGCGCCTGGGGTGTGGCTACCAGCTTGGCCAACCTAGGGCTACCGGTGCAGGTTAAATGGCCCAACGATTTGGTCGCAGGCGGTAAAAAGTTGGGTGGACTGCTGGCCGAAACCCACCTAGAGAGCGGCCGGGTACAAACCGTGGTGATTGGTCTAGGGCTAAATGGGTTTAACCCAGTTCCCGAAACCGGTACCTCGGTTCAAGCGCTAATTCAACCGGAATTACCCCCTGGCCCTTTGAATACCTTGGAGGGCCTGGCTGCGATCGCCCTCTACGGTCTCATGCAGGGCTATCTCCACTGGCAAAACCAGGGAGACGACGCCTTTCTAATCGATTACCAAACTCGTCTAGCCAACTTAGGTCAGGGTCTAGTCGTAGAAGGCAAATCGGCAGAGGTTATCGGAGTAGCGCCATCGGGTAATCTACGGGTGCGCTTAGCAGCCGCCCACAACGATGCGCCAGCGGTCAAGACGCTGGAGATTGAACCAGGTAAAGTAACTTTGGGCTACAATGCGTAGCGGCTGATTATTATGGTGAGAAAGAATTACATAGAGTCTATTCGAGCAGATAAACTCTCCGGAGTGTATCCTTCAGTAGCCTGGCTACAGATAGCACTGCTCGTGGGGAGCATGGGACTAACCCAAAACGGATTAGCCATTGCCGGAACTCCTGATACCCCTGACCCGTCTGAGCAAGAGGTGCCAGTTGAAACCTCAGCTGACTACCTCAAGCCGGCAAATAGCAGTAGTGCCCACAGGGCTAGTAGCCCTCAAGCAGCTCTAAGTTTGCCTTCACCCTCCGTAGCACAGCCTGAGTTTACGCCTCAGCGCCCGTCTACCTCAGCCGTTGTGACATCACCCCCTCCAGCGAGTTCGCCGATGTTCTCTCCGGTTCCCCCGCCGCCCCCAGCGGCTATCACCGTTACTGTTCCGGCCAACCCCACGGCCCCCACCATGGCAGAGAGCTTACTGAAGCCTGCGATCGCCTCCATGCCTGGCGAAGAAATTCAAACTGAGGTTCCCGCAGCGGTCAGTACCCCTGAGCCGGTTCCAGCCGAAGCTCCTGCCTCTGTGGTACCCGAAGCGATCGCCGCCGATGAGTCGGTACCTGCGGGCTACAACAGCGTTTTTATTGACCCCACCGACTACAGCTTAGGGGCCACCCAAGCCCCAGCAGCCCGACCCGGCGGTTCTCCCAATGTGGTCTTTGCCGAACGCTCTAGCGGCTGCCAAATCACTGTCGCCGCTGGGCAAAGCAGCCCCAGTGTAGCGTGCGGTGCCTCCAGCGCCTCAGCCTCGGCATCCCAGGGCGCTGGGGCTGCCGGCGCTGGCCAGGGTGAAATTCGAGTTGGCCCCCTTGCCGTGAGTTCCCAAGGAGTGCGGCTAGGCAGCACCACCATCGTCAGCCGAGAAGCCCTCAACGAAAAGCTGCGTCCCCTCAACGTACTGCGGCGCGGCAATGAAGAATACGTGTTTCCGCTTTCAGTGCCCGCATCGATTTCCTCACTGTTTGGCTGGCGCATGCACCCCGTTGCTCAGAGCTGGCGGTTTCACTCGGGTACCGACTTAGCAGCCCCGATGGGCACTCCGGTGCTGGCAACTCGGGCTGGGCGCGTCTCAGTGTCAGACTTTTTGGGCGGCTACGGCCTGACCGTCATCATGCGCCACGACGACGACAAGCTTGAGTCTCGCTACGCCCACCTCTCTCAGCTTGCCGTAGAGGCTGGAGAATGGGTAGAGCAGGGCGAGGTAATTGGCTTGGTAGGCAGCACGGGCACTTCCACCGGCGCTCACCTGCACTTTGAGCTGCGTCAGCTCACCGGCGAAGGTTGGGTTGCCGTAGATCCAGTTGAGGTTCTGGAATACAGCGTGGCCAATCTCTTAGAGATTATTGACAACCCGATGCTGGCTTTGGGCCAAGGGGCTGCAAAGGCCGCAGAAACCGAAGCCGTTTTGCCCACTGACTATCCCTTCCGTCCGGCCCAGCCCAATGCTAGCTAGGCCCGCGCTGCCGGTTAGGCTGCTGCTGGAGAGATTGGGATAGTCGCCATGGGCTACGTCTTTGAGCACCAAGTGCGGTTTCACGAAACTGACGGGGCCGGGGTGGTCTATTTTGCCAACGAATTAACGATGTGTCATGCCGCCTACGAAGCCTCCCTAGAGGCGGCGGGGCTGGATTTGGCCGCGTTTTTTCGCGCCGAAAGACTGGCCTATCCCATCGTCCACACCAGCATGGATTATCGTCGCCCACTAAGGTGCGGCGATCGCGTCACCATTCACCTCACGCCCACCCGTCTAGACGACAGCAGCTTTGAAATTCAATACCAGCTCACGATTGAAGATACAGCAGTAGCCCAGGCCATAACCCGCCATGTCTGCATTGAAGTAGCTAACCGTCGCCGCAGTCCGCTGTCCACTGAGATAGAGCAGTGGCTAGCCCAATGGAATGGTAACTCTCCTGAAGCTGGGCAAGGCCAGTGATGGAAGGTAATTGGCAGGAGTGGCTATTTGTGGGGGGGTATGTGGGGTTTTTAGTAGCGATCGCCGTCCTCGTTCTCACCACTCACTCCAAGCCATAGCTCAAAGCTTTTAACAGCAGCCAAGGGAGTTTCGCATGCCTCCCCCTGTTGTGATGCCACAATCGCTAGCCCAGTAGCTCTCACAAAATTTTGTGGGAGCCAGTAGGTTCCCGCAGAACTACTCGAACTTTGTAAGCAATTCTTGAAGTTAGCCGTGTTGTTTCCGTAAATTCGCGGTGGCGCTCTCCCCATCTATCGCTGAGTTCGATAGTCTTGTTATATGCGCTAAAAGGGCGGCTTAAATTTAGCTTAAACGTCAGATAGGCGTCTCCTGATGGGGTTTCCCCCGGCTTCGGTCGGGGGTTTTTATTTGGGGAGGAACTGCTTAATTCGGAAGCTTTAGTTGCTTGAGGGCGGCAAGCTTGTCACAATAGGGTAACAATCAACGATACAAACTGTAACGCAGCAGATTTTTTCCGTAAATGAACGTAATCGGTATTCTTGGCATTCTTCTCGGGCTACTGGCTGTAGGTGCAGTGTTTTACCTACTCACCCCCCGCCGCTACGAGTCTTCTAACACTGTAGCCAATTCCTACGATCAGTGGACCGAAGACGGCATTCTGGAGTTCTACTGGGGTGAACACATTCACTTAGGCCACTACGGCTTACCACCGCGCCGCAAGGATTTTCTCATTGCCAAGGCCGACTTTGTTCATGAAATGGTGCGTTGGGGTAGCCTAAATCGGTTACCAGCGGGCACGACCGTTTTAGACGTAGGCTGCGGTATTGGTGGCAGCAGCCGCATACTTGCCCGCGATTATGGCTTTGCAGTGACTGGGGTCACCATTAGCCCCAACCAGGTGCGGCGCGCCCAGCAGCTCACCCCACCAGGAGTCACTGCTCAGTTCCAGGTGGATGATGCCATGGCACTGTCGTTCCCCGACGGCAGCTTTGACGTGGTATGGTCGGTGGAGGCAGGCCCCCACATGCCCGATAAAGCTGTGTTCGCTCGCGAGCTGCTGCGAGTGCTAAAACCCGGCGGCATTCTAGTGGTCGCCGACTGGAACCAGCGGGATGATCGCAGAATTCCCCTCAACGCGTGGGAAAAGCCTGTTATGCGCCAGCTACTAGATCAGTGGTCGCACCCTGCATTTGCCAGCATTGAAGGCTTTGCCGAGCAGCTTGAAGCTACCGGCTTGGTGGCAGGCCAGGTCACCACCGCCGACTGGTCGAAGGAAACCTTGCCCTCCTGGCTCGACTCGATTTGGCAAGGAATCATCCGGCCCCAAGGCATGGTGCGCTTTGGCCTAGGAGGAATCATCAAATCGGTACGGGAGGTACCCACCTTGCTGCTCATGCGGATCGCCTTTGGCTCTGGACTGTGCCGATTTGGCATGTTCAAAGCTGTACGGGCAAATCAATCCTCACCACCTCAAGCAATGGTGACCGCGTCTGACAGGTACACATCCTGAATTAGGTGAAACAGTTTTACCCCCTCCTTAAAGTCGCGCTGGAAGGTTTTGCGGCCTGAAATTAACCCCATACCGCCAGCCCGCTTGTTGATCACGGCGGTGCGTACGGCTTCGGCAAAATCATTGTCGCCGGAGCCGCCGCCGGAGTTGATCAGCCCCATGCGCCCGGCGTAACAGTTGAGCACCTGATAGCGGGTAAGGTCAATGGGATGATCCGTGGTGAGTTCGCTGTAGACGCGATTGATGGTTTTGCCGTAGGGTTGCCCCAAAGCTTTAGCCACGGCTCCGTAGCCGTTGTTAGTCTCAGGCAGCTTTTGCTTGATAATGTCGGCCTCAATAGTAACGCCTAGGTGATTGGCCTGGCCCGTCAAATCGGCGGCGAGGTGGTAGTCTTTGTCCTGCTTAAAGGAGCTGCTGCGCAGGTAGCACCAGAGAATCGTGGCCATGCCCAGTTCGTGGGCTCGCTGAAAGGCAGCGCTGACTTCTTGAATTTGTCGAGTCGATTCATCTGAACCAAAGTAAATGGTTGCTCCTACGGCGACAGCACCCAGGTTCCAGGCTTGCTCAACATCGGCAAACATCACCTGATCAAAGCGGTTGGGAGCGGTAAGCAGCTCGTTATGGTTGAGCTTAAGAATAAAGGGAATTTTGTGGGCATAGCGGCGCGATACGCTGCCGAGAACTCCAAGGGTAGTGGCAACAGCATTGCAGCCTCCCGCGATCGCCAACTCCACAATATTCTGCGGGTCAAAATATATGGGGTTGGGCGCAAAGGAAGCCCCAGCAGAGTGCTCAATCCCTTGATCCACCGGCAAGATGGAGAGATAGCCGGTATTCGCTAGGCGGCCTGTACTATAGAGCTGTTGCAGGCTGCGGAGAACCTGGGGATTGCGATCGCTCTGGGCAAAGATGCGATCGACCCAGTCTGGTCCGGGTAGGTGCAACATAGACTTCGATACTTTGGCTTCGTAGCCGAGTAGTGATTCAGCCTCGGGGCCAAGCCAGTCGGCGATCGTCTTGGGGGATGACAGGGCAGTTACCATAGCATCAACTCGAATTACATCACGGACGAACGAGAAGGTCTGTCTAAACGTTAGCCTAAGGGCTCAAAAACGTGGACCTACTTAACCTGAGTTTGCGTTAAGCCAGTTGAGGAGAGCAACTGTACACTGAGCGCCAGTTTCTTGAGCTAGACAATTGAGCTATGTATCACGTTAGCCATGAAGCGATATTAATTGTCCAAGCTGCTAGTCGCAGTATCCGAAGGATGGAAAAGGATACAACTGAGGTAAGGGTTTACAGAGGTCGGAGGGAAGCGGTGGCTGAGATTCCGAATGCCAAATCTGACCGACACTAAAATAAGTATCTCTAACTGTCACCCTGCCCCTAAATTGAGTGTGTAGAAGTATGCAGAGCAAACTCCATGCTGGAGTGAAGAAATACAGCAATGGCTGCAAGTGATCTGTGAGCTTAAAGAGAGGCAACTCTCTAAAACAGTGGAGTTTTTCCCAAAAAAAGCTGAATTCCTCATCTCCAAAATTCTGGGTGACTAGGAGAAAATCCAGTTGCCATAGCGCTATCGCTGCTGTTACCCGATGAGTTATGCTACTAGCCGATAAATGCTGAACGAGACTGTTTACTTGCAACACAGACACTAACCGATTTAAGGTCAAGCCATCTGGGAAAGCGCAGTGACAACTCTTTTTTGGTGAAATTGAGTTGACTTATCGATGCCTTTTGTGTGAACAAAATCAGCACCATAGCCC
>JAHHHQ010000018.1 GCA_019359285.1 Nodosilinea sp. WJT8-NPBG4
TGAGTTGCGCGAACGTGTTACGGCTGCCCTCGATGCCCTGATGCCAGAGCACATCATCTCCTTGACCTCTTACAACTTCATCCTAGAAGCCCTGTTTAGCCCAGCTTTATAAGTAATTGGTATTAGACCTTATACCCTCTTTTTTTGGGCATAGTCCCTTGTGACCGGCATGGCAACCGCAGCCCCTCAACCCGAAAAGCGCGAAACTCCACCCCCGAATGACGGTTTTTTGGTGTGCGGGTTGGGCAGCCTGGGCCAAAACTGCGTGGCTAATCTCAAGAGTTTTGGGGTGCCGGTGCATGCCATCAACAACACCCTGCCCGACCAGTGGGAGGTTCCCCACCTACGGGATTTAATTGACCATTTAGAGATGGGAGACTGCCGCTCGGCGGCGGTGCTAGGGAGGGCAGGCATTCGCCAGTGCCGAGCAGTGCTGCTATTGCAGATGAAGGTGTAGTTAGGACATTTTAGGAGAGTAGGAATATCGTCCGAGTAGTGATGCCAGCCGCCTATAGTGATGATCTGCGCGAAAAAGCGCTTGCTGCTGTTGACCGAGGCGACCCCAAAAGCCACGTCAGTCGAGTGTTTAGCATCAGCCGCAACACCCTCGACCTGTGGTTGAAACGTCGCGAGGTGACGGGCAGCACTGTACCGATTCGCCACTATGGCAGTCGAAGGTGTTGTTAGGACAGTATAGAGGAGTTGTATATGTACCGTATCTCTACTCCTAATGCCAGCCGCCTACAGTGATGACCTACGTGACAAAGTGCTTGCCGCCGTTGACCGAGGTGAGAAGAAGAGTCACGTCAGTCGGATGTTTAACATCAGCCGTAACACTCTTGATTTGTGGCTTAAACGTCGTGACGCCACCGGCAGTGCATCCCCAGTTCGGGGGTATCATCGGGGACCGGACCCCAAGGTCAACGATTTAGAGGCCTTCCGCGCCTTTGCCAACGCTCACGGTCATCTCACGCAGCAGCAGATGGCCGACCTGTGGCCTGAGCCAATTACCGATGTCACGGTGGGCAAAGCGCTGCGCCGCATTGGGTTTACGCGTAAAAAAAGACATATGGGTACCGCGATCGCAATGAGGCCGAGCGCCGAGCCTTTCTAAAGCAGCTGGCGCAGGTTGACCCGGTTCAAGTGGTGTACCTCGACGAGGCGGGTGTCGACGATACCGAAGACTATCCCTACGGCTACTGCCCTCGCTCAGAGCGATTTCATGCCCTCAAGCTGGGCCATCGCACTCAACGTATCAGCATGGTTGCCGGCTGGCGAAATCGGACTGTGGTTGCTCCAATGACCTTTGAAGGCTATTGCAACACCCGTTTGTTTGAAGCCTGGGTCGAGCGGTACTTGGTGCCTGAACTCAGTTCTGGACAGGTCGTGGTGATGGACAACGCCAGTTTTCATAAATCTCAACGCACTCAGGCGTTGATTGAACAGGCGGGATGCACCCTTCTCTTCCTGCCGCCCTACTCTCCGGACTTCAACAAGATTGAAAAGTTCTGGGCGCGCTTAAAACATTACCTGCGCAAAACTCTCAATGCGTTTGACAGCCTCTGGGACGCAGTCGACAATGCCTTCATAAAACTGTCCTAACTAGCTCATTGTCTGCACTAGTTACCCAGGATGAGCGAGTCAATTTAGAGGCGGCGCTGACGGCGCGGGTGCTGAACCCCCGGGTGCGGATAGTCATGCGCTCAGACAAGCAAAACCTCAACGATCTGATGAGACAGCAGCTCAAGAACTTTGTTGCCTTTGAGCCCACGCAGCTGACAGCACCAGCCTTTGCACTGGGGGCTTTTGGGGAAGAACTAATCGGCTACTTTAGCCTCGACGGCCACCGTTTTCAGGTGGTGAAGCAGCGGCTAGAACCAGGGCACAGGTGGTGCGATCGCCGCCAGATCCACGAGCTAGAGACCGGCCATCGCCGGGTGCTCTGCCATACCCCCCTCGCTCCAGATCTGACGAGGGTGGCAGCCAGCCCCTCGACGCTGTTTTACACCTGGTTGCCCGACACCCTGCTGCGCACCGACGATGAGGTTGTCTTGATTGAGTGCGGCGCCCAGCTGCGATCGCTTCATGGTGAAACCGCTAAACCTCTTCGCCAAGGGGGCGTTTAAGGGCCTGAGGCGGGCGATCGCCCGCCGGGGTAGCTGGTCGACCCTCAGGCAAGACTGGCTCGGCATTTGGCAGGCCAGCTCTGGGCATCAGCTGCGGCGAGTAGCAATTCTCTGTGGCGTTACCGTGCTGACCCTCTGTCTGGTTGGCACCCTGCTCTTGGACGTCAATTCTCCTGATGACATTCCCCTGTTTCAGGCATTTTTATACACCTTTATTACCCTGTTTGGGGCTACGGCGATGTCTATACCGCCCTAGAAAAGTTTGATCATCCGCGCCTACTGCAAACCTTTGGGGTGCTGCTGACGGTAGCCGGAGCCGCCTTTGTCGGGGTACTTTATGCCCTGCTGACCGAGAAGCTGCTCACCCTACGGTTTGAGTTTATGGAGCGCCGCCCCCCCGTACCCGAAAAAGACCATGTGGTGGTGATCTGGCTGGGGCGAGTCGGGCGTCAGGTGGTAGCTGCCCTGCAAGAGCTCAACCAGCCCGTCCTAGGGATTTCCTCCCACAGCCTAGATGCCGATCTGCTACCCAAAGTGCCGCTGATAACTGGCGATGTCACCGCCGCTCTCAACAAGGCCAACCTAGCCACCGCCAAAAGCCTAGTGGCCGTCAGCGAAGACGAAATTCAAAACTTGGAGATGGGGCTTTTAGCCCATCGGCTCAACCCCCACTGTCGAGCCATCATTCGCACCTACGACCAGCAGTTTACTGATCGCGTCGCCCAGATCTTTCCCTTTGCCCAGGTGCTCTGTGCCTCAGCCCTATCGGCCGAAGCCTTTGCCGGAGCAGCCTTCGGTGAGCAGGTGATTGGTCTATTTCGGCTCCACGAGCAAACGGTGTTGATCACCCAGTACCAGATCGAATCCGAGGACACCCTGGTCGACAGGCTGTTGTCAGAGGTGGCCTATGGCTATGGCGTTGTCCCCCTATGGCATCAGCCCCAGGGTCAGCCCGGCAAAATTATGCCGTCCGACGATGCTCGATTACAGCCGGGCGATGGCCTAGTGGTGCTGGCCACGATCAGCGGTCTGCGCCGCATTGAGCAGCACCAGATGGCACCCCGCACCTGGCATGTTTACCTCAATCAGGCCCTCACCGCCGATGCTCTGTTTGACGGTGCCGCCGAAATCGCTCGCGTGGCAGGTTACCGCCTGGGCGAGGCCCGCGAGTTTATGGCCCAGCTGCCCGGTACCCTACCACTGCCCCTCTACCGCCACCAGGCTCTGCGCCTGAGCCGACTGCTGACCCGAGCCCAAGTCAAGGTTCAGGTGGTGGCACCCCCATCTTTGGAGCCAGAGCAAACAGCCGGAGGATTTCTGAAGAAATAGATAGATTCAGTGGTTTTCATCCCGAGGCCGGGGCCTTTGCGATAGAGTTTGCCCAGAGATATTTGCAGCAGGGTAGGGCTATGGCTAAGTGGGGTAAGGGGATGACGCAGCACCGAGGGCCAAAGTCCCGTCTGAAGGCGCTGCTCTGGCTAGGGGGAATTGGTGCTTTGGTGCCCCTGGCCCTGCCGGTGCTGGCCCTCACCGAGTCCGTCGGCCCCGAGGGGATTGACGCCCGACGGCTGCACGACGCCCCCTACAACTTGACCGGCGAAAAAATTGCCATTGGCCAGGTTGAAATCGGCCGCCCCAGCCAGTTTGGCCTCGACAAGGTTGCTTCAGAAACTCTGCCCGTGATGGTGCGGCGCGTGCTGGTGCTCGACGGCTGGGCCGTGGCCGATGAGTATGTCGATGGCCACGCCGCCAATGTAGCCAGCGTCATGATCAGCCAAGACAAGCTGCGGGTGGGAGTCGCCCCCGCCGCCATGTTGTATTCGGGCGCGGTGGGGCCCTTGGGCGATCGCAGCTCCCAGCCCGAAGAATGCCTTGCCTCCCAGTCGGTGGCGTCGCAAAACGGCGGTGATGTGCGGGCCATCAATTTTAGTTTTGGCGAACCCCTAGACCGCGACCCGCGACCCAATGCAGTGCTCGACGGCAATGCCCTGCTTACCCAGTGCATCGACTGGTCATCCCGGGTGCACGGTGCTCTATACGTGATTGCGGGCAACCAGGGCGGCGGCGGCATTCCCATTCCCACCGACAATTTTAACGGGTTGAATATTGCCTACTCGCGCCAGGTCAACGGCCAATTCAACAAAATCGACTACTCGAACCTGGGCAGCGAACCCACGATGCGATCGCAACGCGCCGCCCCCGAAACCAACGAAGGCCCCCGCCGCTCGATTACTCTGGTCGCCCCCGGCAGCGACATTGAGCTAATTGACCCCGATGGGCAGGTGCGGCGCTCTAGCGGCACCAGCTTTGCCTCGCCCCACGTGGTGGGCACCATCGCCTTGCTGCAACAGTTAGTCGATCGCCAGTTTCGCGCCGAGTCGCCCAACTGGTCCCTAGATGCCCGCCACCCCATGGTGATGAAAGCCGTGCTGCTCAATTCCGCCGACAAAATCAAAGACAGCGGCGACGGTCTGCGCCTGGGCATGAGTCGCACCCTGGTAGACGACAGCAACCGCTCCTGGCTGGAGTCTGATGCCTACCGCGACCCTAAAATCCCGCTCCACAGCGAATTGGGGACTGGTCACCTCAACGCCTACCGCGCCTACCAGCAGCTGGCCCCCGGTGCCACTGGCCCTGACCAAGCCATCCCTGCCACCGGCTGGAATTTCGCCGAGCTAGAGGCTCGGCCCGCCACCGTCCACGACTACGAGTTTGCCGACGCCCTCCAAGCAGGCAGCTTTTTGTCGGCCACCCTGGCCTGGGAACGGGTAGTAGAGCTGGTCGATGCCAACCGCAATGGCCTCTACGATCTGGGCGAAGGCTTTGACGACAAGGGGCTCAACAACATCGATGTCTACCTCATGCCCGCTGACGAAGACGACATCACCAAGAGTGTGTGGTCTTCGGTGAGCGAGGTTGACAGCATCGAACACATTTTTTATCAAATTCCAGAAACGGGTCGGTACAAACTAAGAGTTGTCTATCAGCAGCAGGCCCACGGCGAACCCACCCAGCCCTACGCCTTGGCCTGGTGGTCGGTGCCTACGCCCTAGGCCACAGCGGGGTCAGCCACTCTTCTGACGGTTTTCAGGAACAATTACAGGCCTTTTTGGAGGAATGCCCAATGGTCGACTATGCCGTTGCTCTTAAATGCGCTCGCCTGTGTCAGGAGGTTTACCGCGACTTTAGCGGTCTGCGGTTTTCGGCCTATCCCGACATTGAGCCGGTGTTTGTGGAAAGTCAGGACAATGGCGTTACCGACACCCAAGTATCGATTTTGAACGAGATGACCAGCGATCGCCTCTTTATTGTCTTTCGCGGCTCTGACAAATCCGTTGACTGGATGAACAATGTTCAGTTTCGCCAGCAGGTCTATCCCTACGGGGACGGCAACACCGAGGTGAAGTTTCACCAAGGATTTATGACGGCCTACTTCGCTGTGCGTCAGCAGCTGCTAGAGGCCATGGATAAGTTTGTGGGGCAGCACGTCATTGTCACCGGTCACAGCCTGGGTGGGGCACTCGCCACCATCGCCGCCCTTGATATTCAGTACAACCTGGGCGCCAAGCGCGAGCTCAGCTTTGAGGTCTACACCTTTGGCGCTCCCCGAGTGGGCAACCGCGCCATGGTCGAGTCCTATAACGGCCGCATTCCCAACAGCTACCGATTTGTCTACGGTTGGGATATTGTCACCCGCATTCCCCGCACCTGGCAGGGCTTTGACCATGTGGAAAAAGCTATTCAGCTGGGCTCTCGCTGGACCTGGCAGGTGCTCAGCCGCCGCTTTAGCGACCACTCGATCGACGGCTACATTGATGGGCTAGAGGCTGAGGCCGAGGCTGCCTGAGCTGAGAGAAATTTAATGCCGAGGCCAATCTACCGTGAGACGCTTTTTACCGCTCTTTTTCAGCGTTGCTGTAGCTCTGATGATTGGGTTTGTCTCGGGTCTAGCTATAGCCAATACTTCGGAGACCGTAGAAATTAACCAAGTTGTTGCCATGAGCTGGGGCGATGGCAAGTATGGGGATGCCTTCTACGGTGCCCTAGTATCTCTGGAGCCTCAAAGCAGCGGGTATGCCGTCAGGGCTAAAGTCTATATTGGGCGCGACAACATCGGGCGGGGCACCAGCTACATTTACGATTGCGGTCAGCTTGGCACAGTCAAAACCCATGCCGAGGCAGTAGAGCAGTGGGGGGCGATCGCTTGGTCTGAGGCAGGGTTACAGATTGGCAACAGCGCAACCGGCTATTTCTTAGCGCGCGACCAGCTCGAGAACCACCGGTAGCAGCGTGAACACAAGGCTTTATGCTCACGGCCCCGGCATCTCTAAAGGTGCCGGGGCCACATTGTTTCTACAAGCTATCAGTGACGCCGGTTTCGGCTAGGGGAGGGGGAGCGGTGACGCTGGTGAAGCCCATTTGGGTGGCAGCTTCCCGCAGCAGCGAAATCTGTGATTGGAACTCCAGTCCCTTGATATCAGAGAGAATTTTGCTGACATCGCCTTCGGATTGGTAGTCGCTGGGCATGTCTACAATTTGCTTGCCCATGGCTTCAGCCCAGCCATACCACACCAGTAGCTGGTTGTTGGCGCTTAGAGCACCGTAGCGCTCCGAGATATCACCGTGCTCGCCCCGCGCCACGCTACGCATGGCCTCAAGCTGATCTTCTTTAGATAGATCATACAGCCCTGTGATCAGCGGCTCAGCCAGTTCAGGATCAGCGGCTTCGGGTGCTGCCGGAGTGATAGAGCTTCCCATTGCCTCATAGATGTAGTAAAGCAATGCCAGTTTGTCATCTACAGACAACGCATCGTAGCGCTGAAACAGATCATTAGTGGAGTCTTCAGTAATTTGAGTTGTTCTAGAAGCCATATAATCATCCACATCTAATATCTTCGCCTTACCCTAAACCCGCTGCCCTTACCCCAACATCGACTGCGGGGGAGACATGGTCATAGCCAGTGGGTAGAGAAAAGGGTTTAGGGAAAACGAATCACCTACTACACAGCTATATCTCTCCATTTTTTTGAAGGGCCGCTTGCGACTACCTACTCAGCGCAGCGACTAGCTCGGCCTGATGTCGCCTGCGAGCGGTTTTAGCCGCTAACCTGCTGTAGTCTCGTGGGGTCTGACCATAGTCTTTAAATTTGGGTTGGAATGAGGGACAACCACCAAAATCAGATGAAACTGTCTCAGCTGCGGATTTTAGTGGCCGTGGTGGAGCATGAAACCTTCAGCGAGGCCGCGCTCAACCTCGACATATCGCAGTCAGCGGTAAGCCACAGCATTTCGGCTTTAGAAGATCATTTGGGGGTGGTGCTATTTTCTCGCGGGCGACACGGGGCGCGGTTGACTCCAGTGGGCGATCGCATCGTAGATCATGCCCGCATCATTTTGCAGCAGGCCGACGCCATTGCCCGCGAAGCAGAACTGGCGCGGGGCCTGCAAGGGGGCCAGGTGCGCATTGCCTCCTTTCGCAGCATTGCCATTCACCTGCTGCCCAATGCGATCGCCCAGTTTAAGCATCGCCACCCCAAAATTGCCGTCAACCTCAGCGAGCACGACAACTACCTTCAGGTCGAACGCGCCCTGCGGGAGGGCCACGCCGACATTGGCTTTACGCTATTGCCCGCCGCCGCCGATTTCGATACTCAAGAGATTTTAGAAAACGCCTACGTAGCCCTATTTCCGCCCGGCTTTAAGCTAGCTGGGCCGCAGCTGACCTGGGCCGAGCTGGCTCAGTACCCGCTGATTATGCCCCCCGCCGATCGTATTATGATGCGCGATGTCTACGAGCACGTGCAGGCCCACGGCTACTCACTCAACGTGGTCTCTGAGGTCGAAACGGACACCACCATTGTCAACCTGGTGGCCCAGGGATTGGGGGCCACCATTCTGCCCCGGCTAGCCGCCGAGCCGATTCCGCTCCAGGTGCAGGTGTTTGCACTGCCAATGCCCCTAAAGCGCATTATTGGGACGGCTGTTTTAGACGGTGCCCTGCACACCCCCGCCGTCTACGCATTTCTAGATGTGCTCAAAACTTTGGGTGGCTCGATCGCCACTGGCACAACCCAATCAGCCGTTGCCGCTACCCCCAGCTCTAGCTAGAAACACCGGCTTTGGCTGGGTGCGTAGCGGTAGCGCTGCGGTAGATGCAGAACAGCGCCACCATTTGCACCAGATGATAGACCACCAGGGGGCTAACCCCAGGCCAGGGAATTAGCAGCCCGATCGCACCCAGCCCAGAGAGAGCGATCGCCGTGAGCATCCAAATTGGTGCGGCAGGGTCAGAGCGAGGGTAAAGCGATTGCACCAGCAACACAATGATCAACGCACTGAGGTAATCGACTACCCGCAGAGCAAAACCCCACAGGGTAAACCCCACGGCGATCGCAAGAGCGAGTTTTGCTGTCGCCAGGGCAAGTAGAGCCAGGCGATGGCCCCGGCGTAAAGTCACCGCCACCGCCGCCACGGTAAAAACACTGGCGATCGCCACCGACATCCCCATGCCTTGCCAGAGCCAAATCCGCTGGAGCAGAGACATTTGATGGGCAAACCCGTGGTAAATGCCACCTAGCAACGCCGCGCCGCTGACGCTGGTAAAAGCCGCCGCCCAGAGCCGTTGCACACCGCCCTGCACAAACAGTAGACCCGCCAGCAGCAGGCACTCTAGGGCGATCGCGTAGTCGGTCAGGGTGGTAATGGGTTCTGCCATGCCGGAGAAAAACGAATAAGCCTAGGCTGTTGCCGCCCGCGGTTAAAGTCTAATACTGAATGCGAACTCAACACTTTCGTTCTTCCACGGGCAGGTGGTAAGGCAAACGGCCTTTACCCTATCGAATTAGCGGTTTTCAAGCGAATTTCTTAGGGCAAGCATCCTCGTTTTAGGGCAAATCAGACAGATCTGAAAAATTCTGCTTGACTTAGAGTGCGCTCTAACCTCTAACGTGCAGATATGGAACAGGAACTCACCATTCAGCAGGTCGCCGCCGCCACCGGGCTCAGCGTTTACACCTTGCGCTATTATGAGCGCTGCAACCTGATTGCGCCCATTGGTCGCTCCACTAGCGGCCATCGGCGCTACTCAGCCAACGACCTCCGCTGGATCGAGTTTTTGAACAAGCTGCGGCTGGCGGGTATGCCCATTCGTCAAATGCAGGAGTACGCAGAGCTGGTGCGATCGCAGCCCGACTCTGGGTTCCACAGCCGACGCCAAATCCTGGAATCTCACCGAGAAGCGGTGCTGACCCAAATTCAGTAGCTGCAAGACAACTTAGCCGTCATCGACTGGAAGATTCAGCACTATTCAGAACTAGAGGCAAATCTTCATGACTCACTCAACCTACCTAAACAGACCCAGTCTGCCTAGGGCATAGGGTTACAGCTCTGACAAGCGAAGAATAGGGCAACCGCAGCACCGAGCGTCGCCAGTTTGGCAGCTGTGCAACCTGGATTCAGCCTTTGAGTCTCCGCCTTGTGAGCCCATCCAGTCAATCTGTGATGCGCGAGTTTGAAAGCCACAGTCCCTAAATCCTGGGCCTGGGGGAGAACGATATTGAGACAAAACACGCCAATTAGGAGTCAAATCATGAAAACCCGTAAGTTAGGTCAACTCGAAGTCTCTGCCATTGGGCTTGGCTGCATGGGCATGTCAGAGTTTTACAGCGGTCGCGATGAGGAGGAGTCGATCGCCACTCTGCACCGAGCCCTAGAGTTAGGCGTCACCCTGCTCGATACCGCTGACATGTATGGCCCCTTTACCAACGAAGAGCTGGTGGGCCGCGCTATCAAAGATCGCCGCGACCAGCTGGTGCTGGCCACCAAGTTTGGCAATGTGCGCACTGCCGAGGGCGGCTGGGGCGGCGTTAGCGGCAAACCTGACTACGTCAAGCAGTGCTGCGACGACTCGCTCAAACGGCTCGGGGTCGAGGTGATCGACCTCTATTACCAGCACCGGGTAGACCCCACGGTGCCTATCGAAGACACCATTGGAGCCATGGTTGAGCTAGTGCAAGCGGGGAAAGTGCGCTACTTAGGCATGTCGGAGGCGGCCCCAGACACCATTCGTCGCGCCCATGCTGTGCACCCCATCAGCGCGCTGCAAACTGAATACTCCCTCTGGAGCCGGGAGCCGGAGGACGAAATTCTGCCGACGGTGCGCGAGCTGGGCATTGGCTTTGTGCCTTATAGCCCGCTGGGACGAGGGTTTTTGACCGGTGCTTTCCAGAGCATCGAAGATTTTGCCCCCGACGACTACCGCCGTCACGCCCCCCGCTTTCAGGGTGAGAACTTTGCCAAAAACTTGGCCCTAGTTGACCAGGTGAAAGCGATCGCCCAGGAAAAAGGCGTCACCCCAGCCCAGCTCGCCCTGGCCTGGCTGCTCGCTCAAGGCAACGACATGGTGCCCATCCCCGGCACCAAGCGCCGCAAGTACCTCGAAGAGAACGTAGGGGCGGTGGAGATTGAGCTGTCTCAAGCTGAACTCGATCGCATTAATGCCGTAGCCCCCCAGGGTGCAGCTGTAGGCGATCGCTACGCCGACATGAGCACCGTCAACCGCTAGACAACGCTTTCTGCCCCCCTTTTCCCTTTAATCAGGAGGGGATAGGGGGGGTCAATAGATATCCAATGCCCTCGCAGAATTCCTTAAACCACTGCTTGGGTTAGATCACCCAAAAATCCAAAGGGGTGCTCGATCAATCGGGCACCCCTTCTCAAAAACGTTAGTAACCTGTGACCCTAAAACCCTCCGGTTGGGCTCAACCGTTGGAACTGAAAACTAATCACGGTTTGGGCGTAATCATCATCGGTGATAGTGCAAGACTGAATTGCTCCATCTTCGTCAGTGACGATACTGACGGCTTGGGGAGACACAATGCGGTGGGCATAGACAGCCTCGCGAGTGCCCAAAAAGCGATTGACCGTGACCATCACGTCGTTGTGGTGGTCGGGCTGGTCGTAGGTAATCGAAAACAGGGGCTTCTGATACAGCACATTAAAGTCGCCCAGTTCTTTATCTAATTGCTTTAAGGTGACTAACCGTCCCCGGTGCTCATCGGTGAGCTGGGCAAAAAATTCTTGCCAGATGCCGTGGGGAATATCGAGCTGATACCGCTTACAGGACAGTTCCAAATCCATCGTTTACCTCCTCACTAACAATGGTGTTCAGAGTAAATTTGCTGTGTGTCATTGCTGTGCCAAGACTATGACAAAAGAGCTAAATCTGGCCGGGGCATCACCGCCGAGACGTGACTGAGACGCTACCGACACAAAATCGCCACAACCGCTAACTACCGTTTCTGGAAATGCACCGATTCCCATTAGGAAAAGGACAGACGCTATGGAAACTATGGTTCGCGATCGCCAAATCACACCCATTGGCCTTCGATTCAGTGCAATGCCATCCCAAGGCCGCTCTCTGGCCACCGTCCCCAAGGCCCTACCTCCCTGCGACGACGAAACCGTTGCCATGGGCCAGTGCGAACTCGGCAAAATTCGCCTAGAGATGGGCCGCTTTGAGGATGCCCTTGAGCTGTTTGAGCAAGCCCTAGCCCTACAACCCCACGATGTCGAAAGCTGGCTCAACAGAGCCGAGGCGCTCACCTGCCTCAACCGCTACGAAGATGCCCTGGCCAGCCTAGAGCAGGCCCAAACCCTAGCTGGGTTTGCCACCACTCGCCTGCTGGTGCAAAAAGCCGTGGTGTTAATCTGGCTCAACCGCCTAGAGAACGCGCTCACCTGCTGCAATCGCGCCCTCTGGCTCAACCCCGACCACAGTCAAGCCTGGCTCTTTCGCGGCGTTGCCCTACAGCGCTTGGGGCGGGAGAAAGAGGCTCACCGCAGCTATCGTCGGGTCGCTCAGCTAGCTCTAGCGGCTGGGTCTCACTCAAACCTCCAGCGGCTCTGTCAAGACATTGTTCTTAGCCACCAGGCTAGCTAGCTGAGGCAGACAACCAACGAGTTTGGTGAGAATTGCTCAGTGATCCTAATGTTGCTCAATGCGGGTGCGATTCTATCCCCCACCTTTCCGAGCTGATGCGCTAAGCCTTTCAAGGCCTCAACCACAAGCCCTATAGGCTTCGCAAGATAAGGGCTTAGCGTGTTTTTGGATCATTTCTCAATTCACTAAACACAAAGAAAGCCCTCTCCTTCAAAAAGAAGAGGGCTTTGAGGCATCAGATTGCAGCTCAAGACATTGCTGGTACCAATGCGGTCTAGTTGCCGGGGGTAATTTTCTCTAACACGTTTTCGATCTGATCTTGCACGGTGGTGGCAGATTGAGAATCGGCGGGGGAGTTCATGGTGTGCAGGTCAGCATCGCCTTGCACTTCGTTGGGGCCTTGCTGGGCTTTACGCTGAACCTCTTGCTGATCCCGGGGTTCGGCGCTAAGGGCACGCTCTGACGTTTCCTGGAGCTTATTCATTTGAGTAGTGCCGTCAGAGGGGCTGCTGCTGGAGTTGCCAAAGGCCATCGCTGGGTTAGCTATCCCTAAAAGCAAAAACAGTGAGGCCACCACTACCATAGAAATTCGAGCCAGGTTACGATTTAGGCGACGCAGAACGTGTTCTATTTTCATCATCCTTTCAACTTAGTTGTTTAACCGATATTTAAAGCCGAAATCGCTGTGAGCGCGATCGCAGACCTTCTATAATCAGCCCTTTGACAGAGCCTTAGATAGCATCTGCGGTGTTTTCGGCTATAGCAATACAACCCTAGGGCACTGCTACAGACTCAACATCGACCCCAAGATATATGTCTAACGGCCGTTAAATCGTCTTTTTTTGTATTCCTTGAACCACTAAAGAAAGAGGTTTTTGTAATACCGCTAGTCTTTCAATACATTCTTTAACGCTTAAGATTGTATTGCCAAACAACTTGAATTTAGTGCTGAAGGAGCACTGATCATAGTTCTGTCGCACAAGTTTGAGTGGTTGAATAGAATATTGTCTGTTTGATTTATTGAGGGTTTTATTAAAAGCGCTTCCCCTCACAAGAAAAATCAAAAAGCTCCTAAACTTCTTGGTTTCCTGACAGCCTAAAGGTGATATGAAAAGAGGCCTTTAACCCGAACATATTTTTCCTTAATGAAAGCATAGAGAAATACCCGATAGTAAAAGTGATCGTAGATACCTTTTGACCGCTCTGAGATAATTGGGTCAATCACAAAACTCTACGCAAAGATGACGGCTGTAGTTGACAGCACATTTGAGTTGTGTACTTGTAGCAGCATTTTTAACGTTTTGTTTACCTGACCGGCTTCAACAGAGGCCAATATCAAGTTATCTAAAGTAGTCAGCGTAATTAAAAGTAAAAAAGGTTTCTACCCTAAGGTAGACCACCCTTTCTATAAAAAGACTGATTATCAGTCATAGCGGTAGTTTCAAAACTATAGCTAACGAGACAGGCCTAGAATCAATCCAGTCCTTTGGGTCAGTCGAAGTTTTGGTTGAATCAGGCTTGGGTCAGCAAGACCATCCAGGGATCTGGTTTAGCCAATTGGTGATTCGCCGCTGCAACATAACATTGAGAGCAGCTATATTCCTCTAGGGTTGAGGGCTGCTGGCGCTAAGGGCATCGGGCGTTACGGGAGAATAGAATGTCCCTTCAGGGAACCACTCAAGCTGTTTTTGCTGGCCCAGCCCCACTGGCAGCGCTGCTACGATCGCGCGATTGGTCGCAAACCTCGCTGGGCGACGTTACCACCTGGCCCCCCGCCCTCAAGACAACTCTAGGCATTGTGCTCAGCGCCAAGACACCGATGGCGTGCGTTTGGGGCTGCGATCGCGTCCTACTGCACAACTTAGCCTGCGCCACTTTGCTACCCGCCGTTAATACCCAGGGACAGCCCCTCACCGCCATTGATGGCTGGGGAACGGCAGTCAGCGCCACTGAGCAGGTATTTGCCACTGGGCGATCGCAGTCCTTCGACTTTATTCAAGATGCCGTTCTGTATCACTGGGCCTGTAGCCCTATTTGGGATGAGGCTGGCCAGGTCGGTGGGGTGTTTATCACCGGCCAGGCCACCCATTGCCCCTCGACGGAGGGTGCCCTGCGCAAGAGTGAAGAGCAGTTGCGCCTGGCCCAGCAGGGCGCTGAGGCCGGTCTGTGGGATTGGGACATGGTCGCCAATGACGTCACTTGGTCGGAGGAGTACTATCATCTCTACGGCTTGCCTCTGACGGTGAAGCCCTCCTACGACAACTGGCTGGCCTGCATTTCACCGCTCGATCGCCCTCACGTCGAGCAAAAAGTCCGTGAGGCCATTGAGCGGGGCAAAAACCTCAAGACCAGTTTTCGCATTGCCCACCCCCAGGATGGCCGACGCTGGATCATGGTCAGGGGGCAAACCTTCTACGACGCAGCGGGCAACCCCATCCGCATGACGGGCATCGCCATCAACGTCACCGAGCAAAAGCGCTTTGAACAAGCCCTGATCGGCAGCGAGGCCATTGCTCGCACCCAGGCCGAAGAACTGGCTGCTCTGATGGAAACTGCCCCCGCCGCCATCTGGATTGCCCACGATGTCGAGTGCCGTCAGATGACCGCCAACCGCATGGCCCATCAGCTCATGCAGGCGGAACCGGGATCGCTACCCGCTGGAACTTCCTGGGCTGGTGGCGGCAAGCTGCCGTTTAAATAGTACAGGCAGGGGCAAGAACTGCTGCCCCAGGACCTGCCCCTGCAAAAGGCCATTCGCACCGGGCAGGAAGTCACCGATGAAATTGAGTTTGTCTACCCCGACGGCACGGTGCGCACCATCTATGGCAAGGCAGTGCCGCTCTATGCACCCAATGGTGGGGTGCGGGGCGCGATCGCATGCTTTGCCGAAATTACCGCGCTCAAACAGAGCGAGCACGAGCGCGAGCAGTTGCTCCAGCGCGAGCGCTTTGCCCGCGAAGAGGCCGAGCAGGCCAACCGGCTCAAGGATCAGTTTTTGGCGGTGCTCTCCCACGAGTTGAGATCGCCCCTCAACCCCATCCTGGGCTGGGCCAAGCTGCTGCAAACCCGCAGCTTTGATGCGGCTAAAACCGCCCAGGCCCTAGCCACCATTGAGCGCAACGCCCTGCTTCAGACTCAGCTGGTCGACGATCTGCTCGATCTGGCCAAAATTTTGCGCGGCAAGCTCCATCTCCACCCGGTGCCGGTCTACCTGGCTGGCGTCGTCGAAGCGGCCGTGGAGACGGTGAAAACCTCGGCAGCGGCTAAAACCATTGCCCTCAAGCTCGACCTAGAGCCCACAATTCAAGTCGCAGGCGATACCGCGCGGCTTCAGCAGATTGTCTGCAACCTGCTCTCCAACGCCGTTAAATTCACCCCCAGCGGCGGCCAGGTCACCGTCACCCTGCAATCCGTCGACGACCAAGCCGAAATTAGCGTCAGCGATACAGGCATTGGCATTAGCCCGGAGTTTTTGCCCCACCTGTTCGAGTCCTTTCGGCAGGAGGATATTTCCATCACTCGCAAGCACGGGGGATTGGGGCTGGGGCTGGCGATCGTGCGTCAGCTAGTCGACATTCACGGTGGCACCATTACCGCCCGCAGCCCTGGCGAGGGGCAGGGGGCCACCTTTAGAGTTCGGCTCCCTCAGCTGTCGGTGGAGGCTAGCACCGACCCTGCCGCTGCCTTGCCCAAAGCAGACCTCGATTTAAGCGGCATTCGGGTGTTTTCTGTCGATGACTCGGCTGACACGCGTGAGTTCTTGACGGTGCTGCTAGAGCAGTACGGTGCCAATGTGATTACTGCCGGCTCGGCTAGCGAAGCCCTCGCCACCATTAGAACCCTGCACGCCGACGTACTGATCAGCGACATCGGCATGCCCGATATGGATGGCTATAAACTCATTCGCCGGGTGCGCGCCCTGCCCCCCGACCAAGGAGGAGACATTCCTGCGATCGCCCTTACCGCCTATGCCCGCGACGAAGATCAGCAGCAGTCCTTGGCCAGCGGCTATCAGCGCCACCTCAGCAAACCCCTCGATCTCGAAAAACTGGTGCAGGCCGTGGTCGAACTCACCCAGGCTCGCTCGTAAATTAATATACCTCGCAGGGACAAACGGCCGTTTGCCCCTATCCAAATTTACGCATCAGTTCAGCAACGCCACCGATTCATCACCGATCAGCCTTTGGCGGAATAGCTCAGTGCGTTTGGCGATCGGGTACCAAGCGCGCCTTGAGCCCTGCACTTAAACCCGATCGCAACCTCAGCCCTTCCCCTACCGAGCGATGCTTAGCGCTTGCAGCAGGGCTTGGGCGGCGGCCTCGGAGGAGGCCGGATTTTGCCCGGTGATTAGGAGGCCGTCGTGGACCACGTGAGTCTGCCAATCTTCGGCTTTGGAGTAGTTGCCGCCGTTCTGCTTCAGCATGTCTTCTACCAAAAAGGGCACCACATCGGTCAGGCCTACGGCGGCTTCCTCGCTGTTGGTGAAGCCAGTTACGCCTTTGTTTTGCACCAGGGGCGCGCCATCGGGCGCTTTGGCGTGGCGCAGCACCCCAGGGGCGTGGCATACGGCAGCCACAGGTTTATTTGCCCCATAAAAGGCCTCAATCAGAGCGATTGAGTGGGTGTCGGCGGCGAGATCCCACAGCGGCCCGTGGCCACCGGGATAGAACACAGCGTCGTAACCGGCGGCTGACAGCGTAGACAGCACAGCGGTATTGGCCAGAGCCTGTTGAGCATCGGGGTCTTGGCTAAAGCGAGCGGTGGCCTCAGTTTGGGCATCAGGGGCGTCGCTTTTGGGGTCTAGCGGGGGTAGTCCACCTCGGGGCGAAGCCAAGGTAATGTCGGCCCCAGCATCTTTGAACACGTAGTAGGGAGCCGCAAATTCTTCTAGCCAGAAGCCGGTTTTTTTGCCGGTGTCTCCCAGCTGGTCGTGGGAGGTCAAAATCATCAAAATTTTCATGGGTTGTTCCTTAGATAAAGTTGGGATGGCGGTTGAGACAGAGGTGGGCCTAGCCGCTACCGCAGAGCAGCTCTGCTATGGCCTGATCCAGTTGATCCAGGTCGAGGGGTTTACTCAGGTGGCGCTGAAACCCGGCGGCGAGGACGCGATCGCGCGTTTGACCATCGACGTAGGCAGTCAGGGCGATCGCCGGGGTCAAACCTCCCTCTGCCGCAGGCCGCTGGCGTAGGGCCTGAATCAGCATAATGCCATCCTTCTCGGGCATGCCGATGTCGCTAATTAGCAAATCGGGATGGTGCTGCTCGATCAGGTGCAGGCCTACCTCGGCCGATTCAGCGATCAGCACCTCCATGCCGTAGCCCTCCAGCAGGGCGGTCAACAGGTGCAGCGAATCGGGATCGTCGTCGACCACCAGCACCCGCCGATCGGTGAAAGTGATGACTGCGGGGGGGGCGATCGCCGGAGAGGCTGCGGGCATGGTGGGCTGCAAGGGCAGTCGCACTGTAAAGGTTGACCCCTGCCCCAGACCTGGGCTAGTCACCGACACCTCGCCGCCGTGCTGCTCCGTCAGATAGCGCACGATCGCCAAACCCAGCCCTAGCCCGCCAAAGGCCCGAGTGCTGCTGCTGTCGGCCTGGCGAAAGCGCTCAAACACGTGGGGCAAGAAATCGGCCCTAATTCCCTGGCCGGTGTCGGCTACTTCGACGACGGCGCAGTTGTCATCCTGGCGCAGTCTGATGGTGACTGTACCGCCCTTGGGGGTGAACTTAATTGCATTGGAGAGCAGATTCCACACGATCTGCTGAAGGCGGTTGTGGTCGCCCGCTACCGTTCCCAAGTTGGGGTCAAACTGGGTGACTATGGTGATCGTCTTTACCTGGGCTGAGAGCTGCACGGTCTCCAGTGCGGCCCGCACCACGTCAGACAGCACCACCGATTGAATGTTGAGCGGTAGCTTGCCGCGCAAAATCCGCGACACATCGAGCAAATCTTCGATCAGCTCGGCTTGAACTTTGGCGTTGCGCTCAATGGTTTCGAGGGCTCGGGCACGAGTGCTCTCGTCGAGGGGGCGCGATCGCAGCAGCGAAACCCAGCCCAAAATTAGGTTCAGCGGCGTGCGCAGCTCGTGGGAGAGCATCGCCAAAAATTCGTCTTTAATGCGGTTGGCCGCCTCAGCCTCTTCGCGAGCGAGGCGCTCTTGCTCCAGGGCGCGATCGCGCTCCACCAGCGCCATCTTCTGGTCATGAATATCGGTCAAAGAGCCAAACCACCGCAGCACCTCCCCCTGCTCATCCCGAAGGGGAAACGCCCGCACCAGGTGCCAGCGATATTGACCATCGGCGGCCCGCTGTGGCTGGATCTCCAAGGTTAGCGGCAGCCCCTTGTGCAGCGCCTCATCCCAGGCGCTCTGGCCGCGATCGCGATCGTCGGGATGCAGCACCGCCAGCCAGCCCTGGGCAAAACTCTGGGCCGGGGTCAGGCCCGTGTAGTCGTACCAGCGCTGGTTGCAGTACTCCAACTGGCCACTGGGCAGCGCTGTCCAAAACATCTGCGGCATTGAGTTGGCCAAGGTGCGAAAGTGCAGTTCGCTCTTGCGCAGGGCTTCCTCCACTTGCTTTTGCTCGGTCACATCCGAGCTGATCTCCAAAACGGCGTCGGGTTCGTCTGCCGGGGTAGTCTGAAGCGTCCAGCGGCTGTTGGTAATAATTGAGCGGCCGTCGCGGGTGGTTTGCGTCAGCTCCCCCGTCCAGTAGCCCTCCTGCAAAATGGCCTCGCGAATCGCCTCCATGGGCTCTGGCAAAACGGTTTTGAGCAACTCTGTGGTCGATTGCCCAATCGCCTCTGCCGCCGACCAACCATAGCGACGCGCGGCCCCCTGGTTCCAGTAGGTAATAGTGGCCGTATCGGGGTCTTGAATAATAATGCTGTCGTTGGCCAGGTCGAGCATTTGCATTTGCTGGTAGAGCTGGCGCTGATTATTTCTGCGATCGGTCACATCGCGAAAATAGATGGCCAGCCCGTTTACCAGGGGGTTAATGTGCATTTCAAACAGGCGATCGGAGTGCAGCACCCCTGGAATTTCAACGATTAGCGGCTGTCGAGTTGCCATTGCTCGCTGAAACGATTCCCCCATGGCGCTGCCCTTTAAATTTGGCATCACCTCCCAAATCGATTGCCCCAGCAATGTATCTAGGGGACGATTAAACAGGTACTGAGCCTGGGGATTGATGTAAACAAACCGCCACTGCAAATCAACGGCATAAAAGCCGTCGGTAATGCTCTCTAAAATAGCCGTCACCCACTGATTGGTGTAGCGCAGAGAAGACTCGCTTTCTTGCAGCTGTAGTGAGCTGTGCTCTAAGCGATCGCGGGTCGACCGCAACGACCCACACAGCAGGCTGAGGATGACACCTTGCGTAATAAATACTGTGATCCGAATAATGGCCGGAGCATCTAAGCTCAAGCTATATTGCGGTGTCATGAAAAAATAGTCGCTAACAAAAGCCGATAAGCCCGTGGTTAGCAATCCGCAGGCAACACCGCCCCACAGCGCAGCTATCACCACCGCTCCAAAAAACATTAAAAATGGAGTCACAGCCATATCGGCTAACGGATTCAGCAACTCCATCAGCAGGAGCGCCATCGTCACGCTTAAAACCGCTATACCACAGGTTTTAGGACGCAAATAAAGGTGAGCATTCATAGCAGCCTATCGTTATGAAGCATTTAGGACGATAGCAAGCTGCTTCTAGCCTACAGCCCCCACGTAAAAACCTCTAACCAAGCCTGCCTCAGCGTTTTCTAACTTGCTTTAGCTTGAGATGGCGAGTCCCTTTAGTCATATATCCTCGGGTAGAAATTAAGTATTTGCACTGACGGCGCTGGGCGATCGCTGCCGATATATACCCTACCTAACAAGCTGGACTACAACAGCAAAACCATCTATTCAGCAAAGATTTCGTAGAGTTTTCGCTAAGAGAGTATTTCAGAAGGCTTGCCTTTTACTACACAAGGCAGAGTTTTTGGAACAACTTCTAAGCGATGTTGCAGCAGTTGATTTAGTTAAGACACTTCGACAAGCAGAATTCTTTGGCAAGGGCGTTGCAGTGCAATACCTCTATGTTAAGCCCGTTCTAACCCCTGGACGTTTGTGATAGTTGGCGAGACAGTCGGTCAAATCTAGCGGCTCTCAAAAATATTGAAAGTGTCCTGAAACTGTGGCATAGTTCTTGAGGGAAACACCGGTAATCCGATGGGTTTTTAGTAGTTTGTGCGGATTCGCCATGGTTGATGTTGCGATCGCAGGTCAAATCAGGCTTAGCTCAGTTGAGCTAGGGCTTTCCCCAGCGGTGCTGATGCTCTTGGTGGGAGTGTTTTTCCTTACCAGCGCCATCAGCATGGTGACCGGCAGCACCTCGCTGATTACGGTGCCCGCGCTGCTACAGGCGGGGGTAGAGCCGCAGGTGGCGATCGCCACTAACATGGCCGCCCTCACCCTAATGAGCGTTGGCGCTACCCTGCCCTTTGTGGGCCAAAGCAAACTCGACAGCCGCCGCGCTCCGGGGCTAATTGGTCTCACCCTGGTGGGGTCGGCCGTGGGGGCAATGCTGCTCCAGCGGCTGCCCACCAGCGCCCTATCGCCCTTCATCGCCGCCTCTATGCTGGTGGTAGTTGGGGTCTCCTTGACGATGGGCGATAGAGGTCTCCAGCCCTTACCTGCCAAGGATTCTGCTCTAGAAATTGCGATCGGGTACCTAGCCGCATTCCTGTTGGCCATCTATGGCGGGCTGTTTAGCGGCGGCTACGTCACCCTGCTCACCGCTACCTTTGTGGGCTGCTTCGGCCACAGCTTCATCGAGGCGATCGCCACCAGCAAGCTGGTCAACATTTTCTCTTCTCTGGTGGCCACCCTGATATTTATCTACCTGGGGCTAGTGGATTTTGGCCTGGGTTTGCTGTTAGGTGTGGTGATGTTCTCGGGCGCGTTTTTGGGAGGCCGGGTGGTGCTGCACCTGCCTAACCGCTGGCTTCGCCGCATCTATGTCGTTGCCGTTATTGCCCTTGCCCTGAGACTGTTGCTAAGCCCATGATCGACATCAACATCCCCGGCTTTCGCCACCTCCAGTTAGCCCATCTCGTCTTGGACTACAACGGCACTTTGGCTGTAGACGGTCACCTGATTCCCCAGGCGGGCGACACCCTCGCCGCTCTCTCTGAGGCACTGCAGATTCACGTCATCACCGCCGACACCTTTGGGCTGGCCCAGGGCGAACTGGCGGACCTGCTGCTCAATCTGACTATTGCCCCACCCGAAAATCAGGCCGAAACCAAGCTGGCCTACGTCGCCGATCTGGGCACCGAGCGGGTGGTGGCGATCGGCAATGGCCGCAACGATCGCCAAATGCTCAAAGCTGCCGCCTTGGGTATTGCCCTGGTGCAGCGCGAAGGGGGCGCGGTTGAAACCCTGGTCTCAGCTGATGTTGTTGCCCCCAGCATTCTGGATGCCCTAGAGCTGCTGCGCCAGCCTCGGCGACTGGTGGCTACTTTGCGATCGTAGTTTTGCTCCCCTACTTAACGTTAGCCCTTTAGTTAGGATGAACCCCTTGTCACTCCTTCAGCCCGATACCGAGTTAAATTCCGATGCCGAGTTAGCACCTGCTGCCTACGCCGTCGCAGACAGCACCCCTGCCGTGGATGAGGCCCAGTCGACAGCCCCTTGGCTGCGGCGGCTGTGGGGTGGCAGCCTGGTGGTGGTCGGCTACTTGCTTTCACCTCTGTGTTGGTGGAATGATTTGGTGATCAATCTGCCCCTGGCTCTGGGTTTTGGTTATCTGGTCAGCCGCCCGTTTCCCGGCACGCTGGTGCCCATGACCGGGCTAGGCTACTGGTTGACTAATGTCGTTGGCTTTATGCTCATGCAGCAGGGGGCGGTCACCGCGCTGCAAAAAGAGGGGCAGGGCAGCAGTGGTCACTCGCTGCGCAACGGCTTGATTACGTCTACGGTGTATACCCTGGCGATCGTGGTGCTGCTGCAGCTGCACATCCTCGATGTGCCCGATTTTCTCACGGGTGACCTGCTCACCAATCTCGAGGCTGTGCTGCCCGATTGGCTCATGACCTGGATTTCGGCCTAATTTAATTTTTAGTTAAATGGAAAATTCTGCTCGCGCTTCAGCCCCCAGCCCCCTTTGGCTGGGAGTGATTTTACCGCTGCTGGCCCTGGTGATTTTGATTGGCCTGGGGCTATTGGTGGCGGCTTACCCGACTCTGCCTGCCTGGGATGCGGCCTTTTTGCTACACCTGCACCGCTACGCTACGCCAGGGCTGAACCGAGGGGTGGCGATCGCCACCAAATTGGGCACATTTTGGGGCGTGCTGCCCGCCTCCCTGGGGCTGATGGCTCTCGGCCTCTGGCATCGTCGCTGGCTACCGGTCAGCTACCTGGCCTTTGTGATGGGGGGCAGCGCCGAGCTTAACCAGGTTGCCAAGGTGCTTTGGCATCGGGTGCGCCCCGCTCTTTGGGAGGGCATTCCGCCCCACACCGACTTTAGCTTCCCCAGCGGCCACTCCACTTACTCGATGACCTTTGTGCTGGCCCTAATTTTGCTCAACTGGGATAGTCCTAAGCGCTCTTGGCTGCTGGGGTTGGGCGGTCTGTTTGCGCTCTGCATTGGGGCTAGCCGAGTTTACCTGGGGGTGCATTTTCCGAGCGATGTGTTGGGGGGCTGGCTGCTGGCGATCGCCTGGGCGCTGAGCCTACATCAGGCCATGTTTCGCTGGCTACCGCTACTGCAAGGATTAAAGATTTAAGCCAAAGGTCGGGGCAAGCTCTACTCACCCATTTATTGCAGATGAAGGCGTAGATAGGACATTCTAGGAGAGTAGGACTATTGCTTGAGTAACGATGCCAGCCGCTTATAGTAATGATCTGCGCGAAAAAGCGCTTGCTGCTGTTGACCGAGGCGAC
>JAHHHQ010000019.1 GCA_019359285.1 Nodosilinea sp. WJT8-NPBG4
CTGCGCAAACGCCCAATTATCGAGACGGTCAATGACCAGCTCAAAAACCTCTGCCAAATCGAGCATTCGCGGCACCGCAGTCCCTTCAATTTCCTCGTCAATCCGGTCTCGGGCCTGATTGCCTACGTCTACCATCCCGATAAGCCCTCGTTGGGTATTCCAGATTTTGAGCTTAAAGCCTTGCCACAAGCTGCTTTTTAGCTGTCGAACTCAGGTTTTTCAAAGTCTCTCCTAATCTGCCTAACAGATTTACCTAAGCGCGTTGAGGCGTCCTTCAGTTTATGACTGTACTCGCGCTTATTGCAGGGTTTACGCAAGTCCCGAAATATCTCCAGCTTAAGCCGCTCATCGCCTGATAGCCTGTAGTCATCATCTTCCGCATAACGCTGGTCAATAAACTCTATCACCTCATCTTCCTCTGACTCCTGAGTGCGGTTTGTCTCAGCGAGTAAACCAAAGTCCGTGTCATTTTCGAGCTCACTGTCATTCAAGCCATCAAAGAGCCGGTTAGTATGAGTTTTATGCAAGTCCTGAGAAGACATAGCACGAGAGAGATAGTTCATTTGAACTAATCTTAACTCTATTTTCTCAATTCAGGTCATCTAATTTGTCGTTTATCTTGCCTGCTATCTCGCCTAGAAGTCAGAAGAATTGGGGCATTCCAGCTTATCAAGAAATGACATCTAAATTGTCGGCATCATCGAGAATTGACGCATAAAATGTCGCTGAGGCGATCTGTAGTCTCTAAAAAAAATGAGCGCCTGAAACCCTTGTCATGTAAAGGTTTCAGGCGCTCAACGCGGATTGACAAATAAAATGACAGGCAGACGTATAAAATGTCGCGCAACAGCGGCGGCAGATACCCTTTGCATCATCGCCCAGATCTCTCTACCGTCCGCTGCAACAAGATTATTAGACCGCGCTAATCAGTATTTACTGACCGGTTGAATCAGATGGCCGATTCATTTGACCCATGTTCTCACAGCATTCACAACCACCAGACTCACCACTATCTTGAGCCATTACGGATCCGACGATGACAGTCAGTGCAGCAATACCAGCGACAAGCGCACCGACAAAGATCTTTGATTGCTTTAGCGTAGTCATACTAATTTTTTCCAGAATGATGAGATAGATATGCCTTCAATAGGCTGAAATCAGTGTAAACGCTGTAGCTGGGTAGGAACCAATTGCTAGACCCATCGCCGAACCCTGGCCATGTAGTCAGTAAAAGGCCTACCAAACTTTTCCAGAAGTGTTCGTTCTTCAGGTTTGATTTGGAACTGGGTCAAGTAAACCACGCAGATTGGCCACACCAGCACCGCTCCCAGGTTTACTAAAAAAGCAGCCCAGCCAGCCAGTATCAGGACAAAGCCCACATACATCGGGTTGCGGGTGAAGCGATATACCCCTGTCGTGACGATAGCTGTTGCAGTTTCAGGCTTAAACGGATTGACCGTCGTTCGATGCTGCCGAAAAGCCAGAATGCCTGCCAGAATAATGCTGACACCCGCTAAGGCTAGTGAGATCGCCATCTCTAAGCGTCCTGTAAACCCAAAAGATAGCCCTGGCAATAGCTTAGCCACACCTGCCATGACTACTGCGAATACAATCACGACTGCAATTGGCGGTACTTTCAGCTCAAGAGAAACTCTATTCTTTCCCATACTGGCTATAGTCCATAACAGTTGGCGCTAACCCACAGCCGATACCGCCATCAGCCCTCAAACCACATCAAACTGTACTTGCTGGGTACGGACAACGTGAAACCCAGCAGCATTGAGCAGTCCATGCAGTTAGTTCAACCTCGGCATAGCACTGCTGATAGGCCGAAATGATAGGTAATCAACTCACTACATCAGCTGTAATTCTGGCATTGCGATACGCCTTGAGCCACTTCTGCCAAAAGTTCATCCGCTAAATCTAAAAGTTGAGCAATGCGGTCATTGGAGAGCTGGTAATACACATAGCGCCCGTGCTGCTCATGGATGACGAGGTCGCAGCAGCGCAAGCAGGCCAAATGATTCGAGACGTTCGACTGACTGAGGCCAGTCCGCTCGACAATTTCATTGACGGTCAAAGCTTTAGCCCGCAACACATTGAGAATGGCCAGCCGGGAGGAGTCAGAAAGCCCCCGAAACAGCTTGGTCTTCAAGTCACAGGTTTTGGTGGAAGGCATAGGAACCTGCACGGAAAATTTATCTTCAACATATCACTGCCTACTGATACATTAGAACATATCAGTGGGTAGTGATATGTTCTTCAGATAGGGGGTGCCCTCCCATGACGTCAACCGCTTCACAACAAACCCTGCAAGCCCACGTCGGTGGCATGGACTGTGGTGGCTGTGCCAAAACCGTTGAGGCCGCCTTGCAACAACTTGCAGGGGTGCTTGAGGTGAGGGTCAGTTTCCCCACCGAACGGCTCAATGTTATCTATGATGCGCAGCAAGTCAATGCTGCCGCAATTCGAGAACGGATCACAGCGCTGGGCTACACCCTTGATCTCATTTCCAATCCGCCGCTTCCCGCTCAAGCGCCCTCGACTCAAACGCTACAAGCCTATGTGAGCGGGATGGATTGCGGTGGCTGTGCCAGAACTATCGCCGCCAATTTACAGCAGTTGCCCGGAATCGACGAGGCAGCAGTTAACTTCGCTTCAGAACGACTACAGGTCAAGTTTGACCCACAGCTCACCAATGAAGCAGACATTATTAGCAGGGTGACGGCATTAGGTTACACCGTCATGCCCGACCACTCGGGCAATGTACCAGCGGCCACGAGTATTTCCCCTGGGAACCAGTCCGAGAACTTACCGCCTCAGCGAGCCAATCCCATTGGATGGCAGTTCTGGCTCAAAACTCGCCGGGGACAGACCGTACTGCTGAGTGGCATGGGCTTGCTGCTGGGGCTTATTGCTGAACGCCTGCTGCTCCTGCCGCTGATTGCCCAATGCTTTTATGCGTTTAGTTTGATCATTGCCATTTCGCCCATTATCCGAGCCGCCTGGATTGCTCTCACATTGCGCCGGGCAGACATGAACCTACTGATGACGCTGGCAGCGATTGGGGCAGCCAGCCTGGGTCAGTGGTTTCAAGGGGCGCTGGTCATTTTTCTCTTTGGGCTAGGCACGACGCTGCAAAACTTTGCCCTCAGCCGCACCCGCAACGCCATTCGAGACTTGATGGATTTGACACCTACAACGGCGACGGTCAAGCGCAATGGTCAAGAGATGGCTGTGCCCGTCGAAGCCATCCAAATCGGCGAAGTCTTAACCATTCGTCCAGGACAGCACATTGCCCTTGATGGCATTGTCCGATTTGGGGAAAGTGCCATTGACCAATCCCCGATTACTGGGGAATCGCTACCGGAAAGTAAAGCGGTTGGAGATACGGTCTTTGCAGGCACCCTGAACCAGACCGGGTTTTTAGAAGTGGACGTCACCCATACGGCTCAAGACACCACGGTGGCTCGCATTATTCATCTGGTTGAAGGGGCCCAAGAAAGCCGTGCGCCGATTCAGCAGTGGGTGGATCGCTTCTCCACCATCTACACCCCCATTGTGCTGGCGCTGGCATTAGGCATTACGCTGATTCCCCCACTGCTATTTGCCCAACCCTTTCAGCCCTGGTTCTACAAGGCTTTGGTGCTGCTGGTGATTGCCTGCCCCTGTGCTCTGGTGATTGCGACCCCCGTTTCCCTGATTAGTGCAATTGGAGCCGCTACTCGTCAGGGGGTGCTGTTCAAGGGGGGAAATGCGTTAGAAACGGCGGGACGGCTCAAAATCCTCGCTCTCGACAAGACCGGCACAATTACCCAAGGTCTACCAGCAGTGCAGCAGTTGCATAGTCTGGGCACCATGAGTAACGACATGATTCTGATGATTGCCGCTTCTCTGGAGCAGCGCTCGGAGCATCCGATCGCTGCGGCGATTGTCGCTGCGGCAACGGCTCAAAGGGTAGAGTTATCGACTCCAGAATCCTTTACGGCCGTTCCAGGTAAGGGCATTTGGGCCACCTTTGGAGCCGTAACGTACTTTGTCGGGAATCGCCGGTTGTTTGAGAATCAGGGCATTGAACTGTCCGATGCTGCTAACTCGCTGTTACTCGACATTGAGTCGCACGGGCAAACTCCTGTGCTAGTCGGCACTAAGCAAGGACTAGTCGGGGCGATCGCCGTGGCCGATGGCATCCGGCTAGAGTCGGCAGAAGCGGTGCGTTTGCTCAAGCGCTTAGGACTCAGCCGCATGGTTATGCTGACGGGCGATCGCGCGGCCATTGCGGGACAGGTGGCCCAACAGGTCGGCATTACCGAGTACCAGGCTGAGTTACTCCCTGAAGATAAGCTGCACGCGATTCATCACCTGCGCCGATCTGGCATGGTCGGCATGGTCGGCGATGGTATTAACGACACCCCGGCCCTCGCCGCAGCGGATGTCAGTTTTGCCGTGGGCAAGCTCGATACGGCCCTGGAAACGGCAGACGTGGTGCTAGTGGGTAACGACTTGCGACGGTTAGGGTATGCCATTCAACTCAGTCGTCGAACCCTGGCGGTGATTCAACAAAGCATTGCCGTTGCCTTAGTGTTGAACGCAACGTTTATTGTTTTGGGGTTTTTCGGCGTCATTGGCTTGCCGATGGCTGTCTTTGAGGACATGGGGTCTTCCTTGCTGGTCACGCTCAACGCCATGCGTTTGTTCAGTACTCAAAGCAGAGAAGCTTAGATACAAAACGATGAGAGCTCAAGACAGCTTGCCATTTCAGTATTTTTTCATCAGGTGTTAGGAGATAGGAAATGTCGCGTCGTAGAAAAGCAACTCCCTGGATTCATCGCTATACCCGCCCTCTCATCGCTGGGTTAGCGGCGGTTGGCGCTGTTGTCACCGCTTACTTAACGATCAACAAGCTCACAGGCAGCGCCACGGCCTGTCCGACTAAGGGCTGTGACATCGTGCTCTCTAGCCCCTATGCCACGGTGTTTGGCCAGCCTCTAGCCCTATTTGGGTTTCTAGCCTACGTGAGCATGGCGGTCATGGCGATCGCTCCTCTGCTCGTCAATGGGGCTGAGCAAAAAGACTTCAGAGATAAGCTCACCCGATTGACCCAACCCCTGCTGCTGATCGGCGGCACCGCCATGATGGTCTTTAGCGGTTACCTCATGTATCTGCTCAGTGCAGAAATCAAAGCCGTCTGCCTTTACTGCGTCGGCTCAGCGCTTCTCTCCACCAGCCTGTTTCTGCTTGCCCTCATCGGCCAAAATTGGTCTGAGCTATCTCAACCCTTCTTTATTGGCAGCATCACAGCCTTTCTGGTGGTGGTGGGCACCCTCGGCGTCTATGCCAATGTTAACAACCCAGTCGCCGCTGGCGGCTCGGGTGCTCAGCTTGGGCCTGCCATCACCACCCAGTCTGGCCCAGCTGAAATGGCCCTAGCCCAACACTTGACCGACACTGGTGCTATTTTCTATGGAGCCTGGTGGTGTCCCCATTGCCATGAGCAAAAGCAGTTGTTTGGTCAGGAAGCCAGCCAGGTCATGCCCTACATAGAATGTGCGATGCCTGATGGACAAGAGCAAACTCCAGAGTGCCAGGAAGCCGGAATCGCTGGCTATCCGACCTGGGAAATTAATGGTGAACGCCTGTCGGGGAGACAAACCTTGGAGGAAATTGCCCAGCTCTCGGGCTATACCGGCCCCACCACGTTTCAAAATTCGATTTAGCGTGAGGAGAACCGATCCCCTTTTGGACGATGAGAGCAAGCAGAAACAGGCCGGTGAAGAGGAGAGCTGAGTCATTCCATGTTGACTAGGTGCCTGCTCGCGCAGCTAACTGAGCTGGCTTACCTCACACCTGTACTCAGAGGCCCTGAACGTAGCTGAGTGGAATTTGTCCAGCACAGTGTTGGCCAAATTTTGGAACGTTTCACGAAAGAGCTGCCAAGAGAGGCTGTGATGCTGCTTTGCGGCGCGGGGCAACTAGCCTGGGCGATTGATCTTGCAGCCGGACGGGGGTTCCTCCCATGTGCGGGGCCTTAGCACGGACGCTTCGCTGTAATCTCGAGGTTGGCATCAGACATGCCCTTGGTGACATAGGGCACCTCAACTTCCCCGGCTACTTTTACCCCAGAGATGAGTGGGCCAAGACCTGATGGTAGATACGATTGCTGGTTAGATCCTGCTTTTGACAGAGCTACCCGAAGGCAACAAACCTGCAGTGGATCATTTGATCTTGATGGATGCCCCAGGCAAGGGAGACATTGAGGTCTTTTGGGCGATGTCGCCTTCGAAATTTAGTGACTATTGTGCCTGAGCAAGAAGCGTTAGACTAGTGCCCATAAAATGCCTGCTTTCTTATTTTGTCCGCCGTTTAACTTTGTCTGCCTTTTAACATAACCCGTTTATTTCATGGTCAAGCGATCGCTTCGAGCCTCTCCCGCTGGCATTCAGCGGGCTAAACGTGCGTTTGCCCTCAAGGGGTGGACCCAAGATAACCTGTCGGCAGAGGTCAACCTGAAGACCCGACAGCCAATCTGGCGGCTGTTCACGGGCCAGCCCGTGGACCGACAGATTTTTATGGAAATCTGTCAGGTGCTCGATCTAGACTGGCGCGAGATTGCCAAAGACCCGCCCGCCGGCTTTTTAGACCCTGGCGAAAGCCTCAAACCGCACCCGCTGACGGTGGATGAACTGGTGATGAAGCTGCGATCGCAGCACCGAGACACCATTCAGCACCAGTGCGGCATTCTGCAACTGCTCGACATCAGCCACCCTGTCAATATTGACGACATCTATGTGGATGTCAATATTTTAGAAGCCGTTGCCAATCAGCAGTGGCTAGAGGTGACCGACCTCAACAACCTCGCTCCCACCGAGTTTGACCGGGTTGGGCTAGGGCATGTTAACTCCCCTCAAACACCCGGTGTTGAGGCGGTAAACATTCACGGTAAACTTCGGGTGTTGGGCAAGCCGGGGGTGGGCAAAACGACCTTTTTGCAGTACTTGGCCGTGCAGTGCAACAACGGCGAATTTGCCCCTGAGCAGGTGCCCATCTTTATTGTCCTGCGCGAGTTTGCTGAAGCCTGCCGGCATCAGAATGGCTTCAGCCTATTTAACACCATTCACCAGAGCCTGATCACCGCTGGCCTTGCCAACCCTGCCCAGCTTGAAACCCTGCTCAATGAGGGGCGTATGCTGGTGCTGATGGATGGCATGGATGAAGTACCCAACCAGGACATCACCGCTGTCATTCGCGAAATTCGCGCCTTTTCGGATAAATATCACCGCAACCAGTTTGTGGTGTCTTGCCGTACCGCCGCCCAAAAACTTGCCCTGCGCGGCTTCACCGATGTCGAAATCGCTCCCTTTAGCGAATCGCAAATTACCACCTTTGTCCAAAAGTGGTTTGTGGCCCTAGGCAAAACTGCCACCCCGCAAGGACAGGCTAAGGCGGCAGAGTTTGTCGAGAAACTTGACTTACCCGAAAATTGGCAGTTTCGCCAGCTGGTGGTAACGCCCCTGTTTTTGCACCTCGCTTGCTGGGTGTTTCAGGGCGAAGGGCAATTTCCGAGTAAGCGCACAGCATTTTATAAACAGGGGCTAGACCTGCTGCTGGGCAAATGGGATGAAACCAAAGGGGTTGAGCGAGATGATGTTTATCGCGGGTTTTTATTACCCCAAAAAATGAGGCTACTCAGTCAGTTGGCAGCCGTCACCTTTGAGCAGGGCCAGTACTTTTTTGAGCAGCGCACCATTGAGCATTACATCGAAGACTACCTGCAAAATTTGCCGGGGGCCAGGCTCGAACCCGAAGAGCTTCAGCTCGAAAGCGAGGCGATGCTCAAGGCCATTGAGGCCCAGCACGGGCTGCTGATTGAGCGCGCCCGAGGTGTTTTTTCCTTTTCTTATCTGGCGTTTCAAGAATATCTGACGGCGCGAAAGATTGTCGCCACCCACAACCTGAATGCCCTAGAGCAAGCCCTGGGCGGGCTAGTAGACCACATCACCGACCCCCATTGGCACGAGGTGTTTCTGCTCACCGCCGCTATGCTGCGCAGTGCTGACTCCCTAGTGCAGCTGATGAAGCAGGAGATCGATGCCCTGGTGGCCCAAGACCCCCACCTGCAAGACTTTTTGATGTGGGCCAGCCAAAAATCCCAGACCATTCCCGCCGAACCCAAGCTGGCTACGACCCGCGCGTTTTACCTGGCCCTGGCCCGAAGCCCCCACACCGCTGACCAGTTTGCCCTAGCCAGCACCCTAGATCAGGGCATCGTTTTAGATGCCGCTCTAGAGAACCTGCTGCTAAAGTTTGCCATTGACCACAGCCAAAACTTTGCCTTTGCCAATGCCTGTAGCGAGGCACTCAACAACATTTTGGTGATGGTGCTCGATGCTGGGTTTTATAAATCGCTACAACAGCTTAAAGACCAGCTGCCCGCCTCTCACCAAGGCCAAGAGCGGCTGCAAAGCTGGTGGCAAGACAACTACCCGGTCTGGGTTGAGCAACTTAAAGGCTCCATTGCTCAATACCGCAATATTCATCACCCCTGGCAGTTTAGCCCCGAGCAAGAGCAGGTGCTCAAGCGCTATTACGACGCCAATCAGCTGCTGGTGGATTGTTTGAATAGCAATTGTGAAGTGACGGCTAGCATTCGCCAAGAAATCGAAGCCACCCTGCTACTGCCACAAAAGGAACTGGAAGACAGGGAATGGCAGGCTAACTAAAAGAAATTGCTACGTTCTTAGACAAATCAATCTATTCAAACGTCGGCTTATACCGCAGTTCAATCGCCGCTGCGGCATACTTTGTTGAATACCCGCAATCAGTAACTCTGTCAACCGCGACCCTACTGACAAGGAAAGATCATCGTCATACAACAGCGAAACAGTTTGTGTTTCGATCGGAGATGACATCACACTCTATTTAACTCTGAAGGATTACAGAATTTAGGACGAAAATTTGTTGTCGACCAGAGGAATAAACCATGATTACTTTAAAGTCTGTTGACAAAATTCTTTGTCATTATGTCAATCAGACATTCCAGTTCCAAGTTATCCGCATTTCAAATATTCCTCACTGGTTTTTTGAGCGCACAATCATTCCTGGCGATTTTGTCTTGTTCGAAGCCTTTAAGGAAGCGCAGCTTGAAGTTCACACAAGTGCGATGGTAAATTCAATCTTGTCTGACATAATTCCCTGCGAAAAACTAGCACAAACTAACGATTGATCATACAGTCAACCCAGCAGATGAGACCTGATAGCCTATGAATAAATCAATTTAGAGGATTTCTATACCTTGTTTAAAGGTGGGTAAACCCATCGTTGCCTACGATGCCGGGGAAAAGTTTAATTTGGTCGAAAACCTGATTTTTAATCAAAGGCCCAATCAACTATTGGGCTTTTTGGCAAAAGAAAAGAGGCGACCTGGTTTAGGTCAGCCCAGGTGCTGCTTAGCGATGTGCAGACGATGGGTGCTTCAGGCCACCACAATCGCGAGCGTAACTAACCCCCAGCAACTAATTAGCTGCTGCCGATGCCCTATTTGGCACCGTTGTGTAGTGTGAAAACGGAGCCTCGTCTGCCAATTCAAATCTTAGACAACAAATCCACCCTGTACTCCAACGTCAGGTTGTCATAGTTTTACTTAGCTGGCCGGGCTTGATGTACAAGTTTAACGGTGTGATCAGCTGTTTTAGTTCTTAACAATCTTAGGTAAGAAATAAAAATGACAACCGACTTGATTAAGCTCACACTGCCAGTCGTTCTGCAAGAAATTGAAGATGTTTTGGATGGGTATCCTGAACATCCCTATCAATCGGCGTTTTCCATGCCTGAATTGAAGCAAAAATTAATTGACCATGTACACCGCTATGTTTTACCTCATCAGGATTTTGAAGAGAGCCAGGGCGTTGTCTCTAGCAACCCTAGAGCCATCCATTCTTCCTTTTTGCAGGAGCGGCTGCGGTTAGGGATGCTAATCCGTGGCAGCATGCTGCACCTTCTACGCCAAGAAGATGCTGAGCAAACCGACGCATTGAGTTATCCTTGGCATCGGCCATAATTTGCCTTGAGCATTTTTTGAAGCGTTTGTTGTTGCTGTGGCAGAACTACCAAGCGTAACCTGACGGCACTGGTCTCTTAAAAGGTGATGGAGCCCTAAGACCTTTCTTCAGCAATGGTTTAAGCCAATTAGAGCGAAAATCCTGAAAGCGATTGCTTAAAGAGGCTTGCCGCCGGTTATCTCCTGTTACCAGACCAGTGCCAACAGAGGAGAAATTTAGATGTCAGACAAAAATAAAGCGATATTAGAAAAGGCCAACGCGGCGATCGCTAAAGGTAACAATGAAGGATTCTTGTCATGCTGCGCCGACGACACGAAATGGACGTTTGTCGGAGACAAGACCCTTAAAGGAAAAGAAGCCGTTCGCCAATGGATGGCAACGACCTACGTAGAGCCGCCAAAGTTTATAGTCGCTAACTTAATCGCTGAGGGTGATTTCGTCACGGCACTCGGTGACATCACACTGAAGGAAGAAGACGGGAAGGCGGCCCATTACTCGTACTGCGATGTCTGGCGCTTTCGCGGCGATAAAATTGTCGAACTAAGGGCTTTCGTCATCAAAGCCGAGGTCGAGGATGAAGACAGTAGCACGGCGTAAATAATCTACATCTGTCTCAGCAACGCGAGATAGGGTCACTTTGGGCTGCGATCGTCACTTTGAATTGTGCAATTTTGAACCAGACCTACCGACACACGACTCATGGCCCACGGTTCCCGCTAGGAGCGCTAATTTACAATCCCATTGAAACATCAATCTGCCACTGTCAACGAGTAATCCTATATCAGTTATTTCATCGATTTCTAATAAATCCTAATGAAAAATAAATCCTAATTTAAAGACTGGAGAGCAGCAAAAATGATTCAAAAGCTACCGATGCGTCGCGCAGCCCTTTTTTCTCTCTCTCTGTTCTTCACCACACTTTTGGCTTTCGCCTGTTCGCAGCCCCCAACGACGATACCTATGACTACCTATCCTCAAACCAAGCGAGTCGATGTCGTCGAGACTTCTTTTGGGCAGACGATCACCGACCCTTATCGCTGGCTGGAAAACGATGTCCGCACCGATAAAGAGGTTGCCTCCTGGGTCGAAGCGCAGAACAAAGTCACCAATGCCTATCTCGATACGCTCCCTAGTCGAGCTATCTTCAAGGAGCGGCTGAAGCAGTTGTACGACTATGAACGGTTCACCATTCCGGTCAAGAAGGGCAAACGGTATTTCTACTCCCGTAACTCCGGTGTTCAGAGCCAGCTAGTCCTCTACGTCCGCGACAGCGTGGATGGCGCAGGGCGCGTCCTGATCGACCCGAACAGTTGGGCAGACGACGGGGCGACCGCGCTGGCCGAATGGTCGGCATCCGCCGACGGCGCTCGCGTGGCCTATGCGGTGCAGGATGGCGGCACGGACTGGCGCGCGATTCGGGTGCTGGATGTCAACACGGGCAAGGTGTTGGACGATGAGGTCAAATGGGCGAGGTTCACTACCATTGCGTGGGCCAAGGACGGGTCTGGCTTTTTCTATGCTCGTTTCCCTGAACCGAAGCAGGGCGAAGCGTCCCAGGCAAACGTAGAAAACCATGCCGTTTATTTTCATGCGCTCGACACCCCCCAGACGCAAGACCGGCTAGTCTATGCAACCCCAGACCAGCCGACCATAGTGCATTCCCTAATAAGCGTCACCAAAGACGGGCGTTACGTCACAATCTTTTCCACACCCGGTTCATTAATTGCCAACTTACTGACGGTGGTAGACCTGAATAGCGCCGACTGGACACCACGCAAACTCGTCAATAAGCTTGATTATTTATGGGGCGTTGTGGGCAATGTGGGGACGAAATTCTTCCTTGAGACCACTAAGGATGCGCCCCGCCTCAAGGTGGTGACAATGGACATCGCCGCCGCCGATCCGGTTTTCACGGATGTGGTGCCGGAGCAGGACTCGGTTCTAAACGGCGTATCACTGGTCGGCGGGCGGTTGCTGCTTTCCTACTTGGTCGATGTGAAGACAGAGGTCAGGCGCTACACCCTCGATGGCAAGGCCGACGGCGTAGTGAAGCTGCCCGGTATCGGCACCGCGATCGGCTTTGAGGGCGGCGAGGACGATAAGGAAACCTTCTTCGGCTTCACCAGTTTCAATGCGGCTGGCACTATCTATCGATACGATGTCGCCAGCAACACGGCGCGTGTCTGGAGCGAGGCAAAGGTGGCGTTCGATCTCAGCCGAATCGCGGTCGAACAGCGCTTCTTCACCTCGAAGGATGGCACCCGTGTCCCGATGTTTGTCGTTCGGCGTAAAGATGTGACTGGCCCGGCACCGACCGTGCTCAATGCCTACGGTGGCTATGGCCTGATCGATCCTCCCATCTTCTCGCCTGTGCGACTGGCGTGGGTCGAACAGGGCGGGGTGTTCGCGATCGCATATATTCGCGGCGGCGGCGAATATGGTCGGGCATGGCACGAAGCGGGTCGTCGGCAGAACAAGCAAAACGTCTTCGATGATTTCATCGCGGCGGGCGAGTATCTGAAGGCAGAGGGGATAACGTCACCGGGCGGCTTGGCCATTCAGGGCGCATCGAATGGCGGCCTCCTGATTGGTGCAGTGGTTAATCAACGACCAGATTTGTTCGCTGCGGCGCTGCCCCAGGTCGGTGTCATGGACATGCTCCGCTTTGATCAGTTCACAGCCGGGAAATTATGGGTAGACGAATTTGGTTCGCCAGCACGGGAAGCAGATTTCCGTAACCTCCTCAGCTATTCGCCGTATCACAACATCCAATCTGGCAAGGACTATCCCGCGATCCTCGCCACCACTGCCGACACGGACGATCGCGTGGTGCCGGGACACAGCTTTAAATATGTCGCTGCGCTCCAGGCGGCGGATATCGGCCCCAAGCCACACTTCGTCCGCATCGAGACGCGGGCGGGTCATGGCGCGGGTAAGCCCACCGACAAGATCATTGAGGAAACGGCGGATATGTGGGCTTTTGCCGCTCACTGGACGGGGCTGGATGTGAAGTAGGCGAGACGATCGCCTTTCTCTCACCACTCTATTTCTATCAATGCGCAGGCCCCAAGTTAATGACGGCATAAAGGAGTTTATCCCCATGTCTCACATTTCTTCTAACCACAAGCGAGATCGCACCCTACTCCTGCACGACTCAGGATCAACGGCTCCCGCTGGGAGGAGAACCCTGCTCACTCGCAAGACCTACGTCCGAAGGTCGCTAAGGATTGGGGTGATAGTGCTGGCTCTCAGTGCCTGCAGCCAACCTGCACCCGGGCAGCCGCCAGAGCCGGGAGAGATTCCGGTAAGATTAGAACGTTTTTACAACCAGGAGCTAATGTTCGGCTCGTGCGAGGGCTACGCCACCACCGACGCCGAAACCTTCGCTAACGACACCTTCGAGTGCGCCCGGCTCGAAGTGCCGCTTGACTACGAGAACCCCGACGGGCGAACCGCGCAGATCGCACTGCTGCGGGTACCGGCCAAAGGCGAGCCGAGCAAACGAATCGGCTCCCTGCTGCTCAACCCCGGTGGCCCCGGCTTCTCCGGGATGAGCCACGCGCCCCTGGTGGCGACCACCTTAGATGAGCACCCGATTACCGAGCGGTTCGACCTGATTGGATTCGACCCACGCGGAGTTGCGGCCTCGACACCGGCTCTGGACTGCTTCACCAATGCCGAACGAGAGGCCGACAAGCTTGTCAACTCGATCAATTCCGGGGGCGAGGACTATACCGACGACGAGACCCGCCAGCTCTACGAGCAGTGCGCCGCGCTCTCCGGCGGCGAAGACGTCCTGGCTCACGTTGGCACCCGCGATGTCATCCGCGACATGGATGTGCTCCGCGCGGTGCTAGGTGATGACAAGCTCTCCTTTCTCGGTGCCAGCTATGGTACCCGGCTCGGCGCGATCTACGCCGAGACCTTCCCTCAAAACGTGCGGGCCATGGTACTCGACGCCGCGATAGACCCCACCACCGGCACCACCGAACGTCGCCTCGTCCTGTTCGAGGGGTTCCAGCACGCCTTTGACAACATGGCGGCCTTCTGCGCCGAGAGGCCGGACTGTCCGCTGGGTACCGATCCTGAGCAAGCCACTGCCGCCTTCCAGCAGATCGTGCAACCGCTGATCGACGAACCAATAACCACCGCAGACGGACGCAAGCTCACCTACACCGCCGCGATTGACGGTGTGCTTACCATGCTTTACACCGAGGTGGGCTGGCCCGCGCTCATCAAAGGCGTCACCGAACTCAAGGCCGGACGCGGTGACACCCTGCTGTTCTTGCGCGACATCCTCAGCCAGCGCAGTGCCGACGGCAGCTACGGCAATGGCTACGAGTCCCTGCTGGCCATTAACTGCCTCGACGAGGAACGCCATGCGCCCGAGCAGGAGACCGCAATGACGCGCGACATTTTCAAGGTTGCGCCCTTCCTAGACACCGGCCGACCCGTCGAGGCCCGCGACATTTGTGAGCATTGGCCGGTGTAGCCCACCCTTGGCTACCCCTACGCCCAGAACATCAAAGGCCTCCCCAAAACCTTAATTGTCTCGGTCACCCGCGACCCGGCCACCCCGCACGAGGGCGGCATTAGCCTCGCCGAGACGCTCGGCGGTACCTTGCTCACCGTGGAGGGCGAACAGCACGGTGTGGCCCTTACCGGCGGCAACGAGTGTGTCGACGACATCGTCGCCGACTACCTCATCGACCTCAAAATCCCCGCAGACGGCGATCGCTGCGTCCTATAGGCGCGTTGGAGCACTAGAACGGAGAGCCTGAACAAAGGAACACCATGAATAAGCCCGAGTTTTTTGTCACCCCCGGTTATGGAGAAGCATATGCAGTTATATGAATTTGGCCCTACACGCTCCATTCGAATGAGATGGATGCTCCAAGAGCTAGGCGTAGACTTCGAGTCTGTAACGGTCAACCTCAGAGCAGGCGAACACCGTCACCCAGATTTTCTCAAGCTCAATCCGGCAGGTAAGATTCCAGTGCTTGTTGACGGCGACCTTGTGCTCACCGAATCGGTTGCAATTATGCTCTATCTGGCAGAGAAGTATCTCGACAAAGGGTTAGTTCCTACAGACATCAAGCATCGCGCTCAAGTTAATCGTTGGCTTCTGTTCGCGGTCACGGAGCTGGAGCAACCGCTATGGCGCATCTCGCGTCACACGGCGCTATATCCAGAACACCTGCGCCTTCCTGCCGAGGTCTCCTTGGCGCGCCAAAATTTCACAGATATGGTAGCTGTGATGGAAGATCACATGCAGGGGTGCCAGTTCATGGTTGGCAATACTGTGACAGTTGCCGATTTTGTATGTGCCTATACCCTCGACTGGGCTAACGAGATTCGGTTGCTCGACGGCTGTCCGCAGCTTCTCAGATATATGGAGCGGATGTATGCTCGACCGAATGCGCCACTCCGCATTGCCGCCGCAATCGCCAACGTCAACACCTAATCGGTAGCCTGCGAGGGCGATTGGCAAGTGAGCGACATCAGATTGTCAGTTCCTGCTAAGTTTCTCGATACAGAGGATGTATTGCATAACAAGCCCGTTGCACACCGACCGTATGAGGTTGGTCGTTGGTTCGTAAAGCTACTAGCGGTGGGTGAACGGGGTTATTAGACTCCCTTATCTCATCAAATTAAAGTATTTGATGGATTCAATATAAATTGCTTCACTTTATGTCCCCCGATTCTCGCCGTTCTGTAGGTCTGTTTCCCTGGCTAATAGCTCTACCTTTATCACTGCTGCTTGTGGGTTATACGACACAAGCCTCAACGATTGTCGAGGTTCACATTACAACATCAACAGGCACTCTCTATGGCACACAGATTATGCCAACGTCTAATGTGCCAGAGCCAGTGGTGCTGATCATCACGGGTTCAGGTCCGACCGATCGCAATGGAAACACGCCTCTAGCTGGGCAGAATAATAGCCTCAAACTCCTCGCTGAAGGATTAGCGGATCATGGCATTGCCTCAATCCGATATGACAAGCGCGGGATTGAAGAAAGCTCAGCCGCAGGACATGAAGAAGCTGATTTGCGTTTCGATACCTATGTTGAAGATGCTGCACTTTGGATTCAGCAATTGCAGGCAGATTCTCGTTTCTCAAGCATCACCGTAATTGGTCACAGCGAAAGCTCTCTGATTGGAATGCTGGCGACCCAAAAAACCGGAGCAGATGCTTTTGTATCAATCGCCGGACCTGCCCAAACTGCATCACAAATTTTACGAGATCAACTGCAACCTAGCTTGCCAGACGCATTATGGCAACAGAATGAGCAAATTCTTACTGCTCTAGAGCAAGGTAACATAGTGACTTCTGTTCCACCAGAACTAAACATGCTCTACAGATCGAGCGTCCAACCCTACCTCATTTCCTGGTTCCGCTATACCCCTGCCCAAGAGATTAGGCGTCTCACTGCACCTGTTCTAATTGTTCAAGGGACAACTGATATCCAAGTGCCTGTCAGTGAAGCGCAAGCCCTGAAAATGGCTAAGCCGGATGCGGAGCTTAGAATTATTGAGGGGATGAGTCACGTCTTAAAAGCTGTTCCATTAGACCTGAACAGCAAAATGCTTCCTATTCTGAGCCAACGCTGCCAGTTGTACTTGAACTCGTTGAAGGGATAAGTCAATTTATTCATACCAGTGAGATGCGTCGTGAGCCTAACCAGTCGCTGCACTGGAACGTGCCAAATTGATTGAGTGGCAAAGGTTATTTGCGTCCGGTGAGCTTGGTCGTTAGGCTGCTTAAGTTATCGGTGGGACTACTCTAAGAAAGTGATTCTGAGGTTATTGGCCGGGAATTTTAAGCCCATCTGTTAATTGGTTATGCCCTTTGGTAGTTACACAGCGTTTCAGTATATGTGTAACGTGAACCACCAAGGCACATGGTGCGAGCCAAAGCACAATAATGTTCATACGAGCGTGGCGATTCATAAAACTGATGCTGACTTCGTTTAGTCTCAGCTTGTCTATGGCGCATTTGCTGGAGCTACCGCAAAGAATGCAGTTTGACCAGCAACTTTGGGTGAGAGTGACGGTTATTGAAAATGTTTATAAGTTATTTGGCTCAGTTGGCGCAGTTTTTGAAATTACGGCGATTCTGACGGCAATTGTGTTGACGTTCCTTGTTCGCAGACGCGGTTCAACTTTGTACTGGACGTTGGGCGGAGCAATCCTTTTGGTGCTGGCATTTGTGAGTTGGATAATGTTAGTTGCGCCCATGAACGCTGAATTTGCTAGATGGTTGACGGACGGTGTTCCAGCAGATTGGACGCGGTATCGTGATCAATGGGAGTATGCACATGCGGTAAATGCTTTTATCAAAATCATTGGGCTAAGTTTGCTCGTGATTTTTGTGCTTGTTGAAACGCCGAAAAAGAGAGTGATCGATGCTAGTTAGAGTGAGACTTTAGATGAATGATTATAGATAATCGTTGAGTAGCGATCGCGGCAGCATAATAACGCCCATGTACATCGACCGTCAAAAATTGGTTATTGTATGCAGAAGTTATCTGCGGCGGGTGATAGAGAACGTTAGGCAGCATATCGCAAATAACCGTTAGAGTTTTTGGGTAATAAGCGAAAAAATCGCTGAAAGACTTACTGTGAAATGGTTTAAGAGGTTTTTTCATTATATTTCAACAACTCTGTTGACTATTCCTTATGATCAATCGAACCAATCCATAAGTATTTTTTATGACTCAAAATGAGGAGGAATGGGAAGTGAGTAAACTTTATCGAGGCGGATGTCCAGTGTGGTGCAGTGTCGTATGAAGTTGAAGTAGACCTCGATAGCACTATTACTTGCAACTGTTCACGTTGCCAGCCTATGGAATTTGTTCTTGCTTTCTCACCTCGCGACAATTTTCGTCTCATCACGGGTAAGGACAATCTCACGGAATACCGTTTTAACAAGAAAGAGATTCAACATTTGTTCTGTAAGATATGCGGAGTAGAAAGTTTTGCCTACGCAAATATGCCTGATGGCTCACCAGTCTCTGCGATTAATGTAAATTGCCTGGAAGGTGTCAAGCCGCGTGAACTTTCCAGTCAACACATTGACGGCGCAAGTATGTAAGGGACTGGCAGAAGACTGCTCGTGCGAGTATAGATGCTGGATTTTGTTTGCAGGCGTTGGAGAAGGATCGCAAGTGATGCTTAACAACCCCACTTCACCCGACCGTTAGGAGGTTTCTGAGAGTATTCGATTTTATCGGTGGCGGGTGACTGGGAACGTTAGGCCGCAGGCAGGTAGACTTCAACGTCGGGAGGCGTAAGTGACAGAGAACAAAACCAAAGCGGTGGCCGTACGCGGCGAAGCGCACCGGGCGCTCGCCGTGTTCCTGGGCCGGTGGCGCGCCGAGGGCGAATCGTACGGCGGTCCGAATCAGGCTGCCGACGATCCGAGGGGCGCGCCGGATCCGTGGGTCAGCACCCACACCGGCGAGTGGCACACCGGAGAGTTTTTCCTCATCCAGAGCGAGCGGGCGATGGTCGGGGGCCATCCATTAGACACGCTCAGCGTTCTGGGCGTCGACGCCGAAACGGGGCGTTACTTCGCGCGCTGTTTCGAGAACCACGGGTTCTACCGACACTATGACCTCGCCGTCGACGGGAGCGTCTGGACGCTTGGCGGTGAACTGGAGCGAGCACGGATCGAGTTCAGTGCGGATGGACGGACCCAGACGATCTCCTGGGAGTGGCGCCCGTTGGATGGGTGGCTCCCGCTGTGCGATCGGGTGGCGCGTCGCGAAGGATGAGGCGCTCCAGCCCGTGTGCGGCCTAACGAATCGTTGCAGCTGACATGCCGGCGCGGCGCTCCTCGCGGCAGCATGTACTCGCGGCGCCGCCATGCAGCTGAACGTGGGCGTTAGACCTCCTGCAATCAAACTGTTTCTTGAAATATCGACTTTGAATGGCAGAATGGCACTGTGGGGAGGGAGCTGGGGTGACTATCGATCAATCCGAGTGCTCAATGGCCTTAACCTGCTGAAGGCTTGTGGGTTGAGTAGTTGCCTACGCGCACAGCTAGCCTATCTGTCTCACGCCGCAACTATTCAACTCACCTAAACGCCATAGCTAAGCCAGCCGGCTTGCCCCTGCGCGGCCCTCCACTAATCAGGGCAACCTAGGCTCAGCATATTTGTAAACACATCCTGAGAACTTCCCACTGGCTACACTGGCCGGTGGGATTTATTTTGGTCGGTGCTGACCCACTGACCAATATTGGTCAGCTCTTACAACCGCTCACTCAAGTTGACCACGACGGCAATAAATTCAGCGGGCTCCACTGGTTTGGGGACATGGGATTGAAAGCCTGCTGCCAATGCTTTGATGCGATCTTCCGTACGTGCATAAGCGGTGAGGGCAATAGCTGGCATTCTGCCTCCCTGTTCTGGCGTCAAGGCACGCACCTGTCGCATCAGCATATACCCATCTTCTCCTGGCATGCCAATGTCGCTCACCAAGAGGTCAGGTCTTTGCTCTAACGCGCTTTGGGTAATGGTAGCCAACGCTTCCCTTGCCGATGCCACAACGGTGACCACGGCCCCGCTTTGCCTCAGAAGTGTGGCTAGGAGCTCTCGGGCATCAGCTTCGTCATCAACAATCAAAACCTTAACCCCAGCCAAGCTGGGCGCATCGATGAAAGGAGCCGTATCGCTGATGGTCGGATGCACCCGTTCGTGAGCGGCGGGTTCGGGGCGAAAGATTGTAATGGGTAGATTGACCATGAAAGTCGTTCCCTTGCCTTCACCCGCACTCGCTACCTGCACCTGTCCACCATGGAGTTCAACTAAGTGCCGCACAATCGCTAGGCCCAGCCCCAACCCCCCATGGGCTCTGGTAGTAGTACTATCCGCTTGCTGTAAGCGATCGAACACATAGGGTAGAAACTCGGGGCTAATGCCCTGACCGGTATCGCTGACGGTGATCTCAACGTGTGAATTAATGCGCTCTAGGCGAAGCTGAATGCGACCCCCTTTCGGTGTGAACTTCACAGCATTGGACAATAAATTCCAAAACACTTGCTGAAGCCGGTCTGGGTCGCCAGAAACGGGTCCTGCCGCAGGGTCTAAAAGACTTTGCAAGCGAATGCCCTTGGCTTCTGCGGCCGGTCGAATCGAATCGATCGCCGCCTCAAGCACCGAAACCAGCACAACCGGGCGAACATCAAGGCGAAGTTTGCCAGTAATGATTCGAGAGACATCCAGCAAGTCATCAATCAACTGATTTTGCGCTCTGGCATTGCGCTCGATCGTCTCAATCGCTCTCTGTTTGGTGGCTTCATCCAGTTGTTTCCCCCGCAGCATGGTGGCCCAGCCCAGCATTGCATTCAGGGGCGTCCGCAATTCATGGGAAACGGTCGCGAGAAACTCATCTTTCAGGCGACTGGCTTGGGCTAAAGCCTCCGCTTGTTGACGCAGTAAAGCCTCAGCCTGCTTACTTTCAGTGAGATCCAAAACAAAACAGACCCAGGCAAGCTCGTCGCTTTCGAGCTGCGCGGCACCGAGAAGAATAGGCACATGGCTGCCGTCCTTGCGGATGTATGCTTTTTCAAACGGAGCACAGCTGCCGGTGCTGGCAAGTGTCTGTAATACTTGCTTGTCTTGTTCAAGGTATTCTGGTGGTGTCATCTCACCCCAGTTCATCAAGCCATTTTGCAAGTCTTTGCGGGTATAACCCACCATTTTGAGAAAGGCGTCATTCGCCTCCATAATTGTGCCGTTAGGACCCGCCAAAAGGACACCAATAATATTAGATTCCACCAGGCGACTAAACCGGGCTTCACTTTTCTTGAGTGCAATCTGTTGTGTTTTTAAGTCTTCCGCTAGAGCTTCGGCTTGCCGCCGGGCCACAACTTGAGTGGTGACCTCAAAGCTAAAGGTAACGATCCCTTCTACCGCACCGTCAAGATCGAAGAGGGGCTGGTAAACAAAGTTGAAAAACCCTTCCTCGAGCGTGCCATTGCCGTGTCGATCCAACTGAGCAGCGACTTCGTTGCCTACAAACGGTTGGCCAGTTGCAAACACTTGATCCAGCAGTTCAAAAAAACCTTGTCCTTCCAATTCAGGAAAAGCTTCCCGCACAGTAAGTCCAATTAATTCACGATGCTCCACCAGTTGAGAGTAAAGCGGATTGGCAAACTCAAAGACATGCTCAGGGCCGCGGTCGATACAGATAAGCGCTGGTGCTTGAACCAGGAGCGTATGCAGACGATTTCGCTGCACCTCTGCTTCGGCTCGGGCCGCTTGTTCTCGCAGCAGCGATTGATGACGCTCGACTTCTGCTTGCTTGCGTTCAGTAATATCCCGAGAAATGACCACTACAGCTTTTGCTGATGAGTCTGTACTCAGCGGCGTGAGAATGTATTCGTAGGACCGTACCCCATTGTCGGTGACAAAATCAGTTTCACTTTTGAGCGATCGCCCGGTAGACATCACTCTCTCTCGCTGGGCATCTACTGGTTCCATGAGCGCCGCGGGTAAACCAATGTCTCGCCAGGTCTTGCCCAGCAAGGCCTCAGGTGAAAGACCGAGCACCTGAGCCGCGCCATCGCTGACATAGCCATAGCGCCCCTCTTGATCAAAAACGTAGATATGGTCGACGGACGCGGAGAAGATTGCCGTTAAGGTCTTCGCCTGTTCCTGCGACTGCGTGGCAAGCTGCCGATAGTCTGCCTCACTACTCCGTAGCTGTGACAACGTGCGCTCAAGCCGCCACTTGGCCACCCGCAGTTCGCCAGCGAGGACACTGATGAGCACACCCTCGAGCAAAAATAAACTCAGCCGCGAGCCGCTGCTCCAGTTGAGAGAGAGAGAATAAAGGGGCGGAATAAAGTAGTAGGTGCTAACGAGCCCCGATAAAACAGTGGCAACCAGTCCCGGACCGAAGCCGCCAGACCAAGCGCTGACCATGACAGCGCCAAAGAACAACAGGAAAGGGCTTTGCGTCATCGCCAGCACAGGGTCCAGCAGTAACATCAGCAAGGTTGCTAGTAAAACGCTGAGACCAGCGATGCCATAGCGCGATAGTGGAGAGCGGGTCAGATTTGGCATCCTCTTGGTTGAAATCACGTTGCGGAGCAATGTAGCGGGAGTCGGTCGGATGGCTAATACCCAGAGACACAAATAGATAATACCGATCGCTCAGGACTCAGTAGGTAATGTTTATGTCTGCAAGCGCGTTAGTTCCCCCGACTAACCTACCTAGCCGATCGCGCCCCATCTACCTGCAACGCACCCCACCGGTATTGCAGCCGAAGGCGTGATTAGGACAATATAGAGGGGAAGTGTGTTTACCGTACTACTCCTCCTAATGCCAGCCGCTTACAGTGATGACCTGCGTGAGAAAGTGCTTGCTGCCGTTGACCGAGG
>JAHHHQ010000020.1 GCA_019359285.1 Nodosilinea sp. WJT8-NPBG4
CGTGGCCTGTGATTGGCATCTGGTTCACCTCCTTGGGCATCAGCACGATGGCGTTCAACCTGAACGGGTTCAACTTCAACCAGTCGATTCTGGACTCTCAGGGTCGGGTGATTGGCACCTGGGCGGATGTGATCAACCGGGCGAACTTGGGTATGGAAGTGATGCACGAGCGCAATGCTCACAACTTCCCCCTCGACCTGGCGACCGCTGGTGAGGCTACCCCCGTTGCGTTGCAGGCTCCTGTAATCAACGGTTAGGTTATGAATTTGGGCGGGGTTAGCGCCTCCCCCATCCTGTGAACAGGTCGAATGAAGGTATGAAACGCCCCAGATCTCTGGGGCGTTTTTTATCGGGCTAGGGATTGGGGAAAAAGGCTTCGTCGAGAATTTGGGCCAAGGTATAGGGGCAGCCAGCCGGGAAAGTGCTGTAGTCGAGGCCGGTTTCTTGCACGGCTAGGTCTTGGCCAAGCTGATAGGCGATTCTCCAAGGGAGAGGCTACGCCAACGCCAGCGCTTCGGCCAAATAGGGCTTTAGGCTAGGGTTATCGCTCAACACTAGCTGAACCTGGGTGCGCTGTTCTCGAATGGTGGCCCGCCAGCTATTGCCCCGGTGCTCTGGTTGGTGGTGCCACTTCAGCAGATGCCCCAACAGCACACTCAGTCGATTTCTCAATTCTTGCCGTTCCCGCCGTCCCAAGTCTTCTAGTTCCTCTACTAGGTGGGGCAAATCCAGCTTTTCCCACAGGTTTTGCTCTAGCAGCTGGGTCTGCTGCTGAGTCCAGGCGTAGAAATCTGTCTCGTAAAGGCTGGCCATAGCGTGTGCCGTTTTGCAAGTTGAACATTTTGCAAGCCGAACTATAGTTCATCATAAAAGAAGCGACCCAGGAGGGTGACGGTGGTTCGCAGATGTCACATTTCCCGCCTCGTATTCACGTTCTGCTGGCCAGCCAAGCACCCGTTGGCCTGGTAATCCGTAGGGGGCCGTCGAAGCGCGTTGCGACTCTGCTTTGGAATCGCGATCGCGATTCCTTCCACCTCGGCCAATGGCTCAAAGGCCGCATCTATGAGCGCCGCAGCGATATCTCGCCAGATGGCAACCATGTCATCTACTTCGCTATGAACGGCAAATGGCAATCGGAGTCGCGGGGGGCGTGGACAGCAATTTCGCGAGTGCCGTATCTGAAGGCGATCGCATTTTTTCCGAAGGGTGACTGCTGGCATGGCGGGGGTCTATGGACTGGGAAGACGAAATATTGGCTGAATGACGGCTACGGCCACGCGGGCTCGCTCAACCCATCGGCTCTGCAACGAGACACCCAGTACCAACCCGAGGGCGGCTACGGTGGCGAATGCTTGAGCGTGTATTACCCCCGGCTGCTACGAGATGGCTGGACCTGGGTAGATCGCATCAAGATTAGACAGTGGCAAGACAAAGACATCTTTGAAAAGCCCATTGGTCAAGGCTGGACGCTGCGCAAGATCGCCCACGCAGAAGTTGGCGCTCCAGTGGGCAAGGGCTGCTATTGGGATGAGCACGAATTGATTGGCCCTGACGCAGCCACAACCATTGCTTGCCCCACCTGGGAGTGGGCCGAGATAGACGACAAACGGCTCGTCTGGGCGGCTGCGGGCAAGCTTTACACAGCCCAAGTCCGTAAGGGCGGACTAACCAATGAAACTGTGTTGTTTGACTTCAATGACATGATGTTTGAAGCCATTGAGGCTCCGTACTAGTTCTAGATAGCGTTTAGTAATACAATGCAGTCGCTTAGATACGGTCAGGAAATATCGATTAAATGAGGAATTACGGCCCTAAGGCGATGCAGAAACCAGGCTGGTCACTAGATCGTCGTGATCCTCAGTTTATTAAAGCCTTTCAGCCGGTTTGGGCTTGGCTATACGAGCATTATTTTCACGTTCAGACCCAAGGGTGGGAGCAGATTCCTGAGGGTCAGATCATGCTGGTGGGCTCTCACAATGGCGGGCTGGGGGCACCCGACATGTTTATGATGGTTTACGACTGGGTGCGGCGCTTTGGCACCGATCGCATTGTCTATGGTCTGATGCATCCTAAGGTGTGGCAAGGCTGCCCACCTGCGGCTAATCTGGCCGAACGGGCTGGGGCGATCGCCGCTCACCCCAAAACAGCCCTAGCCGCTCTCGATCGCGGTGCCAGCATTTTGGTGTATCCCGGTGGGGCACAGGATGTTTTTCGTCCGTTTTACCAGCGAGATCAAATTAAGCTGGGCGATCGCAAGGGATTTGTCAAAATCGCCATTCAGCGCCACATTCCCATCGTGCCTGTGGTCTCCTGGGGTGCCCACGAAACGCTGCTGGTACTAGCCGACATCTATCCCCTCGTAGAACGCCTCCATGAGTTGGGCATGCCCTGGCTGCTGGGAATCGATCCAGAGGTGTTCCCTGTGTATCTGGGGCTGCCTTGGGGCATTGCGTTTGGGCCGCTGCCAAATATTCCTTGGCCTCGACCCATAGCCACCTATGTGGGCGCGCCGATCTATTTTGAGCGCTATGGGGCAGAGGCCGCGCGCGATCGCACCTATGTAGATGCCTGCTACTGGCAAGTTCACCACAAAATGCAGCATGACCTTAACCACCTAATTGCCAAGCACAGCGGTGAACGAGGGTAAACGCCTCAGCCATAGATGGATTATGCCTCTCCCGATAAAGCCATTTCTCAAATCGCCTGCATATCAGAATCGGTTGCCCCAGGGGGTTTGGGTCTCCTAAGGTCGGAGTTGAGGCATGGTCATCCGAAGTCGTCCGAGGGACCTAATTACTCAAGAGAACAGCTATGTTGATCAACCGCGGCGATATCTACTGGGTTACGCTTGATTCCGCCATCCCCCACCCCTATGTCATCTTGCAGGACGACCTGTTCAACCACAGCCACCTCCCCACCGTCGTCGCCTGTGCCCTCACGATCAACCACAAGCGCATAAGCCTTCCCGGCAACGTGGCCCTCGAGGCCGGCCTCGCCAGCCTCCCAAAACGCAGCTTTGTTGAGGCCGGCAAACTCACGTCGCTGCAAAAAACTCAGCTCGGCCCCTATATCGGTACTCTGGCCGAGGCACGGGTGGCCGAGATCCTCGACGGCATCCGGTTCCTTCAACGGATTACCCGATGAGCACTGCTGCCAAGCAGGTTACCCAACTCCTTTGCGCTACCCCAGTTTTTGGCATCAAAAGCCAATTCGTTTTGGACGATCTCTGCGATCGCGCCAGTTATCGGTTCACCCTCTGAAATGTGAACCTCTATTGCTTCTCACAACCTATCCCCGAATCTGCACAGGCATGACCAGGTAAGTAATCTTGGTTTCCCCCAGGGGCACAAACACCGCTGGACTGGTTGCCGCATTGCACTGCATTTGCACCTCGGTGGTGTCAAACGCCTTCAGCCCATCCAGCAGATAGCGCACATTAAAGGCAATATCCAGCTCATCGCCGCTCACCTGGGCAGGCAGCTCTTCGTGCCCGCTGCCTACCTCCTGAGCTTCGACCGAGAGAGCAATGCTCTGATCGCTGGGGTTGAGGGTAATTTTAATGATGTCGTTCTTCTGGCTAGCCAGCACAGCAATGCGCTCTAAGCTTGCCATCAGGAGTTTGCGATCGACCGTCACCTGGCGGGCAAACTGCTTCGGCAGCAGCTGCCGGTAGTTGGGGTACTGCCCTTCGAGCAGGCGAGTGGTGAGGCGCTGGTGGCCTAAGTCAAACAACACCTGGGTTTCATCGAGCCGCAGGGCCACCGGCTCATTAGAGGTATAGCCCTGAATCATGCGCTCTAGCTCCCTCAGCGCCTTGGCAGGCACGGTGACATCCATAAAGGGGGTGTCGGTGGCCGATTCGTCGGTGGTTTGCACCACGGATAGGCGGTGGCCATCGGTGGCGGCAAACTCTAGGGCATCGGTTTCAGAGAGCAGGTGCACGCCGGTGAGCACCTGCTTGGTTTCGTCACCACTGGTGGCAAAGAGCGAGCCGCGCAGGCCACTGAGCAGCGCATCGGCAGAGAGTGAAATTGCTTCGCCCTCTTCTACCGTGGGCAGTGCGGGGTAGTCTTCCGCACTCAAGCCTCGCACCTCATAGCGACCAGAGGAAGACGTAAGCGTCACGGTGGTGCTGTCACCCTCAGACTCCAGGGTGATGTCTTCGTTGGCTAGGCGAGAAACGATGTCGCCCCAGAGCTTAGAGGGCAGTGTCAGCGTGCCAGGTTCCTCTACCTGAGCGCTAAAACGGCTTTCAATGCCCAGCACTTCGTCAAAGCCCACCAAGGTTACTGTCTGGTTCTCAATATCGGCCTTGACCAATATATTGGCCAGCACTGGCCGATTGGGACGCGACGACACAGCACGGCTAACTGAAGACAGTTGGGCACTCAGCTCGTTCTGGGGGCAGATAAACTTCATGGCAACGGAGAAAAAGAAACGCAACTGATTGGGAAGGCCAGCACAGCATATCTATCTGTGAGTGTTGGCTAATTCCGTACTAGCAGTATCTCACCTTTGTTATGGATTGCTGGGTAGAACTACTCTTCTTATAGGATCTTGAAGAGCTGGATCCATCACTTCAAGAGCTTTATAGCGCTTTCGAAAGAAATTACTTCTCAATTGGGTGCTCATCCTAATCACCCTTTTCTTGCCCTATCAGCGCTGACCTCTGGTAAACAAGCTCTGTCTTCTGGAAGAAGCAAATCGAAAGGACAGTAGCGGCAGTAGAGCCTGTGAAAACTGGGGATAACCGCTGAACTGTTGAACGGGTATGGGCTGCACTATTAAATCCATTGGGGAAAAGCTTAGAGTTTCCACACCCGTGGAAGCGGCAGCATCAATAGTTCTTCCAAAGGGAGAAGTCATACCCTTTTCAAGGAGAAGCTTTTCTACAGTCTTCGCTGTTTTTCCCGAGCGCGCTTGAGAAAAGACCGCAATTTGCTATGTCTCTTTCAACCTTGGGTCTTCTTAGGATCCTATTCGGTTGCTGCGGAGTAATTTTTGTTCGTTTAATGACTGTTTCGTCTCGGTATTGACAAACAGGTTATTTGCCAAGGCGGATCCATATCTGTTTCCTAACCAAGATAGTTTTAATTAGTCCTTGAATAGGATCCTTCTTCAGTTTTCTTAGGATGCTATTCGTTTACTGGGGAGTAACCTTTGCTTGTTTGATGGCTGTTTTACCTTGCTGTCAACAGATAGATTGTTCGCTAAATTGGATCCATATTGCTTCTTGTTTATCTTGCTATTAGTTGATGAATTATCGCTTAATCGGATCCACATTTGTTTCTTATAAGGATGATTTTACTCAGCCTCATTTATAAAGGGAAATAGGCCATCTCTCACAGACGCGTATGGTTTTGCACCCAAAGAACTCGGTTCTCTTGGGGTGTTCTTCCACAGAGGGATCCTTTGTGGCGCTGAGATTAGAGCAATTCTCTTTTGTTATGGATTGCTGAATAAAACTGCTCCTTTATGAGATCTCGAAGAGGTGGATCCCTTATTCAAAAGCTTTTTAACATTTTTGAAAGAAGTTACTTTTCAATTCGGTGCTCATCCTATCACCCTTTTTTTACCCCATCAGCACTGACCCTGTTAAACAAGTTCTGCCTTCCGGAATAAGAAAATTTAAAAGGTAGTAGTAGAAGTAGAGCCTGTGAAAACTGGGGATAACTGCTGAACTGTTGAATGAGTATGGGCTGTACTATTAACTCCACTGGGGAAAAAGGGTGGAGAAGAGTTTGAGTTTTCCACACCCTGGAAGCGACGGTATGGATGTTATTTCAAAGAGAGAAGTTATCCCCTTTAAAGGAGGAGATTTCCCACGGTTTTTCCACTGTTTTCCCCAGAAAAATTTGAGAAAATGATCACAATTTGTTACGTCTTTTTCAAGCTTTTGTCCTCTTGGGATCCCATTCGCTGATCGCGGAATAGTCTTTGTTCTTTTGATGATTGTTTTGTCTTGCTGTGGACAAATAAGTATTCGCTGAATCGGATCCCTCTTCGGTCTTCTTAGGATCCTATTTATTTATTGCGGGGTTATCTTTTCCCTTTTGATGGCTGCTTTGTATTGCTGTTAACAGATAAATTATTTGCTAAATTGGATCCATATCTACTTTTTATCGAGAGCGTTTTACTCAGTTTGTTTTGTAAAAGGAAATAGGTCATCTCTCCTAAGTGCATATAGCTGTATGCCCATAGAACTCGGTTCCTCTTGGGGAGTTTTTCCACAGAGAGGGTCTTTGTGGTGTCGGAGGTTAGACCAATTCCCTTAAGCCAGGCTGTGGTTCTTGCACCGAGCAACATCCTTTCGTCCTTAAAAGGAAACTTGAATCAGGCAACTTCGGCTGTGGCAGGGGTTTCGCTGGAGCTAAGGACATCGGTCTTCATCACCAGCACAGAGCAGCTAGCCCTGTGCATGACGTGGTTGCTGACGCTGCCTAAGACCAACTCGGCCAGGCCGGTGCGGCCTCGGTTGCCGATGAGAATGAGGTCAGCTCCCCACTCTTGGGCAGCTTTGCAGATGACGGTTGCGGGGTTGCCAACCAGCTGCCGAAACTCGGTGGGTACTCCCGCTGTGTTGGCTGTGGCAGCGTAGTGGCGTAGGCGGTCGAAGCTCTCGTGTTCGTAGCGCACCCAAGCTTGCCGCCACGCCTCTAGATCGAGCTCGGTACCGGGTGCCCAGTAGATGTTGTCGAGTTGGGGTGACATGGGCAAGGGGCTGCTTTCTTCCTGGTTTGACAGGCTGTGTACCAGCAAGAGGGCACCATCGTTGGCTTGGGCTAGCTCAAGGGCTTGAGTAAATAAGGCGTCGCTGGCGGGGCTGTTGTCTAGGGCCACTAAAATTTTGCGATACATGGGGTGTTCTCCCAATGACTGAAGCGAATCAGGCGTGAGGCGATCGCAGCTAGGGTAGAGGCTGGTAATGCTTGAGGCGAAGGGCTAGCCAGTAGAGCACCAGCCCCAACGCCCCAAGTTCGGTCGTTGGACATAACAGGTCGTGGTAGCTCAGCGTGAGAATCACGCCATGCTGTTTCTCACAGTGCGATCGCACCTTAAGGGATGGTTCTTGGCAACCAAGCCTCTTAATTCCATTTTCCTGCGAGGTTCTGGGGTGGGCAAAGGACTGCAACGAAGCTTGATGTGCGAGCGCAATTCGTTATCTTTGGCCAAAGATAATCCGTCACTACCGCGGCACGGTGGCTTCAAATGTGCGCCCATCTTCGCGACAGATTTCGTAGATCATGTTGCGACCCGACAGCGCCACGATGGGCAGGCTGCCACCCGGCTCGGTCCACTGGCTCACCATGTAGAAGTTGTCTAGGCCGGGGAGGCGCTTGGGCACACCTTTGATCATCAGCGGCATAGTGTCTTTGGTCAGCAACCAGCCGCAGCTGGCACCCTGCCAGTTACCGGTGAGTTTTTCATAGCTGAGGGGAGTAGTTATCTCCATGTTTTCCACAGCTGCCCCCAAGCCTGTGTAAAACTCCTCCATGCGCTCAATCAACGTCTCCGCCACTTGATTTTGATGGGCTGCATGGCTCCCTTGCCAATCGCTGTAGTGGGTAGTCACCATAAGGCTCACGACTGACTTGCCGGCAGGAGCCAGCGATGGATCAAAGCAATAGTGTTTGACGCCAATTTCGGTATGGGGCTGGTTGGCGATCGCGATCGGCTCCTCCAACAAATGCGTCACCCAGTGGGGCCGATGGGAAAAATCCATATTTACCCCTAGCGACACCTGAAACTGGGAATGCATAGGTAGATGCCCGTCGTAAAGCTTTTCGATGCGGCGGTTGACGTACTCGCCCTTGAGCAGGTCAAAGATGGTGCGGCGACCGTCGCAGGCAGAGATCACTCGGTCTGCCCGGTGCTCTTCGCCGTTGGTCAGGCGCACCCCTACGGCTTGGTCATTCTCCACCAGTACGCGTTCCACTGGCGATGCGTAATGGATTTCACCACCCAATTCTAGATAGCGCTGCTCGATCGCGCGGGAAAATGCGATCGCTCCCCCTACCGGTGAGCCCGCGTTGCCGTTATCCAAATAGGCCAGCAGCGACATGCCCACCATCACCGGCACATCGGGCCAGGAAAACATGTGGGGCATCGCCGATCGCAGAAACGGATTCTTCACCTGCCCCGCCAGATCTCGCAGGGAGAGCTGACTCCACTTGCCCAGCACCCCCATAAATGGCAGCACCTGCTTGCCCAGCCGCGCCCAATCCGTCGCCGTCATCAGCGACTTGGGCTTTTGCTGCAACATCGACAGGTCAAACTCTTTAAACTTGCGCACCCCCTTGCAGAAGGCGTCGATTAGCTTGGCATCCTCCGGAGCCAGAGCCAGCAGGTGCGCTTGCAGCTCGTCGGGCTGGCTGTGCACCCGCAGCACCTCCCCCTGGGGGCCATGGATCTGCATGAACTCCGTTTGATTAGTAAACTCCACCCCCTGCAACGCCCCCAGCTCTTGCCACAGCTCGTAAAACGGCTGCCCCTCCCCGGGGCCAAAGATGTAGTGAATGCCCGCGTCGAAGGTGTAGCCCTGCCGCTGCCACGCTGTGCACAGCCCGCCCGGCCGGTCGTGGGCTTCAAAAATTTGGCTACGGTAGCCGTTCATCTGGGCATAGCACCCGGCGGCTAGCCCTGAAATGCCAGCGCCAATGATGATAATGTCTGCAGTAGGGGCCATGGGATATGCGATCCAGCGCTGAATACCTCAACGCTAGGTTGCCCAGAGGACAACTAACCAAACCTACCAGAGTGTCTAGGATAGTGCCCCAGCTATCCTGAGGGAGTGCATCCCAGTCTGAATAGCTGACTGCTCCGTCCACAACCCCTTGCCATAAGCAGGCTTCGACGACATCAAGCCGCTGTTGAGCCTTACCTACGTTACCTAGAGGACTCCACTGACTTTAGGCCTTGACCGCTAGCCAGTGACTCTGTTGCTCACTCAGATTTAACGGTCCGACGATGCTTTGGATGCGCCGCTCTCGCCCACGCATTGTGCCGCTGTTGCTGCTACGGATAAAAAAATGTCCAATGTCAGGCCCTACCAACTCAGTAGATGGGCTCGAGCGACGACTTCTATCCCTTCGAAGGTGTGACATGCGCGGGGTCCGTCTCTTCGTACAACAGTTCGGCGATCTGTTCGACATCGGCTTGGATCTGAGCACGTTTATCGGCTTACGGATGCTGTTAGCTTAGTGCATCAGCGCTAAGCTAACCCCTGAGTACTTATACTCTTCGAAAAAGTGGGATGCACCTTGGCTATTGTTGATGCTCTGTTTAGGTTGGCTGTAGGAAAGAAAGCTGTTCACTGGATTCAGGAAATGCGCTGACTTGCCTGAGCTTTGCTTAAACAACTAGCAAATTCTTGGGCTAACACCTGTACGTGGGGTTCATGCAACATACTCACATGATCTCCAGGTACATCATGAACCTCTAACCCTCCGCCTGCAAAATCTCGCCAACCTAACCCTTCATCCAAGTAAACCTGGGAATAGTAGATTTCTTCCGTTGCCCGAAAGAGAGTGAGCTTACCAGGGTACGTCTCGTAAATATACTTCTTAGATGCCGCCTTATTCTCTTCTAGAACCATCAGGAACTGCTGTTCATAGGACAAATTCTGGCCTAACTTGAAACTTAACTTGTTATAGCGGTACAACAGACTTTGCCAAATATTATTCCATCGGCGCTGCACTTTATTCAGCAGGTAGGGCAAGCCTTGGTCTAAGAGATTAGCAAAGTGTGATGATGCTCTTCCGAGTTTCGCACTGATATCTTCTGGGCCAAAGGTGTCCAACAAGGCTAGTAACCCTACGGTTTCTCCTTGTCTTACCAATTGTTGAGCAATTTCAAAAACAATCTCCCCACCAAATGAGACTCCGGCTATGAAATATGGGCCCACAGGTTGGACTATCCGCATCTCTTGCACATAAAATGCCGCAAGATCCTTGATTTGATTTGGGGGTGCATTTTTGCGCTCAATCATTTGAGCAGATAAGCCGTAAACGGGTTGCGCAGGATCTAAATAACTAACCAGTGGACGGAGGAAAATACCATTTTCCCCTAACACATGAATGCAAAATAAAGGCGATGTTATTTCAGGATTTCCGGCTTGGATAACAATCATGGAAGAACTCATGGCAGGCACCTGATCATGCTGCAAGAATTTCGCTAGTTGTTCCACTGTTGGGGCCTGAAAAATTGCAGCGGGTGGAAGCGATTGATTGAAATGATATTCGATATGCTGGCACAACCGGGCAATCAACAAAGAATGGCCGCCCAATTCAAAAAAGTTGTCTCTAATGCTGATATTGGCGATGCCTAGAATAGTTTCCCAAATCTCCAATAGCTTGCTTTCAGTGGAATTAGAAGGAGCAACAACTGGTTTAGTCTCACCTTGGTTGCGTGTATAAGGGGCAGGAAAGTTGGTGCGATCGACTTTGCCGTTCGGCGACAGAGGAAAAGTATCCATTTCCACAAAAGCCGCTGGCACCATATATTCAGGAAGTTTTTGGCACAAAAAAGTACGAATGTTGCTCAGGTTGAGTGTGTGATTGGGTTGAGCGATTAAGTAGCCCACGAGATGTTTTTCTCCAGGCACATCTTCGCGGGCCAGGACGATCGCTTGCCGCACTGAGGGATGCTGCTCCAGACCCGTTTCGATTTCACCCAGTTCGATCCGGAAGCCCCGCAATTTCACCTGAAAATCGACCCGCCCAATAAATTCCAGGTTGCCATCGGGTAAGTAGCGCACGGTATCCCCAGTTTGGTAGAGCCGAGACTGAGGGTCGTCACTAAATGGATTGGGGATGAATTTTTCGGCAGTTCGAGAGGGAAGTTGATGATACCCAATGGCTACCCCAGGGCCTCCAATGTGGAGTTCTCCGACTTCGCCAAAGAGGACTGGCTCTAAATCTGGATTGAGCACGTAGACTTCGACGTTGGCGATTGGTTTGCCAATAGGAATTTCGCCTTGATCAGGATGGTACTGAGACTGGATAGGATCGTAGAGGGTCGCTGTAACTGTGGTTTCGGTTGGACCATAAGTATTCAACCAGCGGGGATCATGGCCTACTAAGCGAACCCATTCTGCGTAGGCCAACCGGGAGGCTTTTTCTCCACCGACGACAACCAAGCGCACAGATGGGGGCATTGAGAGTTGTAGAAGGGCTAGCCCGCTGACTAATTCGTGCCAGAAGGCAGTGGGCAGATTGAGGATCGTAATACCATGAGTCGCGACAAACTCTAGAAACTGGCGAATAGATGTAGAAATTTCGGCTGTCCGCAGAACCAGCGTGGCTCCATTAAGCAGCGTAGGGAATAGCTCTTCAACAATGATGTCAAAGCTAATGCTGGAGAATTGCAACACGCGATCGCGGCTGTCTAATTCAAATGCCTGGGTTATTGCCACACTATGGTTGATGACGCCGCGATGGGTAATCTTTACCCCTTTGGGAGCTCCCGTGGAACCAGAGGTGTAAATTACATAGGCGGGATGTTCGGGGAGAATGGGTTGTCCTGGATTGTGCCTAGGGTAGGGTGCGATCGCGGTGTCCCAATCGGTGTCCACAGAGATTATCTGAGCTGAATGGTCTGGCCACCCATGGATCAGGTGTTTTTGTGTCAATAAAAAATTGGCCTGAGAATTTTGCAGCATGTACTGCTGCCGTTGTTGCGGGTAGGTTGGATCAATCGGTACATAGGCACCTCCGGCCTTCAGCACACCCCAAATGCTAACTATCAGTTCCAGGCAACGATCCATCGAAATTGCCACTAATTCCTGAGGCTGCAGGCCTTGCGCCAGAAGAAAATGAGCAAGTTGGTTGGCCCGTTCGTTGAGGTCCTGGTAAGTGAGGAATTGTTCCAGGAAAGATACTGCGATCGCGTGCGGTGTAGCCTCGACCTGAGCTTCAAACCGCTCATGAACACAAGCATATTGGAGATTCTGACAATTAGACCAATGTAATCCCTCGCGCAGTTCCAAAGCCTTTGCAATCGGAGAAGGATGGCTGTTCACGTGCGATTTTGCCTGATTACTAGATATAGGACGCATTAAAATTATTTATTGACTAAGCTCCGAACACTCCAAGACTGTATTCATTAGGGATGAATCAATCCATCAGTTATGAATCAAGATGACCAACTAAACTCATTAAATTGATAAAAATAATTGCAAGGCATTGAACATTAATTTTCTAATTAGAACCCATTAATAGAACTAGGCATAGATGTTTTGAGAGCGACAGAAAACGCTCAATTTAAAGTGGCATGCAATTACTTGCATACAGCAAATCAAAAACACCTAATTCGGGCCCGTTGAACAATGACAGCTCTTTTCGTGTCTACCTGAAGGCAAGCAATAGGCAAATTCACTAACCTGATTCGCTTCAGTATAATATTCTCCTTATGAGAGAGCCGTAAAGTACGAAAAGATTCTCGTGAAAAATACGTTTTATGAGAGAGGCGTAAAGTACGAAAAGATTCTCATGAAAAATACGTTAAAAACGATGACAACTTAGATTATTTGCTGAGCTTATTCTTTTTATGGGTTTTTATCTATTGTCAAGTGGTGGCTCCTGCCAAACGTTCAAGGGGTGCGGTTTTACATTGGTAGCCAAGAGGGAAGCGTTTGACCTGGGCGAAAGACTCGCAACCGCTGCACTAAGGCGTTGCTGATTCAGGGTATGAGCCGAATTCTGCAAGTGCTGAGGACTCGTTCAAAGTTCGAGGAATTACCCACACACAGACAAGCCGCATAGCCCTCAATTTGCCAAAAATCCATCAGTTGCCAATCCTTCAGACTTAAGGAGGTCTGAGTTTGATCGTCTTGAGTAGAACTCCTTTTGGAGAGAAGATGACGTTCTCCTACTAACCCCGTAACTAGAGTTACGGCTTTTAAGTCAAAGCCTACTTCAAGAGTATTGAGTTGAATTGAGAGCCCCCGTCCCAATGCCTTAATATATGCTTCCTTGCGTGTCCAGGCTTGGAAAAAGGCTAAGGGCTGGTAACTCGACGGCAAGCCGGACATGACTTGAATTTCGGTATCGGTCAAAACTAACTGCGTCAAATTTTGAATTGAAAAATTTGGGTGGATCCATTCAATATCGACGCCAAGGGAACAGGTCAAATTGAAGGCAAGCATAGAAAAATTGTGAGAATGTGCCACATTAAAATGTAAGCATGTGGTGGATAAGCTGGGTTTACCCCAGAGATTGTAAGTAAACTGAAAAGCCTGAGGTTCTGACTGTAGATAAGCCCCCAGGAGAAGGCGTAGCACGCCACGGGTGATGGTATATTCGAGGCGATCGCGATCGAATTTGAATTGGGCTGCCCGTTCTTGCTCGTCTGGAGAAAGGAGCGCCGACAGCTCAGATGCCTGCTGTTGCAGCTCGATTAAGTCGAGAAACCACACATGGGTCTCAGAATCACCTAAAGAAGGGAAAGGGGTGGGCAAAATCTCTAATTCTGCCTTAACCAGCGGCATAGGTATTTGCCAGGTGATACAGTTCCAGTCCATGAGCGATCGCTTTTAGAAGTGCGGGTTCTTAAAGTTTAAAAAATAAAATAATCTGTCATACGTAATAGGTCAGACTTTATCTGATGGTCGAGGATGTCAGGCACAGAGAAGGGTATCAGGTCATGTTTGATGTTTATCCTTGTCTTCTACGTATTGGTCAAGCTGTTTCCCGGACGATTTGATAGACCTTTTTGCGAAACGCCACCTGGTAGAACTCTTCGAGAAGAGTGCGGTAAAATAATTCACAGATTCCCTTGGTTTGGGGCAATTTCGTCTTAGTACAATGTGGTCAATGTCCTCACTAGCTGGGTACAACTGGTATTCGTAGTGAGCACGTTGCTACAATACTACGTGCCTCTGCCGATAAGAATGCCCAATGCCACACGTCGTTGATCTTGAAGCAAGGAATCAGTCGGTCGTTGAGCAAAATATACCCATGTATTAAATCGGGGCGGTAGAGGCGGCAGGAGTCCGTTAGACCTGGCTTGAGCAACGGGGGCGCAATCAGCCAAATTGCAGTTGACACTCCTTGCCTGCCGATCGCACCCCACCCTCTGGGCACCCTAAACCTTGGTATCAGGGCCATCTCAGGGGATAACACAACATGTTGGCAAGGGTCTGGAGCGCGGCACTAGTGGGCATCGATGCCCTCAAAGTTGGAGTCGAAGTCGATATCTCGGGCGGCTTGCCTGGTGTAGTTGTTGTAGGCCTGCCCGATACCGCCGTCCAAGAGTCCCGCGAGCGGGTCAAGGCTGCCCTTAAAAATGCTGGCTTTCCCTTCCCCATGCGCAAAGTGGTGATCAACCTCACCCCCGCCGATCTGCGCAAAGAAGGCCCTATTTTTGACCTGCCCATCAGCGTTGGCATTCTCGCCGCTTCGGAACAGGTGAACACCGATGCCCTCAACGACCTGCTGTTTTTGGGAGAAGTATCCCTAGACGGCAGCCTGCGGGCGGTGGCTGGAGTGTTGCCGATCGCAGCAGCAGCCCAAAAACTTGGGATTCGCTGTCTGGTAGTGCCCGCCGACAATGGGCGTGAGGCCGCCGTGGTGCCAGGACTGACAGTCTACAGCTTCAACCACCTGTCAGAAGTCGCCGATTTCCTCAACAACCCTTCAGTCCATAGCCCGGTGGTCGTTGACACCACACTGGTAATGAACTCCGCTGCTGGTGCGCTAGATTTGCGAGATGTCAAAGGCCAGGCCCAGGCTCGCCGTGCTCTGGAGATCGCCGCTGCGGGCGGCCATAACTTAATTTTTGTCGGCCCGCCAGGCAGTGGTAAAACCATGCTGGCCCGTCGTCTACCCTCCATTCTGCCACCGCTGCAGTTTGAAGAAGCCCTGGATGTCACCCAGATTCACTCCGTCGCGGGGCTGCTGAAGGAAAAGGGGACTCTAGTGAATACGCGCCCCTTTCGCAGTCCCCACCACTCGGCCTCTGGACCATCCCTGGTCGGCGGCGGCAGCTACCCCAAGCCAGGAGAGATTTCCCTGGCCCACCGAGGGATTCTTTTCCTCGATGAACTGACCGAATTTAAGCGCGACGTGCTGGAATATCTGCGCCAGCCCCTCGAAGACGGCTATGTCACCATTACTCGTACCCGGCAATCGGTAGTTTTCCCCGCCCAGTTTACGCTGATTGCCAGCACCAACCCCTGCCCCTGTGGCTTCTACGGCGACTCAGTGCAGCCCTGCACCTGTAGCCCCCGCAGCCGCGAAAACTACTGGTCGCGCCTCTCAGGCCCCCTGATGGATCGGATCGATTTGCAGGTGGTGGTCAGCCGCATCAAGCCTGAAGAGATGACCCAGCACCAGCCGGGGGAAGCGTCGGAGCCGGTGCGCGATCGCGTTCAAGCTGCTCGCCAGCGCGCCCACGATCGCTTCAAAACCGAACCCAGCCTGCAGTGCAATGCCGATATGCAAAGCCGCCACCTGAAGCACTGGTGCCCGCTGGATAACACTAGTAAAACGTTGTTAGAAGGAGCCGTGCGCCAGCTAGGGCTATCGGCCCGTGCCATGGACCGCATTCTCAAAGTCGGCCGCACCATCGCTGATCTGGATGGCTCTGAGGATCTGCAAACCCACCATATCGCTGAAGCAATTCAGTACCGCACCATCGATCGCATGCAGTGATGCTGCGCTCTTGGTAAAACCCAGGATATCAATCGTGGTAGCGACAGGCCAAAATTCGAATTTTGTCGAGTTGGATATCGTACACCAGACGATGCTTTTGGGTAATGGGGCGCGATCGACAGCCTTGAAGCTCATGCTTGACTGGTTCTGGTTTAGCCGTGCCTGTAAATGGCGTGCGCTGAATTTCTTGGATGAGCTCAACAATGCGAAGGGCAATCTTGCGATCTTGCTGAATCCACAATGCCAGGTCTTCGAAGGCATTGGTATCCAATTCAACGGGCTTCATTCTAAGCCTAGATCAATGACTAACCCTAAATCAGTGATGGCTGATGAAAGAGGGATTCCGGCTGTGCGTTTTTTAGCTTCCAATAGCCGCTGGCGCATAGTGTCGCTTTTAAACAAGTGTTGCATTTCCAGCTCACTGAGAATATCTCGCCATAGTTGGATGGGAAGAATTACCCCTGTGACATCTCCCTGGCCATCAGAGATGTATTGAACATGTGAGTCGCTCATAACTGGAAAAAGTTTATGTGCATAGAGTGTAGCAAGTGATGGGTGACAGATGGGGCACCTCGGACTACTACAAGTAGGCCTAGGGCTTGAGATATCCCTTCGCTACAGACTCTTCAATCACCTCCAGCACAAAGGGCCATAGCTCTGGTGCTCCCTGTTCCACCGGGGCCATGCGCTTCATCACCTGAGCTCGGCAAATGCTGTGCTGCTTCCAGGTGCCGCCTTGGGTTTGCCAGTTGTGCAGCAGCGGTTGAATACGATCCAGCGAGGCTGCAAAGCGGGCGGTGGGGGTGGCCTGGGCCTCAAACTCATCCCACAGCTGGCGAAGCTGCTGGGCGATCGCCTCGGGCAGCAGGCCAAAGATGCGATCGGCTGCCTGCTGCTCGCGATCGGCCCTGCCGTCATGCCCCGCCGCGTCGTAGCAAAAGGTGTCACCTGCGTCGATTTCCACCAGGTCGTGAATCAGCACCTGGTGAATTGCCCGCTGCATATCCACCTCGGCGGGAGCGTATTCTGCCAGTACCAGGGCCATCACCGCCAGGTGCCAAGAATGCTCGGCGCTGTTCTCGCGGCGGGAGGCATCCATCAGCTGGGTTTGGCGCAAAACCTGCTTGAGCCGGTCGATTTCGATCACAAAGGCGATTTGTTGCTGGAGTCGTTGGTTGGTCATGGAGGCAGGTGTTATAATAGAGAAGACTCGGACCCATGCGGTCGCAACGCCCAAATCATGTCAGGACCGGAAGGTAGCAGCATTACGGGATGCTTGTGACAGGCGTGGACTCCGGGTCTTTTAGTTTGGCGCTTAACTGGGACTTCGCTACACCGTTTAAGCCGCTAGAGTAACGTAAGATTTCTGACTATCCTCATTTTTGCTAGTTTTGCTTAGCCTGGGGCTAGGGGGTTGGGTTTTCCGCCTTAGACAGCGTGCCATTGCCCCTGGTCATTGGGCCAGCGTCTTCTCTAAGCTGGCAGTGTATACACAGCAATGGGGAGGCTGCCAACTATGGCTGGTTTTGGAGATTTGGTGAAAAAGGCGTTTTATCTGGGAGTTGGGGTCGCTTCCTACGCGGGTGAGAAAGCGGGCGACACCCTCAAAGATTTGCGCGAGCAGACCCAGGGTATTGTCAATGAGCTGGTAGCGCGCGGCGAGATCACGGCTGAAGAAGCCCAGCGCCTGGTGAATGAGATGGTCAACCGCGCCCAGGATGGGGCGACTCCCCCAACCGAAAACCTTCCGCAGCCTCGGCCCATTGAAATTTTGGATGACGACGCCCCTGTGGCTAACCCCACGGAGGCCCAAACCGCTTCCCTGCGTGAGCAGGTGGCTTTCCTGCGCCAAGAACTAGAAACCCTGAAACAAAAGTCGAGCAACTAGCCCTATGGATGACTGGTCTAAGCAATTGTTTGATGCCTTTGGCAATGCCGTGCAGGATTTTACCCAGCAGATCTCTGAGGACACAGAGCGTTGGCTTGATAACCTAGTCGAACAGATAGCTAGCGCTTCTGACGCTCTGGTACAGACGACGGATCAGTGGGCTGAGCAGGTGCAGGAAGCCATTGACCCCGAAATCGATCGCATTGCAGTTGAGTTCAACCACGTCGTAGAGCCGCTTCGAGCTACGGTCAATGCTGAAGTTGATTACGTAGCTGACGAGCTCAACGAGATTTTAGGGCCACTGTTGGCAGGACTATCGGGCATTGACCAGTGGTTTGAAGAGGTCTCAGTCCCCTTCAACAGCACTGTGGAACCCCTGCTGCAAAATCATCCGGTCTGTGTGGGCTGTCGTAATTTCTGCGGCCAGTCCTACGGCGGCAATACGTTGGTGTGCGCTATGCACCCCTATGGCCCTGAAGAAGAACGCCAATGCTCCGACTGGGAATCCGTTTGGCCGGAACCAAGAGATCAGTAGGCGGGGTTTGGGCTAGTACGTAACTAAGTTGACTGTGAACAGGCTCTAGTGATTTGGGGTTCAGGGTTTGAGATGTACGGTTCATGGTCTGCCTTAAACCAAAGACCTTAAACCCTAAACCTCACTAACCTCCCGCCTTTGACTAAGCAGACTACTAATGCCTTGCCTACTGATCTATCAGAGGAAAGAAGTGACCCACAGGACCTTGCCCTCTACCGATCGCTAGGGCGTGCTTGAGGGCGTTGGTGACGTAGTTTTTGGCATCTTTGACGGCGGTTAGCGGGTCTTTGCCCAAGGCCAGGTTGGCGGCGATCGCCGCCGACAGCGTGCAGCCGGTGCCGTGAGTATGTTTTGTTTCTACGACCTCAGCCTCCAAAACCACTACCTCGCGCCCGTCGAACCAGATGTCGGTACTGCGCAGAGCATCCGTCATGCCGCCCCCTTTCACTAGAACAGCTTGGGGGCCAAGCTGGTGGATTTTGACGGCCGCCGCTTCCATATCGGCTAGGGTAGCTATCTCTAAACCACTGAGCAACTGGGCTTCATAGCGGTTCGGCGTGAGAATACGGGCTTGGGGAATCAGGTGGCGGGTCAGGACGGCGATCGCATCGTCGTCTATTAACTGCGCGCCCGTGCGTGACACCATTACCGGATCCACAACTACTGGAGTCATGTCGGGCAACGCCTTCAACGCCAGCGCAACTGCCTGAATAATTTCCTGGTTGAGCAGCATGCCGGTTTTGACACCCTGCACGGCGATATCGCTGGTCACTGCTTTAATCTGGGCCACCACGGCTTCGGGCGGTAAGGCGTCAACCCGCATTACCCCTATGGTGTTTTGGGCGGTCACGCAGGTCAGGGCACTGGTACCGTGGACCAAGTGAAAGGCAAAGGTGCGCAGGTCGGCCTGAATGCCAGCCCCACCGCCGCTGTCAGAACCAGCGATGGTTAGGGCCGCAGGCCAGGTAGGCGTCATTGTCATGGCTAGCGATTGCCGTTAGGCCGCCGCCGCTGCAGAAACTCGGGGATATCTAGTCCAGCCCCCAAACCGCCACCACCACTGCTGCTAGCGGGCGGTGTGGCGGGCGGCGTAGCTAGGGTGCGCTTAAAGGGCGTAACGCGGGCTACCTCAATCTCGGGCTGGGCCCCGGCACGTGTGTTAAACCCAGTGGCAATCACCGTGATGCAGACTTCACCCTGCATCCGCTCATCAATTACCGCACCAAAGATAATGTTGGCGTTGGGATCCACCCCTTCATAGATAATCTCGGCGGCGGCGTTAACTTCGTGGAGGGTGAGATCTGACCCGCCGGTGATGTTGAACACGGCTCCAGAGGCGCCATCGATGGAGGATTCGAGCAGGGGAGAGGAGATCGCGGCGATCGCGGCTTCCCGCGCCCGTGACTTGCCAGAACCCATGCCAATGCCCATCAGAGCCGTGCCTGCGTCGGCCATTATGGCCCGTACATCGGCAAAGTCAACGTTGACTAGACCGGGGATCGTAATAATGTCAGAGATGCCTTGTACGCCCTGACGCAGAATGTCGTCGGCAGTGCGAAAGGCCTCCTGCACTGGAGTCTGCTCAGAGATAACGGATAGCAGCTTGTCGTTAGGAATAATAATCAGCGTATCGACCCGACCTTGAAGGGCAGCGATGCCCTCATCGGCCTGGTTCATGCGGCGGCGGCCCTCAAAGGTAAAGGGGCGAGTAACCACGCCAACGGTCAGCGCTCCGGCTTCCTTGGCCACCTCAGCCACAATGGGCGCCGCCCCTGTGCCCGTGCCGCCCCCCATGCCAGCGGTGATAAACACCAGGTCAGACTCTTCAAGGGCTGCGGCAATTTCTTCCCGAGATTCTTCGGCCGCCTTTTGGCCAATGGCGGGGTTACCCCCAGCGCCGAGCCCACGGGTCAGCTTTTGACCGATGTGCAGGCTGTTGGTCTGGGTAGTGTTGTCGAGGGCTTGGGCATCGGTGTTGATGGACCAGAACTCAATCCCCGACAGGCCGCTGCTAATCATGCGGTTGACGGCATTACAGCCACCGCCGCCGACCCCAATTACCTTAATGCGGGCGACGCTGCTGGGCAAAGCCGTGTTTTTGGTGTACGTTTCTCCGGGCATAGCTCTGGCATTGTGGGGTTGACTGGAGGTAAGCTCGCCGTGGCTAAACGGGTTAGACGGGCCAGCGAAGGCGGTCACAGCATCAGCCGGAATCAGGTCAGAGGTTGCAGTCTCGGCCTGATGAGTCGAGTAAGACTCGTAGTCAGCGTTGCTGTGGCCAGCACCATTGCCGTGGGGGTTGTCAGGGGTCATAGAGTTAGAGGCCGTAGACAATATAGTAATTACCCGTACTAGATAACCGAAGATAACATCTAAGCCCTAAAAATCTAAACCCTGGCTGATGCTAGACAACTATAGAGTACTTCATTGGAAAAAACCAAACTGCCTTGGCAAGTCTTAAACTACATGATCTAACCATTGAAATAGGAAAAACGAGCCCCTTTGCGTCAATAGCGTCATCCTTTATATATCTCTATTTAGATGCAGGATGCATATCTATTTAGATGCAGGATGCATATCTATATCAAATGCAGGAGCGCTCTAGGAAATCAGGGTGTTCCCAGCGATTTATGGGCTGGCGTTAGCGTCTGTCTGCGCAGGGCTTGCCGTTGGATCGGCGGTGTCGACTACGGCGATCGAGGGCGCGTCGGGGTTGCTGAGGTCGATGCGGGCTACCTCAGAATCGGTCAACTGACCGGGCAGGTTGCGCATTTTGTCGAGGGTAGCCAGCTGCTGCTCTAGTTCAGGACTGTAGGGTCCCAAGTAGACTGTGCCCAGGGCCGTCTCAAGCACCAGGTTGTTGGGGTCGTGCCAGTCGATTTCGCTAATGGCTACCGGGCTGCCGACGATGGTTTCATAGATCTGCGGCCAGTAGCGTTGGTAGTGGGGCTGAATGCCTCGCAGCTGGAGAGTGGGCAGCTGCGGTGAGGCACTGCCCAAACCAAAGCTGGCTAGGGGCATCCAGGCTCCATGGGCGTCGAGAAACCCGGCCTGGAGATATTGAGTATCGCTACCGTCGGCCTTGCCTACGGGCTGCACCACCGCTACGGGCACCCGTTCCTGCACCTTGACGTTGAGACGCGGCGGCAGCAGCTGCCGGGTGACTTCTGCAGCGGTGATGGGGGCGCGATCGCGTAGCTGTCGGGCTAGCACCTCCGGCTCCACCTTCATCAGGGATTGGGGATAGGACAGCGGCACCAGGCTCTGCACCATCTCGTCGCTGAGCAGTTCGTTGCCCGTCACATTAATTTGAGCGGGACTGGTAATCAGCCATACCGGGCGCGTGGCCCCCCAAAACATGGCGGCTGTCAGCCCCGAGAGCGCCCAAAATCGCCAGAGTGCCTGGCTGATAGAAACACGCCGCCGGCGGCGGAGACTTTTTCGCCGGGTCTTAAGTTCATCGCGGGACAGGGAAGAAACACGGGTCATGGCATCGGGGGTGAGGGCTAGGAAGCCCGGCGATCGGATCTGCCGCAAACGGCTCAAGGGTTAGAAAGGACCAAAACCCCCGCTAATGCCGAGCTGCCGTTAAGCTGATGCCGATTTTAGCGCCTGAAGAGATTGATGCAACGCTTTTTCCCAGCGGCGAGCTAAATCGCCGTCGGTAAAGGGAATCCGGTAGGTTTCGCCGTTGGCAGTGGCCAGAGCTAGCTCTACTGATTTGCCCGTGGTGCTAGTCTGGTCAGCGGGCACGGTTTTGCCGTTGATTTCGAGCTGGAGGGTGGTCACCTGCTGAAGCGACAGCGTTGTGAGGTCGATGGGTCCCTGGCGGGTGGGGCGACCCCAGGTGAGTTCATTGCCTCGCTGCCCTAGCATCGAGCGAATGTCATATTTGCTGCGATCGAACTCGGTAGCCCACGCTTCGTAGGCCTGCACTTTTTGAAACTCGTGCCAGCCCGCCCAGGCTAAGCCAATAAACACCGCCAGCAGGGGCAGCCACAGAAGTCCTCGTTCCATATCGTTGTGTTTACCTCGCGGGTTAGCAGTCGGCTGAACAGGTTCAGGGATGGCTCTGGTTGTGGTCAGATCGCCTGAGAATTTCAAAGCTAGAGCAGTGCCCTCTGGTGTTCAACCGCTCGATTCCCCTGGCTCAGCCGTGAGCACCTGTCCTATAAATTGTAAAGTCTTGCAACAGCGGCCGACAGAATTTCCTGGCTCCATGAAAAAGTGGGCCTAGGCAATTGATTTGCCGTTCCACTGCATTTATGGAGGCTGGTACATTGGCATTCCTACCAATTTTAGCTGCGGTTCCGCATACGCCCGACTGGAGCCCTAAGGTGGCCGTCGTGATGATTCTCTGTAATATCTTGGCCCTTGTCATTGGCAGACTCAGGATTAAATACCCCAGCGCACCGCCGGCAATGCCCGGCGGTGCGCTGTTTGGCAACCTTGGCCTGCCGGCAGTGCTGGCCAGCGCCAGCTTTGGTCACCTGATTGGCACTGGGGTAATTTTGGGCCTAGCAAATCTGGGTGTCCTTTAGTCCAAATTGAGCTAGTTTTTTAATCCCCAGGAAGGTTACTCAACTTTCCTGGGGATTTGTTTTACGGCTAGGCAAGATCACTGTGGGCAGTGATTAGAGAGATTTAGAGGTCGGTGCAGGGGGTGCGATCGCCCTCGGCAACCTCGCCATTGTATGAATTGATTTGGGGAGCAACGTCTATAGGGCTTCTCTAGCGCCCGCTCTAACGCGGCAGGCCATTTCTGAATATTGGGGGTCGACGTCACGCTTGGGCTAGGCGTCGGTGTTTGGATAGCGGATGGATTTGAGATACCAGAAGGCCACCGCCAGGGGCAGCACGTAGCGATCCCAGGGAATGGCTTTCATCATGATCAAGGCGTTGAAGGCGATTATCCAAAACAGCAGATCTGGCTTGGCAAAACGTAGGCAGGTGATCAGGGCTAGACCGTAGTACATCGCCATCACCAACCCATAAAACGGCAGCAGAGCGGCTACTTTGTCCATGTTGCCGTAGGGAGTATCTAGGGGCGGAAACACTAGGCAAACCACGAGCAGTCCCGCCGCAATCAGCAGCCATTTCTGCCAGTCGTGGCGCAGGGCTTGCCGAGGGGCAGTGGGGCGAAACAGCAAAAACTCTGGAATCACAATGTAGGCCCCGACAAAAGCCAGAAAGTTGATTGCCCCGCCGGGGGTAAGGGCCAGGGTGCTCTTCTGCACGTCGGGCGATTTAGCGGCGATCGCATCGGCGGGGGCCAGCCCGTTAAACAGGGCGACCCAGCCCAAAAACGAAAGGCTAGCTACAGCCGGGGCTAGCCAACGCTGGTGCTGGCTAGGGCTAACGGGCTGTCCCTGCCGATATAGACTGACGATTGTCAAAAATTCGTAGGTGGCGATCGCCGCTGGAAAGGCCAACATATACTGCCGCGAGGCGATCGCCAGCACAAAGGACAGACTGCTTACCCAGTGGCGATCGCGGCAGTAGGCGACAAACCCCAGCAGCACCCAAGTGCAGGCAATCATCTCGGTGTAGAGCCGACCGCTGAGAAAGAGAAAATAGGGGCACAAAAATAGACCCAGCAGGCACAGCAGCGCCCGCTCACCCCGCTCTTTGCTGGGCCAGCCGATGGTGGCCACAATCCCCAAAGACAAGATCAAATTCAGCAGCCGGCCCGCCACCATACCCCGGTCAAACAAATATTCCAGAAACCCGAAAATCATGAAGGGCAGCGGGGTGTTGAGGCTGTGGTACTCCCGCAGGTCAGAGAGCGACGGCAGCAGGCTGTCGCTGAAGGTGAGGCTCGACTTCCAGAAGTCGGCTTCGTCCCACCAGGGAGGGCCCTGTAGAAAATCGAGCCAGGCCACGATGGCTAAATAGACGGCGGTAATGGCGCACAGAAAGAATACTTTTTGCTGAGTATGGCTAAAGGATTGCAGTTTCATCAAAGACCCCCTAGGTAAGCGGGCTAGTGGTGCAGTCGGGCCAAGAAAGTTCAGCCAAGGACAGCGGGAATTGAGGGAGCCTTTGGGCTGATTATGCTCTCAGAAAAAGCCCACTACGTTGGCCAAGACACAAACAGCAGCCCCGACAACAGCATGCCCAGAACTGATGCTGCGAGAAGGGGTAGAACTGACAATGAAACTCCAGCGGCTTGACTTTGACCTGCCCTAGGATGCGACGCGATCGCACCTAGTGAAAGCAGTAGGCCCTCCAACCAACGCTGGGGGGCCTACACTGATCAAAACTGGGCAGCTGGCTGGCTAATCGGCGAGGGTAGAAAATTGCCGAAACCGATAGGTGGCAAAACTGTAGGCAAAGGCGGCACCGCCGTAGAGAAAATAGAACCAGTGCCAGGGGATTACCCGCAGAGCAAAGAGCGGCCCGCGCTTATACCAAAAGAAGCGATATACCCGCTGGTTGATGACCAGCAGCCCCACCATAATGGCGATCGCAACAATCCACAAAAAGGGCTCAATCCATCCGCCCAGCAGACACACCAGCGCCGCAAAGCTGAGCACCACGCTCAGGCGGTTAGTGCGGTTCAGGTTGAGGTCATTCATCGGTTGCCCCTGCCTAAGAATTAGCTCTGCCCAAGGCAGGGCGCGGTAGAAAATTTCGGCCCTCAGCAGTGAAACGGGCTTCCAGCATTTCAGGTGCTTGACTTGAATGTGCTTGCACAGGCGAATAGTGTAGCCCGCCCGCCGCAGTCGATAGCCCAATTCAATATCTTCGACACAGGGTTTAAGGTAGCGTTCGTCAAACCCACCCACGGCATGAAATGCCTCGGAGCGAATGGCCCCGCAGGCTCCCCAAAAGGTGGAGGCCTTTTCAGATGCCACCTGGTGGGTATAGTGGTGAAGCAGATTTTTGTACTGCGATAGGAAATTGGAAGCCCCGGGCTGGTCGTCGTAGGAGCCAATCAACGCCGCCAGGTTAACGTCTTTTTGAAAAGCAATTTCGACGTTGAGAATGGTGTCTTGACCAACGGTGACATCGGCATCAATAAAGAACAGAATGTCCCCCTGAGCCATGGACGCCCCTCGATTGCGGGCGCGGGCTGGCCCACCCGCCGAGTCGTAGCGAAATACCTTGGCCCCAAACGCTTTGGCCACTTCCCATGAACCGTCGGTGTCGCCATCGGCAACCACAATCACCTCGTCAGGCTGCCGACCGGATTGGCTCAGACTCTCAAGGCAGCAGCGGAAGCTTTCCCCGCCGTTATACACAGGGATGATGATAGAAATACTGGGTCTTGATGCATGACCTGGGCTGAAATTCATGAACCAATTATGCCTAATAACAAGTGCTGAAGCCCGCGAAAAATTACGACTATATAGGGAACTAATCGCCAACTTTTCCCGAAATAGGGCATTTCTTAGAAAGAGTAAATGCCTTGGTGATGTCTCGAACGACTTCGAGAAGGTCTAAGGAGTCTGTTTTATGGGGCTTTCAGTAAATTAAAGCACTCTATGGTGGGGAAACCATCACAGTCATTTTGCAGAAATCATGAAAAGATTCTCCTCTTCGTGATGTCTTTGTAATTCTTGTTACGAAGGATGTTTATTGCCAATCTCTATTTTTAGAGAGGTAGCAAAACTGAGGCTAGGGCGCGAAGAATGCGTTCCCCGATGGAACTTGAAGTATTAACTAGTCTAAAAAGGATTTGTTGCTTAATACATGGCTGGTTCCGTCAAACCTGGCATGACTATTGCGATCGCCCCCTCCGGTGCACCCTGCTAGCTAGAGTTGTGCGGCGGCAAAAACCTCGCTAGCCTGAGGATATTCTTACTGTGCAAGCCGCCATGCCCGCTGGAGTTCTCTGTGCGATCGCCTATGCTGCCCTCTCTGCGATCGGCGGGCTGATTGGCTATGTCCAAGCCCGCAGTCAGCCGTCGCTAGCCAGTGGCTTGGTGAGCGCCGCCCTGCTGCTGCTGGGCGCCTAGCTGTGGCAGGCCGGTTCGGCTGGTGGGGCGGGCATGGCGATGGGAGTCACAGTGTCCCTCGTGTTCATCTTCGTTCGCCGCTGGATGCAGACTCGCAAAGCCATGCCCGCCGTCATCATGATTGTGGCGGGGGTGCTGGCGTTTGTGGGGATGGGGCTTTCGCTGTTTGGCGTTATTTAAGGGTGGTGGTGGATGGGTGAGGAATTGGAATCGTCCTGGCCTTGTAATGGCGTAACGACCTTTCCGTTGGCCTTAGCCTCTTCAAAGAAGAAGTAGATGAGAGCTCTGCTTCACAGGTGGATGATTTTGGCAAATCAAGGAGAGTTTGTGGAGTCAGTTGATTCTGGAGAATCTGACTCGGTGGCAGGTCGTTCTATCAGGTCCTTAGCAGAAATACCTTCGGTTTGGTTGCCAAATCGCCACAGAGCAGCAGCAGCCTCAGCCTGGGTAACGCCTTTCTGAGGCTGAAAAAGGGTGGTATAGCCAAAGGCGCGACGAATATTGGCAAAATCGCCGTTTTGGTGATCGGCCAGCACCGCCCGCATCGCCAACGGCTCAATCTTAGCGGCATCTTGAAAGCCCCAGGCGGTTGCGACAGTATCAGCCGCCGCTGTCGGCAGCGGCGCCCGAGAATCTAGAGGCACCTTCCACAGCACGAGGGTTTCGCGGGTGAGGGGTGCATCGGGCCGAAAGGTGACGGCGGTGGCATTGCCGGTCTTGGCGCTGGGGATAATCCCCGCTTCGGCTAACCCTTGAATGGCGGCAAAGTAGGGGTGCGAAGCGGGTACATCTTGAAAAGCGGGGGCAGTGCCAGCGGCGGCGGGGCGCAGGCGCTTGGCTGGTACATCTTGATAGAACCTGTTGTTGGCGGTGAGTAGCCAGTGGGCGAACTCACCCCGGGTAATGGTTTGGTTGGGGGCAAATTCGAGCTTTGCTGTGGTGCCATCGGCCGTTGGCCGGGCTGGCTCGACAATCCCAAGGGTTAGCCAGTTTTGTACGTAGGGACGCAGATCTTCGGGCACCTCAGCCAGGGTTGCGGCGCTGTCCTCGGGTGAGGTTTCTGACTCTGGGGGTTCGGCCTCGGTGGGGGCGGGAGCCTCGGCGGCCGTCTCAGCCGGATCGGGTTCGGCCTCTGCTTCAGCAGGGGTTTCGGGCTCTTCGCCGTTGAATACAGGTCGATCTTGTAGTTGCGGATCGGCCTCTAGGGACTGCTCTAGAGGACTGCCCGCACAACCGGCGACCAGTAGCAGACTCAGCCCAGATACCATGATCGTGAGACGCAGCGCAGCAGACAAGGGGGCAACCTCCTTAGCGGGGGAATCGATGCAGTACCTACACAGCGTATTTTAGGACAGCGCCCGCGGCCTTTGCTGGCTACGCTGTGCCACCCCCTGCAGAACCCCGTTTGGAACCTGTCTATGCCGCCCCGACCCATCATTATTGACTGCGACCCTGGGGTTGACGATGCGATCGCCCTCCTCCTCGCTTTCGCTGCCGCCGCTGAGTTCGACCTGTTGGGCATCACCACTGTGGCGGGCAACGTGCCGCTGGCGCTCACCCAGGCCAATGCTCGCCGCATTTGCCATCTGGCCCAGCGCACCGATGTGCCGGTGTATGCGGGTTGCCCGCGCCCGCTGCTGCGATCGCTTGTTACCGCCGAAGAGGTTCACGGCAGCACCGGGATAGAGGGCACCAACCTGCCCCAACCCACCATGCCACTGCAATCCCAGCATGCCGTCGCCTTCTTAATTGAGCGACTGACCACGGCTTCAACCCCCATAACCCTGGCTACCCTAGGCCCGCTAACAAATCTAGCTGTGGCGCTCATTCAGTGTCCGGCCATTGTCCAGGGCATCGACCAGGTGGTGATGATGGGCGGCTCCCTGGGGGCTGGCAACATTACCCCCGCCGCTGAGTTCAATGTCTATGTGGATCCCCATGCTGCCAAGGTGGTCGTCGATGCGGGCTTACCCCTGACCATGATTGGCCTGGATGTAACCCACCAGGTCGTCACCACCCCCGATCGCCTAGCAGCGCTTAAGGCTCTGGACACCCCAGTAGGCAAAGCCGCTGCGGGCATGCTGCGCTACTACGGCCAGCTAGATTTGGAACGCCACCACCTGGCTGCCTCCCCCCTCCACGACCCCTGTGTGATTGCCTATCTGCTACGCCCCGACCTCTTTACTGGTCGGCCCATGCACCTGGCCATTGAAACTGAAGGCACCCTCTGTCTGGGGCGCACAGTGGCAAATGGCCACCCAACCCCCACTGCCCCCGCCAACGCCACCGTTATTGAAACGGCCAATGCCGACGGTATCTATGCACTTTTGACAGAACGCCTTGGGAAACTATAGTCGAGCACAAAACTCCCCCAGCGCACTTGATAAGATAGCCCTATGGCTTACACCACCGAACAACTCCTGGACTTTCTCGATCAGGAACTTCGCGCCACCTGGAAGGGCGAGCGAGTGGTGCTGTCTTCCGCCGATCGCATCGACAATCCGGTGCTCTCGAAGGCGATCGGGGCCGACAAGCTCAGCAAAGTATTCGCTATTCAAGACTTTCGCGCCCAAATTCACGGCTACCAGCACGAGCACGGGGTGTCGGGTCTAATGTGGCACACCTGCCAGTTTCAGGGCCGCAACCTGCGCGTACCCGAGCTGCATCCTCAGCTGATCGCTATCCCCGCCGACAAGCTGGCCCTAGTGGGGGCAAAGCCAGCCATAGTCGAGTTTTGGCGACAATCCATTGCTGGCCTGCGCCTCTGGCTGGCTGGCAATCAGCCCCAACCCACTACCCCAGAGGCGGTAGAACAGCTGATTGCTGCCAGCGAATGGGCTGAGCTATCCGCCACGCGAGATGAGCTGTATCTCGGCCTGTGCTGGGGCGACCCCAAAGACTGCCACTGCGACTGGGCTAAGCCAGAGTCGGGATGCGATCGCGTCATCGCCACCGCCGGAGAACCCAGCGGCATCAAGGTATGATTGGGAGTTGAATAACGCAGCGTTTTCCTAGGAGCACCCCATGGCCATTGCCGTCGGCGTCATTGAAACCCAAACCTTTCCCGCAGTGCTGGCCGCCGCCGACGCCATGGTCAAAGCGGCTAACGTCACTGTCTCCGTGCAAGACCGCTCCGAGAGTGGGCGGCAGTTTGTGGTCATCCGCGGCTTGATAGCTGAGGTCAAGCGCGCCATGGAAGCTGGGCTAGTTGCGGCCAAGGCCTGCCCCAACCTGGCCGAAGTTACCTCCCACGTAATCATCCCTAACCCCACCGACAACATCGATGCGATTCTGCCCATTGGCTTTACTTCAGCCTCAGAATCCTTCCGGGTATAAGTTCTACTATTACAACTCCCCCACAGTCTTTAATAATTCGACACGGCGCGATCGCTACCACCGCCCCGTACAATGAAGGTTGAATTTTTTACTCACAAAACTTTCTCAGGAGTACAACCATGCCACAAGCCGTCGGGTCGCTCGAAACCAGAGGGTTTCCCCCGGTGCTTGCCGCCGCAGATGCGATGGTAAAAGCGGGGCGCGTTACGCTCATTGGCTACATTCGTGCCGGTAGTGCCCGCTTCGCCATCAACATTCGTGGCAGTGTCTCCGAAGTTAAGGCCGCCATGGCCGCTGGGGTAGAAGCCGCCGAAAAAACTCCCGGTGGTATCCTCGAAACCTGGGTGATCATCCCCCGCCCTCACGAAAACGTGGTAGCTGTGCTGCCCATCGAATTTAACGAAGAGACCGAAATCTTCCGCCAGGCTGTCGAGCAACCCATTTTGCCCGGCTCTACCGGTCGCTAGGGCTACTTGTTGACCGTCTCTAGATGATCTCTATCAAGATCATCTAAAAATCTGCCTCAAAACTATTGGCAAGAACATGCCCGCTAAAGAGATTAACTTTCTCTAGCGGGCATATTTTTATGATCTGTAGTTCTAGCAGGGACAATTAGTCTTCTTTTGTCAAAGCCTCTGGTTTGTGAGCTGCATGGCTGCCGGTTTTTTCGCTTTCTACCAAATACTGGGGATTTTCCTTAGATGCAGCAACGGTATGACCTTTGATTTCGGTACGAGATGTTAGCTTTTCAACTATCGTACCCGTAGTTTTTCCCTGAGCCGTACTCCAGGAAACCTTGTCTCCTTTTTTGAAACCTTGTTCCATGACGATCACTTGAACTCATCTATTACTCAACATCTAGTCATACTATCGATGTGATGACAGCAAACCAGCCTGAGCTGAATTGGTTTTGAAGGACTAATTGCAGTCCAGACTGCTTAAGCTAGATGTGGTGGAAGTTGGATCATCTTCCAACAGCCTAGATCTCAAGCAGGCCGGCTCATCTGCTAATTAAGCGTTGGCTATAGAACTTCGCCAGAGGTGGGGTCTTCCTTCAGCTCTTTCTTAAACAGACTTAGCAGGGAAGGGGTAGCAAAGAAGCCGAAATAAATACCCAGTGCGCCCGTTAGCCCGTGCAGAAAAACATCGGCTCCATAGAGCGGAAAAAGTCCAAAGAAAGTGTTGGCAACCGGTACTAGACCTAGAACAGCCAAGGTGGTGTAGTAGATACCCAGTTGCCCAGAGAACAGGCGGGAGCTGTCTAACGCAATAGAAGCAACGATTCCCAACAAACCGGTAACAAGGTGAATAATATTGTGAGGCGTATTAATTGGAAATAGACCCATCAAGTAGCCAAATCCAGAAACGACACCCAACTTCTCGATCGAAGGAGGCATAGCACCAGACTGAGAAACTAGGGCAGGAATGAAGCCCAGAATACCTATGGCGAGATAAAATACGCCGATAATCAGTGCAAATCTTTGTGCAGCTTTCATGATAACTCTAAGGTAAAGGTCAGATAACGGTTTTGGGTAAGCTTACAGCAGCTTGGTAAAGCCTTTCACTACCTAGCCAGGAATGAACCCACAACAATTAACTAAACTGTAAGGAGTTTGGTAAGTTTGAGCCTCTCCAAAGAGAAATAGTTGTTGATAGGTCATTGGGTAGAGTGAATTTTTCAGTGGTAGTTAACTTCCTGCCCACAGCATTTTTCAGGGCTCTTTTCTATCGCTGCAAATTAAGAAAATACCGGTGTAGAAGACGAATTGAGCTGGTTTTGAAAGGATAGCGATCGCATTTAACCCCTTCCTATCTGCTCAACCTTCATGGAAATAAGCAATACAAATGCTCTTACCCGATTGCAGCTCTATGGAGCCTTGAACTTCCCAAACCTCTGCTCCACAGCTTCTAGATAAATCTGCAAAACGAAAATTACTCCAGTTCTATAGCCTTGAGGTGTATCAGATTCTCCTTAATAAATTCATTGTGCTCCGCTAAGAGATCTCAACGGAGCACAATGATTTACCTAAAATCGAAGTGATTGGCAGGGCTAACGATTAGTCGTCGTTAGGTAGCTCTCCATTATCCACGCCAGGTGTCAGAGTCTTAGCGTTTTGGGGGTAGATTCCGGCCATGTCTTTGACTGCGTCAGCCGACTCTTCGGCGATGCGCTTGATCCTTTTGCCAGGCTGGCCTTCCAGCGATTCTTTCTCAGCTTCCCACTGACCCATGGTGCGGGGGCGACCAACCTCTTGGGTGGGTGGCAGTTCATTAGAATAAGCGCGATTGCTAGAATTTTGCTCAGCTTTGACGCCGTTAGCAGTCATCAAAATGACAACGGCGGAACAAGCCACCGCAAACTGCTTCCAGTGAATGCGGCTCAGCATTCCTTTTAAAGCTCCAAAAATATCTTTCATCACAAATTACCTAATATCTACTTAAGCTTACGAGTCAGAAGCAAACTGCTTGCTGAACCTCTAGTGACACGTTAGGTAACTCTCTTAGGAAGCTTATCGCTCAAAAGGTATATCTTCAGAAGCGGTGAAAGTTGCTGGATGTTGGGATGCCTGCATGCCCCAATCGAAGTATTTCTTTCGGAAGGATGAGACTAAAACCTCATCATGACAGGGGGAAACAGTAGCAGTCAGTATTAAGGTGCTGACGTAACCACTAGAGAGAGCTATGCCTAAGCCAAACAGCTCTATTGCTGATATGACCCATGACGATACACTAGAAACCCTCATCCATCAGCTGTCTAAGGCTCCGCCCCATAGCCAAAACTCAACCCAAGTAATGGACAACGTTTTAGCCAAGCTAGGACAGCAGTTGCAGTGCGATCGTGTCTTTTTATACTTGCGCTCTCCCGATACTCAAATAGGGCGAGTGCCGTTCTGCTGGAAAGAGCGGCCCTCGGTACCCACCATCTATGATCCGGCCTGGAAACCGGAAGATCCGGCTTTGGCGAAGGATGACCCCATGTTTGCGGCTGCCCTCAAGGCTCAGCCCAGTATTTTTGTAGAGGATGTAGAAACTGCTGGCCCAGAGGTGTTGAATCGCGAGTTTGAGCACCAAACCTTTGGGCATCGAGCCTTGATTCATGCTCACTTGTGCTCAGAGCAAACCCTGTGGGGCATTTTGCAGGCCTGTGTTTTTGAAGAGCCCCGTGTGTGGAGCCAGAGCGATCGCCAACTCATTGAGCAGGCCGTTACCCAGCTCACGCCCTTCGCCATCGACTACGTGAAGTCTGAGCCAGAGTTGGCAACAAGTAGATAGCAGAAATCTACGGGTGAATACAGTTCGACCGTTGGTAGCCAGTATTCACCCGTATAAGCGCTGTCTAGGAAACAGTCTGCGGCAAAGACAAAACCGATTGTCTTTGACTAGGGGTTAGGGTCGCCAGCCCTCGGTTAGCCGCGCTCAATACCGCCAACAGCGAGGCCGTGACGATGCTGCTGTGAATGCCCACCCCGTGGATGGTGCCCTCTAGCCAGTCGGAGGCGATCTCGATCAGCGCGATCGCATCGGCATCACTGCCGTGCCCAATGGCCCGCTCTTCGTAGCTGTGCACCCGAATGCCTAGATTTAGCGCATCTACAAAGGCGTCGATGGGGCCGTTGCCATGGCCTGCTCGGGTGAGCCTTACGTCGCTACATTCCAAGGTTGTGGAAATGGCCGATGGCGTTTCATCATCCTGCCAGTGGTGGCTGATGTATTTGAACGGCAAGTTGACCCGCAGATACTCCTGCTCAAAGAGATCCCACAGCATGGGCGCGGTCATTTCTTTGCCGGTGGCATCCATAGCGCGCTGCACTATCTGGCTAAACTCAATCTGCAAGCGGCGGGGCAGGCTGAGGTTGTAGTCGCGCTCTAGCAAAAAGGCAATGCCTCCCTTGCCCGACTGGCTGTTCACTCGCACCACTGACTCGTAGGAGCGACCCAGGTCAGCAGGGTCGAGGGGCAGGTAGGGCATGTCCCACAGATCCTCTGGGTTGCGAGCCGCAAAGCCTTTGCGAATCGCATCCTGATGGGAGCCCGAAAATGCGGTGAACACCAGGTCGCCCACGTAGGGATGGCGGGGGTGAATGGGCAGCTGAGTGCAGTCTTCGACAATGCGAGCCACCTCGTTAATGTGCGAGAAATCTAGCCCTGGATGAATGCCTTGGGTGTAGAGGTTCAACGCCAGGGTGACGATATCGACATTTCCGGTGCGCTCGCCGTTGCCAAACAAGCAGCCCTCGACCCGGTCAGCCCCGGCCATTTGGCCCAGCTCGGCGGCGGCGATCGCACAGCCCCGATCGTTGTGGTTGTGCACGCTCAAATCGACGCTATCGCGGTAGGCGAGATGGCGGTCCATCCATTCCACCTGGTCAGCAAAGACGTTGGGGGTGGCGCTTTCCACCGTGGCGGGCAGGTTGATGATGGCTTTGCGATCGGGCGTCGGCTGCCAAACTTCCAACACCGCGTTGCAAATATCTCGCGCAAACTCCAACTCGGTTTGCGAAAACACCTCCGGCGAATATTCAAAGCGCCACTGGGTTGCAGCTTGCTCTGCCGCTAAGTCGCGGATCAGCGTAGCGGCGTTTACTGCCAATGCGATCGTTGCGGCTGAGTCGTTGCGAAACACTACCCGCCGAAACACCGGGGCCGTAGCGTTGTAGACGTGGACGATCGCCCGCTTGGCTCCCTCAAGGGAATCAAAGGTGCGGCGAATCAAGTCTTCCCGCGCCTGGGTTAACACCTGAATTTCCACGTCGTCAGGCACGCGGTCTTCTTCGAGCAGGCGGCGCACAAAGTTAAAGTCGGTCTCCGAAGCCGACGGAAACGCTACCTCAATTTCCTTAAAGCCGATCGCCACCAGTAGCTCAAACATGCGCAGCTTTTGCTCGACAGACATCGGCTCAATTAGCGCCTGGTTGCCGTCGCGCAGGTCAGTGCTGAGCCAGATTGGGGGTTTGGCGATCACCTGGCTAGGCCAAGTGCGATCCGGCAATGCGATCGACGCAAAGGGGCGATACTTTTCGGCGGGATTGGTCAACATGGATTTTGTCTCTAAAATTTCAGCAGTAAAAAAGCTTGCCTAGTCACTGACTATGACAGGGGTGAGAAGAAGGGTTTTAGGGGCAAGAAAGGGTTTCAGGTACAAGGTACAGGGTTGAAGGTGGGCCGTATACCCAATGCCCTGCACCCCGGTCGAGCCGGGTAACAGCACCTAAATTCCCCAGCGGTAGCTAGGTCTAAGGAAAACCTGTGACCTGGGGAGTCGAGCTATTCAGGGCATTTCGCCTTTATTTCAAAATTTAGTTGCGCCCAAGGCGCAGCAGCAGTCCCAGCCCTAGTAGCAGGCTGAAGAGAGGAGCGAGGGATAGCTGCAAAGACAACATCGAACGGGGATGGCGCAAGATTGCACAACACACGCATAGTAACTGCGTTGCAAAGCAGCGTCAAGGGCTGGGGTGTCGCGATCGCAAGGATCGGCGGGGATCGCTCTAGGCAGGATGGGGCAAGGGCGCGATCGCAGAACCAGGAAATATTAACTAGGGGTTAATTTAACTCAGCCCAGTTGATAGCGCGCACACCACTTATTAGTGACAATAGAAGTCGGGGATCTCGCTCCTTTCGATTGACTGAGCGGTTAGCCGGGGCAACATCTAGCCCTTGTTAACTCAAGCTGCTATTTTTGGCTGTTTTCAGCCCCCTGCGTCTACTCATGCAGGGGGCTTTGTAAGACGTTCTAATTTTCAATGCCCTAACGTGATCCTGTATGACCGCTGAACCGAACTTTGTCCTCGATTTAACCCTGGCCCTGGGGGCCTCTGCTATTGGCGGCTATATTGCCCATCGACTCAAACAACCGGCGCTGTTGGGCTACCTCGTTACCGGGCTGGTCATTGGCCCCTTTGGCCTGGGGCTACAAACCGATGTGGAGCAAATTCAGGGTCTGGCGGAGGTGGGCATTGCCTTTTTGCTGTTTGCCCTAGGGGTCGAGTTTTCACTGACAGAGCTCAAGCGAGTCAAAGATATCGCCCTCAAGGGCAGCTTTTTGCAGATAGGGCTGACCACGCTGCTAGTGTGCTCGGTGTCGCTGCTGTCGGGCACGGCCAACTCCCCGCTTCAGGGCTTTTTTTTGGGGTTGGTGCTATCGCTATCTTCTACGGCGGTGGTGCTCAAAACCCTCACCGATCGCGGTGAAACTGCCACCGTGCATGGCCAGGTGATGCTGGGGCTGCTGATTTCCCAAGACATTGCCCTGGGGCTGATGCTGGCGGTGCTGCCGGTGCTCAACCAGCCCGATGCCCTGGGGCCAGCGCTGGCGATCGCAGCGCTCAAGTTTGGGCTGTTTTTGGCGGGGGCGATCGCCCTGGGACGCTGGGTAGTGCCCCAGCTAATTCAGCACATTGCCGCCACTGAGAGCAGCGAGCTGTTTTTGCTCACCGTGGTCGCCCTCTGCCTAAGCGTTGCCTGGATCACCTCATTCCTGGGCCTTTCGATCGCCATGGGGGCCTTCGTCGCTGGCCTGATGATTTCTGAAATCGACTACGCCGACCAGGCTTTGGGCAAGATTTTACCCCTGCGTGACACCTTTGCCTGCCTGTTTTTTGCCTCCATCGGCATGCTGATCGACCCCCATCTGATCCTCAGCGACCTGGGCAGAATTTTGGAGCTGGTGGCGCTGATTATGGTGGGCAAGGCGCTGATTATTTTGCCGATTGTGCTGGGGTTTGGCTATTCGCTGAAAACGGCCGTGAGGGCGAGCTTTGGGCTCAACCAAATTGGTGAATTTTCCTTTGTGCTAGCGCTGATGGGGCTAGAGCTCGGGCTGATTAACGAGGAGCGCTACTCCCTGCTGCTGGGCACGATTGCTATTTCCCTCATGCTCACCCCGCTGTGGATTAACCTGGCCCCCAAGGTATCTGACTGGTTGCACAATCTGCCGGTGGTGAAAGACTTTCTCGACCAGGCTGAAGAACCCAAACTGCTGTCGGTACCTGGCGATATTCACGACCACGTGATTGTGGCGGGCTATGGCCGGGTGGGCGAGGTGCTGGTCAATGTGCTGCTCAGCCGAGGCTATTCGGTGCTGGTGGTCGAAAACAGCGAAACCGCGATTCAGCGCCTGCGCAACCGCCATGCGCCCCTGGTGCAAATTCCCTTTGTCTACGGCGATGCCGACAGCGAGCTGGTGCTAGAGAAAACCTCTCTAGAAACCGCTAAGGCCCTGGCTATTACTCTGCCTGACCCAACGACGACCCGCCTAGTGCTGCAACGGGCGCTGCTTAGAGCCCCTGAGCTGGATATCATTGCGCGATCGCACAACAACGAAGAGATTGACGTGCTCACCCAGCTGGGTGCCAGGGAGGTGGTGCAGCCTGAGTTTGAGGCGGCCCTAGAGCTGGGCTCTCACGTGCTAAATACTCTGGGCGAAAAGTCGGTCGAAATTCAGGCCGTGCTGGATTGGATTCGTCAGGATCGCTACCGCAGTATTCGCCCAGCGGTTCAGGTGGGTGAGGGGTAATGGGTGGATGGGTAGTGGGTGGTGGGTAGACGGGTAGTGGGGGTGTTGAAAACAGGATTGGTTTAAAGCGGCTTCAGGAGTGCTGCGGTAGGGTGGTCTAAAATGTATTTAGCCATCTACAGAGGGCACTTAAGTCGGTATGGTGCAGGCGTCTTCTCCAACTAGCGCTGAATGAAATCTTTTCCTGAAATTCAAAGGCAGTTGGAGGCAGGGAAGTTTGAGTTTACACGCCATGCCTTCAAGAGAACAATCGAGCGAAACATTAGCGACCGCGAGATTTGTGAAACAGCAAGCAATCTGGAAATTATTGAGGATTACCCAGATGATAAATATTCTCCTAGTTGCTTAGTTCTAGGGTTCACAAATGCCCAACGTGCTTTACATATACAGATATCGCGAATGGAATCGGATGTGGTGAGAATTGTCACCATCTACGAGCCGGATGAGATAAGTTGGATCAACTTTAGAACTCGGAGGTGATGATGTTTCAATGTCACGTTTGCGGCTCTAAGGAGTCAAGCAAAATTTATACAACTGAAGTTTTTCGCCTAGGTGATAAATTTTACTTGGTTGAAAATATCCCGGCTACAGTGTGTGAAAACTGTGGAGAAGAGGTGTTTAGTCGAGAAGCGACAGAGAACGTTCGTGCGATGCTACACGGGGAAAGCGAACCTAGCCGATCGATCGCAGTTGATGTCTTTGCCTATCGACCTAAAGCATCTTAACTAAACGACTTTACTTATAACTGCGCTGGGTGAGCTGCACATTCTCAAAATCGAGAGTTTCCCGATGCAGTTGGGGCATCCGCCCTTCCCCTGCATACTCCCACGCCGCCACAAAGGCAAAGTGCTCGTCGTCGCGCTTAGCCTCGCCATCGGGAGTTTGATACTCTTCGCGAAAGTGACCGCCGCAGGATTCTTCCCGTTGCAGAGCATCGCGGGCCATCAGCTCTGCCAGGTCGATAAAGTCGGCCACGCGCCCGGCAAACTCCAGGTTTTTGTTTAGGGTGTTGGCTTCCCCAGGAATTTTGAGGTTTTGCCAAAACTCAGCCCGCAGGTCTTGAATCTGGGCGATCGCACTCTCCAGCCCCTCACGATTGCGCGCCATGCCCACCTGATCCCACACAATGCGGCCCAGCTCGCGATGAAACTCCATCACCGTCTTGCTACCCTGAATGCTCAGCAGCTTGGTAATGCGGGCCTTGGCGCTGGCTTCCGCCTCCCCAAAAGCATCGTCGTTGGTGCTCACAGCGGGGAAAGACTGCCCTGCAATGTAGTCGCCCAGCGTGTAGGGAATCACAAAGTAGCCATCCGCTAACCCCTGCATCAGCGCACTCGCCCCAAGCCGGTTCGCGCCGTGGTCAGAGAAATTTGCTTCACCCAGCACAAACAAACCGGGGATTGTGCTCATCAGGTGGTAGTCAACCCACAACCCACCCATGGTGTAGTGCACAGCGGGATAGATGCGCATGGGCGTCTCGTAGGGGTTCTCACCCGAGATCCGCTGGTACATGTCGAACAGATTGCCGTAGCGGGCGGCGATAGTGTCACGGCCTTGGGCTGCGATCGCGTCCCGAAAATCCAGATACACTGCTAGCCCAGTCTCTCCTACACCGCGCCCCTCGTCAGTCATCGCCTTAGAGTTGCGCGAGGCCACGTCACGGGGCACCAGGTTGCCGAAGGCAGGGTAGCGGGTCTCTAAGTAATAGTCACGCTCGCCATCGGGAATGTCGTCAGGATGGCGAGTATCCCCAGCCTTCAGTGGCACCCACACTCGCCCATCGTTACGCAATCCCTCGCTCATCAGCGTGAGTTTAGACTGATAATCGCCCGACACCGGAATGCAGGTGGGATGAATCTGCGTGTAGCAGGGGTTGGCAAAGTAGGCCCCGCGCCGATGGCAGCGCCAGGCTGCCGTCACGTTGGAGTTCTTGGCGTTGGTCGAGAGGTAATAGACGTTGCCGTAGCCCCCAGTACACAACAGCACCGCATCCCCAGCGTAGCGCTCCAACTCCCCCGTTACCAGGTTGCGCACCACAATGCCCCGCGCCTTACCGTCAGCTACCACCAGCTCCAGCATTTCGCGGCGAGCATACACCTCGATCTTGCCTGCCTGCACCATGCGCATCATGGCGCTATAGGCCCCCAGCAACAGCTGCTGCCCCGTTTGCCCCTTGGCGTAAAACGTGCGCGACACCTGGGCACCGCCAAAGGAGCGGTTGTCGAGCAGGCCACCGTATTCCCGCGCGAAGGGCACGCCCTGGGCCACGCATTGGTCGATAATGCCGCTGCTGATTTCCGCCAAGCGATGCACATTGGCCTCACGAGAGCGGTAGTCGCCGCCTTTGATGGTGTCGTAGAACAGCCGCCACACGCTGTCGCCGTCGTTGGTGTAGTTTTTGGTGGCGTTGATGCCCCCCTGGGCAGCAATGCTGTGGGCGCGGCGCGGCGAGTCTTGAATGCAGAAGCTTTTGACGTTGTAGCCCAGCTCGGCCAGGGTCGCCGCTGCCGAGGCCCCCGCTAGCCCGGTGCCGACAATCAGAATGGTGTGTTTGGCCTTATTTTTGGGACTGACTAGGCGGCAGTGATCCTTAAAATCGCTCCATTTTTGATTGAGCGGGCCAGCGGGAATGCGGGGGTCGAGCATGGGGATGTGGGGAAGATGAGGCGCGGCTTATGCCTTTATTTTAGACCTGTCGGCCTGTTCACGATGGCGCATGGCTCAGCCACAGTTGCACCATGATGTTGAATGCTACGGCACTTGCACAAAACTCACTTGCCCAGCGATCGCATTATTGATTGTCGATTCAATCAAGGCTGCCTTTTGCTTGATGCGTGGCCAGCTTGTTGTACTCAGCACGACAACAGCAAATTTTCTGGTACTCAGATTCTGTTGATACCGCAGGTTCTGGTCGGTAGTTACAAAAACTTCGAAGCCTTCTACCTCAGCCGCATCTAGCAGCTCACCATTGCGCAACGTAGCCCAACCTTTTTCGTAGGTCGTAACAACGGCATGACTACGCAGGCGAGACCTGAGCGGTACGGGAGTACCTTGGTCAAACAAAATACGCATCTAGGCAGCCGCTGCGCTGCGAGCTACGTGTTCAAGCACGGCCCGAACCTGCTCAATCGTTACACCAGGGAACCATTGAACGAATTCCCCAGCGTTGCTACCGTCTTCCAGATTCTCGAATAGGGCCGATACTGCTACACGCGTTCCGCAAAAAAGCCAAGCCCCGCTAACACGCTGTGGGTCTCGCTCAACGGCTGGGCAAGTAGACCAATCGATCATGGTTATGTCAAATGCATTGCCACACTCGCTATTCTATCCCTGCTATTTGATCCAGAGCATTGCTCTGGTGCGGTTGTTCGTCAAGGTTGACTGCAAGTAAGGGGTAAGGCTGGGCGATCGCACTCTCCCTACGCAAGCTTCGCTCCACTTACGATCGCACTCCCTCCAACCTCCCAAGGCTCACCCCTGAGCTTCCGAAGCTGACGTACGAGCTTTCAGAGCTGACCCACGAACTCTCAAAGCTGAGGCATGAGCCTCAGAAGCGGACACGCGAACCTCAGAAGCCGACGCATGGGCTTCCAAAGCTCGATCGAGGAAAAATTAGTGTTCGCTCAGATCCTCCATTCGATATAAACGTGATGTCGTATGGCTCGCCAAGATCAAGCTGTAGGCCCTGGGAAGGTGATGCGATGGCTCCGATCGAGGTCTTAAAGCAAGTTTCTGATGTGATTTGGGAAATTCCTACATCCTACAAAGCGGGGATGCGGGTGCCTGCGCGACTTTATGGCACAGAAAAGCTGATCCGAGAACTCGATGATGCCGTTTATGACCAAATTACGAATGTGGCAACGCTGCCTGGAATCACGAAATATGCACTTTGTATGCCCGATGGTCACTTTGGCTATGGCTTTCCGATCGGGGGCGTTGCCGCAATGGACATCGAGCAAGGAGGTGTCATTTCTCCGGGCGGCATTGGGTTTGATATCAATTGTGGAATGCGGCTGGTGACGACGAACTTAACGTATAAAGACGTGAAGCCTCATTTGAAGGAACTGGTCGATAAGCTGTACGATCGCGTTCCGGCGGGAGTCGGTAGCACTGGTTTTGTAAAACTCGCGCGCAACGACTTTCGCAAGGTGGTTGAGCAAGGCGCGCAATGGTGCATCAACAATGGCTATGGCTGGGAAGATGACCTGGAATTCATGGAAGAACAGGGGTGTATCAAGGGAGCCGATGCCAGCAAAATCAGTGAGAAAGCGATCGATCGCGGGGTTCATCAAATTGGCACGTTGGGATCAGGAAATCACTATCTGGAAATTCAAGTTGCCAAGCGAGAAAACGTTTTTGACAACGTGTTGGCAAAGCAGATGGGGATTACCAAATCTGATCAAGTGGTGATCATGTTCCACTGCGGAAGTCGAGGCTTTGGGCATCAAGTTGCAACCGATTACTTGCTCAGATTTCTTAAAGTCATGGATAGCAAGTATGGGATTAAGATTCTCGATCGAGAACTCGCCTGTGCCCCCTTTGATTCTCCCGAAGGGCAAGCCTATTTTGCCGCGATGAAGTGTGGCATCAATATGTCGTTTGCCAATCGCCAGGTCATTTTGCATCGAATTCGAGAAGTGTTTTCTCAAGTGTTTGGGCAATCGGCAGAAGATCTGGGAATGCAGCTTGTTTATGATGTGTCGCACAACACCGCGAAGTTAGAAAAGCATTTTGTAGATGGCAAGGAGCGATCGCTGCTGGTTCACCGCAAAGGAGCCACTCGCGCCTTTGCTCCTGAAATGGCTGATCTCCCAGAACGCTACAAAGAAACAGGACAACCCGTAATCATTGGTGGCAGCATGGAAACGGGCTCCTACTTGCTCACGGGAGTTGCGACTGGCGATCAAACGTTCTATAGCACGGCTCACGGGAGCGGACGCAGCATGAGTCGAACGAAAGCTCGGAAAATGTGGCGCGGAGATGTACTACAAAAGCAAATGCAGCAACGGGGCATCTACGTTCGCAGTACCTCTTACTCAGGACTAGCAGAGGAAGCAGGCGGCGCTTACAAAGACGTAGATGAAGTGATCGAAGCGGCAGAACTGGCAGGTATTAGTCAACGAGTCGCAAAGCTAACGCCGATCGGGAACATTAAGGGGTGAATTATGCCAAGACGCACCCCATTAACCGTTGTGACAGGACCGCTGGGAAGCGGCAAAACAACACTACTGCGCCACATCCTGAGCATGGTGCCTCGCAAACTGGCGATTCTGATGAATGAGTTTGGCGAGATTGCGATCGACGCTAAAATTCTGCAAGGCAAGAATGTTGAAATGGCAGATTTAGGCGGCGGTTGCGTCTGCTGTTCCCTGCTGGGTGAATTTGAAGCAGCGGTGGATGAAATTATTGCAACCGTCAATCCGGATCAGATCATTGTGGAAACAACGGGCGTGGCGGAACCGGATGCGTTGGTGTTTGATATTCAAGAAAGCTTGCCCCAAGTGCGGCTCGATGGGGTTGTCACCGTGGTGGATGCCGATGGACTAGTCGCGTATCCCCAAATTGGGCATACCACCCGGATTCAAATTGAATCGGCTGACCTGATTCTGTTGAACAAAGTTGATTTGGTGACGGAAACTGAGTTAGAAACCATTATCCATAAACTTCAGTCATTTAATGAAGTGGTGGTTATTGTTCGCACCGAACGGTGCCAAGTTGATCTGGATCTATTGTTTGGTATTGGTCGAGAACGATTACAACCTGCTCCGCATCATCAACATCAGATAGAGTTTGAATCGTTTAGCTACACCTCTCAATTGGTTTACGATCGCGCTTGTTTTGAAACCTTTGCAGATTCGCTTGTTTCTGATGTCTATCGAGCAAAAGGATTCATTCAATTTCCGGAGGGTGCGCATCTCTTCAACTTTGTGGCGGGACGCTGGGATTTAGAGCCGTTTGATGCTCCTGCGACAGAACTGGTCTTTATTGGCAAACAAGTGAGTCAGTCTCAATCTGATATTTGCGATCGCCTGCAATCTTGTGAACGCGCGTCAGGAGAATAGCCCCATGCCTTACGAATTTCTAGAGGAGGTTGCAACGGCAGATATTGCCTTCCATGCCTGGGGGACCACTTTGGAGGAAGTGTTCAAGGCGGCTGGGGATGCGGTAATGAACACGATGATTGAAAATCTCGACGCGATCGCACTCTCCCAAACGCGCACGTTCAATCTAGAAGAAGATGCCCTCGACTTATTGTTATTCAACTTTTTACAAGAGTTTGTCTACTACAAAGACAGCGAACTACTTTTACTGAGGACACGACAGGTTCAGATCGAAGAACAGGCATCGATTTATCATCTGAGCGCAACTACCCAAGGCGAACAATTGGATCGCGATCGACATCACCAGCGAGTAGATGTTAAAGCGATAACACTGCATCAGTTTGAACTGAAAAAGACCGATACAGGTTGGAGCACACAAGTCATTCTAGATATTTAATATGTTACAAATTGATGGTTCCTACGGCGAAGGTGGGGGACAAATTCTGCGAACAAGCTTCAGTTTAGCGGCGATTACAGGACAGCCAATTCGGATCGATCGCGTTCGCGCCCGACGGGCAAAGCCGGGACTCGCGATCCAACATCTCACCGCAGTCAGAGCGGCAGCAGTGCTTTGTCAGGCAAAACTTATCGGTGACACTGTTGGTTCGACTCAACTAGAGTTTATTCCGACACAACCAGTCCAAGCCGGAAACTATACCTTTGATGTGGCTGAAACCCTGGGAACTGGATCAGCCGGAGCCGTAACGCTCATTCTGCAAACTGTTTTACTTCCCCTAGCATTGACAGCAGGCAACTCAACCGTAACGTTAAAAGGGGGGACATTCATTCCCTTCAGCCCACCTGCTTCATATATTGAGCAAGTGTATTTGCCCGCCTTGCAGCGTATGGGAGTTCAGGCAGAGGTTGAAATCCTGGCTTGGGGCTGGTATCCACGCGGAGGCGGTGAAATTCAACTCCGAGTGAGCGGCGGTGGGGGTAGTGTTGGTTCTCTCAAGCCGATTCAGTTACTAGAGCGTGGATCTCTACAGCAGATTAAAGGACTCGCGATCGCTACTGAACTCCCGTCTCACATTCCCCAGCGCATGGCACGTCGTGTAGAAAACTTGTTAGAGGAAGCTCAACTTAAAGCACAAGTGGAAGCACGACGATTAAAGGGTGTGGGTGCAGGGGCTGGCATTTTTCTGACCGCCGACTATGAACAAACAAGAGCAGGCTTTGGAGCCATTGGAAAACTTGGATTACCTGCCGAAGAAGTGGCAGCGATCGCAGTTCAAGAATTTCTAGATTTCCACAAGGCTGGAATGCCCGTTGATCTTCATCTAGCTGATCAATTACTCTTACCTGCGGCGTTGGCATCGAGCTCTAGCCAGTATCGAGCTGCCCAGATTAGTCTGCATCTATCAACAAATGCTTGGGCGATCGAGCAATTTGGTCTAGCAAAAATCTCGCTTAACCAAGCAAATCACCAAGTTACTGTCGTCCCTTCAATTCGAAAAAGAACTAGCGAAACTGCTGAGTCAAGGCGATGACGATATTGGCTTTGATAGATGCTGCTGAAACCATTATTCGTTGTCTAAAACCGTTTGATGCAAATCCTCTTTGGTTTCCGAACGCTTTAGACAAAATTTTGAGCTGAGGTCACATTCAGCATATCTCTAGAGATCTTTAAAGACAGGGCATTTGTTGACTCATGAGTACGTTAGAAATCGGCACAAGTGGATGGAATTACAAACACTGGGTAGAACGATTTTATCCAGCTAAACTGCCAAGTAAACAACAGTTAGGATTCTACGCTCAGCACTTCTCAACCGTTGAAGTTAATTTTTCTTTTTATCGGTTGCCTCCGCGATCGACCTTCGCCACTTGGCATGACCAAACCCCAGACGATTTTTTGTTTGCTGTCAAAGCAAGCCGTTATCTAACACACCTCAAAAAGCTCAAAGACCCCCAAGAACCACTTGCACGATTAATCGAGGCGGCTTGCGGACTGCAAGAAAAGCTAGCGGTGATTCTGTTTCAATTTCCTCCTAACTGGCATCTTGATCTGGAGCGCCTTGAGGCATTTCTAGAGGTGCTACAATCCTATCAAAATTGCCGTTATACTATGGAATTTCGGCATCCAAGCTGGTTAATCCCGAAAGTATACGAACAGCTAGAGCGATCGCAACTTGCGCTTTGTTTGCCCATTAGTCCAACTGTTCCGCTCGATGTGCGATTAACAGCATTGTGGACGTATCTACGATTTCACCATGGGCAATCTGCGATCGCATACGACCAGTCTGAGCTAATGCGTTGGGCAGAGCAAATTCAGTCTTTTCTCGCTCAGAATATTGATGTTTATGCTTACTTTAATAATGATGCTGAAGGGTATGCTCTTCAAAATGCGAATGAGTTGAAGAAGTTGATGAAATAGACCTCGATCAAGGTATAGATCTATTGTTTGCCTCTTCTCAGCCTCTTCTCATTGGCTGATGTCCTCACATGGGTAGGCCGCTGTAGGCAAACGTTCATCAGCCGGCGACTTGCCCAGTGAAAACTGCCAATTGGGCGTCAAAAGCACGTTTGAAGGCAGGCCGCGCTTCGCCACGGGCGACGTAGGCGGCGAGGGTCGGATATTGCTCCAAAATACCCGAGCCGCTCAGTCTGCGCAGCACCTGCACCATCAGTAGGTCACCAGCGCTGAACCCATCGTCGAGCCAATCGGCATCACCAAGCCGATTAGCAAGGTCATCTAACCGGCTACGGATGCGATCCTCGACGAGGGGCAGACGCTCCTCATACCAGGTCTTGTCGCGTTCCAAGTACATCGCGGCTTCGCGCTGAACGACGGGCGGCTCCACCGTGGCGATCGCTGCAAACATCCAAGTGATGGCGCGCGCTCGGGCATTCGCATCCTGTGGCAGAAGACCGGCATGGCGCTCCGCGATATGGAACACGATCGCCCCCGACTCGAACAAGGCGAGACCACCTTCTTCGTAGGTTGATATTTGCCCGAAGGGATGAAGCGCACGATGGGTAGCTTCCTTCATCGCATTGAATGAAATGAGACGAACGTCGTAGGGCTGACCCACTTCCTCGAGCGCCCAGCGCACGGGCATGTCACGCGCTAGCCCCTGTCCGCGATCGGGCGACTGTTCAAAGGCAGTGATGGTCGGGACTGTTTGAGAACTCTGGTTGCGCATTTGCTGCTCCTTTGTGGATTGTGTGCTTGCTCTCGTTAGTCGAATGGCGCAACACAAAATCGACAACCCACAGGATTTTCACCGATAGCAAACTGTAAGCCTAACTATGTATTAAGTGTCAAAACAGCTGGATAAGCTCTCTCGCTGGGTGTTTATTCAGCAGCTTTTGGGTTTGCAATCTACAAGAGCAACTGTGACTTCGATAAATTGGAGGTTGATAGCGAAGTTTGTTTGCCGGGAAAGGTTGGTGCAGAGCAACCCAACCTACAGCGAAGAACGCGATCGCACTGAGGCCTTCTAACGGCGGCAGGTCTTTCATGGCAAAAGTCTACCACCCTCGCTCACTCGCCGGTACCTGTCAACCCAGTTGAGCAATTACCTTCATTACACGGTCTTTGGAGGTATGGCGATCGCTCCAATAGTCATCCCATTAGTAGGAGGCAGGAGCATGATTTGTTATTTAGGATGTTTGTACTGTGAAGATGATTAGTCGGAACAATGCGCCGATTGCTTGTGGGCTTAGACGGTACAATTCGAGAACCACTCAACAGGAAACGGTATTTTCAGCATCCTCAAGATCAGCAAATCATTGTAGGGCCTGACGTTGCATCTCATTCCTATTCAGACGAGTGGGCTATTGCTGGCATTACCAATCAGGGTGGTGTTGCAGCAGGCTATAAGTCTATTCAAAGATGTATTGAAGAACAGCAATACACACTGGAATTATTTCCGCAGCTAAAAGAAATTTACTTTTGTCCTAACTTTGAAGGCAAAAAATGTTTTCGCGTGACTCGTCACAATGTTCATAACCATAGTAAAGCAAAGTGGTCGGAACAGTACCGTAAACCGGCGCGGGGATGTTGAGTTTAGCAATGGTGCAACATAATTGTACACCCCAAAATATCTGGTATGTGGGTGATCGCCCTAAAGATGAAGAAGCTGCGCGTCGAGCCAGAGTGCAGTTTCAATGGGCAGAAAATTGGATTAAAAAACATCAAGCGGCGGTTGCTCCCCTTATTCCCTTGTGACGTAATATGTTCCTCGCTCAGATCCTATTCACTTCGTTGCATATCTTCTGGAGTCGATTGCGATCGCCCCAATCGTTCTGGAGTGTGTTTGCGATCGCTCTGAGTTTAAGTTTCGTTCTTTCTGCTTGCAATGCTGGCAATCTTAGCCGATACGTTGCGTTTCCCCAATTTAGTTTTGGTCTTGACCGAGAGCAAGTTGTTCGAGTCGGACACCAAAAATATGGAACGTTAAGCATTGTCAGAATGCAGCGGGCGATCGAAAAGCAATTACAACCCTTGGGTGTAACCGTCCGTTGGAACCAGTTTGCAACTGGACCTCAATTGTTAGAGGCACTCAACGCAGGTCGGCTTGATTTTGGACATACCGGAGAAGCTCCCCCAGTTAACGCTCAAGCCGCAGGCGCTTTGCTCCTCTACGTTGGGACTCAGCCACCTAATCCAAAAGGGGAGGCAATTTTGGTGCCGCCGGATTCCCCCATTCGTGAAATTGCTGACTTAAAGGGAAAAAAGATTGCGTTTAACAAAGGCTCCAATGTCCATTACTTTGTCGTTAAAGCGTTAGAAAAAGCCGGGCTGGACTATACCGCTGTGAAACCCGTTTTCTTGCCGCCAGCGGATGCACGAGCTGCCTTTGAACAAAAAAATGTGGATGCCTGGGCAATTTGGGACCCCTACTTTGCTGCGGCAGAACACGCAACCGATGCGCGCATCCTCACAGACGGGCAAGATATTGTGGCAAATCGCGAGTTTTTTCTGTCTTCACAGCACTTTGCTCAAACCCATCCCGATCGCCTCAAGATTGTCTTAGAGGTGATTGCTGAAACGGCTAAATGGGCAAAACCGCGTCCCAGAGAGGTTGCTACGCTCATCTCACCGCTGCTGGGTATTGATGTAGATGTGCTGGAACAAGTTTCTGCTCGAACCAGCTATGGTTTGAACCCAATCACGCCAGAAGTGATTGCCTATCAGCAAGAACTAGCGGACACCTTTTATCGGCTTAAATTGATTCCCAAACAAATTGATGTGCAGCAGGTAGCTTGGATGGAGCAACAGCCCATCAGCCAACGTGAAAACGATCGCTAATATCCTAAACCTATGACAACACTGCAACGACACAGGAATTTAGATATGCAACGGGGAACAAAGGAGGCGATCGGGAAATTCGTCCCCTGGATTTTGCCCATCGTTTTGCTGATTCTTTGGCAAATGCTGGTGAAGTTTGGCTGGCTCTCAACTAGAGTCTTACCTGCACCATCGGATGTCGTTGTTGCAGGGATTCGTCTTGCCCAAACGGGAGAACTATCTCGCAATCTGATGATTAGCACGATTCGTGCCATTATTGGATTTTCCATTGGAGGGGTAATCGGTTTCGCATTAGGCTTACTCAATGGAGTTTCCCGTCCTGCCGAAAAAGCATTGGACACTTCGGTCCAAATGATCCGCAACATTCCCCACTTAGCCTTAATTCCGCTAGTCATCCTATGGTTTGGTATTGGAGAAGAATCGAAAATATTTTTAGTTGCGTTAGGGGTGTTTTTCCCCATTTATCTCAACACGTTTCATGGGGTTCGCACCGTCAATCCTGAACTCATTGAAATGGCAAAGTCTTATGGGTTACGCGGATGGAATTTGTTTAGCAAAGTGATTTTTCCCAGTGCATTGGGTTCCATTTTAGTTGGGGTGCGTTATGCACTTGGCATCATGTGGTTAACGCTAATTGTGGCTGAAACCATTACGCTTGACTCTGGAATTGGATATATGGCGATGAATGCTCGTGAGTTTATGCAAACGGATGTCGTCGTTCTTAGCATTCTCATGTACGCCATGTTGGGCAAGTTGGCAGACAGTATCACTCGTACACTTGAAAAGAAATGGTTGAAGTGGAATCCCAACTATCAATCGGTTTGATTGATATCCTGTGGGGCGAAGCATTCGCATTAGAAAATTGAAGTTAAGATTTAAGATTTTCGATGCGAATGCTTCGCCCCTACTCAAACACATTTTTATCAACTTTTCAATCCAGCTTTTCAACAAGGTATATCACCATGAATCGGACGAACGGTGCAGATGTAAAAATCATGGGTTTAACAAAGACCTATGGACAAAAGGCAGTTTTACAAGATTTAGATTTAGACATTGCCCCCGGAGAATTTGTGGCAATTGTTGGACGCAGTGGTGGTGGCAAAAGTACTCTTCTGCGCTTAATTGCGGGATTTGAACAGCCCACAGATGGCGGTATTTTGGTAGACGAAATGCCCTTAAAGAGGCGCAACAAAACTACCTGCACGATGTTTCAAAATGATCGCCTGCTTCCCTGGCAGCGCGTTTTAGACAACGTTGGCATAGGACTGCAACAGAAAAACTGGCGACAACTCGCACAACAGGCATTGGAACAAGTTGGGTTAGGCGATCGCGCTCACGAATTCCCATCCGTTCTATCCGGTGGGCAGAAACAGCGGGTCGCCCTTGCTAGAGCACTGGTGCGAAACCCTCACCTGCTGATGTTGGATGAACCGTTAGGGGCATTGGATGCACTCACACGGATTGAAATGCAGCGGTTGATTGAACAAATTTGGCAAAAACAACAATTTTCTGTTTTTCTGATCACTCATGATGTGGAGGAAGCGGTGGCACTGGGCGATCGCGTTCTCTTAATCGAACATGGTCAGATAGCGCTAGATATGCCCATCCCCTTGCCCCGTCCCCGTCAGCGAAAATCTCAAGCATTTGTAACCTTATCAGAGGATATTTTAGAACGGGTCATGGGTGATTCTTCCGATGTGGTAAATACCGCATCAAAAGAATCGCTAGAAACTGCACACGCCTGTTAGGGCAGTAGCTACCAATATTCATTAGAAAATGTTTGTAAACGAGAATTAAGCGTTCTTTATTTCCATGTTCGACGATTTTTTGTAAGTCGTCGCAGCATCAGCCGAATTATTACGATATAGACCATGCATTCGTGATTCTCCGGTAGCCGTTCACATCACGAGTCAAACTCCGGGTATTATCAAGCCATGTCCAAGCATTGCCCACTACCCTACACATTCACTCACCACCAAACTCTTCCCATCAAAATCCCTGGTGAGAGGCAGGTGGAAGGTGGGCAGTGCTCACCCTACTGGTGGTAGAGCCCTACCAGATTGATACCCAGACAGAGTCTGGGCACCAGGAATCACAGCCTGGTAACAAGTAATCACAGCCCGGTGATAAGCAAGTACAGGTCAGCGCGAAGCAAGTGCAGGCCAACGCGAAGCAAGTACGGGCCAACGTAAAGCAAGTGCAGGCCGGCGCGAAACAAGTACGAGCGATTTTCTGCTGGACTCGCTTAGCCGATGCGAAGCGAGTTCACGATTCACGCTTAGCTCACCCAACCCAAATAGACCGCCCAGGGCAGCAGCAAAAAGCCTGCCGCAATGCCAACGCCAACCACCGCACTCGTTCCGTAGGCCAAAGGCCGAATTCCTCTGTCTAATAGCCCCATCGATTGCAGCGCGCTCCAAAACCCGTGGCGCAGGTGAGAGGCCAGCAGCACCAAAATGACGGTGTAGCCCACCACGTAGGGCAGCTCCTGGAACTTTTCAATCACCAGCCGGGCCAGGTCGCGCACGGTGTCGCCGCCTAGCTCGGTGGGGTAGTAGGTGCCAAACCTAAACGTCCGCAGGTGAATGACTAAAAACACCGCCAGTGCTAAGCCGGTAATAATCATGGTGCGCGAGCTGAGGGTTTGGTAGCTATTGCCGCCCGCCGATTCGTAGGTGCTGTAGCCCTCAGGCCGCGCCTGCCGCTTGCGCCAAAAAATCTCGATGCCAACCCAGGCGTGGAGCACCACGATCGCCGCTAGCGCCAGCTCAAAGGTGTAGTAGACAACATGAAAGTTGCTCACTAGCAGAGCGTAGGCATTGTAGGCATCGCGACCAACAAACAGCAGCAGATTGCCGGCCATGTGCACCAGCACAAAGGTTACCAGCGCCAGCCCGGTGAACCCGGTGATCAGCTTTTTGCCCATTGACGAGCGGTAAAACGTCAGCAGAGGCGATGCGTCGGTTTTAGGCGATTCAGGTTTCTGTTGGGGAGCTTTGAGGGTGTTGGTCATGGTTCATCTTGCACGCGCTCGATTTGCTCAATCACCCGGCGAATCTCAAAGGCATCGCTAGCGTCGGGCTGCTGGTGGAGGTAGCGCTCTAGATCAAGTCGAGCCTGATCGAGCAACCCCTGCTGATAGTGGATCAGGCCGCGATCGCGCCATTCACCCACCGCTTCAGGACAGATCAGCAAAATTCGGTTGATGGCATCTAGCGCCTTGGGTACATCTCTATTTTGCAGGTAAATTAGCTTTAGGTTAGTCAGAATGCGCACCAGAAAGGTGGCCGGAGTAATCGAGACCAGGTGCTGGGGTTCTAGCTGGCTGGGGTCACCAAACATCTGCTTGAGCCGCTCGCGGCAGTCCTGCTCAAACAGGATTTCGCCCCGATTGAATGGATCCACAAAAACATCCATTTCTTCCACGGTGGGGCGAATTAAGAAATGCCCCGGCATGCTGACCCCTGCCATGGGAAAGCCAATGCGATCGGCCAGTTCTAAATACACCAGCGACAGCGTAATCGGAATACCCACCCGCCGCTCAAGGACATCGTTGAGAAAGCTGTTGCGCGGGTCGTAGTAGTCAACGCTGTTGCCGCTAAAGTTGAGCTCGCTAAACAGATAGTCGTTGATCGCGCCAATGATCTTGAGAGGATAACGATCCTGGGGTAATCGCTGTTGCAGGGTTTCGGCCATGCGATCGAGCATCGCCAAGTAGTCGTTCACTACCAGGTGGGGATAGTCTTCTTGGGCAATATATAGCGCTGCGCGGGCTAGGCTCACCTGAGCTGTTGGCCGTTGTAGCTCTTGGTAGAGGAGCTCTCGGGACAATGCAGAATGGGTCATTTAAACGTCGTAATCCTTTCCGCTGCCATAGAACAAGCGATCGCGCCACCGATGGCTATAGTATCGCGGCACCGGCGGCAATGACTCAATTACTGGACTCAGGGCGCGAGCCAGGGGTTCCAACGCGCTGTATCCGGCCAGGCTGCTATAGTGCCCTAGCCAGCTGACCAAAGCCCCCAAGCCCACCTGGGGAATGATTTTGGCCACCAGCGCTGGATATTTGAGGGATGTGACTGCCAGGGTCTTGGCCAAGGCTGGAAACTGCACCACATCCTGCAAAAAGGGTTTGAGGGTGGGCTCGCCCATGTCAGCCATGGCGGCAAAGATCGCCGTCAGCATGGTGTTGATGTGCTGCTCAGAGAGAGTTTGATCAACCCTCACGCTCATCGATTTTTGGAATAGCCAGGTGACCGACAGGTTGGGCTGGTAGGGCTGGAGCGCGCCCAGGGCGGTGGAGCTGAGGCGATCGCACCCCAAGGCCTCATCAATGCCCGTCACCAACCGCTCCAAATGGCGAATCATCGCCCCAAAGCCGCCAAAACTCAGGGGCGACTGGCTGCCACTGCTGTCGCCCACCGCCAGGGTGCGCCCCCACGGATATCGCAGCGGGCTCTCTTTGTAGCAGGGGAAGAAGCCAAACAACGCCCGTTTGACCCGCAGATCCTCCAGACTTACCCCCTGATACTCCGGCAGCAGCGTCCAGTACTCTTCAAAAAAATCCGTTAGGCTCAGCCGCCGAGGATCGGCATCCATGTAAGTGAACATATAGGTCGTGCGTCCATCCCGAGCCGGAAACGCCTCCCAAAAGTATTGGCACTGGTGCCGCAGCGGGGTAAACGACGCGATCAGATCCCCCATGTCGTTTTGGGGATAACCCTGGGCGCAGGTGCCCACCACCAGACACACCGCATCGGGCTTGGCGGTGCCCCGCGCCTGCTGCACCAGGGGCGAAAAGTGCCCCATCGCATCAATCAGCAGGCGAGTGGTAAACGGCTGGCCGGCTTGCACTACTACGCCGTTAGGATGCACCTGGGCTGAATCAAAGGCAGTGTGCTCAAACAGCTGGCCCCCGGCGGCCAAAAACTTGGCCTTGAGCCGTTCTAGCAAGCTTTTGGGGTCAACCCCAACGTTGAGCACGTCCTCAACCCACAGCGGCTCGCCATCGCCAAACTGAATGCGGGCCGGGTTGTATTCTGAGGCGATGACAGCATCGAGTTCGTCTGAGGTCAGCAGTCCCAAATCGGTCAGGGTCTTCAGCTCGCGGCGAGAGATGTTCCACTCTTGCTCACGGCCTTGCAACAGGCCGCGCTCGAGCAGCGCCACTCGCCAGCCCCGCTGGGCCAGCCCAGCCCCCACCAGCACCCCCAGGGTGCCGCCGCAAATTACTACATCCCACTCAACCGATTCCAGAAGCGTTTCGCTTTGGTGAATCACCTGCTGCTCGGGTAGGTTGCCGGTGCGATAGCGCAGCCACAGGTCGTCAGCCCACTGAAGCCCTGCTAAAGGATGGCCGGGTAGGCCAGAGAGCATTTGTTCAGTCAGGCTCATAAAATGCCGCAAAAGGCCAGAGAATACTGTTTCTAGTCTAAATCTAAATCACTTGAACTACAGGGACAGGGCTGGCACCGGCAAACCTGGGACGGCGCTCCAACGCATAGACGATCGCGATCGCAGCAATGCGGCCTATTCAAAACAATCTGACCATGACTATCTCTGGAATCAGCAGTGGTTATGCAGCGCTTTTAGGTTGAGAGTAGTTCTCAAAAAAACGACAAAAAAGCAGCTCCAAAGTTGAAGCTGCTACAAGCAAATCAGCGAAAATGAAAAACTAAAAGCAATTTTGCCGAGGCAACCGCTCTACCGCTTAAAGAAGCCTTTGACAGAATCGACGACACCTTCAGCGGAGTCTTTGGCGGCGTTGCCGGCATCTTCAACAGCGTTCTGGCCGCGATCAAGACCCTGCTTAGCCCGGTTAATCTCGCGATCGCTGAGGCCACGCTTGGTGCCTTTGTCTACATCAGCGGGTACGCCACCCAAGCCTTCTTGAAGCCGGAGCTTGACCTGATTGACGGTGTCGCCGTCTTTGGTAATGCGGTCAAGTTCACTCTCAGCCCGCTGTTGCACAATGTCTCCGGCTTCGTTACCCAGAGCTGCTGCTGGGGTGCTGAAGCCAAACAAAAGGCTAGAGCCAATCACCAGAGTAGCGAGGCCAACGCACAAAAGGCGCTGAAGTTTTGACGCGATCGCATTAACAGTCATGAAAAGTCTCCTGAGAAAAGTCACACTCACCAGTAATTAGTGAAGTGTTGGTGCTTGTCTTGTTATAGAGCTAGCAGGGGCAGCGAGACCTCGCTCAGCGGGTAGATCTGGTTTAGCAATTTAGTTACAGATTGAAACTGCCCTGTCTCTTACTTTTGGCTGACACTCTGTCAACAAAATATTCGTGCCATAAATCAAATCTTCGTGTCGCCCATGGGGCAGCTCTAGCGCGCCACGGGCCGCCTAGCCTAAAATCGTTGCAATCTAAAGACTTACCCTCACCATGGCCAACGCGTCTAACCCCATCACTCAGCGAAATGGCGTTTTTTCGGAGGGGGCTTTTACCCGCCCGGCCAGCGGGGCAACGCTAACCTGCTCGATTCTCGTTGTCGGTGGGTCGACGGCGGCCTACACTACGACATTGACCGCTCTGCGGTTGAATCTAGATGTGTGCCTGGTGCAGCCCCACAAAGTGGTGGGGGGGCAGTTTACCGCCCAGGCGCTGCCTGCCTCCGATGACGGCGACCTGCTTCAGGCTAAGGCGACGCTCTACACGGTCGATGGCGAAGAATTTGCGATTTCTAAAGCGCAGCGGGCCTTTCGCGATCGCCAGCGTGAGCTGCAACCGGTGGGCGGCCAAAAGGTGGCCAACCCCGGCGGTGGCTGGGTGAGCCCGCTGGCGACTACCCCAGTGGTGGCCGCGACGGCCATGAATGAGGCGCTGCTACCCTATCTGCGCGATGGTCGTCTCACCCTGATTCCGCTTGCGGAGCCGGCTCAGGTGGTGATGCAGACGGTGAACGGGCGATCGCGCGTGCAGGCCGTCGTCTGCCGCGACATCCAAACGGGCCACACCTTTACCGTCAATGCCAAAGTCACCGTCGAAGCCACTGACCTGGGTGACCTGCTAGAGGTCAGCAACATTCCCTCCCGCGTGGGTCAAGAGGCCCGCCATGAGACCGGCGAGGCCATTCTGCCCGAAGATGCCAGGCCTCAGTGCCAGCAATCGATTACCTTCGATGTGGTGGTAGAGCACACGGCGCGGGGCAGAGGGGTGCCCATCGGCAAGCCCGACGGGTTTGAAACCGAGGGCTGGATTGGCCTCAAAGAGTTTACCAGCAACTTTTGGACTAAGGCTAAGCCCGACCAGTGGCAAAAGTGGGGGTTCTTTAGCGATTTTGGCATCTTTCGCTATCGACGGCTGCTCAGGTCGCAAACCAACCAGAAAAAAGTCGTTCCCGGCGATGTTGCCGTGCTCAACTGGGGTACCTCTAGCGAACCCGATCGCGCTTTTTGCTGCGGCAACGATTACCGCCCTGGGCGGCTGGTGGGCGTGAGTCGCGAAGAGCGGCAGCTGCATATCCAGCGGGCGCGGCAGCGGGCGCAGGCCTACGTTCACTACCTGCAAACCCACGGGGCCGCCGACCTCAAACCCCGAGGTGACCTCACCTGGACCAACGACGGCATTGCCCTCGAACCTTACATTCGCGAAGCCCGCCGCGGCATCGCCCTCACCACCGTTCGCCATGAGGATGTGGCCGAAACCTTTTTCCCCGACCTGGCGCGGGCGCGGTGTTTCGACGACTCGGTGGGCATTGGCCAATACCACTACATGGATCTGCACGGCAACGACGCCAAGGGTCACGTCAGCCCTCGGGGCAAAGATGTGGTGGCCCGGCCATTTAGCCTGCCCCTGGGCTCCCTAGTGCCTCGGGATACCGATGGTCTAGTGCTGTCGGCTAAGAGCTTGGGCACCACCCACATTACCAACGCCGCCTACCGCATGCACCCGATGGAGTGGGCGATCGGCGAAGCCAGCGGCTTCCTAGCGGTATTTGCTGTGTGGACAGGGCTGGATCCTAGAGTGCTAGCCACCGAAGAACGGCACATTCGAAAGATCCAAGGCTTCATGGCTCGCAGCGGCATTCCTATCTTCTGGTTCAACGACATCAGCCACGATGACGCTGACTTTGAGGCCATTCAAGTGCTGGCGGCGGCGGGCATTATCCGCAGCGAAGACCCAAGGCATCTCAGCTTTAGACCTCACGCCCCGGTCAACCGGGCGGTGGTAGCCACGGCTCTGGTCAACGTGCTCAAGCTGCCTGCGACTCTGCCTGACTCCACCTCGGGGCCAACGTTTAAGGATGTCCTTCCCGGGAAGCACTGGGCCTACATACCCATCGAAACCCTCTATGCCCACGGCATGATCGCCGGAGTCAGCAAAGACCGCTTTGCCCCCGATGCTCCGATCACCCGCGAACAGCTCTCGTTTTTGGTTAAGCGAGCCATGCCCGAGGTCTACGACAAGGCCTTTGGTCGCACCCCCATCGATCGCCAAAACCTCCAGCGCCGCGAACTCTCCCGTGTGTTTTACGAGGTGCTGAAAGGCCGATTGGGAATTTAGGGATAGGGCCATGGAAAGGGTCTCAGGTACAGGGTACAAGGTTCACAGGAGGCCTTAAACCCTACACCTTAAACCTTGTACCTGATCTCACTACTCACGATTAAATTGATAGCCTACTCAGCACCAGCGATCGATTGGATCCTGTCCTTCGCAGAGGTACGCCGCGCAAAAACGGCCATTTTTCTGCCTTGACCACAAAGATCGGTCTAAAGGTGCTTTTTGCCAGAATTTAGGTAATAAACATTACAACGGCAGCGCCTAGAACCCTGTTCACTAGATTTGGTCAATTAGGCGTTTATGGTCAGTTACCGATGAAATTGTTTAAGCGAATTAAGCGCCAGCCGCCCCTGAAAGCGTCCAAACGGCTGTTGCAGGTTTTGAGTGGAGTTGGGGTTTGCCTGCTGATAGCGACAACCTGGTCGTCGTGGTTCTCGCCCGCTGCCGCCCAGTATGAAACCTATGAGGTCAAGTCAGTACCCGGCAATGTGATCTGGGGAGAGCTGTTCAAGCCCGACAGCGAGCCGATTTTGACGGTCAAGTCGGGCGATCGCATCCGCATGGAAACCGTATCCCACGAAGGCATCATCGCCGACCAGGGGGATACCGTTGCGTTTCTCACTGGCGGCGGTGTCAAAGAAGCAGACATTCTGCCCGATCAGCTCACCATTAAGAGCACCGTGACCAAATCTGGGCCAGGTCCCCACGTGATCACGGGGCCAATCTACGTCGAAGGGGCAGAACCCGGCGATGTGTTGGAGATCAGAACCGTCGATATCGAGTATCGGGCACCCTATGGGGTGATTTCAAACCGCCACGGCAAAGGCTCTTTGCCCGGCGAATATCCCGAAAACGAAGCGCCTATCTATACCAAAATCATTCCCATTGACGCCGAGAAGGAGATTGGTATCTTTAAGCCTTCTAACGGGCTCCCCGATCTCGAAATTCCCCTAAAGCCGTTTATGGGTCTAATGGGTGTAGTCCCCGCAGCGGTGGAGGACGCGGCCAACTCCGTACCCCCTGGCCTCTATGGCGGCAACGTAGACATCAAGCATCTGGGTCGAGGCAGCAGTCTTTACCTACCAGTGCAGGTGCCCGGCGCGCTGTTTTACTCAGGCGACCCGCACTGTGCCCAAGGCAATGGAGAAGTGGCATTGACGGCGATCGAGTGTTCTCTCTTACCGACCTTTGAGCTAGTGCTGCACAAAGATATGGAGCTGCCTGCTCCCATGGGTGAAACCGCCGACGCCTGGATCGCTGTCGGCCTCGACACTGACCTGAACGAAGCAATGAAGAAGTCGGTGCGCGAATACCTGCGCATCATGGAGGAAAAGTACGGGCTGACCAAAGCTGATGCGCTGCTCTACGGCAGTGCCGATATCGACTTTGAGGTGTCTCAGGTCGTGGATATCGTCAAGGGCATCCACGGCGTGATTCCCAAAGCCCGCTTCACCGCGCTAGAGAAGTAGCGATCGCTTAAACAACCCAGTCGGTAAGGTTTAACGCAAAAAGAACCCCAGTTGCTCAAGCAACCGGGGTTCTGCATTTTAGGGACGATGGGTCTAAATCAGCGTCAGCAGGTAGATCAGGCTAAACAGCACGATCCACACTACGTCCACAAAGTGCCAGTAGATCTCGGCCATCTCAGGGCCAGTGTGGGTGATGTCGTTGTAGTGGTTGGCGCGGCGCGATCGCCACAGCACCCCCAAAATCAGCACCAGCCCAATAAATACGTGGGCCCCGTGGAAGCCTGTCGTCAGATAAAAGCAGTTGCTAAACAGGTTGGTCTTGAGGCCGTAGCCCAGGTTCATATACTCATACACCTGGCCGGCCAGAAAGATGGCGCCCATGGCAGCGGTAATGCCAAACCACTTACGCATGCCCGCCAGGTCGTTCTTCTTGATCGCCTTGGTGCCCAGGTTAATCACCCAGCTGCTCGACACCAGAATGAGGGTGTTCACCGCTGGTAGCAACAGCTCAACCTCGGTTTCCTCCGGTGGCCACTGCACGTGGCTGCCGCGAAACACAAGAAATACGGCAAAAAAGCCCGCAAACATCAAAAATTCTGAGGCCAAGAAGGTAATCAGGCCCAGCACCCGCAAATCCTGGTGCTCTTCGTGGGCCGCCACCTCGTGGCCAGTGACCACGGGGGTAGAATCAACTGTGCCTTGCATAGGTTATGTGGGGTAAAGGGCAGGGGGTGGATGGAGAGAAGCAGGATAGGAGCAAGCTGGCCTCGATGCGATCGCCCCGGCTGGACTTATATTCAAGCCTAACCCGATCGCCTTTGACTAGCAGGGTACCGGGGCGATCGCCGTGAGAAAACTTACCAAAGTCAGATCTCCCAAATCCGAGGTCAACGCTGGCCAAACCCTTTACGGTCGCGAGGTTGGCAGCGGCTCACCCGCCGGACCTACCTCATCCGCTCTCTCCATACCGTAGGCGTAGGGACCGTGGGTAAGCACCGGTAGCACTTCCCAGTTTTCGATAATCGGCGGCGAATCTGTAGTCCACTCCATCGTCATGGCATTCCAAGGGTTGGGGCCAGCCTCCTTACCCTTCATCCAGCTCCAGATCACATTGAAGTAGAAAGGAATCACCGACACCGCCAGAATGTAAGCTCCTACCGTCACTAGCTGGTTTAGGTGGGCAAACTGCGGGTCATACATGGCAACCCGGCGCGGCATGCCCTGCATACCAAGGTTGTGCATAGGGGTAAAGGTGATAATAGTGCCGATGAAAGTCAGCACAAAGTGCACCTTGCCCAGGGGCTCATTCAGCATGCGCCCAGTAATTTTGGGGAACCAGTGGTAAATCCCCGAGTAGATGCCAAACACCGAGCCGCCGTACAGCACGTAGTGGAAGTGGCCCACCACGTAGTAAGTATCGTGCACGTGAATGTCAAAGGGAGCTGCACCCAGAGTGACGCCGCTGAGGCCGCCAAACACAAACATCGACAGCAAGCCCACCGCAAACAGCATGGCGGTCGTATAACGAATTTTGCCGCCCCACAGCGTCGCCACCCAGCTAAAAATTTTGATCCCCGTAGGCACCGCCACAATCAACGTTGAGATGGTGAAGAAAATCCGCATCCAGGGGGCAGTGCCGCTGGTGAACATGTGGTGCACCCACACAAACAGCCCCACCAAGCAGATGGTGAGAGACGAGTAGGCGATCGCCTTGTAGCCAAAAATCGGCTTGCGAGCATGCACCGGAATCACCTCCGACATAATGCCGAAGATAGGCAAAATCATCAGGTACACCGCCGGGTGCGAGTAAAACCAGAACAGGTGCTGATACACCACCACGTTGCCGCCCGCATCGGGCTTAAAGAACGAGGTACCGAAGTTGATGTCAAACAGCAGTAGCACCATGGCGGCCGCCAGTACAGGCGTCGCAAACAGCGCCAAAACTGAGGTGGCTACCATGGCCCAGCAAAAGAGCGGCATCTGGTCCCAAGCCATGCTGGGCACCCGCATCTTCCAGATCGTGACCAGAAAGTTTACCGACCCCAAAATGGAGGAGGTACCCACCATAATCAGGGTCACACACCACAAAGTCTGGGGTAGGTTGGCCGTAATCTCACTCAAAGGGGGGTACGAAGTCCACCCTGACTGAGCGCCGCCACCCAAAAAGAAACTGGCGGCTAGCAGCAGACCGGCCGGGGGGTTGAGCCAAAAAGCCAGGGCATTGAGCTTGGGAAACGCCATGTCCCGTGCCCCAATCATCAGCGGAATCAGGTAGTTGCCAAACCCCCCGATCGCCGCCGGCACGATCCACAAAAAGATCATGATGGTGCCGTGGTTGGTCAAAAAGGCGTTGTAGAGTTCGGGGCTCAGAAAGTCAGAGTTGGGGGTGGCCAGCTCAGTGCGCATCAGCACCGCCATAAAGCCGCCCACCAGGTAAAACAAAAACGATGTCACCAGGTACTGAATGCCAATCACCTTGTGATCAACGTTAAAGGTGAAGTAGTCGTACCACTTCCACTTATCCGGATGGCCGTGGCCACCCTGAAGCTCCGTGGGCTTGATCGAAATATCTGCTTGAGCCATGAATTGGGGTTGTCTAAACGGTTATAAAAACTGTGGAAAATTTGGGGAAACAATCTCCCAGAGAGACGTTCAGCAGAGATAGATTTAGTGGCTCATTGAGGTCATCTGGGCGATCTGAACCGGAGATTTTGCTAAATCTGGGGCGATTTCCGCCAAATACTCAGCGTCGGTAGCTTTCTCATTAGGTTGAGCCACAGTGGTTGTGGGCGTCACCTCAGCTACACGACTAGCCACCCAGTCGGCATAATCTTCGGGGGAGTGCACAATCACCTGGGTTCGCATGGCGCCGTGGTAGGACCCACACAACTCGGCACAGACCACCGGATAGGTGCCCTCGCGGGTGGCTACAAAACGCAGTTCACCGGGTTCACCGGGTAGGGCGTCCTGCTTCAGGCGAAACTGAGGCACCCAAAAAGAGTGGATTACATCCTGCGCCTCAATTTTGAGCTGCACATCTTTGCCTACGGGAATGTGCAGTTCTCCATCGGTAATGCCCGTATCGGGGTAGCGAAAAATCCAGGCGAATTGCATGCCCGTCACGTTGACCGTCACATTGGGCTGATTCATTTGCCCTAGGGGGCTGGCCCCAAAGCCATAGACCTGGGTTTTGCCAAAGACGGTGTCATCGTCAACGCCCTGGGCTAGTAGTAGGGGCGCCACGTCAATCACCGACTGCTGTGGTGCCATGGCCACCATGGCACCGTGGCCGTGGTGGCCACCGGGCGAAAAGCCGCCCATTTCCTGAAATACCACAACGCTGTACAGGCCCAAACCCACCACAATTACAGCGGGAATGGCGGTCCAAAATGCCTCTAGGGGCAGGTTGCCCTCAATGGGCAGGCCGTCGGTATCATCGCCCTTGGGCTGGCGAAAGCGAATCAGCGAATAGACGATCGCCCCCTGCACCACAATGAACAGGGCTGTGCCAATAGTCATCATGACGTTAAATAAGTCATCCACCAAGGGCGCCTGCTCAGACGCCTGCACCGGCAGTAGATTGTGGTTTTGCCCCACCCAAAGACTGATCAGGGTGACGGCAATACCAAGAATCAGTGTCCAAAAGGGGGCGGGAATTTGTTTCATGGCTACTCTCCTAGGGAGATGTTGCGAAGGGTGCAAACCTCAGCCTCGTGAGGATATGCACCTGGAACGTGCGAATTAACTACCAGGGCTAAAAAACCATCAGCCATGTCTCTTCGCATGCTAAAGGTCAGATCTAGTCTGGCTTAAGAAACTTCGGATTTGCTTCAACTCTGTCAACGAACTGCGGCATCTTTGTAAAGTTGTGTAACTCCTGAGGTCGTCAAGCAGCCGAGACTTCCGAAAAATACCATCCCTAGGGTCTAACGCAGATCCTGCCAAATTGGAGACGATTAGCAGTTGGCTGTAGTTTTTTGAAGCATCAATCTTTTCTAAACGCCGCTAGCAAAAGGGGCACAGTCGCTGTCGGCAGGTGCTGGGTCGCCGAGTTACATTTTCTTGCACATCAGGGTAGTGGCTGAGGGATGGGCATTCTAAGCCCATTGCTCGGGTCACAGGCTTGACTGACGGCCGCGGGCTTTTGTACCCAGGGAGAGATTGCACATGGACTTTCCGATGGCCTCGAGCCAGCCCGATGTTCGCAAAGAAGCCCTTGTGGCCCTTACGGCTCAGTTTGTTAAGCAGGGTCATCCCCCCAGCTATGCCCAGCACATGGCTACTGCTTCTATTTTTCAGGCCGATTTAGAATTGCGCAACGCCCAGTTTAGTCGCCTGCTCGCCTGGCTCAAGGAGTCTCACGCTGACATCTACCCCAAGGCGCTCGAAATTGCTGAGGACGTGCGGCAAGAGTTTGAGAAGCGCGTCACTGGCGAGTTTTAGTCCGCCTAATCCTTTTAAAGATGGCGAAATTAGGCGATCGCACCCCAATAGCGCTGCCTGTGGGTACACGTGATGAAGCTTGATTCTACAGTGGGCGACCAAATTGTATAAAAAACCGCCCCTTGCTCAGGACAGCCTGTCCTAATCAAGGGGCGGTAAGAAGTCGACGTAATCACCTAGCTGGCAATGTAACCATGCATGGTGGATTTGCGGCGGCGCAGATGTTTGAGAGCCTGTTGCTCAAGCTGGCGCACCCGCTCGCGGCTGATGTTCATACGGTTGCCAACCTTGGCTAGCGACAGCTCGTTGCCATCCTCAAGACCGTAGCGCAGGGTGATCACCTCTTTCTGTTGAGGGGTGAGCTCAGACAGTAAATTGCGAATGTCCTGCTTCAGCGACTCCTGAGCGGTAAAGGTTTCAGGCGAAATGCCGTCGTCTTCCAGCAGCTCCTGCAGCTCAGTATCCTGATTGTCACCAATGCGCACATCCAGCGAAATGGGCTGCCGCGCCAGCACCAAAAACTCACGAATTTGCTTGGGCTCTAGCTCTAGCGCCTCGCCGATTTCGTTGGCGTTGGGGCTGCGGCCCAGCTGCTGAGACAGCTCGCGCTGTACCCGCTTGATTTTGTTGAGTTTTTCGGTGATGTGAATTGGCAAGCGAATGGTGCGCGCCTGCTGCGCGATCGCACGGGTGATAGCTTGGCGAATCCACCAGTAGGCATAGGTTGAAAATTTATAACCCTTGGTGGGGTCAAACTTCTCAACGCCGCGCTCTAGGCCCAGGGTGCCCTCTTGAATGAGGTCTAGAAACTCTAGGTTGCGCTTCTGGTACTTTTTGGCGATCGCCACTACCAGACGCAGGTTCGCCTCAATCATTTTGCGCTTGGCTCGCTCGCCCTGACGCATCGTATGGTTAAGCTGAGCTTCGTCTAAACCAGCGGCTTCGGCCCACTCGTTTAGACTGGGTTCATGGCCCAAGGTCTCAGTCAGGCCTTCTTTCTGCTCCAGCAGCGCCATATAGGACTGCACCTGCTTACCGAAGATAATTTCCTCTTCGTGGGTGAGCAGCGGTACGCGGCCAATCTCATGGAGGTAGGTTCGTACAGCGTCAGCACTGTAGAGGGGCTTGCTTTTTAACGTACGGGTCTTTGTTTTAGCCATGAATTAACCTTTGTCCTCCACTGACGATGCGGCAAACGCTGAATGCTGAAACCCAAAAACTGATAAAAAAACGATCACCTTTCAAAGATGCCTAGGCCGAATTACGGAGAGATAGCAAGCTTCTCGGCCTTGTACCGGCTCCAATACTGAACTGAGAGCCATCAAACTTGAGTTCTGCCTCGACACGCATCCCTTTGCTCTGACAGGATGCGGTTCTGCAATTTTCGTCCCTGGTCCTTAGAGATCAGGACTAAGTTAATCACTTGCAATACAGAGTCACCAATCTAATGACTGTCCAGACCTGTCTCTGCTAAAGCTGCGGTTTAACCAACGTTGCAAAGTCTAAGGCTGATACGGGAGGCTAGAGTTCTCAACAAAACTCGAAGCCATTACGAGTTTACTCCTCCAGAATATAACAACTTTCTGGTTGCGTAAAGTGCTACAGGTGTAGTTATGCGTTTGACGGGGGTAGGGGTCACTTTGTTTCCCGAAGGAGTTAGGTTAGCCAACTGCAGCAGAGCGGTCTGCATCAGATGTTTCAGTTCCAAACTGGACTTGAGGCTGATGCTGTTAAGAACATCTTCATTTTCAACGATCGAGGCCTTTAGGCATGGGGGTTTCCCTCCTGAGAAAACCGAACCTGCTGAATCAACTAGCCGTAGGAGTAGATCGAACCTTTTCCAAGGCTAGGGTACTGAAACTGTGTAGCAGGGGTGTGTCGGCGGTATGGCAACTCTATGGCAGGTCTGGCAGCATACTACAACCTGGCAACTCCGCATAACCTGGTCTCGCCGGCACTGGCACACAACCTGATAGCGACTGCTCAAAAACCGGTAGACTCAGTGAGATTATTTTTCATCCCTAAGCATAAGCACCCATGAACAACGGGTTAGACCATCGTCTGCTGGCTACGCGACCGGCTCCCATTGGCATCTTCGACAGCGGTGTAGGCGGCCTCACCGTGCTCCGAGAAATCTATCGCCAGTTGCCCAACGAGTCGGTACTGTACTTTGGCGACACGGCGCGACTGCCCTATGGTTCGCGATCGCCCGAAGAGATTCTTTACTTTGTTCGCCAAATATTGACCTGGATGGCTGAGCAGGGGGTCAAGATGGTGATTATGGCCTGTAATACCAGCTCAGCCCTAGCCCTTGACCCAGTGCAGGGTGAGTTTCCCTTTCCAGTTCTAGGGCTGATTCGGCCAGGCGCTCAGGCGGCAGCTTTGCAGGGGCGGTGCATTGGCGTGATTGCTACCCAGGCTACTGTCACCAGCCGCGCCTACACCCATGCTATTCAAGAAATCAACCCGACTTGTCAGGTGTGGGAGGTAGGCTGTCCTAACTTTGTGCCTATCGTCGAGCAGAACCAGATTCAATCGCCTCAGGCCCAACGCGCTGCCGCTACCTATCTACAACCGCTAATTGCCGCCAACATCGATACCCTAGTGTATGGATGTACCCACTATCCTCACCTGGCTCCAGTCCTACAGCCAATTTTGCCAACCACAACCCAGTACGTTGACCCAGCGATTTCTATGGTGGCTGCTGCTGCCAAAGAACTTGATGCCCTAGGGCTCCGCAGTAGTACCCCTGCCTGGTCGACAGAATTTTATGTGAGTGGCTCGGCTCCTGAGTTTAAGCGACTGGCAGTGCAATGGCTGGGTCACCAGCCCACCGTGCGTCAGGTCCGTCTGCCAGAACTGGTGGCTAACCCCAAGGGCTAACCCTGAGAACGCCGCCGGGCGCTCAGGCGCTGGGCTAGCACGAGCATGCCGTAGATCAGGAGTAGGTAGGCGATCGCTAGCAGCGGAATAACGATGAGGGAAGCAGAATAAGTCATAGTTGGTAGCAGCAGATGAGAGAAGACTGTAGATGCCTGACGAGCTACGGATACAGTCAAAAGCAGCACAGATGCTGCAAGAAACTAGCTCCCTCTGTGCAGAAGGAACTTGCTCGCCAACAATCTTGGGCGATGACCCACCCATAGAAGCCAGCGAAAACGATCGAGCGCTCAGGAAACCAGTGGAAACCCACTTAGCACCGCGATCGCCTCAGATGGTCAAATAAAACAAAATCAGACAAAATCTTGCCGACTCTGCTCATTTTCTTGAGAAATTCTTAAGTTAATTTTATCACGGTATTCTGCCGTCGGGGGGGAAATATGAGGCGTAAAGTTGCTGAAGTTTTGGGCTGATTTTCAAAATCAGTTCGTGCTGTTTAGCCAACGCTGTGGTGCCGGTTTAGAGCGCGTAATCCATGCCTGATAAGGGGTTTCATCTTGGGGTTGATCACTGGCTAGGCTTTGGCCAAAGGCTGGTAAACAACAAAAAGGATGAGTTTTTACCAATACTCCTTCTGGGGTTGTCTTAGAATGACGATAGAATATGTAAAAATTCGTAACTTTAGTGCTCTTGCCGGGGTCTATGACTTCAGTAACTTCTCTTTTCGCGCCGGTTGAGTCCGACCTTGACCTGATGACCCAAAACCTAAAGGGGTTAGTCGGGGCACAGCATCCCATTTTGTCAGCGGCGGCCGAGCATCTGTTTGGTGCTGGGGGCAAGCGGGTGCGTCCAGCCATTGTTCTGCTGCTGTCTAAAGCCACTCTGCCGGGGCAAGAGATCACTCCCAAGCACCGCCGCCTGGCCGAGATTACCGAGATGATTCACACGGCTAGCCTGGTGCACGACGATGTGGTCGATGAAGCCAGCGTGCGGCGCGGCGTGCCCACTGTGCACAGTAGTTTCGGCAACCGCATCGCGGTGCTGGCAGGCGATTTTTTGTTTGCCCAAGCCTCATGGTATTTGGCCAACCTAGATAACCTACGGGTGGTCAAGCTGCTCTCCCAGGTAATTATGAATCTGGCCGAGGGCGAGATTCAGCAGGGTCTAAACCGCTTTGATACCAGCTTTTCCATTGATGCCTATCTAGACAAGAGCTACTTTAAGACAGCATCGCTGATGGCCAATAGCGCTAAGGCGGCAGGGGTGCTGAGCGAAGTGTCGGAAACCGTGATCGAGCAGCTCTACGACTACGGTCGGCATCTGGGCCTAGCCTTTCAGGTGGTTGACGATATTCTCGACTTCACTAGTTCTGATGAGGTGTTGGGTAAGCCTGCCTGCTCCGATCTGAGGAGTGGCAATTTGACTGCTCCTGTGCTCTATGCGATGGCCGAGCATCCCTTTCTCACAACTCTCATTGAGCGAGAGTTTTCTGAGGCCGGTGACTTTGAGCAGGCTATTAACTTGGTACATCAAAGCAGCGGTATTTCGCGATCGCGCGAACTTGCCGCAACTCACGCCCGCCTAGCGGCAACTTGCCTAGAGCATCTGCCCCCTTCCGCCGCTCGTCAGGCTCTCCAAGACCTGACCAGCTACGTACTGCGGCGCATTTCCTAGAAAAGCTTAGGTTGGCTGCTCCATCCTCTTATCAGGACAGGCATCACACTAGGACCTAGGGCGATTGCCCCCGAGTGCTCCTGTGTTACGCCAACGCTATCCGGGAGCGCTGACTGTCTTGAGTGCAGGTTAGAGTGCGCGGGGAAGCGGAGACAAACTCGCTAAAATCTCTTAGGCCATAGCAAGTTAGGCTACGCTGCAAAGTGTAGATCCTAGAGAAAGCTGATGGGTCAGGAAATCGAGCGCAAATTTTTGGTAGTGGGCGATAGCTGGCGTCAGGGTGCTCAGGGAGAGCTGATGTGCCAGGGCTACATTCCCACCCAGGATGCGCGTACTGTGCGAGTACGGCAAGTGGGCGATCGCGCCTATATCACTCTCAAAGGCCCAGCTGTAGGACTAGTACGCCCTGAGTTCGAGTATCCCATTCCCGTTGCCGATGCCCAGATCATACTGGCGACCCTCTGCCAGCCGCCCCTGATCGAAAAAACGCGCTATCGCCTTCCTCTAGGGAATGTGGTGTGGGAAATAGACGAATTTTTAGGCGAAAACCAGGGACTAATTGTTGCAGAAGTCGAGCTTACCAGTGCCGATCAAGTCGTCGACCTGCCTGTCTGGATAGGTGCAGAGGTGAGTTACGACCCGCGCTATCAGAACTCCAACCTTGCTCGCCATCCCTTTAGGAGTTGGAACGCCTAGAGCTTTACTCCTGTGCTCTAGTCCACAACTGGATACTGTCGCCCCCGCCATTGGGTAGGCCGCCGCAGAGAAGAGAGACCAATGCGCGCTACCGCTGCCAGATCAGCCAGAGGCGACAGCCAGAAAGCCCAGGCTCCTGGTGCTCCTTTGAGATCGTAGGCCGTCGCTACCGCCGCCTGCATGCCCAAGCGCATAAACAGCAAGCCCGTGTTCACAACAAGCAAGAGCTGGAGCGCCAACGACCACGATGCGGGCGCAAAGTGCTGAAGTAGCCCTAGCCCTGGTACGAGCACCCAGGGCAACCCCTGTACCATCGCAAGAAATGTCCAATCCCACCAGACCTGAGCTGCTGGAGCCGCATCTTTGAGGTCGAGGGAGCGACCCCACTCATGCCAGGTTTCGGCCATGCCTTCGTACATGCGCACTTTTAGCAGGCGAGTGCCATCCCAAAAGCCCACTTTGGCACCCTGGGCGGCGGCGTGGCGAGCCAGGGTCACATCGTCGCAGAAAGAGGTAGAAGCGGCCTGGTAGCCGTCGAGTTTTTCGAGCAGCGATCGCCGCACCATAAAGCACTGGCCGTTAGCCATGACCCGCTGAGACGAGCCGCTGGGGCTGCCCGCTGGGCCAAATCGGTACACTAGTGTCATTAGCAAAGCGGGCTGCAGCCAGAATTCGCCGGGGTGCTTGAGAATGAACCGGGGCGCGAGAGACACAAGGTCATAGCCCTCGCTGTTCATCGCTTTGGCTAAAGCCGCCACTAGGCCAGGCTGAGGCTGGGTATCGGCGTCGACACCCAACACCCAGGTACTAGCGGGTGATGTCTGGCGAAAGCCGTAGTCTAAGGCCCAGGGACGCCCCACCCAACCCTGGGGTAAAGGGTCGTCCTCTAGCAGGCGCAACCGTGGGTCGTGGGCCTGGTAAGCACTGACTACCGACTGTGTTTCGTCGGTTGATCGGCTGTCTACGACTAAAATTTCCCGCACTTCGTAGCCCTGACGAATCAAACCCTCCAGGCAGGGACGTATCCGATCTGCCTCGTTAAGGGTAGGCACCACCACCGAAACCGTGCCTAGCAAATTGAGGTCGGGGGACGCTGGGGCCAGAGGTGGTCTGCGAAATGGACCCTGCATCAATCGCGACAGTAGTATCGCCACCATTGGCAACTGCACTGACAGCAGCACTACCGCGACAAAACTTGGCCAGGGAAATAGGGCGGCCGCATCAGTGAGCAAGGGAGTACCTCAAAACAGACGTTAAAACTACTGAACCTACTGACTGCCAAGCTTCAGAATATTTAGCCCCGAATAGTAAATACTATCCGAGGCCTAAGGTCTAATTTCCCAAAATCGGGCAGAAATTAGAGTTGCGCTATTCAAGAACCCTTAGTCGCTGCTACCGGAGCTTCAATGACCTGGGTAGACTCAATTAATACACCCGAGAGGTCTTCTTGAGCAGTGGCACGCCAGCAGAGCACCGCAGGCAAGGCTCCAGTTAAAATTCCCAAAGCGATGGGGACGTAGAAGCCAGCAGCCAGACTCATCACCAGGGCAAAGCCGAAGTTAGCCAAGTATACGACTAGGGGTAGGGTGAGCTGTCCCTGGTCTAACTCAGGCGAGAATTTGAAGGTTTTCCACAGGCCTAGGGCTACACCCATAAACACGACTCCGGTGCCAAGCCAGCCTGCAAAATTCTGGTAGGGCATACCAAAAAACGCGCCCGGCTCGTGCCAATACCAGAAGGGTAATGCGGTTTGGCTCATGGCCGGATCGAGCACGAAATCCCAAGAGGTGAGAAGTATAGACCCTAGAAAAATGGCGGCTAGCGATCGCGCCCAGTTATAGCGGCCAGCACCGCCCCCAGCGGCCAAACCGCCACGAGCCAGCAAAAACGACGCCAGGCCCAAATAAAACCACGACAGTGGAATGGTAAAGGGCACGAGATCGGCTACTTTGTAGCCCAACCCGTTGAGATAGGTGTAGTCGCCGAAGGGAAAACCAGTGCTGGTGCCCAGCAGCTCACTCGTGAGCGAAACGCCGACTGCTGCGATCGCAAACGTGATCAAGCTGCCCAGCCCTAGAGTGCGATAGGCATAAAGGGCCACTGCCACAGTTCCCAGCAAAATGTAGCAAACACCGCCCCCGGCCATGCTCCACCGGAAGAGGGTAGGCCCTGCCGGTAAGTACTCTAGGATGCCAGGGTGGGGCACCACCCACAGCAGCCCGGCCAGACCAAAGGCCATGGCGACAATGTGACCGTATAGGCTAAACCGCTCGATGGCTAAAAGATTTCTCATGGTAATTCCTAGATACCGCTGGTCAGGCTGTGTAGCTCGACCTCTAACCGTTCTTCATAAATGAGGGCTGAGCAACAGCCATAGTTGCAATCGTCGCTTAAATCATAAGTTTTGTAAATGGTGAGTTTTGAAGCCTCTCCAACGCTGAATCTTTTTCTCTACAAAAGCAGCTCTACCTATTTAGAAGCCAGCCGACGCGGCTCTCGCCTCGCCCAGGGGCGGTGTGGAAATCCGGAAAATCGGCTAGGATGACGGCATACAGGTCAGATCTCTGAGATCCCATGGCACCTATGACGACCCCTGGCCATACCCTAACAGTAAGGCCGCTGCAATATCGCGATTTAGACGACCTAAAGCAGTGGCAGCCAGAGGATCTGGAAGCCGGCGGTGACCTTGACGCTGCCGAGGCCATTGTGACATGGCTAGATCATCAGCGCCGCTGGTATGGTCCCCTTAAAGTCTTAAGTTGGCTGCCCCGCTCTGTGCAGCAGCAAAGTCAGACCACCTTTGTAGCCGAGCGCCAAAAGAGTTTGGTGGGCTTTATTCAGGTGTCGCCGTTCAATCAAACTCGCAGTACTTGGCGAGTGGAGCAGGTAGTCGTTAACCGTCGCGCTTTGGCCGACACGGCGACCTCTGGGTATGTGGCGGCCTCGGGCTATATGGATGTTGGTTCAAGGCTGCTGCGCCACTGCTTCGAGGTGATCTGGGAAGCTAGAACCTGGGTGCTCGAAGTGGATGTCAACCACACCTCGGCCCTGGCGCTCTATCGCTTCAATGGGTTTCAGCCTCTAGCTCAGATGACCTATTGGGAGATGGCATCTGAGCAGATCGAAGCCCTGGCCCAGCGTGAGCCTGATTTGCCGAACCTGCTGCCAATTAGCAACGCCGATTCTCAGCTTTTGTATCAGCTGGACACAGCTTCCATGCCACCGCTGGTCCGCCAGGTGTTTGATCACCAAATTCAGGACTTCAAGACCGGGCTGTTGGGCAGCGTTACCGCCACCGCTGATCGCTTAGTCAACCAGGTAGAAACCGTCAGCGCCTACGTATTTGAGCAGCAGCGTAAAGCGGCGATCGGCCAATTTAAGCTCGCTATCTCCCGCGATGGGCAGCAGCCCCACGAGGCAGGATTAACGGTGCACCCGGCCTACACCTGGCTCTACCCCGAGCTGATGACGCAGATGGCCAAAATTTTGCAGCCCTTCCCGGCTCAGTCTCTACGACTGACCTCCCTCGATTATCAACCGGAGCGAGAGGAGTGTTTTACTCAAATTCAAGCGGCTCCTGAGTCCCATGCGCTGCTGATGTCGCGATCGGTTTGGCACAAAGTGCGCGAAGCTCGTCACCTTTCCCTAGAAGGGCTACAGCTATCCGATGTGTTAACAGGGCTACAGCCTGCGGGCAAGCCGGTGCCTGGACGCATGACCTGGTCGGCAGAGCGCTGGCAGGCCATGCTGGGGCCGCAAAAACCAGATATGGGTGCCGATGCGCCTCCTAAAGGCGATCGCTGAGGTTCTGCAAGGCTATGGCGCTGGTTTCAGCTCTGGGGTTGGACATTGGTCGGCGGCGCATCGGGGTCGCGGGTTGCGATGGCACTGGCCTGATTGCCACCGGGCTGACGACGCTACAGCGGCGATCGTTTCAAGACCTAGTGGCCGATTTGCGGCACTTCGTCACAGCTCGACAGGCCCAGGTGTTGGTGGTGGGGTTGCCCCTAACTATGGATGGGGAAGAGGGTTTTCAGGCTCGCCAAGTGCGCAAGGTGGCCGAGGGCCTCAGTCAGGCCCTGGCGCTGCCCGTGGTCTATGTCGATGAGCGTCTGAGTTCTGTAGAGGCCGAACATTTGATGCGTGCCGCAGGCCATTCTGTAGCTCACGAAAAAGCCCTAATTGACCGTAAAGCGGCTGCCATCATCCTGCAGCGCTGGCTAGATGAACGGCGCTCATCATAATCAGACGCAACCGAATGGGATATTCTGATAAAACCGTTCAGTGTTCATACTGGGCTGCGGTGTTGACTCACTGCGCCTGGTTATCGAGAGAAGAGTAGCCTCCATGGCGGATAACACCCAACCCATTGACGAGTCAGCCGTAGTTCTCACCGATGACGCCGGGCGGTTTTTGCCCTGTCAGGTAGAGCAGAGTTTTCAGCTCAACGATCGCGAATACCTGCTTTTGCTGCCTATTGATGCCCCCATCGAAATTTTTGTTTGGCAGCAAGACGATAACGACGACGACGTCTTAATGGATGTGGAAGAAGAGGAGATCGATCAGGTTTTTCTCACCGCTAAGGCCGTACTGGCTGAGCAAAATTTGACCCTCCAGCGCACCGCTATCACCCTGACAGCCTCAGGAGAGGTTCCCGAGGCTGAGGAAGACAACTGCCTTACCCTAGAGCTAGATGACCTGGATGACGCCGGTAACCCCGTTACTGAAGAATTTCAGATTTTGGCAACCTGCTTCTACGAAGACGAAGAATATACTTTGTGCACTCCCCTCGACCCGCTGCTGATCTTTGCTCATCGCACTAGCGATGGCTCGTTAGAGGTGGTGACTCCAGAAGAGTTTCAAACTATTCGCGGCGGCCTAGAGGAAAAACTGTTTGATCTATTAGAGTAGGGACGTCCGCAACGGCGATTATCGATAGTGCAATCATGGCTAAAGGTTCACGCTGGGTTCGGTGGAGTTTTTTAGGACTGTTGGTGCCCCTGGCTGCTGGGGTGGCAGCTTGGCAGGGCTGGGCTTGGTGGAGCTGGGCCAATCAACCGGTCAGCGAAACCTCTGTCGAAACTGCGCCTCAAACGGTGCAAATACAAATTCCGCCGGGTACTCCAGGCCAGCAGATTGGCCAAGATTTAGAAGCGGCCGGTCTGATTCGCTCGGCCCTGGCCTGGAAGCTGTGGTCGCGCTGGCAAACCTGGCAAACTACCGAGGGTGGGTTTCAGGCGGGCACCTATGCCTTGAACCCAGCTGACTCAATGACCGCGATCGCTGAGGTGATTCGCAGTGGTCAGGTGGTACAAACCTCGTTTACGGTTCCTGAGGGTTGGAACCGCCGCCAAATGGCAGTCTACTTTGAGGAAGAGGGATTTTTCTCCGCCGATGCCTTTCTAGCGGCTACCGAGCAGGTGTCAAAGGATTCATACCCCTGGCTGCCCGCTGGCCTTCCCCACGTAGAGGGCTTTCTATTCCCTGATACCTATCAGATTCCGGCTGAAGGGGTTACTCCAGAGGCGGTGGTCAATGCAATGCTGAGCCGTTTTGAGACGGTAGCGCTACCAGTCTACCAACAGGCAACAACCGACCTAACGCTTTTGGATTGGGCTACCCTAGCCAGCATTGTCGAGAAAGAAGCCGTGATCGCCGATGAGCGCGGCACCATTGCCGGAGTCTTTACCAACCGGCTCAAGCAGAACATGCCTCTAGGGGCCGATCCTACGGTCGAATACGGTTTGGGTATTGTGCAGACACCTGAGCAGCCCCTCACCTGGACTCAGGTGGGTACCCCTTCGCCCTACAACACTTACATCAACCCAGGATTACCACCAACTCCGATCGCCAGCGCCGGTAAAGCCAGTTTAGAAGCGGCCCTAGCCCCCAAGTCTACCGATTACTTATTTTTTGTGGCTCGTTACGACGGTACCCACGTGTTTAGCCGTACGTTGGCAGAGCACGAAGCCGCCCGCGATGCGATTCGCGCCGCCATTGACAACTAGCCCCAATTTGTTTGCGCTAGAGTCCTTTGCGCGATCGCCGTAGTTCAACCGCTGTAACTAGGTTACGGCTGGCGTTTTAAGCAGCTTTAGGCTGTCGATCTAGACTATGCTAGGTTTGGGGCCTATGGTTTTTTTATGCCGTTTTCTCGCCTGCTGCAACCCGATCTAGTGCTAGACGGCAACGTCTTAGCAATTTCCCCTGAGCTGCTGGCTCAGCACAACTTGAAGGGGCTAATCCTGGATGTGGACGATACCTTAGTGCCTCTGCGTCAGGCTGAAACCAACCCCGATCTAGCCCAATGGATGCATCAGATGAAGGCTATTTCGACGGTATGGCTGGTGAGCAACAACGTCAACGCTCACCGTATTAGTCGTATTGCCGCGTTGTTTGATGTGCCTTACCTAACCAGTGCCGGCAAGCCCTCGGGACGCAAGCTAAAGCTAGCCTTGGCAGCTATGGACCTTCCCGTAAATCAGGTGGCAATGGTGGGCGATCGCCTATTCACCGATGTTTTAGCGGGCAACCGAGTGGGTTTGTTTACCATCTTGGTCCACCCTATGCCGGGACTCAACCAAATAGCGCGCACTTCGCCCATAAGGACGTTTGAAGTGATGATTTCTCAATATTTTGGGGTTACTTTTTGAGGTTAGCGACTCAAACGTTTGCTTAATATATCTAAAACAAGTTCACGTATCGCCATCGCTTAGGCGAGAAACTTCGTAGGTCTAAATATAAAGAAAACATTAGAGTTAAGTTGAAACCTTGGCACTGCTGCCATATTAGTACTACATAAACAGGGGCCAGTTTAATATAGGCTCTTAAATTTAATAAGCCATTTTTGGGTGTCGGCTTTCGGGTTGGCACCCAAAGTTTTTAGAGGGCTCCAATGTTTATCCATGTCCCTATGTGAGCAACGCAACTGTGCTCTACGTCTAGGGCGATTGTTATACTGCCAGGGCTATCTCTACTGACACTGCCCGCCCGTGAGTTCAGTTCAAACCCTAGTGGTCAAAATCGGTACGTCCAGCCTGACTGGCACTAGCACTGGTCAGTTTGCCCTCTCTACCCTAGCTGCACTGGTCGAAACCCTCTGCACTCTGCGTCAGCAGGGGCACCAGGTTGTTTTAGTATCCTCAGGGGCCATAGGCATTGGCTGCCGCCGCCTCAACCTAGCTGAGCGGCCCAAAACTCTGGCGATGAAGCAGGCCGTAGCGGCAGTGGGGCAAGGACGCCTCATGCGCATCTATGACGACCTGTTTTCGGCCCTAAATCAACCCATTGCCCAGGTACTGCTAACTCGCAGCGATCTGGCTCAGCGATCGCGCTATGTCAACAGCTATCGCACCTTTCGTCAGCTGTTGACGATGGGCATAATTCCCATCGTCAACGAGAACGACACCGTTGCTGTAGAAGAACTTAAGTTCGGCGATAATGATACCCTCTCGGCTTTGGTCGCCAGCCTGATTGGTGCTCAGTGGCTGTTTCTACTGACCGATGTCGATCGCCTATATTCTGCTGATCCCCGCTCCAACCCTGAGGCTCAGCCGATCATTGCGATCGATCGGTTGGCAGACATTCAGGCTCTCAAAGCGGTGGCGGGTGGCCAGGGATCGGCCTGGGGTACGGGCGGTATGCTAACGAAGCTAGAAGCTGCTCAAATCGCTACTGCGGCAGGGGTGCGCACCGTCATTACCGATGGTCGTCAGCCCCAAAACGTGATCAAGGCGATCGCTGGAGAGGCAGTAGGCACGCAATTTGCCCCATCGCCCCGGCCTAGCCGTGCCCGCAAGCGCTGGATTGCCGCTGGCCTTGCTCCTTCGGGCCGCCTTTACTTAGACCAGGGTGCAACTCTGGCCATTTTGCAGGGGGGAAAGTCGCTCTTAGCCGCCGGTATTACCCGTTTAGAGGGAGACTTCGAAGCCCAGGACGCTGTCGTGATCTGTGCTGCTAGCGGCGAAGATATTGCTAGAGGCATCATCAACTACAGTGCCAGAGATCTGATCCAGATTCTGGGTCGCCGGTCAGAAGATATTCCCGCTATTCTAGGTCACGCTGGAGCAGATACAGTAATCCATCGCGATAACCTGGTAATCGCTACAGATACTGAGGCAGACGAAAGCAGTGAGCTATAGGACTAGTGCCTCTAAAAGGCACCTCTGCGATCGAGCAGTACGGTGACCGTTTTGAGAATAACTTGAAGATCGTACCAGGGCGACCAGATATCCTGGTACTGCAAGTCTAGGTGCACAATTTCTTCAAAGTCTTTGATCGCCGAGCGGCCGCTGACTTGCCACTGTCCGGTGATGCCAGGCTTAACATCGAGTCGCCGCCAATGGTGAGGGCTGTAGCGAGAGACCTCATCTTCTGTGGGAGGGCGAGTGCCAACCAGGCTCATATCGCCTTTGAGTACATTCCAAAACTGTGGAAACTCGTCTAGGCTTGTTTTGCGCAAAACACGGCCGACTCGGGTGATGCGGGGATCTTTTTCGTTTTTAAAGATCAGCCCCTGGGCTTGATTTGATACCGTTCTCTTAAGGGCATCGGCATTTTGCACCATGGAGCGAAATTTCCAGATGGTGAAAGGCTTACCCTTGAGACCGTAACGGGTTTGGGCATAGAAAATAGGGCCAGGACTATCTAACCTAATGGCTAGAGCAACTGGTAGCGCTACCAAAACCAGTATGGCCAATCCTATCAGGGCACCCAAAATATCAATGGAACGCTTAATGAGGCACCGGGCCGACGGATGAATAATAGATATAGAAGTCTCTGGAGAAGCACTTCCAGAGCTATCTGTCTGAAGGGATAGCATGGTAGACCCTGTTGACGGAACGCGTGTGCTGAGAGGCTTGAAGGATTTATACCAGTTTGTCCGCAGATACGCTTAAAGACCAAGTAAATTTGTGCTTTTTTTTACACGAATACTGCTTTAACCGAAATCGTACTGGAAACAAGGGTTCATTAATGTGGCCTTTGTCACAGTGTGGCAACCGTATAAGTACATATGGGTTCATGTGCACACTATCAGTCTGGGAAGTGCAATTCTGGCCGTAAAGAATGCCCTTCGCAAAATCTTGCTGAAGTGCCAACAGACATAAATTTTGTGTAAAGGTTTTGACTCAGGGCTAGCTAACGCGGCCTGTGCGGGCTAAAAAACACGCTTTAGATCGTGAGTCTGAAGAGATCAGATACTAAGATAAAGCCTACAGCCAGCTTGGGCACACCCGGAAAGGATTTGATTGCATGGTCGCGGCAGACACTATAGCCGAGGTTTGGTTATCCCGTTTGCGGGAGGACTTTCCCAATCAGCCCCAGTCCGTTTGTCAAAGCGTTGTTAGTTGGCTGTTAGGAGAATCGCCGGAGCGGTTGGCTACCCTGGCTGATGCTGACCTCGCGATCGCCCGTCAGGCGATTGAGTATCGCTACCGCATTTTGCAGCAGCGCTATTGGGACGTGAGCCCAGAGCAGGGCTATCAGCGGCTAATCAAGCGGCTCAGTAGTCTGTTTTTGATTCGCAACAAGATTAAAACCTGGATTTCGCTCAGCCGCGATCGCCGCCGCACCGTAGTCGATGTCATCCAGGAGGTGATTCAAGAGATGATGCGCAGCGATCGCCACCTAGCCCAGCAGCTGAAGTGGATCTCGACCTGCACCCAAAACTCACGACTGCGCAATCTGCTGATGCTGGCCAGCCTTGAAGAATACTGCCTGCGCCCCATTCGCAACCAGCCCTTAATCATCTATCGCTTCGTCAACTATCTGCGCCGTAGCCAAAAGGGCGGCATGACCCAGGTGCCCACGGGAGAACTGATTCGCCTGGTCTCTGACGAGATTGCCCCCAACGACAGCGAAGACTCGCTCAGCCTGCTCGACGTGGAGGCCTGGAACCAGTACCAGGACGAGCAAAACGAACTAGAGCAGCAGAGTATGCGCCAGCAGGTCAAAAACTCTTTTGTCAATTACCTCAGTCGCAACCTTGATGACACGGCGGCTCGGTGGCTAGAGCTGCACCTCAATGGTCTCTCCCAAGAGCAGATTGCCCAGGCGCTTGACATGCCCGTGCAGCAGGTCTATCGCCTGCGCGAGAAAATTAGCTACCACGCAATTCGAATTTTTGCCCTGCGAGAGCAGCCTGCCATGGTGCTGGGCTGGCTAAAAACCTCGCTGCAAGAGCATAACTTTGGTCTCACCCCAGCCCAATGGGATGGCTTCTGGCAAGATCTTTCACCAGAAGAACAGGCGATCCTGACAGCCTACAAGGCCGAACATTCCTCCGACGACCTAGCCCGCCGTCTAGGGCTCAAGAGTCGGCAAATTCAGGCTCAGTGGGTGCAGCTTTACCTACGTGCCCAGGAGTTGCGTACCCAGTCAGAGGGGTAGCTGTAGTTTTTCCTGTGGCTGCAATGGTTAACGACTGGTCCCAAAGGGCCATCGTTTGGGGCCCATCAATACTCCATGGCGGGGGCTAAACAAAAACGCCAGGCCAAACAGGGTCGATACCACCATCACAATGGCCGGGCCGGAGGGCAGGTTGAGGTAATAGCTCAAGTACATGCCGCTGACGCTCGAAAACACTCCTACTCCCGCGCCCAGCAGCATAACCTGGTGCAGACGAGGGGCCAGCAGGTAAGCCGTGGCCCCAGGCGCAATCAGCAGCGACAGCACCAGAATGACCCCCACTACCTTCATGCTGGCCACTACGGTGAGGGCAATCAGCACCATCAGCCCAGCTTGGAGCAGCCCTGTGGGCAGGCCGCTGGCTTTGGCTCCGAGGGGGTCAAAGCTATAGAAAAGCAGCTCTTTGTAGAGTAGAACCACGATCAGGAGTACTAGGGCAGCAATGATGGCCGTATCGCGCACTTCGCCAGCCGTTACGCCCAAAATGTTGCCAAAGAGAAAGTGGTTGAGGTCGATCTTGTTGTCTTTTTGAATAGTGGTAATTAGCGTTATGCCCAGGGCAAAAAAGGCCGAGAAGACAATGCCCATGGCGGCGTCTTCTTTAATGGGCGATCGCGTGTGAATCCAGCCAATAATGACGGTGCTGAGCACTCCAGCAATGAAAGCCCCAATAAAGATATTGACGCCCAGTAAGAATGCGATCGCCAGCCCTGGCAGCACCGAGTGGCTAATGGCATCGCCTAGCAGGGCCAAGCGCTGCACCATCAGGTAGCTGCCCACCACTGAGCAAATGATCCCCACCATGATCGCCACCGCCAGGGATCGCTGCATAAAGGCGTACTGCAGGGGCTCAATCAGCCCGTTAAGCAGTGCCAACTCAGGCGACATGGCTAAAGAAGCCTACGTGGCCGCCATAGGCGCGGGTCATATTGTCGCGGGTGAGCACCCAGTCGCGGGGGCCAGTGGCAATTAGTTCTTTGTTGAGGAGGATGAGCTGGTCAAAGTTCATGATCGCCTCGCCCAGGTCGTGGTTGACGACCAGAACAATTTTGCCCGCTGCTGCCAGCTCACGAAAAATCTTGTAAATCACATCCTCAGTCTTTTGGTCAACCCCGACAAAGGGCTCATCAAAGCAAAAGATGTCAGCTTCCTGAGCCAGGGCGCGAGCCAAAAACACCCGCTGCTGCTGCCCGCCGGAGAGGGCGCCAATGGGGCGATCGCGAAAGTCTGCCATGCCAACTCGGTTTAAGGCGTCTTGAGCGATCTGGCGGCTAGCCGTCGAAAATCGGTTGAACCAACCGGTTTTTTGCACCCGACCCATCATTACCACATCCCAAACCGTAGCGGGGAAGGTCCAGTCGATCTGCGAGCGCTGGGGCACATAGGCCACCCGATCAAGCTGGTGAGCCAATGTGTCCTCGCCGTAGGTGACACGTCCGGTTACCAAGGGCATCAGCCCTAGCATGGCTTTGATCAGCGTGCTTTTGCCCGCACCGTTGGGACCAAAAACGCCCACCAGCTTGCCGGGGCGCAGGGTGAGGTTGATATTGCGTAGGGCCTGCACGTCACGGTAGTTGACGCTGAGGTGGTCGATAGTAATGTAAGGAGCAGGAGCCATACTGGTATCTCTAACGCAGGGATGAGGAGCTGCAATCACAAAAATGAAATGATTATGAAATGTATTGTACTGTAAAAATGAAATGATTATGAAAAGCAGCTTATGCAACGCATGAATCTGTATCCACGGTATGGAATAACAACCGCTGTGGTATTGCTCTTAGGGCTGGGATTGGTAAGCTGTGACTCTGTTCAAAAGTCAGACCTCGCCTCAACTGGAGCCGATGACCCACGTCCTGCCGTGGTGGCTACCAGTACTGTCATTGCCGACTGGGTAGCCGAAGTGGGTGGCGATCAAGTTGCCCTGACCAGCATTTTGCAACCCGGTGCCGACCCCCACGTCTATGAGCCCGTACCCGCTGACACCATTGCCTTTGAAGACGCCGATCTGATTTTCTACAATGGCTATAATTTAGAGCCCAACCTGGTTCGGCTGCTGAATGCGGCCGGAGTAGACGCCCAGCGGGTAGCCGTAGGTGAGGTGGTGCCGCCCCTAGATTTGCAAAAAGGGACAACCACCGTACCTGATCCCCACGTGTGGGGTGATGTGAGCAATGTGGTGCCCATGGTCGAAACGATTCGGGATCAGCTGATTGAGCTAGCCCCTAATCAGGCAGAATTGTTTACCGCTAACGCCGCTGCCTACATTGCCGAACTTGAGCAGCTTCACGGTTGGGTCAAGATCCAAACTGCTACCATTCCCCCAGCGCAGCGGCAGTTGGTCACTACCCATGATGCTTTTCAGTACTATGCCAACGCCTACGGTCTCACGGTAGCAGGCACTCTAATTGGTCTTAGCACCGAGGAGCAACCCAGTGCCCGCACCGTGCAGCAGCTGGTTGCGTCGATCAAGGGGCTGGGAGTACCCGCCATTTTTGCCGAGACCACCATTAATCCCCAGCTGATTACGACTGTGGCCAATGAATCTGAGGTGGCCTTGGCACCCCAAGCCCTCTATTCTGACTCTATTGGTACTCCTGGCAGTGACGGAGATAGCTATCTCAAGATGATGGCAGCCAATACGCGATCGATTGTTGAAAACCTAGGCGGAACAGTTACAGAATCTCCCTTTTGAGCGGTCTACCCCGTTAAGGAGTAGCAGCGGCACTGGGTGGTACCCCTTCCAGCACCACCAGCGCCTCGACCACCTTCTTAACCAGGGGAGCAGCGACCGTTGAGCCATAGGCATCGTCTCCTTGGGGTTCGTCGATAACGGCCAGCACCACGTATTGGGGTGACTCGATGGGTAAGATGCCCACAAAGCTGGTGACTCGGCCTCGGCCATAGCCCCCCGATACGGTCGCCTTTTGAGCCGTACCGGTTTTGCCCCCAATGCGGTAGCCGGATAACTTGGCGGCATCGCCAGTGCCCTCGCTGACTACGGCCTCCATCATGGTGAGCACCTGCTGGGTGGTTTGGGGCGAAAAGACGGTCTTAGGCTGGGGACGGTCTGGAGCCCACACCTCGTCGCCAGCTTCGGTAACCATACCGCTGACTACGTGGGGAGTAACCAGCTTGCCGCCGTTGGCCAGGGTGCCAAGCAGTTGCACCATCTTAATAGGCGACAGCGAAAAGCCTTGGCCAAAGGCTGTAGTGGCTGACTCGACTCGACTGCGAACAAACTGCTCGCGATCTTTCATCTGAGCGGTTGCCTCTGCGGGTAAATCTATGCCGGTGGGCTGATCGAGGCTGAGGCGCTGAAGCCAGGTAAAGTAGTCGGCGGCGGGCATCTTCTGCATGATGCGCACCATGCCTACGTTGCTGGAATACTTCAAAACGTCAGTGATGGAAATCGGCCCGCGACCGCCAGCGGTGGCGTAGTCGTGGTTTCTAATCTTCCATTCGCCGAACTGCATTTGGCCGCTGTCGTTGACGACTTCATCGGGCCTGATGAGTCCAGCTTCTAGGGCGATCGCGATGTTGATTGGTTTAAAGGTGGAGCCGGGTTCGTAGAGATCGCTCACAGCCCAAGTCTTGAGGGCTTCGGGGTCGGTTTTGAAATACTGGTTGGGATCGTAGGTGGGCACACTGGCCAGGGCGAGCATTTCACCAGTTTGGGCCTCCATGACCATTACCGTGCCACGTTTGGCGTTGTGGCGATCGACCACCGCCTGTAGCTCCTGCTGGGCGCTCCGCTGGAGCCGACTGTCGAGGGTGAGGCGCAGGTTGGCGGTGCTGTCTAGTTTTGAGCTGGCGGTGCTGCTTTCAGTATTTTTATCAGGCTGATCTACAGCAACCTCTGTGCTAGAACCAGGCGCTGGAGGCCCATAGGTGTCTAAAGTGGTTTCCGTCTCAGCTGGAGATACCGCTTCGGCTGGCGTGAGCGCCAGCTGGTCTTGATAGGCGATTTCTAAACCTGCCTGGGGCTGCCCGTCAAAATTGACAAAGCCGACGATGGGGGCAAACAGCTGCTGCTGAGGATAAAAGCGCTGCTGCTGGGGGTGTAGTTCGAGCCCGTTGAGGCGCAAAGTGCGCAGGCGATCGACCGTCGCTTCGGGTAGCCCGTCGGCTAGCCGAATGCCGGTCGGCTGCTGGCTAAACTGGCTAATTAGATTGGACTCTGGGCTTTCTAGCAGCGGGCTCAGGGTCGCTGCCATCTCTGGAATCGATAGATCAAACAGCTGAGGATGGGCGTAGAGCGTATAGACCACGCGATCGACGGCGATCACATTGCCCTGCCGATCGACAATAGAGTGCCGCACCTGCCGCTCTACGGGCGATGTGAGCCGCTGCTGCTGGGCCAAACTAGATAAGCTGTCACCCTGGGCTAGCTGTAGCCAGGCTAACCGCCCCGCGATCGCAACCAGTGACAGCACCAGCAACCCCCACACCAACAAAATTCTGACCCGGTTGGTTGCTGGGTTGAAGGGAACCACCGCCGGTGGGCGGGGCTGTTTGCGGCGACGGCGGCGACGGGTAGAGTAGGCAGAGCTAGCCATGGGTGCAACGCAGGTAAATGGTGAGGCTAGGGCCTAGTAACCTAAAGGGACATCCACCTTGGGTAACGCCAATCGTCCCATGAGAGATGTTGGTACGGGAGCTGGCATCGCCACTGCAGCCTGCTGCGCCGGCTTGAGAAAGATGACGCTACCTGGCTGAGGTGGCTGAAACCCCATGTCACTCCCCTCTACCTGCTGGGCCAAATGATTTTTGAGCACCTCATTGGCGGTGGTGAGCTGCTGCTCGTTGCGCTGCAGGCGATTGAGTTGCTGACTGGCCTGATTGAGCTGGCGATTCACATAAACCGACGTGCCATAGCTCACTAAGGTCAGCGCTACTAAAGACGCTGTCAGCGCTGACGATACTAGGTGCAGCTGGGCCAGTCGCCGCACCACTGGGCTGGAAGAATTTAAGCCTGGGGCCTGGGGCAGCACCACTGGCGCAGAAACCCCAGGCCTAATTTCTGCTGGTCGAGTGGCGGAGCTTTGGGCATGTGCTGTCGCTGCCCTAGGCCGAGACGGCACCGGACGGGGCACATAGGATTTCAGCGCAGCAGACATAGATGACCCACACCAGTAATGAAACTGAAGTCAGGATACTGCATTCTGAAAAATTTGAGCCATCAACCGGCAAAATAAATGAGTCATTAAAGGGCTAAAGTTTAAGGTCTAAAAAGTAGGATCAGTCTCTAAATCTTGAACCTTTCCACAGCCCTAAATAGACGTTTTTATGCTCTATAGCTTGGTGCCGCACTCCGAGCAGAAGTTGCTGGTTGAGATATTTTGATGCCCACAGCTAACGCAGGGTGTCAAACCTGTACTACTGCCAGTGCCATGTACCTCAGGTAAACCGATCATTTGGTGATTGCCTTTACCAGGGGCCACCATGGGGTAGCAGTTTTCGTTGCGTCGCACGCGCACGTCGAGCAGTACGGGGCCGTCGTGGGCTAGCATAGTCGCCACAGTTGGGGTGAGCTGGTCGCGATCGCGCACCACCATGCCCTTGATGCCATAGGCCTGGGCTAGCACCTCAAAATTGGGCATCCCCACTTCCATATTGGAAGAGGAGTAACGCTCGCCGTGGAAGGCCTGTTGCCACTGGCGCACCATGCCCTGCCAGCCGTTGTTCACAATTACTGTTTTGACCGGAATGTCGTACTGGGCTAGGGTGCCTAGCTCTTGCAGGTTCATCTGGAAGCTGGCATCGCCGCTGATGCAGATCACCGTTTCGTTGGGCAGCGCCACCTGCACCCCGAGGGCGGCGGGCAGACCGAAGCCCATGGTGCCTAGGCCGGCGCTTGACACCCACTGGCGAGGGCCATTCTTTAAGAACTGAGCTGACCACATCTGGTGCTGCCCCACATCGGTGGTGAAGTAGGCGTGGGGAGCCTGAATGGCGAGTTCATGGATCACTTCCTGGGGAGACAGCTCGTCAGGATAGGTGGGCACTACCAGGGGATAGTCGCGCTTCCAGCGATCGATGCGATCGCGCCAGGCCGCCGTTTGGTTGGGGGGTGGCAGCTGATTTTCTTCCTCTAGGCGGATGAGCATGGTGGTCAACACCTGCTTCACATCGCCCACAATCGGCACCTGGGGGGCGCGATTTTTGCCCACCTCAGCGGGGTCAATATCGATATGAATGACCTGGGCACGGGAGGCAAACTCGTCCAGCTTGCCGGTAACGCGATCGTCAAAGCGAGCGCCCACGGCAATCAGCAGATCGCACTCGCTGACGGCAAAGTTGGCGTAGGCGGTGCCGTGCATGCCCAACATGCCAAGGGCTAAGGGGTGATGCTCATCAAAGGCTCCCTTGCCCATCAGCGTGGTGGTCACAGGAATTTGAAAATATTCTGCCAGTTGGCGAATTTCGGCATGGGCGTTAGCGGTAATGGCACCGCCCCCCACGTAAAGCAGAGGGCGTTCACTCTGGCGCAGCAGGCGCAGAGCGGGATTAACCTGGCGGGGATTACCCTTAACGGTAGGTTTGTAACCGGGCAGATTCACCTGGCCAGGCTCCACGGGCACGTAGTCGAAGTCCGCTAGACCAATATCTTTAGGAATGTCGATCAGCACCGGGCCAGGGCGACCGGTTTGGGCAATGTAAAAGGCCTCCGCCACCATGCGTGGAATCTGGTCAGGGGTGCGAGCTACGTAGGAATGCTTGACCAAGGGCAGAGTAATGCCGAAGATATCGGTCTCTTGAAAGGCATCGCTGCCGATCGCATGGCTGGGCACCTGGCCCGTAATCACCACCATGGGAATCGAGTCCATCTGGGCGGTGGCAATGCCGGTAACCAGGTTGGTAGCTCCAGGGCCAGAGGTGCCAAAGCAAACTCCCACTTTCCCCGTGGCACGGGCGTAGCCGTCAGCGGCATGGGCGCCGCCCTGCTCATGGCGCACTAGGATATGACTGATGCCCCCAGCAGCTTCGGCTCGGTACAGCTCGTCATAGATTGGCAAAATAGCCCCACCCGGATAGCCAAAAATATGTTCTACCCCGTGCCGTCTGAGACTGTCGATCAGGGCAAAAGCGCCAGAGGCGCGGCGCACAAGAACACTGTTAGGAGCGGCAATGGGAGTTGTCATAGCGGCGGGTGCTTGAGTTGGGCTAGGGCTAGATTGCATTAGTTAAGAAGAAAATAAAGTCAGAACATTTTCTCCCTCAGGCCACACGGGCAGTGAACAGGCTCACCGCCGCTGCTTTACAGGAATAGTGTTGCTAAATGCTGTCAAATGAAGAACATTTCCTCTCATACTAGCAGCAGAGGCTAGGGTCATCGTTGCCATAGGGCTTACTTTAGGCCGCTGGTCATGGGGTGTTGATATTCAACTATGAACCGGCGGTGTACTGGTCGATGGCGTGGCGCGATCGCCGGCAGAGAAAATCGGCGGCGGTCAAGCGTTCCTTAGTTTTCCCTGGCGCAGTAGCCCAACCCACTACCGACTGAGGATGTTGCCACAGGTGGAGATGCGGCACGGCCGGGTCTGCGTAAAAATCGATATCCCCTGCTCCCAAACAGCGGGAGGTGTGGTGGGTGGTGCGATCGTGGCTGAGCCGGTAGGTTGGCACCTCGGGGTCGCGGGGGACTCCCCATCCATCCGCCATCAAGAGGGCCAGCACCGGAGCTTGATAACGTTGCCAGTGAGTAGCCAGGGCAACTGCCCCAACGCAGCCCGCGCTAAATGCCCAAATGATGAGCGCTGGCGGTGCATCTTCAGGAGAGGTGCTATTTAGGGTATTCCCCAAGGGGCTGGGAAAGCTTGATGCTTTTGCTGGCTCGCAGTTCCATTCAGTCCTGCCTTTAAGCGCCTGGCGTAGGGCAAAGGGCGAGAGCACGCCCAACCCATGCTGAGGCGCGCAGACAATCTGACTACGCTGACTCAACACTTCATCTCTGGCGAGCGCGGCCAAAATCTGCCCCGTGTAGCTAGGCGGGTGCATGCCGCCACATATCAATAAAACAATTTGTCGTAATGCCACTGCTTACCACATTTTTTCTTGATTGAGTCAATCTCTGCTCAGTAGATCACGCAACGTAATAGCTAGGAGACCAACACTCCTGCCAGAAAAAACAATGATTGAGAAACGCTTCAGTTTACGTAGTTTTTATAGTCGTTCGCAAGAGAAAAATGATTTTTTTCTAAAACTTACATAGGGGGATCGCGATTGGCGCACATATATAGGGAATATCTAAGGTCAGTTGGGAGGTGCTTTACTTCAAAGCTTTAGACATTTCTGTTGACCGGCTCTAGCCGTCGCTTCAAATCAATCCTCAAGCTGAGCTGGTCTATCTGGTGAACCAGTTTTTCAACTCTTTAATATTGCTCACAGGCTTTTCTTAGCTTGTTTAGACTGATCCCAGTCTGTGAGTGAAGTACCTACTCCTGATCTTGCCGCCCAATACTCCTGGAGTTTAATTCAAATGGCTCAGACCATTGTCAACCTAACTTTACCGATCGTAACGGATAAGATTGACGCTATTTTGGCGGCCTATCCGCTCTACGAATATCGCCAGGTTTTTGCGGTTCCTGAACTGCGGCAAAAACTGACGGCCTATGTTCTATCTCGGCTGCCGGTGGTCTACGTCACGATGGACAGCAGCACTGCCTGCGATATGGCACCGACGGGGCAATGCTACTCTTCTGAACAGCACAATCAGATCAATCAGCTGATTCACCAAGGAATTGAGGCTTTGCTGGGTCGACCTGAGATTGAGCAGCGTCGTCCTAGTGCTGAACGGGTTGAGGCTGAGGCTATTCCGTCGAGCTGGTTCGGATAGGTTGGCCGGGTTTCCGTTCGGTTCTACCCATAGCTCAATCATGATTAAGGGCGTAGTCTCGTAATAGACGGTGGGTTGTCTGGAGTGGGCAACCTGCTGACTGTGGCTTAAGTGCCGTAGTTGGCCGATCGCAGAGACAGGTGACGCCTTGGTGCAGCAGTTTCTACCCCTTAGTCCATTGCTCAGTGAGCAGCAGGTTCCCTCTGGCCCTCGACCAGAGGAGGCCCATTGGCAGCCTGCAGCTGGTGCTGGTACGCCCCAGGCCCATATTCAGGCTGAGCAAGAGTGGCTGAGTGGTCTCACAGCCCTAATTAGACTGCTACTCGAACTTTCTCCAGACTCTGTCTCGGCAGAGGCGGGCGGGCTAATGCCGTTAATGGGAGGGGTGCTGTCAGGGCCGTTCCCGGTGCTGCCCGATCGTCTCAAGGGGCAGCGGTTAGCTCATTGGCTTTTGGTACCCGAACAATTGGAGCAGATTCTGGCCGTAACCCGCCCTCTGCTACCAGGGCAAGGAAAGGGAGCGACCGCAGCTCCTGCCTGCGATCTGCAGATGGTGCCTCTAACCAGCAGTGACCCGCTAGTGGGAGAACGATTTTGTCTGCTGCTAACCCAGCACATCAGCCTACTGTTGGTGTTGGGCTACGATGCCCACGGGTTACCCCAGTTTCAGTTTTCCTTTGCTCCTGAAGTGGTGGAGCAAGGCTGGCAGCGCTTGCGCGATCGCGTTATGGCTACCCGACCCCCTTTGGTACCAGCCCTCGATCGCTTGATCGACCAGTTTCCTCCCGTCGAGCCTGACTGTCGTTTGGTAACTCGGTACAGCCATTTGCTCATGGCACAACTGCGCCATCTGCCCCATGGAACAGCAGAGGCAGAGGTTCACGGATCGGCTGTGACCATGCCGGCCCTGGCGCTGCCCGCTCGCCCTAATGTGGCGGCCTTTCAGACTGACTCGCCCCCTCATTTTGAATCTGTGCTTGGCAGTGCGGCTGAGGCAAACCCTGAGCCCGCCGAGGAGAGCAGCCCCGACACCGAGCTGCTCAAGGCGATGGCCCACGAAATTCGTACGCCCTTAACGACGATTCGCACGCTGACGCGATCGCTGCTCAAGCGCAAAGATATTAGCGATGAAGTGGGTAAGCGTCTGCGGCTAATTGATCGCGAATGCACTCAGCAGATCGATCGCTTTAGCCTAATTTTTCGAGCTGTAGAGCTAGAGACCGATCGGACGGCTAGGCCGCGATCGCCCCTGTCAGCAATTTCTCTCAACCAGCTGTTTGACGATGCCATTCCTCGCTGGCAGCAGCAGGCCAGTCGCCGCAACCTCAGTTTGACGGTGAATGTACCCCCTTGCCTGCCCATGGTGAACAGCGACCCGGCCATGCTGACCCAGGTGTTGACCGGGCTGATCGATCGCTTTACCCACAGCTTGCCCCCTTACAGCCACATTGAGCTGGCGGTTACCCTAGCTGGGCACCAGCTCAAGCTTCAGTTTCAGTCGCTGCCCCCCGCCGACAGTGATGACCAGCTCAAGCATGATCCCTTCTCATCGCCCTTCAAGGCCCTAGGGCAGTTGCTCATGTTTCAGCCTGAAACCGGGGGCCTTAGCCTTAACCTCAACGCCACCAAGAATTTGTTTCAGGCCTTGGGCGGCAAACTCATCGTGCGGCAGCGTCCCCAGGCTGGCGAAGTGCTGACAGTATTTTTGCCCCTAGAGACTAAAACGCTGTGAGACTCTCATAGCGATCGCTGTGAACTTTATGCGAGATCTCTACAGAGGGCTCCTTTTTAGATGCGCTGGTGATTGTCCCTAGAAAACAGGTGTTTCCCTAGGTTGAGCGTCAAAAACTAGGTGTTTTAGCTAAATCAAAATTGCTAAATTCTGAGCTTTATTGCTGTTATTCGTTTGACTCTCTTGGGTAATCTCAGGCAAAGCTTTTGGGCCAGAGCCAGCCACAGGTGTGGCGTCAACTGATATCTATCTGGTGGTGTCTGTAGCTGGTACTATCGCCCGCCGCACCGATGAAGTTGGCCAGCTCGCCCGCGTGTTTGACCGCATGGCTCAGCAGGTCTACAGCCGCGAACAAAAGTTGAAGCAGCAGGTGCGCGACCTCCGTATTAAAATCGATGAAACCAAGCGCCAAAAACAGGTGCAAGAAATTGTCGAAACTGACTTCTTCCAAGATTTGGTGGCTAAAGCTCAGGTGCTGCGCGATCGCAACAGCGGCAAAACCGTGATCGCTAAAGCTAAAAGCAATGAAGCTGAAACGGCCAAATCCGGAGTTTAGATCAGAGAATTAAACGTCGTTGGCAAAAATAGTCCTCCCTGGTGCGTTGGTAAAGTTTGCTCGTGGCTGCTTGGTGATGGCGAGCGATCGAGTCCTGCAGCAGAACGTTTGTCGGCTCAGGAATCGGCGGATTAGAGCTTTGATCTTTGAAGTAATCGGGGATGCGAAGGTAGAGCAGCATAATTTTTCTCAGCTAGGTATTTAGCGCTCGGCGGTAAGACTAGAAACGCAACCGTTCTGGCGATGACCGACCCGCAAGGGTCTTTACCCGCAAAACAACACCAGCCTGCTGCGCCTTTTCGGCACCAATAGACTGCCAAAGCTTGTCACTAGTCTGAGCAACTATTTCTGCATAACTTTGAAGGCGCACAAACATCGCGCCTTAATATACTACATCGTACTACAAAATACTGCAAGCAGGCAAGGTGCGATCGCCTTTAGGACCACGATCTACAACTTCAGCGATCGGGCAGGCCCTAAAACCTTGTGCTCTGATGCTTTCAACATCTCGGCAAAACTCTGATCGAGCGATCGCCCGAGGCGTCAATAACGATAGGGTCTGTTGTCCGGGCTTACAAGACATGGCCACAACATCCGCTTAGTGGGATGTTGTGGCTTGAGAATATTGGAGACTTTGGATTCTGCGCGGCTTCGATGTGAAGACCTAGGGGGATTGTGGAGAAGTTGCTACCTGATCGACATGACAGGATAGTTGTAGCTCTCTTTGACAACCAATCCATCCTTCCAAAAGCCAATTGAGAGCTGGTTGCTCTTGTTTTCGATCAACTGGTCACCAACTTTTATCGTGAAATCGTTGTACCAGTTAGAGACAACAACAAAGTCATATTCTTGATCTGCCGAAATAGCAACGTCCTGGCTGATCAACCGTGACTGCCTAAACTCAACCAGCATGTCTCTAAAAAAGACTTCTCTACCCTGGCGACAGGCGTTTTTGCCTGAGGTCACTGTTCCATCTCCCTCAATCATCACGATGTTCTCGGCGTAGTATTTCTCCAAGACTGCGGATGTTTGCAAGTTAGACACTAAGCGGTTGATCTCGGCAAGTTCAGTTTGTAGCTCTTCAAGAGTCATAAAGCCTCAGCCTGACAGTTTAGATAAAAGCAGTTTGCCTGGGTCAAACTAGTTCAAAACGGGTAGAACCATTTCGCCGGTTTAACCCGAGCAGTCTAGGTTAGCCGTAATTGATCGTCATTTGCTAAGCTCTCCAGATCTGGTGCTACATTGGCCCAATCGGCGCGATCGAGGCGATAAACTGAGCAATCGTCGTCGCCAAATCGACGGTGTTCCACAAATTTGAACCCGAGGCGCTCATAGAAATGGTGGGCGCGGGTGTTGCTGGTTAGCGGGTCAATCAGCACCGCTGTCACTACGGGATCAGCAAAACAGCGGGCTAGGGCCAACCGCATCATGGTGGTGCCGTAGCCTTTGCCCAACTCAGTAGCTTCACCAATCCAAATGTCGATCGCCCGCAAATTGGCTGGTACATCGCCCCAGTAGTGGCTGTCTTCCTGGGCGGGATCGATGATTTGAATAAAGCCGATGGGGCGATCGCCAAGCTCAGCAATGAGCTGCTCGCGCCAGGTTGGGGTGCGGGCTAGCTCTACCTCCCAACCCCAGTCGTCGTTGGGGTCGGCGGCGACCACTTGGGGTTGCTCATCCCAGTGGCGCAGTAGGGTGACGTCACTGAGGGTAGCGGGCCGTAGGGTAATGGTGCTTGATTCAGACATGGTCGTTACCTGCTGATTCAATGTTGGCTAGCCGCCCAACCAATATAGTTCCATGTACTAATCTGTTGAGCGGCGAAATGAATCTTTAAGGGCGTCAGTTTAGGTGGTGGTGAAATCGCCTAAACTTCGGCATCGTCTTGCCGCTATCTATCGGCGTGGAACCTGGTAGTGCAATTCCACAAAGTTGTGGCCATAGGTTTTGGCTGACAGCAGCTTCAAGGGCGGATCGACCCGCAGGGGAAATAGGGGAGCGCCGCCACCCAGGGTGACTGAGGCAATTTGAACAATCATTTCATCGAGTAGGCCGCCGTCGTAGAACTGGCCCGCCAGATCGCCGCCGCCTACGATCCACACATTTTTGTCGCCGGCAGCGATCGCCATCTCTTGGTGAAATGGCTTGACGTCGCCACTGACAAACCGAACATCCGCATTCTCAATCGTCGGCAGCTGGCGCGAGGTGAATACCCAGGCCGGTACTTTGTAGGGCCAGGGCTGAGGGCTATCGGCCTCAGCGGAAAAATCGTGGTCATAGATCCACTGGTAGGTGGTGGAGCCCATGGCGATCGCCCCCACCCCAGCCAAAAAATCGTCAAACGTGTTTGGCTCCAATTCGCCAAACTGAAACAGCCAGTCGAGAGAGTTGTTTGAGTCGGCGATGAAGCCATCCAAGCTGGTAGCCGTGTAGTAAATGGTGGCCATGACAGATTGTGCTCCCTCACAGTATCGAATCAGGACTTAGGTACGGCTACAAAAGGTTCAAAGTCTCAAAACAGCGACGCGTGAGCTCAAGGCGCACTGGAGCATCGGCATCACTGCGCATGTCGATATTGGTGGCGAACATGTAAACGTTTTCTCCTCGTTCTAGATAGCCGACATACCAGCCAATTTGGGGTTGATCGGGCTCCCCCAAGCCTGCCCAGCCGGTCTTAGCCCGCAGGGTGTAGTCGGGGGTGCGCTCGGTGATCATGATGTCTTTGACCGTAGCTACTGTCTCCTCAGAAAAAGGTAGTTCGTTGCGGTGCAGGCGTTGTAAGAACTCGATCTGCTGCTGAGGTGTAATGCGCAAGTCGCCCTCTAACCAAAAGCTGTCGATCGCATCGGGGCTACCAATGGTTTGGTTGCCATAGCCTGCTTCGCTGACCCACTGCTGCATGCGATCGTGCCCAACCCGCCGCGCCAGCACCTGGTAAAACCAGACGGCCGATAGGTTAAACGCTGTTCGCATGTTTTGATCTCGATTCCAAGCGGGCACCATGCGCTCAATGCCATCCCAGGTCAAAACAGCCAGATCGTTAGGGACTACTCTTGTTTCAAGCGCAATCAGCGAGTTGAGAATTTTGAAGGTGGAGGCGGGCAGAAAGGCTTGGCGGTTGCGATCGCGATTGTGCTCATAGGTCACGTTCTGGTTCACATCGTGGATGATGATCGCCCCTTCAACCCCTAGGGCTTGAAAATGTTGGGCAAATTGAGCTTCTAAACTAGCCGTTTGCTGAGTGGGCGTCGGTGCGATCGGCTCCACGCTGGACTGAGCAGCGGCCGGCGGCATCGGCATAGCAACTAAGCCGCTGACGGCTAACCCAAAGAACCATTGGTAGGCACGATCCACAATATTGATCTCCTAAAAGGGCAATTTTCGGACGCGGAGTTAACTTTACACAGTACTCAAGTACTTGTCCAGCTCAGAACGGTTTAAAGACAGCCAGCGCGATCAGGGCAATTAGACAAATGACCTGAATTCTCCGGCTGATCACTCGCCCGATTGGAGCCCGCTATATGAATGCTGGAATGCACTAGCCGAGCCGCATTGTATACGACAGCTCCAGATACGCCCCAGACAATTAGCAGAACAACAACGCCCAGGTATAGCGGTAGATTCGCGACCAGCTTAGCCGCCACAACAGGCTGGCATCATCGAGAGTGCCAAAATCCTTAGGTGAGCTGCCTTGGGCCAAGTGCCGAATTCTAACGGTCAGCAAGAGTACAACAACAGCAATAATTTACAGGATAAAGACGACTCAACCCCAGAGTGGAACTGTCATAGCAAGACTGGGCATGGATTTTTCTTCAATGGATCATGAGATCGAGCGATCGCTCTAGCCAAAACTACACTTCAACAATCATTTCGAAGCCGCCGTAGAGCATGCGCTTGCCGTCAAAGGGCATTTCAGCACCTGGATTCGATTCAGGCTGCATGCGCGGGTCGTCCATGACTTTCTGCATGCCTTCGTCTCGGACTTGCCGTGAGGGCCAGATGATCCAAGAAAAACAAACTGTCTCATCGTTCTGACATTTGACGGCTAGGGGAAATGACGTCACTTTGCCCTCAGGAATGTCATCGCCCCAGCATTCCACCAGTTTGATGGCACCATGCTCTTTAAATACCTGAGCTGCGGCTTCTGCATGCTGTTTATATAGAGCTTTATTAGCTGTAGGAACCGCTAAGACAAACCCATCAACATAGGTCATGGTGCTCTCCTAATCACAACGGTTGAATTGATTGCTATTGGTCTGAGACTTTTTGTTTGTTACCCATTAAGCTGTAACGCCCGTTAAATGCTCTGTCAGGCAGTCGAGGGTAGAGTTCCAGCCAGCAACGACGCCCATTTCTTCGTGCTTGCGGCGTTCTTCGGCAGTGGGATGCAAAATGTGGAGGGTGAGCTTGGTCTGGTTGCCTAAATCTTCAAATAGGATCGTCATCACCATGCCCTGGGGCAGGTCGATATCGGTAATTTCTTCGTAACCCTCGCCAAATTCGTCGGTGGTGACGATGCGTTCTGGGGGCACTACTTCACGAAACACACCCTGGACAGGGTACTCGGTGCCGTCGGGGCCAACCATGACGTAGCGCGATTGGCCGCCAGGTCGCAGGTCCATTTCATCAACGCGGGTAGTAAAGCCTTTTGGTCCCCACCACTGGGCGATGTGAGCCGGATCTGTCCAGGCTTGCCACACTAGGTCGCGGGGAGCATCGAACAAACGGGTAATGACAATTTCGCGATCGGACTGAGGGGTGGATGTCGAAGCGTTAGCCATTGGGGTTCTCCTGAGTTTGCGATTCGGCTTGGAGCTTGGTCAGGTAGTCGTCTAGGCGATCGAGGTTCTCCTCCCAAAATTGACGGTATTGCTCGATCCAACTGGCGGCATTCTGCAAAGGGTCGGCTTCTAGACGACAGGGTCGCCATTGCGCCTCTTGGCTGCGGGTGATCAGGCCAGCGCGTTCTAGCACTTTGAGGTGCTTAGAGATGGCAGGTAGGCTCATTTGAAAGGGTTTGGCTAGCTCGGTGACCGAGGCTTCGCCCTGGGTGAGCCGTGCCAAAATAGCGCGCCGGGTGGGATCTGCTAGGGCTGCAAAGGTGACGCTCAGTGGGTCGGTGGGCATTCAGTTGTATTTAACCGCGCAGTTAATTAACTAATAGGTTAAATGTACTAAATGAAAGTGTCAACGGGGTGGTGGTGCGATCGCACAAACTGTTACATCCCAAAACTTGCCGCCTGCAAATAGGTGGTGGGCGATGACCACCCTACGGATTGAGAGAGATAGTGAGCAATGCCGCTGCTGCTAGGGCCGCCACGGTACGAACGTGGTTCCACAGCGTCCAGTTGGTGAGGTACTTGGCCCAGAGGGTCGCGCCCTCAGCACTATTTGGGCGGACGGCTGCCAAGGCATTGTTGAGCGGCACGTTGAAGGCGATGGTGACAAGAATGGTGCCGATCAGGTAAAGCAGGCTGCCGATGAGCAGATACCTAGCGCTAGGTTGGTTGCCCTTGATGAGTGAGGTGATGACCAGCACCAAACAGCCTATTGCTGTGTCAAACAGCACGCCCATAAACCAGGGGTTGAGCACGGTGACGTTGATCGACTGCATGGTGACAATGCCCTGGGCGGGTGGTTGCTGGCCCAGGGCTTGCATGACAAAGGTAGAAAAGGCGAAGAAGACTCCGGCAACTAGCCCACAACCGAGGGCGGTGCAGAGTTTGAGGATGAATCCAGCATCAATCGGGGGCATAGGGGCTCCTGATGGGGAAATTGGGGTGTGATGGTGACGAAAGTTTGATCTTTGGAATCACACCCGCTATTTGAGTCAAGGGTCCTATCAGGCGGCAACCAGTTCTGCCACTTGGGCCTGGGCTGCTGCAATGGAGGCAGCTAAGCTTTCGCTGCTGTGCTCGTCATTTTCAACATGCACAAAGGTGATATCGGTGATGCCAATGAACCCAAATGCCACCCGTAGGTAAGGATCTTGGTGGTTCATGTGGCCATAACGCTCGCCGGGACCAAAGCCTGAGGCTCCTCGGGCAGTGATGACGAACATCTTTTTGCCGTGGAGCAGCGGTTTGTAAGGGTCTTCGGCATCCTCGGGGTCGATGGCGAAGGTGCGGCCAGTGCGAACGATTTGGTCAATGTAGGCTTTGAAGGTGCTAGGCACGCTGAAGTTGTACATGGGTACACCGACGACCAGAGTATCGGCGGCGATGAGTTCGTCGATGAGGCGATCGCTTACCCTGAGCGCCTCCCGTAGCTCCGGCGTGCGCTGCTCCTCCGGAGTATAGGCGGCAACAATCCAAGGTTCATCCACGTGGGGTACGGGCTGGCGACTGACATCGCGGTAGGTGACGGTGTCATGGGGATGAGTGTGTTGCCAGGCTTCGACAAATTCGCGGGTCATGCGGCGGGAGTGGGAGCGAGAGTGCTTCGCACTGACTTCGCCAACGCCCCGCGGGCTGGAATCGATGTGCAGCAGGTGTGCCATAGGGCCTCTCAGTCAGTACCCGTTTAGCCTAAGAAAACGTCCCCAGCTTGGCGCTATTTGATTCTTGGGGGACTGTCAAAATCTTGCGATGGGATATGCGGTTAATCCAGCAAACGCCGCAAGGATACGGGCACATCAGGAAATGCGATCGGCGCAACGGAGCCTTCTTTGAGCGTAGTTTGCGATTGATAAACCCCATTGACCGGGTCACGCATAACTACAAGCTCCATGGGTTGAAGGTTAATCACCCAATATTCGGGAATGCCTGCCGCAGCGTAGGCGTTTGCCTTGGGCTCCAAATCTTTTTGCAGGCTGGTATCCGAGAACTCCATCAGCCAAAAGACGTTCTCTGGATAGGGGTGATGTTGCAAATACTCCTTTCCCAAGGGCTGCACTACCGCAAGATCGGGTTCTGGCTCAGACTGTGTAGTGGGAATGGTGATGGGGTGGCTTTCGCGAATTTGCGCCTGCTCACCAAGTAAAGCTCTGAGGTAATCCCCAACGGTGCTGGCATAGTAGGCGTGGGGTTCTCCTTCCGGGGGCATTTCGATGATTTCTCCGTTCAAAAGCTCCACCCGGCGATCGCTGAGAATGCCCGCCGCAATCATCTGGTGGTAGTCCTCAAGAGTCCATTTTGCGATCGCAACGTGAGGGGTCATCGCTTTTCTCTGGCTGCCATTCAAGGTGAGAATTTGCCTATCGTTTCATTCTGCCAGATAGACTTGAGAGAGTTGGGCAGATTCCGGGACGGATAGCTTCGCGAATTGTTGGGTCTAGCTAACCTGGCTCCAAGGTGGAGAATCTAGTGATGAATGCAGCTAAATCTGCTGATGTCAGGGCTGGCCACAACCAGCTAGCCACTGCTCAAACCGCGTTAGATTGCTTGCCGACGCTGTCGAGCCAAGACTTGGGATGGGAGCACATTCAGGTAGGGCAATTTCAGCATCCGCCGGGGGAATGCCGCATCGCCTCGGACACGGAGCACATGGTTTGCCTGTCGTTGGCGGCTCGTCCAGTGCGATTTTTGCAGATCAAAGACGGCAAAACCCACAGTAGCCTCTACGGCAAAGGCGATATTTCCATCACTCCGGCCCAGACCGCGTTTTTTGCTCGCTGGCAGGACGACGATCACTATGTTGAGCTACGGCTTAACTCCGGATTCGTGGCTACCGTCGCTCACGAATCCCTGGGGCTGGATCCCGATCGCATCGAGCTCATTCCCGAGTTTCGCCTGCGGGATGGACGGCTAGAGGCGATCGCCCTCATGCTGCTCGACGAACTCAACCAGGCCAACCCCGGCGGCAGGCTCTACGTCGAGTCGTTAACCAACCTACTGGCGGTGCACTTGCTGCGGCAGCACGCCATGGCTAGACCAACCTTGCCCATTCACCCCAACGGTTTACCCCAGCGCCAGCTTTTGCCGGTGCTAGATCACATCCACGAAGCCCTAGATGCCGATCTGAAACTAGCGGATTTGGCGGCGATCGCCGGTCTCAGCCCCTTCCATTTCAGCCATCAGTTCAAGCAGGCGATGGGGGTGGCTCCCTACCAATACGTGCTGCAACAGCGGGTCGAGCGGGCCAAGCAGTTGTTGAAACAAACCAACCACTCTATTGTGGAAATCGCCCTGCTGTGTGGGTTTAACAGCCATAGCCACCTGAGCAAACAGTTTCGCCAGACCACCGGCACTACCCCCAGCGCCTACCGAGCGATCGTGCAGTAACCGCCCTTCCCGTGACTGACCCCGTGACCAAATTTGTGCTCTACAGCAAGCCCGGCTGCCACCTGTGCGAAGGGCTTGAAGAAAAACTGGTGGCCGCCGCCCACCTACCCTTTGAGCTAGAAGTGCGCGACATCACCACCCGCGACGACTGGTTTCAGCGCTATCAGTACGAGATTCCGGTGCTGTGCTGCGTGCGCGAGGGTGAATCGGGTAGCCAAGAAATTCCCCTGCCGCGCCTGTCGCCCCGGGCACCCCAGGTCAAGGTGGAGCAATTGATACAGACTTATATGGGCCAGAGTAAGGCAGAATAGGGCAACTTCAATGATGTGAGGAGTTGCTGACATGAAGCTGCGCCAACTGCTTGAGGGCCTGCCCGCCGGATTAATCGACGCCGAATTCACACTGGCGGAGGGGAACGACCCTGACATCAAGGGTCTGTGCACCAATTCCCACGCCTGCCGGCCGGGGGATGTGTTCATTGGCATGCCGGGCACGCGGGTGGATGGTGGCGAATTTTGGCCCAATGCAATGGAGTCTGGGGCGGCGGCGGCGCTGGTGTCTGCCCAGGCCTTGCAGGCTCGTCCGGCGGAGGGCGATGCCTGCGTAGTGCCCATGACCGATATGTCGGTGGCCTGTGCTGAAGTGGCGGCGCGATTCTACAACTACCCGGCCCGGCAGATGGGGCTGGTGGGGGTGACGGGCACCAACGGCAAAACCACCACCACCCACCTGATCGAGCATTTGTTGAATGCGGCGGAGCAGCCCACCGCGCTGCTGGGGACGCTCTACACCCGCTGGCCAGGGCACCAGAAAACCGCTCTCTACACCACACCCTTTGCGGTCGAGCTTCAGGCTGAGTTGGCCACGGCAAGGGATGCGGGCTGTCGCTACGCGGTGCTAGAAGTCAGCTCCCACGCCCTGGCTCAAAAGCGGGTTTGGGGCTGCCCCTTTGAGGTGGCGGTGTTCACCAACCTGACCCAGGACCACCTCGACTACCACAGCGATATGGAGGATTACTTCCAGGCCAAGGCGCTGCTGTTTAGCGAGGGATATCTGGCCGGTCGTGCGGTGGTGAATATCGATACGCCCTACGGCGATCGCCTCGTCTCCCAGCTACCCCCAGATCGCGTCTGGACCTACAGCACCCAGAATTCCGATGCCGACCTGTATACCGGGGATCTCACCTACCAAGCCAACGGTGTCACCGGAACCCTGAAAACCCCAGCGGGCACCGTGCCCTTTAGCTCGCCGCTGGTGGGGCAGTTTAACCTAGAGAATTTGCTGGCGGCAGTGGGAGCTGCTTTGCACCTGGGCGTGGCTCTAGAAACGATCTCAGCGGCGCTGCCGGGCTTTGGCGGCGTGCCGGGGCGCATGGAGCAGGTCAAAATTTCTGAGACCCAAGACATCAGCGTGATTGTGGACTATGCCCACACGCCGGATAGCTTAAAGAATTCCCTTCAGGCAGCGCGGCCTTTTGTGCCGGGGCGGCTGATCTGCGTGTTTGGCTGCGGCGGCGATCGCGATCGCACCAAGCGCCCTCAGATGGGCCGCATTGCCTACGAGCTGGCCGATGTGGTGGTCATCACCTCCGACAACCCCCGCACCGAAGACCCCGAGCAGATTTTGCGCGATGTAGTGGCTGGCATTCCAGCAACGCTAGGGGACGATCAGGTGGTGGGCGATCGCGCCACCGCCATTCAGTCGGCGATCAACCTAGCCCAGCCGGGGGATGGCATTCTAATTGCGGGCAAGGGGCACGAAGACTACCAGATTCTCGGCACCGAAAAAATTCACTTTGACGACCGCGAACAGGCGCGCTATTTTCTCGACAAACGGTATTCGAGCTAACAATTTAGGGTCAAAGTGGCAGGGTTATGTGAATACACGCAACATTCTCCCCACCATTTTCAGTGGTTAAAGATACCCTAATAGGTGTTAGTGCTGATCTGATTTTGGGTAGGCGCTAGCCTGGCCCCGGCCCGTTGGAGCACTATGCAGTCTTACCAAGAACAAGAGGTGTCGCTGCACCGGCTTCTACAGCTTACTGCGGCAGCTCCAGACTACGTCCAGGTAAAACCCAAGGGGTTCAAGGCGATTCTACAATCGACTGTAGAGTTCCTCGAAGCCCACGATATTCAGGCCCACCTGCTGGTGAAGCTGCCGGTGGGCGAGCCCTGGAATGAGGATGTGCTGCGCTACGGCCGAGGGCTGGAGCCGCCCCATCGGGTGCTGCGGTTCGCGCGCCCTGATGCAGAGCCTTCGCCTAACCTGGGCAATGAGGTCGTGGTGCCCTTGCCGGAGAGCCACACCTGGCGAGGCGACTACTTTGTAGTGGTGCAATCTGAGTCCTTTGCGGCCATGCTGATTGCCCATCGGCTGCAGCCCCTGTCGGCTACTCCCACAGGGCAGAGTCAGCGGCTGACCCCCGAGGGCCAACGCGACCCAGAGGATGACGATGAGGCCTCGCCGCCCCTAGGAGAATCGACCGCGGCGCGATCGTCGTATCTATCAGTGTGCTGTTCCATTAATCCTGACCTGGTGGCGACGGTGGTAAGTGCCATTCGCCGCCAGATTGATCAAGGTCTGGGCACTGCTGATGCCGAGCTTGATTTGGCGGCCCTGACTCAGCAGTGGCCCCAGCTGAGACCTACTCACTCACTCACCCCGACCTACCTGACCCTGGTCGATCGCTGGCTCAACTGGCAGCTCACGCGCCAGGAACACCTGCGCCAGTCGGCTTCGACCTACCGCCGACAGGCATTGAATATGTCGAGCCTGTCATCCCAAAACGAGGTGTTGATCAACACCCTGCGCCTCAAAGATGATTTTCTCAATACGGTGGGCCAGGAACTGCGCACTCCCCTCACCACCATCAAAACCGCCCTGACCCTGCTCGACTCGCCCCACCTCAAGCCCCCCCAGCGGCAGCGGTATATGGAGATGATCAGCCATGAGTGCGATCGCCAGAGTGCGCTGATTAGCGGCGTACTCAACCTGTTGCAGATGGAGACCAGCGTTAGCCAGGCTCAGCTCGACCCGCTAAATTTGTCGGAAACCGTGCCTCCGGTAGTCAGCACCTACCAGCCCCTGGCTGCAGAAAAGGGCGTTATGCTGGCCTACACCATCCCCAGCCAGGTACCGCCGGTGCTTTGCCCCGACAGCTGGCTGCGACAGGTGATGATTCACCTGCTAAACAACAGCCTGAAATACACCCCCAGCGGCGGCCAGGTTTGGGTAACGGCTTCTAGCACCGCAGACCACGCCGAGATCGAAGTGCGCGATACCGGTGCCGGCATTTCGGCCAGCGATCTGCCCCACATTTTTGAGCACTTCTATCGAGGCCGCAACCTGCCGCCCGCTGAAACCGAGGGGGCCGGTCTAGGGCTATCGATTGTGCAGCAGCTGCTGTTGTACTGCGGCGGCAATATAGTAGCCCGCAGCCAGCTCGGTGAAGGGACGACAATGGTGGTGCGGCTGCCCATTCACCATAGGCGACCCTGATCGTTAGAATGTGTGCTTTGAATCGGCGGTTTGTTCTTTGACCTTACCTAAACCTGCGTCGGCTGCTCCCGACGATCGCTCCGATGGCAGGACGGGGGCGATATATGCCCTATTGGCCTACAGCACCTGGGGGCTGCTGCCCGCCTATTGGAAGCTGTTGGGCGCTGCCTCTGCCGTGGAGGTGCTCAGCCACCGCATGATTTGGTCGGCGGTATTTTTAGTAGGCATTTTGCTGGTACAGCGGCGGCTGGGAGATTTGCAAACGCTACTGCGATCGCCCCGCAAAGTGTTGGTGCTGCTGCTGACCGCCAGCTTGCTGACCTTCAACTGGGGGCTGTATATCTATGGGGTGAACAGCGATCGCGTCGTTGAAGCCAGCCTGGGTTACTACATCAACCCGTTGGTGACCGTGCTGCTGGGGTTTATCTTTCTCAAAGAGCGCCTATACCGAGGGCAGCAGGTGGCCGTAGCGCTGGCGGTGGTGGGGGTGGGGTATTTCATCTGGCAGCTGGGCACCGTGCCGTGGATTGCTTTGGCCCTAGCCATTTCCTTTGCGTTTTACGGCCTGTTGCGCAAGGTGGTGGCGGTGGCCCCGCTGGCGGGCCTAGCGGTCGAAACCCTGCTGATTACCCCCTTGGTGCTGCTGTTTGTAAGCTGGCTCGCGGCCAGCGGCCAAGGGCACTTTGGGGAAAGCCTGCCGATCACCCTGCTGTTTATCGGGGCTGGGGTGGCGACTTCGATGCCGCTGTTGTGGTTTAACAAAGCGGCCAAACGGTTGACCTTAGCAACCCTCGGCTTCTTTCAGTATCTCGCCCCATCCCTGTCGCTGCTGCTGGGAGTGTTTGTCTACGGCGAGCCGTTCACCCCAGTTCACGTGGTCACCTTTGCCTGCATTTGGACGGCGCTGCTGCTGTATTCCGTCACGGCGCTGCGGGCTAGGTCGGTGAGTGTTTAGTATGGCTAGACTAGCGCCAGTTTTCGCGGCGTAGCAGGGGGTTCATCAACTCATTCAGCCCCTCGCCCACTAAGGAAAGCCCGGTCACCATTAAGGTTAGAGCCAGCCCAGGAAACAGTGCCGTCCACCAGATGCCCGTAGGCAGCGCATCGAGGGCTTGGCGCACGTCAGCCCCCCACTCGGGTATCTGTTCGGGCAGACCCAATCCCAGGAACCCCAGCCCTCCCAGCACCAAAATGGCGTCGGCGGCATTGAGGGTAAACAGCACCGGCACGCTTTGAATCACGTTGAGAAACAGGTAGCGGGTTAGCACCGTCCAGGTCGAGGCCCCCATTGCCTGGGCGGCTTCAATAAACAGCTCAGTCTTAACGCTGACGGTGTGGTTGCGCACCACCCGGTAATACTGAGGAATGTAGGCAATGCTGAGAGCGATCGCAGCATTTACTACCCCCCGACCTACCACAAAAGCCAGGGTGACCGAGAGCAGCAGCCCCGGCAGGGTGTAGAGCGTATCCATAAAGAACAGCAGAGCGCGATCGAGCCAGCCGCCCAGGTAGCCGCTGACCATGCCCAGGGGTACCCCGATCGCTACGCTGAGCAGCGTGGCCAGCAGCACCACCTGCCAGGCGGCGCGGGTGCCAAACAGCGTACGCGAAAACACGTCGTAGCCCTGCCGCGTGGTGCCAAACCAGTGGGCACCACCAGGGGGCTCATGGATGGGATTTTGTAGGGCGGTGGTGGGGTCAAGCAGCCAGCCCCAGCTCTCCATCAGCGGCGCTAGCAGGGCAATCAAAATAAACACCAGGGTGATGGCCAAGCCTACCCCCATCAGCACCATCGACACGTTGGCAGCCGGTTTAACGGCTGGGTTGCGCAGCAGGGGCAATCGCGGAGTGGTAGCCATAGCAGCGCACCGGGCAGTAGTGAATAGGCTCTTATTATGCCAGAGCCAGGGCCAAAGACCGGGGCAGGGGCGATCGCCCAGTCTACCGGCTGGCCTTGTCATAATGAATTTAGTCGGCTTTAACCTAAGCAGCCTAGGGTCTAGGGTTCAAGGTCTAGGGTTCAAGGCCTTCCCTAAACCCTAGACCTTGAACCCTAAACCTCATTTTCTGGAGACCGTATGACCGTCACCGATATCGCCACTGTACCCACGCCCCAGATTCTAGAGGCCGCCGCCTCTGGGACAAAGCCTAGCGCTCAGCAGGTGACGGCCGCCCTGCTAGCGGCCGAGCGGCAAACCAAGGCAGAGCGGCGGCAGTTTTCCCCCGAGGCGCTGTTGGGCACTTGGCGGCTGCGGTTTACGGCCCCCAAAAAGCCCGCCTACAAAGCGGGAAAACCCCAGGGCAGCGGGTTTTATGTACCAGGACTGGCGATCGCCTCTCTCTGCTTCAGTCGAGACGACGATGACCAGCTAACTATTCAAAACCAGCTTCAGGTCGGGCCGGCCAAACTGCGGTTTACGGGGCCAGCCAAGTTTTTGCCCAAAAAAAACCTGCTGGCCTTTGATTTTGTTCGCCTTCAAGTGCTGGTGGGTAGTTTAACGCTGATTAATTTACCCCTGCGCAGCAAAGCCGCCAAAGCAGGCGATTTTGTGGCTACCTCGGTTGCCAAGCTGCCCTTTTTCTCCTTCTTTGTGGCTGAGGAGGGCTATGTTGCCGCTCGGGGGCGCAGCGGTGGGCTGGCCCTATGGGTCAAAAAATAGGGGCGGGTCAACCCCGCCCCCAATGGACATGTCTTGAAATAATCAGAGGCTACAGGTGAAGATGCCCCTGCGAAGCCGCTTAGGCTAAGGTTTCGGGGCAGTAGCCCAGGCCCATCACAAACTGACGGCGAAAAGCTTCAATCTCTTCGCGATCGGGCTTGCCGTGGGAGACGATCGCCACCTGGTAGCGGCGCATGACATCAATGGGCGACTGCCCAGTTTCCAGGCCCCACAGAGCCATGCGGACTCGAATGCCGGGATCGTAGGCTACCCCCAGCTCATTCATGTAAGCGCGAAAATCTTCGGCGTCGGGAACGCCAATGTTGTCGTTCATTTTGACGCGGATGACCCATCCATCGATCTGATGAATCACCGTCATAAACTCCAGGGGTAATCTCGGAGTGCCCAGCAGGTGTTCGACTACGCGGAGGGTCAAACTGGCATTGGCGAGATAGTAGGTGTATTCCATCGTTGACCTTTAGGCAGGTGCTAGAGTTCTTATGTCCTTATTGTCTGGGATTAGCTCTCAGGTTGTTAGGGTTAAGTCCCCCTACTCGACCTGGGTGTATTCACCCAACCTGCTAGGTGATGTGCAACAGTTCAAAACTTGCCCCAGAGACGGATTCAAGGACCCAGAGCCCTTCTGATGAGTATTCCCTGGCGGCCTACCAATATTCTCTGCCGACAGAAAAAATTGCTCAGACTCCCGTCACTCCAAGGGATTCGTCGCGTTTGCTGGTGGTTGATAGCCCCACTACCCACTGTCATCACCACTTCCGTGACCTACCTACACTGCTGCAACCGGGGGACTTGCTGGTCCTCAACGACACCCGAGTAATCCCGGCCCGGCTACCTGGGTATAAACCCAGCGGTGCCCAGGTGGAGGTGTTTTTGCTGGAGGATCAGGGTGACGATCAGTGGCTGGCCCTGGTGCGCCCGGGTCGCCGCCTCAAGCCAGGGGCCACGGTGCATTTTGGCCCCAACCCCAACCAGCCCGACCTGGTGGCTCAGGTGCTCGCTACCGACCCTGAGACCAACGGTCGCCTGCTGAAGTTTGAGCCCCAGGGAAGTGAGTCCCTATGGTCCCTGTTTGAGCGGCTGGGGGAAGTCCCCCTACCGCCCTACATCACCGACAGAGCGGCTTCCCCCGACCAGTATCAGACGGTCTATGCTGAGGCTCCAGGGGCGGTGGCGGCTCCGACGGCGGGGCTGCACTTTACGCCAGAGCTGTTTGAATGGCTAGAAGAGAAGGGGGTGGGGCGATCGCACATCACCCTCCACGTCGGCGTAGGCACCTTTCGCCCGGTAGAGGCCGACAACATTCTCGACCACAAAATGCACGGCGAATGGATCGATGTTTCGCCAGAAACCGTAGCCCAGATCAACGCTACTAAAGCTCGAGGTGGGCGAGTGATTGCTGTCGGTACAACGGTGGTGCGTGCCCTAGAAGGGGCTGCCCAAGGCGGCGAGCTACAACCCTACCAGGGCAAAGTAAACCTATTTATCTACCCCGGTTACAAGTACCGAGCGATCGATGGGTTGATCACCAACTTTCACTTGCCGGGCTCTAGTCTGCTGATGCTGGTCAGCGCGTTGATTGGCCGAGAGCGGTTGCTGGGGCTGTATGAAACCGCTATTCAGCACGACTACCGCTTCTATTCCTTTGGCGATGCCATGCTAATTTTGCCTGAGGCAGTCCAAGGTGAAAATATCGAGCGGTAAGGGATGGCTCAGGCTGGCAGCTCGGCGATCGCGCTTCGGTACCCTACCTAGGTGGCAACCCTGCCTGTTCTCCGGCCAAGGCTGATCGAACGATGTCGTTTGCTCGTCACAACTTATCTAGCGCGTCCGTGCCTCTGACCTATCGGCAATGGGGAGACGGAGAACCACTGATGCTGCTCCACGGGCTAGCCGACCACGGGTTAGTGTGGCAAAGCCTGGCCGAAACCTTAGGGCCGCGCTATCGCTGTCTGGCCCCTGACCTGCGCGGCCATGGCGACAGCGGCAAACCCGGCGATGTCGCCGCTTACGATGCGCTTGAACTGGTTGACGATTTAGAAGCTCTGGCGATCGCCTGTCGCGGTGATCAAATCACCGTTGTGGCCCATTCGTGGGCCGCCAAACTGGCACTGCTGTGGGCCAAACGGCAACCCCACCGCGTTCGCCGTCTGGTTTTGGTGGATCCGTTTTTGTGAATCAGCTGCCGAGATGGTTGCAGCCCATGTTGCCGCTGTTCTATCGCACCCTTCCCTTTTTAAAGGTGATGGGGCCGTTTGAGAACTATAAGGCGGCAGAATCTGTCGCCCGCACCCTGAAGCAGTACCGGGGCTGGAGCCCCCTGCAAGCCGCCGCGTTTCAAGCCGGCATGGAGAAGAAGCCCGATGGCCGCTGGGGAAGTAAGTTTGCGATCGCTGCCCGCAACGGCGTGTTTCACGACACACTGCATCGGGCAGGGCTCACCTCAAAGCTGGCGGTGCCAACCCTACTGCTGCTGCCCCAAGCCGGGCTCAACCGCGCGGACTGGCAGCTCAAACCCTATCGCACCCATCTGCCCAATCTGAAAATACAAACCATCCCCGGCAACCACTGGCCCCACTTGGTAGAACCTGAGGGGTTTAATCAAAGCGTGGCCAATTACTTGGGAGGGTGACTGGGGAGAAGGGGTATCAGGTGTAGGGTTCAAGGTTTTAGGCAGTGTCCCGAACCCTGCACCCTGCACCCTACACCTTGAACCATTGTCCCAATCCATCACAAATTAATCGTGAATGGAGCCATCGGGCATGATCGCCCCGGTGAGAATGGCGCCGGTGAGCTTGACCATGGTGCGACCGCCAACGGCTACCTTCGCGCCGCTGAGGTCGGCCCCGCTGAGGTCGGCCCCGCTAAAGTCAGCCCCGATCAGGTCGGCTTCGCGTAGGTTGGCGTGGCTGAGGTCGGCCTGGAGCAGGTTGGCGCGAAACAGTTTGGCCTTGCTGAGGTTGGCGCGGTTGAGATTAACCTTGTGCAAAAAGGCGTCGCTGAGGTCGGCCCCGCTGAGGTTAGCCTCGCTAAGGTTGCGTCCCCCGAAGTCTTTTTCGCGCAGGTTGGCTCCGCTCATGTCGGTGCCGCTGAGGTCGGGGCTCTGGCGCGATCGCGCGGCTCCGTTGCGGGTGTGGGCGTTGTAGCTGTTGTAGGAATCGCTAGGGGGTTTGGAGCTGGCCTGGCTGCTGGGGGGGGAGCTAGGTGTTTTGTCGTTGGTAGAGCTGGCCTGACTCTGGCTGCTCGAAGAACTGCCCTTGGCGCTGGCAGCCTTATCGCCCCCTACCCCTGCCGCTGCATCGCGCCGCTCACGGTAGGTTTGCGACTGGCTGGTGCTAGAGCTTGAGGAAGAGGGATCGCTGCTGGATGTGCTAGAGCCTGAGGATGGGTTGCCGTCGCTTTGGCTGGCTCCGTAGTAGCTGCCGCCGTAGGTGCTGCGCTGGTAGCGGTAGTAACGATTGTGGGAGGTCGATCGCTGCTCCTCTTCGCTGTCATGATCTTGGGACTGGGCACTACCGTAGCCCTTGCTGTAAGTCGAGCGATAGTCCCCGTTGCCGTAACCGCTTGTGGCCGAGGGTCGATAGCTGCTGCTGGCGGTGCCGTAGCGGGTACTGGCCGAGCTGGCGCTGCTGCGACTATTGCGGTTGTGCGATCGCAGCAAATCTCGGGCGTGGTTCAGCGCTTTGATCTTTTCTTGGGCTTTTTGATACAGGCGCTCGTTGTCTTGGGGAATGCGATCGGGGTGCCAGACGAACACTAGATCTTTATACGCCTGGTTGACATCCTCGATAGAGGCACCGGGCTCTAGCTCCAAAATTCTATAGGCGTTGTCCAGCTCTCGCATGTAGAGACAATCTCGCGCTTAGGGTGTCAAGGCCGGTGCTCAACTCATAACATTTTAGGCGGGTTCCCCCCCTAGCGTAAGATCTGGGCCGTTATCTACTGGTTTGCTTAACGGCTTTGAACCTAAATCCCTTGATTCTTCGAAAGAATTTGGGGGATCGGCGCAGCTTAATATACATACATTAAGTTCAGTGCGTCTTCCAGCATGTTGCTTTCAGCATGTTCTAGGCGGCTGATTAGCAGGAAGGAGAGGGCAATGCGTGTACTGGTCATGGGTGGCACCCGGTTCATTGGGGTGTATCTAACCAAACTATTGATTGAGCAGGGCCACGAGGTGGTGCTGTTTAACCGGGGCAACCATCCCGCGCCGGTGGAGGGGGTGCCGACCATTGTGGGCGATCGCACCGACCCCAACATCCTCAAAACCCAGCTTGCGGGCGAAACCTTCGACGCCATCTTCGACAACAACGGGCGCGAGCTGTCGGATACCCAGCCGCTGGTTGAGATGTTTGGCGACAAGCTCCAGCACTTTGTCTACGTTAGCTCGGCTGGGGTATATCTCAAATCTGACCAAATGCCCCACATCGAAGGCGATGCAGTGGATCCAAAGAGCCGCCACAAAGGCAAGTTTGAAACCGAAGCCTATCTGCAAGCCCAGGGGGTGCCCTTTACCTCGGTGCGTCCGGTCTATATCTATGGCCCGCAGAACTACAACCCACTAGAGGCCTGGTTCTTTGATCGGGTGGTGCGCGATCGCCCCATTCCCATCCCCGGCAACGGCATGCACCTCACCCAGCTGGGCCATGTGCAAGATCTGGCGGCCGCCATGGCAGCGGTACTGGGCAACGAGACGGCGATCGGCCAAATCTACAACATCTCCGGCGAAAAAGCCGTCACCTTCGATGGCCTAGCTCGCGCCTGCGCCACGGCAGCGGGTAAGGATCCTGATGGCCTCAGGATTGTTCACTACGACCCCAAAGCCTTTGATTTTGGCAAGGTCAAGGCTTTCCCCATGCGGGTGCAGCACTTCTTTGCCGCCATCGATAAGGCTCAAGCAGAACTGGGTTGGGCACCCACCTACGACTTGGTTGCGGGCCTAAAAGATTCACTTCAAAATGATTATTTGGCCTCTGGTGCAGACAAAGCCGAAGTGGATTTTTCCTTAGACGACAAAATTCTAGGTGCTTAGATAAGCTTGCGATACTTCGCTAGGGTGGGCATTGCTCACCCTAAGTCTGGGTGATGAGGGGTAGCTATCTCACGTGCTATGACAGCCAGCTAATGATCGCCTCGATCGCATTAAAGCCTTGGTCTCAGTTGCCTTCTACAGGTCATCCTTTAATCACCTAACTTTCCCAGACAGTGATCTCTTGACTACAATGGAAAGATTGAGAAGATTTTCTCATCGATGATCTGGGCGTCTAGCAATGTGTGGCTTCCAGGTCTGCTGAACCATTCATCTGCCTAAAAGGCCCAAGCTATGCCACTGCCTGTTGTTGCGGTTATCGGACGCCCAAATGTGGGCAAATCTACTTTGGTGAACCGCCTGGCCGGGGCTCAAGACGCCATTGTCTACGACCAGCCGGGGGTGACGCGCGATCGCACCTACCAGCCCGCCTTTTGGCGCGATCGCGACTACCTAGTCGTCGATACCGGTGGCCTAGTATTTGACGACGACACCGAATTTTTGCCCTACATTCGCGAGCAGGCCCAGCTGGCCCTCACTGAAGCCAGTGCCGCGGTGCTGGTGGTCGATGGGAAAGCTGGCCCCACAGAATCTGATCGGGAGATCGCTTCTTGGCTCAGACAGCAGTCGGTGCCCGTGTTACTGGCGGTCAACAAGTGCGAATCGTTGGACAACGGCCTGGTGCAGGCGGCTCAGTTTTGGGAGCTGGGGCTGGGTGAGCCCTACGCCGTCTCCGGCATTCACGGCAACGGCACAGGCGAACTGCTGGATGCCCTGGTAGAGTTTCTGCCCGAAACCGTTGAGGAAGCCGCCGAAGAAGAAGTCAAAGTCGCTATTGTGGGGCGGCCCAACGTGGGCAAGTCGAGCCTGCTGAATGCCTTTGTGGGCGAAACCCGCGCCATTGTTAGCCCAATCTCGGGGACGACCCGGGATGCGATCGACATGCAGGTGCAGCACGGCGACAAAATCTATCGCCTGATCGACACTGCCGGCATTCGCAAGAAAAAGAGTGTGGAGTACGGGCCAGAGTTTTTTGGCATTAACCGCGCTTTCAAGGCCATTCGCCGAGCCGACGTGGTGCTGCTAGTGATCGACGCCCTCGATGGTGTTACTGAGCAAGATCAAAAGCTGGCGGGCCGCATCGAAGAAGACGGCCGCGCCTGCATTATTGTCGTCAACAAGTGGGATGCGGTGGAAAAAGATAGCCACACCATCTACGATTTCGACCACCAAATTTCCGCCCGACTAAACTTTCTCGATTGGGCCAAGCGGATCTTTGTCAGCGCCAAGACCGGTCAGCGGGTGCCCAAAATTCTAGAGCTGGTCGATCAGGCGGTGGAGCAGCACCGTCGTCGGGTCAGCACCTCGGTGGTCAACGAAGTGCTGGAGGATGCGGTCAAGTGGCACACGCCACCTACCACCCGCCAGGGTCGTCAGGGCCGCATCTACTACGGCACTCAGGTCACCGTGCGGCCGCCCTCCTTCACCCTATTTGTCAATGATCCCCACCTCCTGAAGGACAACTACCGTCGCTATGTGGAGCGGCAGTTCCGCGAAAACCTGGGCTTTGAGGGCACGCCGATTCGCATCTTCTGGCGAGGCAAGGCCATACGCGACTTGGAGCGCAACAACCCCAACCGAGCGACGAAGGTGAAGTGAAATTTTGGATTTAGGATTAGTTAGGCGTGTTGGTTAAAATCCTTGCGACTTGAGTCCGCAGGCTGTCTCTGGTGAGATAGCTGTAACCCAAAATCGCAAATCCAAAATCCGAAATCGGTAAAGGTAGTCAGAAACCAACCCACAACTCCATGGATCTTCTTCGATCGCTACCCATTGGCCTTTATCTGGAGCAGCCGGTGACCTGGCTGCACCGGCTTGATCCCAGGGTCAAGATGGCTTGGCTGATGAGCATTTTGGTGACGCCCATTTTGGCGAATGCCTACTGGCGGTTTGGGCTGGTGGCGCTGCTGGTGCTGCTAACTCTGGCGGCGCTGATTCCGCTGCGGGTATGGCGCCAGCAGATGGGTTGGCTGGTGGTGCTCAGCGGCATCGTGATGTTGTTGACCTTTGTCATGCCCGACGGGCTTCAGGTGGCGCAGACGCCTCGGCTGCCCACCCCAGGCGATATGGTCACCCTAGAGAATCCGCCGGAGGTGTTGCCCGCGCTGCCGCAGCCCACGTCCTACCGCTATGTGGTGTTTGACTGGGGGCCGATTAACGTAACGCGGCGATCGCTCGATTTAGGCATTCGCATTGGCACTCTGCTGTTTACGCTGATCTACGGCACCAACCTCTACCTGCTCACCACCGCGCCTGAAGAAATTACTGTGGCCCTAGAGGCGCTGATGGCTCCGCTGCGGTGGTTTCGTCTGCCGGTGACCGAGATTGCCCTGACGGTGACACTCTCACTGCGGTTCATCCCCCTAGTGCTGGAGGAGGTGCAAAATTTGGTGCGATCGGTGCAGACCCGCGCTATTAACTGGAAGAAACTGGGCTTTCGTGGCTCGGCTCAGGTGTGGCTATCGGTGATGGAGCGCCTGCTGCAAAATCTGCTGCTGCGGGCCGAGCAGATCGCGGCAGCAATGGAGGTGCGCGGTTTCACCAGCCCCAATGAGCATCGGGTGCGCTGGTATCAGCTGTTGCTCCGGTCGTGGGACTGGTTTGCCCTGGGGCTGTTAGTCGTGTTTTGGTGGGCGCGCTGGGTATGGGGAGGCGAGATTTGACCTGTTGGGTGCGATCGCAGTCCCTCAAGCACCGCACCGGCAGCGACATTTTCCAGGCCCTCTACGGTGATCTGTTGCGGCAGCCCCCCAGCCCCTCCACCCTGGTGGCCCTGCTAGAGAGCCCCTACCCCTCACCAGCTGCGGCCCAGCTCCACGCTGCCCAGGGGCACTACTCGATCTGTGCTGGGCCGCCTCGCCAAGCCGAGGGACTGCCCCAGATGTGGACTCCGTCGATGGGGAGCATTCTGCCCATGCTACGGGAGCGGTTGGTCGAGGGCGAGCAGCTAGCGCTCCTTGGAGACGAGGCCGAGACCGCTGAGCAAACCCTGCCATTTACCGGCGGTTGGTTGGGCTGGCTCGGCTATGACTTGGCCTGGGAAATCGAGCGCTTGCCTATTCTTAAAACCGATTCCCTCCCCTTTCCGGTGGCACTTTGGTACGAGCCAGAGACCTTTGCCGTGCTCGACCATCAGACCCAGCGGCTGTGGCTGTTTGCCCCCTCCTCCGCAGGGCTAGATACTATGGAGAAGCAGCTGGAGCTGCCTACCCCAGACGAAGCCTGCTTTACCTCGCCAGAAGGCGATCCCCGCCTTGTGACCCTGGGTATGGCGGCGGCAGAGTACCAGCAAGCCGTGCTTCAGGCGAAGCAGCATATTCAGGCGGGGGATGTGTTTCAGGTCAATCTTTCCCTTCGCTTCTCAACGGTTACCACAGCCCACAGCTGGGCGTTGTACCGTCAGCTGCACCGCATCAACCCGTCGCCCTTTGCCTGCTACTGGCGCACCCCCTGGGGCGATGTGATTAGCTGTTCGCCCGAGCGGCTGGTGAAATTACAGGATGGCATTGCCCAGACTCGCCCCATTGCCGGCACCCGGCCGCGGGGAGCAACACCAGAACAGGATGCAGAGCTGGCCAAAACCTTGCTCAGCAACCCCAAAGAGCGGGCCGAGCACATCATGCTGGTGGATCTGGAACGCAACGATCTGGGCCGGGTGTGTCGGTGGGGCACCGTGCAGGTGAATGAGCTGCTGACCGTGGAGTACTACAGCCATGTGATGCACCTAGTTAGCAACGTAGTGGGGGAACTGGGGCGCGATCCCCGCGCTGGTGAGTTTCGCCAATACAATGCCATTGACCTCATCCAGGCTACTTTCCCTGGCGGCACCATCACCGGCTGTCCTAAGGTGCGCTGCATGGAAATTATCGAAGACCTAGAGCCCGTTCGCCGCAGCCTGTTCTACGGCTCCTGTGGCTATCTCGATCGCCGTGGCCACCTCGATCTAAACATTCTGATTCGCACGCTGTTGGTTGGGCACACTGATAGCTCAATGACTGCGTCTACCGTGTGGGGTCAGGTCGGGGCCGGCATCGTCGCCGACAGTGATCCGGCCAAAGAGTGGCAAGAATCTCTGCAAAAAGCTAGGGCACAACTGCTGGCGCTGGGGTTGGGGTAGCTCCGCCATTCTCCGTAAATAACGGGTGATCTGCTTGGGAATGCATGCAGACAGCGCACCAGGTTCTAGAATGCATGTGGCGAATTGAACAGACACGACCATCATCCTGCCATAAGGAAGAGCCTCTCTCATACTCGAATGAGCACAGAAACCTATCTAAATCACCCCAATTTTGGCCTGCTCTTTAGAGTGTGTATAGTAGACGACGGTCAAGAGCTGTATGCCACGCTCTATGCCCAGCGGCTGTTTTTTTTGGTCACCAATTCCCCCGCTGAGGGATTGGTGTTTCAACCCCTAGGCCGGAGCAACGCTCGCATGATGCTAGAAAGCCGCCTGCGGATTTTGCGGCGAGCAGGCCAGCAGGCCGACTTCGATCGCCTCCAGCACACCTATAAGCAAACCTTTCAATGACCGCTGCCCTCGGTGCTCTGCCTGAGCAATTTGATCGGATTCGGCAAAGCATTCCCCCCACGGTAACCCTGATTGCGGTTACCAAGTTTTTGCCGGTAGAAACAATCCGCTCTGCCTACGACAGAGGCATACGTCATTTTGGCGAGAGCCGGGTGCAGGAGGCGATCGCGAAACAAGCCGACCTCAGCGACCTGCCCGACATCACCTGGCACCTGATTGGCCGCCTACAAACCAACAAAGCCTACAAAGCCGTCGAACACTTCGACTGGATTCACTCGGTAGACGGTCTGAAGTTAGCCCAGCGGCTCGACCAGGCGGCTCAAGAACTGGGGAAAGTGCCCCAGTGTTGCCTTCAGGTCAAGCTGGTGCCCGACCCGCCCAAGGCCGGCCTTGATGCCGCCGAACTGCATGCGCTGCTGCCCCAGTTCGATCAGCTAGCCCACCTTAGAATTCGCGGCCTAATGACCATTCCCCCCCAAGGGTCGAGCGGGGATACAGCACGTGGGGTGTTTGTGGGGGCCAAATCCCTCGCTGACACCATCAACGAAACCAGCTTTAACCGGTTGCACATTGACCAGCTTTCCATGGGCATGTCGGGGGACTATGAGGCTGCGATCGCCTGTGGAGCCACCATGGTGCGCTTAGGCACCATACTGTTTGGCGCTCGACCGCCATCTCCCCAACTCAGCTAGGGCAGGATCCGGCCATTTTTACCCTAGGTTCCTAACTTGAACCGGAAGCAGAGACAGCGGCGGTGCAACGGGTTGGGGCGATCGCTAGCGGCCACTGATGCCGGTTATTCTCCCAGTCAAAAATTTGTGTTCTGACGCAGGACCAAAACGAGATTGAGAAAACTTTAACTAATTGTGAATGGACTTTTCCTTTTTTTGATTTCATGTATACTGTGGACTCAATATTCCATGCACGGAATATTAAGGCAAAATCCTAAGTCTGCCCTAGCTCAGAGAGAAGCGTCACCTGATAGTGTTGTTTTATCGCTGGGTTTTTAGATTAGGTTTAGGCAGTCAGCAACCCTTCTAAAGGGCCTGGCTAACCCATAACCCCAGGCTAGCCCCACTAATTTTCAAAACAGCCGTTGCAAATGGAAAATTGGCGCTATCATGGCCCTCGGATAACCGGAGCATGATGTGCCCCATTGGTCGAAGGCCACGGGGTTGGTCTACCAGAGTGATAGTCATCGTGGAGTGTAAGTTGTGAGCAACATGTTTTCTAAACTGCGGGACTTCGTTGGCCTCAACGACCCAGCAGATTACGATTACGAATACGAAGAAATGGATGGAGAGGAGTACCAGAACCTCTACCAGGAAGAAAACACCCAGCCCATTGTGCAGCCGCCCCAGCCCGAAGAAATTCGCCGGAGCCGCCCCCGCCGCGAACGAATGATGCCCACTGACGCAGGAATGACCCCGATGGCCAGTAACGTAATTGGTATGCCCGGTGCCATGAACGGCACCTCCGAAGTGGTGGTAATGGAACCCCGCTCCTTTGAGGAAATGCCCCAGGCCATTCAGGCGCTGCGGGAGCGGAAGTCGGTTGTCCTCAACCTCACCATTATGGATCCTGACCAGGCTCAACGCGCCGTTGACTTTGTGGCAGGCGGCACCTATGCCATTGACGGGCACCAAGAGCGCATCGGCGAAAGCATCTTCCTGTTTACGCCCAACTGCGTGCAGGTGAGCACCCCCACCGAGTACGAAGAAGAAGTCTTCATGGGTCAGCCCCAGGGTATGCCCATGCCCGGCCAAATGCCTCCCGCTCCCGCTTGGGGTGCCGAGGCTATGGCTCGCATGGCCTAGCGTTATCCACGCTTGCAACACACGACTATCACAGCCCCTGGTCTAGTGCCGGGGGCTACCTTAGGTTATTGTCTTCACTAGCGATCATGATTGGTTGAGTCGGTGAGGATTGATATGCCTGAGGCAACATTTGGGGTTATCGGCGGCGGGATGATGGGAGAAGCTCTCATTGCCCGCCTTCTTGATCAAGGGATTTTTGAGCCTGGCGCGGTAGTGGTGAGCGATCCCCAGGCAGCGCGGCGAGAGGTCTTGCACCACACCTACGGCGTGCAGACTACCGCAGAGAACCAAGCCGTAATCGATGCCGCTGAGACAGTCTTGCTGGCGATTAAGCCCCAGATGCTGGCGGCGGTGGCGGCGAGTTTGGAGACTCCAGAGCGATCGCAACCGCCGCTGCTGCTGTCGATCTTGGCTGGGGTGCCCCTGGACCGGCTAGAAAAAGAATTCTTGGGCTGGGCGGTAGTGCGAGCGATGCCCAATACGCCCGCTACTGTAGGGGCTGGAGTAACGGCCTTGGCTGCAGGGGAGGCCGTGAGCGCTACCCAGCGAGAACAGGCTCGCGCTATCTTTGCCAGCGTCGGTACCGTAGTAGAGGTGCCAGAAGCGCAGATGGATGCGGTGACGGCGCTTTCAGGTTCTGGGCCAGGCTATATCGCCCTGGTGGTAGAGGCCCTAGCCGATGGCGGAGTGGCGGTGGGGCTGCCCCGGGCAACGGCGCTAGAGCTGGCGATCGCCACCGTACGCGGCACCGGTGAGCTGCTGCACCAGGGCAACCTCCATCCCGCCGTGCTCAAAGATCGCGTTACGAGCCCTGGAGGGACAACGATTGCGGGAATTGCGGCTCTAGAGGCAGGTGGATTGCGATCGGCGTTGATGCAGGCGGTGCGATCGGCCTATCTGCGGTCTAGAGAACTGGGGCAGTCCTGATCAAGCTTCAGGCGATGCAAGCATACAATTGAAGTGTTTGGGAGTGTATATAGCCACGATGCCCACGTTACTTCGCGTTGGCCCCTACCGCTTCTTCTGTTACGCGGGCGATCGCGATGAGCCAGCCCACGTTCATATTGAGCGCGACAGTAGTGAGGCCAAGTTTTGGCTGACTCCAGTAAGGCTTCAGTTCAACAAGGGGTTTTCGTCTAACGAGATAAACCGCCTTCAAACGTTGACCGAGGACAAGCAGCAGCAGTTATTGGAGGCTTGGCATGACTTCTTCAATGGTTGAAATCCTCAACATCCCTGAAATTCAGCAGGTTTCTATTTCTGCCGACCTGCTCACGGTTGATCTATCTGATGGGCGCGTTATCGCTGTACCGCTGGCCTGGTATCCTCGATTGCTCCACAGCACCTCGGCAGAACGTGACAACTGGCAATTAACCGGCAGTCAAGCAGGCATCCACTGGCCAGAACTTGATGAAGACATTAGCTTGAAGAATATTTTATTGGGGCAACCTTCGGGAGAAAGTCAAACCTCGCTGCAACGGTGGCTCGAAAACCGAAATCCTCAAGCATGAAGCTCGCAGCACGCCTAGTGCTGAAGTGTGGCTGAGGGAAGAGTATTCTTGCCACGAACGCTAAACGCTCGGCAATGCACTATCTCAGAGATTCTTTATGAACCCATCGCCACTTCGTTGACCGTCTGTAGGGCGCGGAGAGGGCTGGCTCCAGATCGAGCAGCAACCTGCTCTGCTAAATACTCGGCGTCGCGGGCAATACCGGAGAACCGGGCAGAGCCCCAGGTGTAAAGCCACGGCAGGCCAAGGAAATATAGCCCTGGCACGGTAGTAACCCCCCGGCGATGACCAGGATAGCCCTGACCGTCAAACACGGGTAGCTCGATCCAGCGAAAGTCCAGACCGTAGCCGATGCACCAAATCACCGAGGTGATGTTGGCGGCGCGGTAGTCGATGTCAGTCTCGACGGCCTCTGGTTCCCATACCGGTTGATAGGGCGGGTCTATGGGCGCGTCAATGCCATTCTTCTCAAGGTAGGTGTCGATGGTGCGCTTGATACTTTCGGCAACGGCGTCGGCTTGGTCGAGATTTTCCTTCAGGTCGTCGCTAAATGTCAGCTGGGTGCCCTGAATATCTGTGAGTCGCCCATGGAGATTCATCCCCTGTAAGGCAAAGTGGCGCAGGTCAATTTCGCGCCCGCCGCCGCGCCCGGTGACGTAGTGATTGGTCTTGTGGCGCACGGTCTCTTTTTGCGGGTGGTCGTCAATGGCCAGGTCGTAATAGCCCATTTGGTCGAGCCATTCCACCACGTCTTTGCCTCGGTAACGGCGGGGCGATCGCGGCGCACCTCCGACGCATAGATGCACCTTGCGGCCCGCTAGATGCAGGTCTTCGGCAATCTGACAGCCCGACTGCCCAGTGCCCACTACCAGTACGGCTCCCTCGGGCAAAGACTCAGGGTTGCGATATTCTGCCGAGTGCAGTTGCACAAGGTCGGGAGCTAGCCGCTCAGCCAAACGGGGAATTTTGGGGGTGTGGTAGCCGCCTGTGGCCACCACCACTTGACTGGCGGTAAAGATGCCCTGGTTGGTCACCACCTCAAAGCCGGCGCCCTCGGGCTGGCGCACCCGTTCTACCTTGACTCCGGTTTTGAGCGGTAGGTCAAAGTGGTTAGCGTAGCGCTCGATATACTCCACGATGGCGTCGCGGCCCATGAAGCCCTCGGGGTCGTCGCCGGGGTAGGAAAAGCCGGGCAGCTGGCACTGCCAGTTGGGCGTGACCAGGCAGAACGAATCCCACCGCTTGGTCCGCCAGGAGTGGGCGACCTGGTGCTGTTCAAAAATGATGTGGTCGATGCCTAGGCGACTGAGGCAGTAGCTAATCGACAGCCCTGCCTGGCCGCCGCCGATCACAATTACGCCGTAGTACATAGTCATACCGTAAGTCCTGAAAATGGTGTGGGATGGGTCATTCTTTTTCGTACCCTAGGCCCTTGCCCAGGGGACGCTTGTAACCCCAGCTACCGAAAGTCTTGATCTAGCGCTAGTGGTAGGGAGGGTAGGTGCGATCGCCCTGTCCTGCCCTCTTCCAAGGTAAATTTGACCAGCCTACCTATCGAAAGTGATAGGGGTATCCATGAACCCAGGACCCCAAACTAGCGATTTGCACCCGCGCCCCTGTTGATTAGGGCAGACCGCTAAAGTTTGTAGTTGCTGATACGAGAGCCTCAAGCGATCGCCCGTAAGGTGCTGAGACATGCAGCCAGACATGCCGCGCTGCCAGTAACTTTGCAAGGAACTGAATCTATGCCTGAAGTAACTTTGCCAGCCCACCAGGCTGGGGATTTTCTGGTTGACTACGAAGAGAAAGTATTTCCCGATGTGCAGGCCGAGCCTGGCGAAAAAGCCCTCATCACCTTCCACACGGTGGCTTTTGAAGGATCCATCGGCTTGGTGAACCTGCTTCAATCTACTCGCCTGATTCGCAAGGGCTTTGACACCTCGATACTGCTCTACGGCCCTGGAGTGACCCTAGGCGTACAGCGCGGCTTCCCCAAGCTAGGCGATGAAGCCTTCCCCGGCCACATGGCGATGAACAACCAGATCGTCAAGGTGATGGAACTGGGCGGTAAGGTCTACGCCTGCCGCTTTGCCCTCCAGGCCCTTTATGGCCACGGCGAGCCTTCTCTAATCCCCGGCATTCGCCCTATCAACCCCCTCGACGTGCTCGACCTCGTGCTCATGCACCGCAAAGAAGGGGCATTCATTCTCGACACCTGGACCATGTAGAAACTCGTCAGCCTGCGCAGGGTAGGCCCTGCCTACCACCCCTCTTCTCACCACCAATCCTATGGATTACACCAAAACCATTCGAGCCGCCGCTGCGCAGATCAGCCCCGTGCTGTTTAGCTGCGACGGCACCACCGAAAAGGTTCTAGAGACGATCGCCCAAGCGGCCCAAGCCGGGGTCAAGCTCATCGTCTTTCCAGAAACCTTTATCCCCTACTACCCCTATTTCTCATTTGTGCAGCCGCCGGTGCTCATGGGTAAAGAGCACATGCGGCTGTACGAAGAGGCCGTGGCAGTGCCGGGGCCGGTGACCGATGCGGTGGGCCGGGCGGCGCGCTCCTACGGCATGGTGGTGGTGCTGGGGGTGAATGAACGGGAGGCCGGCTCGATCTACAACACCCAGCTAATCTTTGACACTGACGGCACCCTGGTGCTGAAGCGGCGCAAAATCACTCCCACCTACCATGAACGCATGGTCTGGGGGCAGGGAGATGGGGCCGGGCTGAAGGTGGTAGAAACGGCGGTGGGGCGCGTCGGGGCACTGGCCTGCTGGGAGCACTACAATCCCCTCGCCCGCTACGCGCTGATGACTCAGAACGAGCAGATTCACTGCGGTCAGTTTCCAGGATCAATGGTGGGCCAAATTTTTGGCGACCAGATGGAGGTCACCATGCGTCACCACGCCCTAGAATCGGGCTGCTTTGTGGTTAACGCCACCGGCTGGCTCACGCCAGAGCAAAAGCAGCAGATTACTGCTGATGAGGGGATGCACCGAGTGCTGTCGGGGGGGTGCTACACCGCCATTATTAGTCCCGAAGGGGTCCCCCTGAGTGAGCCCATTACCGCAGGGGAGGGGCTGGCGATCGCCGATCTCGACTTCTCCCTGATTACCAAGCGCAAGCGCATGATGGACTCGGTGGGCCACTACGCCCGCCCCGACCTGCTGCGCCTGCGATTGAATGCTGAACCCTGGTCGGTGGTAGAAACGACTGCGCAAGCGGCACAGGTTTCCTCCAGCGTGAACGGAGCCTCGCAGACTGCCCCAGCATTGGCGGACGAAGCAGCCGTTGGCCTACCCCCCAAGAGCCTTGGTCTGCCAACCTCCTAGCCAAAATTTCCGCAGCTCAATAGATATGTGTGTGCTTGCTAGCCAGTCGTTAGCGGCCGTGATTGACGCAAGTTTTTATCGGGTATTGAACACCAGGCCATGAACAAGCAGCGGTTGATTACAGAGTTACAAACCCACGGGCTGCGGCTGGTGGAATCTACCCCTGGAGCAGCGGGGCGGCGAGGCGGGGCAGGCCCCTCTGACCACCGCGCCATCACCATCGACGGCACTACCGTCATGGTGCCGGTCTACAACGATAGCGCCGCCCGCTCTCCCTACACCCTCAGAGCTACCACCGCCAGCCCCCTGCATATAGAAGCTTCGGGGGAAGCTATCACCCCCATCGACGTACCCAACGCACCCAAATTCTACGGTCTGACCACCGCCGATGGTATTCCCTACTCAAAGATTGCCCTGCTCCACGGGCGCGATGTGCTGGCCACTACGGTGCAGCAGACCTGTATGCGCTATCGCGACCCGGCTACGGCCTGCCAATTCTGCGCTATCGAAAAACCCCTAGACGCGGGGCGCACCATTGCCCGCAAAACGCCCCAGCAGCTAGCGGAGGTAGCCGAAGCTGCCGTGCGGCTAGATGGGGTAACCAACATGATCATGACGACGGGGACGCCAAATACGAGCGATCGCGGGGCCGCCTACCTAACCGAATGCGCTGCCGCCATTCGCCAGCGAGTACCAAACTTACCCATCCAGGCCCAATGCGAACCCCCCGACGACTTCGCCTGGTTTGGCCGTATGAAGGCGGCAGGCGTCGACAGTCTAGGCATGCACCTAGAAGCGGTGGATCCTGACGTGCGAGCCAGAATTATGCCCGGCAAAGCGGAGGTGCCTCTCACCGTCTACTTCGCGGCCTTTGAGGAGGCGGTGAAGGTGTTTGGCTGGGGCCAGGTGAGTACCTACTTGCTGGCGGGCCTGGGCGACAGTTTAGAAACTCTGGTGGAAGCGAGCGATCGCCTCATTCAAATGGGCGTGTACCCCTTCGTGGTGCCCTTTGTCCCCATTGGTGAAACGCCGCTGGCCCACCATCCTTCCCCCAGTAGCGAGTTTATGTTCACGCTCTATCAGCGGGTGGGGGCGCTGCTGAAGCAGTCGGGCATGGCCTCGGCAGATATGAAGGCAGGCTGCGCCAAGTGCGGCGCTTGTTCGGCGTTGTCTACCTTTGAAGGTTAACGACCATGGCTCTCCATCGCTATAGCTTCGAACTGGCTACGACTTCCCATGATCTAGAAGGGTATTTCGCCCTGCGTCAGGCCATTTTCTGCGAAGAACAGGGACTATTCGACCACGATGATGCCGACAACTTAGATGGCGTTGCCTATCCCATCGTCGCCATTGACCACGAGGCATCCTCAGAAAATCGCGTGGTGGGTGTGGTGCGCATTTACGAAAAGTCGCCTCGGCTTTGGTATGGCGGGCGGTTGGGAGTGCATCCCCACTACCGCCGGGTAGGGCGCATCGGCAAAGGACTGATTCACAAAGCGGTGACGACGGCGAATACCTGGGGCTGCGATCGCTTCCTCGCTACTGTCCAAGAGCAAAACGTACGCTTCTTTCAGCGACTCCACTGGGACTCGCTGGAGGAGATGGTGCTGTGCGATCGCAACCATCACTTGATGGAAGCCGATTTGGCCCACTATCCCCCTGGCGATGAGGTGCGGCCTGGGTTAGCAGGGCTATTGCGAGAAGTGTCTTGAGGAGTGGAGGGGTGGGGGGGTGAGGGGTAAGGGGTGAGGCAAGAATGGTCGCAGACCTCAGGGTCTACAGCCGCCCACCAATTAGTTTGCAAGACATAGGTTTAAACCGATGATCAGTTACTCCTTTCCGTGGGGTGAAGGGCGGCGGAACGCCCTTCGAGACGGGGGTCTGGGGCCAGCGAAATGGCCCCAGCGGTAGATCTGGCTTTCCCCCCACTTGCCTTCGCTAGCAATACATTCCATGCATCACCAGGTAACCTCTCCAAGCACCCCTCAAGCGTTTATGTCAGACGAGCTAAAGCTACGGGAACTAGCCGCTGAACTACGGCGATCGCTCGGCATTCTCCATAAACAAGACATCCAAACAGCGGCCGACCGCCTGGGTACCCACGTGCGTTCCACCACTCAGGAACCCATTCTGCTAGGAGATGATTGTGCCGCCATTCCCGACGGAGAGGGCTACCTGCTGCTAGCGGCGGAGGGCATGTGGCCTACCTTGGTGGAGACCGACCCTTGGTTTGCCGGGTGGTGTGCCGTGATGGTCAACGTCAGCGATATCTATGCAATGGGGGGCCGCCCGATCGCCGTAGTCGATACCATTTGGAGCCAGTCCGCAGCATCAGTGGATCCCCTGTGGCAAGGCATGGTGGCAGCATCTCAAGCCTTCAACGTGCCAATTGTGGGCGGACACACCAGCTGCCATAGCCCCTACGCGGCTCTATCAGTCGCCATTCTGGGCCGCGCCCAGCGATTGATCACTAGCTTCAGCGCTCAACCGGGGGATGTGCTGCTCCACGTCACCGATATGCAGGGGCACATGCACCCTCAATATCCGTTTTGGAATGCAGCGACGGAGTGTGAGCGCGATCGCCTACAAGCCAACCTAAATCTGCTGCCTACCCTAGCTGAATCGGGCCTCTGCGACACCGGTAAAGACATCAGTATGGGCGGCATTGTGGGCACCACACTGATGTTGCTAGAGACATCAAACTGTGGGGCCGTGCTGGATTTAGGGGCGATCGCCCCACCCCCTCAAGTAGACTTGCTGACGTGGCTGCTCAGCTTCCCCAGCTACGGCTATCTGCTCAGCGTGTGCCCCGAAGCTGTAGAGCAGATACAGCCCCAATTCCATAGTCGAGGACTGGTGTGCAACCCCGTAGGAAACATCACTGATGGGCAAACTCTCACTCTTCGGCTTGGCAATGCTGCCCTCAGCTTTTGGGACTTCGCTACTGAATCCCTGACTGGATTTAGCAGGGGTGAATAGCTCAGAAAAAACAATGACTCACGATCTGCATAATTTATAACAGAGAGTATCGCTGGTTCTTACCGTTGCGAGGGCGCTGCCTATGACTATTGCCACACAATTACTTACCCTCGATGAGTTTCTAGAACTCCCTGAGACCAAGCCCGCCTCAGAATTTATCAATGGCAAAATCATTCAAAAACCCATGCCTCAGGGAGAGCATAGCCGATTGCAGGGTAAACTCAGCACCGCCATTAATGCGGTGACTGAGACATCTCAAACAGCTTATGCATTCCCAGAATTACGTTGCTCATTTGGAGGAGCATCGATCGTTCCAGACATCGCAGTTGTTCGCTGGCAAAGAATTCCTCGCCAAGCGTCTGGTCGCATCCTAAATCGCTTCCCTATTCATCCCGATTGGTCTATTGAAATCCTATCGCCCGAGCAAAGGCAGTCCCGAGTACTGGGCAACCTACTCCACTGTGCTCAGCATGGTACTGAGCTAGGCTGGCTAATTGATCCAGCCGATGAGACCGTTCTGATTGTTTGGCCCGACCAACGGGTGCAATTTTTTGAAGGAGAGGCGCTGCTGCCCGTGATCGAAGGTGTTGAGCTATCGCTCACGGTTGCTCAGATCTTTGGCTGGTTAATCCTTTGATGGTCTCTCCCCTCAGGGTTGCTCTGCTTACCTACTCCACCAAGCTCAGGGGTAGCGTCGTGCATACCCTAGAGTTGGCGACGGCATTAACAGAATTAGGGCATCAAGTTTGCGTTTACGCCCTCGATAAAGACGGTCGAGGCTTTGAGCGAGCGATCCCAGCCAAAGTTCAGTTAGTACCTGCCAAACTGCCTCCGGCTGGCCTGCCTCCTGACCAGGCTACCGACGCGCTAATTCGCCAACGCATTCAAGAATTTGTCGATTACTTCTTGGCCCATCCCGAAGACCGTCACGACATCTACCACGCCCAAGACTGCATTGGGGCCAACGCCTTGGTGCAGTTGCGGCAGCAGGGCCGAGTGCCTAACGTGGTGCGTACCGTTCACCACATCGAAGATTATCCCAGCATCTATCTCCAGCAGTGCCAAGATAAGTCGATTCGCGACCTAGATCTCTGTCTGTGTGTGAGCGATCGCTGGCACCAAGCCCTTCGCGATCAATACGGCATCGAAGCTCCCAGAGTGCTCAATGGCGTCGACTTACGACGATTTTCCTCAAGCCCCTCAGGCCAGGAAGATGCCCTCAAAGCGCGCTATGGCCTCACGGGCTACCCCATTTACCTCACGGTGGGTGGCATCGAACCGCGTAAAAATTCCCTGCGCTTGTTAGAGGCTTTTGCCCAAGTGCTGACCATCTACCCCAAGGCTCAGTTAGTCATTGCTGGTGGAGCTACCCTCTTTGACTACGAACCCTACCGGCAGGAATTTTTTGCCCTGGCTGAAAACTTGGCGCAGCAGCACGGGCCGCTGATTGGTAACTCGGTGATTTTGCCGGGGGTAATTGATGATGATGATCTGCCCGCCCTCTACCGCACCGCCGATGTGTTTTGCTTTCCCTCGACTAAAGAAGGTTGGGGATTGGTGGTGCTAGAGGCGATCGCCTCAGGCTTACCCGTTATTACCGCTGACCAGCCCCCCTTTACCGAATTTCTCAGCTCAAAGCAGGCTCTATTAGTCAATCCTGACTCGCCCTCGGCTATTGCCGCAGCCATGCTTGTGGCGCTAGATTCTGAGGCGGCTGATCAGCTGGTCCAGCATAGTCAGGCGGTGCTGCCCAACTACACCTGGGGCAGATCGGCCAGCCTGCACGTTACCCACTACCAAACCTTGATTTAGCAGCAGATTTGGCGTTCAAACCTCGTTCAGCAGAAAGAATTCTGACTACCATAGATGCAGGGTAGCCGCCACAGAATTAAGCACGGCCGCCGGTCAAATTTTATAAAAACGCGTTTTTGGAACTTGACTGGGTTCCCAATTATCTGTTCACCTCAAGAGGGTCGTCTGAGTGGCTGCTGCCATGGTCAATGCCGTTTCTACCCCTACCCCTGCCCCTGCCGATACGCTGCCTCTAGTCGATGACCCCCTCGATGAGGTGCAGCTCAGCTTGCCCGTCGATGAGCCCGCCCTAGAGCCGTTGACTATTCCCCCGGCGACGCTGGCTCTGGCGGCCCAAGACGTGCGTATGGTGCTGCGCGAGCAAAATGAGCAAAGCCAAATTTTGACCACCAAGCTCAACATCTTGTTCGTGGCCAACGGGGCGCTGCTCACTAGCCTCAGCATTTCGCGGCTGCTGGTGAGCGGTAGCGTGTTTAGCATCGCCGAAATCATCGGGTTTTTGGCTAGCTTTTCGCTGCTGATGGGGGCGTTTTTGCCCCGTCAGGTAGCCGTTACCCCCAACCTAGAAGATCGTAAATTTTTAGAAACCTATCTGGCTCTGCCTGAGCAAGACTACCAGCTGCAAATGCTGGTCAACCTGTCTGAAACCTACAACGCCAACAAGCAGCGACTTGAAGATACTTCGCAAAGCCTTAAATATGCGGCTTACACCATCTGGAGCACAACTGTTATCATGCTGGTACATATCCTGGTAATTTACGTGGCTACCGGGTCATCTTCTGGGTTAATCTAGCGCCAGTCTAGAGACTCTAGCTAGAAGCTCTGGCTCTAACGTTTTTGACCGCATTTAGCGGGAAACCAGTATGAGTGATGGACAGCAAGAAACGACTCTAGAGCGGCGCGTAGCGTTGCCCGAGCCTGATGCGAGCAACATTACCGTGCTCACCGAGAGTTTGCCCAACGAGCCTGTGCTGCCCTGGCACCACTTTGACTCTCCCTGGCTCGATCGCGACACCGAAGTGACCCCTGAGGAAAGTGAGGCTGAAGCCACCTCAGAAGCCAGCCCTGATTCTGAACCGACCGAGCAGCTGACCCTAGAACTAGAGGTGCCAGTGAATTCCCTAGACCCGGTGGGTTCCTTAGACGATGTATCTGGTGATGTAACCACAGAATCTGCCGCCTAGGATAAGTCCTGACGGCGCAGCTTATAAGCAGAGGCGAGCGCCGCAGGATTTCAGCTGCCCTTGGCCAAACTGATCGCGCTGAAGACGTTAATTGTGCGATCGCCAGTCTTTTGTATCAGAATCGGGCCAACAAACCTTAGCCGTCGGGCTGGTTCACATCATGTCGAACTGGGGCTTTTCGTTATAAGTAATCCAGTGCAAATTCAGGGTTGTGAGAATATCGACCAGCTGATCCAAATCTGGCGGTTTGACAATGTAGGCATTGGCACCTAAATCATAGATGTGATTGATATCGGTATATTGCCTTGATGACGTCAGCACAACCACTGGCAAGCGCCGGAGATGGGGATGTTGCCGAATCCACAACAGCACCTCTGCCCCCGACCGGCGCGGCAGTTTGAGATCGAGCAGTACGAGCACAGGTAGTGGGTAAGCTGCGCGATCGCCGTAGGGGGCGTCCCCAGAGAGGTATCCTACGGCAGCATCGCCATCGCTCACCACCTGTAGCGGCGTGGTGATTCCAGCCTTACGAGCAGCCCGCTGCACCAGAAAAACATCCTTTGGGTTGTCCTCGACCAGGAGTATGGTGTGTTCTGTGTTCATCTCACGCTATCCTTGGCCCTCGGCAACTCCACCCAAAACCGGCTCCCTTGCTCTGGCTGAGAGTTAACCCCCACCTGCCCTCCCATACGCTCTACTCCCTTGCGGACAATGGCCAGTCCCACCCCAGTACCCGGATATTCGGCCTCACCGTGCAGACGGGTAAAGGGGCTAAAAATTTCCTGCTGCCGATCTAGCGCAATACCTATCCCATTGTCCTCTATGTATAGCCGCACGGTGAAGGGTTCCCCGGCCCGCTCTTCAGCCCATACTCGCACCTGGGGCTGCACACCGGCTGCGACAAATTTAATCGCATTCGAGAGTAGATTGATCACAACCTGCATGAGAATAAGGCGATTGGCCTGAACAATCGGTAACGGTTCGTCAATAGAAACGCGAGCCTGCTGGTGCTGAATGTTTGATTTGAGTTGGGTTATGACTTCGGCTAACACAGACGAGATGTTGACCGGCTCTAACTGGATTTCAGCGCGCCTTAGATGGCTATAGGCTAAGAGGTCGGTAATTAACGTATTTAAGTTTTGAGCATTGGCCCTAATGCGCTGCAGAAGTTCTAAAGAATTGGCGTCCAGTGTTGCGCTCAGGTCTTCTAGCAAAATTTGAGCAAACCCCTGAATGGCTCGCAGGGGAGCCTGTAAATCGTGGGAAATAGAATATGTAAACTCCTCAAGAGCTTGATTCACCGCTTCCAGTTTGGCAGTGCGTTCCTGCACTCGGGTCTCTAAGGTGGCATTGAGTTGCTGAAGGTCTACTTCGGCTTGTTTGCGGCTGGTAATGTCTTCGAGCAGCCCATCGACAACCGTAGTTCCTTCAACGGTGTTTAGGGTGGTGGTCAATAGCGCCCAAAACTGGGTGCCATCGCTTTTTTTCAGGTTTACTTCTCGCTCCTGCTGCTGGGGTGGCGATTCATCCATTAGCTGCTTGTAGCAGTCGCGCAGATCGAGCCAGTCTGTGGCATTGACTTGATCCGGCGACTGTGCGCCCAATAGCTCTAGAAAAGCACGGTTTGCTTCAATCAATCCGCCGTCTGCATTAGACCTAAAAATGCCGATCTTGACCTGATTTAGCAACCGCTGCAGGCGAATTTCTACCAGGGCTGCCCGTTGCTGCCTTTCCCGGCGCTCTAGGGCAATCCGCACGGCAATGGGTACACGAATGTAGCGATTCGGCTCTTTAATAATGTAGTCATCGAGGCCTAACTTCATGGCTTCGACGGCGACTTCCTCGGTGCCGGTGTTGGTAAACATCACCACTGGGCAGTTAGGATACCGCTGTTTGATCAGTTCTAAAATGTCTAGCCCGGTCGTCCAGCGCAGCTGGAAGTCAGTGACTACCGCATCAAAGTTACCAGACTTGATCGCCCGATTTAGCTCCCCAGAACTGGTGATTTCTTGAACATCTAGTGAATCAAATTCCCGCTGCAATTCTCGTAGAACCAGGGCGCGATCGCTGCGGTTGTCATCGATCAGGAGAATGCGGAGGGGTGAGGTCATGGGTTTCTTCATTCAGAGCGAGCACAACGCCGGGCAGTGCAATCCAAAAACGGCTCCCATGACCCAATTGCGATTCCACTCCGGCTTGTCCACCCATCCGCTCTAGCCCTTTGCGCACAATGGCTAACCCAATGCCTGTACCGGGGTAGCTTTCGGCACCGTGCAGGCGTTCAAAAACGCGGAATATACGCTCCTGGTGTTCAGGGCCAATGCCAATACCGTTGTCTACAATCCACAACCGTACCCAGCGGACCTCATCTTGATACGTTTCTTCAGCGAAAATATCTATCTGGGGTTGGGTAGTGGATGCAACAAACTTAATCGCGTTGCCAACCAGGTTAGTGACGGCTTGAATGAGGGTTGAACGATGGGCTATAACCGAGGGCAAGGCCGCCGCAACGTTGATCTGAGCCTGCTTTTCCTCAATTTGAGCCGTTGACTGCTTCAGAGCTTCCGCTACGACTTCATTTAAATTTGTGGGCTGTAGATTAATTTGCGTACGAGTTAGGCGGCTGTAGTCCAGCAAGTCGCTGATCAGCCCATTCATCTGCACTGCATCGTCAATGATGGAGTCAACGTAGCTTTTGCAAAAGTTTTCGATCTGGTCGCCACAGTCTTCTAACAGTGCTTGGGCAAAACCCTGCATGGTGCGCAGCGGTGCCCGCAAATCATGGGAAACCGAATAGGTAAACGCCTCTAGTTCCTGGTTGGTTTCGGCCAGTTGGGCGGTACGTTCTCTAACGCGCTGCTCTAGGGTGTCATTTAATTGTTGGAGGGCGTCTTCAGCCTGCTTGCGATCGCTGATATCTTCTACAACAGCAATGAAGTAGTCGGGCTCTCTGGTGGATTTTCGCACTAGAGATACCGTCAAGTTAATCCAAACCAGGGAATGGTCTTTGCGGATATAGCGTTTCTCCATGGAGTATGTTTGAATCTCATCGGCCAACATTTGGTGAAAGTAAGCAACGTCAATATCTAAGTCCTCTGAATAGGTAATGTCTTGAAACGTGCGTTGCAGCAATTCACTACGGGTATAGCCAACAATCTGACATAGCTTTTCATTGACCCGCAGCCAGCGACCGTCTGAGTTGACATGGGCAATGCCAACGGCGGCTTGGTTAAACGTGGAGCGAAACAACTGCTCTTGCTCGCGTAGCTCCATCTCGGCCTGCAATCGTTCCTGGAGTTCATGCTGTAGCTGCTGATTGGTGGCCTGAAGCCGCCAGCGCAGGCGGGACTGTTGCAGCGCGATCGCCAGCTGATTGGCTACCTCAACGGCAATTTCCTGGGCTTCTTCATCAAAGGCCGCAGGTTTCACCGATGACAGGTTGAGTGCTCCGACTAGCGTGTTGTTTACCCGTAAGGGCACACATAGACAGCTCAAAAAACCGTGCGATCGCAAGCGCACCAGTACAGGTGGACAAGACTCGGCGGTGGGCAGGTTTTGAATGTAGCGAACCCCGTGCAGCAGGCTCTGTTCTGGGGCAAAATCAGCCAGGGCTAAACGGGTGCCCACAGGCATGGTCAGATCCCCAGTTTGCCTAATTCCGGCTAATACTTGCGCGGTTTCAGCTTCTAAATCAAATACGGCCACCAGCGCTTCTTGGTAGGGAACAACTTGACCCATTTGAGTCAGGGCATTGTCAATCAGAGGTTTGTCCAGCTCTGTGGCCAAAATCGCTCGGTCGACGTCATGCAGAGCCGCCAATCGCTGGGCGCTCCGCTGGAGTGAAATAGCCGATTGTTCGGATTCTTGAGTGCGGGCCTGGGCGGTTTGCAAGGCCCCTTCATAAGCCTGCGATACCCGCAAAATCTGGCGATAGATAAAATAGGCCAGAATAACCCCGATGCCGATGGCCAAAAGCCCACTGGTCACAATTACCGATTGAGTCGCGGCTTGAGCCCTTTGGCTGCGCTGATCTCGCAGTTGCTCCTCTGTGGCCACAAAAGTCGCGATCTGCTGACGCATTTGATCCACAAGCTGTTTTCGGCTTCTAAGCTCGCTCAGAGGTTCCAGTCCGCCCCGTTGCCTGCGGGCAATGGCCGGTAAAACCTGTTGTTCCCACCGCCGAAATTCAGCCGTCAGCTCAACAATGCGTTGGGTCTGACTTGGATTGTCTGCAACCAGATTCTGCAACTCCTCTAAGCTAGGCTCGATCAGCGCACTGGCTTGCTCGTAGGGTTCCAAAAACTCCGACTCTCCGGTCAGCAGGTACCCGCGAAAGCCAGTCTCCATATCTAGCACCAGCTTTTGAGCTGAGTTGGCCTGCGCAATCACCTGCCCTGTGCGGTCTACCGACTCTAGGGCAGACAACAATCGAGTGATTTGCCAGATGGAGATCCCCGACAGCAGCAGCGGTAGGACCACGGGTAGGGCGATCGCGAGGGTCAGCCGCTGGCGAAATCGGATGTGGGGAATGGCCAAGGTCGTGCCTTTACGCTACTCCTGCTTTACATACCTGATGGGCTCTTCAAATAGCTCCCGCCTAGGGATAGTTTTGAGGTAGTCTGACCGGCGAATGTCAGAATCGAATATCGGGGCCAATTAGGTCGGAGAGCTTTTCTACACCGTAGAGCAGCATGGCAATGCGCTCTAGACCTAGCCCCCAGGCGACGGTGGCTTTTTCGCCGCAGCCCAGGGGCTCCAGCATTTCTTGGCGAAACAGGCCCGAGTTGCCCACTTCGATGTAGCGATCGCTGAGGGGATGGTAGGCAAACACCTCCAGCGACGGCTCCGTATAGGGGTTATAGGTGGGCTTAAACTTGAGATTCTTAAACCCTAGTCGCTCGTAGAAATAGGTTAGGTAGCCCATCAGCGTGCGCACGCTAAGCAGTTCACCCACCACCACGCCTTCTATCTGGTGAAACTCGGCCAGGTGAGTGCGATCGACGGTTTCATTGCGAAAGACGCGATCGATGGAGAAGTATTTGCCGTCTTTGCCCTGAAGCTGGTGCAGGCGGCGGGCGGTAGAAGTCGTGGTGTGGGCCCGCAAAATGGCGCGACTGGCTTCGTCCTCGGTCCACTGGCCGCCGTAGTTGGCTTCGTGCACCTGTTTGACTCGCTGCACCAGGGCTGGGTCGTCGGGCAGGGGCAGGGTCTGGGGGTTGGCTAGGTAAAACGTGTCTTGCACCTCGCGGGCCGGGTGGTCTTGGGGGGTAAACAGGGCGTCAAAATTCCAAAAGGCCGACTCCACCATGTAGCCCGACATTTCGTCAAAGCCCATGTTCAAAAAGATGTCGCGAATGCGCTGAATGCACTGGGTGAGAATAGTAGGCCGCCCGTACGCGACGTTAGGCACCTCGGCGTGAATGTCATAGGGCTTGAGGTCAGCCTGCCGCCACTGGCCCGACAAAATTAGCTCGCTGGTCAAAGTCGTCACCACATCCCCCAGGTCCAGGGTTTGCAGAGCCGGAAGCACGGTGAGGCTGTAGTCTGTCTCGACCCGACTGACAATGTAGCCCTGCTGCTGTAGCCACTCCAACGAGGATGACGCGCTGGCATCTAAAACCTTGCCCGCCGCGATCGCCTCAAATACCCCCTGCCGCTGCTGGTAGGCACCCAGCACTGATGATTTCAGCACGGCCACGGTCCCTTCACCTTCGCCATCGATCAAATCAACGGCCTGCTCGCGCCGCAGGGCGCCATAGTTGAGGCTAAAGGCAGGGCCAAGCTCAGCCTGGAGTAGGGCGCGAGCGCGCTGACCCTGCAACAGCCTATCCGCTAAAGGAAACCCCGGCAGCACGCCGGCCAAATCCTCTCCCTTAGCCGTCAGCGCCCAGGTTTGCTGAGTGTGCTCCTGCCACTGCACGTAGCCATTTAAAGCACCGCTGAGCAAAAAACCATTGATAAAGTTGAAGTCAAACCCGGCCTCGGCACAGAGCGATCGCAGACTCTCAACCGTTTGCTGCCGCTGCAACAGGTCGATAAACTGCCGCTGTTTGCCAGTGAGCTGAAGCAGGTCGAGCATAGCCAAGGTTTGGAAAATCTCTATCAGCCTATCAATCTTCCCCCATTCCCAAGGGCCAAGATTGATGAAAAGATAACACCAGTGCCCGGATTCAAGAGATTTTTCCCACTATGTCCGACGAACCTACTCTGCCCTCCGGTCCCGGTTTCGGCCTAACATTTCTGTATTACTTTTCTGGCACTGCTCTGGTTACAGCCCTGCTGGCGGTCAAGTCCCTCGGCATTGGCTTCGACACTGGCATGCCCAATCTATACGGCACCCTATTTGGCACGGTAGGCGGCCTGATGGGTGCTTTTGTGAACCGCAGCACCACGTTGGCCCTGCCGATCAGCAGCCGCAAAACCTTTAAGCGGGAACTAGATGCCGCCCTGGCTGAAATGGGCTATACCGAAGATAGTGAGGCTAACCTAGAGGGCATTCTGGTCTACCGCCGTCCCTTCGTGCGCCAGCTCCTCTCCGGCCGCGTGTATGTGCTGCTGAGTGAAAAGCAGGCTCAAATCAGCAGCCGAGCCGTGCACATGGGCAGCATCAAAAAACGCCTCGAAGCCAGCGGTATACGATAGGAAAGCGATAAAAGTTTTGAATTCTGAATTTTGAATTCTTCCGCTCCAACTCAAAACTCAAAACTAAGCACTCAAAACTCCCCCAATCCCTACCCCTGACTCCCCACCCCCTGACCCCTCACTCCCCCAATGCCCCGCAAGCAAAAGTATCCCCACCTGCTCGGCTCAAAATGGACGGCCTGCCAAAAGACCGAAGGCTGGCGACATTTTCAGGTGACCAACCGCAAGCAGGATGGCCAGTGGGTGTTTGCGGAGCTGGTGGCCTCCTGTGATCCCACAGTGAGGCTGTGGGTCAATGCCAAACAGCTCAAAAATCGCGTCCTCTGGCAGCCGGGGTGGCAACCCCTCAACCCGTCAGCTCCCCCGGCGGAGGAAGACTTATTTTGGTTAAACTAAAGGTTAAAGGTGCTGACATTTGAGTTTTCAGTCTAGCGAAGCACGCAGACCTGAAACGCGTTAAAGTCAGTACAGGCAAAGGTTCGCCAGAGGACAGCAGCTATGTGGCACGTGGTTTACATTATTGCGTTTGCGGTTCTGGCGATTATGGCGATCGCAAACCTGGTTAGGAACTTGATTTTGCTCGGCGGCAACGCCCGTAATCCCCAATCGTCTAAGACCTACGGCGGACAACAGAACGCTTCAGGCGATCGGCCTATGCCTCACCCAGAGCTGCTTGACCAAGACGGACAGGTGATCCGCGAACCGCTGCTGGTGATGCGGTCCATTTCGGTCAAAGATGCCCGTGAGCAACTCGACGCCCTCTACAACGGCACCGGTAGCCCGCTCGATGAGCCAGAAGATAGCGGCTCTGAGCCCGAGCGCTAACGTCACTCTTTAACCAACACCTCTGAAGCAAAAAGGCTGAGTTCCGCTTTGAGAGAACTCAGCCTTTTTGGTACCTGCCTGCTTTTGCTTGGAAGGCTAGGATGGGCACTGCTCTAAAGGCGGCAGCGATCGGCAACCGACTCAGAACCAGGGTCAACTCCTGGGGTGCTGCAACCTTGGGCTAGGCGGACTTCACGCTCGGCCAAAATCGTCTTAAGGCTGGGTCTTCCGGTAACCGCTAGACGCCAGTTAGCCCATAGACCGTAGACCCAATCGACCAGCGGACCAAGCAAGGGCCAGCGGGTAGGCGCGTAGATCCAGCCAATGCCTAGAACGTCATACACCTGGCGAAACACGTCCACGTTTTGAATTACGGTGCCATCGGCCTTGACGGCATGAATGCGGCCCATGGCCGTAGCAAAATCGACGCCGCCGTTGTCTGCGGGGCTGTAGTCATCATCAGCAATATCGGTAAAGGCGATCAGTCCACGCCCGTTGTCTTGCTTGCGCAAAAAATTGACTTCTCGCAAGCATAGGGGACAGTCGCCATCATAGAGCAGCTTGATTTTCCAAGCGATCGCGTGGGGTGCTTGGGCAGAAGATGCAGCAGCAGTCGTCATAGAAATTTGGGGCCAAGATAGTGAAGAGAGGGAGACTATCCCTACACATATCTTAACAACCTCAACATTGGTCTGCTGCCAGGGCCATCAAATTTGGTGCTTTATACTGGCGACGTTTACCCTTTAAAGCACCCGAGCTTTTAACAGGGTGCTTGGCAAGGTGAGCAGCTTGCGCAGAGAGGTCACGTAGGCACGCTGGCTAAATACGTCGTAGCCATTTTTTTCAATCACGTCCAAAATTTGGCGGTAGAGGGCCAGGGCACACCACACAGGCCAGCGGGCGTCTTCACTTAGCAGCCCAATGCCGCTCTCTGCTTCGGCATAAAACCGACGGGCGCGATCGATCTGAAAGGCCATTAGGGCTCGCCAGCGATCGTCCACAACACCAGCAACCAGGTCAGCCTCGGTGTAGTCAAAGGCGGCCAGGTCTTTTAGAGGTAGGTAAATGCGGCCTCGGCGGGCATCTTCGCCTACGTCGCGCAGAATGTTGGTGAGCTGGTTGGCAATGCCCAGGGCGATCGCTTGGGGAGTGGGGTCGAGCTGCTGTTGCTGGCTCCAGGGGGCGGTTTGCAGTTGGGTGTCCACGCCCATCACTGTGGTCGACATTAACCCCACGGTGCCGGCCACGCGGTAGCAGTACAGTTCTAAGTCTTCAAAGGTGTCGTAGCGATTGCGGTGCAAATCCATCCGCTGGCCCGCGATCATGTCGCGAAAAGGCTGGATATCAAGGGGAAACTGCTCCAGGGTATCCACCAGGGCGACGTCTTCGTCGTCCACTGGGCAACCGGCAAAAATTGACTCTAGCTGCGACTCCCACCGATCCAACGTCTTCTCGCTGGTGAACTGCGCCTGCGGCCCGTCCACGAGTTCATCGGTGCGGCGGCACCAGACGTAAATAGCCCAGATGGCGCGCCGCTTGGCGGGGGCCATCAACATAGTGCCGGTGTAAAACGTCTTGGAATACTTCGCCGTGACGCGTCGGCACACCTCGTAGGCATCCTCAACGGAGGATAGCGATTGGATGGGGGGAGAATCCGTCAGTTGCAGCATTAATGACCCAAACCTGGAGAATATAAATCTCAAACCGACTACAGGCAATTCTGCTTAACCTAGCCTCTCACAACTGCACCCAACTTTGGCAAAACAGTTGAAATCGGCCCATTCTCCGAAGCAACTCTGCCTCTGCCGTTCTTAAAGATTATATGTTGCAATCCGTAACATTTGCCCGCAAATTCCAAATGCGTGCTCTCTGTTCCCAGCTTCTTCAAGGCTGACTACCCATTTGAAGGCCATCCAGATAAGATAATAGACTGCGTATTAAACTGCTTGATGCCAAGCCCCCGCTGTGGGTTCTCTTCGCTCCACCATGGGCTGCGCCTTGCGAAGCGATTTCTGAGGGAATTGCAGGGCAGCAAGCAGCACCGTGGGGGAAGGCGCTCTATCGGCTACCCGTTAACGGTCCCCTTTGTCTGTCTAGTTCTGTCGATTGTTGGGAGCCTTGCCCGTGCCTCAAACTAACTTTGATTTTCTGCAAGAGTCCGATCCGTTGTTAGCCAGCATCATTCAACGCGAGTTGCAGCGCCAGCGCGACCACCTGGAGCTAATCGCCAGCGAGAACTTTACCTCGTCTGCGGTGCTCGCGGCCCAGGGGTCGGTACTGACCAACAAGTATGCCGAAGGGCTGCCCGGTAAGCGCTATTACGGCGGCTGCGCCTTTGTGGATGAGGCCGAGCAGCTGGCGATCGATCGCGCCAAAGAACTCTTCGGTGCCGCCCACGCCAACGTGCAGCCCCACTCTGGGGCCCAGGCCAACTTTGCCGTGTTTCTTGCCCTTCTCCAGCCCGGCGACACCATTTTGGGCATGGATCTCTCCCACGGCGGGCACCTAACCCACGGTTCGCCCGTGAACGTGTCGGGCAAGTGGTTTAAGGTCGTTCAGTACGGCGTCAGCCGCGACAGTGAACAGCTCGACTTCGACCAAATTCGTGAGCTGGCTTTGGAGCATCGGCCCAAGCTGATCATCTGCGGCTACTCGGCCTACCCTCGCGTGATTGATTTTGAGAAGTTTCGCGCGATCGCAGACGAAGTTGGCGCCTACCTGATGGCCGACATCGCTCACATCGCCGGTTTGGTGGCTGCTGGTTATCATCCCAACCCCCTACCTCACTGCGATGTGGTGACGACCACCACCCACAAAACCCTGCGCGGCCCTCGCGGCGGCCTAATTTTGACCCGCGATGCCGAACTGGGCAAAAAGTTTGATAAGGCGGTGTTCCCCGGCAGCCAGGGCGGCCCCCTAGAGCACGTCATTGCGGCCAAGGCCGTAGCCTTTGGCGAAGCCCTCAAGCCCGAGTTTCGCGCCTATGCTGCTCAAGTGATCACCAACGCCCAGCGCATGGCTGCTCAGCTTCAGCAGCGAGGCATCAAGGTGGTGTCTGACGGTACTGACAACCACTTGGTGCTGGTCGATCTGCGCTCCATCGGCATGACCGGCAAGCGTGCTGACCAGCTGGTCAGCGAGGTCAACATCACGGCCAACAAAAACACCGTGCCCTACGACCCCGAGTCGCCCTTTGTCACCAGCGGTCTGCGCCTGGGTTCTCCGGCGATGACCACCCGCGGCATGGGTGAGACTGAGTTCACTGAGATCGCCAACATCATCGCCGATCGCCTGCTCAGCCCCGAGGATGCGGCGATCGCTGAGCACTGTAAGCGTCGGGTGGCGGCCTTGTGCGATCGCTTCCCCCTCTATGCCCACTTGGGTGGGCTAGTTCCGGCCCTGGTCTAAGGGTGTAACACCTTCTCGGGCAAGCCTTTGACCCCTTGGGTCAGGCGTTAACTCCATGCAAAACCGCAGAAAGTTAGGGTTACTCCTTAATGATCTGTCATAATTGCATGGAGTTTTTGCTTATTTGACAAGACTCGGCCTATCCTATGGACTGTTTCGGACCAAAATACCCTTTGGTCTGGTCGGCCTTGGTTCAGGGCAGTCCCTAGGGCTACCCGAGGTGATTAGCGATGGCCAACAGAACTAGTTTGCTGGGGTTAGGCCTGGGCTAGGGAGGTGGCTAGCCAGGAGAGAGTTTCTCCAACCATAGAGGGGAGTGAGATGCCGTTTTATCTGTATCACGTGTTGGCCTTTGGTATCTCCGCCGCGGTGGTGCTGGGCACAACACCAATCGTGCGCCGCATCGGCCTTAAAAGCGGGCGAGTCGATCAGCCCGGCGAACGTAAGGTACACGACAAGCCCATGGTGCGGTTGGGTGGGGTGTCAATTTTTATCGGTACGCTGTTAGCCCTGCTGATCGTATGGTCCATGGGCGGCTTTATTGATGCCGCCGGAGCCCATTTAGCCCCACCTCAGGAGTTTCAGATCTGGGGGGTGACCCTCGGCGGATTAGCCTTCTTTCTGATTGGCCTCACTGACGACCTATTTGGTCTATCGCCCCTCAGTCGCCTGTTTATGCAGGCGGTAGTGGCCACCATGGCTTGGTATGTGGGCGTGAGCATCGACTTTCTCACCATTCCCTTCTACGGGCTCACCCAGCTGCCCGACTTCATCAGCTTGCCAGTGACCATTCTGTGGCTAGTGGGCATGGCCAATGCCATCAACTGGATCGACGGCCTCGATGGTCTGGCGGCAGGGGTATCCGGTATCGCTGCGGTCGTTATGCTGGTGGTGAGTCTCTACATGAACCAGCCCGCGGCGGCGCTGATTGCTGCCGCTCTAGCCGGTGGAGCCCTAGGCTTTTTGCGCTACAACTTCAACCCAGCTAAAATTTTCATGGGAGATGGGGGAGCCTACTTTATGGGCTTTACCCTGGCCGGAGTTGGCGTCATCGGTTTGGTTAAAACGGTGACTACTGCTGCTGTACTGCTGCCTTACCTAATTCTGGCAGTGCCAATTCTCGATATGTCGGCCGTGATTGTCGATCGCCTGCGAGCCGGTAAATCGCCCTTCGTGGCCGACAAGCGCCATCTGCACCACCGACTGCTTCAGGCGGGGCTGTCTCATCGGGTGACGGTGCTCTTCATCTACGTGCTGACGCTGTGGGCCGGCAGTCTGGCCCTAGCGTTTGCGGGCATGCCCAGTGGCTTAGTCTACGCCCTAGCCGCCACAGCGCTACTCAGCTACACCGGCTGGCGGCTGCGGCAGCGCACTCGCTGAGGGACCGTAGGGATATTTGTAGGCCTGCCGCAAATTGCTGGCGCGATATACGTGAATAGTTTCGGTCACTTCGCCGCCGCGCATGAGCGGCACCGTGCCTAGTGGCTGAATACTGTCGAAGAGGGGCCGGTAGCCCGCTACAATCTCGTCGTCTTGAGCAAAGCGATCGAGCGTCATATAGAGTGCATTTTGACCAACCCAGTCCTGGGGGTTAAACCAGTAGGCAAATCCGCGCGCGTCTTGGCTAAAGGCCGTCACCGGCAGATCGACTATGGGGTGAATAGCCATGGCAAAGTAGCCCCCCAGGTAGTACTGATTAGTGAAGACAAACCCCACGTCATCTAGGGCCGCTCGAATTTCGGGAATATCGGCAAACCGCCGCTTGAGCTGGCTAGTGTCAATCAGTTCTGTAGAACCATCCTGCTCGACGGGTACTAGCCCACCAAACAGGGCGTAGGTGCTCGGTTTTTGTAAAACGCCGAGCTGTAGGTGCAGCAGCGCCACCATGGAAAGCGAACCTAAAAACAGCCCCGAACCCCACAGCCAGCGGCGAATAAGGCGGGGACGATAGCGTTGCCAAATCAGCACCTGAGCAGCCAGCAAAATGACAATGCCCCAGTAGCCGGGGGCGGGCCAGGCAGGCAAAATCTGCTGCTTGCCCCCCAGCAGGGTAAATAGCAGCATGATTGGCAGCGATAGCCACAGCACTAGCCCCTGTTTGTAGTTCTCTTGGGCCTCACCATTGTTGAGGCTGGGAGAAACCCCGAACAGCGCCTGTTTGGTACCCTGTCGTGCCGCTACCCACCACAGCGGAAAGCCAAACAGCGGAAATAGGTAAACAATTGACAGTAGCCAGTAGCTCACCATTTGCCCTAGGCTAAACCCGCTGCTCTCACTGCCCCCGTCAAATCGCATACCCAGCTGAAAGCGAAAGGAAATCCAGTCGTTCTGACTGTTCCAGTACCACAGGGGAAAGAGGGTGAGCATGAAGACGCCTAGGGCAAGCAGCGTCCAGGGCGATCGCAGCGCCGCGCGGTAGGGTCGATAGGCGACACAAAACCCCACTAGACTAACGCCCAGCACAAAACCGTGATATTTGCTCAACCCCGCTAGAGCCACTGTCAGCCCCAGCAGCACAATGCGCCAGGTGGGTACGTAGGTCGCTTTAACTGCTTTGGAGTTTCCAAGTTGATTGCTGTAGGGAAAAAATTCCCAGGCGGCGACTAGCAGCGTGGCGCTCCAAAACAAAATCAGCCCGTTGTCGGGGGAGGTGAGAATGCCAAAGCCGATGGCAAATAGCGGTATCAGCGTGGCAATAGCCAGGGTCATCTGTCCTACCGCCGCTGAAAACAGCCGTGCCGCCGCCAAGTACAGCAGCCCCAAGCTGAGACAATAGATCAGCAACGCCCCTAAGCGAATGGTGAAAGGTGAAATGACCCCAGTGAGCCACCAGCCTATCCCGGTCGTGAGGGCCACCATGGGTGGATGGTCGAAATAGCTCAGGCTCAGGTAGCGGCTGTAGAGATAGTAGTAGGCTTCGTCAAACCCTGGAAATAGCCAGAGCGCCACGATCGCGCGGTAGAGTAGGCCCCCTAACATTAGGGCTAGCAGCCCGGTAGCCCAACCCGGTTTGCGATCGCCTCCTAGGGCGGGTCTTTGACCATCGCCCCCGGCGGGTCTATCCCCCTCGCTCCAACCTACCATCGGGTAGCCTCCCCTAAACAACCAATGCGCGACATAATTTTAGGGACTTTGCCAATGAGCCAAATGGGCTGTTCCTGGCTTCCCTGCAATGGCCATAATGACACTATTGCGCCTCGGCCATCCCATCTCCGGCCCATTTCGACCCTAGGACGTTCTATGACCCCAAGCTCAGCGTTTCAGCCCTCCGAGACCGACAATTTGCCCTCTGGCACCAGAAGTGCAGAGATTATCTGCGTGGGTACTGAGCTGCTGCTAGGGGATATTCTCAATGGCAACGCCCAGTTTCTGGCTAAAGAGCTAGCCAGTCTAGGCATTGCCCACTACTACCAAACAGTTGTGGGTGACAATCCGGCCCGCATTCAGCAGGCGGTGACTATCGCGGCCGAGCGGTTCGCGAAGCCTTCGAGTACGGCATCGCAACTCCTGCTTTTTACTGGCGGTCTGGGCCCTACCCCCGATGACCTCACCATAGAGACGTTGGCTGACCTGTTTGGTGCCCCTCTAGTTGAGCACCCTGACCTGCTGGCTGATATTGAGGCCAAATTTACCGCTCGGGGCCGAACCATGCCCCCCAGCAACCGCAAACAGGCGCTGCTGCCCGAGGGGGCGATGGTGCTGCCCAACCCCCAGGGCACTGCCCCCGGCATTATCTGGTCGCCCCGACCTGGCCTAACCCTAATGACCTTTCCCGGCGTGCCGCGAGAGATGCAGGCGATGTGGAAAGAGACCGCCGTACCCTATCTGCGCGCCCAGGGCTGGGTGACGACCACCATTGTCAGCCGCATGCTGCGGTTTTGGGGCATCAGTGAATCGGCCCTAGCGGAGCAGGTCGCTGCTTACCTCAGCCAGGGCAACCCGACGGTCGCCCCCTACGCCAGCAAAGGCGAAGCCAAGCTGCGCATTAGCGCGCAGGCCGACTCCACCCCTGCGGCCCTGGCCAAAATCGAGCCGGTCGAAGCTGGCATTCGGGAGCTAGTCGGCGCTGACTGCTATGGTGCCGATGATGATACTCTGGCCTCGGTGGTTGGCAAACTACTGCTGGCCCGACAACAAACCGTCGCTGTAGCCGAGTCTTGTACGGGTGGTGGCTTAGGGCAGCTCTTGACCGACATTGCTGGCAGCTCTGCTTACTTTTATGGCGGTGTGATTGCCTACGACAACGAGGTTAAGATCAATCTTCTCAAGGTGGATGCCGCTGTTTTAGAGGAGCAGGGAGCGGTGAGTGCGATCGTGGCGGAGCAGATGGCTCTAGGCGCTAAGGCGCTGCTGCAAACCAACTGGGCCTTGAGCATCACTGGCATTGCCGGGCCAGACGGGGGCAGCGAGACTAAACCTGTAGGCTTGGTTTATATTGGCCTGGCTACTCCCGAGGGCAATGTGTTGACGTATAAACACGAGTTTTCTGGCTATCGGGGACGCGATTGGGTGCGCCAGCTCAGCGCCCTCTCTGCCTTAGATGCTCTGCGACGCAACCTGCTGTAATGTAGGTTGATCATTTGCCTCAAATGGCTATTATGTAATTATGGATAAATGCAGCCCCCATCTGGCCTAGAGCTGGTTTTAGGTAAGAGCAACCAGGGTGGCATGTGCCAGTAAGGAGTTTGCCCTAATGGATTACATCGAAAAGGCTCTCGAAAAACTGAGCGACTGGGTTGATAGAGTCATTGAAGCTCTATTTGGCCCTGAGCATCAGGCAGAACCTGACTTGATTCCTATTCCGGTAGAAGAACCCCGCCGTTAGGGGTGCTCTTGAAAAGATTTTAACTAGAGTCTAGCGATGCTGTCGCTTGATATTGTTCTTGAGTGCGGCACTTAATACTTGCGATCGCTGTGTTTGTTGAGAGAATGAACAAGCAAACGGTATTGCTAGGGCAAATACTAATACAAAGGGCAACAATCATTGCTAAGGGTTCAAGTTGTTCATGGCCCAAATCTCAACATGCTGGGCTTGCGAGAACCCGAGATCTATGGTCGGCAAACCCTAGCTACCATCGAAGCGACCTTAGAGACTGAAGCGACTGCCCTGGGCGTTTCATTGGATTGCTTTCAATCCAATAGCGAAGGGGCGCTTGTGGACTGCCTCCAGGCGGCCTTTGGGCAAAAAGACGGCATTCTAATCAATCCTGGGGCTTATACCCACACTAGCGTGGCCCTTCGAGATGCGATCGCAGCCGTTGGCCTTCCCACTGTCGAGGTACATCTCAGCAATATTCACCAGCGTGAAGCCTTTCGCCATCACTCGTATATTGCTGCGGTGGCCGTGGGGCAAATCTGCGGCTTTGGCGCTGACAGCTACCGTCTGGGGTTGCACGCGCTGGTGAAACATCTCAAAGACCGACATCAAGTGTCCGCAAATTCCTAGTGGTTTAGACTAGGACCTGCCTGAACCCTCCCCAAAGTTGTATGGCCACCGCCACGATTAAATTTTTAGAAACGCCAACTTCTCAGGCGTGGGTTGAGCAAGCCCTGGCTAACCTGGACGTGATTTTGCTCGATCACGCCCAGTGTGAGCGCAAGGCGGCGGGGGTAGCGATGAGCCTGATCAACCGCTATCCATCGGATGCTGAGTTAGTAAAAGCGCTAACCGCGATCGCCCAAGAAGAACTGGCCCACTTCGCCCAGGTCAACCAGTGGCTGGAGCGCCGCAGCATTCTCTTTGGCCCCTTGCCGCCACCCCCCTATGGAGCCGCTCTGCGTCAGCAGGTGCGAGGCGACGAACCCCATCGTCAGCTTGACGTGCTGCTAGTGTCGGCTCTGATCGAAGCCCGTAGCCACGAACGGTTGGGATTGTTGGGCCAGCACTGCCCCGATCTAGAATTAGCCCAGTTTTACCGCAGCCTCATGGCTTCAGAAGCTCGCCACTACGGGGCCTACTGGGTATTGGCTACCGGCCGCTTTCCCCGTGTCGAGGTAGAAGGGCGGCTAGCTGAGTTAGCCGCTGCCGAAAGCGAGATTTTGGCTCGCCTTCACCCTCAGCCCCGCATTCATAGCTAGAGAAGTTCGATGCCGCTAGAACACCGCAGCACCTTTGGCCCCTACCTGATTCGCAGTTGGCAGCCGAGCGATCGCGCCGCCGCCGTGGCCATCATTGGCGAGGTGCTGCAAGAATACCGCCTCACCTGTGAACCGATCGATAGCGATCGCGACGCCCTAGAAGTAGAAGACTGCTACTGGCAGACGGGTGGCGAATTTTGGGTAGTAGAGCTTGACGGCGTGCTGGTCGGTACCGCTGGCTATCGTCCTACCCAGCGCGGAGATGGCGCAGTGGAGCTGCGCAAGATGTATCTGCTGGCTCAGGCGCGTGGGCAAGGGCTGGGGCGCTACCTGCTCAGCACGCTAGAATCTGCTATTCAGCAGCGCGGCTTCACCGACATTTGGCTAGAAACCGCCTCGGTGCTACAGGAAGCGGTCGGGCTGTACGAAGCCAGTGGTTATGAAGCGGCCACTGGGGTGGAAACGGCTCGATGCGATCGCGTCTACCGTAAGCGCCTGCCCTTTCCGGCCAACCATCCCGGCTTAGAGAAAAGCGGGTCTAGGCCTTTATAGCCAGAAGTTAGCTATAATCGCCACATTAACCCTGGAATACTGGCTAAGCAGTTTTGATTGCCATCTATCCCGGCAGTTTTGACCCCATTACCTTGGGCCATTTAGACATCATTACCCGCGGCAGTCGATTGTTTGAGCGGGTGATTGTGCTGGTGTCTAGCAACCCCAACAAGGTGCCCATGTTTTCTACCGACGAGCGTATTGGGCAAATTGAGCGATCGGTGAGGCATCTCAACAATATTGATATTGACCATTACGATGGTCTTACCATCAACTATGCTAGACAGCGCCATGCCCAGGTCTTGCTGCGGGGGTTGCGAGTACTCTCCGATTTCGAAAAAGAGCTGCAAATGGCGCATACTAATAAGACCCTGGCCGATGATATTGAGACTCTTTTTCTGTCAACCTCCACAGAGTACAGCTTTCTTAGCAGCAGCCTGGTCAAAGAAATCGCCCGCTTTGGCGGCCCCATCGACCACCTTGTTCCCCACCATGTAGCGCGAGACATTTACCAATGCTACGCCCAGAACCCTCCCGCCTCAATGCTCAGCCCCGCACCGCCCAGTCCCGCAGTGCCGGTGTCCAAGCCAATGGATTAGAGGCGACGGAAACCAATTCGGGCCTGCCCAACCCCGGCGATATCGATATTCAACAGGAGCTGAATAAGCTCGAAGAACTGATTTTGGCTAGTCCTCGGGTGCCCTTTAGTGGTCGTACCCTGGTCGATGAGGATCAGCTGCTGGACCAACTCGACGCTATTCGCCTCAACCTGCCTCCGGCCTTTCGCCAAGCGGTGCAAATTTTGCAGCAGCGCAACAGCCTACTTGCTGAATCTGAGCGCTACGCCGAAGAACTAATTGCTGCTGCCGAGCAGCAGGCGGCCCAAATACTGGATGAACTGGGCATTGTGCGCCAAGCCGAGCAGATGGCCCAACAGCTCAAAACCCAGGCCCAGCAGGATTGCGATAGCTTGCGTACCCAGGTGATGGGTGACATTGAGCAAATGCAGATTCAAGCTCAGCGTGAGTGGGAGTCCCTGCGCCAAAAGGCCCTAGACGAGCAAGACATGATTCAGCAGGAGGCCGATGGCTACGCTGACCAGGTGCTCTCTAGCGTAGAGCAGCAGCTCTCTCAGATGTTGCGGATCATTCAAAACGGACGCAGCCACCTTCAGCCGGTGAAAGAAGCCCCAGCACCGGCTCCAACCCAGCGACCTAAGTCTGGTAAGGGTGTGTCGCCCAGTGCGGTGCTATCCGACCCCCGTGCCGATGCGGGAAGCGATCGCCTTTCAAATCGCCCTCGTTCACCGCAAAAGTCTGACCCCTCTGCATGATCAGCTATCTCAAGGGGGTGCTGGCCGATGTTCAAAAGCCCGGTAACCACAAAATTATCGTCACCTTAGACGTCAATCAGGTGGGCTACGACATGCAGGTGCCCGCCCGCCAGCTGTCGCAGCTGCCGCCCCTCGGGGAGGTGGTGCAGCTCTTTAGTCACCTCTACTTTCGCGAAGACCAGGCGGTATTGTTTGGCTTTGGCCAGCGTCAAGAGCGCGACCTGTTTCGGCTGTTAATCAGCGTTAGCGGCATTGGTCCCCAGATGGCTCTGGCCCTGATCGACACCCTGGGCGAGACTGAGTTAACCCAGGCGGTAGTTAGTGGTAACACCCGTCTACTGTCGCGTACCCCAGGGGTAGGCAACAAAACCGCCGAACGTCTGGTCTTGGAACTTAAAACCAAGCTGCAAGACTGGCAAACTCAGTCGGGGGTGGGCCTGGTGCCTGATGCTGGACCGATACCAACCCTCTACGAAGAGGTCGAAGCCACGCTTAGCGCCCTGGGCTATAGTCAAAGCGAGATTCTCAAGGCGCTTCAGGCGGTAGGCCGCAGCTCTACTTTGCAAAAGACAGCGGATCCAGAAAGTTGGGTGCGCGAGGCGATCGCCTGGCTCAGTGAGTAATCCTCTGGTGAGACAAGATGGGTGCAACAGCCCCTATGCTATAGTGAAAAATCCTGGCTCAAAATTATTCTTCTAGAGAAGCTGTCTGTCCCATGACTCTGTTGCAAGCGCGTAAGCAGGAACTTATTTCCGACTATCAGGTGCACGAAACTGACACCGGCTCCGCCGATCTGCAGATTGCTATGCTCACCGAACGCATCAATCAGCTGAGCTCCCACCTGCAAAAGAACAAAAAAGACTACTCGTCTCGCCGTGGTCTACTCAAAATGATTGGTCACCGCAAGCGCCTTATGGCCTACCTGCAAAAGCAAGACTCCGAGCGCTATCGGGCGCTGATTCAAAAGCTTGGTATTCGCGGCTAGGTTTTCCGCCAAAGCCAGATCAGCTAGGTGGGTTGAGTTGAACTTAGCAAAGCTTTTTGGTAAGTAGCCCGAGCTGAGTGCTGCGACCGCATTCCTCCAACCTTTTCTCTAGGCTAGAAACGTTGGGCTAGCACTGCTAGCCCAACGTTTCTAATATGTTCCCATCGCTTGTTGTTGTCACGTAGCGCTATGGCCTCTGAGTCTTCCCGAAAGCGGCTGCCCTTTGAGCCAGGTAAGAGCGGTAGCAAGCCTGCCGATGAGGCGCCAAAGGCTGCTAAGCCAGCCCCTAAAAAGAAATCAGCCAAAAAGCCAGTCACCGTAAACACGACTGCTGTGGCTAAGCCAGTTGTTTCTAGTAAAAAGACAGCTAGAGCTAAGCGGGCAGACCGTGAAACAACCTCTATTCCTCAGGAGGTGAGCGATCGCATGCTGCGTCGCATGTTGGCCTTCTCCGGTGTCCCCACAGGATTGGGAATACTGACCTTTTTTGTTAGCTACTACCTGGTTGCAAATCAAGTAGTAGAGTTGCCTTCTTACTTTGTACTGTTAGTGACCTTAGGCTGCTTTGGCTTGGGGGTAGTAGGCCTTACCTACGGTGTGCTGTCAGCGTCTTGGGATGAAGAACGTCCCGGCACCTGGTTGGGCCTAGACGAGTTTCAAGTTAACTTTGGCCGTGTAACCGGTGCCTGGGGTGCCAAGTCAGAGCGCTAGGGCCAAGACTGGACGTTCAGTTTGCTCCGAGAGTATTGCAATATAGCCGCTTGGGTACCAGTGAAGACTGTCCAGAATGCCAGGGCTTAGGCACACCCGATATTTCTTGCGATTTTTGTGCTTTGCGTTGTATTTTTTGTCGTAGCTTCTGACTTTGGTGTTGTTGAATCGAAGCATGAATCTATAGGGAAAAACGGCCGTTTGCCCCTACAAGACGTTGCAGTTATGATTCATGCCTGTATCCAGCAATGCCCTGACTTTTTGATTAGTGCTATGCCTCGCCGTCTGGGTCAGTAGACGACTTCATAATTTGCTCAATCTGCTCTTCCATCATTTTGAGCAACTGACTCAGGGCCCCTAGCGTCTGCGCCGAGGGAGGCTCAATCGTCAGTGAGTGGCGAGCCCGCTGACGAATCTCAACAATACGTTTTTGCAGGGTTTGAGCAACCCCAAGGGCATCTTCTCCCATCTGTTTGATTTGCTGCTGCTGATAAAACTTAAGGGCGGCCCCCCTTAGGACTTGAAGGGTAGCTTCTTCGCCGTGGGCACCCGACATCAGACGCAGGCGCAGCAGCACGCGTTCGCCTTTGTATAGCCGCTCAATGTCGGCCTGTTTGGGCTGGGCAGTTGGTAGCAGGGGCAGGTGCGTCAGCCGCTTGAGTTCGTTGATGACGCTTTGAACCTGGTCGAGGCTCAGGTTTTTTAGGGCAGCTTGAACCACGCCGTCTCTGCTCCAAAGCACTTGGCCATTGGTGGAGCGGCGTTCTAGATACAGACGCCCAATGCCCTCGGTTAGCACCTGATAAAGCAGCGCCTGGGTGAGCTTGGGCGGCGGCAAGCGATGTAGTTGGTTGAGCGGTACCTGGCTAAGAATCGGGTCAAGCGTGAGGGCCAGGGGTTGAGACTCTAGCTCAATTCTTGGAGGTTGGGGTAGGGGTGGAGTGGAGGGAGCAGGCGGCAGGTCAGGGGCTGGGCGATCGCTTTGCAGTTCTGGTGGGCTGTCAACAACTGGGGCTGGACGATCGTTCTGTAGTTCTTCTGAGCTGTCAACAGTCGGGGTGGGGCGATCGCTTCTCAAATCCTCCGGGCTGTCGACAATAAATGTAAGAAACTCATCGACCTGGTTTTGCGCCTGGGGTAGTGCCTCAACCTGCGGCTGGGGCTTAGCCTTTTGCCGAGATGCGTGACTTAGATACTTGGAGAGCATTTTGCGCTGCCAGTCAGAGGCCACAGGCCACGACACCACAGAGCAGTGAATGAAGGAGACTTGCTTGCGGGCATATTCCGTAGCAACGGTGTCCGATGGGTTGACCATGCCGAGGTGCAGGCAACTCGACTCCACGGAGAGAGGAATGATCTCGTGGTAGAGACAGGCCTCAAAGGGCAAAATGCTGTCGATTAAAGAGAGCATTTGGTCCACATTGAGGCGGCTATCAATAGCCGCGCTGCCGCTCTGCACGTCAAGGGCAGAAAGGTCGTTGAATGGAGAGTGGGTGTCGGGCTCCGGCATGGGCCTGGCAAGTTAACGATCAGGATTTCCCTATGCTAGGCGTGGGGCAAGACGCGAAGGTGAATTCTTAAGCTCCAGCCCATTAATCTTTATGAGAGACTTTACTATTTTGCTGGATTTGTGGTCGGTTGCCCAGGCCGTTAAAGAACCGGCAGCGATGAAAAGGGTATTTACAAGGACTAAAACGCTACTAGAAAGGACTGTCCCAGTGTTGTGGTCAGTGCTGTTTTTGTCAACCACTGAAAGCTGGCTGTTTTGCTCGCGATCGCAATTTTTGTGGCGATCGCGCCTTCTGCCGACAACTCTCTGTCGACAACCCATGAAACGTTGATGTTATTCTCTCTGTATCTGTATCTGGCTCTGCTTCTGTAAGTTAACTCAAGATACCTAGGGATTAATAAGCTGAGGTGCCTTCCCGAGCAGCATCTGGGGTAATGGCCTGGTCTGGCTCTGCATCTGGTGGGGCGATCGCCTCTCCTAAAGGCTCTACATTCGTGGGGGAAGTCCCCAGCGACAGATCTTCCGGGCTAACCTGTTCAAACCCCAAAGGCTTTTCTGGCTCAGAAGTGATCGTCTTGTTATCGGAGGCAGAGGTTTCTAACGGCAGAGCTTGAGGCTCGGCCTCTGGGGTACCTATAGGTGGTTCTGAGGCATCTAAGGTGGGGGCTTCCGATAGTTCAGCCTCTGGAGTGGCAACCTCGAGCACGGGAGACTCAGGGGCTTCCTGCGGCGCTGTCTCTGACTGCCAATCGGGTTCTGCAACGGTAGCTTGAGGTATGTAGACCGTGCTGTCGGGAAATGCCCCAGGCACAGGAGATGTAGTGGTAATTGGGACAACGGTCTGGCTACCTTCTTTGGCCTCGGCCCAGGATGGAGGGGCGATCGCAGCTGGCTGGGCTACTGTCTCTGCTGTTTGTGCAGCGGCAGACGGCGTCAAATCTATTACGGCTTCTTGCTCGTCACTCTCGGTAGCTGCTGCTGTTGCTGAGGGGGGTAACACCTCATCGGCGGAGGGTGCATCATTGTCATTGGCGATCGGTGCTGGTGGTGGAACTATGGCGGCCTCGTCAGCTTCTGGGACGGCATTTCTGGTAGCAGAAGCATCGCCCCGGTTAAACAACACGTTAGCGAGGGAGGCTATTTGCGGTGAGGTCCCGCCCCCTGACGGGAACGCCGCCTGGGAGAAGCGTTCGACGGTGACCTGCCAGAGCGCTGCCAATGGATCGACGTCACTAGCTTCGGCCGGGTTTGGCGCAGCGGCGGTCGCCTCGTTGTCTGCTGGTTTAGCCTGGGCAACGGGGTCACTGGGAGAAGTCCACATTTGCAGTATCTCGTCCACAGGCTCTGCCTCAGGACTGTCTAGAGCCACTAGAGTTTCAGGCTCGGGGTCGGGAGTCAGTGCCCAGGTCTGGGGACGAAGGTCAGGATTTTGGGCCTCATAGGCGGCGATCGCCTGGGCCACGGCATTGGCTCGGCGTAGCTGGTCGCGGCGAATGCCAACTTCGGTGTTACCCAACCCAGGGGCGTTCCATCGTCCGGTATTTGGATTGATATAGGAACGGGTACGAGCTACCAAAATGGCCTCAGATCCTTCATATCCGTTAGCCTTAGCCTCAGCGAGTCGCTCAATGTAACCTACCCGTCCGATGGCAGCTAAGGGCGATTGATTGGCCAGGTCTAGCCCGTTGAGGGTTTCCTCAAGGGTGAGGTTCAAGCCGTGCTTGAGGGCTCTTTGGCGCAGCACATCCCCTTGATTTTGAAGTCGGGCCAGCTGTTTTTGGTCGGCTTCTTCGGGAGTTTGAGCCCCGTGTTGGTAGGAAAACGTGCCCATGTTCCACACGCGGTTACCGGGGTCGGTATGGCCAAAATAGGCAGAATTAATCGCTCCGCTAGGGGTGCGGGTGCCCTCAGCGCTGCCCACTGCCCTGGCCACTAAAGAATCTGAGTTGCCTTCAAATAAGCTCAGCAATGGGTTGGGAGTGGCTTTTGGCTCAGCCAATTTTGCCTGGGCCGTAACCACCGCCGCTGATGGCTCTAACCCAAAGTCAAGGGCTAGCCGCTGCGTTTCCTTGGGCGATTCAACCTTGTGGCCTGGAGCGACTGGTTCAGGCGCTACGGCCACCATAACTGGAGTCAGGGTCAGCGGTGGAGCTGGTGGCAGCAGCGCAGTGGCCGATGTGCTCTCATTCAGCGCTACTACTACCCCGCGCCGATATACCCCCGCCGGTAGCTGCTGGGGGGAGTGGTAGCGCATCGGTGGATTGGCTGCCTGGGCCGGAATGGGCAGGGGCTGGTTAGCGTTGTCTACCGCTGGTGCGATCGCATCGGCAATCGGCGGCGGCTCCACCCACTGAGGTGGCGACAGCTCAAAGCTAAGAATGCCGTCGTCGGCCTGCACCGCAGTAGGGCAAAGCATTGCCAGCAGAGCACTAGCGGCTAGAAGAGTGGGATGGAGCTTCATGGGCAGAAGGGGGTAAATTGCCGGGGCAAGCTTAGGGGAGTTGATTGCAGTTCTGAAACAGCGCGGCTAGGCCTAGAACGGTAAGCGTGGTGGTGGTCGATTGAGCGATCGCTCCAGCACGCGATCGGAGGGTTCGACCATAGCCCAGGAGCCATCGGGCTGCCGTCGTAGAGTGGCGAAATGAATGTAGCGCCCGCGCCCCATAACGTCTCCGGCCTCAATGGGCCCCACATGGGGGTGGCTAACACCGCAGTAGCGAAACAAGTAAGCCGGTACCTCTGGGCTCGAAAAATAAATACAGTTAAATCCCTTGGCCGCTAGCTCTACTTGGCCCGTAAAAGGAGCGCGCAGCCGAGCGCCCTGCAGTCGGATCGAGATATCGCCCAGACTGCCCGTGACTAACTGCCCCGCCACGCGATCGCCCGATTCGATCTCCCAAGCCTGCTTCAGCACGATCTGACGGGGTACTGTCGGCGTTAGCCTGCCACAACCACTCAAGCCAAGCAGCAACATGCCTAACCCCAGGCTTAGGGCCAGCCGACCGAGTCCAAGGGGTAGTCCACCCAAGTGCAAGTGCTGAAAAAACTGACCTCTTGCCGGGGGGCCTAAAGGTCTCCAGTCAAACTGGCCGATCAGCAGCAGGGCACTATTGAAACCGAAAGCGATAGCCAGCGTACTCGTCATTTTCGTACAAAATTACTAGCTGAACGGTCGGATCCCATGCCATCGGGTATGCTTCGCGCTCTGAAACCACCCCAGAGCGCACCTGGAGCTGAGGCAGGCTACAGTAGGGTTCGGCAACAATCTTGCGCACATTTTCTTTTGGGTCACGCTCGGGCACGACCAGCAGCTGAGCGAGTTGCTCACGGCTCAACTGGGCATTGCTCTGCACAATCTTTTCGCATCCCTCAGCGCTCTGGGTACCAGCGGCTTGCAACCAACCGCCCAGCTTCTGATCGTCGATGGCCAGCAGCCCAATGGCCAGTACAATGGCCCCCGCAATAAAGGGCTTGGCGTTTGCCAAGGTGATTTTCTCCCCCTGGGGATGCATTGAAACCATAAGCTGCCTCCTTAAAACTCACTGAAGAATAGAGCTGCACCGCACTAGAGCTGGCCGCCCACAACCAGCCCTAAAACCAGCAAAAATACCCGAATGGCCGGGCCGAAGGCCAGTTTGGGGGCCAGGGTTGCTCGGTAGAGGGCGTAGGCTGTGATCGCGGTAATCGCGGCTACCGCCACTGACCAAAGGGCTGGAAAGGCGGCCAATAGCAGATTCAATGCCAGTCGACCGATGACTCCACCCCCAAGCCACAGCACCCCATCCACCACAGAAAGAGACGATCCTCGCCGCGGATGCCCCAAGGGGTAACTAGACGTAACCGAGGGCTTGGCATGCTGAGGGGCAACAAAGCGCGCGATCGCCAAACCCGCATCCCAAACAGTGCGGCTCAGGCGGGCAATCAGCTCAGAGGGCTCTTGCCCCAGTGCGAGCAGGTCAGAGGCCAGGGCACTCCACTGGCTTCGATCGCGACGTTTAGAAGGGCCATAGGTGGTGCGCAGGTGGCCAGCCAGCTGGTTGATCTCGGTTGGAATCGGATTGGCCCGAGGTCCTGGGGATGGGGTGGGGCTAACGGTACGGTAAGCCAGTACGATGTTGCCCTGGTGATCCATTTCTGCCGACGCTAAAACCGCCCGATCGACATCGAGGTAGGGAGGCACCACCGGCTGCCCCAGGGTGTTGGCGATGGGATGAGTGCGAGTCAAGCGAGCCCGGATCAGCTGCATTTCTGCGATCGCCCGTTCCTGCTCTGACGACAGCTGGTTAATCTTGTGCGCCATAGCGTTCAGGCGCTTGAGGTAGACTTCTGCAGGCGCTGATCCAGCGGGTAAGTTGGCTGCTAGATCGGCTCCCCCTGCCTGTTCAGATCGCCATTGCAGAGCATCAATAGCAGTAGAAAAATCTACGCTGGGGCGCGATCGCCCTCCAGGGATAGTCTGAGCCCCTCGCACCACGGTGCTCGGCAGCGATGGTTCACTGGCCCAGTCCACCTGTACAGTGGCATCGCTTTGGCTCAGGGCGTTGACTGTGTTGGTGAGTTTGGTTTGAATGCTTTGAAAATCCATTGCCTGGTAACCGTTTGAAGAGCAGCCAAAAACCATTAACCCTGCCCATCAACTCAAGCTGGCTGGTGTAGAGCGATCGTTTGCGATCGCTAGTCAACTCGCCCAGGGGCAGTCTCGACAGAATTTGGTACAAGTGTACCATGACTCTTCGGAATGCGTACTAAAAATGTACTACTTTCTTCGGCTTCTAGAGAAAGCTGGCTGGGAGGGCTGGCAGCAGGTAAGAAGCCATAGGGCCCGAAGCGGCTGCAGTGCTGAGCACCCTCTTAAAAACGGGTTTCGCTTCAAAAAGCAGCCAATATTGTGAAAATTATCCGAAGAAACGTCAGTAACCCGGTCAGACTCTGTAAATTGGGGTCAATCGGGTGACGATTTATCACGATTGCCTCTAATGCTTGGCCTTGGCAATGTCGGCTGCGCTGGCCTGGGGCGTGGCATCAGGCCTTAATCGGGCTGATGCCACGCTCAGGTAGAAGACATTTTTTGGCGTCGCTGCCGTTGCAGTATAGATCCACAGAACCGCTCTATTAGGGCACCCTGAGCTCGGTAATTTGCCTCTGCCCATCTACCCTATGAGTTGTTGCCATGGTTAAGGCCTACGACAAAACCCTGCGGCGTTCCCTTGCCCTGCCAAAGTTGACCAACTCGGGCTGTGGCTCCCGGCCTGAACCCCGACCGGCAATGACGGTGCAGGCAAAATCTTGTCCTTATCACATTGTGATGGCCTGCTTTTTGGGCGGACAGGTGCTCATGCGAATTCTGCGTGGTCGAGTCAATCGCCAGCGTACCCTAGAGCAAATGGTTGCGGCAGGGCCGTTGACCCTGACTCCAGTGCTGCTGACAAATGTTTTTGCCGGCATGATTTTTACCGTTCAGACCGCGCGCGAGCTGGAGCGCTTTGGAGCACTGCACGCCCTGGGTGGGGCCTTTGCCATGGCCTTCTGTCGGGAACTGGCTCCCATTTTGACTGCGGCTATTATGGCTGGGCAGGTGGGCACGGCCTACGCCGCTGAAATTGGCTGCATGAAGGTAACGGACCAGATCGATGCCCTCAAGGTGCTGCGCACAGACCCCATCGACTATCTGGTGCTGCCTCGGGTGGTGGCCTGCTGCGTGATGCTGCCAGTGCTCACAGTGCTGGGCCTAGTGCTAGGAATTGTGGGCGGGGCTGGGGTGGCATTTTTACTCTACGAAATGCCGGTGAGCCAGTTTCTAGACTCAGTGCGATCGCTGATGGTGCTCAACGACCTAATTGCTGTCTTGATCAAATCGGTTTTGTTTGGGGCGATCGTTGCTTTGGCGGGCTGCACCTGGGGGCTGACGACTACCTGTAGTCGGTCAGTCGGTCGAGCCGCGACATCCGCGGTGGTCACTACCTGGGTGGGGTTGTTTATGGTCGACTTCTTTTTGTCGCTGGTGTTGTTTGGTGGTGCCGGGGTGGCGCTGCACTAAGTTATTGATAGGTGAGGCCATGGTTGAGCGATCGCAAAAACGGGGACGACTAGCTGACTTCTAGCCACCGCAGACTCCCTTGCCAAAACCGCTTGATTTTTGTGGCGGCGACTGTCCGATAAAATTGCTGGAGCGTTATTCTGCCCCAGCGGCCAGCATGTCAAAATTAAAATCCATGTAGGTGTTGTCGGGCATCATAGCCCCGATGAGGTTGGCGCCGTCGAGGTCAGCGTTGGTCAGGTCGGCTTCGCGCAGATCGGCTCTCTGGAGATTGGCATGGCTGAGATTAGCGCCCCGCAGGCAGGCGCGTTTGAGGTTAGCACCGCAGAGGTCACTGCCACTGAGGATAGCTTCTTTGAGAATAGCGCCGTGAAGATTGATGCCGGTTAGCTTAGCCCCCGAAAGCAGGGCTCGGTTGAGCTGAGCGCCAGACAAATCGGCCCGAAAAAAGTCGCTGCCGATAAGGTTGGCCCAGTTGAGTTTGCTCTTGCGCAGAATGCTGTGGGTGAACACGCTCCCCGGCATAAAAGCGCCTGATAGATTCAATCCTGAGAGGTTGCAGTCAATAAATTCAACAAAAGGCAGCTTAATGCCCTCCAGCGACACATTCCGCAGGTCTAAATGGTGAAACTGGAGCTGCCCACGGCTGTAGTTTTGAGCAAGCAGGTCTAGGGAGTGGTGAGTGTAAGCAGGCATGGGAAAGCCCTGTAGGGAAGGCTGGATTGAGCAATCGCAGATAGATAACCGTCTGGGCACTGTAGATGATCTATGCGCCTCACCGATTGCCCTAAACCCTTGTAGAGAAGGACATTGACGCCATTTAACCCTGAGCTTCATCCTAAATGCTTTGGCAGAGCTTATACCCAGCAGCCTTCTTAATATTTGTGTCCTCCCTAAGCGCTCCTGCCGACGACTCACAAAGGCAGAGGGGACGTGCCAAATCTGGCTCCGCAATTTAGGCAAAAACGCTTATCACTTATAACCACATTGCCGCAACCTAATTTGACATTTTGTTACATTTAATTTACATTGGTTTACATAAGCGAAATGCGTCTGCATCGATTGCATCGCTGAACCGGGTGAGCGGCGCGATTTGCCACTGTCACCATTCCGCACTGGAGGTTTATTTATGACTGCCCTATTGATTTCTCTTTTTGTCATCGGCTGGGTCGCTGCTGCACTGATTGGCACCCAGGCTTATTTCCGGGGTGAGCAAACTAAGCCAATCCACGAGCGCAACTGGCGTTCTGATTCCTTTGACCAGCTAGCTCAGTCTGTAACTGGCCAGTCGACTGATTTCGGCGATCGCGTACCCGCTTACAGCGGTGATGCCTTTTCAAGCAACGTGATTCCTAACTAGTAGCTAGCTGCTGATTCCCGTCTGCCAGCAATATCAGGACTCCTACCTCTAGAGCCGTCCCCGCATTGGGGACGGCTTTTTGTTGCTTCAAATCAGGCCTGTGCACAAAGTATTGCTCTTGCCAAGGATGATTAGCTGACTTCCCGCTCCACCACGATCACGTTTTCGGTCACCTGCTCGAAGGTGTCGTCGTGGCTAATTACAAACAGCTGCTCAAAGGTTTTGATGCGGCTAATCGCTTCAGCCAACCCCTGGCGCCGGGGGCGATCCATATTGGTAGTGGGTTCGTCAAAGAAGGCAATGTCGGCATCGGCCAGCACCTTGAGCAGGGCCAGGCGCACCGCCAGGGCTGCACACATCTGCTCGCCCCCCGATAGGTTAATAAACCGCCGCTGGTTGGGTCCATCCTGCACCACAATTTCGTAGTCTCTAGTCCATTGCAGAGCCACATTGGGGCGGTTGAGCAGATCGCGAAACAGGCGATCGGCCTGCTGCGAAACGCTGCGCAGGTACTGCTCTGTAATGCGCGGCCCCGCTTCGTTATAGGCCTTACGAGCAAAATTGATAAAGCGCCTGGCCTTTTCCTGAGCCTGGAGTTGCTGTTTGGCGATATCGCGGCGCTGGGCGATCGCCTCAAGCCCGGCAATTTGCTGGTTGATGTCGGCCAGGCGCTGGCGCTGCTGGGGCACGCTCCCTGCCAGCTGGTCGGCTTCAGATTTAATCGTGCTGTAGTTGGTTTCCAGCGTGGCAGCGGCCTCGGGGTTGAACTGCGCTAGGGCAGCCTGGTAAGCCTGGTCAGCATCCTGCTGTTGCTGCAACGCATGGGCAAGTTCGGCCTGGGCAGCGGCGAGTTCGGCCTCCAGCTGTCTGTGCTGGTTCGCCAACGATTGGTTTTGTAGATACAGCCTGTAGCCCGTCTGGTGTTGGGCGCGATCGCGCTGCACCTGAGCCAGGCGCTGGTCTAGGTCGGCGAAGGGCGCTAGCTGACTGGTGAGTGCTTTTAGCTGTTGGTCTAGCGTGTCTAGGGCAGTGGTTTGGGCAGTGGCAGCCTGCTCTACTCGGGCCTTGTCTTGCAGAGTGCGCCCGAGAATTTGGCTTTTTTCGCGCGGTCGTCCCATGGTCTCAAGCTCTCGCTCCAGCTTTTCTAGGATGGTCTGTACCTGGGTATGCTGGGCCAGCTGCTGGGTGAGGGTTTCTCCCTGTGCAATCAACTTAGCCTGGGCTTGCTGAATGTGCTCTAGCTGGACGGCGATGCCATCGAGCTGCGCCAGCTCGGCTCGCCAGCCATAGCGCTGTCTGAGGTCGTTTTCCAGCGTTTGCAGCGCAGTTTTGAGGGCGGCCTCATCGGTTTGATCTGCTAGGTCACTGAGAATGGCTTCCAGGGCCGAGAGCAGCGACCCGTGCAGGTCGGTGGCTCCCTGGAGCGATTGTTCCAAACGATCTAGGGTCGGGCTTGAGAGCAACGGCAGGCTCTCGGCTAACACCGCTAAATCCCTTAGCACTGCTTCAATCTCAGACTGCTGGGCTTGACCCTGACGGCGGCTGTCTGCCACTAAAGCATTAATTTCAGCTTCAAACTGGCGGGCCGCAGCCAGGCGGCTGAGCTGCTGCTGGAGGCGATCGCGCTGGTCTTCGAGGGCAGCAATAGCCTCGACCTGGGGCTGTAGAGCTAGCAGGCGATCGCGAGTTTGAATCGCTTGCTGCCGCTGCTGGTCGAGTTGCTTCAGCTCCGCTTGGTACTGCTGCTGCTGGAGCTGCCACCGCTGGCCCTGCTCTAGCTGCTGCACCAGCTCTTGGCGCTGGGCCTCCAGCTGAGTCTGAGTTGCTATGTGGGGCTCCAGCTGGGCTAGCTCCCGCTCCGTGGCCGCAAACGACTCGAGCTGGGTTTGCCACCTAGCCAGCTCAACCTGGGTTTTGCTCTGGGCAGTTTGCAGTGTTTGGTACTCGATCTGCAAGCGCTGGCGCTGCTGCTGGGCCTGCCCTAGCACCTCCAACGCCTGCTCTGCCGCCTGATAGCCTTTGAAGGACTGCTGATGGGTTTGGCACAGGGCGATCGCCTGCTCCGCCTGCTGCACCGACTGCTGAAGTCGGGCAAGCGCAGTCTGCTTGACCTCAAGCTGATGCACCAGCCCCTGGCGCTGGGCAGCCAAGGTCTGCACCGTTTGGGCTTGGGCTTTGAGCGCGTCACGCTGGGTTTGCAGAGTGGCGAGCATGGTTTGCAAAGTCCCTAGGCGCTGCTCGCTGGTGCCAATTTCGTTGGTTAGGGTTTGCTGCCGCTGGTGCAAGTCATCCCAAAGGGTGAGCGCTTCTTCGTACTGGGCAATTTCCCGCTTAGTAGCTTCCGCCTGATCTTCGGCGTAGCGGCGCAGGGCGTTCATCTGCTTAAAGGCCAGCTTGTAGTCTTCAACCTTGAGAATAGCGTCGAACACAGCCTTGCGATGCTCAGCAGGCTGCAAAAAGTCGGCGGTGAAGGTGCCTTGGGGTACTCCTAAGGTGCGGGCAAACAGCTGCGATAGGTTGGTGGTGGGGCCTAACCCCAGGTGCTGGCGCAGCCAGGGCAGCACCTCATCTTTGATGCGGGTGTAGGGCAGCCGCTCGTTAAGCTGGGGGTCAAACAGGGCGTAGCCCCGCTGGGTACAGCGTTGAGCATGGTACGTGCGGCCGTCGTAGTTGGAGGTAAACGCCACCGTAACCTGAGCACTGCCGCTGCCGTTGCGAATCAGGTCGTCTTTGCCGTAGTCGCCCTGGTAGTTGAAGAGCACCCAGGCGATCGCCTCTAGAATGCTGGTCTTACCCGCGCCATTTTCGCCGCAGATGGCGTTGGTGCCCGGTTGAAACTCAAAATAGCGATCGCGGTGGGTCTTAAAGTTTTGCAGCGCCACCGACAAAATTTGCATTGCTTGCCCCGTTCCATCGCTTTAGCCACGAAGACTAGGATAGCTTTCTTTGCTGGGGCTAGGGCTGCCCCGGTTGGCTGCGGGCGGCGGTGGAGGTAAAACACACCGGTTCTGCCTGGGTGCGCGTACACCAGATTTGAATCATTACCGATGGGTTTTCGGGCGAAACCCACCAGGCCTCAAGCTTGACTACCTGGTTGGCTGGAGGCAAACTATTGCTTTCGCTAGGGGCGGCTGAAGTGGCAAGGGTGGTCTGAGCTGCTTCTAAGTCAGCGGTACTGTGGGTGAGCGGCGCCAATTCTTGAGCCGTTTTAGCCAGAGCTGACTGCAGCTGCGGTGCGGCCGCCCGATGCGCTTGAGGCGGTGGGCTGGGCAGGGGTGACCCTAAAGGCAGCATGTTGGTGCGCACCACTCCGGTCTGGGGTGAGCCCAAATGGGTGGGAATGCCGGCATCGATAGGAGTTGGCGGGTCGGCAAGGTTGAAGGAAGGGGTAATCGTGCTCACCCCAGGTTTCGCCAAGCTAAACCCAGTCGCTGGCTGGCTGAGGTAGCTGTGGCCGTAGGCCGTCAACATGCCGGTAGCCATGCTCAGCGGAATCAGCAGCCGGACCAGGTGGCGCTGACGGCCGCAGCGCTTGGTATAGCGATCGCAGGCCTCCAAATAACGGTTGGCCAGCACCGAGAGCTGTTCGGGGTGAGTCTGCTGAAAAGCTTTGGCCTCATTGAGGCGGGTTTTGCTCAAAAAATAGTCGGGATGGTTGGGCTGCTCCTGCTGTTGCCATTCTTGGGCGGCACTGTCAATCGCTCGCTGCTGCCTGATTCGTGGCCCTTGAGTTTGCAAACAGTCTTGCAGTAGCGGCCAGTTGCGGATCAAAGCCTCATGGGCAATGTCAAAGCAGGGGACGCTGGGGGTGGCTGGCTGAGCCAACAGCTCACCCGTAATGGTGGATAGGCTACCGTCAGGAGCTGCTGGTGCCCAGCCGGGCACTGGATGGGCGGTGATGTTGCACCTGGGGAACTGTAGCTGAGTTTGGGCAACCACCAGTCGGGCTGCTATGAGCTTGTCTAGCACAGCGACAACGGCTGGCTCGGGCATAGCCTCGGTGACCAGCTCAGGCAAAGACACTGGGCGACGAGTCACCATGGCGCCATCGCCCAGGTCACAAAGACTCAGAAATATGCGCTGGGCAATGGCTTGCTCAGGAACCGTAAGGCTCTCGTACAGCTCGTTAGCCCGCTGGTTGAGCAGTTGACGAATGCCCCCTAACTTTGCGTAAGCGGCTAAGGTTAGATGCGGCGGCTTGGGGAGGTTGGGGGTGCTTTCTCGCCGTAGCCACAGCTCTTTCAAGATCAGCTGAAGCAGAGCTAAGTCGGCAGGGGCGCTGACAATGTCGAGCAGTAGCGTGTAGACCAGGTTGGCGTCATAGCTCAGCCCCACCTTTTCAAGGGGTCCGATGATTGTGGCCTTGAGCTGGTTGTAGGTCATGGCCGGTACGGCCAGGCTGTGGGCCGCTACCAAAGCCTGAAAGTCTGGGAACTCGTTCAGGCTCTCAAGGTGGTGGGCCCGTAGACCCAGCACTAAGTGAACCGGAATATGGGGGTTTTGTACTGCCGCTGTCAAGCAATCGATCACCAGGCGGCGATCGCGATCGGGGATTGAACCAGGCGTCAGCAGCGCTTCTATCTGATCAACCACGAGTACCAGGTGGGCTTCTGGGCCTTGCTCCCCCATCAGGGCTTGGATCAGCTGGCAAAATCCCTCAGCTCCCCGCTGCAAAAACGATTCGGCCCGACGCAGCTGTTCGGCTCGATGCAAGCCTGTAGCAGCGGGGTCAACAAAGGCGTCTGCCAGGCTGGCGAGGGGCGAAGGCCCCAGAGCTAAGTAGCGCAGAGTCCAAGGGGTGGAGCCTTCGCCTTTGGCTAGGCGCGGCAGCAGCCCGGCCCGCAGTAGCGAAGTCTTGCCAATGCCTGATGCTCCTGTAACCACGCACAGCCGAGACGACTGCACTTGCTCAACTAGGGTTTGCGTGATCTCGTCACGGCCAAAAAAGAATTCGCTGTGGGCAGCCTCGAAGGGGGCGATTCCCGGAAAGGGGCAAAATCCATAGCGCAGCTTTTGCAGTCTCTCTAGCAGCGGGGGCGGCGTATCTCCAGCCGGCGAAGTCATGCCTGACATGCGAGTGAGCACAATTTCGCTGCCAGAGCTTTCAAACAGAGGCTGCTGCAGCTCACCCTTGAGTTCTCGGTTGACCGTGTCTGTGAGGGAGTGGCCGTTAACAATGCCTCCCTTGATTTTGTAGGGGTTGAGGCCTGACAGTAGCGCCTGGGTGAAGACGCTGTGGTTGCTGTTGAGAGATTCGTAGGCGGCTTCATACTCTCGAGCAGCTGCCATAAAGAGGCGATCGGTGCCAGCACGGGCGCCCGGATCGGCCTCTAGCATGTTAAAGAACTCGCCGCTGTTGCAGCAGTCGAGCAAAATAACTCGTTGACGCACTGGGCTCTCTTGCAGCAGTCGCCGCAGCCAGTGCAGCGACAGTCCGTAATGCCCTGCGGCCGGGTTGGCATCGCTAGTTGCTAAATAGCCTTCTTGAATACCTGCCTGGCGTTGTAAACCGTGGCCGGAATAATAAAAAATGGCGGTTTGAGGAATGGTTTTGCCAGCTGGCTTAAATAGTTTGATGAGCGCTTCTTCAAGCAGGGCTGTGGTCACACCGCCTCGCTGACTAATCTCCGGTTTTTGATGGGTGATGGCCTCTGGCAGCCTGACTACGCGGCATTCAGCAAAGCTTTCTAAGCAGCGAGCCACCGACTCAGCATCGTGGGCTGGCGCCTGCAAAACTGGCAGGTGCTGATACGTATTGATCCCGACAACAAGCGCATCCCTTGACATTTTCCTCGCACCCTGATTTGGCTTTCTCTAAATTTGATTAACTAGTAAATAGAAAAGGGAACATGAAAACTTTAGCCATCACTTCAGGTGAGATTTCAGTGACCCAGCTGATTGAGAGCTTTAGAAAATTAGCTCTCAAACTGAGCGCTTACGCTTCAATAGGTTAAGTTTATCTAAGCGGTCGAAATCCTTTAAGAGGGGTTTCACCCCTAAAAAAAATCTTGAGGAATCAAATTTTTTTAGGAATAAATCAATCCGTAGATCTGCGTAAATACCCGGTTCTTAAGCGCCTTATCGGTCTAATTGCAACAGAGAAATCCGAAAAATATGGCACACTTTTTTGGATCGAATTGGCCAATTGGCAGTGAGTCTCCGTAGGATTACAGAGGTAGTCTTGTACTTCCGTCATCTGGCTGAAACGAAAGTTTATTTCTTGGTTTCTAAAAGTGGGTGCAGGTTTTTGCAGATTTGTTGTCTTTTGAATCGCTAGAGTGACTGTCTAAATGGTGCAATTAAGCCCTTGGCGATTGCCTTGTTAACCAGCGATCGCCAACAGGTTTGACATCTCTGCGCTACCGATAGTTTAATTTGGCGGTAATACTCTATATCTGGACCTATGTCAGAATCATGGCCCAAGGGTTCATGGGTGAAGCCTGACGTAGGGGAGGGCCGCATCGCCTAGAGATGCGGCTTGGGTAGAAAGCTGGGCGTACTGGGTTTGGGGATGATACTGGGGGGAGCTCATGCCTTGCCCGGTGTAGCGGACCTACCTTCTGAGTGGGTACAGGAGAGCGAGAGCCTGAGGACGGTTATTTGCTGACTTTGCTGCCGCCGTCGCCTTCGTAGAGCCTCTGGTAGAACCCACTGATCGATTGGGACACCACCCTGATCTGGCGATCGCCTACAACCGAGTCACGCTCTCTGTGACCACCCATGACGCCGGAGGGTTGACGAACCTAGATTTTGCCCTAGCTGAGGAAATCTCTGCGCTGCACGACGGGCAATGCCAAACGCCCTTACACCCGCAAACCCCATGACTCGATCTTCGACCGGCAACCAATGGACCTCGGCCAGCCATGCCCTAGACTACCTGGCTCGGGCTGATACGATTCCGCACCGCATCGAAGGGGAGGCTGTACTGCTAAATCTGGTGCCTAGGACTGCTCGACGTATTCTTGACCTGGGTACGGGGGATGGGCGGCTCCTAGGACTGCTAAAAATTGATCGTCCTGATGCCAGCTGCGTAGCGCTGGATTTTTCGCCGACTATGCTGGCGGCGGTGGGCGATCGCTTCGGCGCAGACCCCAGCGTCACCATTGTCAGCCACGACCTGTCTCAGTCTTTACCCAACCTCGGCACCTTTGACGCAGTGGTCTCAAGCTTTGCCATTCACCACCTCGACCATCCTCGCAAGGCAGCGCTTTACGCAGAAATATGCCAAATTTTGGAGCCTGAAGGCTGCTTTTGCAACTTAGAGCATGTGGCTTCTCCTACAGAGCGGCTGCACCACCAGTTTTTAGTTGCTATTGGCTATACCCCCGAGGAAGAAGATCCCTCTAACCAACTGCTGGATGTGGAGACTCAGCTGAGTTGGCTCAGGCAGCTTGGGTTTGACGATGTCGATTGTCACTGGAAATGGCGCGAGATGGCGCTGTTGGCGGGTCTAAAGCCGTTAGAGAGTTAGGGTTCAGGCCCAGCTCCCTGGCCAGGTGGTGACTAAGAACACGATCAGGCTAATCAAGGCGAGAATGCCTTGTAAAACGTTGCCGACTAGCGTGCCAACCACAATGGCCAAGCCCACTTTGGCTGATTGCTTAACCCGCTGCGGCAGTTTCAGCTCGCGGCGGTGCAAAAATTCGCCGATAAAAGCTCCCATCACCGTACCGACCAAAAGCCCGAGCAGGGGAATACCCGTTGGCAAAAGGGGCAGTAGCCCAAACAGGCCAAAAAACATGCCCACAAAAGCCCCAATTTGACCCCAGTTACTTGCCCCTACCCGCTGTGCCCCCAGCACTCCAGCCAAATAGTCGATGGCAAAGCTGAGGATAAGAGCGGCGATCGCGACCCCCAGCGCCCACTTGAGGCCGACAAACCCAACCACCAAACCCCAGATCACCATAGCCCCTACAATCAGCGTGATTCCGGGCAGGGCCGGCACTACTGCTCCAACTACCCCCACCACCATAATCAACACCAGCAGCCAGTACAGAGCTAGATGCCACGCCGCGGTGGTGTCAATCGCTGTGGGCACCTGCACCTGAGCAGGCAAGCTAGCGATGCTGTGACCGAACTGACTCAGGGAGCTACTGCTGCTGTTGACTAGGCCAGCTACCCACTGGGTTACTTGGGAGTAAACCCCGGAGAGGCCTTGGGTCAGAGGTGATGTAGTCGGATCAAGGGCTAGAAAATCAGGCATAGAAAACATCCTGGAGAAATGTTGCACCTCTAGGGGCAGGGTGCTGGAGTGATTGCCACAGTCTAAAGCGGATCATAGCCAAAACCAGGGCCACCGCCAGGACGGCTGGAGGTGCGGCCATCCATACATCTATATATTTATGCGGGTGATAACAGCGTATCGATGCCGTCGCTAGGTGGGGGTGGTCGGAGGGCGTTAGAGTTGGAGGACTCTTTCTCACCTCCTTGGTCCTGGAGCTTTGCCCTGTGCTGCCTAATTCTTGGCTACCCAAGCCCTTGCTGCCTGCCTTCAACCCGCCAGCACCGCTGCTGGTGATAGCCGCTATGGGCTCGACTCAGCTGGGCTCGACCTTGGCCAAGAGCCTGTTTGGTCAGGTGGGGCCGTTGGGCATGGTGCTGTTGCGGGTAGGGTTGTCGGCGGTGGTGCTGGTGGCCTGGTGCCGTCCCCGGTGGCGCGGGCACCGGCTGGCTGACTACCGGTTGCTGGTGACCTTTGGGCTGTCGATGGCGGTGATGAATGCGCTGTTTTACTGTGCGATCGCCCGGATTCCGATCGGAGTTGCGGTGGCGCTAGAATTTTCCGGACCGCTGACGGTGGCGCTGCTGCACTCGCGCCGCTGGCTCGACGGACTGTGGGTTGCTCTGGCGGCGGCGGGCATTGTGCTGCTGTCGCCTCTCAATACTCCGGCGCTCGACAGCTGGGGTGTGGTGATGGCGCTGCTGGCCGGGGTGGCCTGGGGCGCCTATATTGTGCTGTCGGCGCGTATGGGACAGGCCTTTCGCGGTGGGGAGGGGCTGGCCCTGTCGATGGCGGTAGGGGCATTGTTGTTGCTGCCCGTCGGGATCATGGCGGAGGGCCGACTGCTGCTGTCACCCAATATTTTGCTGCTGGGGTTAGGGGTGGCGATGTTGGCTTCGACCCTGCCCTATTCTCTAGAGATGACGGCGCTGCGCCGTATGCCGGTGAACGTGTTTGGTGTGCTGATGAGTTTAGAGCCTGCGATCGCCGCCGTCATCAGCTTTTTCTGGCTCGGCGAAACTCTGAGCTTGACCATGATTGGTGCCATTGGCTTAGTCACGATTGCCGCTGCGGGTGTGTCTCTATCTCAGCCCGCCGCTAAGGCTGTTTGAGTTGAGCGGGCTGGCAAAAGCGCGCCGATCGGCTGAACTTAAATAGAGTCTTTCCTGCTTTGCGGCAGGAGTGATCGCCGCCGAGTTCAGGGGAATTCTGGAGTTAACCAACACGGCGGAGGCGGGGTTAACCAGTGGCAACAATTAGTGGAACACTGCGGCAGAAGTGGATCTTAATAATGGGCGCAAGTGCCCTGATGGGTCTAGTGCTCTGCGCTCCTGACTCCGCCCTAGGCAACGCTAACGTCCAGTCCGTTCTGACCCAAACCGCTGCCGACCCCCTGCTGGCTCAGGCACGAACGGGCTATCCCCAGCGCCAAGACGCCCTGATCAATGACTACGGCGAGGTGCTGCTACCGGCGGACGCCGATCGGCTGCGAGAGCTGTTAGAGCAGGTGAAGACGATTGATGGCATCGAGATCGTGGTGGTGACGGTGCCCTCAATTGGGGTTTACGAAACCGGAGATGACGCTATTGAGAGCTTTGCCACCAATCTTTTTAACACCTGGGGCATTGGCGATGCCCAACGCAACGATGGGGTACTGGTGCTGTTCTCCCAGGGCGATCGCGCCGTGCGCATTGAGCTAGGTCAGGGCTATAGCCGCGTCTACGACGCTCGTATGCAGACCGTAATTGATGACTACATGCTGCCGCACTTTCGGGCCTCGGCCTATAGCACGGGGTTGTACGAAGGCACCCAGGCATTGGTAGGGCAGCTGACCGCGCCGCCTACGGCTCTAGAAAAACTGCCCTGGGGGTGGTTAATACTCGGTATAGGCGGACTTGTTTCTGGTGGAGTTGCGATCGCGGGTTCTAAACTGCTGCTCAACCTGTGGCGACCCCAGTGCGAGCTATGCCAGGTGCGGATGACCAATCTGAGTGATACCGAGGCCAAAGCTCACCTCGACGCAGGGCAAATTTTAGAGCTGGAGCTGCAGTCGGTCTTTCACACTGTTGCTGAGTGCCCCCAGTGCCATAAGCACACCGTTCGTCACTTTGCTAACCCCATCTCTTCCTTTGAGGCCTGCCCAAGCTGTCACTATAAAACGCTGGAGGAAGTGCAGCGAACCACAGTGAGAGAGCCGACCTACCATTCGTCGGGCGAAGCGCTGGTCAACCGGCACTGCCGCCACTGCGACCACAGCGACCAGCAAACCGTTACCCTTGCCCGGCTGCATGATAGCGATAGCTCATCCTCTAGCAGTAGCTCATCCTCTGGCGGCGGGTCGTCTTCGGGGGGCGGAGCCAGCGGCAAGTGGTAATTGAACCCTCACTTTTGGCGGTTGACCAATTGCAAAGAAAGGCGGTTGCCTAGGTAAACCGCCTGCATTCCGTGGAACACTGTTGCTACACAGGGAATGCATTCTAACGTCGGCTATGAGTCTTTGTATTAACCCACGTTGCCGTCAGCCTAATCATCCAGATAATGGGGGCAGTTCTACTTGCGTGGCCTGTGGGTCAGGCCTGGTGCTCCAGGGTCGCTACCGAGTGATGCGGTTGATTAGCAGCGACAGCGGCTTTGGCCGCGTGTATGAGGCTTACGAGCGCAACGTCCCCAAAATTCTCAAGGTGCTCAAAGAGGGCTATAACACCAACGACAAAGTGGTGGAGCTGTTTCGCCGTGAGGCCCAGGTGCTGAGCCAGCTCAACCACCCAGGGGTGCCTCGGGTAGAGCCCGAGGGCTATTTTCTCTACTACCCAGCCGATGGTGGCGAGCCTTCTCACTGTCTGGTGATGGAAAAGATCGAAGGCCCCAACCTGAAGCAGTGGATGGTGCAGCAGGGCAACCACCCGATCAGCGAAAAGCAGGCCATGCTGTGGCTCACCCAGCTGACCGATGTGCTCGACCTGGTGCATCAGCACAACTATTTTCACCGCGACATCAAGCCCGAAAACATTATGTTGCGTCCGTCGGGGCAGCTGGTGTTGGTCGACTTTGGCGCAGCCCGTGAGATGACCCAGACCTACATGGCCAACCTGGGCGATAGCGGCATTACGACCGTGAGTTCGGCGGGCTATACGCCCCCCGAGCAGGAGCAGGGCCAGGCGGTGCCCCAGTCTGACTTTTATGCCCTCGGCCGCACGCTCATTTATTTGATGACGGCCAAGCTGCCCAACGACCCGGCTATCTACAACTCGCGCACCAATGCGTTTGGGTGGCGGTCGGCAGCGCCGCAGATCTCGGCTCCCCTGGCCGATTTGATTGACCATCTAATCGCTCCGGCGGCGGCCAACCGGCCCCAAAACACCGAGGCGATTTTAGAACGTCTGGCCCAGGTGCGATCGCGTCAAGTTTCCGGTCTACCTCGCTCGGCTAGAGTCGCTGCCCCAACCTGGCCCCTGACTACTCTCAACCCCCACGAAGCCCAGACCCTCCCTGAACCCTCGCGCAGCTTTTTGCCCCCTTGGTTAGACCAGCGCCCCTGGCTGCTGGCCGGCCTAACCGGGTTAGCTCTGGCGGTGCCTTTGGGCTGGTATGCCCTGATGCGATCGACGAGTCCCCAGGGGTTGTTGTCTGAGCCGGCTCAAACCTTACCCCAGGCACAGGTGCAGGTGCAGTTGCTGAGCACCCTAGCCGGGCACGAAGCTGACATCCAAGATCTGCTGTTGCTAAAGGACGGTCGCACCCTGGTAACTGCCAGCACCGACAACACCGTGCGCTTTTGGAACTTAGACGCAGGCCGCCTAGTGCGCACCTTGAGCGATCACACCAACGTGGTCAAGACTCTAGCTATGACCACTGACCAAGAAATTTTGATCAGTGCTGGGGATGACCGCACGATTCGATTTTGGGCTATGGCAGATGGTCGTCCCCTGGTGACGCTGGCCAATGCCCATGCAGTACCCATCAAAGCTCTAGAGGTCAGCAACAACGGCAAGCTGATGGTCAGCGCCGACAGCGACGGCACTATTTATCTATGGAACCTGGTTGGCCCCGACGGCAGCATCGATCCCCAGCACTTGGCAACGACCGGGCCAAGCCATACCCTCCAGGCCGATGGCACAGTTAACGATCTGCGGTTTACCCGCGACGACAGCTACTTGGTGAGCGGGGGCAAAAGCCTCCACCTGTGGGACATGGAGAATTTGGACCATCCTGCCACCCTAGAAGGCCATGAGCCACTGACCTTTATTAATCGCCTTGATATCAGCGACGACAACCGCATTTTGGTGAGTGCCTCTAGCGACAAAACCGTACGTCTGTGGAACCTGGCCGACCAGACACTCTACGCCACCCTACCGGGTCACCAAAGCTACGTCAACGACGTCAGGATTGATGGCCCGCGCCTATGGAGTTCTGACGCCAACAACACCATTCTGGTGTGGGATCTAAACCAAAAAACCTACCTTGAAACCATCACTGGCTTCAACACCGACATTTGGCGCTTTGCGGTGCAGCCCAACGGCCACATTGTTACCATCGGTGGCACAGAAAACCTTTTGTCGCTGTGGAGCCTGCCTGCTGACGCCGACAAGTGAAGTGGCGGTCAAGGCTGGATTGTGGTTTGAGGACCGACGTTGAGCCTAGACCCAGTATCGCCAGCCGTTTAGGCAGATATTCTCTATTTATCTAATGAGTGGCGGAGAGTACTTTGCGGTGGTTAATGTCGAAGCGATCGCCGTGGGCCAGCAGGTGCAGCCGCAGCCCGTGGATGCTGAGCGGGTCGGAGGCGGCAATGTCGGGCTCGTTGGTGTGGGTCATATCGCCGGGGTCGACCACGGCAATCACCCCTTTGCCGATTACGCGAAAGCTACCGTCGCCCTCAAATAGAGCACAGGTGTCTTCGTCAATGCCCAAACCGAGACGGTTGGGCTGCATGGCTATGGCGCTCATCAGCCGGGCCATGCGGTTACGGTTGTGAAAGTGCTGGTCGACAATCACCTCGGGCACAAAGCCCAGGCCAATCGCCATATCCACCAGCGAGCGATTGGGCGACTCGCCGCTGCCGCCCCCGGCGATCATGTGGTGGCCCATAACGGCGGCCCCCGCGCTGGTGCCGCCGAGCGTGATTTCGCCCAGCTGCGCCCGCTGACGCACCACGTTAATTAAGGGGGTGTCGGCCAGTAGGCCACAGAGGCGCACCTGGTCGCCGCCAGTGATAAAGACACCAGTGCAGGGTTCGACGATGGTTTTCCAGCTAGAGTCTTCCCCCTGGGCGCGATCGCGAATATCCATCACCACCGTCTCAGGAGCGCCCATTTCAGCAAAAATCTCTTGATAGCGAGCCGAAATGGCTACCGGGTCTCGTGAAGCACAGGGAATGATACCAATGCAAGCCGCCGTCCCCCCAGACCGCTCGAAAAAGGTGTGCAAAATCTCTTTGCCGTGAACTTTATCTTCTGCGCCACCAATGGCCAGAATCGCATGGTGCTTGACGGGAGACATGGGCCGCTCAACAAAGGGACGAAAATTGCTACCTAGACTCAATTACTGCATGATAGAGAGCGTTATATACCAAGTCCAGCTCAAGATCTGTAGTTTTCCTACCGGTAGGGCTCCACTTCTGGACTTGGATGACATTTACTCAACCCATCAGGTCGTTAGGCCTCAGCAGTCTAGGCTATGACAACTGGCATTTCGGGGGCTTCCCATCTGAGAGTAGATGTTGTCAGCCTGTTTCCAGACTTTTTTGCGTCCCCCTTGGAGTCAGGGCTGATTGGTAAAGCCCTGGCGCGCCAAATTGCAGAAGTTTATCTTACCAATCCCAGGGACTTTACAACGGATAAGCACCACCGGGTCGATGACGAACCCTACGGCGGTGGTGTGGGCATGCTGATGAAGCCCGACCCGATTTTTGCGGCAGTAGAATCGCTGCCCGTGCTGCCCCGTCGCGAGGTGATTTTGCTCACCCCCCAGGGCGAGGCCATGACCCAAGATCTGTTTCGCCATCTCGTCACGCTGGATCAGTTGGTGCTGATCTGCGGCCACTACGAAGGGGTCGATGAACGGGTCAACCATCTGCTGACGCGGGAGGTTTCCCTAGGGGACTTTGTGCTCACCTGTGGCGAAATTCCGGCCCTGGCGTTGATCAATGGCGTGGTGCGGCTGCTGCCGGGCACCGTGGGCAAAACTGACTCCCTGCGCTACGAGAGCTTTGAGACCCCGCTGCTGGACTACCCCCAGTACACTCGCCCCGCCAGCTTTCGCGGCTGGGAGGTGCCGGAGGTGCTGCGATCGGGCAACCACGAGGCGATCGCCCAGTGGCGACGGCAGCAGCAGATCGAGCGTACGCAGCAGCGGCGGCCCGATCTATATGAGCGGTGGGTGCAGGAGTGTGGGGAGTAGGTGAGTAGATGGGTAGGTGGGTGGATGGGTAGATGGGCTAGGCCGTAGGGGGCATTCGTGCAGCGATGCACTATCTCAAAAGTCTTGAATAAAGTCATTTAAGCGTGGGGATAACTATGGGGATCAGGATTGGTAACGGGTACGACATTCATCGGCTGGTGGAGGGGCGATCGCTCATTCTGGGCGGTGTCACTATTCCCCACCACCTGGGGCTCGATGGCCACAGCGATGCCGATGTGCTGACCCACGCGATTATGGATGCGCTGCTGGGGGCGCTGAGTTTGGGCGATATTGGCCTCTACTTTCCGCCGGGTGACCCAGAGTGGGCGGGGGCTGACAGCCTGAAGCTGCTGGCCCAGGTGAATGCCATGGTGCAAGAGCGGGGCTGGCAGGTGAGCAACATCGACTCGGTAGTGGTAGCCGAGCAGCCCAAGCTAAAGCCCCACATTGAAGCGATGCGATCGCGTCTAGCGGGCCAGCTGAGTCTGGCCCCCGATCAGGTCGGGGTAAAAGCGACTACTAACGAAAAACTCGGCCCCGTGGGACGCCAAGAGGGGATCGCTGCCTATGCGGTAGCGCTTCTGACAACCGCTAACTAAGACGGCTCTCCCCCACAAGCGTCTATGAGGATGGTGAGAATTGACTTATGCAAGGCGGGAACATTTTGTTTCGTGGGGGGTCAAACCACTTTGTAAAATCTTTATGGACAGTTCGTCACCGATGTAGATTTGACCTGAACAACTCTCAGCAATGGTTGTAAAAGATACTTAATCTGTTAGAGAAACCCGTAAACTACTTTATAATATCTTCAAGTTTGATAAGGGTTTGAAGCGGAATTTGCGGTAATGGCTGTGTATCTACTGCTGAGCCTTGATCTAGGTCTCGTCTAAGCAAATCCATGAGGGTTTGCGGCTGTAGGTGCGTTTTTGTCCAAGAGGCAGAGGGGTAGGGCTTAGATGGCTAATGTCATACAATCGCTGGTAGCAACTGGTCACACCATTCGTGGGGTCTGTTATGCAAAAACCAATTATTTGAGCCAGTCGATCGCGGCCCTGTCAGCTATTCCCCCCGAGCGGGTTGGGCTGAATGGCGAATACGACTACTACGGTTTAGCTAAGCGCATCAAGACGAGTTTTCACGGTCACGTGGGGCGCGAGGCCGTCAAGCAGCTCACCGTTAAACAGCGTGGGTCAGCGGTCATTCTCAGTGGCCAGGTAGACACTTTAGACTTGCTCGATCGGCTGATTGACCTGGCTCTGCACACCGAAGGCACGACCCATGTCGAAGTTCATGACGTGCAGGTTAATGTTTTAGAACTAGCCCAGCCCGTGCGAGTGGCCTAAGCGTTCCTCTGAAAAAATAGGTTAGGGATCCCGTCAATTTAGGCTAAGGGAATAGTGCCTGATTGGCTCACTTGTTAGCCTCCTAGTTGCTGATTCGTAGATTGGGTGGCGCGTTAGCAAAACCCGACGAGGCTTGCTGCTGTAAGGTTGTTTTCTCTAGAGACACTTTGCGAATGCTCCGCTGCCCCCACCTACGAGAATTTTGATTTCTAGTCTTGACGCGCATAAATTACTTAGGTCACGGGGGTTGAACCATTGTTCACTGCCAAACGTAGGGCAGACAGCGCGAGAATGACTAAAAACAACCCCAGCCCAATGGTGCAGGCATAGCTAATTTCCAGCTTTTGAAAGGCCTGCTCGTAGATGTAATAGACCACGGTTTTAGAGCTGTGGCGCGGCCCGCCCTGAGTCATGATATAGACCTCCTCAAAGACTTTGGTGGCTGCGATCGCCGAGATCACGCTCACTAGCACTATGTAGGGCCGCATCAGCGGCAGCGTAATATCCCAGTGCCGCCGCCAGCCGTCAGAGCCATCCAGCGCCGCCGCCTCGTAGAGGTCTTGGGGAATGCCCTGGAGCCCCGCTAGATAGATCACCATGTAGTAGCCCATCCCTTTCCACACCGTCACCACCATGACGCTAAACAGCGCCAGGGCTGGACTGGTAAGCCAGGGAATACCGTTCTCCGTTAGCCCTAAGGACTTGAGCACCTGGTTAAACAGACCCGTCTCGGCATAGAGCCAGCGCCAGGCAATGCCTGCGACCACCATCGACACTACCACGGGCGAGTAATAGGCTACCCGCAGCCAGTGAATGCCCCGCAGCTGCCGATTGACTAAAATTGCCAGGCCCAGCGGTGCAAAGGTCAAAATCGGCACCACCCCAGCTAGGTAAACCAAGGTATTGCGTACCGTCTGCCAGAAGATCGGGTCAGCTCGTAGCCGCTGCACGTTAGCCCAGCCCACCCAGGTGGGAGCCGCTGTCAGGTCCACCCCAAAGGTAGTAAAGCTCAGATAAAACGCCTGTAGCGCTGGCCAAAACACCGAGATCCCCAGGGCCGCTAAGGCAGGCAGCAGAAACAGGTAGGGGATGGCCGTCTGGGGAATTGTGATGCTGAACGGCCAGGTTCGACCCGCTGGATTGCGCGGAGATGCGGTCATGGGATACCGAGAAAGCTGAACGCCCGTAGTCAGAATAGCCCAGAGTGTCTGCCCCACGACGGATAATTCTGATAGATAGCACCCCAGTTTTCCTTACCTAACATGGCTCTCTCCCTGTCCCAAGATGACCATACAATGTTGACCCAGCTTGAAGAAGCCATGTGGCGCGAGGTAACGCGCTTTGATGCCACTTTTCAAGACCAGCGGTTCGCCGCCGACTTTATCGAGTTTGGGCGATCGGGGCGCGTCTATACCCGCGAGCAAATCGTTTGCTCAAATTCGCAGCCTATTAAGGCGGTGCTGCCTCTGCCCAACCTGACAATTCGACTGCTGGCTAGGGATGTGGGACAGGTTACCTACAACAGTCAGGTTGAACACGATGGCACCATAGAGTATGCCAGACGCAGTTCTATTTGGTCGCGCACTGAGCAGGGTTGGGCCATGCGCTTTCATCAGGGTACGCCCTACAATCCATGACTAGCTGCATTGCGTTGGGGCTTAACTCTCGCTCAATAGCTGGTTACCCTAGCAGCGGCGTCAGATCTAAATGCTCGCTGACCGCTTCAGTGAGTTCATTGAGGATGGCCTCGCGCTGTTCACGGTAGTTGGGGATGCCGGTGGGCAGTGACCCCAGACCCCGCTGCTGGCGCAGACGGTTGAGCCAAGCCCGCCGCCAGGGGCCGTTGTCAAAAATGCCGTGCAGGTAGGTGCCCCACAACGACTGGCTGACATCGACTACGCCTAGACTGCGGTCTTCAAACAGGAACTCGAACTTGGTGCCCTTTTCGTCTTGCCCCTCGGAAAGGAGGAGCTGGGTGCGGCCCTGGTGCAGCTCGTAGCCTGACACCGGTAGTCCCTCCTGGGGAAAACGGGAGCTGACGGTGCGCTGACGGGCGATCTTTTGCTGGGTAATGACTGTTCTCAGCGGGAACAGATCGAGGCCGGGGAAGCGGCCTTCGTGACCCTCGATGCCTTCAGGATCGGCTAAGAACTGGCCCATCATTTGGAAGCCGCCACAGACGCCCATCACGGTGCCCCCAGCAGCGACGTAGTTCTGAATTTCTTCGGCCATGCCGGTGCGCTGCAAAATCAGCAGGTCGGCGATAGTGGTCTTGGTGCCGGGGATAATTACCGCATCGGGGTAGCTGAGCTTTTCTTTGGGGCTGAGATAAACCACCCGCACGTTGGGTTCGGCCTCCAGCGGGTCGAAGTCGGTGAAGTTAGAGATGCGGGGTAGGCGAATGACAGCGATGGTGATGTCGGCCTGTTTTTTGCTGCCGGGGGTGCGATCGAGCAGACTGAGGGAGTCTTCGGCGGGGAGGGCGTTTTCAATCCAGGGCACTACGCCGAGGACGGGGATGCCGGTGCGCTCTTTGAGCCAGGCTAGGCCGGGCTCTAGCACCTCGCGCTGGCCGCGAAACTTGTTGATGATGATCCCTTTGACCAGGGCGCGCTCCTCAGAATCCATCAGCTCTAGAGTGCCGATGATGTGGGCAAACACGCCGCCGCGATCGATGTCGGCCACTAGAACGGTGGGGGCGTTGAGATGCTTGGCGATGCGCATGTTGGTGAGGTCGCGGTGTTTGAGGTTGACCTCAACGGGGCTGCCCGCCCCTTCGCAGACCAAAAAGTCAAAGTCTTGGCCGAGGCGGGCGAGGCTTTCTTGAATGGCCTGCCAGCCCTGGTCAAAGAAGTTTTCGTAGTACTGCATGGCGGTGGTGCGCCCCACGGCCCGGCCCTTGAGAATGACCTGGGAGGTCATGTCGCCCTGGGGCTTGAGGAGAATGGGGTTCATCTCCACCTGGGGGGGCACGCCTGCGGCCCAGGCTTGAACCGCCTGGGCATAGCCCATTTCGCCGCCGTTGGCGGTGACGTAGGAGTTGAGGGCCATGTTTTGCCCTTTAAAGGGGGCGACCCGCCAGCCCCGACGGCTGAGAATGCGGCAGAGGGCTGTGGTAATCAATGATTTACCCACGTGGGAGGCTGTTCCCACTACCATGATTGCTCTCATGGAGCGTCTCCAAAGATGAATGAGTTTGACGGTAGGGCGACAGTCGGGACGGTTGCCCGGCACCTAGCCACTCCCTATGCAGATTCTTCAGGAACAACACAACCCATCAGGACGATGGGCAAAAGACAGGGGCCAAGTCTAGCCGTGCCACCAGCTCGGTGAGCGCACCCATCGGCACCATGCATTATAAAGATGATCGCCCAGGCTGGGGTGATACTGGGCCGGGGTGAGGGGTGCGAGGGCATCAAATACTTGGCGACCCATAGGGGTGAGGCGAAAGCTGTCGGTGAGGCCCTGGCCATCGACTTCGCGGCGCAGCATGCCCACGGCGATCAGCCACATCATTTCGTTTTCGGCTTTTAGTTCGGTAAGAGGGCGGCGGCTATAGCCACTTTTGATGCCGCTCTGGCCGCACACCTGGCGAATGGAGATGCTCTGCGATCGCATGTCTCCCAGCAGATCTAGCCGAAACGACGAGCACTGAAAGGCGCGTTCGGCCCGCTTGAGCGATCGCCGGGGATAGCGAAGGGCAATGGCGTGATCAAACTCAACTGGGGGCATGGGTTTAGAAATTATGACTGCCTTAAATTGTAGGTTTAATTCACCGCTGAGCGGGGAAGAATTCCGAATAAAGGGTGGTTTAGTAACAGCGGTTACTTTCTAATGCTTGAGCAATTGCTAAGCCTATTAAGGCATCGACCTTGCTCCAACGCTAGTCAAAAATTAATCGATTAATTAGCCATTCTAAATAGTCAAAAGTAAATACCCAAAAGTGTTTCTAGGGTTCCGGCTGACCGCCGCAGCGGTCAAGTGCCTGGTCCGAGAGGAACCGCCAGGTTGTCATCAGCCCTGCATGCAGCGGCCTAAGGTATCTGGTACACGGCGGGATAAAAGCCCGGGAGGATAGGCGTAGCATGGCTTCGTCATTCTCTCGGGCTGCTGTTTTTGATGCCATTTTTCTTAAATTGCCCTGCTCACGCATTCACCCACTGACTCGCTTACCTACCCACCTATGGCCCATTCTCTAACGCCTGAAATCGAAGCGCTCAAAACATCCTTGGAGGCGAAGGGGGTCAAATACGCCCTGGCCAGCTATGTCGATATTCACGGCATGGGCAAGGCCAAAATGGTGCCCCTGGCTCACCTAGGCCAGATGATGGCGGGTTCAGAGCTGTTTACCGGCGCGGCCCTCGACGGGGTGCCCCAGGAGATCAGTGATGAAGAGGTGGCGGCGATGCCCGACCCGGCCTCGGCCACGGTGCTGCCCTGGAAGCCTGAGGTCGCCTGGTTCGCCAGCGATCTTTACCTGAAAGGGCAACCCTTCGAGGCCTGCTGTCGCACGATTCTCAAGCAAATGTTGGCCAAGGCGGCGGCAATGGGATTCACCTTTAACCTGGGCATTGAGACCGAGTTCTTCATGCTCAAAGAGCACGCGGACGGTAGCTTTGGGCCGGTGAGCGATCGCGACCATCTGGCCAAGCCCTGCTACGACCTGCCCAGCTTGCTCGACAACGCCCCCTGGCTGAGCGAACTGGTCGAGTACATGAACGATCTGGGCTGGGACGTGTACTCCTTTGACCACGAAGACGCCAATGGCCAGTTTGAGACCGACTTTGCCTACAGCGATGCCCTGACCATGGCTGACCGGCTCACCTTCTTTCGGCTGATGGTCAAGGAAATTGCCCGCAAGCACGGCTACTTTGCCAGCTTTATGCCCAAACCTTTTGGCGATCGCACCGGCAGCGGTGCCCACTACAACCTGTCCTTAGCCGACATCCACACAGGGCAAAACCTGTTTGAAGACCCGGACGATCCACGCAGCTGCAAGCTGTCGAAGCTGGGCTACCAGTTTATTGCTGGGGTGCTGCGCCACGCCAAGGCGATCTGCGCCGTCACCTGCCCCACGGTCAACAGCTACAAGCGGCTGCTGCGCCAGGGCAGCATGTCGGGCTTTACCTGGGCCCCGGTCTACATCTGCTACGGCAACAACAACCGCACCAACATGCTGCGCATTCCCCTCGCGGGGGGCCGGGTCGAGTGCCGCGCCGCCGATATTGCCACCAACCCCTACCTGGGAGCCGCGATGATTCTGGCCGCCGGGCTAGAGGGCATTGCCGAGGGGCTCGACCCCGGTGAGCCCCACACCGAAAACATGTACAACTATTCCCTGGCCGACCTCCAGACGATGGCGATCGACATGCTGCCCCGCACGCTGCAAGAGGCGATCGACGCCTTTGAGGCCGACTCCCTGAGCCAGGCCGTGATGGGGCCGCTGATGTACCAGACCTACATCGACTTTCGCCGCCGGGAATGGGAGGAGTACCACACCCACATTTCCGACTGGGAACTTAAGCGGTATCTGAAGTTCTTCTAGCGATCGCCTAGACGCATAGCTTTTACCCAGCGGCATCCAGATTGCCCCGCAGCTTTTCCTGTAGTTTTTGAGTCTCAACTATCCACTGCTATGAAACGACGCACCTTTTTGCCCACGCTGTTTGCTTTCTTTTGCAGCCTATTGATTACCGTCAGCTGTGCCCAAACTACCCCCCAATCCGATACCCCCACCGATGCGTCTGCGCCCGCTACGACCGGGGAGCCCTTGAAGCTTGGCTATAGCAGCTGGGCGGGCTGGTGGCCCTGGGCGATCGCCGAAGAAGAGGGTCTATTCGAAAAGAATGGGGCCAATGTCGAGCTGATCTGGTTTGACGGCTACCTAGAATCAATCCAGTCCCTAGCCACCGGGCAGCTCGATGCCAACAGCCAAACTCTCAACGACACCATCTCCTTCGCGGGGGATGCCGTCAACGGCATGGTGGCGGTGCTGGTCAACGACAACTCCGCCGGTAACGACAAGGTGATTGGGGCCGAGGGCATCGACACCGTCGCCGATCTGGCCGGCAAAACCGTCGCCCTAGAAGAGGGCGTAGTGGGCGACTTTTTGCTCAACCTGGCGTTGGAAGATGCGGGCCTAAGCCGAGTTGATGTGGAAATTAAGAATTTGGAAACCGGGGCTGCGGCCACGGCCTTTGCTGCAGGGCAAGTAGATGGCTTTGCGGGCTGGGTACCTTTCTGGGAAACGGCGCTTTCGCGTGAGGGCAGCAAAGAGCTGGCGACATCGAAGGATTACCCGGGCGCAATTCCTGACCTGCTGGTGGTAACCCAAAAGTTGATTGATAGCCGCCCCGACCAGGTGCAAGCCCTGGTGAATACCTGGTTCGACATTTTGGCCTTTATCGAAGAAAACCCTGACCGGGCCAACGAGATCATGGCGAAGCGTGCCAGCGTTAGCGACTCTGAGTTTGAGAAGTACACCGAGGGCACCAAAATCTTCACCCTAGACGAAAACTTAGAAGCCTTTAGCGCAGGCGGTGACGACATGAAGTACATGCCCTACGCCTCTCAGGAAATGGCCGAATTTATGGTGGAGCTTAAGTTTATCCCCGAGGCCCCCGACCTAGAGGCCATTCTCGATGACCAATTTGTTAAGGCCTACACCGCCAAGAAGTAGCCGTTGATGCAAGCCCCGATCGCCGTTCTGTGGATGATGGGGGCTAATACTTTTCAGGTTTGTTGTACGTTTGGGCTAACCCCTGTGACTCCCACTTCCCCTTCCTTTTCCACCGCGCCCACCGCCTCCCAGGGCATGAAGCCCAGTGTTTTTTGGCGACTGGCCGACGACATTCCCAAGCCGATGAGCACGGCGCTGATGGTGCTCTCCATTGCGGTGCCCTTTGCGATCTGGTGGTTGGTGGCCAGCCTCGACCTGGTGAATGATAAGTTTTTGCCGTCGCCGCTTCAGGTGGCCCAAGCCCTAGGACGGCTGTGGACGGATGGCTTTCTGCTGGACGATACCGCCGCCAGCATCATGCGGGTGACGGTGGGCTTTGGGCTAGCGGCGCTAGTGTCGGTGCCCATCGGCATTGCCATGGGAGCCTTTGCCAGCGTGCGATCGCTGCTCGAACCGATCATTGGCGTGGTCCGCTACATGCCTCCCCCAGCCTTCATTCCCCTGCTAATCATTTATCTGGGTCTGGGAGAAGCACCTAAAATTGCCCTGATTTTCATGGGCACGGTGTTCTTCAACATCCTGATGATCATGGATGCAGTAAAGTTTGTGCCTAAGGCCCTGCTCGAAACCACTTATACCTTGGGTGGGCAGCGGAGGCAGGCGCTATTTCAAGTGATCACCCCCTACGTGCTGCCCAACATCATCGACACCTTCCGCATCAACATTGCCACCTCCTGGAGCCTGGTGGTAGTAGCGGAGCTGGTGGCGGCAGAAAACGGCCTCGGCAAGCGGATTGTGCTGGCCCAAAAGTTCTTCAACACCGACGAAATCTTTGCCTGCCTGATCATTCTGGGTGTAATCGGCTTTGCCCTAGATTTGTCGCTTCGAGGGTTGATGAAAGCCACCTGCAAATGGGCGGTGAATTAGGCCGTCCATTGGTCTGTCGCATTGGTCTGGTGGGCAGTGCCCACCCTACGGTACTCGCGCACCCTATCCACCCCCTTCACCCATCCACCCCCTACCCTCACCCCACCATGCACTTAGAAATCAACAACCTCACCAAACAGTTCGACACCCGCCAGGGACCAGTGCTGGCGCTCGATGACATCAATATGCACGTAGAAACGGGCGAATTTGTCTGCGTGGTAGGGGCCTCGGGCTCCGGAAAATCTACGCTGCTGCGGCTAGTGGCGGGGCTAGATATGCCCACGGCGGGGGAAATGACGGTGGATGGCCAAGTAGTGACGGGGCCAGGATCCGATCGCGGCATGATATTTCAGAGCTACACCCTATATCCCTGGATGTCGGTGCAGAAGAATGTGGAGTTTGGCCTCAAGCTCCAGGGCGTGGGGCCACGGGAGCGGCGAGAAATGGCCTCCTACTATTTAAATGTGGTGGGGCTGACCAAGTTTGCGCGATCGCTGCCCAAGCAGCTCTCGGGGGGTATGAAACAGCGGGTGGCGATCGCCCGCACCCTGGCCTCGCGGCCCAAAATTATGCTGATGGATGAGCCCTTTGGGGCTTTGGATGTGCAGACCAAGGAAACCATGCAGCAGTTCATGCTCGACCTGTGGAACCGCACCAGAGTCAGCATTTTGATGATCACCCACGATGTGGATGAGGCGGTGTTTCTATCCCAGCGCATTTATGTGCTGACGGCGCACCCCGGCACCATTCAGCGAGAGGTGTTTGTGAATTTACCCAGCGATCGCACCTATACCATTCGCCGCGATCGGGCTTTTCAGGACTACCGCGAAGGCATCATGGATCTGCTGCGGGGAAAGACAACGCCGGCCTTGGTGAGCTGATAGGGAGTATCTAGCCATGGTTTCTAGTCTGCCGCTGCAATGGTCAAAGACTGATCCCCAAGGGTCATCGCCGGTTCCCCCCGACGCTCACGGGCTGCCGGAACGATTTTTGCTCACCGCCGACCACTACACCAATCCTCAGTGGCTCCCGATAGAGCAGCGGGCGATCTTTCGCCGCACCTGGCTCTATGTGGGCGATGGCGAACTTCTCCAGCCGGGGATGGTGTGGGCCAGGTCGGTAGGTGGGGCTCCCCTGCTGATTGTTCGAGATAATGGTGGCGAGCTGCGGGCCTTTTACAACCTCTGCCCCCACCGGGCTGCAATTTTGTCGCCTCAAGCAGGCATTCACCCCTGCCAAAAGCTGGTGTGCCCTTACCACGCCTGGGTTTATGACCTCTCGGGGAATTTGCTGGGGGTGCCTTCCCAAGATCAGTTTCCTCAGTCATTTGAAAAGCAAGAGTTTGCCCTGCGATCGCTGCGGTTAGAGACCTGGTCGGGCTTTATGTTCGTCTGCTTTGATGACAGTGCGCCGCCGCTAGTCGAGTTTCTAGGCAGCATCCCCCAGCACCTGGGGCAGCACCGCACCCTCGCCACCCAACCGCTGGCGGCCAAGCAGTACATCGTCGCCTGCAACTGGAAGAACTACCACGACAACACCCTGTGCGATTACCACGTGGCGATCGCCCACCGCACCACCCTCAACCAGGTGCAAGGCCCCATTCGCCACTACCAGCACCAACTCGAAACCTTCGTCAACTTGCTCTACACCCCCACCACCGCCGATTGGCAAGCCGAAAACCCCATCTTGCCAACCCTCCAGGGCCGCAGCCGCGAGGGATTTTTTACCTACGGTATCTACCCCAACCTGCACCTGCTGGGTCTGCCCAACGGCCTGTTGGCCTGGCTGCACATCGAGCCGCTCACCGCTGAGTCTTGCCAGGTTTCCTTAGAACTCTATGGTGACCCCGAATTTTGCCCGCCCAACGAAACCCTGCTGGCCGAGTTTGAAGCCTTTATGCAAGAAGACATGGTACTCACCGAAAGCGTGCAGCAAGGCTACGCCAGCGGTGCCTACACCCCCGGCCCAGTGAATGGTTTAGAATCGCGGATCATTCACCAGCAAAAGCTGATCTGGGATGCCCTTGCCGCCATTGGTGCAGCTGATTAGCGGTATAAATTGATGCCGAGCAAACACCGTAAAGCCTCTGGCTTGGCTTTGCCTATGCCCCTACGCAAAACCCCGGTTGTATAGCGCTAGGGTAACGCTGGTGGGCAGTGCCCACCCTACCCATCCACCCACCTACCCATCCACCCGCCTACCCCATCCACCCCTCCATGCCCCTCAACCCCTTCCTCGGCGTCTGGCAACGCCGCTCCATTCAGTTTGACCAAGGCCCCATTGAAACCAGCCAATCCGTCCTGTGGATTCAGGCCGAAACCTACTTTGCCGATGTGCGTAGCACTCCCTTTGCGGGACGGCTGACGTCGGAGCGGTACCGGGCAATGGACTGGCGATCGCGCTTCGATGCCGACCTGCTGGGCTTTGCCGGCACCTTTAGCTGGTCTGAGGTCCCCCCGACCTGCACCTGGCACCATCGCCTTGCCCTTACACCCCGCCACTGGCCCGACACCAGCAACTATCAATGGCTGGGGCCAGACGACTTTTTAGAGCAGGGCACTTGTGAAGATGACGAGGGTGGTCTCCACCCCTTTGTTGAGCACTGGTATCGCATTCACCCTGGCCCTGTGCAGATGTGGCGTCTGGACCGGGCCGCTCACCAGGGGCAGGCCCTCAGGGTGGGCAACTGGGCCGTCTTAGTGCACCAGTGGCGTTCGCAAAGCGTCTCCAGTGGAGAATTACAAAGCGTCTCTAGTCAAGAATCGTCCACCGCAGACCCCTGGGAGGCGGAGAGCTGGCGTGCGTTTTCTGCCACCGCCTGGGAGTATCGGGAGGGCACCTGGCAGGCTCTGTTTGGCACTGACGCCAGCCTGGGCACCCCACCTCGTTGGACGCCGCTGGATTTAGATGACCCGCTCGGCCTGTGGCAGCTGGAGCGCTCGGCCCCAGTGAGCCGGAGCCTAGAGCTTAACTAAGTATTGAGCCTGGGCATCTGGCAAACTCTCGGTGATAAGGTAAATCCTTAGTACGTAAGGCTATCTCTGGTAGAGAGGTACAGTCAGCCTTCAGCACACAGGTCGCGCTATGAGTCCAAAAGTTCTCCCTGGCCAAAGCTACCCCCTAGGGGCCACCGTCTACGCCGTGGGGGTGAATTTTTGCCTTTACTCTAAACACGCTACCGGCATAGACCTGCTGCTGTTTGAGGCCGATAACCTCACCGAACCCAGCCGGGTAATCGCCTTCGACCCGCTGTGGAACCGCACGTTTTACTACTGGCACCTGTTTGTGCCGGGGCTAAAGAGCGGCCAGGTCTACGCCTATCGCGTCCACGGCCCTTTTGACCCGGCCCACGGCCACCGCTTCGACGCCACTAAGGTATTGCTTGACCCCTACGCCCGAGCCATTGTCGGTGACGACATCTACGCTCGCAGCCGCGCCATTGGCCCCGGCGACAACTGCGCCACCGCTCTCAAGGGAGTGGTGGTTGACACCCGTAACTACGACTGGCAGGGCGATCGCCCCCTGCACATCCCCTACTCCAGTAGCGTCATCTATGAGATGCATGTGGGTGGCTTTACCCGCCACTCCTCCTCGGGGCTGCCCGACGAGCAGCAGGGCACCTACGCTGGGCTAATCGAAAAAATCCCTTACCTGCAAGCGCTAGGCATTACGGCGGTGGAACTGCTGCCCATTCATCAGTTCGACGCCCAAGATGCGATGCCCGGACGAGAAAACTACTGGGGCTATAGCACCCTGGGCTTTTTTGCCCCCCACCGCGCCTACAGCTCCCGCAAAGATCCCCTGGGGCCAGTGAACGAGTTTCGCGACATGGTTAAGGCGCTGCACCGAGCCGGCATCGAAGTCATTCTCGACGTGGTATTTAACCATTCTGCCGAGGGCAACCATGAAGGCCCCACCCTGAGCTTTAAGGGCATCGACAACGAAACCTACTACATGCTCGAAGACAACCCGATCTACTACTCCAACTACAGTGGCTGCGGCAATACGCTCTCGCCCAACCACGCTGTTGTGGGGCGCATGATTCTCGACAGTCTGCGCTACTGGGTGTCGGAAATGCATGTGGATGGCTTTCGCTTTGACTTGGCTTCGGTGATGTCGCGCGACATGGCGGGCAACCCCCTCGAAGACCCGCCGATTTTGTGGAATATTGAGTCGGAGCCGATTTTGGCGGGCACCAAGATCATCGCCGAGGCTTGGGATGCGGCGGGGCTATACCAGGTGGGCAGCTTTATCGGCGATCGCTTTGCCGAATGGAATGGCCCCTACCGCGACCACGTGCGCCAGTTTGTTAAAGGTGACGAAGGCGTGGTGCCTGACCTGGCCGCCCGCCTGCTGGGCAGCCCCGACATCTACCAAAAACCCAACCGCGAGCCCAACCGCAGCATCCACTTTGTCACCTGCCACGATGGCTTTACCCTCAACGACCTAGTCTCTTATGACCAAAAGTACAACGAGGCCAATGGCGAGCATAACCGCGACGGCACCGACGCCAACTACAGCTGGAACTGCGGCGTAGAAGGCCTCTCGGCCCCACCCGAGGTCGAGCAGCTGCGCCAGCGGCAGATTAAAAACTTTCTCACCCTGCTGTTTATGTCCCAGGGCACTCCCATGCTGCTGATGGGCGACGAGGTGCGTCGCACCCAGCGGGGCAACAACAACGCCTATTGCCAAGACAACGACCTGAGCTGGTTTAACTGGGATGCCGTAGAGAAAGAACAGCCGCTGCTGCGCTTTACCCAGGGGCTGATTCACTTCATTCAAAACCTGAAGGTGTTTCAGCTCCAGCACCTACTGCGGGTGACCACCACCTGGCACTACGAACCCCACATTGTCTGGCATGGCACCGCTCTCAACCAGCCCGACTGGTCAGAGCACTCTCGCACCCTGGCCTTTACCCTGCGCTACCCCGACGCCAAGGAGCAAATTCACGTCATGCTCAACGCCTACTGGGAGGTGCTGATGTTTAACCTGCCGGGGCTGGGTCCTCACGATCGCTGGCACCGCATTGTCGATACTGCTGTGCCGCCGCCCCGCGACTTTTGCTACCCCGAGGAAGCCCCGGTGTTTGAAAGCGATCTGTACCCAGTGGAGCCGCGATCGACCGTAGTGCTGATGAGCCGGCCTCAGGGTTAGTGCCCTGCGGGCTTAGCTCTTAGATTCTCTACGCCGTCCTGTATCCTAAACAAGTTCAGCCCTGGTGCCCTTTGTACCTTACCCATCTATCGCTCAGGCACTTTCGCAACTACGGCGAGCAGCAGATCGACTTTGCCGCTCCCAAGACTATTTTGGTGGGGGAAAATGCCCAGGGTAAGTCGAATCTGCTAGAGGCGGTAGAGCTGTTAGCGACGCTCAAGTCGCACCGAACCAGCCGCGATCGCGATCTGGTGCATCAAGACCAGCCCGTGGCTCAAATCACCGCCTCGGTGCGCAGAGATTTGGGCATAGCCGATCTCTCTCTGGTGCTGCGCCAAGCGGGGCGGCGCACAGCCATTCTCAACGGCGAAAAGCTGCGGCGACAGCTCGACTTTCTCGGCGCCCTCAACGCGGTACAGTTCTCTAGCCTCGATATCGACCTGGTGCGGGGCGGGCCGGGGGCGCGGCGCGACTGGCTCGATACGTTGCTGATCCAGCTAGAGCCGCTCTACGCCCACATTCTCAGCCAGTACAACCAGGTGCTCAAGCAGCGCAATGCCCTGATCAAAAAATCTTTTGGCGATGACGATGGCGAGCCTGCCCCTGCCCTAGACGCCACCGAGTTTGCCCTGTGGGATGCCCAGCTAGCGGCCCTGGGCACGCGGGTGATTCGGCGTCGGGCCAGGGCAATCGATCGCCTCGCCCCGATCGCCCACCAGTGGCACCAGGCGATCAGCGGCCAGCGAGAAGACCTGCGCATGCATTACCAGCCCAATGTGCCCATGGCGGAGGATGATCCGCAAGTCATCCAGGCCAGCTTTTTGGAGAAGATTAAGTTGAGGGCGATCGCAGAACAGCACCAGCGCACCACCCTGGTTGGCCCCCACCGTGACGACATTGAGTTCACCATCAATGACACCCCTAGCCGGCAGTATGGATCCCAGGGCCAGCAGCGCACCCTAGTGCTGGCGCTCAAGCTGGCGGAGCTGCACCTGATCGATGAGGTGGTTGGCGAACCGCCCCTGCTGCTGCTGGATGACGTGCTGGCCGAGCTAGATCTCAACCGCCAAAACCAGCTTTTGGAAGCGATTCAAGACCGGTTTCAAACCATCATCACCACCACTCACTTAGGAGCTTTCGGCAGCCAGTGGATGACCTCATCGCAGATTTTGACGGTGAAGGCGGGGCGGATTGAGGGCAGCTAAGGGGCTTTGCATGTTCGATCTATCTCAACGACCCTGCCGGTTCATAAGGGAGAAGGAACGTTGAGACCTATGAGGCCATAACCGATGAGTAGAGGTGCGATCGCCCCCTACCAAACCCATCGCGCTTTGCGTGAACATCGATTCAATCTTGATCGGTTAGCTTTGAGGTAGCTGAAGAATAATCATAATGAGAGAAAGTTTTCCATACCCAAGCTTGATCAGGTTATTGAAGCGTGTTTGAAAGACAGCAAACTTCCCCTACCTCTACTAACGGTCGTGCTCTTCCCCCACGGCATCGTGCTATTCTCAGCCGAGGGAGTTACTTTAGCTTGTTAAGTCTGGGCAGCGCCGGCAGCATTCTCAGCATTGGCAGCACCGGCAGCATTCTCAGCATTGGCAGCGCGGGTAGTATCTTGAGCATTGGCAGTGTAGGCAGCATTTTGAGCGTTGGCAGCGCCGGTAGCGTGCTGTCGGTGTTGAGTATGGACAGCATTCTTAGCGTCTTGCAGTTTTGGGCCGTTCACCAGTTTTGAATCAGCGTTGCTTGATGTTGAGGTCAATAGTGATATGTTCTTGCCAATTCATAGGGTCGAGGGAGGATTGGCCAACTTGGTAAAGCTTGGGCCGGGTTTAAGGCTGGAGATTGTCTCTGTAAGAGCGATCGCTGAGCACTGAGGTGATTTTGTTGCAATTTTTGTCAACCACGTTAGAGATTGTTCATGTCGGCTTGGGTCGGGTAACTACTGAATATGCAGCAGCGGCGTTACCATTCTCAAACTTAATTTTTGAAAACCGAGGGCTTTCAAATCAACTTCACATAAGTTATGCTCTTGGATTCTCAGATAATTACATCCAGATAGCCTGTGCAACAGTGCTTCGAATGCGCTTCAAGATTTGTGGCCCAATGTTATCAAGAGTAAGTAGAGCTTCATCATTTGCTTCAGCTAAGTCGGAAACTGTTTCATAGCCGGCTTTTTTTAGTATGTCTATCTGAAAAGGGGTAAGTCCATAAGGATAAGCATTCGACTTTCCAAGCTTTCCTAAGTCCTCACTTAGTATCAACATTTCTCCACTTTCAAGCAATTTGGGAAGATCAAATTTGTACAAACTGCTTCCCTTATGCAACTCCAATGAATCATCTTTTTCATGAAGCCACATGTTATAAATATCACTTGTAACTCTAGTGCCTGGTATATTTTCTAACAAGGTACACAGATTTAAGCTATATCGTGTTCCACGGCCTCTCGATTTCATGGCACGTGAAACGTCTTTGATCGAAATGAATCCAGTGTACTCAAGAATCTCTAACGGTTTTGATAATCGCTGAGTAATCTCTCTTAAAATAATTACATTTCTTTTGTTTTGGCTTCCTGCCTCTTCGAAAATGTCCTCTGCTATGGTGATAGCGGGATCAATCATTGGTGCATATATACCGAGCTTGGGCTTAAGCTCCTCAATTAATGGCCAGTAATAATTACTAGCAAGAGCTATCAACGTATTTGTTATACTTGTCAAACCAATTCTGCTATCTATATTTTCCTCGCCTAATTTATTGCAAGCAAAGAGAAACCCCCTCATATTACCAAGCACGGCTCTTCCCATAAAGCCCGCTACGTTCTCCAAGCTGAATTGACTGGAAAATGCTTCTTCAGGAAGTCGATCGGAAAATCTCTTTCGTATTATTTCGGCGAAACTAGAGTTATATTCTTTTACCTCGTCATTTTTTGAGACGTCGATTACTGTAGCATCGTTATACACATCAAATCTTGTCCCAAATTTTGTTACTCCTGGATAAATTGCAGCCTTGCAAGATATTGTGCTGCTTGATAAAGTTCGAAATATATCAAAAAATTCATGAAGAGGAGCTTCACGACCAATATGAGCCGCGTCATCGAAGAATACTACTATCCTCTTCCCTGTAGAGCTTGATAAATTGGACAATTCTTTTTGTAATGATGTTATGTTTGGTTGAGCTTCAAAAGCTATGTCTAGTTTACCCTCATCCATAGCCTTATTTACAGCATCAATTATGAGCTGACATAGCATTCTTTCATACTTTTCACCTTCACTCCTAAGTAACTCAAGATGGCGAAGGCTAATATATATACCAAACGCAGGACTATTCTCTTGCCTAGGGTACATCTGCCTTGAAGCCTCTATCATAAGAGCACTTTTACCACTACCCCTAGCACCCTTTAAGAGTACTGGTCCGTGGGCAATCAGCTTAGATATAATCCGCTTTTCTTGAGTTGAAAAAAAGTGAAGCTGCTCAAAATAGTCAGGAGGGCAGTCTTCTGCAGCAAGTATCAAAGACTTATTGTCACTGTTATCATCAGTCACTTTAATATCTCCATTTCCTGAATTTCTTTATAGGCTTCAACAGCAGTTTCTATATCAAGCTTGTTAACTGCATAGCTCACTACAGAGACAATTAGTCCTAGCGTGGAGACATTGTAGATAGTGCGCCATATTAGATCTCTAGCAGTATCTCTATCAAACGCTGAGCTTGAAGGAATTACTAACTCATGATGCACTCCTTTGGAAAGCTGAGAATATAAACTTGAAAAATCTCTTTGCAATTCCGCACATAATCTTCTAGCGTCTTTCCTCCTTAGATCAGAGATCCATTCGTCACCGCTTACATCTTCAACGGAGTCTAAGAATAGATCAAAGCTTTTATGCCATATGAGAGAGGTGTAATAATCACCAAGCAAAGCTCTAGTGGGGTTTTGCAAGGATTTATCATCCCATAGGTCTTTAACCTTTTCAGCAAGAACATCACCCTGCCAGCGAATAGAAGACTTGTTGGGTTTATCTATTTCAAAATCAGGTTGCTTTTGTCTTTCTCTGAGAACTATAAGGCGAAATGGATCGAGCCTGGCGATAAGCGCAGTACATCCCAACTCCAGAATGCTTCTTCCCAAGAAAGGGCCAAATAGAGCAACTTTTTTGGGGCTTAAAGACTTCAGCGCTATAAGTTCTTCGACAGCATTATCGATAGAATTTGATAAATGTTCCAGCACTTCGTCAATTTCGCTGCCATTAGAAACTAGATTTCCGCAAAGTATTTTTGCTAGCGCTGACTGCCCTGGAAACGTATCTTCATCTGTCACTTCAACCATATTTTAGCTGCTGACTTGATCTTCAAATTCATCTTCCTACTTGTTTGATTTAAGGTCTGAAAATGCTCAACCTAAAATACTAAAGAACATTATAATCATTAAGGCTGAAAAGGGTAAAGTTGCATTAGTTGATTAGCACCGAGTGTCTCGACCGTATAAGTTTTACTACAAGGGTCCACAAAATCAACCTTAAATACAGTTGGCTCATGCACCTCGACAATGGTACCAACCTGGCCCTTGTACAGGTCAAGATCTGGCGAGTTTTGAGTAAGGGCCACTACATCCAGAAGTTTCATAGTTCAATTGTAGGCCGATAGCTCCTGTAGGTAGGACTGCTGCTCTGTTGAGGGCAAAAATGATGCTTTGAACGAATTTGTGGCTAACTGCACTAGGTGCTCTGACGTTAGCCCTAGGGCAAGCTCTGCCGCCTCAAAGTTCTCGGCTAGGTAGCCGCCAAAGTAGGCCGGGTCGTCAGAGTTGACCGTCACACACAGGCCCAGATCTAGCAGGTGCTTGAGGTTGTGCTGGGCCATCTCATCAAACACGCAGAGCTTGATATTCGACAGCGGGCACACTGTCAGCGGTATCTGGTGCTCGGCCAGATAGTCCACTAGGGCTGGGTCTTCTACACAGCGCACGCCGTGGTCAATGCGCGACACCTTGAGCAGGCGAATCGCCTCCCAAATGTATTCTGATGGCCCCTCTTCGCCCGCGTGGGCTACGGTGAGAAAGCCTTCTGCCCTAGCTCGGTCAAACACCGCCTGAAACTTTGAGGGTGGATGCCCCAGCTCAGAAGAATCTAGTCCTACGGCGATGATGCTGCCACGGTAGGGTAGGGCTTGCTCTAGGGTGGCCATGGCAGCTTCGGCGCTGAGGTGACGCAAAAAACAAAGAATCAACGCTGAGGAAACCCCCAGTTGAACTCTAGCGTCTAGCAGTGCCTGAGTAATGCCGCTGTGCACCACCTCGAAGGGAATGCCGCGATCGCTGTGGGTCTGCGGGTCAAAGAAAATTTCGGTGTGGCGCACTCCTTGGGCGGCACACTTTTGCAGGTAGGCCCAGGTAAGGTCGTAGAAGTCTTGTTCGCTCTGCAACACCTGCGCCCCGGCGTAGTAGAGATCGAGAAATGACTGAAGGTTTTCAAACTGATAGGCCGCCCGCACCGCCTCTACCGACTCGTAGGGCAGCGTAATGCCGTTGCGCTGGGCGAGGGCTACCATCATCTCGGGTTCGAGGGAGCCTTCGATATGGATGTGGAGTTCGGCTTTGGGCAGGGTGAGGAGGGGCGATCGCATAGTCACCAGCACTTTTAGCGGTCATTATGGCCCAAACCCCTGGCATTTGTCTGAGGCAAAACGCCAGCAACGGCGCGATCGGTCAAATCAGTGCTGTAATTTAGTCTGGAAAGAGAAAATTGAGGCACTACTCAAAGCGGTTGCAATTTCCATCCTAAGGCGCGGTTAGAAATAGGAAATTTTACAGCTGAAGAAGGAGGTTGAGGCCGCTTCGAGTGCTTTAAGGTCTATGCAAGAACTACCGCATGACTAAGGAGACAATCCCATGCCTTACGAAAATGTAGAAGCTTTGCCCCAAGATACTCAGTCACTGCCCCAAGAGGCTAAGCAAATTTTCATGGCGGCTTTTAATGCTGCTTCGAGCGACGGTTTTAGCGAAGATGGTGCCCGCGATGTGGCTTGGAGCTCGGTGAAAAACACCTTTGCCCAAGATAGCAGTGGCGAGTGGCACTTCAAAGCTGACGACCATGACTCTGGAAGCAGCACCGGTGCAATGCCTGGCAACTAAGATCCTTTGAGAGTTAGCGTTAAGCACGAATTGTGACATGAGTGCCGCTCAAACCGGCTTCTAGCTGGACTTTTTGATATAAAGTGGGCATTGCTTCGGCTAAATCTAAAGTCGTAGCAATGCCCACTTTTCGTGAAAAACGAAGAATGAAAATACGCCCGGCAGGCTTGAATACTGACAGTTTGGGCTGTCCTAATCCACATTTTACTTGCCATAGCTAACATCAAATTTATACTTATTATTTCTGATCTAAAAAGAGCCACCTTCTTAGATATATGCTCTACTGATACAGGCTTTGACGTAGCCGTTCAGAAAGCGATCGCCCTGTGCCTCCCCGCTGCACCAAAATCAACTCAGCGCTAATGCTAACCGCAATTTCTTCTGGGGTGAGCGCCCCAATATCTAGCCCAATGGGGCCATAGATATTGACTAACTTTTCTCTCGCCACACCCATCTGCTCGATCGCCCCATAAACTTGACGCACCCGTTTTTCGCTGCCAATCATGCCGATATAGCGGCAGGGAATAGAACGCTGAAACAGCAGCTGCAAGGCGTCGAGATCGTAGGTGTAACCGCGCGTTACAAGGGCAGCGTAAAGGTTTTGGTGGGCAGCGAGGGCGGCGATCGCACCCTCAACTTCCCCCGTCAAAATCTGACTGGCCTGGGGATAGTGCTCTGGGTTGGCCCACTCGGGGCGATCGTCCTGCACAACTATTTGAAAGCCAATTAGGTCAGCGACTTTAGCGAGTTGAATGCCAACATGGCCTGCCCCAACAATCAGCAGCGTGGGTGGCGGTTCGAGGGTTTCTACAAAGGCGATCGCCGCATCTACTGAAACAGGTTCATCTGCCAAGTAAGGATCGTGAACTCCGTCTAAGGGCGTCACCAGTGTTACCAACTGCCCCTGATGGAGCTGGTGCAAAATCGTTTGAGCTAGAGATTTTGCGGCTTCCCCTTGCCATTGCTCAAGCCACACCCGCATATGGCCCCCACAAATTCCCTGAGTTTGTCGCTGAGCAGCGCCAGAGAGGTCAATCTCGACAAACTGTTTTTCGCCGGTTTGCATCACCTCCTTGGCTTGGCGTAGCACCTTAGCCTCCCCAGCACCGCCACCAATGGTATTGAAGGCTTGGCCGTTAGCATCAACGACTAATTTGGCTCCCACTTCGCGAGGGACGGAACCCCTCACGCAGGTAACGGTAGCAAGAACCGTAGGGCCATAGGCAAGAGCCTGCGCCAGTTGTTGAAAGCAGTTCACCATGAGTTAGACAAATTTTGGATGGCAAGAAACTGGGTTGCTGTTTGAGCAAGCGATCGCCCCAAAGCCCCGTTTCAACTCAGCGGATTACGACACAACTTCCACAGGTTGCCCCTGCCCCACCGATGCCTTTACCGCCTCGATCGCCCACAGCGTCGCCTCTGGAGTCGCCGGTAGCGCTAGGGGCACATAGTCGGCATTCCCAAACGCTGCCACTGCGGCGCGAATCGCTTCCCGCACGGCCATCGCCAGCATAAATGGCGGTTCGCCCACAGCCTTGCTGCCGTAGATCACGCCATCCTGGGCGGCACGTTCCAGCAGGTGCACGGTGAACTGCTCGGGCACTTCGCTGATGGTGGGAATTTTGTAGGTACTGGGGGCAAAGGTGCGCAGGCGACCTTCGTCATCCCACACCAGCTCTTCCATGGTGAGCCAGCCCATGCCCTGCACGAAGGCCCCCTCGATCTGACCCTTGTCTACCAACGGATTGAGGGATTCGCCCACATCGTGAACGATATCGACCTGGCGCAGTTTGAAGGTGCCGGTAAAGCCATCGACCTCTACTTCACAGACCGCTGTGCCGTAGGCGAAGTAGTAAAAGGGGCGTCCCTTGCCCAATTTTGCATCCCAAAAAATGTTGGGAGTGCGGTAGAAGCCGGTGGCCGAAAGACTGATGCGTTCGCTGTAGGCCTGCTGCACCACTTCGTCGAAGGCTATGCGGGCGCTGGGGTAGGTGCGGCAGTAGATCCAGTCGTCCTCAAAGACCATGTCTTCGGGGGCGTCCAGATTCAGCATGCGCACGGCGACGGCGGCAAGGCGATCGCGCAGTGTCTCGCAGGCATTCTTGACCGCTTGGCCGTTCAAGTCTGATCCGCTAGAGGCGGCGGTGGCTGAGGTATTCGGCACCTTATCGGTGCTGGTGTGCATCATGCGCAGGCGATCGCTCTTCACCCCCAGCGCTTTAGCCGCCACCTGAATCATTTTAGTGTGCAGTCCCTGGCCCATTTCGGTGCCGCCGTGGTTGAGCTGAATGCTGCCGTCGGTGTAGATCAGCACTAGCGCCCCGGCTTGGTTGTACATCACTTTGTTGAAGGAAATGCCGAACTTGACCGGGGTGATGGCTAGACCGCGCTTGGTGTAGGGGCTGGTTTCGTTGAAGGCGGCGATCGCCGCCTGCCGCGCCATGTAATTAGCCCCTGCTTTGGCCTCCTGCCAGACGCGGGCGATGCGGTTGTCAACGATGTCTTGGTCGTAGTGGGTGCGGTTGGTGTCGCCCTCGCCGTGGTAGAAGTTGCGCTCGCGCACGACATCGGGGGGCAGGTTGAGGGTGCGGGCAACGCGATCGATCACTTCCTCAATCACGATCATGCCCTGGGGGCCACCGAAGCCGCGATAGGCAGTGTTCGACACCCGGTTGGTTTTGGCGATGCGCCCCTCAACCACCAGGTTGGGCACGTAGTAGGCGTTGTCGACGTGGAGCATCGCCCGCCCCAACACCGGAGGCGACAGATCTAAGCTCCAGCCGCCATCCGCTACTAGGGTGACGTTCATGGCCGTGATAGTGCCGTCGTTGTTAAAGCCGACTTCATACTGACCCAAAAAGCTGTGGCGCTTGCCGGTGATCAGCATGTCGTGGTGACGGCGCAGTCGGCAGCGAGCGGGTCGGCCAGTTTTGTAGGTAGCCAGGGCGGCCGCCGAAGCAAAGGGGTTCGACTGAGATTCTTTGCCGCCAAAGCCACCGCCCATGCGCAGGCAGGTGCAGACGACGCGGTTTTTGGGCAGGCCGAGAATGCGGGCAACGATTTCCTGGGTTTCGGTCGGGTGCTGGGTAGAGCTGTAGAGCTGGAGGTTGCCTTCGCCATCGGGAATGGCCCAGCTGACCTGGGTCTCAAGATAAAAGTGGTCTTGGCCGCCGATTTCGATTTCCCCAGAAAAGGTATGTTCAGCCTGGGCGATCGCTGCATCAGGGTCACCCCGGCGAATGACTTGAGGACCGTCGTGGTAGCTATGGGCTGCGATCGCCTCCTTCACCGTCTTAATTGCCGGCAGCGGCTCGTACTCCACCACAATCTTGGCTGCCCCTTCCCTGGCGGCGGCTTCGTCTTTCCCCACGGCCCAGGCTACGACCTGGCCGTAGTAGCTGATTTCGTCCGTTGGCAACAGCACTTCGTCGTGGACGATGACGCCAGTGTTGTTTTCTCCCGGCACGTCAGCGGCGGTGAGCACCGTGACGCAGCCCGCCACTGCCATGGCCGGAGCCACATCTAGCTTGGTGATTCTCGCCCTCGCATGGGGTGAGAGCACAGGATACAGCGACAGCATCCCCGCGGGTTCACGCTGATCGTCGGTGTAAACCGCCGTACCGCTGACGTGAGCCACCGCGCTTTCATGACTTTTGGGCTTGCCGACTGGGCTCATGGAATACCTCGCTGGGGATTTTTGATTGTGGCTTGGCTCCCCTCTCCTCCCTGGGAGAGGGGTTGGGGGTGAGGGCTGAGGGAACTGTGCTACGGGAATTCCACAAAGAACTTTTCGAATAAATTCACCACCAGGCGTTTGCGGTACTCGGCGCTGCCCCGTAGGTCAGTCAACGGTGTAAATGCCTCTTGCAGAAAGGGTTTTACGGCTTGCACGGTTGCCAGCGTCCAGGGCTTACCCAGCAAAAATTCCTCCGCTGCGATCGCCCTAGCCGGAGTCGCTGCTACTCCGCCATAGCCCAACCGGGCATGGAGAATCCGATTGCCGCCGTCCACATCCACCACGAAAGCTGCCGCCACAATGCTGATGTCGTCGGTGCCGCGCTTACCGATTTTGTAAGACTGGCTCAATCGGCGATCGGTGCCAGGAGTAAGAGCTTTGGGAATTTGCACCGACACAATTACCTCTCCCGGTTGTAATTCGGTTTGACGGTAGCCGGTAAAGAAGTCTGCTAAAGGCAGCGTTCTTTCGCCCCCAGGGCCAGCCAGCTTCAAAATCGCATCCAGCGATAGGAGAACTGGGGGCAGGTCGCCAATCGGGGAAGCGGTGCCAATGTTGCCGCCCAGGGTGGCCCGGTTGCGCACCTGCCGAGCGGCAAACCAGTGAATCATCTCGTCCAGGCTGGGGAAGATGCCGTGCAGGTTGGCCTCAATGTGGCTGAGTGGCACTGCCGCGCCAATTTCGACATAGTCCTCGGTTTGGTGGATCTGCTTCAGTTCGGCGATCGCTTCCAGAGAGATCAACATAGGGTAGTGCTGCCGATGCCAGCTCATCTCCAGGCCCAGGTCTGTCGCTCCAGCCACCAGGGTGGCGTCGGGGTGCTGCTGCAACAATTCCAGTACCTCTGACAGCTGAGTGGGCCGATGAAACTGCTCGCTGTGGCCGTTGTTTCGGGTGGTGTAGGCCAGGGGCAAAAGCACGGTGGATGCTGACACTAGCTGTTCTGCAAAGGTATCCTGAGGTGCCGCTGCGGCTACCATCTGGGCAGCGCGGCGAATGGGGATGTAGCCCGTGCAGCGGCAGAGATTGCCCTCCACCGAGAGGTCGCTGGGGGTGCCGTCATAGTAGGCGGCAAACAAGCTCATGACGAAGCCAGGGGTGCAGTAGCCGCACTGAGAGCCGCCCGTTTCGACCATGGCGGCCTGCACAGGGTGAAGCTGGTCGGCGGTGACGGGCTCCTTGACAAAGGCAACTTTGGGAATTTGACATTGGGTAATGCCATCGGCGGTCAAGACCTGCCGCCCCGCCACCGCCCCCAAGGGAATCAAGCAGCTATTCACCGCTTGGTAGTGGGGTTGGCCGTCAGCCCCTTCGCCAATCAGGGCTACAGTGCAGGCCCCGCAGTCGCCGTCGCCGCAGCCTTCTTTGGTGCCCGATCGCCCGCTCAGGCGCAGATACTCCAGCAACGTCATTGCGGGAGAAACGTCTTTAACAGAGACAGGCTCTCCATTAACCGTAAAACTGAGTTGAATGTCGAGTTGTTGAGTCACATGCTTTATGCAGCTAAAAACGTATACCTATGGGCCATGAGATTAGTGTTCAACTTAGCGACAATTTAGTAGGCAGAATGACAAATTGACTAAATTTAATTTGCGCTTGGGGCACTGACTGAAGCCTTGCTGGACGAGCCGGTGCGTCGGGTGGCGATCGCTGCCGACCTGTCGGCGTGCGGTTCGGCGGGTAGAGTTTATCAAATTGATGACTCGCGATACCAAAATGGCGATTGGCAAACCAGTTAAGGCGCATCTATCTAAACCTGCGGTGCCTAACCATCGCTGCGGCCACACCTCGAATTGATGTCGTTGCCCATCGCGATCGGTCATGCTGGAAAAAGCGATTTTCTGCACAACCATGACTCCATCTGCTTTGGCTTCCGCCCCTGCTACCACTGCTTTGCTAGAGGCCCTGCACTTTTCAGCCACCAAACACAGTGATCAGCGCCGCAAAGATAAAGAAGCGTCGCCCTATATTAACCATCCCATTCGTGTGGCTCAACTCTTAGCTAGCGAGGGCGGCGTGACCGATCTGGTGACCCTACAGGCCGCCATTCTCCACGACACGGTAGAAGACACCGACACAACCCCAGAGGAGATCGAGCGCCACTTTGGCCCCGAGGTGCGGCGAGTGGTGGAAGAAGTCACCGACGACAAAGAGTTGCCCAAGGCGGAGCGCAAACAGCAGCAGGTGGAGCACGCTCCCCACCTGTCGCCCCAAGCCAAGCAGCTCAAAATTGCCGACAAAGCCGCCAACGTGCAAAACATTACCACCTCGCCCCCCGACGGCTGGTCGCTAGAACGAAAGCGCGAATATTTAGATTGGGCCGATCGAGTCGTGGCCGGGTGCCGAGGCTGCAACCCAGCCCTAGAAGCAGTTTATGACGAGATCGTGGCCCAGGGACGGCAGGCGCTGGAGGCAATAGTGTCTTAGCCCTAGGGTTTGCCGATGCAGGCTTAGCCTGGACTATTTAGGTTCTAAGCCAACCATGACAAGACGGGCCAGAGGCCCATCCCACAAGAGAGATTTATTCAAATTTTCGAGGTCTCTGGGAAATTCTTGTAGGATAGCCGTCCCGGCTGTCTACTCTCCAATTTTCGTCATGAATAACACAGGTTAAAGGATGCAGTGCAGGGATCGCACCAGAAGTAGCCACAATCCCAATTTCTAGGATTAGACAGACCGATAGTTATCTGTATGCTGGTGCAGCACCTGAGCCGCAGCCTCCAGGGTGGGGCCAAACACCAGCACCCCTTCCTCGTGTCCCGCCATGATCAAAATGCGCGTTTGCATCAGGTCGTCATGGTTCAACAGCCGCCTCATTTCGTAGGCCATTGCCGGGGTGCCGTAGGGAACGCTGGCGGCGGTGGTGGGCAGCACCCCCTGGCCACGCTGCCACAGCGGGCGATTGTGCACATGAATAATCGCCTGAATGGCGCTGCTGTAGGCGTAAAGGGCCGCATGGGTAAGCGACTCAGATGAGGCCTGAATCGGGCCAGTGCAGTGCAGGGTGTTGCGATCGATATCCCAGTCGTCGACCAGGGTGTAATGGTGGACAGAGGTGTGGGCCAGGTGCCCGGTTTGGGTGCCCGAGACGGCAAAGCTGCGGGCCGATCGCCGGAGGCTGATATTGCCGTAACCAATGCCGTTGGGGTAGAGCCCGATTTGCTGTGCCTGCCACATGCGATCGCGCCACGCCATCAGCTCAGCCAGTTCGTCATCTTCCAGCGGCGCACCGGTCGTCCAGTGGCCGACGTACTTGATGACACCCTCGTCCATAGCCATAGCCGTTAGGTTGCTTCGGGAAACAGACCCAGCAACCCGGCCTCAGAAGCCGGACAGATGCCCCGTTCTGTGATCAAGCCCGTTACCAGGCGGGCGGGGGTGACATCAAAGGCGTAGTTGGCGGCGGGGGAAGATTCGGGGCAGATCAGCACCGAGGTGACCCCGTGGGGAGACAGCCCATCGATGTACTTCACTTCGTCCTGGCTGCGCTGCTCAATCGGAATCTCTTTCACCCCGTCGCGCAGAGTCCAGTCGAGGGTGGAGGAGGGCAGGGCTACGTAGAAGGGCACGCCGTTGTCGTGGGCAGCCAAGGCTTTGAGGTAAGTGCCAATTTTGTTGGCCACATCGCCCTGGCGGGTGGTGCGATCGGTGCCCACGATCGCCAGATCCACCAGGCCGTGCTGCATCAAGTGGCCCCCAGCATTGTCTGAAATGACGGTGTGAGGCACGCCATGCTGCCCTAGTTCCCAGGCGGTGAGCTTGGCCCCCTGGTTGCGGGGGCGGGTTTCATCGACCCAAACGTGAACCGGCAGGCCGCGATCGTGGGCATGGTAGATGGGCGAGGTGGCCGTGCCCCAGTCTACACAGGCTAGCCAGCCAGCATTGCAGTGGGTCAAAATGTTGACGGGCTGCCCAGTGCGAGCATAGATATCTTCAATCAGCTGCACTCCGTGCAACCCGATCTGGCGACACTGTTCTTCGTCGGCATCGAGGATGGCCTCAGCGTTTTGCCGCAGTCGAGCGATCGCTTCTGAGGCCGTTGCCACCTGCCCCAGGGCATTCAGCTGGGAAGTTAATGCCCAGTGCAGATTGACGGCTGTGGGGCGGGTTTGGCCCAGAGCGTGGGCGGCCTGGGTCAAAACGTCGCGAAAGCCTGGCTCAGAAGCCGCGTCCAGAGCCGCCAAATACATGCCCATGGCAGCGGTAGCTCCAATCAGCGGAGCACCGCGCACCACCATGTCTTTGATGGCGTAGGCTGCTTCATCCACCGAGCTCAGGTCCATCCAGGTGAGCTGGTGGGGCAGCTGACGCTGGTCAATCACCTGCACAACGCGAGGATTATCTGGGTGTAAACGAATGCTTCTTGTCGGCTCGCCGTTAATTTTCACAGGCCCGTTCTAGCCCCCAAAATTTAAATGTTTATTATGACAGACCACAGCGGCGGGTACAGCGGCGCTTGAGGCTGACGCTGCATTGTCTGTAGGGGCGAACGGCCACAAAGCCTTTGCTCGGCTGCCCCTAAGCCCTACCAAATTCGTACCTCATTCAGCAACGCTGAGACGTTCAAACGTGCGCAATGTTCACCTAGGCAAGGGCTAAATCAGACGGGCTAACGCTATAGAACGCAGCGGATGGATGCCAGGACCTGCTCGCGCCGAACCGCCTGAAGTTGATTGGCTACCTGCTGGGCTCGATCGCCCTGTCCCAACTGGGCGTATTGCAGTGCGATCGCTTCTAGCAAACTGCCCCGATCGTCGGTTTTATCGATGATGGTGTAGCCCTCGGCCCCTAGGCGATCGACCTGAGATTCTTCCCCAGGAATGGTCTGCGCCACCTGGAAGGCTTGGGCCAGAACGGGAAGCGCAGCCTCGACCTGCTGCAAATCGCCATAGCGTTGAGCGATCGCCAGCAGGAGCTGAGCCCGGCTGCTGGGTTCTGTGAGTTCATTGACCACAGGCAGGGCTAGGTCAAGACGATTTTGCTGCAGCAGAGCCGTTGCGCTTCGCTGCAAGTGTGCTGTGCGCACCTCTGAAGGAGGGGTAGCCTGGGCCAGCTGTAGGGCACCAACGTACTGCCTTGCGGCCATAAAGACCTCAAAGGGGCGGTCAACTGGCCCCCCAAATGTGGGATCAGTAATCGAGCTATCCAACCCGCTGACCCGCTGCAAGAGTTCGCGGGTGGGGTCGGCTTGACCCGTTTGGGCATAGACCACGGCAATGGCGGTGAGGGCATTGGGCTCGATCAGAGCGCTTTGCGTCATATCGTCGGGGAACTGGCGCTGATAGGTGGCGACCAGATCGTCTACGCTTTCCAACGTTTGCTGGAGCAAATTGTTGGCCCAGGTGGTTTGACCGGCCTGATGGGCAGCCAGGGCGATCGCCGCTAACAGTCGAACCCGCAAGACGGGCCGACTGGCGAGGGGCAGCTGCTGGGCCCAGGCCGCCGCTTGCTCGTATTGCCCGGTGGCCGCGTAGGCGGTGGCGGCCTTGACTATTAGCTCATCCTGGGGGCCATAGTTGATGGCCACAATCTGATCCCAGGATTGGCGAATCCAGTCAAACTGTTGGGTGTCGATCGCCAGTTGCAGCAGGTCTCCCAGGTAAAGGCTTTGTTCCCAGGGGTCGGCAACCGTTTGCAGAAAACTCAACCGGTCTGACAGCCACGCCTCGACCACATCCTGCTGCCCGGCTTGGCTATAGGCCACCATTACCGATTTGATCGACCCCTGTTGAGATGCTTTGAGCTGAGTTTGGGCCAGCTCAAGGGCTTCGTCGCGCTGCCCCAGCTGTAAATAGGCGTCAACCAAGGTTCTAAAGACAAACTCTGGATCCGGGAAACCCGTAGCTGAATCAGCTTGGGCCCTGGCCTGGGCCAGCATCTCAGCGGCTTTGGCGGGCTGGTTGGCGTTGTGGTAGGCGATCGCCACCTTCGTCAGGGCCCAAATGCGCTGGGTGACAGCGGGAATGGCTTGCGCTTCTGCCTCTGCCGCGCTCCAACTTTGAAAGGTAATTGACCCTTCCACTACCCCCCGCAGGGTGATCGACTGCAGCTCATACTCATCGGGCAAATCGGCGGCCATGGCTTTGGCCGGTCCGAAGTGGCCAATGTGAGCATAGGTGGTCGCCATGCGCTGCAAAATAGACAACTTCAGCCACTGCGAGGTGCCGGGCGGAATTTCCGCCGCCGCTCCACCCACCTGGCTCAGCACCACCAGTGCCGAGGTCGTGTCACCCATCAGCGCGTAGGTTTCGGCAATGTCGATCAGCGCACTGGCGGTAAAATCGCTGCCCTGAATCAAGGTTGCTGCCTGCCGCGCCTGTTCCAAGGCTTCCCTAGCAAGTGGGGTTTCACGCTGCTCTAGCACGGTGTAGTAGCGGGCGATCGCCGTGAGCGATCGCGTTTTAGCATAGCTGTGGCTCGAGGGCACCTGATTGGCCAACACCATAAACTGCCCTAGGATGGCCTGGAGCTGGGGCCGGCGCACCTGCTGATCCCCCTGGGTCAAGCGCTGCCATCGCGTAGCTAGGTAGCCCTCGCGGTAATCCAACAACCACTGCTCTAGCAGATCTGCCTGCAGCCGCCCATTCCGAAGCTGCCCACCGATTGCCAAGGTCTCCTGTAGTGATTGCAGAGCCTGGTCGGTTTGAGCGTTTTCTAGGGCAGACCGCGCTTGCTCTCCCGCTACGCCCAGCCGATTTTGCAGGGCGGCATCGGGGTTACAAACCACAGGAGCTGCCGTCTGCGCCCGCGCCACGTAAACGGGGTTAATGGCGTTTTCCAGAGGGGCGATCGCCAGCACACCCAACAACAAAACCGACTGAATAGAGCGAATCATAGTTGCTAGAGAATGATGGGTTAAGAGAGGTAGAGTGAGCGATCGCTAGGTCTATTCAATCGCCCGCCAAAAGACGTAGGGGCGATCCACAGAAACCCCAGAGGCCAATGCCTTCCGCCTGATCACCGGCGAAATTTAGGGTAAAGCGCACCTGGCTCGCGGCAAACTCTGCCCGGTACATAGTCATTTGCGTAGAGCTGGCGCTGCCCAAGCACTGACTGCAAACGGCAGAAAGTCACAGCATTCCACACCGCCAATCTTGTCCTAGGCCATGCAGAGTAATGGGTTGAAATAGACGCTCGATCAAAGTGGCACTGCCGCTGCTAGCAGTACATTGGGGTTTTACCGTTGCCTGCCCCTATGCTGACCCGCAACTTAAATTACAGGTTTACCGCCCCTAGGCTTTTGAGAATGTCAATTTCGCTGGGAGAGAGACCAGTGATACCGGTGATGTTCATCGCTTCGTAAAGGCGATCGGGGCGCATGACGGTGAGGCATTCCCCAGTTTCCACATTCCACAGGCGAATGGTTTCGTCGAGACTAGCGCTGGCCAGAATGGGGTACCGGCTGCCGGGGGCAAGGGTGGGCAAAAAGATCATGGCGGTAACGACGGAGGTGTGGCCCTCGATTACCCGCAGGCACTGCCAGGTCGCGACATCCCACAGGCGAATGGTGCGATCGCTGCGGCCACTCACCAAGAGCGACCCGTCGGGGCTAAATACCACGCTGCCGTGAATGCCGGTGTGCCCCTCCAGCTGGCGCAGATATTCCCCCGTCTCGGCATGCCATAGCTTGATGTCAAACAGGTTGCCCACGGTGGCGATCAAAGGCTGCTGGGGATGAATGGCAACGCCCCAGGTGTGCCCCTCTTTGCCACCGCCCACCCGCAGGCAGGCACCGGTTTCTATATCCCACCAGCGCAAAGCGCCGTCGTTGCCCGTGGTGACGAAATACTGGCCCTGGGGATCGATCGCCATGCCCAGAATGTAAGCGCCGGGGTCGAGCACAATGCTGCGCAGGCATTCGCCGCTGTCGCTGTCCCAATATCGGATGGTGGCGTCGGAACTGGTGGCGCTGAGGAGATAGCCCTGGGGTGTGTAGCCAAAGGCTTGAATCCACGAATTGTTCTCGCGGCGCAGGGTGTGGCGGCAGCGCCCCGTGGCCAGTTCCCAGATGCGCACTTCGCCGTTGAGGCTAGCGCTGGCCAGCAGATCGCCCCGGGGGTGAAAGGCAACTTTCCAAACGCTGCCTTCGTAGTTGGTGAAGGTTTGCACGCACTCACCGGCTTCGTTCCATAGGCGAATGGTGCCGCCTAGGCCGCCGCCAGCGAGCAATGGCCGGTGGGGGTGGTAGGCGATGGAGCGCACACCGGCGTTGCCGCCTTGGATGGTTTTGAGGCAGTGGCCGGAGATTGGGGCGGCGATGGGGAGTGAGGAGTAGGGGGTGGATGGGTGGATGGGTGGGGAGGGTGAGGGAGATGAGGTGAGTGAGGGGGTGGGGGGTGTCTGTTGGGTAGGTGTAGGGGACTGGGGGGAAGATGGAGCTAGGGGGTGGCTGACGTCCCAGAAGCGGATGGTTTGGTCGATGCCGATGCTGACTAGGGCTTGGCCGGGGAGCCATTGGCCATCGGGGGTGTTGCCTTTGATAAAGGCGGTGCCCCAAACGCTGTCGGTGTGCCCGGTAAGCACGGCGAGGCATTCGCCGGTGGCGACGTTCCACAGGCGGATAGTGCGATCGCTGCTGGCGCTGGCGACTAGCTGCCCGTCGGGGCTGAAGTGAACGCCGGAGACTTCAGCGGTGTGGCCGCGCAGGGTGTGTAGACAGGTGCCGGTGGCGATCTGCCAAATTTTGACGGTGTGGTCAAAGCTGGAGGTGGCAAAGCGATCGCCCGCCGGGTGCATAGCCAGCGCCCAGCACATGCCCCTGTGCTCGGTCATGGTGTGCAGGCATTCACCGCTGTCGATATCCCACACTTTGACCAGGCCATCTTGACCACAGCTGACGAGAATGTGGCGGGGCGGTTCGCCGGGGGCAAGGGCGATCGGGTAGGGGGCAAAGGCCACGCCGTTGGCGGGGCCGCTGTGTCCGGTGAGCGATTGGAGCAGCTCACCCGTGCGCCAGTTCCACAGCAAAATCGAGCGGCTGGTGTCGCCCAGGCTGCCCGCCAGCACGTTGCCGTCAGGGCTAAAGGTCAGCCCCCAGGGGTGGTCATAGTGCCAGGTTTGTAGACAGTTGCCGGTGGCCGCATCCCAGAACTTAATCCCCGTATCCATGCTGCCGCTGACCAGAGTGCGCCCGTCGGGGTTAAAGGCCAGGGCAAAAATGTAGGTGCTGTGGGCCTGGGTAATCAATACGGGCAGCCCCGTAGATGCCTGCCACATTTGCACCATGCCGTCTTCGCCACCCATGGCGATGTAGTCGCCGTCGTGGGTGGCCACCAGGGAGTTGGGGTGGGGCACCGGCTCGGCAAAGCGGCAGGCCATCAGGCTGGCGTGGGCCAGGTTGACCCGGTGCAGGGGCGTTTTTTGCAGGCAGGCCTGACGAATGGTCAGCCCCGAGAGGTCGTAGCCGGTAAGGTCGAGCTTGAGGTACTGCATCAGGTTGAGCAGGTTGCCGACGCCGTAGCTATAGCTATGGGTAAAGGTCTGCCGCAGCAGGGTCAGCAGCTGCCGCGTCTGGCGATCGAGGGCAGCGGTGGAATTGAAGCGAGCGCAAAGGTTTTGGGCAATGGGCTGCAAGATCAGCCGGGTCTGACTGTCGCGGATATATTCTTTGGCGGTGGCTTTGAGCAGGGCGTAGCGGTCAATTAGCAGCCCCTCGGCTGGGGCCACCTGGGGCATAGCGATGATCTCGTCGCTGATCTGCTCAATCAGTCGCTCGGTCACATATTCCATCACCACGGGCTGCTGGGTAAAGCGGGCATGCTTTTGCTCGATCAGGCTGCGCCGCGCCAGCGACTCCAGGGTTTCGAGCAGGCGCTGCTTGGGGATGGCGGGCACGATGTCGGTCTGCAAATCGGCAATCGTCACCCAGTCGCGGTTGATCGCCAGCCAGCCCATAATCTGCTGCTCCAGGGGAGCGAGGCGCTGGTATTGCTGGTCGAGCAGGCGGCGAATGCCTTTGAAGACGGTGGTTTCTTCCTGCACAAACGCATCGACATCGCCACCAAACAGCTCGCGAATAGAGGTGGCGACGATCTTGAGCGCTAGTGGGTTGCCGCTGTAGCTGTTGAGCAGCTGGTAGCGACCGGTGGGCGATCGCGACAGCCCAATCGCGTCAAAGATTTGGTCAGTATCCGATGGGGGCAGGCCGGGCAGAGTCAGCGATCGCACCGGCAGCGTCGCCCCCTCCATATCGGCTAATACCGAGGGCTTTTCGCGGCTGGTCAGCACCACACAGCTCTGGTGGGGCAGCTCGCCCACCTGGCGCAGTAGCTCGCCGTAAGCTTCGTAGCCCTCGCGGTAGGCCCCGGTCAGTTTGCCCTCTTGCAGCAGGGTTTCGCCGTTGTCGAGCACCAGCAGACAGCGCTGCTGCCGCAGGTAGTGCATCAATCGCGAGAGCAGCGGCGCAACGGCCAGCGTCGACGGGCTTTCCTGCTGACCCGAGAGCACCTGGATCAGATCGGTCAGCAGTAGCTCTAGGGGTGGGGCGTTGCGGAGGGTGCGCCAGATGATGGCGGAGAAGGGTGGATGGGTAGGCGAGTGGGAGAGTGGATGGGTACGTAAGTGGGTAGAGAGGGAATTTGTTGCTTGGTTGTCTAAGGCATCGGCTTTTGGCGAACTCATCCACCCATCCACCCTTCTACCCTCCCACTCACTCACCCGCTGTGCCAGCTTCACCGACAGCGCGGTCTTACCGATGCCGCCCATGCCGAGGATGGCGACTAGCCGGCAGCGATCGCGCTGAATCCACTGCTCTAGGGTGTCAAGCTCGGTGGCGCGGCCGTAGAAGAGGGAGGCGTCGATGGCTTCGCCCCGGTCGAGGGTGAGGGGGGTAGGGGGTGGGAGGGTGGATGGGTAGGGGGTAGGGGGGTGGGATGCTGTGTGGAGGACTGGTGAGGGGGGATCGCCTGCGTTGGGGTGTTGGTAGTCGGTGCGCTCTAGGAGCAGGTCGAAGGCGGCGAAGAATAGGTCGAGAGTCTGTTTGTCGACGCCGTTTTGGCCGTCGAGCACGCGGGTGACGGTGCTGAGGGCAAGGCGGGTGCGATCGCTAATTTCTTCCAGGGTGAAGCGATCGCCATTGTTGAGGGTTTGCTCAAGTTGCCGCCGTGCTGCATCGAGCTTGCGCTGGCCCGTTAACGATAGTACGACTCCCCGGCGGCGACTCTTTTTGGCGGGCATAGATGGTCAGATGGGTCAAAAAATGACAATTCAGCAATACGTCAGCAGCAAACCCAAGAATGTCACTTATTTTACTTCAGTTAACCGAGATAAGTTCGAGTTAAGGATGGGCTAGGGCGATGGCTCCGGGTTGGTCTTGACCATCGCATAACCCTGGATGAGCCGCCCTTCAAGCAGGTCCGACTAACTCAAATCTGATGCCTAACTGAGGGGTCTAAGTGATCGCCTAACTATCCGTATCTTCTCTGGTGACAGCGGGGCTTTCTGACGATATTGGGGACATGGTTAATCACCAACCGGCAAGGGTTGAGTGAATCAGGGACTAGCAACTGGCCGTGCAAAGGTTGCTTTCCCTGGCTGACTCGATGCTTTGCTTCCCATTCCCGATCGGGAATGCCCCTGGTGGTTCTGCCGCTGCCAAGGTTGCAGAACCACCTTCACTACTTGCTGTAAGGAGAACCCCCAATGACGATTACTCTGCAACGCCAACGCCCGGTTTTCTTAGGTGCCGATGAGGGTCGAGCCTATCAAATGCTGACCCACACTGTTGTTCGCAAAGTCACGACCGTAGACACCAACGGCTATTACGCCCTAGCTGAACTCAGCGATACCGTTGGGTCAGGTGCCCCTCTGCATAGCCACCCCTGGGAAGAGACCTTCTACATTCTCGAAGGGGAGTTGGAGGTACAAATTGGCAACCAGCAGCAAATCTGCACGGCGGGCAGTGTGGCCCATGTGCCAGCCAATGCTGTGCACGGCTTTAAGATTCTTTCCCCGATGGCACGCGCACTGCTCTTGCTCGCCCCCGCCTCTGCCGAAGCGTTTTATCTCGAAATGGGCGATCGCATTTCAGACTTGACCACCGACATGGAAACCATGCAGGAAATCTGCGCCAAGTACGGCGTCCAACTGCGCTAACTCATCCGCTGTCCTCCCTTACCAACCCAGGAGATTTCAATGATTCACCACATTTCTGTCGGCGTTTATAACCCGCTCCACGTGGCCACCGTCATGGCCGAAATTTTTCAGGGCTATGTTGTGCCTTTCCCGGTCAACCCCGGTAGCTATATGACCCTCGCTGCGGATACCGCTGGCACCGCGATCGAGTTTTATCCCGCCGGGTCAGAGATCTTTCCCGATAGCCACCAGGGCCAGGCAGGGTTTCGGCTAAATCCGCAGCCGACCCAGTATTCCGCGTTTCATGCCGCCATCTCGGTGCCCATTAACCTCGAAGAAATTGAGCGAATTGGCGATCGCGAGGGCTGGCGGGTGCTGTTTGCCAGCCGCGACGGTGTGTTTGACGTGGTGGAGTTTTGGGTCGAAAACCGGCTCATGCTAGAGCTGCTGACCCCAGCGATGGCCGTCAAATATCAGGCCGTCCTCAGCCCCGAGCACCTGCCCGCCCTAGTCGATCAGCTCACCCTCGTCGAAGCTCGATAGTCAGGCTGGCAAGCCACCAGGATGTCCTCTTTGCATCAACTGCCCCTGGCAACTGCCCCTGGCAACTGCCCTGGGCAAAAGGTTCCCTCGGCTAAGTTGAGTCCTTCTTTCACTCTCAGTGTCCGGCCCCCGCCATTGATCAACGTATCGATGGTCCAGCCTATAGCGACTTCACCCCGCAGTGCCCCGGTGGGCAATGCCCACCCTACCCACCCTACCCACCTACCCGCCTACCCGCCCACCCCCTACCCATCCACCCCTTCACCCCCAAAGCCCCCCATGCGTCCCTTTCAAATTCTGCTCTACAGCTCCAGCGCTGCCCTGGTGCTGCTCTCAGCCACTGGCTACTCTCAGGTGTCAACCCTGACGCTAGACAGCACTCCCCAGCCGATCGCGGGCATGGCCTCAGCCTCTGAAGACAACACCGACCCGTCGGTGATCGAAGGCGAGCCCCAACCCTTGGGCAAGGGCACCGTGCGCACCTATGTTGCTCTAGACAGCCAAAACCATCCCCAAGAGGTGGGGGTGATGATCACGGCGGCGGCCCTGGCCGGGCTGCCCCAGGAGGGGACTGAACTCCTCTTGCCCCTGCCCTTTCAGGCTGAATCTACGGCGATCGACCACATTGCCATTGACTGGCGGCCCCATGGTCACTCCCCCGAGCCCATCTACGGCGATGCCCACTTCGATATTCATGCCTACACCCTGACCCCCGCCGAGCGCGAGGCCATTACCGCCCAAGGGGCCGACCTGCAGAAAGCCTACAAAACTCCCGCCCCAGAACACATTCCGGCCGGCTATGTGATGGCCCCCGACAGTGCCGAACCCCGCATGGGTGCCCACTGGGCCGACCCCACGGCGGCAGAGTTTCAGGGCCATCCCCACGGCTTTGACCACACGCTGATCTACGGCTTCTATGAAGGGGCGATCGCCTTTATCGAACCCATGGTGTCCTTCGACTTTCTCCGCAGCCAGCAGGACTTTGAAGGAGCCTTTGCCCTTCCCCAAAGCTACGCCAAACCGGGGCTTTACCCCACCCGCTACCGCCTTGCCTACAACGAGGCCACCCAGACCTACACCGTGGCGCTGACAGATTTTTGGCAGCCCTAGGAATAGGAGATGGGTTGGGCGGGCGATCGCCCTACCGCCGTTCTGTCCGTGTTCTGAGGCTGTAACGCTCGACTGTTCTCAAAGCCAAGCGGGATGCTACGAACGTTGATTAACAAAATCACCGTTTGTCAGGAAAGCCCACGCCGCCGCTTGTAGCTATTGGAGCTGTGTAACAACCACTACATTTTGCCTCTTCCAAGGAGATCCATTTATGACCCAAGCCATCCACAAGCCTGCTCAAACCTCCGTTGCAGACCCCAGCAGAGCCTGGGCCAATAACTGGCCAGTCAAGACCCGCGAACTGCATAGCCACCACTTCGACTCCACCATCTGGAATGACTTTCAGTTTCGCGACGACGACATTGTCATTGCCACCTACGGCAAGTCTGGCACCACCTGGATGCAGCAGATTATCGCCCAGCTAATTTTTAACGGTCAGGAGGGGCTCAATGTCGGCGATATATCGCCCTGGATGGATCTGCGGGTGCCCCCTGCCCCGGTGAAACTGGCCGCTATGGAGGTCCAAGCCCACCGCCGCTTTCTCAAGACCCATTTGCCGGTGGATGCCCTGGTCTTTTCACCTCAAGCGAAGTACATCTACATTGGCCGCGACGGGCGCGATGTGCTGTGGAGCCTCTACAACCACCATGCCAACGCCAATGACCTGTTCTACGACTTGGTGAACAACACCCCTGGATTGGTGGGGCCACCCCTCGAACCGCCCTGCAGCTCGATTCGGCAGTATTTCCATGACTGGTTGCAGGACGACGGCTATCCCTTCTGGTCGCTGTGGGACAACATGCGCTCGTGGTGGGAGGTGCGCCACCTGCCCAACGTGCTGATGGTGCACTACGCCCAGCTCAAGCAAGATCTGCCCGGTCAGATGCGCCGCATTGCCGATTTTCTCGAAATCCCCGCCGACGAGGCTCAGTGGGACCAGGTTGTGAAGCACTGCACCTTCGACTACATGAAGCGCCACGCTGAGCAGATCGCCCCCTTGGGTGGCCAGATCTTTGCGGGTGGAGCCAAAACCTTTATCAACAAGGGCACCAATGGCCGCTGGCGCGACATTCTCACGGCTGAGGATATTGAGTGGTATGAGTCTGTGGCCCAGGCCCAGCTCGGCAAAGATTGCGCCTACTGGCTAGCCAACGGTGAAATGCCGGTTATTTAGCCCCCTCTCGTAGAAGCTCAGTCAGTGAGATCAAGGCCACCCTAGGCATCCAGTTAGGGTGGTTTTGCTATGGGGATGCTAGACAGCATATTTGGTTGAGCAAAGCCGCAATTGTCAACGTTGCGATCGAACAATTCGAATTACTTTAGGTTGGGTAATTTAGCTCCCAAAGGCCTTAGTTATGGGCATCATGAACGGTATGGCGTGTATCTGAAAGCACAATTAGCGGCTCTCAGCTGAACATGATGTAAACGCTAACAGCTGCCGGCTGCTAGCACTTCCTCGGCTAGGTTGGCATGACTGAAACTCTTGACCGTAGACCCCCGCGATCGCTCAACAATGACGATTTGCTTGCCCTAGAGGTCTGCAATCCCTATCCGATTCGCTTTATCAAGAACATGCAGCCCCACGGCCTGTTGCTCTCCCTGAGCTATCCAGACCTGACGATCTTGCAGGTGAGCGCCAACGTTGAAGGACTCTTGCACCAGCCTCCCGCTGCGCTGATCGGGCAGCCCTTGACTGTGGTCTTTGCGGCCGCCGATATTGAGCTGCTGCGCCACTGCCTCAACCAAACCCACGCGTCGGCCTACCTCACCCTGACCCCTCCGACGACTGAGCAGTCCTTTGCGGTTAGCCTGCACTGGCAGCAAGAGACTCTGCTGATGGAGCTAGAGCCGCAGACCGCCGATGAACCTATCTCGGAGGAGCTGTGCTGCCAAATCAACACGGCGATCGCCGCCTTTGGCACCGCCTCAGATTTGCAGGCGCTGGTCGAGATTTTTGCCCACGAGATTCAGCGGTTGACGGGGTTTGACCGGGTGATGGTCTATCGCTTTCAGCCCGATCAGAGCGGGGTGGTGGTGGCGGAAGTCAACCGCAGCCACCACGAGAGCTATCTGGGGTTACACTATCCGGCCACGGATATTCCCCGCGAGGCGCGATCGCTATTTTATGAAAATCCGCTCCGGTTTATTCCTGATCTCGACTATGTGCCCGTGCCGCTGATCCCGGAGGAAAACCCCATCACGCGTGGCCCCCTAGACCTGGGTGCCGCCGAGCTGCGGGGGGTATCGCCACCCCACATCGACTATTTACACCGCATGGGCGTTAGCACCTCCATGACCTTCTCACTCACCGACGATCAGCGGTTGTGGGGGTTGGTGGCCTGCCATCATTACCAGCCCAAGTCGGTGCCCAAAATTACCCGCATGGCGTTTACGATGCTGGTCAAGGTGGCCAGCTTAGAGCTGATGCGTCGCCAAGAGCAAGAGCGCCGCTATTACCAGGCCCAAAACAAAACCCTGCTGGGTCAGCTCGGCATCGCCATCAACGAAACCGAAGACGCGGTGCTCAAAACCCTCACCACCAATGCCCATCTGCTGCTGGACATGTTTGGGGCCGAGGGGGCCGCTCTGGTTTTAGATCAGGACTACGCCCTGGTGGGGTCTACTCCGGCCCAGGCCGAGATCAAAGCTCTGATTGACTGGCTGGCCGAGCAGGGCGAAGACCAAGTGTTTGCCACCCAGTCGCTGGCGCAGGTCTACCCCTCCAGCCAGCAGTGGTCGGTGAAACCGGCTGGTGTTCTGGCGATCTCGATCTTTTTGCAGCAGCCCCGGCCCGTGTCGTACCACATATTGCTGTTTCGCCCGGAGCAGATCGAAACGGTGCACTGGGCGGGCGAGCTGGGCACCAGCGTCACCCTTGATGAGGCCGGGGAACCCAAGCTTTGCCCCCGCCATTCGTTTGACCTGTGGAAAGAGTTGGTGCGGGAGCGATCTGTGGTCTGGTCGCCCCGGCAGCTCGAAGCGGCCGCCGATTTACGCAGCACCCTCATGCTGGCCGTGCTGAACTTTTCGAATGTGGCCCTAGAGCAGGCGGCAGAACGCGCCGAGGTGGCGAACCGGGCCAAGAGCGAATTTTTGGCCAACATGAGCCATGAGATTCGCACGCCGATGAATGCCGTACTGGGATTTACCGATCTGCTGCAAACCATTATTCAAAACCCGGTGGCGCTGGACTATCTAGAGGCGATTTCGTCTAGCGGCAAGACCCTGATGTCGCTGATTAACGACATTCTTGACCTGTCTAAGATCGAGGCGGGTCAGATGGATATCAAGCTGGAGCCGACGGATATTGCGCTGTTGATCCAAGATATTCAGCATATTTTTCAGCAAAAGGCGGCGCAAAAAGGCATTCGGCTGCGCATGATTTTGGGTACCGGGTTGCCCAAGGCGCTGTGGCTTGACGAGGTACGACTGCGGCAAATTTTGTTTAATTTAGTCGGCAATGCGCTGAAATTTACCGAGCAGGGCCATGTCGATATCGAGGTGGCCTGTACGAGGCTGCCAGCGGCCCAAGGCGAACCCTCAGTCAATTTAAAGATTTCTGTGGCCGATACGGGCATTGGCATTGCCGAAGCCGATCAGCAGCGCATTTTTAATGCCTTTACCCAAAGCTACGGCCAGAGCGATCGCAAGTTTGGTGGTACGGGCCTAGGGCTGGCGATCACCTATCGGCTCACCCAGCTGATGGGCGGCACTATTGAGGTCGAGAGTCAGTTAGGGCGGGGGAGTACGTTTATCTGTGAATTTAATCGGGTGGCGATCGCCCCTGAGGGTAGCTCCCAGCCGACGGCGATCGAGGCAGAAGCCGATCTAAACCAGTGGGCACCGCTCAAAATTTTGGTAGTAGATGATGCTCGGTCAAACCAAGAGTTGATCGCGGGCTACTTTCGCAATACTCACCATCGCCTGTTGTTTGCCGAGAATGGGCTGGAGGGCGTGCAGATGGCGCAGACGCACCTGCCTGACCTGATTTTGCTCGATCTGCGGATGCCGCTGATGGATGGTCAGGCGGCGGCCCTGGCCCTAAAGCAGCATGAGCCAACTCGCTCTATTCCCATCATTTTGATCACGGCTTCGCTCAGCTATGAGGGCGAAACCATGCTCGCCAACGACCTGTACGATGGGCTGCTGCACAAGCCCGTCAAGCGTCAGCAAATCTTAGAATTGATGCAGCGTGTGGTTGGCTCTGGGATGCTCCCAGCATTAGAGGGTCGTTCTAGCGTCAGGTCGGCGGCGATCACATCCAGTCCGATCGCCGCTGACTCGGTAATCATCGGCCCAGAGCGGCTGTTGGCGTTGCTCACCCAGCTCCAGGCGATCGCCGTTGACTGCTGGCAACCGCTGCGGCAAACCCTAGAAACGCGATCGCTCGAAACTTTTGTCGAACGACTGCAAGGGGCGATCGCGGTTTACCCCTACCCACCGCTATTTGACTACCTGACCACCCTGACCATGCAGCTAGAGCAGTTTGATTGGGAGCATTTGCCCTACACCGTGAATGCGTTTGCGCTCCTGCTAGAGACGCTGACTCACCAGGTCGCGGCTTTTGGTGAGGCTCCCTCCAATGATTAAGCCCCCAGAGTTTGCGCCCGATCAGTGCCTGATTATGGCCGTTGACGACGTGCCTGCCAATCTCAAAGTTTTGCAGAAGATGCTCGACGCGGTGGGCTATCGCACCACCTTTGCCACCCGGGGGCAGCAGGTTTTAGACCGACTAAACGATGTCAAGCCCGACTTAATTTTGCTCGATCTGATGATGCCAGAGATGAGCGGCATCGACGTGTGCGCCCAGCTTAAGCAGAATCTGACGACGGCGCATATCCCGATTATTTTCTTGACGGCTAGCCATGAGATTGAGCATTTGGCCCAGGCCTTTGAGTGCGGCGCGGTTGACTATGTCACCAAGCCCTTCAATGCGATCGAGCTCTTGGCCCGCATTCGCACCCATTTAGAACTGAGCCAGCTGCGCAAGCGGGCTCAGTTTCAGGCTCAGTGGGAGGCGATCTCACGGCAGATCGTGCAGGACATTCACGCCTCTATTCATCTGCAAGACATTCTCAACAGCACCGTCAAGGCGATTCAGCAATTGCTGACGGCGCGTCGGGTGATGGTTTACCGCTCCTGCGATCCCCAGGGCTGCAAACTGCTGGCCCTCTCCGGCGACAGTCTGGCCTCAGAGCTCTGCGTCCAAGGGTTGGGTTGCCCCTGTCTAGAGCACCATTCCCCGGTGGTGCCTACCCTCACCGAGCAACAGATTTGCCTGATCGAAGCGGCCCCGATTCCTCCCCACGGCGGGGCGTCTTGCAGCACCAGCGTTCCTCAAGAGCTGTGTTTGCCGATTCACCAACAGGGTCAGTTGTGGGGCGGCTTGGTGGTGCAAAATGATCCCTGCGCCCGTCCCTGGGCCCAGCAAGAGGTCGAAACCTTGACCCTGGTTGTGCAGCAGCTCGAAATTTCGATTCAACATGCCGAGCTGCATCAGCGTTTGAGCGCGGCTAACCAGGAGCTAGAGCGCATCTCAAACACCGATAGCCTCACGCAAATTGCCAATCGACGCTGTTTCGACCGGCAGCTATCGCGAGAATGGCGACGCCTACAGCGAGAAAAGCAGTCTCTGTCGCTGATTCTCGCTGATATTGACTATTTCAAGCAGTTTAACGACACCTATGGCCATCCCAGCGGCGACACCTGCCTGGTAGCGGTAGCCCAGGCCCTCAAGCGCTGCCTCAAACGCCCCGCCGATCTGGTAGCTCGCTATGGGGGCGAAGAGTTTGTGGTGCTCTTGCCCAATACTGAACTGGCGGGTGCCATCGAGGTGGTCGAGCAGATGCAGGGCGCGATCGCTAAAGTGGCGATCGCCGATGCCCCCACGCACAAGCTCACCCTGAGTTTCGGCATCCATGCGGCAGTGCCCCAGCATTGCACCAAGGCTACCACCGCCCTGGCCCTAGCCGATCGGGCGCTCTATGCCGCCAAACAAGCTGGGCGCGATCGATACATAATCTCCCCAGGTGTAGCCGTCGCCAGTTCAGTCGAGACATTGCCAGGGTCTGAGTGTTCAGAGGTTTGAACGCTTCAGAGATGCCCAATCTTCCCACACCGAAGTGGCTACAGCTCTACCAAAGCTGGGTTCAAAACCGTAGGTTCATCCCCAGCAGCACTGGCGGGGAAAACACTGCGGTCTCTACCCCCTACCCCTACAGGGAGCTAACGTGATTCTGCTACTGCTGCTTACTGTGCTGCCAGCGCATCTCGCAGAGGTTTAGTCATCCAGTTCAACCCTACCCGCACCTGGTGTGAGAACGTCGGCATGCGGTAGAGGTAGGCCAGGCGCCGAGCGACGTGGGCCAGCTCGCCATCGAGCTGAATGCCCAACCCGGTGAGGGTAGCGCGGCTGGTGCCAAGGGTAAGCATTTCGCCCATGTGGCGATAGCGGAAGGGGAGCTGGGGGCGATCGCTGATCTCAGCCCAAATATTCCACCCGACAAAGTCGGCCTGTTGCAGGGCAACCTGGGCCGTGGTGGGCACCTGCTGACTCTCGGCGTCGCGGCAGTCGGCCACATCGCCCAGGGCATAGACACCGGGAACATCGATCGCCTCTAGGGTCGGCTTCACGACCACCTGCTGGCGCTCGTTGTGCTTGAGGGGTAGGTCGGCAATGACAGGATTGACCTGAGTACCCACGGTCCACAGCACCAGATCTACAGGCAAGATGTCGGTTTGCTCACGGAACGTGAGACTGATGGTGTCGGCGGTGACGTTGTCTACGGTGGTTTCAAGATCGATCCAAACGCTCAGGTCAGAGAGCACCTTTTGGGCCACCTCACGGTTGTATTCAGGCGAGGTGCGCAGAATCATATCGGTGCTTTCGATCAGGCGCACCCGGCCCCGTTCCCCTAAATGTTCCGCTACTTTGCAGGCTAGCTCGACACCGCTGTAGCCGCCGCCCACTACCGCAACACGAATTTTCTCGGCGTCGGAGGCTTCGAGCAGACGCAGGCGTTCCTTTAAATGGTAGGCATCTTCTAGGGTGCGGAAGGCGTGGGCGTGTTCGGCCACACCGGGAGCCATGTGCATCGGGGTGTTGCCGCCCAGGGCTAGAACCAAGCGATCGTAGGTGAGCGTCACGCCGTCGCTAAGGCTGACGCGGTGCTGGTCGAGGTCAATACTGCTAACTTCTGCTTGGCGAAACTGCACCGCAGTCCCGGCCAGCAGCTCGGCGTAGGGCGGTGCTACTTCCCAAGTTTGCAGTTCGTCGGTGACCAGCTCGTAGAGCAGGGGGAGGAAGAGGAAGCGATCGCGGTGGTCGACTAGAGTAATCGTCGGTGGGGTGCCTTCCCACGGCAGCTGGCTGAGGCGCAGGGCGGTGTAGAGGCCACCAAAGCCACCACCGAGAATACAAATTTGCTGGGGAGCGTCTGCCATAGTGAAAAGCCGTGATACCTCTTCTACCTTCTAACTCAAAATGGAAAGAGTCATCCTGCTTTTCGGAGATTTCTTTTGGCTATAGCGTCAGACTTTGGAGTGCGCTCTCCCCGCCAAGAGTTGCTGGCCGGGGCACGAGACATCATTCCCCTAGTGGTGGGGGCAGTTCCCTTCGGCATTATTTTTGGCACCCTGGCCCAGGGCAGCGGTCTGTCCTTTGGAGCGACGATCGGGATGTCGGCCTTTGTGTTTGCTGGGTCGTCGCAATTCATTGCCCTGGGGCTGTTGGCGGCGGGCAGCACCCTGCCTTTGATTGTGCTCACCACGGTGGTCGTCAACCTGCGCCACATGCTCTATGCCGCTAGCTTGTTGCCCTACGTGCAAGGGGCCTCTCAGCGGTGGAAGGTGGTGATTGGCTTCTTTTTGACCGATGAAGCCTTTGCGATCGCTATTCGCCGCTACGTGCAGCCCGACCTCAGCCCCCACAAGCACTGGTACTACCTGGGCGCAGCCGTGACCATGTACGGCAACTGGATTCTCTGCACCTGGCTGGGGCTGACGGTAGGCCAGCTGATCCCCAACGCAGCAGCTTGGGGGCTAGATTTTGCCATGGTGGCCACGTTTATCGGCATGATCGTCCCCTACGCGACGACCCGACCGATGGTAGGGGCGATTGTCGTGGCCGGGATTGTAGCAGTGCTGGCGAACGGGTTGCCCCACAAACTGGGGCTGATGGTGGCGGCGATCGCAGGTGTCACAACCGGCTACTGGCTTGAAACCCGCCTCACCTCCCGACCCAAGGCCAAACGATAACGCCCGGCCAATTCAAAACTCAAAATTCAAAACTCAAAACTTTCTATGAATGACTGGCTCCTCGTCGCCTCCATGGCCCTGGTAACGTTTGCTATTCGCTATGTGCTGCTGGCCTTTAGCGGCCGCATTCAGCTGTCGTCAACTCTGGTGCGGGCGCTGGGCTACGTGCCTGCGGTGGTGCTGACGGCGATCGTGGTGCCTGCGGTGGTGCTGCCCGACGGCGAAACGCTATGGCTGGGCTGGCAGAATGCGCGGCTGGTGGGGGCGATCGCCTGTGTCATCCTCGCCCTGTGGCGCAAAAACCTGCTACTGACCATCGCGGGCGGTATGGCCACCTTTTGGGGCTGGCAGTGGTTGGTGGGCTAAGCCCCAGAGCATCTGATCACCAACCCACTGAATCTACGAAGGCCTGAATAATGCTGACAGCGCAGTTAACGCCATCCTCAGCGCGAATGGTTTCTCCTAGGGCTATGGCTTTTGCGGCCATGGTTGGGCTGCTCAATACCTGCTTGATCGCAGCGGCCAGATTGTGCGCCGTCAGGTTTTGAATGGGGATGGGCGGCGGCGCAACCCCAAGCTGAGTTAGGCGGTTTGCCCAAGCGGGTTGATCGCCAAAAAAAGGCACCGTTACGGCGGGTAAACCGGCCCGAAGCCCAGCCGCAACTGTTCCTGATCCGCTGTGGTGCACCACAGCCGACACCTGGGGAAACAGCCAGTCGTGGGGCATGGAGGGGGTGGCGTAAACCAGGTCAGTCAATTGCCCAGTTTGAGTGAGCCCCCAGCCTGCCAGCAGCACCGCACTAACGTTGGCTCGATCTACCGCTTCCAGCAACAGCTGAAGCATTGCCTGCTCATCGGCAACCGCCATACTGCCAAAGCCGAGGGCAATCGTCGGAGTAGAACCTTCTCCCTGGGGCTGGGCGAGAAAGTTTTGCAAGTCTGGGGACGGCGTGTAGGGTTGAGACGCTCGAGGAAAACAGTAGCCGGTCACATGCACCGGATGGGACGACTGAGCCCAGTCAGCAGGGCGGGGGATGACGGCTTCGCTGTAGAGGTGCAAAATTGGCACCTGCTGCAACTGTTTGGGATGGTGAGCGCGATACCGAGGGCCAAGCGGCGGCAGCGCTGGCAGCTGATGTCTCTCCCGAAAGGTCTCTAGGATAGGGCGATCGCGTACCCAGCCCAGCACACCCACTAAGCGATAGCTGGCCCAATTCAGCGCTGACTGCACCGGATTGACGCTCGTTGGTATGTCGCCAAACCCAAGAAACGGAAACAGCCCGGTCTCTACGATGGGGAGGCTGGCCGCAACAATCAGTGGCAGGTTTAGCGCTTCGGCGACGTGATAGCTCCACAGCGCCAGTGGCCCCGCGATGATGGCCTGACTGCCCTGGGCCGCTGCCAAAACCTGCTCTAGCTGCCTGGGCAAATTCTTGGCAAACTGGGGCACTGGTTCCCACGGCAGAAACTCGCCCCTTAAAAACCGCTGCCCCTCCTGCGATCGAAAGAATACCCGATAGTCTCCTGCCAGGGGCGCAACCTTTACACCGTAGGATTCCACCAGGCCTGTGAAGGCCTCGTGGGTGACAACAGTAGGTTGGTATCCGGCTTGCCGGAGACCCTGGGCCAGGGCGAGCATGGGCATACAGTCGCCCGTAGATCCGAGCGCAACCAGGGTGATTTTTGGGGTAGGCATAGCGCTAAGGATCCGGCAATACAAGCGCCTTTACTGTAGCAGCCGCCGAACTATAGCTGTAGCCATTCCCCAGTTAGGGAAGAGGCAATAATTACGTAATATTGAACACCAACACCGCAATGCCTTAGACCTATAGTGCTACTCGACTTTCGAGTCAGGTTGTTCCAGAGAGATAGCAAATGAGTGGACTTGGTGGCTTAAATAAATCTCCCAACGGCGTGGTGCTGGGCATGGTGCAGATGCAACTGCCCAACGTTGTCACCCCCGACGACCTCGCCGCCCAGACCCAAAGCATCTGCGAAATGGTTGCCAAAGCCCGCCGCAACCTGCCCTCAATGGATCTGGTGGTGTTCCCCGAATATTCGCTCCACGGGCTGTCGATGGACACCAACCCCGCCATCATGTGCAGCCTGGATGGCCCTGAGGTTGCCGCCTTTCGCCAGGCCTGCATCGACAACGACATCTGGGGCTGCTTCTCGATCATGGAGTACAACCCCGAGGGCAACCCCTACAACAGCGGCATCATTATCGATAACCAGGGCGCACTCAAGCTCTACTACCGCAAGCTCCACCCCTGGATTCCTGTAGAGCCGTGGGAACCGGGGAACGTAGGCATTCCCGTCTGCGACGGCCCCAACGGCAGCAAGATTGCTTTGATTATTTGCCACGACGGCATGTTTCCTGAAATGGCCCGTGAGTGCGCCTACAAGGGAGCCGAGATCATGATTCGTACGGCGGGCTACACAGCCCCCATTCGCCACTCTTGGCAAATTACCAACCAGGCCAACGCCTTTTGCAACCTGATGGTAACGGCATCGGTGTGCATGTGCGGCAGCGACGGCAGCTTCGACTCCATGGGCGAGGGCATGATCGTCAACTTTGACGGCACGCCGCTGGTGATGGGCAGCCACCGCCCCGACGAAATTATCACCGCCGAAGTGCGCCCCGACCTGGTGCGCGAGGCCCGCATTCACTGGGGCGTGGAGAATAACATTTATCAGTTTGGCCATCGCGGCTATGTGGCGGTCAAAGGCGGTGCTCAAGACTGCCCTTACACCTACATGAAAGACATGGTGAAAGAGCGCTACCGTCTGCCCTGGGACGACGAGGTGATGCATCAAGACGGCACCTCCTGCGGGTTTCCGGTGCCAACCCGTGACTACAAGGGCGAAGAACTGCCGCCGGTCTTGGGTTAGGGCGGTGGGAGACTCATGCAGAAAGGTTGAAGGGGTATAGGGTATAAGGTTTATGGTCAGCCTTAAACCCTATACCCTGCACCTTGAACCCCCGATCGCATTCACAAAGTCCATCCTGCCTTCCCACCAGTTTCAACCCTTCTACAGACGGCAGCGTTGCTGTGGACGGCCTACAGTATGGACGTAGAAGTGGAGAAATCAGCATGGCATTGACGTTCCAGGTTCCGACGCTGAGCGATCAAGAATCGGCGCAAGAGCTAAAAGATTTGATTTTGACCACTGAACCTGAGGCCGATATTGACATCGATACTCAGGCAAAAACCGTCACCATTAGCTCTCAGGCCTCGGAAGAAACCTTCAAGCAGCTGATCACCGCATCCGGGCACAAAATAGCTTCTGCTAGCTAGAGTTGGCTGAATTGCCTAGGGCATGCGATCGCGGCTCCGCGCTACTCTAAAATGCACTGGTTCTGGGGACTGGTCTTTGACTACAGTCTTCGCGATCGGTCTTCGACCACTGCATTCCACTACTGTTTATGGTTGCTTCTACCCCGCTGCCTCCCGGAAGTTTTGGCCTTCCGGTTGTGGGCGAAACCCTCAATTTTTTGTTTGACCGCGAGTTTGCCAAAAAGCGCCAGGCTAAGTACGGCGCTATCTTCAAGACGCGCCTACTGGGTCGCCCTACGGTCGTACTGATGGGGGCAGAGGCCAACCAGTTTGTGCTTTCCACCAATATGGACAGCTTTTCGTGGCGGGAGGGGTGGCCTGGCACGTTTAAGGAACTTTTGGGTGAGTCGCTGTTTTTGCAGGAGGGTGAAGAGCACCGCCGCAACCGCAAGCTGCTGATGCCCGCCTTCCACGGACCGGCCCTGACTGGGTACGTAGAAACCATGCAGAGCCTCACCGAGCGCTACGCCCAAAAATGGGCTGCCCAGGGCCAGCTCACCTGGTTTGACGACATGAAGCAGCTCACCTTTGACATCGCCAGCACACTGCTGCTGGGCAGTGAGCCGGGCAGCCAGACCACGCAGATGTCGGAGTGGTTTGCCGATTTAACCAATGGCCTCTTTGCTCCACCAATTCGCTGGGGGTGGATGCCCTTTGGCAAAGCCGTCAAAGCGCGCGATCGCTTGCTGCACCACATTGAGCAGGTGGTGAAAGAGCGCCAAGCTCACCCCACCCACGATGCCTTGGGTCTGCTGGTGCAGAGTGAGGACGAGGAGGGCAACCGCCTCAGTCTCGAAGAACTCAAGGCCCAGGCGCTGCTGATGCTGTTTGCCGGGCACGAGACCACTACTTCGATGTTGACCTCGCTGGTGATGTCGCTGGCGCAGCACCCCGAGGTATGGGAGCAGGCGCGGCAGGAGCAGGCGCGGCTGATGGAGACGAGCGATGGCCCTTCTGGGCCGGTCTTTGACCATCGCGTCACCCTAGAGCAGATTCGGCAGATGCCTTACCTCGACCAGATTGTCAAAGAGGTTGAGCGGCTGTACCCACCCGTGGGCGGTGGCTTTCGCGGCGTGGTCAAAGACTTTGAGTTCAATGGCTACCGCGTGCCTGCCGGGTGGATGGCGCTGTATAGAATCGATGCTGCCCACCGCGATCGCACCATCTACACCGACCCCGATCGCTTCGACCCCGATCGCTTCAGCCCCAACCGTGCTGAGCACAAGCGCGCCGATTTTAGCCTAGTGGGCTTTGGCGGTGGTCCCCGGATCTGCCTAGGGCTAGCCTTTGCCCAGCTCGAAATCAAGCTGGTGGCGGCCCATCTGCTGCGCTACTACACTTGGGATCTGGTGCCCGATCAGAATCTAGAGATGACGCCGATTCCTACGCTCAGGCCGCGATCGGGGCTGAAGGTCGTTTTCAAAAAACGTGCCCCCGCTCTAACGCAGACTGCCGCCAACCCACCTGGGCAGCGTCAACCATGATGGCAAAATCTCTATTGTTTTTTATCCTCGCGGGCCTGTGCGAAATCGGCGGGGGCTATTTAGTGTGGCTGGCGCTACGCGAGGGCAAGAGCCCCTGGTTAGCGGTGCTTGGGGTGGCCATTTTGGGCATCTATGGCGCAGTGCCCACCCTACAGCCCACCCATTTTGGCCGGGCCTACGCCGCCTACGGTGGCGTATTTGTCGTGCTTTCCATCGGTTGGGGGTGGCTGGTTGACCAGGTGAAACCCGATCGCTTTGATCTGTTGGGGGGCTGGGTGGTGCTGCTCGGCGTTTTGGTGATGATGTATGCCCCTCGCAGCTAGCAGGGTCCGAGGGGCAATCTAGCGATCCTTAACCGCCTACATGAATGACCGGACGGCGTCTGGGGGCTTTTTCGGCTTTGCGCAGCACCTCCCGAGTGACCACGGCAATATCGCCTTCTCCAAATAACATGAAGCGCAGCAGATATTGAATCGGGTTGCCCTCAATCCAGCCAAAGTAGGCGTGGGGTAACTTGCCGGTTTCATCGCGCATGTAGAGCAAAATAGCGGCAATTGTATTGGGCACCGCCGACCCTCTTGCTCTCAAAATGCGGTAATTGCCCACCTGCACCCCTTCTACCTGCACCGTCTCCATAAAGTCTGAGGCATCTGAAACCTCGATCTCTAAAAACAGAATGGAATCGGTCGAGGGAATATGATTGTCTTCCCGCACCTCGGTTTCCTTGAGGGAATATTCCTGTTCATCCCCGGCCTGCTTGCGGTTAGCAATAATGCGAATGGTATGTTCGCTTTCTTCTCGGATGAAACGCTGAGCGATGGGATCCATTTCAAACCGCTCAACCCGCAGTTCTGTAGAGCGCCAAACGCGCGAAATCAGTGAGGTGAAAACAATGGCACCAATAAAGAAGGCGGCAATTTTGACCCCATCGGGGCGCTCAAAAATATTGATAATGGTGGTGTAGAAAAACACTAGGGTAATGGTGCCAAACACGACCATGCCCCGCCGCGATCGCGCCTGTCGAGCCGCCAACGTCACCGCAAACGACGCTGAGCTCATCAGCACCAGCACGCCCGTTGCATAAGCCCCACCTTGGGCCTCAACGCTGGCGCGAAAAATAATCGTGACGGCAAAGGCAATCACCGTAAAAATCAGCACTAGCGGTCGGGCGGCCAAGGTCCAGCTGGGGGCCATGCCATAGCGGGGCAGATAGCGGGGCACAATGCTGAGCAATCCAGCCATGGCCGAGGCCCCAGCAAACCACAAAATCGAGATCGTGCTCAGGTCATACAGGGTGCCAAACCCATCCCCAAGGTATTCGTGGGCGAGATAGGCCAGCGCTCGTCCGTTGGCGGCTCCTCCCGCCTGAAATTCCGGCGGTGGAATCAGCAGCGTCGTGACTAAGCTGCTGGTAATCAGGAAAAAACTCATGATTACCGCAGCGGTGGTCAGCAGCCTGTGGGTGTTGCGAATGCGGCCAGTTGGGGCGGTTTCGGTATCGCTGCGATCGCCTTGTACCAAAGGCATCACCGCTACCCCTGTTTCAAACCCAGACAGGCCTAGGGCCAGCTTAGGAAATACCAGCGCGGACAAGGCCAGGAGCACCACTGGATTGCCGTGATTGGAAAACATTAGGCTCCACCAGTCGCTGATGACTGTGGGATGGGTCAAAATCTGGTAGCCCCCCACGCTAATAATCACCAGGTTGAGCAGCAGATAGATCGCGACTAGAAAAACAGCTATCCCAATGGCCTCCCGAAACCCTTTCAAAAAGACGGCTGCCAGGAAGGCAATCAGGCAGATAGTCAGCGGCACTTCGTATCCGTGCAGCAAATCCTGGACAAAGGGGTTTTCGACAATGTGGGCCGTGGCGTCGGCGGCGGAAAGGGTAATGGTGATGATAAAGTCAGTCGCCACAAACCCCAGCAGGCACAGCACAAAAAACTTGCCCTGCCACCACGGCAGCAGATTCTCCAGCATGGCGATCGACCCCTCGCCATGGGGGCTCATGGCGGACACCCGGCGATAGATCGGCAGTGCCCCAAACAGAGTTAGTAAAACCAGAATCAACGTCGCAATGGGCGATAGTGCCCCAGCCGCTAGGGCCGCAATGCCGGGCTGGTAGCCCAGCGTGGAGAAGTAATCAACCCCAGTTAGACACATGACTTGCCACCAGGGGTGTTTGACAGCGTGGCTGCTCTTCCCCGACCGATCGGACTCGACTAGCCAGCGCACCAACCGTCTGCGATATGTAGCCGATGGCCTCACTCGTTTAACCATCTACGGCATTCCTACGGGATAGTGGCAGTACATTCATTAGTCAACCGCTTAGCGGCTCCCTGAACAACTGTATAAGGGTTTACTGTTGTAGCCATCGCTGCCGGAGCGCCTAAGACGGCTCAAGAAAACTGGCGATCGCCGGTAACCAGCCCTTCGACACGGTGACAGCTACGCCTGAGGTTTGAGCGATCGCCCCCGCCAGGTCCAGCCCCAGCCGGTCTTAGTTTTGACGATGGAGGTGAGAGCGATCGCCACTACCACCAGGCCGCCCACGCTGCTTAGCCACCAGTAGCGCAGCGGCACCCCCACCCGGCGATGACCCGTGATCCGCAGCAGCCCGTAGGCCCCTAGGGTTAACGCCGTCAATCCGTATAGGAGCGCTATGGACCAGGAGAGTTCGGGTTTGAGTAGGGTCACGGTCAAGCTCGCCAGCAGGCCAACCCAAGGCATGACAAACACCATGGCGATGGTGAAGGCCGACAGCAGCGTCAGCGGCAGGTTTTCTTCCGTGCCCAGATAGTAGTTCTTGGTCCACCCTTCCCACAGGGTTGCAAAGGAGGAATACATCCGCACGCTCAGCAGGTCGATGCCCAGCACGTAGCGCAGCTTCAGGCCGTGCCGCCGAATCTGGCGGGCGAGTTCTACGTCTTCTACAATCGCGGCGTGGATGGTGGCGTGGCCACCGATTTTGTCGTAGGCAGCGCGGCGAAACAGCATAAACGGTCCAGCGGCAAAGGCGTCATCCACGCTGGTGGACTCGTTGATGGCTTCGAAGTCGTAGGCGATCGCGATCGCGCTCATTATGATCGGCTGCACCAGCCATTCTGAAAAGCAGCTGCACTCAATTTTGGGCGCACAGCTCAGCAGGTCGGCTTGGTGGGTTTGGGCTTCGGCCAAGGCGGCTGGTATGGCCCCCGACGACAGCCGCACGTCGGCATCAATGAACAGCAGGTAGTCGCCCTGAACAACATCTGTCGCGTAGGCACAGGCCCAGTTCTTGCCGCGCCACACTTCTCCGTTGGGGCGGGGCGGCACGGCTAGATGGTGAACATTGGCGTGCTGGGCCGCCAGTTCTGCGGCGATCGCCCCAGTAGCATCGGTGGATTGATCGTCCGCAATCCAAACTTCAAACCCTGGCAGTTCAGTTGCCACCACTGCTTCTACGCAGGCGCGAATATTGTCAACTTCGTTATAGGCCGGAATCACCACATCTAACGAGGACGCTACGGGCAGGGGCGTCTCTACCGGCTGAAGGTGGGGAGCCGATGCCAGCGACTGAGTCAGCTTGAAGTAGAAGGCCGCGATCGCCACCAGCGCCACTCCTAGCAATCCGTCTAGCCCCAAAACAAGTGTGTCTAAACCCATGCCCGTTTTCCCCGCCGCCATCCTGTAGCAATCTACTATGCAGCAGCTCAATTGGGGGGTAGTTACTCGGCGATCGCCCCCTGATGCTGCCCACGGCTCAATTCTTTACTTTGGAATGTTCCCTAGACTACAACCCCTACCCATCCCCCCCCGTAGCATCGTAGCCACGTCAATTAAGTCGTTCCTGGTCAGCATTGAGGAGTTTTCGAAATGGTTAGACAATGGCGTTTTGGCCTACTGGGGCTGGGCCTAGCAGTGGCCCTTGGTTTGAGTGGGCTGATGATCAATCGGGCGATCGCCCAGACACCCCAAGAGCACTATCTGGCGGCCAATGCCGACACTGTGCACTGGGGCTACTTCAGTCAGTCATTGGAGCCGAAGCTCACCGTTAACTCCGGCGACATTGTCACCGTTGAAACTCTCACCCACCACGCCAACGACGACGCCTCGCTCATGGTCACAGGCGACCCTGGTGCCGAGAGCGTCTTTGCCTGGACCCCCGAGGGTAAAGGTGTCGATCGCCGCGGTGCTGGCTCCATTGATCCCGAGGTCTATACCACTGGCGCAGGCGAAGGGGCGGGCGTGCATGTGCTGACCGGGCCCATCTACATTAACGGGGCCGAACCCGGCGACGTGCTCGAAGTCAAAATCTTAGACGTGGTGCCGCGCCCCAGTGGCAACCCCGAATATCAGGGGCGCACCTTTGGCAGCAACGCCGCGGCCTGGTGGGGCTTTCACTACAAGGACCTGATCGAAGACCCCAAACCGCGCGAAGTCATCACTATCTATGAGCTAGACGCCACCGAAACCGAAGACTACGCCACCGCCCTCTACAACTTTCGCTGGATGCCCCAAACCGATCCCTTTGGCGTCGTCCATGAGACGATCGACTACCCCGGCGTGCCCGTTGACCCGGCCACCATCGACAAAAACTACGAGGTCTTAGAGGGCGTCAAAGTACCGGTTCGCCCTCACTTTGGTTTGATTGGCTTGGCCCCCCGCGAGGCCGACTTTGTCGACTCGGTGCCCCCCAGCTACTTTGGCGGCAACATCGACAACTGGCGCATTGGCGAAGGGGCCACCATGTATTACCCCATTGCCGTTGAAGGGGCGCTGCTGTCGCTGGGCGACCCCCACGCCGCCCAAGGTGACTCTGAGCTGTCTGGCACTGCGATCGAAACCTCCCTTACCGGCAAGATTCAGGTCACGGTCCACAAGCAGAGCGACTTGGCGGGCACCGTGCTCGAAGACCTCTACTACCCCCTACTAGAGAACGACGAAGAGTATGTAGTGCACGGCTTTAGCTACGCCAACTACCTCGAAGAACTGGGCGATACAGCCCAAAAAGATATCTTTGGCCAGTCATCCATCGACAAGGCCATGCGCGATGCCTTCCACAAAATGCGCCACTTTCTCATGACCACCCAGGGCATGGGCGAAGACGAAGCGATTAGCCTCATGTCGGTAGCGACCGACTTTGGTGTGACCCAAATTGTCGATGGCAACTGGGGCGTCCACGGCGTGATTAAAAAGGCGGTGCTGCCGGGTGCCTGACGGTTCATCTCTCCTAGGGCCAAAGTCCAACTTCTGCTGATAGGGCTTCAAGACAAGCCGTCGTTCGGGCGGATGGTGGAGGGGCTAGCGCAGTTATGAGGTAGAGTCGCCTGCCTGACTTGGGCGTGTGGCCTTCAGCTCGCTGCAACTCTCGCTAGAATAAAGGCCACACGAATTACGGATTGCTTGTGCTATGAAACGGTTGCTTGTTGCTTTGGTGATGTGTTTAGCGCTGGTGGGGTTTCCGGCCCAGGCCGATGCGCACCAGATTGAAACCTTTTACACCCTCGACAATCAGCTAGAGTTTCAGTCGCTGTTTAGCTCGGGCGAACCCTTTGTGGGAGCAACGGTTAGCATTTATGCCCCCAACAACTCCGACGAGCCCTGGATGGCGACCACCACCGATCGCGAGGGCCGATTCTCCTTCTTGCCCGACGAGTCGATTCCAGGTGATTGGGAAGTCTCGATTGAAGACGACACCCAGAGCCACGCCGACTACTGGACCGTGCCCGTGGGCGACAAGGGCATCATCTACGACGGCATCAGCCTCGACTCGACTGAAGATGTGCACTATCGCGCCGCCGCTGCGTTCATGCCGCTGGTAATTTCGATTGGTGGAGCGCTGGCTTGGCTAGGGTTTACTCGCCGCCGTCGCTAAACGATTTCCTGAAACATGTAGAAACAACGGCCTCCGGTATCCCTCAACGTTGGGATGCCGGAGGCTGTTGCTATGGGCCTTTCCTGCTTTCTAAGGTTGCTAACCCTTCCGCCGAGCCGCTGCCCGTGTTCTTGTTGGAATACGACTATGCGCTGCAGGTCAGCGCCGCCCTGGGTGCTGGCCTCTCCTCTGGCTCTAAGCTGTTGGCCTTCATCGCCAATAGTGCAGGCCAGGCGGCGCGTAATGGCACCGTGCTCAGCGGTCTGGCTCTCTCTAGCCGCTGGGTCTCTGAGGCCCCTGGCCACACTTACGCTTTCAACGGCTGGGATGACAGCTTTGCCCTAGCTCTGGCTGGGGGACACCCTCAGCGGAAACCGCGCCTGGCTGAGCGACTTTCACCTAACTAAGCGGCGATCGGCAAAAAACCGGGTTTCTGCCAATGAGGATAGCCTCTGACGCAGAAACCCGGTTTCTTTTTCAAGTATCTCGATGCAGCAAAAGGCAACTTGGCCGGAAGCGGCCGTTAGTGCAGCCCCCACGAGATCCATCGAGAGCTTGCAGCAGCATCGCCAGCATCGGATGATCTGACCCAATTGCCGCTGGTATTATCCAGTTCGGCTGGGGTGAGATCGGTGTTTTCAACCCAGGCATTGGCTAGTTTGGCGTGGGAGAGATTAGCACCGCTAAGGGCTACCTCGCGCAGAGTTGCGCCCTGGAGATCGGCCTGTTCTAAATTAGCCGTGCGCAGGTCGCCACAGCTGAGGTCGGCCCCAACTAGGTTGGCCCGCTCTAGGTCAGCCCCGATTAAATTGATGTGCTTGAGATTGGCCCCACTGAGGTCGGCCCCCACGAGGTCGGCGTCGGTCACGTTAGCCCGCTCTAAGTTGGCCCGTGAGAGGTCGGCCCCGCTGAGGTCAGCCTGGGATAAATCGGCCCCGCTGAGATCGATGCCACTGAGGGTGGCACCGCGCAGGTCGACCCCATGAAGACGAACGCCTGAAAAGTTGCGATCGCCTCGGTTGTATTCGTGCAAAAACTGTTGAATATCCATGGAAGACAGCCTCCACAATTTGGCTAGATCAGCCTTAACGGGCAGTGTCTTGGGTTTGAAGCTTGCTTATCTTGTCTTGCGCAGCAGGGGGTAGCCTGCCCATTCAGCTGGGGCAGCCGCTTTAGAGTCAGAAAAAAATGGCCAACCGCCATCGTTATCTGCCCACTCACACCTCTCAAGAGGCTACCGATCTAAACGCCACTTGCCGTTAAGGGTATCCCTATTGTCAGCTAACGCTTAGGCTTTCGGGGAGCTGATTTATAGAATGCAACGGTCCTCTGACAGCAGTCTTGCTAACGCACCCTCAGCCCAATCGCAAGCGGGGCGGAATATGTTATAAATGTTAAGGAATTATAAGCATTCTCAAGGGCCAATCTTTGCCCCCATTAAGCTGTTTGCGGCGGTTAATCAGAGTTATTGCAGTTTCGGCTTGTTAATATCTCGATTTTGCAATCAAGCTTAGGCTCTGTTCAGTTCCCTACGGGGTGAACAGATTTTTTTTGGGCAAATACAGTCCAGCTCTGATGTGCGCACCTTAACTTCTGTGGAGACTATTCCTTGACTGCAATTTTTGAGCCTTCCGCCAGAGCTGCGGATGTAACCCCTTACAGCGACCTGACCCTAAAGCAGGTTATTCAAACTATTCCTAAAGCTTATTTTCAAAAAGACCCGCGCAAAGCCTGGGCTGCCGTAGCGCTCAGCGTAGGGGCCGTAACCCTGAGCTATGTGGCGATCGCCTTTTCCCCCTGGTTCTTGCTGCCGTTTGCCTGGTTTTTGACCGGCACCGCACTGACCGGCTTTTTTGTAGTGGGCCACGACTGCGGTCACCGCTCCTTTGCTAATCGCCGTTGGGTCAACAACTGGCTGGGACACATCATGTTTCTGCCGCTAATTTACCCCTTCCACAGCTGGCGGCTGTTGCACGACATTCACCACCGCCACACCAACGATATGGAGATCGACAACGCCTGGGCTCCGTGGAGTAAGGAAGAATACTCCGGTGCGGGTGGCTTTTTACAAGTGGTGTATCAGACCATGCGGACCTGGGCATGGTGGCTGGCGTCGGTGGCCCACTGGGGAGCACTGCACTTTGACTTGCGCAATTTTGAACCCCGCGACCACAGCAAGGTCAAGCGCTCGATCGCGGCGGTAGTGATCTTTGCGCTGGTTTTCTTTCCCACGCTGTTTTACTTCACCGGCCCCTGGGGCGTCGTAAAGTTTTGGCTCATGCCCTGGCTGGGCTACCACTTCTGGATGAGCACCTTTACGCTGGTGCACCACACTATCCCTGAGATTCAGTTTCGCTACGGCGACACCTGGAATGAGGTCGAGTCGCAGCTCTCGGGAACGCTGCACTGCGACTATCCTAAGTGGATTGAAGTGCTGTGTCACGACATCAACGTCCATGTTCCCCACCATGTTTCAGTAGGGATTCCGTCCTACAACCTGCGGCCTGCCTATGCGGCGCTGAAGGAAAACTGGGCTCCTCTCATGAAGGAAACCAAATTTTCCTGGGAATTGATGCGGACGATCACTAGCCGCTGTCATATCTATCACCCCGAGCGGGCCTACGAAACGTTTCGGGAGCTAGGGCACTAGAGAATTGGTGAAAACCAAGTCTATAGGGGCGACTTAGCCCTGTCTCACCGGCTCAGCATTCCTGGGCCGGTTTTATTTTGGGTAGGGCCAATTGGTAAACTGCGACACCCTAAACGCGCGGGAGGTGCTTGCGATCGCGACAATCGTGGGTAGCATTAGGAGTCTTGCCAACATTTGACTCCAACCTTAACTCCTCACACCGCTGCACCAACTGCTATGGCCCTGCTGTCTCGCCCGCTGAAAACGTTTTTGACCACTGCTGCTGTGGTGCTCACGGGGCTGGCTGCGGCCCCCATGGCGCGAGCCCAGCAGTTTGATCAGCAGCCCATTGACCCCAACCTAGCGGTGGCGATCGCCAGCCCGGTGCGCAACGGGGCCTTCTATAGCCTGATGATTTTGACCCAGGTGCCCAACCAGCGGCAGTGCTGGCAAGAGCAGGGGCAGGCGGGCGGCCCAATCACCGTCGATCCGCTGCTGCTGAATTTTGACTTCACCGGAGCCTGCGATCGCAGCACCGACGGCAACGGCTACTCAGTACGCATCAACGGCCAAGACCTGGGGGTGCACTACCGCCTAGAGGTTTCGGCCCGGCAGAATGACCTGGTGCTGTTTGCTCGGCCTACACGCGATCGTGCGGCCCCGCCCATTGAAATTGGCCGCACCAACGGCCGCACCAACGGATTTCTCAAAATTCAGCTCAACCCCGGCTGGCAGATGACCCGCCGCACCTACAACGGCCAACCCGTCGGCCACATCTATCTTACCCACGACGCGCCGCTGGATGTTCGCCTAGCCGCTGGGGCCACCCCACCCCTGAGCCAGACCCCTAATACGCCGCCTGTTGGCCGTCCCACCACGCCGCCCATGACATCGCCACCGCCGCCCAGCACAGTGGCTACTGGCAACTACTTTCGCGTGGTGGTGCCGATCACTGGGCCTAACACCCTGCAACAGGTGCGGGCTGTTGAGCCCGAAGCCTTTCGCACCACCGCTGACGGCCAGGAGGTAGTGCAGGTGGGGGTGTTTCGCGATCGCCAGCGGGCCGACGAAGTCTACAACGCCTTAGTCGCCGCCAGCCTGCCCGCCAAAATTCTGGGGGCCTCAGCCCCAGCGGTAGCCTCTACGCCCACCCTGCCGCCGATTCCCCAAGGGTCGTTGGTGGTGGTGATTGACCCCGGCCACGGCGGGCGCGACCCCGGTGCCGTGGGCATCGGCGGCCTGCAAGAAAAGCAGATCAACACCGCCATCTCCAACCGGGTGCAGCAGCAGCTCCAGGCGGCGGGCATTACGGTGCTGATGACCCGCAGCAGCGATGTCTTTGTTGATCTAGACGCCCGCGCCCAGTACGCCAACCGGGCCGGAGCTAGCGTGTTCGTGAGTATCCACGCCAACGCCATTAGCATGAGCCGCCCTGAGGTCAATGGGTTAGAGACCTACTACTTCTCCAGCGGTGAGCGGCTGGCCCGCAGCATTCACAGCGCGGTGCTGCAAAATGTCAGCATGCGCGATCGCGGCGTGCGCCAAGCCCGCTTCTACGTGCTGCGCTACACCACCATGCCCTCGGTGCTGGTGGAAACCGGCTTTGTTACCGGAGCCGAAGACGCCGCCCGCTTCCGCGACCCCGCCGCCGTGAATCGGATTGCCGACAGCGTCGCCCGAGGCATTTTGAACTACCTAGGTCGGTAATAGACGGTGAAAGCTAATTGGCCTTAGAAACAAACTGCCGGACTGCTTTGACCACGGTTATATCAGTTCCGGTTTCTCGTAGCGCAACCCATGCTTGCAGCTGCTCCACCGATACTACGGAGAAGGCCAAACTGCTCTCCAATTCACGGATTTGCTCGCCACGCAAGTCTAAAATCTTGACCTTACCGTTGCTGTAAAGCCAGAGTTCGGGTACCCCAAGCGCCTGGTAAATGACCAATTTCTGATTCGACGCACTGGCAATATCTACTTCCACCGCCAGGTCTGGCGACAAATTTGGCGGAATTTCAGGATTCAACCCCTGCACTAACCCGGCATTCTGAATAAAAAAGCAGCTATCGGGTTCAATCCCTTTGTCTAAGTCCTCGCGGTTCCAGGTCGTTGAACCAAGATCCACAATTTCTAACCCCAGTTCTTCCGCTAAGGCAAAGATAATTTTGCTCAGCAGCCGATTGACAATCTCATGGAGTTTACTGGGCATCCGAATCTCCAAGCTGCCATCGCTGTAGGCCAACCGAGTGGCCCGATCCTCGCCTAGCTCTGCTAGAAAAAGCTGGTAGTGCTGCCAAGTCAACCCTGAAACAGTCATAGCGCTGCCGGGAGACAGCACAATTTGACTCAGGGGAGTGGCCAAGGCAACAGACATGGGCAAATAACCGCACGGCAATGTCAGGATGATAACAAGGCCACCACAAGACTGGCGGCCTTTTGCTCTCTAGGAAACCAGCAAGGTATGGCTATCGCGGTGCTCTACGCCAGCCCGCAGCGATCGCCTCCGCCTCGGTGCAAAACCACCGTTCTCCCTTGTCGAGATGAATTTCTGTCCCCTCATAATCTTCCATGCCGGGAATGTGGTAGAGCTTATTGCCGCTTGAAATTGAAATATTGCCTTTGACCATGCAGGTGGGCTCTGTAACGGCTTCAACAGGCGAGATCGGAGTTGTAGGCTTGGGCTGCGCAGCGGGTGGTGGCGGAGTCGTAGTCCTGGGTTGCGCAACGGCTGGGGGTGGGGTCACAGCATTAGGCTTCGCAGCGGATGAAGACGGAGTTGTAGGCTTGGGTTGCGCAACGGGCGAGGGTGGAGTCGTAGTATTGGGCTGCGCAGCTGGTGAGGGCGGAATACTCGCAACCGGCGACAGCAAGAAGGTTCTATGGATAAGCGGTACGGCGAATAGGGCAACAGTAGTGAGGCCTAAAATACCGACAAGAGCTCCGAGCCAGCCTGCTTGTTTGGGTTGATGCCTAGCGGTCCGAGGGCGGGTCGTTGTTGGGCTAGATCTAGCGGTTTGGAGGCGAGTAGTCGTTGGGCTGGATTTAGGGGTTTGTAGTGGGCTGGGCAAAATGCCTTGAATAGAGGCTTTGGCAGCACGTACCTTGCCGTCAGGTTGAGTGACTTTCTCGTATAGGATCGTATCTCCGACCTGTGGACGGCGACAGTCTCTCGGCAGAGCACTGATGTGTAAGAAAACCTCTTTACCACCGCCTTCAGGTTTAATGAAGCCAAAGCCTCTGTCATCCTTCCAAGAAGTCAGTTGCCCTCTATGGGAAACAGGTGCCATGCAATCGCCTCTGGATTACCACTCTGTAGGGTTCCCTAAGTGGACGATCGCACTGACAGCCCTAGATAAGTTGAACTGTAGCGCTCAACCCACAGCTCCCGTCTGATTTCGGTGCTTTGTTGAACTTAGGTAGGCTACTCGTGCGCTTCTGCCATAGCCAAGCGCACCCCCAATACTATGAGCGCTGCCCCAGTTAACTGTTCTAGCCAGTGGGCAACGGCCAGAATACATCGCTTGAAAGTCTGTTGAGAAATCACTACGGCTACCACTGCAAACCAAATCAGTGCGACAGCCGCGACGGTTGCTCCATAAACTGCTTGCGCTACCAGCGGCGTTGCGGGCTGCACAATTTGGGTAAATAGCGCCAGAAAAAAGAGTGTTGCTTTAGGGTTTAGCAAATTTCCTAAGAAACCAATGCGAAACGCTGACCAACGTCCAATATCTCGCTGCTCAACGAATTCTGATGCGTTCACGCAGTGTCCCCGAAGGGAAATCGCCACTCGCTTAGCGTTTAAAGACTTGATGCCAATATAAATGAGATAAGCAGCGCCAACCCATTTCAAGGCGTTAAACAGCAGAACAGATTTTGCAACCACAGCGCCAAGGCCAACCAGGGAATAGGTGGCATGAACCAAGTTGCCAGCTCCAACACCGATCGCGGTAAATATTCCCGCCCGCCGAGAGTAAGCCAAACTGTTGCGCAACGTCAGGGCGAAATCAGGGCCAGGGGTGACAACTGCTACTAAACTGACAGCAAAGACCGTTAACCAAGCTGAGAAGAATGTCATAATTCTCTCCTTGCAAAAGACTTTGGGCGAGAGCCTATCACAGGTTGCTAATCACGAAATGTTTTCCCAATCGACCCGCAAGCGTTTTGGCCAGCACTGGCTCACCGACGAGAAGGTGCTCCACCGCATGCTGGAGGCCGCCGCTGTCACTCGACAAGATACGGTGCTGGAGATTGGCCCCGGCACTGGGGCGTTGACCCGCTGGCTGCTGCCTTTAGCCAACGCCGTAATTGCGGTAGAAATCGATCGCGACTTGGTCCGCAAGCTCAATAATCAGTTCGCCAAGCACGATAACTTTCGCCTGGTGCCGAGCGATATTTTAGCGCTAGACATCGCTGCCGCCTCGCGAGACAAATATTTTGACTTTGGTTTGCCCAACAAAGTTGTCGCCAACATTCCCTACTACATCACCGGGCCAATATTAGAAAAGCTGCTGGGGACTCTAGCCGCGCCCAACCCTACGCCTTACGACGCGATCGTGCTGCTGGTGCAGAAGGAGGTGGCGGAACGGCTCTACGCTCGCCCTGGTCGCAAGGCCTTTGGGGCACTGTCGGTGCGGGTGCAGTACCTAGCAGATTGTGAACTGGTGTGTCCGGTACCCGCCCGCGCCTTTCAGCCGCCGCCCCAGGTAGACTCGGCGGTGGTGAAGCTTACCCCGCGTCCGCCTGTCACCCCATCCGATGACCTAGCTGGGTTCGATCGCTTAGTCAAGCTGGGGTTTGGCAGCAAGCGCAAAATGCTGCGCAACAACCTCAAGGGTGTAATCGAGCGGGATGACCTGGAAGACATGATGACGGCCTTAGCTATTGAGCCCACCGCCCGCGCTGAAGACCTCAGCGTTGAACAGTGGGTGGCGCTGAGTAATACAATCCTGAAGCACCCCCGCTGATTCTATATGCGCTTTTACACCCTGCTGGCCGCCGCTAAAATTAATCTCTACCTCGAAATTGTGGGCAGTCGCCCCGATGGCTTCCACGAGCTGATTATGGTGATGCAGAGCGTCAGTCTGTGCGATCGCATCACCGTTCGCAGCATTGGCGTCGATGAGATTCGCGTGCGCTGCGACCACCCCCTAGTGCCCGCCGATGCAACCAATCTGGCCTACAAAGCGGCGGCCTTAATTACAGAGCGATTCCCCGGTGCCATGGCCAAACTGGGCGGCGTCGAAATCACCATCGAAAAGCGGATTCCGGTGGGGGCCGGGCTGGCGGGAGGTTCGTCTAACGCGGCGGCGGTGCTGGTGGGGCTAGATCTCCTGTGGAATCTTGGCCTCACCCAGATCGAACTGCAAGAACTGGGGGCGGAGCTGGGCTCCGACATTCCCTTTTGCGTGTCGGGGGGGACGGCGATCGCCACCGGCCGAGGCGAACGGCTCGATGCGCTCCCCAGCATCGACAATATGCACCTGGTCATCGCCAAGTACGAGTCTGAATTTGTTTCGACCCCTTGGGCCTATAAAACCTACCGGGCCGAGTATAGCGATACCTATTTAACCGATGCCAAAGGCTGGCAAGAACGGCAGGCCCAAGTGCGCTCGGGCGAGATGGTAAGAGCGGTGGCCCGTCGAGACGCGATCGCTGTAAGTCAGCACCTCTGCAATGACTTTGAGAAAATCGTGCTAGATGCCCACCCCAAAACCGCTGCCCTCAAAGCCACCATGGCCGACCTCGGTGGGCTCGGCACCCTGATGTCAGGGTCTGGCCCCTCGGTGTTTACCCTGGCCGGGTCTGAGGCCGAGGCCAATGAGCTGGCGGCCAAGCTGCGGGCAGCGTTGCCAGACCCCGATCTAGGCGTTTGGACCGCTCAGTTTGTGCCCAGTGGGGTGCAGCTTGCCAGCTAGCCAAAAGGTTGAGAATGAGCCTGCGAAGGTTGTGCCCGCCATGAGCGGGGAGAAGCAACGCTAGAATAGGGAAACTGTTCTTAACCTATCGGGTTTGTCTATGTCGGTTTTAGCTGCGATCGCGGTCATTGCCCTGCTGGTAGCCGTTCACGAAGCGGGGCACTTCACGGCCGCTCGGCTACAGGGCATTCACGTCAACCGCTTTGCCATTGGTTTTGGCCCCATCCTGTGGAAGTACCAGGGAGCTGAAACCGAATACTCCCTGCGGGCCATTCCCCTGGGCGGCTTTGTCGGCTTCCCCGACGATGACCCCGAGAGCGACATCCCCACCAACGACCCCGACCTGCTGAAAAATCGCCCGATTCTCGATCGTGCCATCGTGATTAGCGCCGGAGTAATTGCCAACCTGGTGTTTGCCTACCTGGTGTTTGTGACTCAGTTTACCGCCGTTGGTATTCCCGAAACTTTCAATCCCCAGCCCGGCATTCTGGTGCCCCAGGTGATCGCCGAAAGCTCTCCTGCTGGCCAGGCGGGCATTCGCTCCGGGGATATTTTGGTGGCGGCCAATGGCGAACCTCTGGCCTCCGGCGAAGAGAGTATTCCCTTCTTCATCCAGCTAATTAAAGATAGCCCCAACCAACCGGTGGAACTTACGGTGCAGCGAGGCGATCGCGAGCTAGATGTCTCGGTCACTCCCGTCATCGGCCCCGACGGCACGGCCGTAATCGGCGTACAGCTCCAACCCAATGGCGACTTTGGCTACCGCCGTCCCAAAAATCCTTTTGAAGTGTTTAGTCTGGCGGCGCAGCAGTTTCAAGACACCCTTGTGCGCACCGTGAAAGGCTTCGTGCAGCTGGTAACCAACTTTGGCGAAATGGCCAGCCAGGTGGCCGGGCCAGTCAAAATTGTCGAGCAGGGGGCTGGGCTGGCCAAGAACAGCGCCGCTATGCTGTTCCCCTTCACCGCCATCATCAGCATCAACCTGGCGATTATCAACATTCTGCCTTTGCCTGCGTTAGATGGCGGTCAGCTAGCGTTTCTGCTCATCGAAGCCCTGCGCGGCGGCAAGCCCCTGCCCGATCGCCTCCAAGAGAACGTCATGCAGACTGGCCTTGTTCTGTTGCTAGGCCTGGGCGTGTTTCTCATCGTCCGCGACACCACCCAGCTCGAAATCTTCCAAAACCTGCGTTAGAAAGTGTTGAGTTTTGAGTTCTAAGTTTGAGTCAAGGCCCGCAATTCAAAGCTCAACATTCAAAACTCAACACTTCATTACCCATTCACCCATCCACTCCCACCCCCGCCATGCCCAACCAGCGGCGAGCCTCTAAAAAACAGCGGGCGCTGGAGATTCTTCTCCGCCTGAAACGGCTGTACCCCGAAGCCCCCTGCTCCCTGGATTTTGCCAACCCCTTGCAGCTGATGATCGCCACTATGCTGGCGGCCCAGTGCACCGACGAGCGGGTTAACCTAGTCACCCCGGCCCTGTTTGCCGCTTATCCCGATGTCTATGCCTTTGCCGAGGCAGATGTCGCTGATCTGGAGCAGCTGGTGAAGTCTACCGGCTTTTACCGCAACAAAGCCAAAAACATCCGCGCCGCCTGCCAACGGATCATCACCGAGTACAACGGTGAAGTCCCTCCCCGCATGGAAGATTTAGTTACCTTGCCGGGCGTGGCCCGCAAAACGGCCAATGTCGTGCTGGCCCACGGTTTTGGCATCAATGCTGGGGTGACGGTGGACACCCACGTTAAACGCATCACAAATCTCCTGGGGCTGACCAAGCACGCTGATCCGGTCAAAATTGAGCGCGACCTGATGAAGCTGCTGCCCCAGACCGACTGGGAAAATTGGTCAATTCGGCTGGTGTACCACGGGCGGGCCGTCTGCAATGCCCGTAACCCCCAGTGCAATCGATGTGAGCTAGCGGATCTCTGTCCTTCGGCAAAAGTGGTTCCAGTAGCTCAGGCACTGATTAAAGTTCCCACCTCTAGCGACGCTTAGCGGATTTGAGGGGCGATCGCCCCCTCCTGTCGTTATCAACGGCTGGTCTCTGGAGCTGGGGTTCAACCGCACCACGAGGGCCGTTACCGTGGCACTGTCATAGAAAACCGGCAGCCAGGCATGATGCTTGGCTACTGGCGATCGCATGGCTCGACGTCTACCGTCGTCTTTTTTCGTGAATACTCTTCATGTGACGCTTAACGGTGTTCACACTGATGAAGAGTTGTTCAGCGATCTCGCTGTAGGAGCAGCCCTGCATAGCTAGCCGCCAAACGTCACTTTCTCGTGCCGTTAGCTGATAGCGGTAGGTATCGAAGGCGGCGCGCTGGGCCGATACTTCCTGCCGATTTTCTATGGAAATCAACAGATAAGTGGGCTCAACCTCGCCCCAATTAACCCAGTCACCGGTTAAGTGAACACAGCATTGACCCTCAATATCGATTTCATCATGGAGCTGTATGCGCTGATTGGGAAAGTCCTCCCGGCTTTCAATCATGGATTTGCAAAGCGTCCGAATTTGGGTCGGCAGTGACCGGAGAGCATGCCATTCCACTCGGTCTGCCGGTGACGCAGAGCCAGCACCAGCTTGTAGAACCTGACAGAGCTCTCTAGCTTTAGGGCTACCCTGAATCACGTGGCCCATCCGGCTGATCAGCAGTAACCCTTGCGACGGAAACAGCTGATCCAGGATTGTCTCGAATAACATTGACAAAAAATCAATGGAAGCCGCCTGACCCAACGGACGGACCGATCCGGAGGATGCTGGGCTGGAGGAAAGCTGAGGTAATGTAGCCTGAATTTGACCTTGGTTGGTAGTGCCAAACACCCTTCTGACCTCACAGTGAAAAAGCATCAGCAGTGAATTGCAGGAAAGGGAATCTACAGGGACGATGAATTTGGGGGCTGCAACTCAATCTAAACACCACAATGCCGTCAAACCTTGCCTCTGCCCAGGACTGGTAAGCAGGGGTCTAAAGCAGACGGTATAAGGGTTATAGGGTTCTGAACAGGGGCGAAGCAGAGTGAAGTAGGGTGAAGTTTTTTTACTCAATTGTCCCAGCAGCGTCACAATTTACTTCATAACAGCACCTATCTAGCAGAGCCCTGTTCAGCCTTGATTGGGAGATGTTGATGCCTACCGCCCCTGCCGCTAGCAAGATCAATCAGTGGTTCCCACCGGAGGTTGAGCGCCGCTACGTAGATCAGGTGACGGGTCAGTCTGGCCTGACCCGGCGGCAAGCGATTTGCTTTGTCAGGCTATGGGCCTACGCCTGTTATCAACAGGCCCCCCACCAAAACCTCCTGCGAGAGCTGAGTCCCGAGCTTCATCAACTTATCTGTCCCCATAGCACCGCCGCCGATTTATTTTATTCAGACCAGCCGCGCGGTAGCGAACGGGCAGCCGGGCTGATGATCAATCAGCTGGTGAAAAAGCACTGGGTGAAGCGGACGACCTATGAAGGCTATCCCTCTCAGTTGAGCCTGCAGATTCCCCCTAGTTTTTTACCCCAGACAGCCTCTGAAGGACTGGTTCAGGTGGAGGCCAATGCCTTCGATCCCCGTCGGGATGCTCCCCTGGTCGCGTCATTTATGGATGAAAGCTACAGCTGGGTTAGTCAGCGCACTGAGAACGCGTCGTTCAAAATTACCCGGGTCTTGAGGCGATGGGCAACTCAATATCCTCAGGGGCTGAGGGTGCTGAGGCAGGTTGTAGACCAGTCGCCGGTTGCGGTTGCCGCGTTTTACCCCGCCCATCCCAATTCTGAGGCCATGTTCCACAGTCCGCCGAGTGCCAGTCTCCATCTGGTTACCCTAGATGATACTGATCCCATTCAGTTAGCATCGTCTGGCGATCCAGAATGCTATGTCGTGTTTGTGCGCGCCTGGCAGTTTAGACCTGAGTTTTGGTGCTATGCCAATGTGTGCGAGTTTCTAGTCGATTCCCAGGCCACCCTAAGGGCAATGCAGCAGGAGTTTCCTAATCTATCTGACATCTACACCATTACTATTCACCCCCATTTAGAGGCCTTCGCTATGGCGCTGGGCTTTAAACCGTTGAAAGCGGATCCAGCCTCGTCGATTCGCTGGTACTACATCGCTCTAGACGATTTCCTGGCCTTAGATGGGGATGAGACGCTGGTCGAATTTGACTTTAGTGCGCCCTACTTATCCGGCTAGCTATCGGGCTCAGCTCCAGCACTGGTAGCTGTTTAGGACGGCTTGGTCAGGCTGAGTAAGCCCACGCTGACGGTAACTAGCAGCACCCCTAACCCCTGCACCACAGAAAGCTGCTCTTGCAGCATGCCCCAAGCCAGTACGGCAGTGAGGGCTGGGTTAGCGGCCCCGAGCATAGAGGCGGCGGTGGCCCCCACGCTGCGAATGCCAAGGTTGTTGAGCACGTGGCCGGTGAGGGTGGCGATCGCCGACAGCAGACCCCCTACCCACAGCGCGGGCCACAGCAGACCCGCCAAATCCCCCGGCCACAGCAGCAGGCTGACCGCCGACAGCACCAGCGTCACCGCAAAGCTAATGCCCGTAAACGGCACCGGGTGAAAGGTCTCAAACGCTTTTTGGGCCACCACGGTGTAAAAGGCGTACACGATGCCCGAGGCTAGGCCAAAGGCAACGCCTACCCAGCTCTCGATCGCTGCCCCCGTCATGGGAATGGTCAGCGCGCTGCCCAGCAAAATCAGCGCCAAAATTGCCCAGCGGCTAGTGCTGGGACGGTGGCCAAACCAGTACCAGTCCAGCACCGCTGTATAGACTGGAAAGGTGAAAAACAGCGTTAGCGCAATGCCCGCTGCAATCCGTCCCACCGATACGTAGAGCAGCGCCAGGTACGAAAACATCAGCACCCCGCCCACCAGAGCTAGGTAGAGCTCGCGGCGGTAGTCTGCCGACCCTAAGCGGCGCAGGTCGCTCCACATCGGCGGATAAACCGGCGGCAGCAGCAGGGCCATCAGGGGCACCCCCACCACCATGCGCATAAACATCAGCAGAAATGAGTTGGGCAGAGTGGGCTCCACAAAGCCGCCGGTCTCCAGCACCCCAAATAGGTTCGACGGAGTAAACAAAACCCGAGTGATCAGGTTTTGGGCCCCAAAGCAAATTGTCGCCAGCAAAATTAAGACATAGCCGAGCATGCATTCCCCCGATCACGCTTGAGGGATGACCCAATGCCAGCGCCCTTAATCACGCATTCTACGGTAATCGATAGCTAGCCACCCGCACCATCAGATCCCCCCTCTGGGGATTGTGGGTAAAGACAAAACTACCCGCTTTGGTTTCGTGACCCGAGAGAAAGTCGATCTGCTGCTCGCCGGTTTCGTCGTCAACCCCTGTGACATGTAGCTCGGCCGTCACCTGCACCATGCGGGCAATGCGGCCGCCGGTATTAGTAATGGCAAAGGGGACGTAGTAGCGGCCATCGGTGACGCGCACCGCCTCTGACACTGCCACCGAAAAGGCGGGCGGGCGATTTTGGTTGGTCTGCCAGTCGAAGAAAATTAGCCCGATCAGCCCTAGCAGAATCAGGGAAGCCGCTATAAACGTCACCCACTCGGCAGCGGACCGTTGGGTAAAGCGCCCGGTTGCATCTGGAGGTGACTGGTCGGGGAAGTTGGGCAAATCCATTAGATTAGGATACGCCCTGCGGCTCCGCCAATGGAGGCAGGCAGGCCCAAAACCAGGGTATTGCTCAACCATTCTGACCAGGGGTCACTGGGGTTGAGCTGCTGAAACAGCACCAGCATCACCATTGAGGCTAGTAGGGCCACGAGATAGGCCACCAGGGTTTCAGTAACGGGGCTAAACAGCAGACCCCGCTGCCGCCGCTCGGCGCGATCGGTAAAGCCCGAGGCAAACACAATGGCGTAGGAGAGGCCCAGCGACGCGCCCATAATCAGCAGCAGCCATAGAGGGGGCAGGGATGCGGCCAGCAGTGGCACTTCTTCGGTAGGGGCAATGCTAAAGGCAATGAGCACCGCGCCAATCAGGGCGGCGTCAAAATCGACCAGAGCATCGCGCAAGTTGGCCAGAGTAGGCGAGGCCAGCCGGCGAGAGAGGGGGGCGATCGTGCGGCGCACGCGGTCTGTGCTAGAGTCGCGTCGTTGCTTGCCCTGCAAAGTGGAGCGTGCCAAGGCCACTCCCAGCGCAAATGGCACGGTCTCAAACACTACCTTGCCCAATACTTCCGACAGGGGGATGTCGAGGGTGATACGGCGCAGCAGCACCAAAGCCAGGGCAGCACAGACAACGCCGATGGCGACGGCCTCAATGCTTTCTAGCAGGGCTTCTATGGGGTGCAGGTGGAGGGTCTGGCGAAACCCTTCGACCTGGGTAAGCAGCCCGACACCGACTAGGGTGGTGGCGAGCACCGTCAGCAGCCAGCGGGGCCCTGTGGCGGCCCCGATCACCCATACCTCCACCGTATATAGCAGCGGAATGCCGAATAAAAAGCCTCCCACCGCCCCTTGGAGAATGGCCTGCAATTCTATGAGCCAGATGTTGGCAGGCTGAGGCGTTGTGTCGTCTACCGACTCGACCATCGCGGATTGTCCCTAATGTGGGCCAGGTGAATCAGACCTATCTACAGCATAGTAAGGTAGCGATTCAAAAGGGCTGAGATCAGGGCTATCTGCTGAAGGTTCTCTGCTTGAAACATTAGGAAAATCTCTAGTATTGCTGGGGTTCTACAAAATGCCCGCTAGCGTGAAGAGAACAGTTCGCGCCCTATAGAAAAGCTCTCACGCAAGGATGGTTTTATGACCCAGGCTAAACCCGGCGACAGCGTCTCGATTCACTATACCGGCAGGCTCGAAGACGGTACTGTGTTTGACTCATCGCGCGATCGCGACCCCCTAGAGTTTTCCATTGGCAACGGCGAGGTGATTCCCGGCTTTGAGGCGGCGGTGGTGGGCATGGCCCCGGGCGACGCCAAAACCGAAGTGATTCCGGCTGAAAGTGCCTATGGCCCCCACCAGCCCGAGATGGTGATGGTGGTCGAGCGCCATCACATTCCCGATGAAATTCCCCTCGATGTGGGCCAACAGCTGCAGCTACAGGGGCCTGAGGGCCAGATGGTGCCGGTGATGGTAACTGACTTGTCTGAGGCCGATGTCACCCTCGACGCCAACCATCCTTTAGCAGGAGAAACTCTGATTTTTGACATCGAGCTGGTGGCGATTCAGGGCTAAGCTGGGCCTAAGTTTCCACCCTTAGGCAGAGTCAAAGACTTTGCGGTAGCTATCCCCCTCCACCTTAGGGGGATAGTTTTTATCAGAGGGGCGATTTATCATGCCACTGGCCTTTAACCAGGAGCCCCCCATGGCCTACGAATTGCCCCCTCTCCCCTACGCCTACGATGCCCTAGAGCCCTACGTCTCTAAGAGCACCCTCGAATTTCACCACGATAAGCACCACGCGGCCTACGTCAGCAAGTACAACGATGCGGTCAAAGGCACTGACCACGACAGCAAGCCGATCGAGGAGGTGATCAAGGCGATCGCCGGCGATAGCTCTCAACAGGGGTTGTTTAACAACGGTGCTCAGGCCTGGAACCATACTTTTTACTGGAACTCTATGAAGCCCGGTGGCGGTGGCACCCCCGCTGGGGAGCTGGCCAGCAAAATTGACGCTGACTTCGGCAGCTTCGATAAGTTTGTCGAAGAATTTAAGAATGCTGGGGCCACCCAGTTTGGCAGTGGCTGGGCCTGGCTGGTGCTCGACAACGGCACCCTTAAGGTGACCAAAACCCTCAACGCCGATAACCCTCTCACCGCTGGGCAGGTGCCCCTGCTCACCATGGATGTGTGGGAACACGCCTACTACCTCGACTACCAAAACAAGCGCCCCGACTATATCGATAGCTTCTTAAAGAATGTGGTCAACTGGGATTTTGCCGCCAGTAACCTAGCTGCCGCCTAGACGGGGGGCAACACCACAGTCGTGCTCCGCGACTCATGGGAGGTGGGTTACGGCCCGCCTCCTTTTTTGTTGAAGGTCCAAGGCCGAAGCCAGGCCGGCCCCTTGAACCTGACAGCTTGAACCCTACACCCTCGCTCCTATGCTGTTCGCCGACCCAGACTTTCCCCACGTGGTGCTGTCCTTTGATTATCGGGGCTTTCGCCTTGAGCTTGACCAAAGCACCGAGGATGGCGTGCCGCTCTACGCGGTGTGGGCTACTCACGACACGGGCTTTGCGGTGGCGGTGCCAGGGGTAGTCAGCCGCTCTGAGGCCATCTATAAGGCGAGACAGTGGGTCGATCGGCGGCTTAGCTCACCGGGTAAGGGCGATATTGGGCGGTAGATTGGGTCAGCCAAGCCTCGAGGTCCGCGGTGGCCTGGGGTTTGCCAAACCAGTAGCCCTGGCCGTAGTCGCAGCCCAAGCGCTTGAGGGTATTGACCTGCTGGGAGGTTTCGATACCTTCGGCGATCGCGCGAAAGCCTAGCTGTCGCCCCAGGTTAATGATGGTGTGCACGATAGTTTCGTGGCTCGGGCTGCTGTTCATCTTGCCTACAAAGGAGCGATCGATCTTCAGACTGCTGATGGGAAAGCGGTACAGGTAGCTCAAGGAAGAATAGCCGGTACCAAAGTCATCAATGCTGAGGGCAATGCCCCGCTGCCGCAGGCCGTTGAGCACACGAATGGTGTCGTCAATGTTGTCGATCAGCATGCTTTCGGTGATCTCTAGCACCAGGCTGTGCGGCAAAAGCCCCGTTTTGCTCAAGATCTCATCGACCCGATCGAGCAGGCCGGCGTTGTGCAGCTGCAGCGCCGATAGATTGACGCTGACTGTGAGTGCCTTGGCCTGGTAGTAGGTGCTTTGCCAGGTGGCCATCTGTTGGCAGGCTAGCTCTAGCAGCCAGTAGCTCAGGGGCGCAATTAGGCCGGTTTCTTCGGCTACTGGAATAAATTCTCCGGGCATGATCAGACCCCGCTGGGGGTGTTGCCACCGCACCAGAGCCTCAAACCCGGTCACAGCTGCTGTTTGCAGATCGACGATGGGCTGGTAGTAGAGCACAAATTCTTCGGGATGGTTGATCAGAGCCTGGCGCAGCTCGGTTTCGAGGGTGAGGCGGGCGATCGCGCGATCGTGCATGCCGCTGTCAAAGATCTGGTAGCTGTCGCGCCCCCCTGCCTTGGCTCGATACATGGCCGTGTCGGCATCGCGAATTAGCTCTAGGGCACTTTGGTAGCGGGCATCGCCCATCACCAGCCCCAGGCTAACGGTGGCAAACATCTGGTGGCTGCTGAGCTGAAAGGGCTGGCGCAGCGTCTCCAATAGCTGCTCGGCTGTGGCCTGGGCCATCTCAAAATGGCCAATGTCTTCCAGCAGCACAATAAACTCATCGCCCCCCAAGCGCACCGCCAGATCGGTTGGGCTCAGCGCCGTCTTGAGGCGGCTGGCCACCTCCATCAGCAGCTCGTCACCGATCAGGTGACCCAGGCTATCGTTGACCACCTTAAAGTGGTCAATGTCTAAAAACAGCAGGGCAAAGCGGTACTGGCTCTGCTGGTGAGCCCGCTTTAGGGCCATCTCTAGGCGCTCTTGTAGCTGCTTACGGTTGGGCAATCCGGTGAGGCTGTCGTGGCAAGCATCGTGCTCGAGCTGGCGGCGCAGTCTTACCTGGTCGGTGACATCGCGGGAGGCTGTCTGGAACTGCACCACGGTACCCGTCGAGTCGAAAATGGGGCGGGTGAAGGTCTCTAGCCAGATATAGTGGCCCTGGCGATGACGCATACGGTACACTATCGGCCCTCGCTCTGGAGTCCGAACCGGGGTGGATGACTGAAAGTGCACCTGGCACTGGTCTAGATCGGCAGGGTGTACCAGACTACAGGGCTGTAGCCCCACCAGGGCATTGGGGAAATAGCCCAGCAGCCACTCCACGGATGGGCTGACGTAGAGATAGCGGCCGTCAACCCCATGAAGACAGACCAAGTCACTCATATTTTCAGCCATGAGGCGAAACAACGCCGCCTGCTGCTGAATTTCGGCATTGGCTCGCTCGACTTGAACCTTAGACCGTTGCAGGTCGCTAAAAGATGACTCCAGCCGCGTCGCCATTCGGTTAAAAGCCACGGCCAGTCCTTCTAGCTCTTGCAGCCCGGTGGGACCAATGGCCTGGTTTAGGTTGCCCTCAGCGATCGCCTGGGAAGCCGAGCCAAAGGCTGCCAGGGGGCGGGTGATCCAGCGACTGGTGTAGAGGCCAGAAGCGATCGCCCCAGCCAGCGCCAGTGCGCAAAGAGCAATGGTGGTACGGCGGCTAGCCTCGATTTCCCCCATAAAGTCGCTTTCAGGCATTACCACCACGATCAGCCAGTCCAGGCCGTAGTCGTCCTGAAGGGTGGCCACCTGCATAAACTGCCGCTCGTGATCAAGCCAAAACTCTGTCTGCTGGGGTTGAATACTCTGCCAGTCACCCCCCGATTGGTTTAGCAGCAGCTGAGCGCTGGCGCGAATGCGTGGGTCTGGGCTGGTGACTGAGTAGACTCGCTGGGGCCGACCGTCTACTACGGTGTAAGACTTGGCGTCGTTAGAGGTAGCGATTAGCAGGCCAGAGCGCTCCATAATGAAGGCTTGACCGTGCTCACTGATCGATATTTCCTGTAGAACGTGGCTGATTTGGGTGAGAAAAAAGTTGTTGCCCAGCACCCCAACCAACTTGCCGTCGTCGCCGTACACAGGCCGAGAGGCCGATATAGCCAGCACTGGGTAAGCATGGTAAGGAAAAATCTCTCCCCAGGCTGGGCCTTTGGCCTGCATAGCCGCCCGATACCAGGGCCGGGTTTGGGTATTCCAATCGGGCGTAGACGAAATGACGCGGGCAACCTGCCCGGTCGCCGGATCGACCTCCGCAAAATGGATGTGGTTGCCCAGGGAAGGGCCAGCCGGCCTATGCTGGTGGGCCTGCTGGCCCAGGTTGGTATGGCCCATGTTGCCAAACAGAATCGAATCGATGTGGGTAAAGGTATTGGCCTGCTCCATAAAGTGACGAAACAGTGCCTCTGAGTCGGTGGGGTCAACCTGGCCGAGGACAATAGCGTCGTAGTTAAGCTGGTTGACCAAGTGGGAGGTGGCCAGCAGCGTCTCCATCTCATGCTGAATGTGATGGGAAACCGTAGAGCGCAGTTGACTGGCCACCTCGTTCACTGCCCGCTGTCCGTGACGCAACGAGAGCCAACCCGTCAGCCCCACCGCCATAGAAACTTGCAGCACAAAGGGAACAACAATCAGCAGTCGCAGTGATAAGCGGCTAAACGTGCCTCGATCTGGCGATGTGGGAAGACGACGCCCCATGTAGCATGTGTTACCAACAGTCCTATTAGTATTCCTGTTGGGGGGCAAAACTAGCGCTTGACATCACAATTAACGAACTGGCTATCCTCAGGGCCAAGGCATTAGCCCAAGCGCCCTGCTACAAACGCTTCTAGCCGATCCATCCCCTCCAAAATGGTCTCCATGTCAGTGGCGTAGGAAACCCGAATGGTGCCCTCGGCACCAAAGGCGATCCCCGGAATGGCCGCTACGTATTTCTCGTCGAGCAGTGCGGTGCAAAAGTCGAGGGAAGAAACACCGAGACTACTGATGTCGATTAAAAGGTAGAAGGCTCCCTCAGGTTCGCCGCAGTTCAAGCCCTTGATGGTTCGACACCGCTCAATAATGGCCTGCCGTCGCTCTGCAAAGGCACGGCCCATCGTGGCAATGCAGTCTTGGGGGCCTTCGAGGGCGGCGATCGCTCCATACTGAGCAAAGGTGCACACGTTCGACGTACTGTGGCTCTGTACAGTAGCCACCGCCTTGATCAACTCCGCTGGCCCAGCCAGGTAGCCCACCCGCCAGCCGGTCATTGAATAGGCTTTGGCAAATCCGTTGCTAATAATAGTGTGCTCAAAGGCCTCGGGCGACACAGCCCCAATGCTGAGGTGGGTTACCCCGTCGTAGAGAATTTTTTCGTAGATTTCGTCTGACACCACCCAGATGTCGGCCTCGACCACCACCGCCGCCAGAGCCGCAATTTCGGCGGGGGAGTAGACCATCCCCGTGGGGTTAGACGGGGAGTTGAGAATAAACAGCTTGGTCTTCGGGGTAATTGCCTGGCGCAGCTGCTCGGGGGTAATGCGATAGTTTTGCTCAGCGGTGGTGGGGACGATGACTGGCGTGCCCCCGGCTAGCTTCACCATCTCGGGGTAGCTTAGCCAATAGGGGGCTGGAATGATCACCTCGTCGCCGGGTTCAATCAGGGCCATCATCAGGCCGGAGAGCGAATGCTTGCCGCCGTTGGTAACGATGACGTTCTCGGGGCCGTAGCAGAGGCCGTTGTCCTGCTGAAGCTTATGGGCGATCGCCTGACGCAGAGCCGGTTCACCCGCCGCCGGACCGTAGCGAGTTTTGCCCGCATCGAGGGCGGCTTTGGCAGCCGCCTTAATGTGGTCGGGGGTATCGAAATCGGGTTCGCCAGCGCTAAAGCTGCACACCGGCAGGCCTTCGGCCTTCATTGCCTTGGCCCGGGCCGCAATGGCCAAAGTCATCGACGGGGTGACGCAGGTTACACGGTTTGCCAGGGCTAATCGGGGCACGGCCAGACCTCAACGAACATGGCTATCGGCCTTCCTCAGAACCGTGGTTCCTTAGGCCTCTAGCCAGAATATATTGCATTCCCCATAGAGTAGATCGTTTGGTCGGTTCTGACCATTGCAGCCGGAGTTTTTTCTGCCGTTGCGATCGCTTCTAATGGTGGGATGTTAACCGCCGCTGCTGCTCCTGCTTAGAAATAAGCGTCGGTTAAACCTCTTATTACCTACCCCACCCGCTTTTTAGGCTCATCTCAGGGCCTCAAACCCTCTATTAGAAGGAACTTAGACTGGACGGCAGACTGCCTGAATCAGAACAAGATTGTGCTGGTGACTACTAAATTTTGGAAATCCGCAGATTTACGCATAAAGATTTTCCTGACTAAGGAGGGATGGGTTTGTAACTAGGACTAGAAGCGCTAACAAGGCCACGTCCTATGCACCCTTCCTCCCCCTGTTCCTTGATGACTCGTCTGGCCTGCGCCGCTAGCCTGGGCCTGGTTATGGCTACTGCCGCGCCCCTGGGCCTATCTGCCGGGCTCGAAGCTAGCTCCGAAGCTACCTCGCGCACAGCAGTTCGTGCTGAGGACGATCGCGGCAGCGGTCGCCTCAGCCGGGTACCTGCGATCGCAGGCTGGCTCAGCTTTCGTGGCAGTGGTCGGGTTGATCCCACCCCTCCCCAGCCCTCCTTTGGCAGTGATAACCCCGTTGCCTACCGCGGCAGCGGCAGAATTACTAAGACTCGCACTACCTAGCTGGCTCTGCCTTTTGTCGGCTTAGGGGCAGCTAGTTGATGCGTTGGGTCTCTGGTGACCCTGCTCTATGACTAAATGAATTTAACCTGCAATAGGGGTCAATTTGGCAGGTTTTGAGTCACACTAAAACCTAATCAGGTGTAATTTCTTTGACTGATGGCTTGGCCGTTAACCCTCGTCAAAGCTTCAAACAATTAAACGTATTTATATTGCCTTCTCCATGGTGCGTCTTCTTGCAGAGCATTTAAATTAAGCTGTATCTGCTATTTCTGACAATTTTCAGCGGTTTTGCCCCCTTAGCAGCGGGGGTCGCGATACCGCCTGTTGTTCTGAGCTTCCCCAAGTCCGATGGCCGAACCTCTTCTCTCAATGTCTATGTCTGCCCTAGCGGTAGAAGACGAAGCCCTGATTCGCCGCCTCAGCCCCAGTGCCATCGACCAGATACTGCTTTACATCGCCTTCAGTGCTATGCGTACGGGGGGGCATCGCCACGGGGCCTTTTTAGATGCAGCGGCCACGGCGGCTAAATGCGCCATCTACATGACCTATCTAGAGCAGGGCGAAAACCTGCGCATGACGGGCCACCTGCACCACATTGAGCCCAAGCGGGTCAAAGCCATTGTTGAAGAAATGCGCCAGGCCCTCACCGAGGGCAAGCTGCTTAAAATGCTGGGCTCTCAAGAACCCCGCTATCTCATTCAATTTCCTTACATGTGGCTGCGTCGCTATCCTTGGCAGTCGGGGCAGTCGCGGGTCTCGGGCACCTCTCTAACCAGTGACGAAAAAGCGCTGCTGGAGAGTCGACTGCCCAAACCCTGTCCCGATGCCCGAATTATCAATTCGTTTCAGTTTTTAGAGCTGATTGAAATTCTCCACGAAAAGTCTCAGGATGACCTGCCTGTAGAGCACCGCGTGCCCCTGAGCGAAGCTCTGGCCGAGCACATTCGGCGGCGGCTGATCTATTCGGGTACTGTGGCGCGCATTGATGCCTCTTGGGGAGCTTCGTACTATGGGCTGGTCCGATCTTCCTACGCACCGGTTGACGATCAAGAGCGCATGTACGCCATGGTTGAAGATACAGCTCAGTACTTTCGCATGATGCGCGAGTGGGCTAACGGCATTCCTGGCACGATGCGCGTTTTAGAAGAATTAGATATCCCCGCCGCCGCCCGCGATGCCGCTCTCCAAGAGCTAGACGAAGTGATTCGCACCTGGGCCGATAAGTATCACCAGCCGGGCGGCGAGCCTACTCTCTTGCAAATGGTGATTGGCCACCATATCAAGTAGTTTTCTCGGCGGTCCTAGGATCCCTAAACACGAAGCGACCTGGTCTTTAGGACTAGGTCGCTTCGTGTTATATGGCATGGGGTCACACCGTGCGTCGTCGGACCGCGCGGCCAAAGCTAGGTAGCTCGACGGCGGCAATGGAGGTGATCTTCTTCTGCGATCGCAGCGGATGGACTAGGGGCGACGGTGAAGCCTTGGGGGCGTTCACTGGATAGCTGTAGGAGGGCAGGGCAGGAGCCGCTGGTTGGCTAGAAGCTGGTATGGATGCTGCTGTAGGCTGCTGAACTCGCACCGGTTCTACGGGCATAGCTGCGGCAGCAGGGCTAGGCTGCGGTGCCACTACGGGCTCTCCCCACGGCGATGGCTCTGTAAATAGAGACGCTGCCTCTGAAGCAGTAGTTGTTGCAGGTTGGTCCATCGTCTCTAGCCAAGGGTCGAGGGCGGCAGGTGCGGGTTTGGGGTCAGCTAGAGGTGATGGGTGCGCAGAAACCGTTGGCAGGGGCTCAGGAGCCAGCAGAGGCTCGGGGGCGATCGCCGTGCTCAGCTCGGGCGGTGGTAAAAAATCGGGCTGGGCTGCTGTCGGAGCTGGTACCGCGCTCGGTCCGGCGCTGCGCAGCCCCCGCAGTAGGTGGGTCAGGCTAGGATTATCCGGGACGCTGCCCTGACTAGCTGACCAGGGCTGAATCTGCTGCGATCGCGGCATGGCAACAGGCTGGTTCACCTCCTCAAGGGCGGTAGGGCTCAGCAGCTGCCCCTGTACCATAACCGAGCTGGGAACGGCCGAGCCGGTGGCTGGAGTCATATTCAAACACTTCTCTAGAGCCGCTTTGAACTGTAGGGTGTAGCGCTGCTGGCGATGCAGACGCGCCTTGAGATCGCGGCAGGTTTCTTCAGCCTGGTGCAGGGCGGTGTTTTTTTCACCGAAGCGCTGCTGCAAAAGAGTGCACTCGCGCTCGAGCTGGGCAACCCGCTGCTGGTTTGCCTCTAGCTCAGCCTGGATGGTTTCGTTGTGGATCGTAGTGCGGCGCAGGCCATCGTTGGCGATGTCAAGCTCGCTGAGGAGCTGGGCAATTTGCTGCTGCACCGGGCCGGGGGTAGCCCCTAAAGGAAGACCGCCCGGTATAGTTTGGGTGCGCTCGATCTCAGCCTGGAGAGCCACCTGCGATCGCTCCAAAGCTTCGTCGAGCTCAGTGACGCGCAGCAGGAGGGCATCGTTACACTGGTTGAGATCTTGAATCAGCTGCACCAGATCTTCTGGGGCAGGCTCGGCGGGCGGTGTGGTCTCCACCGGGCTATCTGCTGCGGCTGGAGAAGACAAACCATAGACCTCAGCTAGCTCAACGTCATGATCTAAGGGCAGTTGACCAGGAAAGGTAACTGCTTCCCACTCATTGCCAACCGGGGGGAAGGGCTGATCTAGAGCTCCTTCGGCCTCGGCTTTGTACAGCAGAGGGGTACCCTGGGGCTCTGGGGAAGCGCTTGAAGCCGTAGTGTCAGTCATAAGGTTGCCTGATCCTGGTCGCGTAGTCTCACATTGAACACTCAACCACTAAGGGGGCTGTTGACCCCTAAGAGTAGCTAATTTTGCCAGCTTATTCACTTTTTTATTGACTCTTCAATTACAACATGTCTTTTTATGACTTCAGTTTATCCTTTACCTTCGCTTTTTCTTTTCTCCCTAGAGTTAGAGCCAGGTAAAAATGCTGCTTTGCTTGATTGGGTGCACGCTAAGGCTGTATCCCCTCTGCTAGCGTCGCCCTTCTGAGCAACTACTAATGCCGGCCTCTGTGTCTCCATCCCTTGCCCTAGCTACCCTCAGCTACGGCCCTGACTTCTACCGTTGCCAACTGCTAGTCGACAGTGTTAGCCAGCTCAGTCAAAACTCAATGCGCCACTACGTCATTGTCGACCAGCGGGACTATCCAATGTTTAAGTCGTTGGCTAACGCCAGTACCGAAATTTTAACGGTTGAGTCGCTACTGCCCCACTGGATTCGTCGCTTTCCCCTAGTCAGCCGCGCTTGGTTGAGCTTGAAAACTCCGCCAATTCGCAACTGGGTTTTACAGCAGTTGGTCAAGCTGACCTTTGCCCAACGCGCCCCGGAGGCCGTCACGGTTTTTGTTGACTCTGATGTGGTGTTTGTGCGCCCCTTTGATCTGACAAACTTTGCCGAGCCAGCCCAAACGCGACTGTTTCGAGTGCCCGAGTTCTATAGCCCTGACTTTGAACCGCTGTACGAGGTGGCCTACCGGCTGCTGGGGCTAGAAGGTTACCGCTATGGGGTCACGCGCCCCAACTATATTGGCAATTTGATTAGCTGGCGGCAGGCTAATGTAGTTGCCCTGTGCGATCGCCTAGAGCAAGTCTGGGGTCGCCCCTGGCTGGAGACCTTGGCCCGAACTAAAACTTTGTCAGAATATATTCTCTACGGGGTGTTTGTCGATCAGGTGCTGGGCGATGCGGCTGGTCACGTCTACGACTGGTCTCCCCTGTGTCACGAATACTGGCAGCCCTGCCCCCTCGATGACCATCAGTTGGCCGAGTTCTTTGCCGCTGTGCAGCCCCACCATGCCGCCGTGATGATCTCAGCGAAGGCGCAAATTGCTCCCGATCGCTACCGCCACCACCTGCAACGCTACCGCACCGAGCCCGCTACACCTCGCTCCGATCAACCAAATTTGCCCTCCAACCCCGCTCTAGATTTCCCCGTTTGACCCCCTGCTCAAGATTGGGCCAAAGTTTCCGGGAACTCTGCTTCCGCCCTTGATAGACATAGAGATAGAGGCGAAAAATTGCCCTCTACTGCCGCGATCGCCCCCAGTCTCACCGCCCAAATTGTCTACTATAAAGTGCGGGGGCGAATGGGCAACACTGTCGTTTTGGGGTTCCATAACGTAAACAATGATCAGATCAGGGTTTCGCACTGCACTTTTGGTGGTCGCCGCTGGCATCGCCCTAGCTGCCACCGTCACTAGCCAATCTACCGACCTGGCCACCGCGCCGCCCGCTGCGATCGAGGCGGATGATGCCGCACCAGTTCGCGACCCAGAAACTCTGCGTCTGCTGTACAGTCGCTCTGTGGTTACCCTCAACCCTCACCTAGCCAGTGGCTACCAGGACTTTGAGGCTGCCCGCATCGTCTACGAACCCCTAGCCAGCTACAACGAGGCCGGCAAGCTGGTGCCCTTTCTGGCTGACGAAATTCCGTCTCTAGAGAATGGTGGCGTGGCGGCCGATGGCACCTCTGTTACCTGGACGCTGCGCCCTGATATCACCTGGGCCGACGGTGAACCCTTCACCGCCGCCGACGTGGCGTTTACCTTCAAATTTATTCGCAATCCTGTGGTGGCGGCAGCTACCGCTCAATATTATGAGGGTGTGAAAAGCGTTGAGGCGCTCGACGACTACACCGTAAAAGTCACCTTTGCCACCCCCACCCCCGCCTGGTCGGTTCCTTTTACGGGTCAAACCGGGCTGATTTTGCCTCGCCATATCTTTGAAGAATTCAATGGCCCTAAGGCCCGAGACGCGTTGGCCAACCTCCAGCCCGTGGGCACTGGCCCCTACCAGGTTGTGGGGTTTGAATCGGGCACCGTTGTGTACGAGCCCAATCCCAGCTACTGGGGCGGACGACCTGCCTTTAAGCAAATAGAATTGGCGGGTGGTCTGGCTCCCTACGCTGCAGCGCGCGAAGTATTGCAGGCTGGCACCGCCGACTTTGCTCACAACCTCCAGGTTGAAGCTGAGGCCCTCAGCGAGCTAGAAACTGACGCTAGCGGCCATATCACTCACCTGTTTGGCTCCCAGGTAGAGCGCATCATGCTGAATTTTTCTAATCCCTTTGCCCGCACTGAGGACGGGGAGCGCTCTAGTCCAGAGATTCCACACCCCTATTTCAGCGATGTGCGAGTCCGTCAGGCGATCAATCTAGCTGTAGATCGCAGCAGCATTGCCAAGGAGCTTTACGGTGCCTCGGGCAAGCCAACTGCTCAACTGCTGGTGGCCCCTGCCAACTATCAATCGCCAGACATTAGCTATACCTACAATCTGGCGCAGGCCAAGGCGCTGCTCGACGAGGCGGGCTGGGTTGACAGCAACGGTGACGGTCTGCGTGAAAAAGATGGCGTTCCCCTAGAGGTGCTGTTTCAAGCGGCAGTCAATCCGGTACGCCAAAAGACCCAGGCCATCGTCAGCGACAGTCTGCAAGAGCTAGGGGTAGATGTGCAGATTGCGCGAGTGCGCATGGACGAATTTTTCTCAGGCAACCCGGAGGACACCGGGAGTCTCAACCATTTCTATGCCGACATGCAGGTGTACTCCATTGGCAATGAAAGCCCTGACCCCAGCATCTATATGGGTTGGTGGACCTGTGCCAAAATTGCTTCCCAGGCCAACCAGTGGCAGGAGCCCAACAACGCCCGCTACTGCAACCCGGAGTACGATCGCCTCTGGGATGAAGCCCGCAAAGAGCTTGACCCCGCGCGCCGCGCCGCGCTGTTTCAGCAGATGAATGAGCTGCTGGCCCAGGATGTTGCCGTCATTCCGGTGGTGCACCGGGCCATGACCAATGCGGTCAGCGATCGCCTCACTGGAGTCGAATTCACTCCCTGGGATGCCAGCACCTGGGCGATCAAAGACTGGAGCCCCCAGCCCGCACAACCGCAGCAATAGTCTAGGGCAGGCGCGATCGCTGGGATCAGTTTCTCAATCCTTCGGTTGCGTGGTAGTTAGGAATGATCGCGATCGCAGTTCTTGACGCCCTAGCTTGACCGTCAAGCAACAGAACTGAGAGTGGGTTGAAAGCCAGCAAAGCTCAAGCTTTTATAGTGAATATGTGGTTTTCTGACCGGGCCAGGGCAGAATGGTTATCTGTAGCCATCGACCATTCCTATGACCTCTGAACCCGCTGTTACCAGTCCGGTGATATCTCCCCTAGCCGCGATCGCCCTCAAGGTAGCCGGTGCCATCGCCATTCTGTCAGCCCTGCTCGACTTTCTGATTCTGCTAATCCCGCCCAATCTCACCAACGTGCAGTGGCAGTTGGCGACCACTACTCAGCTCGTTGATCGCGGCATCGTCCCCCTCATCGGGATGGCCCTCCTGCTAACCGGGTTTTGGCTAGATAGTTCGGTTGGTAAGGGAGGGCAGCGCAAAACTCTGACCACCGATCCGCGGTTTTGGGTCTGTGCTCTAGCCAGCGTGCTGGGTTTGGTCTACCTGCTGCTCATACTACTGCACCTCAACGCCGTGCGCCTTTCTAGCCAGGCGGCTCTGGCCCAGGTCAGCACCGAAGCTGGCGAAGCCGCAACTCAGCTGCAACAACGGCTTTCTACCGAACTCAGCCAGCAACAGACCCAGCTAGGGGCGCTGTTCGAAAACGACGAACTTTTATCCCAAGCGATCCAAAGCGGCCAGCTGCCTGCCGATATTGAGCAATACCGCAACGATCCAGAGGGGCTCACCCAGTTCTTGCAGCAGCGGGCCGACCAAGCCCAGCAGCAAATTGAAACCGAAATTGGTACCCGTCGGGCGGAAGCCGAGCAGCGCGTTAGGATTGAGGCCTGGCGCTCTGGTATTCGCGTCTCAGTGATCAGCCTGCTCTTGGCCGCTGGCTACTCAATCATTGGCTGGCTGGGGCTACGACGACTGCTATCGCTGACTCGAGCTGCCTAGCCCAAAGCTTGCATCATCGCCTGCTGAGCTACGGTTTGGTAAATCTCCTTGAGGTGGCCCATCACTGCAGGCGCATCCTCAGGGGGGAGCGGTATTTTACCTAGCACATCCAGAACCGTTGTTTCGGCAGGGGTAATTACCACCAGTTCCGAATCTAGAGGGTCTGTATAGGCCCAAAAATGCTGGAGATCAATTTGGCTGGTGGCTTTCCCAGACTCTGGCTGAATGCCCAATTCTGTATCAGGGGTAAGGACTTCAGTAGACGTAGCGGTACTCTGCCGTCGCTGCCGTAGCGCGTCCAAAATACTGTCACGACTGCGACCCCTCAGTTGAAACAGCACAAACGGATCCTCGCGAAAAAAATCTCCTAACTGGTAATACACCGCTGCGATGTGCTTGCAAGGGTTTTTAGGATCGGGGCAACTGCATTTAGAATGCACTTCTGACAGATTGAACGGGTAGAGACTGAGGCCGTTGGCGGTAAAAACAGCCTCGATTTCAGCCGGCATTTCCCCTGCCAGCAGCTGAGCAGAATAGATGGCCTGCTCTGAAAGTGAGTCAATAACGTAGTTCCAGTCTTCGTCACTAAAAGCGTCGAGCCAGATCGAAAGCTTGTAAGGTTCTTCAGCGGTGCCTTGCACCAGGGCCGTGACCTTAGACCCCTTGTACTCCAAGCTGAGAATGTGGCCTTCTCGGGCGTAGATGCGTCCCCGCTCTAGGCGCTTCTTAAAGCGGTAGGTGTTCAACAACTCTACCCAGCGCTGTACCCACCAAGCTTCATCTTCTAAAGCGTAGGCAGAGCTTGAAGCAGACGCGTAGGCAGTCATAACAGGGCAGCATAATGGATTATCTGTTCATCTTAAGGCCAGTCGAGCTAGCCTCGCAGACTTAACCTAACAACTTACTGCGAGGGAGTAGATTGTTGGGAACGTTCCGCTGCTGGAAACCAAAAAACCCCAGGTCTTGTGCCCCGAGGTTCACTGATTTGTAGAACAGCTGCCATTACTAGAGCCATGCCTATCGCTCTAGAAACCTAGAGCGATAGGCATGACAGCTATGCGTTATCGACCGATGCCGAAGTACTGGAACCCAGCCCGTACCATGGCTTCGCGATCGAGGAAGTTGCGGCCATCAATGACGACGGGGCTATTCATCCGCTGGGCCATAGCGGTGTAGTCGAGCTCTTTAAACTCTTGCCAGTCGGTAACTAAGACCAGGGCATCGCAGTGATCGGCTAAATGCGATGCGTCAGTCTCAACGATGACACCCGTTAGCCCATGGCGCAGCCCACTCTGGGAAACAATGGGGTCATAGGCTTTAACCTTGGCTCCTAGGCGATTGAGCTGCTCGATCAAAATTAATGCTGGCGCATCGCGCATGTCGTCAGTATCAGGCTTAAATGTGAGCCCCAGCAGGCCGACGGTTTTTCCCTTAAGAATCTTGAGCACTTGCTGAAGTTTTTCGAGGGTAATTTGACGCTGGCGGTTATTAACCTCCACAGCGGCTTTGAGTAGCTGAGCCTCGTAGCCGTAGTCATCAGCGGTGTGGATCAGGGCCGATACGTCTTTGGGAAAACACGACCCGCCCCAGCCAATGCCTGCCTGCAAAAACTTTTTGCCGATGCGAGAATCTAGACCAATGCCTAGCGCCACTTGAGTCACGTCGGCCCCAACACGATCGCAGATATTGGCGACTTCATTAATAAAGCTAATTTTGGTCGCCAAAAAAGCGTTAGAGGCATATTTGACCATTTCGGCCGAACTGATATCAGTGACCAGTACAGGAACTTGATCGGCACTGGGATCTTCGGCAAAACGCCGTTCTATGATCGGAGTGTAGAGTTCTTTCATCATGGCGATCGCCCGAGGGCTGTTGCTGCCCAGCACGATGCGATCGGGGTTAAAGGTATCGTATACTGCCGAGCCTTCGCGCAAAAACTCTGGGTTGCTAACGACATCGAAGTCGGCAGCGACCTCAGGGTGGGTTGTCTCAGGAATACCCCCAGCAGGCACGGGTACTAGCTGGCGCTCGGCTACGCCATCCAACACAATCATGCGCACCCAGTCGCCCGAACCAATGGGTACCGTAGACTTGTTCACAATCACCTTGTAACCGCCGTTGAGGTGAGTGCCAATGCCCCGAGCTACCGCCTCCACATAGCGGGTATCACTTTCTCCCGTAGGCAATGCTGGGGTACCCACTGCAATGAATAGAACGTCGCCGTGCTCAACGCCACCCTTGAGATCAGTGGAAAATTGGAGATGGCCAGCCGCCATTGACGACTGCATAATCTCAGCCAGCCCTGGCTCAAAAATGGGCGACTGCCCCGACTGCATGAGCTTAACTTTTTCCTCGTTGACATCAATACACACTACGTCGTGGCCAACATTGGCCAAGCATACACCGGTAACAAGGCCTACATAACCCGTACCAATTACACATACCCGCATAGAAAATATTCCTTACTTTATGAACAATTGATAACCGTTAAGCTGTCAGCTTAAGGCTCTTGACTTGACAAACCCGAGGCCACAGCTAGACTATGGCCTCCTAACTGTGGCATACCTGCAAAGGCTAGTTAGTCACAGAGTGCAGTGTCGGTGATACAACCTCAGTTGTTCCTGATGGGCTCTGACGACTACGAAAATCGTTGATGGTGAGCTTGAGGCCCTCTTGTAGAGGCACCGTAGGATTCCAGTTGAGGAACGTTTGAGCCCGAGTGATATCCGGCTTGCGGCGTTGAGGGTCATCCTGGGGCAGGGGTTTGTAAATCAAGTCAGCGTCTGGGTTAACCATAGCCTGGATGGTTTGAGCTAGCTGTAAAATGGTGTACTCATCGGGGTTGCCTAAATTGACTGGACCAATGTAATCGCCATTCATGAGCCGCATCAGGCCGCTCACCAAATCAGATACGTAGCAAAAACTTCGAGTTTGAGAACCGCTACCGTACACAGTCAGCGGAATACCCTGTAGGGCCTGAACAACGAAATTGCTGACTACACGGCCATCGTTTTCAAGCATGCGAGGCCCATAGGTGTTGAAAATTCGAGCCACGCGAATATCGACGTTGTTTTGACGGTGGTAGTCAAAGGACAAGGTTTCAGCGACGCGCTTGCCCTCGTCGTAGCAGCTACGAATGCCAATGGGATTGACGTTGCCTCGGTAGTCTTCGGTTTGGGGATGCACTTCAGGGTCGCCATACACCTCGGAGGTCGAGGCTAGCAGAAAGCGAGCTTTAACTCGCTTAGCTAAGCCCAACATATTCAGGGTGCCCATGACGTTGGTTTTGATGGTTTTGACCGGGTTGTACTGGTAATGCACCGGAGAGGCAGGGCAGGCCAGATGATAAATTTGGTCAACCTCAAGCCGAATTGGCTCAGTTACGTCGTGGCGAATGACCTCGAAGTAGGGATGATCGAGCCAGTGCAGCAGATTGTGTCGGTGACCCGTATAGAAATTATCTAGACAGATTACTTCGTGACCCTCGGTCATCAAACGATCAATTAAGTGGGAGCCGATAAATCCGGCTCCGCCGGTTACGAGAATTCTCATGGGCAATTAACCAGAGAGAGATTTATAGACTAGGGGGTGTAGCTTGCATCTATCCTTACTTTTCCCAGGGTAAAGTATCCGGATATCAAAACCACACTGCTTCAATTTTGATGAGTTTGCTAATACTTTATGAAGTTTTTTTATCTTAAACGGTTGTCCCTAACTCAGGCCGAGCAAGCTGTGCACTTCTTTGAACAACTCTATGTCTGGTGATGCTTTTTGCTATTTGTTTGTTTATGGCACCCTCAAACCTGGTGAAAGAGCGTTTGCCAACCTTTGTGAACCCTTCGCGATCGCAGCCCAACCAGCACAGACGACAGGACGGCTCTACCATTTACCCCTAGGCTACCCAGCCATGACCACAGAACCCGGTTGGGTACAAGGGGTTTTGCTAACGTTGTCCAATTCAGATGCTCTGGCGGCCATAGACGCTTTTGAAGAATATTACCCCGATCGACCCCAGAGAAGCGAGTATCAGCGGAGCTTGCAAACGGTTTATGACCAGAACCAGCACTCCTTGGAGAGAGCTTGGGTCTACACCATGAGCCCAGAACAGGTAAATAGTCTCAGAGGTCTATGGTTACCCCATGGCTATTGGACAGCGGCCCTGATTTTATAAACTTCCCAAAATGAAAAAGGCTCTGCCAATATGGCAGAGCCTTAACGCTAGTTAAACCTAGCTAAGTTGTGACTAAGTTATAACAACTTAGAAACGGAAGGTGGCACGAATAGCACCCCAGAGACCAATCTCGTCATCAGCAGCGGTGGAGTTGAGGTCACCGTAGATAACAGCGGGTGTGATGGTCAAGAACTGGTTGAAGGGAATTTCGAAGTAACCTTCAATAAGAGTGGGGTTGTTATCAGCACCCAGCAGTTGGGGCAACTGGCCACCGTAGACGCCCAGTTGAGCACCCTCAGCCAGGAAGTCATTGATGCCAAGACCAGCAGTCCAGCTAAAGTCGTTGCCACCGTTGTAATTGGTGTAAGCACCGTGGCCAGCAACGAAGAACCTACCGAAGTCAAGGTTCAACAGACCAGCGTAGGTGTCAACAGCACCGGCCACACCATTGTAGTTAGCAGACTGGTCGCTGTGGAGGTAGGCAATACCAGCATCCAGGAAGCCATCGCTCAGGAAGCTGAGCTGACCAATGTAGCTCTGGCTAGTAGCAGCGAAGATACCAACATTAGGAGTGAAGGCACCAGGGCCGCCAGCGGTGTAACCCGCATCAAACACGATGTTGTCGGTGAGAGCAAAGCTCACACCAACACCAGGTCCGTTGGTAGAGCTACCACCAGCGTCGTAGAACTGAGGCCCACCAGCATCAGCAACGGAGGGACCGTCGAAGGGCACGATGGTGCTGGTTACCCAGTCATCGCCTTGGAGACCACGACCAGAAGCAGTTACGGTCAGGCGGCTGCCAACGGGGAACTGGTAGTAGAAGTCATCAAGAGCAACGTTGTAGTCATCGCTGAGTTGGTTACCGGCGTCACTGGTGCTGGCATTAGCAAGACCCTGGAGGAGGCCGACGTTGGGCTCCTCGATATTGCCGCCGCTGATCGCATTGCCGTTACCAGACTGCAAGCGAATGCGCAGACGGTCGTTGCCGGTAAAGCTGGAGTCAAAGTTCAAGCGGGCACGACCAGAAAAGGAGGTGCCTGCCTCCTGAGTGATGACATCAATCGGGGTTACCAAGTGCATGTCAGCCTGACCAACCAGCTTGGTGGTGGTGGAGAACTGCTGAGCACGGAGGGTAGCGGTTTCAGCTTCTAGAGCGTCGACGCGGCCGCGCAGGGTAGCCAGTTCAGCCTGGAACTCTTCTTGCAAACGACGGATGGTAGCGAGGTCGTCAGGGTCGATGCCGGACTGGGCGATCAGGGTAGCGATCACGTCCAAGCAGGAGTTAAGACCAGCAGCGAACTCGAAGCGGGTGAGGCTGCGCTGACCGCGGAAGGTGCGGTCGGGGTAACCCTGAATACAACCGTAGTTTTCAACCAGACTTTGTAGCGCCTGGAAGGCCCAGTCGGAGGGCAGAACGTCGGTGAGTTCTGAAACGCTGGTGATTTGAGCCAGTTGAACAGAGTCTTGGTCGAAGTCGCTGACCAGGGGGGTAGCAGCTTCAGCTGCGATCGCGGAGCCAGAGAAGGCCACAGCTGCACCTAGGGCAGCGGGCACAGCCAGCAAAGATTGCCAAAATAACTTAGCCATTCGATTTTCTCCTCACACCTTAATTAAGGCTTATTGTGTACCTACCAGCAGGCTTGGCAAAAGCCGCACCTAATGAACGAAGTTCAGACCTGACCCAATAGTTAGGGGACAGTAACTCAACCTTATGTACATCCAAGACCGATAGTAGCAGATCTGCTCATCGGCGGCTAGATAAGATTTGACCTAATGACTAAGTGGTCACAAAATCACCTCATCTAGTGCCTAGACAAGCATCTTAGGCATAAGGTTCCCCAAAATTATCGGAGTTAGCAGGAGTAAGAAAAATTTTTTGGAATGGCGTATGGGACGACTGTTGATTCCGATTTCTGAGGCTGATGGATAAGCTCTGGCGACCGGGGACTCTGACTAGTGGTCAACCAAGTCAGAGTCCCCAGTAAGAGGGATAACCCCTAGAACTCGAAGGTGGCGCGCAGGACACCCCAGAAACCAGTTTCATCAGTACCACCACCCAGATTGGTATCCCCATAGATGACTGCAGGAGTGATGGTTAGGAACTTGTTAAAGGGCACCTCGTAGTAACCTTCAATTAGTAGAGGGTTGTTGGTGGTGTCAGCCACCTCAGGTAGCTGACCACCGTAAATGCCCAGTTGAGACCCTTCAACCCCAAAGTCGTTGATACCAAGACCAGCAGTCCAGCTAAAGTCGTTGCCGCCGTTGAAGGCTTGATATGCACCATGGCCAGCGATGAAGAATCCACCAAAGTCAAGGTTCAACAGAGCAGCATAGGTGTCAGTACCGCCAGGTAGACCACCTTGGAAGTTGGTGGATTGGTCGTTGTGCAGGTAGGCAATACCAGCATCCAGGAAGCCATCGCTCAGGAAGCTAAGCTGAGCAATGTAGCTCTGGTCGGCAGCAGCAAAGATACCAACATTAGGATTGAAGGCACCAGGACCACCAGCCGTGTAACCTGCATCCAACACGATGCTGTCAGTCAGGGCAATGCTGATACCAGCACCGGCACCGTTAGAGCTACTGCCACCGCTGCTATAGAAAGCTGGTTCTCCATATTGGGCGACGGAGGGGCCATCAAAAGGAACGATGGTGTCGGTGACCCAGTCATCGCCCTGAAGACCACGGGCAGAGGCGGTTAGAGTGATGCGGCTACCAACGGGGAATCGGTAGTAGAAGTCGTCAATGGTTACGTTGTAGTCGTTGCCCCGAGCGTTGGCCAAGCCACCGAGCACACTTGGGTCAATGGCGTTACCCTCACCAGCCTGCAGGCGAATACGCAAGCGATCGTCGCCAGTGAAGCTGGAGTCGAAGTTTAACCGAGCGCGATTGGCAACGCTGGTGTTTGCTTCACCGGTAATGCCGTCAAATGGGGTTACCAGGTGGAAGTCAGCTTGCCCTCGCAGTTTAGTAGTGGTGGAGAACTGCTGAGCACGCAGGGTAGCGGTTTCAGCTTCGAGGGCATCGACGCGGCCGCGCAGGGTAGCCAGTTCAACTGGGAAGAACTCTTCTTGCAGGCGACGGATGATGGACAGATCGTCAGCTTCGATGCTCACCTGGTTCATCAGGGCGGTGATCACGTCCAAGCAGGAGTTGAGAGCAGCAGCGAACTCGAAGCGGGTCATGCTGCGCTGACCACGAAAGGTGCGGTCGGGGTAACCCTGAATACAACCGTAGCTTTCAACCAAGCTTTGCAGTGCCTGGAAAGCCCAGTCGGAGGGCAGCACGTCGGTTAGTTCTGAAACACTGGTGATTTGAGCCACTTGAACAGAGTTTTGATCGAAGTCGCTGACCATGGGGGTAGCGGCTTCAGCTGCGATCGCGGAGCCAGAGACAGCCACAGCTGCACCTAGGGCAGCGGGCACAGCCAGCAAAGATTGCCAAAATAACTTAGCCATTCGGTATTTTCTCCTCACACCGTTAAGCAGGTTCAAAATTGGGCCTGGTACAAATGCCACACGCTCCACAGCTCATTAAACTTTGGATCTTGGATAAAGCAAGATATCCATCGGCTATAAAATCCGAAGAAGTTTGGTTTTCGTGGTCTGTGCATCACGAATACTACCCAAGCTATCCAGGGCCGCGTCAAAGGAGAACTAACCTGAGACCCTAGGTGCATTGAGCATGAATTAATCGGAGGAGGAGGGCGATCGCAGCTTTCACCCCTGGAAATTGGCTTGGCTGGGAAAATAGCTCAATATTGAAATCACTCCCTCAAGCGCTGTTCTCGGCTAGCCTAGGGCAGAAATAGCTTGAGCCAGGGCAAAGTCTTTTTTGGTTAGCCCTCCGGCATCGTGGGTGGAGAGGCTGATAACCACGCGGTTGTAGGAAATCTTTAGGTCAGGGTGGTGCCCTGCGGATTCGGCGGGTTCAACCAGCTGGTTGACAAAGGCAACAGCCGCCACAAAGTCTTTGAAGGTGCGGGTACAGGTGATGGTCTTGCCGCTGAGGCTCCAGTCGGGGAGGCCGCTGAGCTTAGTTTGAATGTCGCGATCGCTAAGGACTGTAGCCATGGCGGTGAGTCAAATAAATTACACCCTTATCCTAAGGGTGGTTTTGCGATCGCCTCGGGTGCCGTGATTCTTGAAGGGATTAATCGAGCGTTGCCCCCTGAGGTGTTGCCCCTTTAAAAGCTATCCGCCCCTGCCAGGGGAAGAAAGTCTTCCTAAGCAGGGGCGGTCTAGTTGGATCTTAGGTTGAGCCTGACTGCCGGGAGGAACCCTATTCAGCCAGCTTCGAGAGCTTAGCTAGTTGCCGAAGCAACCAACACTGAAGCTAGAGTACAGCCCCGGCGCGCAGCCGGCTTGTCTCAACCTGAAGACCCACACGTTTACTACTTTCTTGCATGGGCATCACCTCCTGGAATCCTAACGGTAAAATCTGTAGAGTTGCTGCCGTAACAGCGGCATTACTCGTAAGTTAGCACAATAATTTCTGGCTGTGGTAGAAACTGCGAGCTTTGCTGAGGTCTAATCTAATAGCGCTGGCCCTCAACGCCCTTCCAGAGCCCATAACCTATGTCCTTAGATCCTCGCTTTCCAATTCCTGATATTGCCTTAGACAAATACCTACAAGCTTGGTTGCAAGAAGATATTGGCCGCGGTGACTGGACTACCGCTGGGCTAGGGTCTTTTGCTCAGCGGCCTGGGCAGGCCTTTTGGGTCACCCGTGCTCCCGGTGTGATTGCCGGCCTTCCCTTTGCCCGCCGCCTCTTTCAGCAGCTGGATGTTGACGTCAACTTTGAGCCCTTGGTGAACGATGGCGACCTTTGTACTAAAAACACCACCGTTGCCAAAATCAGCGGTTCTCTAGCAGTGCTGCTCACCGGAGAACGTGTTGCCTTAAACCTGGTGATGCGCCTAAGCGGCATTGCCACCGCTACCCATCAGTACGTGGAGCAGTTGGCCGACAGCCCCACCCAGTTTGTCGACACCCGCAAGACCAGCCCTGGTCTACGCCAGTTTGAAAAATACGCCAGCCGAGTTGGTGGAGCCATTAACCACCGGATGGGGCTGGACGATGCGGTGATGATTAAAGACAACCATATTGCTGCTGCTGGAGGTATTCGGGCGGCAGTGGCCCAGATTCGAGCAGCGATTCCTTACCCAATGACGGTGGAGGTGGAAACGAGCAACCTGGATCAGGTCGATGAAGCGCTTACCTGCCCCATAGACATCATCATGCTCGACAACATGCCACCAGAACTGATGAAGACCGCCGTCGATCGTATTCGCGAGCAGAAGCCGACTGTCAAAATCGAGGCTTCGGGCAACGTAACCCTGGAGACCCTAGGGCCGATCGCTGCGACAGGGGTAGATTTTATTTCCAGCAGTGCCCCCGTTACCCGGGCTCCGTGGCTAGATATTAGTATGCAGGTGATCAGTTCTGAAGTGGTCTAACCCGAGGCAACCCATGATCCTAACTACCGGTCCCAACGTTGACGGTCGCCCCGTAGTTGAATACTGCGGGCTGGTCAATGGCGAGGCTATTTTGGGAGCAGATATTTTTAAGGACTTTTTTGCAGGCATTCGCGATGTGGTAGGCGGGCGATCGGGTGCCTACGAACATTCCCTGCGCCAGGCCCGCAACACCGCCATCAAAGAAATGATGCAGGCTGCCCAAGAGCTAGGAGCCGACGCCATTATTGCCGTAGATAATCGACTACGAATCGTTGGAGATCAACAACGGCGGCAACATGCTGATGGTAGCTGCCAGCGGTACAGCGGTGCGTCTGGGATAAGACGTTCTTGGCCTAGGCACCTGGTTCCTAAACTAAATTCTCAGATTTAGCCTAGAGCGGCACGGAGGACTGATTGCCTGATTAATTCATGAGAGGGCGTAGTTTTTCAGGTCAGCCAAAGAAACGTGCTCAATGGCACTCGCGTGGGTGGCGTCTAGGATTATTGGGGGCGCGACCCCAGCTTCTAGGGCTTCTTGCCAGCGAGGGGCGCACAGGCACCAGCGATCGCCCGGCTTGAGCCCCGGAAATTGGAAAGCTGGCATCGGGGTCGAGAGATCGTTGCCCTGGGCCTGGGTGAAAGCCAAAAACTCAGGGGTCATCTGAGCACACACCACGTGAACTCCCATATCGCCCGCACCGGTATTGCAGCAGCCATCTCGATAAAAGCCGGTCATGGGTGAGGTGCAGCAGGGGGCGAGGGCAGTCCCCAAGACGTTGGTGGCGGTGGTCATGGGAGTTTTAACCTAAAGGGCTGGTAGGCAGGTCGCCGTTCGCTTTTAATCTACCGCAAGACCTCAAAACCCGCCCTGGTAAAGCTCAAAAAAAGAGATGCCGCTAGCGACATCTCGGGGAGATAGGTTTGAGGGTAAAGAATCTGGCAGGGGCTGACCTGGCTCGGCTTACGCATCGATGGTGGTGATGGGTTCATCGGCTGCGTTAGTGCCAGACTGCTTGCGCTTGTTGAGGCGCTCCAGCGCAATTTGAGACAACTCGGTGACAAGCAGGGTGGCCAACAAACCGTCGTCAATCCAGCCAATAATTGGCAAAAAGTCAGGGGCGATATCAATGGGAGAAACTAAGTAAATTATGGTTCCTAAACCTAGGAGCCAGCCATATTTGGTATTGCGCAGGGTTGCTTTATACCAGTTATAAAAGGAGCCGATCGCATTGTTCATTGAGCCACTCACCTGAACGTGATGCTTAAATAATGCCAAAAAAACAGGCGATGCCCTAGTGTAGAAAACTGATCTAAAGCGGTGGAGAACCGTCCCCCAAAAATCCTTGGTTCTAGCTGAAGCAAACTCTGGGTACCCAAAGTCAGAGTGCTAGACTACGGAAGCAACAACGACAGAAATGCGCGGTTTTATGACCGTAGAGACGAGCCCGATAAACCAAGCCGGAATGGCGACAGCCATTGAGGTGCCCCTCAGCATTGCGCCGATGATGGATCGCACCGATCGCCATTATCGCTATTTCATGCGGCAGATTACTCGGCACACCCTGCTCTATACCGAGATGGTGACGACTCAGGCAATTTTGCACGGCGATCGCGACCATTTACTGGGTTTTACCCCCAGCGAATCGCCTTTAGTGCTGCAAGTGGGGGGAGACGACCCGCAAATTCTGGCAATCTCGGCCCGCGCTGCCGCTGACTTTGGCTACGACGCCATCAATTTGAATGTGGGCTGCCCTAGCGATCGCGTCCGCAGCGGCAACTTTGGGGCTTGTCTGATGGCCCAGCCCGAGCGGGTCGCCGAGGGCGTTGCGGCCATGCTGGCTGCCAGCCCGTTGCCCGTTAGCGTCAAACACCGGATTGGGATAGACGATCGCGATCGCTATGAAGACATGGCCACTTTCGTGGATACCGTCGCCCAAACCGGCTGCCGCCACTTTACCGTCCATGCCCGCAAGGCCTGGCTTCAGGGGCTCAGCCCCAAAGACAACCGCACGGTGCCGCCCCTGCGCTACGGCGACGTGCACCGCCTCAAACGAGACTTTCCCCACCTGTGGATTGAGATCAATGGCGGTTTGACCAGTCTTGACCAGGTGACAGAACAGCTTGCCCAGGTGGATGGGGTGATGATCGGGCGCGCCGCCTATGACAATCCCTACCTCTTTAGCCAGGTCGATCAGGGCTTTTTTGCCGCCCGTGAGAATCCCCTCAGCCGCCAGCAGGTGGCCGAAGCAATGCTGCCCTACATCGACCACTGGGCGCGCCAAGGGCTGAAGCTCAACAAAATTACTCGCCACCTGCTGATGCTGTTTGCGGGGCAGCCCGGCAGCCGCCTGTGGAAGCAAATGCTAACTGAGGAGTCGTCTAAGCCTGGGGCCGGGGTTGAGGTTGTCCGGCAGGCTTTGACGGCGGTGCAGCGACAGAGCGAGATTCAGGCTCAGTTAGGGAGTCTCGTTTAGGCCTTGGGTGTTGGTTTCGAGCGGGGTGGGCACCCAGGCGAAGGGGTAAACGTATTCGTCAATGGCGGTCAGGGGAGACAGCGCTGTGCCATCGGGGTGAACGCGGTGTAGCACCTGGGTACCGAGCGGGTCGTCTGGCGGGGTGGCCGTAAACGCAATCCAGTCGCCATTAGGGGACCACTGGCTTTCGAGGATGTTTTGCAGGGGCTGATTTGTCAAAGCCGTAAATTCTTGGCTGACTAGATCCATGCGAAACAGGGTTTGCCGACCGGCTTGAGCCCCCGAGGCGAAGGCGAGCTGCTGACCGTTGGGAGCCCAGCTGAGGGCGTCGTAGAAACCAGGCCGGGTGAGAGATTGGGTCTCCCCAGTGTTGACGTTGACTAGAGCAATGATTTCTTGATTGCTGAGGGGTGGGTTGTGAGGCCGATAGTGAGCGATGTAGCGACCGTCAGGGGACCACAGCACAGTACTGCGGTAAATTTGGAGGTTGGCTTCGGGCGTCAGCACGCGGCGATCGCCTCCGTCAGCCCTCACTACATTGAGCTGCTGAAAGGGATAGTTACCCTCGTAAAAGGCCAGCTGAGTGCCATCGGGGGACCAGGCCAAAGGACTCCCGGCAGCACCGTAGACGCCGGGGGTTTGGGTGATGCGGCGAGGGCGGCTGCCGTCCAGCCCGGCTACGAAGATATGTTGGCCGGTCACATAGGCGATCTGGCTGCCATCGGGCGCTAAAAAAACGTCTGACTCTGGACTGTCGGGCAAGGTATTAAAGGCTGTCACCTCTCCGGTAGGGCGACTGAGGAATAGAGCCAACTCAGCGGGGGCACCGGCTGTGGGGGCGGGGCAGCGCTGCTTAATGACCAGGGTTTCGCCATCGAGCTGCCAGGTCAGATCAATTATGGGTGGCCGTTGACAGTCGCTGGAAAACACCAATTTGGGGGAGTCCGCACCCGGTTCAACCCGATAGACCTCGCCGTAGTTTTGAACAATGGCTAGCCGTTCGCCGCTGCGAGACCAGGCAAGGGCGTTGAAGGGGCGAACGCCCTCAGGCAGCAGGGCTTCGCGATCGCCGCTGTCGGGCTCTAGGCGAAACAGCCCATTGGGGGTCGCAAAGGACAGATCTGCCGCTGGCGCTGCTGTGATGGCAAACGCCACAATTGCGGTGGTGAATACGGCTACAGAAGGTTGAATCACAGTTTCACATCCTTGAGCGTTCCCTTCGTCATCATAGCTATGGGCTGGGGGCTTGGAACCAGATTTTAGAATCGCACCGGGCGATCGCCCCGATCATCGGTTAGTTTCTAAGATGCCAGAGGCATTAATTGTTGGGTTGTCGGCCCCGCTGCCATCAAACAAGATGGGCGGGTGCTGATGCCGGTGCTGTATCTATTCGTCAGCTCATGAACGTCATCAGCCTGTTTTTTATTTTTTTAATTCTCTCCTCTCTTCAACCCGCCATTCAACGGCGGCTGGTCGAGTCGCGGCGGGTCAATGCCATTCGCAATCTAGAGCAGCAGCGCGGCAGCCGAGTAATCTTGTTGATTCACCGCCAGGAGTCGATCAGCCTGCTAGGCATTCCCATCTCGCGGTTTATCAATATCGAAGACTCAGAGCAGATTTTGCGGGCCATTCGCCTCACCCCCGCTAACGTGCCCATCGACTTGATTTTGCATACTCCTGGGGGGCTAGTGTTGGCCACCGAGCAAATTGCCCGGGCGTTGATCCGCCACGGGGCTAAGGTAACGGTGTTTATTCCCCACTACGCCATGAGTGGCGGCACGATGCTGGCCATGGCGGCCGACGAAATTGTGATGGATGAAAATGCGGTGCTGGGACCGGTGGATCCTCAGTTGGGCAATGTGGCGGCGGCCAGCATTCTCACGGTGCTAGAGGCGAAACCACCCGAGAAAGTGGACGATCAAACTTTAGTGACGGCCGATCTAGCCCGCAAAGCAATCAACCAGGTGCAGCGATTTGTGCGCGCCCTTCTAGAAGACTCAAACCCTCGACAGAAGGTTGACCCGGCCAACATTGACAAAATCATCGATCGCCTCACCACCGGCCAGGTCACCCACGACTACCCGATCGCGGTGGAAGAGGCGACCGATATGGGGCTGCCCGTGACCGTGGGCTTACCCCTGGAGATCTACAGCCTGATGGATCTCTATCCTCAGCCGATGATGGGCCGACCGACGGTGCAGTACATTCCGCTGCCGTACCAGAGTCCGCCGCCGCTACCGACCGGGCAAGGGCGAACCCAGTAGGCAGTAGTTGGCTGGGTGCCAGACTTACCGACTGAGGTAATTGACAATGGCTGTAGCGATCTGATGGTTGCCGTCTTTGGCGAGGGATTGGGTGGTGCGGGGTGGGGCGAGGAGCTGGGTTAAAAATGCCCAGTCACCGTCGAAAAAATCGGCGGGGGTGAGGACTCGGTGCCAGCTGTAGTCTTGCAGGCCGTTGACGAGAACGGGGCCTTCCGCAAAGTCTTCTCGGGTGATGGTAATAATGGGCAGATCTAGGCGGCAGGCTTCGGAGAAGGTGCTGAACCCTGGCTTGGAGACTATGCGGCTGCACAGGGGCATGACATCCACTGGGCGGTAGCCCTGCCTGGGCACTTTAAACAGATTGGGCAAGGCCGGGGCGTCTTGCTCAAAGGTGAGAAACTGCCAATCGGGAAACTGGATGAGGCGATCGTAGGGAATGGCCTGGAGGCTTAACCCGCCAAAGGTGAGTAGAACGGTGCGTTCTTGGGGATGAGACAGGTTCCATTGCGCTCTTAATGCTTCAGCGCCATAGCGCGGGGTGCCTCCAGTTAGCCCAACGTCTTCTACCAGGGGGAAGGCGGCCATCGGTTCATGGAAGGGCAGGCGGAAGAGGCGATCGCACTCGCCAAAGCATTCTCCAATCCAGCGGGCGAGCGGCTCAAACTCCGGGCCAAAGCCTCGGTAGATAAAATCCCAGCCGAAGTTGCTGACCATCCAGCAGGGGATGTCGGCGGCATGGGCGATCGCCGTCGCCAGCGGTGGAATATCAGCCAGCACCAGATCTACCCCGCGCTGCTTGAGGTAGGCGGCCTCTGCGACCACGGTTTCCTGCTGGTGGGCCTGTATATCCTGAAGCTTAGCCAGCGTTGCCGGCAAATCCATGGTGAGGCTATCGGGCTGAATCACGCCGATATCAAAGGCCACCGGACGATATTCATAGGCCATTGGCAGGTATTCGTCGAGCAGCCATTGGGGCGCGGTAGTGGCCAGCACCAAATCCACCTCGGGCTGTAGCGCTTTGACCGCAGCCGCAACAGAGGCGGCCCGGGTGGCATGGCCAAAGCCGTGGTTAGTAATCGCCACGTAGAGCACAGGGCGGGGCATAGACAATTCCTCTCCAACTAAAAAGGCTCGTCCCTAGGGACGAGCCTCAATCATTTCAACAGCTTAGACCCTAGAGCTGGGGCACAAACTGCTGTTTGTCGGGCACCGCGGTGTACTCAGAAATAATCTGGCGCAACTCGTCACCATCGATGGTTTCACGCTCGACCAGCAGATCGACGAGGCGATCGATCACGGCGCGGTGGTCTTGCATGATGCTCTTGGCATTGTTGTAGCAGTGCTCCACAATGGTGCGCACCTGGCCGTCAATGCGAGACGACACCTCCTCAGAATATTCTGAGCGGGAGAGCCAGTCGCGACCGAGGAACACCTCGCCCTGAGAGCTTTCGAGGGACAGCGGCCCCAGGTCGGACATGCCAAAGCGGGTGACCATCTGCCGAGCCATGTTGCTTACCTGCTGGAGGTCGTTGCCGGCCCCCGTGGTGACTTCGGCATCGCCAAAGATGACGTCCTCAGCGGCGCGACCGCCCAGGGCACCGGTAATGCGAGCCATAATTTGCGCCCGAGAGATCAGCATCTGCTCTTCGCTAGGGGTAAACCAGGTGAGACCCTGGGCCTGACCCCGAGGAATCAGAGTAACTTTTTGCACCGGGTCGTGGTCTTTGACCAGGGTGCCGACGATCGCATGGCCAATCTCGTGATAGGCAATCAGCCGCTTGCTCTTGCTGTCAACGAGAGGAGTGCCCTCCATACCGGCGATGACGCGGTCAACGGCATCGTCTACCTCGGCCATGGTCATGCCCTCTTTGCGGCGGCGAGCGGTGAGAATGGCGGCCTCATTGAGCAGGTTGGCCAGGTCAGCCCCGGTAAAGCCAGGGGTGCGACGGGCGATCGTCTCCAGGGAAATGTCTTCGGCCAGCTTCTTGTTGCGGGCGTGGACTTCAAGGATTTCAATGCGGCCTTTGATGTCGGGCGGATCGACCATCACCTGACGGTCAAAGCGACCGGGGCGCAGCAGAGCCGAGTCGAGCACGTCTGCCCGGTTGGTGGCGGCGATGATGATGATGCCATTATTGCCCTCGAAACCATCCATCTCAGTGAGCAGCTGGTTAAGGGTCTGCTCGCGCTCGTCGTTGCCGCCGCCAATGCCTGCACCCCGCTGCCGACCGACGGCGTCAATTTCATCGATAAAGATGATGCAGGGAGCGTTTTCTTTGGCTTTCTTAAACAGGTCGCGCACGCGGGAGGCCCCTACGCCGACGAACATTTCAACAAACTCAGAACCGGAGATAGAGAAGAAGGGTACGCCGGCTTCACCTGCGATCGCCTTGGCCAAGAGAGTTTTACCGGTACCGGGAGGGCCCACCAGCAGCACGCCCTTGGGAATGCGCGCCCCAATGGCGGTGAAGCGCTCGGGCTTCTTCAAGAAGGTGACGACTTCTTCCAGTTCTTCCTTGGCTTCGTCAATACCGGCTACGTCGTCGAACATAACGCCGGTCTTGGCTTCCATCATGAAGCGGGCCTTAGACTTACCAAAGCTCATCGCCTGACCCGGACCACCCATCGCACCGTTAGAGCGGCGGAACAAAAAGAACAGACCGCCAATCAACAGCAGCGGAAACAGTAGATTGCCCAGGGCACCCACCAGAGCGCCATCGTTGCGCGGGGGGTGAGAGTCGAGGCTGATGTTGGCCGTGCGCAGACGGCTCACCAGGTCGGGGGAGTTGCCCGGCAGGTCTACCCGCCAGCGCATGACGCGGTTGTCTAGGTCGGGGTCAACGGCTTCGACAATGGCCGTTCTGCCGCCGTCGTAGAGATCTACTGCTGTCACCCGCCCGGCATCAAGATAGTCGAGAAAGCGACCATAGGTGAGGCGGGTGTTGGCCGCGTTGCGACCCATATCGGCCGGAGCCGACGAAAATGCTCCTTGCCACAAGAAAAACCCTATTACCAGCAGGGGCAGGGTCCACAGTAAGGCTACTCGCCACGAAAATTTCATACCTATGGCCTCTATTGACTAACGTGCACAGTGTTAACGGATGTTCAGTTAACGGATGGTGACCGAGTTTGGCCCTACGTTTATCATGCCTGGGAACAGAGTGTTACCGGGGTGGGCGGGGCGGAACCTCGGGTCGGGAAAAGAAATATGAGATAAATCTTTACTTAATGTAACGTAAGCCACGGGACTCGGGCAAATCCCCAATCAAATTGATCATTTACAGCCCCTAAATGCCAATGGCATAGCGATCGCCGGGCTGCTCCCCTACTGCTTACTTTAACGGGTTATGGAGATTGAAGGCGTAGAGCGGGTCAGGTGCCCCTATAGTGAAACCTCGTCCTCTTTAAGAAGCCGTTGCCTTGGACAAAACCGGGGCTGAGGTAGTTAAGCCAGTGCGATTGCCCCCTGTAGACGGGGCACGTCAAACCCACGTTGGCGCAGAATCAGCCAAGACTCCATCAGATCTGGGCCTTGGAGGGCACCCATGAGGGCCGCCCGCATCGATTTCATCACCAACCCTTTCTTCACGCCCTGGGCCTTGGTGACCTCATCCACCAAAGCTTTGAGCTCGTCAATCGTGGCTGGGGATGTCTCGGTGAGCCCGATCAAAATGCTTTCTAGCACAGCGGATACGCCGTTGAGCTGCACCTGGGCTTTGGCGTCGTCGGCGAACTCCACGGTTTCGGTGAAGAAAAAGCGGCTTTGCTCCACAACGTCCGTTAGGCGGGTGAGGCTAGGGCCGAGGAGTGTCACCATGGGCAACAGCCAGTCGCGATCGGCCTCCGCATCAATGGCATAAGCGTCTTGTAGGTAGGGCAGCGTTAGCTCTAGCAGGGGAGCGGGCTCCATCGCGTGAAGGTACTGGCTGTTGAGCCAGTCGAGCTTATCCCAGTCGAATTTGGCTCCGGCTTTGTTGACGCGATCGAAGCTGAACTGTTTGGCGGCTTCGGCCAGGGTGAACTGTTCGGTGGCGTCGGGGGCGGACCAACCCAGTAGGGTCATGTAGTTGACCAGGGCCGGAGCCACAAAGCCCATTTTCTGGAAATCAGAAATGGAGGTGACGCCGTCGCGCTTGGAGAGCTTCTGCCCCGTCTGGTTAAGAATGAGCGGCGCGTGGGCAAAGGCAGGCACAGCGGCTTCGAGGGCTTCGTAGAGCAGAATTTGCTTGGCGGTGTTGGCGATGTGGTCTTCGCCGCGAATGACGTGGGTGATGGTCATGTCGATGTCGTCAACCACTACGGCCAGGTTGTAGAGGGGCTGGCCAATGGTGGTGGCAGAGGAGGCGCGGGCGACGACCATGTCGCCGCCCAGGTCGCTGGCCTGCCAGGTGACGGGACCGCGCACCATATCGTTCCAGGTGATGGTGCGGCTGTCATCAATTCTGAAGCGAATCACGGCTGGGCGGCCTTCGGCCTCAAAGGCGGCCTGTTGGTCGGGGGTGAGATCGCGGTGGCGGTTGTCGTAGCGGGGGGCATGGCCCCTGGCTTTTTGGGTTTCGCGCATGGCGTCTAGCTCGTCGGGAGTGTCGTAGGCGCGGTAGGCGAGGCCCTTGTCGAGCAGGGTTTGAATGGCTTGGCGGTAGAGGTCGAGCCGCTGGGACTGAAAGAAGGGCCCTTCGTCCCACTCCATGCCCAGCCATTTGAGGCCGGCGAGAATGTTGTCGGTGAATTCTGGTTTGGATCGCTCTTCGTCGGTGTCTTCGATGCGGAGAATAAACTGGCCGCCCTCGTGGCGGGCAAATAGCCAGTTGAACACAGCGGTGCGGGCGGTACCAATGTGCAGAGTTCCCGTGGGGCTGGGGGCTAGGCGAACGCGAACGGTCATGGGGTTTCCTGCACTCTCGACAAACGTTTCTTGACAGTCTCCTATTTTAGGGGGTGGGGCGATCGCATTGAGGATGCGAGCCTAAATTTCGGTAATGGGCGAGGTGAGTTGCGGCGCACAACCTTGGGTGAAAGCCAGATCTACCGCTGGGGCCATTTCGCTGGCCCCAGACCCCCATCGAGAATGGCGTTCCGCCGCCCTTCACCCCACAGAAAGGAGCGGCTGATCATCGGTTTAAACACCTGTCCTGCAAATGGGCCGGTAAGCGACATTCGCTCCCTCACTGCCCTAACTTCTTCGCTGCCCATCCACCCATCCACCCTTCCACTCGCCTACTCGCCCACTCACTCCCCAGTTCCCGTCTGCTGCACCCAAAGCTCCACTCCCTCGGCCAGAGTCTCTGCCAATTTCGCTTGCTCCTGCGGATCCGTCGCCCACTCGAATTCGTTGGGGTTGATCATGAAGCCCAGCTCTAGCAGCACGGAGGGGGCGACGTGGGGGCGGGTGAGGGCGAGGTTGTTCCAGAAGACGCCGTAGGAGGGGCGATCGAGTTCGGTTACTAGGTAGTCGTGGAGGAACTGGGCCAGGCTGTGGGCTTGGGTGTGGAACCAGAAGGCACCGATGCCGACGGTGTTTTGGGCATCGCCGCTGTCGGGTAGGGCGTTGTAGTGAATGCTGAGGGCTAGGGTGGGTTCGACTTGGGCGATCTGGGCGGGGCGATCGTTGACGCCGACGGTGCTGTCGGCGGTGCGGGTCATGATCACCTGGGCTCCACGGGCTTCTAGGGCGGCTTGTAGGAGTAACGACACTGCCAGGTTGACGTCTTTTTCGGGGGTGCCGTTGGGGCCGCGCGAGCCGGGTTCTTCGCCGCCGTGGCCGGGGTCTACGAGAATGGTGGTGCCTGCCAGGGGACGAGCCGCTTGAAGGCTGGGGGGCTGCTTGAGGGATAGCACGAGGGTTGTGCCTTCGTAGCGCAGCTTGTAGCCCCACTGCTGGTCGGTTTTAAAGTGAATTCGGTACTCTACCTGATCCGGCAGGACGGGGTTCCAGTCTAGGCGTTCAATCAGCCCGTCGTCGGTGACGTAGATGGTGTCGGTTTGGGGCACGGTGTTGTGCAGGGTGAGGCTGAAGGTGTCTGTCCCTTGCTCAACGCTGACGGGTACGGGGACTTGTAGGGGGAAGTGAATTTCTGTCCAACCCGGTACCTGGCGGGAGGTGACGCCGCGAACCAGCGATCGCACCATCGTTCCCCCTGCTACTGGCTGAGTCTCCGCAGCGCGAATCCAGCCGCCGTAGTCGAGGCGCAGCCAGTCGCCCTCGCGGCTCGTGACTCTGGCACGGGTGCCCTGGGGCAATGGGGTAAGGCGTGAATAGTCGGTGCTGGGGCCGGTGCGGGCTACGCCTGCGGCAGCGGTGACTTCAACGACCTCGATCGCATTGGCATTCAGAATGCTGACAGCACCGGGGGCCGACGCGGTGACCGTGGAGCTACCCTGGGTGAGGCTGTAGGTCGGTTTGCCGAGGTTGCCTGGGGTTTCGGCCATGAAGCAGCTTTCGTAGCGGCTGGGGCCAGCGGTAGCGATAGCGATGGGCTGAGCCTGATCGGTGAGGACGGCTGAGTTGGGGGGCAGATCGGCGCGATCGCCCTGGGGCAGCAGGGTATAGGTCTGCCCTGCTAGAGATGCCGTCACCATGGCGTTGGCTGGGGCGATCGCCCCCAGACAGACCCAATCCCCCCGCTGACGAGCAACGTCTGCGGGGGGGACTAGGGAGCCTTCAGCAAAGCCTAGGGTCGCGGGTAGGGTTGGTCCGGCGGTCACTCGCGTCACGGTGATGGCCAGAGTTTGGTCGCCCTGGGTGAGGGTAAAGGTGTTGGCTCCGAGATTGAGGGGGCGGGAAGGGGCAAAGTGCCCCGCTGCGCTGCGTCCCTCAATGGGTTCGCCATTTATCAGCACGGGCTGATCGGCGGCCCCGGTGCCAATGAAAAAGATCTGCTCTGCCGTGGTCTGGTGACCATCGGGAGGATAGACCACTTGCAGGGTGGTCTGGGCCTGAGCCAGGGTTGTCATGCTCACTGTGCTGAGACCGGCTAGCGCGGCTGCGCCCCAAACCCACTGCGCCATAGATGTTCATCCGATGCGATCGCTACCCCGCCAGTCTACGTCCTAGGGGCATTGTCGCGATCGAGGGATTTTAAAGCGACTCACCCAGTCCCTGGTTCCAGTCTTGGCCCAGCTGAATGGTGATATCGGAGTTGAGGGCACCAGTGCTTTCGACCCGTACTTCGCCAATCCCCAAAAACCGATGCACCATTTCGGCGGTTGCACCATCACCCCGCTGGGCCACAATGCGGCTAATGGGTAGGGGGTCGTTCAGGGTTTGGTCGACAAAGATATTGGAGTAGCCACTTTCACGCAGTGCTCGGGTCAGGGCTTGTACCGCCACTGGGTCATTGGTGCTGTCTTGAATGGCAACGCGAACTCGGCTAGGGTCGCTGGTGGTAGCTACCCGCTGGGTACCAAAACCGAAGTACTGGTCAACCATGCCGTCGATGTCGTTATAGCTGGGAATCCAGTAGCTCGCCGCAAATTCTTGGGGGCTGCTAAAGTTGCCTGGCAGCATCAGCATTTGCACGTTAGAGCGGTTGATCTGCGCCCCATAGCCCACCAGGGCCAACAGCTCTTCTACTGACAGGTTGGTGTCGACGTTCTCCTGAATCACCGACAAAATTTTAGGCAACCGGGCAATGGTTGCCGGATTGAGGGCCTGCTCAGCTAACGCCCGCATAAACATCTGCTGGCGCTGAATGCGGCCAATATCGCCTTGGGAATCGTAGCGAAAGCGCAGGAACTGGAGCGCCTGATTGCCGTTGAGTTTTTGTTCGCCCGCCTTGAGGTTGATGTAGAGGTGCTGGCTATCGTCTTGATACTTCATGTCGGCGGGCACGTTGACCGTGACCCCGCCCAGGGCGTCAATGAGTTTTTCGACCCCCTGCACGTTGATGCGCACGTAGCGATCGACGGCCACGCCACCCAGTAAATCGCTGACTGACTCGGCGGCTAGGGCGGGGCCGCCGTCGCGGTTGGCCTCGTTGAGCTTAGTTAGCCGACCGCTCACGTAGGTGCGGGTGTCGCGGGGCAGGGAAAGAACCACCATTTGCTCGGTTTGGGGATTAAACCGCAGCAGCAGCATCGAGTCTGAAAGGCCGTCAAAGGAGTTAACTAGGGCGTGGTAGCCCACATCTTCCAGTTCGGGCGGTACGCTCTCGACGTCTGTCGTCAGCACCTTGACGCCCAGCACCAGAATGTTCACCGGACGAGTCAGGCGAGGCAGCCGCAGGTTACCGCCCGACGCGATCGCTGCATCCTGGCTAAACACTCCAGATTCTTCGGCGCTCAGATCTTGCTGCATGAGCGGTGCCGCCGATAGCGAAACCGCCAGCATCGCCCCAGCCACTCCAGAGATACCCGCCACTGAGGCCAGGGCAATGCCCACGCCGAGCATGCGTGGCATGCGTCGTCGCTGTTGAGTTGGCATTTTTTGTGGATGCCCCTGGGATGGACGAGCGTTGAGATGTTGGGGATGACGTTGGGACACCAGGGACCTCGGGGCAGTAAAAATGAACGGGGTAGGAGATTACAGCCCCGTAGGGGGATGACTCTGCCAAATTTTTAGCTGCATGTTAACAGCAATTTAGTCAGCCGACCCACGTAATATGGCACGGACCCAACAAAATGGGTTAATTTTTTTGGGCCATGGAATGGCCCTGAGGGCAAGGTCTAGCGCTTTCTCTCAATCCAGAATTTGTGCTAGTAGAGCGGCGGTGTCGACACCCGTGATCCTAGGGCAGCCGCTTGCTCCATTGGCTAAACCCTGGTAGGTTGACCGATTTGCCCTGCAATAGACGCACCATCAGAATGAGGTTGGTCAGGGTATAGCCGGTAGTTACTAGAGTGTTGGAGATCAGTAGCCGCAGCGACAGCCCCGGTGCCAGATGGCTTCCGGCGCTGAGCACACCGTAGGTAATGACCCAGGTAAAGGCCAGGGTAACCACCAGCCGACTGACCGCCAGCTCTTGGCGGCTGCCTTGCTTTTGCCACAGGCTATATAGAGCGGGCACGACCCCGAAAATAGGCACTAGGTAAAGGCTCAATTTTAGGCGCTCGAGGGTCTCCCCTGAGGCGGGACTGGCTTTTTTCATAGGTACTGAGCCCTGGACAGAAGGGAGAAGTTGTTGCAGGGTCTGTCCAGATTATGCCCCACGTGATCAGCACACGCGTACCTGCCCGCTGAGAAAGCTGGCGCTTTACAGGGTTGCTATGGTGTGGATATCAAGGCTGGGCCGCGATCGCATCAGCTGCCGCCCACTAAAGCCTTAAATCAGCATGGGCCAGCGCGATCGCTGGGTTTTCCCCCAGCCACTATTCCCCTAAATCGCTTTACCAACAAATGTCTGATGCCGTGGGCTGTTGAACGTTACGGTAGGCCGCTCAAACCCTGCCTGCTCAAAAGCCGCCGTCATATCTAGGCTGAAGTACTCGTCTAAATATGGCTCAGTGCTTTTGAGTAGGGTGAAGACAAAGGGCGGCAGTTTTTGAATGGCCTCAGAACGGGGGTTCATATCCATAATCGCCAGGTGTCCGCCAGGGCGCAGCAACCGACGCGCCTCCTGCAGAATGGCCTTCGCCGCCGATTGGGGTAGCTCGTGGAAGACTAAGCAGATTGAGACCAGGTCATAGGAGTCAGCGGGTAGTTCGGTGGCTTCGCCAGCTGCGTGGTGCCACGTGATCGAAGTTGCAGTCGAGGAAACCGCTCCGGCTGCCTGCCGTTCCTGCTGCCGATACTGGGCTACAGCAAGAAAGTAAGGCGATAAATCTACCCCGGTTAGGCGGGCCTGGGGAAAGGTAGTTTGAAATGCTTCGGTGCTCATGCCTACCCCGCAACCGATATCCACAATGGCCTCTGGGGCCTGGGGCAGTTGGGCAATCAGGACATCGTGGTAGCTCTGGCGGAGGCGATCGTCGCCAGCAGCCCCGGCCTCAGGCCAAATTTTGGCATGCACCGCCTGAGCCGCCACTTCGACCTCCATGGCCGGTCGCCAGCCCAGATTGCCTTCGTCATAGGCGTGAAAGCTGGTGGTGTAGTAGTCGGGGTAGACGAGGTGAGGATTTCGCACCGCTTCTAAATCGGTCTGCCAGAGGGGCGACAGCTCCCCGGTCTCAGCTGTGGATAGCCCAGCCTCGGTGTGACCAACCCCTGTACGACGGCTCCGCAAAGCCTCAACCCGTTCTCGCCAGGGTACACCGATGGTTTCGGCTCGCGTCACCATCATGTGACGGGCACGCCCCTTGGCAAAGTTCCACAGGGGCTTAATGGCAAGCACCTGATTGACCACGCTAGAAAGCAGATTGGGAGAGGTAGCGGTCATACCGACACCAAAGTCAGAACAGCCCCCATTGTAGAGGGTTAACGATGGCTGAATAAACTGGTCCCAGCGCTGTTAAAACCCAGCCCCAAGCAACGCATTCCAGATTTGGTGGGCCATTTCCAATTTGGTACAGGGGAGAATGGTGAGCTTGTCGCCTGCTTTAGTCAGCAGGACGGCTTGGTTGCGATCGCCCCCAAACCCGCTGTCAGCCACATCAATGGGGTTCGCCACGATCGCATCTAACCCTTTGCGGTGCAGCTTATCCAGCGCTGGGGGAATAATGTCGCCGGTCTGGGCGGCAAAGCCAATCAGCCGCTGATGGGGCTGCCGCTTTTGAGACAAATCGGCCACGATATCGGGCACCTGGGTCAGGGGCAGTGCATCGGGTAGATCGGCTTTGGCAAGCTTGGTGGCGGCCTGGGTCGCAGGTTTTACATCGGCCACCGCTGCCGCCATCACGATCCAATTTGCAAAGGATAGCTGGGAGAGCATGGCCCGGTGCATCTCTCCAGCAGTGGTTACGCCGATGGATTGGCTCCCCACCAAACGAGCTTGCAGGGATTCGTCCATTGGGCCGTGCACCAGGGTTACGGTCGCGCCGCGATGCAGTGCCGATTGAGCTAGGGCCACCCCCATTTTGCCGCTAGCGGGGTTGCCGATAAAGCGCACCGGATCCAAAAACTCGCGGGTGCCGCCGGTGCTGATCAGCAAATGTTTGCCGCTCAGGTCGCGCCGCCCGCCGCTGTGCAGCAGCGAGTGAATGTGAGTGAGAATGTCTTCAGGCTCGGCCATGCGCCCCGTGCCGATGCGATCGCAGGCTAGCACCCCACTCCCTGGATCAAGGCTGTGGTAACGCGGATCTTGAAGCAGCTGGTGCCAGTTGCGCTGCACGGCCTGCTGCTGCCACATGTCGGTATTCATCGCTGGGGCCAACAGCACTGGGCAGGTCGAGGCCAGCACGGTATTCGTCAACAGGTTATCTGCCAGGCCGTGGGCCAGCTTACCCAAAGTGTTGGCGCTCAGGGGTGCTATCACCAGCAGCTCAGCCCATTCGCCCAGCTCAATGTGCAGCGGCCGTCCCTGGGTCGCCTGCCAAAAAATCTCGTCAGTGTAGGCGGGGTGTCGGGCCAGGGTCGCCACCGTCAGGGGCGGAATGAAGGCCTGCCCCTGCTGGGTCAGCACGACGCGCACCGCTAGGCCTGTCTTGGCCAGCGATGAAATCACCGAGCAGATCTTGTAGGCTGCAATACCGCCGCTAATGCCTATCAGCACTCGACGGGGAGCATCCCCAGCTGTAGAACTACTCATACCAAGCCCGAAGCCCATCACCTCGATGCAAAAGCGGCATGTCTCAGAATTTAGCCGCCAACAGTCTACGACTCATCGTAGGGTTCGAGGTCGAGCAAATGGACATAGGACTCCACTAACTCGGGTCGCTGGAAGGCGATCGCTCGGAGCAAGTGCCAGTCTTGCAGCCCCTCAAAGGCGTTGTCGTAGGCATCGGTCTCAAGGCGACGGGCCAGCTCAGCCACCGTATCCGGTGTCATATCTGAGACGGCCTGCTGCGAAACATGTAGGCTCAGCATAGTCTTTTCCCCCTTGGTGACGTTTGCCTCAGAGCCGCACGGGTGCAGCCCAGGGTGAATTCACTCTCCCTTTAGGATAAAGGTTTGATTAGAAATTCCCGCTGGCCAGCCGCAAATCTTCGCAAAACCCGGCAATTAGCCCCATTACCTGGGGTGGAATTTCATGCCCCATAGCCATTTCCTGCCAGGTCACGGGTTGGCCGAGGGCGGTAAGGGCCGCGCTGGCTTGCTGGGCCTTGGCGATTGGCACCACTGGATCAAAGGTGCCGTGTACCATCATCACCGGGCGAGGGCTCACCGGAGCCTGGGCGGCGCTGTGCAGGTAGCCGCTGAGAATAATCTGCCCGGCTAGAGGCAGCTGCGACCCCACGTCTAGCGCCATCGCGCCCCCTTGGGAAAACCCGGCCAATATAGTGCGCTCTAGAGGAATTTGGGTGGTTTGAGGTAGCACTGACAGCCAGATTTTGAGCCGCTCTCGACTGGTGTTTAAATCAGATTGGGTCTCAAAATCGTAGGGACGGCGAAAATCATATCCGTTGGGGAAGTTGTACCACATGCGGCCCCCCGGGGCTTGGGGATGGGGCCAGGGCGCGTCGGGAAAGACCATTGAGAAGTTGGCTATCTCTAAATAGGGAGCTAACCCGATCAGATCGGCGGCATTGGCCCCCCAGCCGTGGAGCGCCACCAGACACCAGTCAGCGGTGCCATCGGTGGGGCCATAGGTCAGGGCCTGAAGCGGTTGGTCTGTGGGCAGCATAGATTTCCTTAGAGCTAGCGATCGCGTTGACGAGCCTCTAGCCGAGCCCGTTTTGCGGGGGTAAGAGCAGCATAGCAGTGGGGGCAGCTAATGCCCGCCTCGTAGTGGGGTGAGGCTTTTTCAGCGAAACTCACTGGGTGGCCACAGCCGAGGCAGAGCTCGTATTCGCTGGGCTGCAGACGGTGGTCAACGGCCACCCGTTCGTCAAACACAAAGCAGTCGCCCTGCCACAGGCTGTCAGTTGTCGGTACTGTTTTGAAGTAGTTGAGAATGCCGCCCTGGAGGTGGTAGACCTGCTCAAAGCCCTGGTCTAGCAGGTAGGCAGTGGCTTTTTCGCAGCGGATGCCGCCCGTGCAGAACATCGCTACTTTTTTGTGCTGAGCTGGGTCGAGGTGGGTGTCCACATAATTTGGCAGTTCCCTAAAAGAGCGGGTTTGGGGATTTACCGCGCCCTTAAAGGTGCCTAGTTCTACCTCAAAGTTGTTGCGAGCATCGATCAGCACCACGTTAGGGTCGGTAATAAGCTGGTTCCAGGCCTGTGGCTCAATATAGATCCCCACTTCCTGCTGGGCGGGGTTCACATCGGGCCGCCCGAGGGTGACAATTTCTCGCTTGAGCTTCACCTTCATCCGCTCAAAGGGGGGCGCAGCGGTGGTGGATTCTTGGTGAGGAAAGGGGCCAATTTCGGGGTGGTTGTGCAACCAGGTCAATAGGGTATTAATGCTCTGGCGATCGCCCGCTACGGTGGCGTTCAGCCCTTCTGAAGCCAGCAAAATTGTGCCCCGTAGACCCCAACGCTGACACAGCTCTAAAAGCTCCCGGCGCAGCGCCGCTGGTTCACTCAGGGTAACAAATTTGTAGAAGGTGGCGATCGCCCAATCCATGGTCTGATAACGCTACAAAGTTACAATTATAGGTGGTGGTCCTGGTACACCTCGACGGCAGCTCTGTGCAGCAGCGAGTGGCGAAAGATCAGGTCATCCATGGATTGGCCGTAGCCGCCGCCGATGACGCAGGCGACCGGATAGCCCGCCTGCACGCAGCTGTCGAGAACGAAGCGATCGCGCCGATAAATCCCGGTGTTGGTCAACGACAGCTTGCCCAGCAGGTCGTCTTTGTGGGGGTCGGCTCCGGCATCATAAAACACCAGATCAGGCTTCACCTGGGCCAGCAAATCTGGAACATACCGCGCCAGGCAGTTTAGGTAGGTATCATCTTCCATGCCCAAGGCTAGGGGTACATCCAAATCGCTGCTCTGTTTGCGGGCCGGAAAGTTCTCCTGGCAGTGCATAGAAAAGGTAAAAACGCTGGCGTCGTCGCGGAAGATCCAGGCGGTGCCGTCACCCTGATGCACATCTAAGTCGAGGATCAGCACGCGACTGACGCGGCCCTGGGCTTGCAGCACGCGGGTGGCGATCGCCAAATCATTAAAAATGCAAAACCCCGACCCATAGTCGGGAAAGGCGTGGTGGGTGCCCCCCGCCGTATTGCAGGCCAGCCCGTGCTCCAGAGCCAGCTTGGCGGTGAGAATGGTGCCCCCTACCGCTGTGCAGGTGCGCTTAACCAAAGCGGCACTCCAGGGCAAGCCAATACGACGTTGGGCCTTGGCATCTAGAGTGCCCTGGCGGTAAGCATTGACGTAGGCGGCCTGGTGCACCAACTCCAGCCAGGTCTGGGGCGGTTCGCCGGGCTGGTAGATCTGGTCTGGAGTGATCACACCGTCGTGCAGCAGGCGATCGCGCAGCAGCCGAAACTTGGGCATCGGAAAGCGATGCCCGTCGGGCAGAGGGACCACATAGTCAGGGTGATAGATAACTGGAAGCTGACTCAAAGCCCCAAGATCAACAATGCCTACATCAAGGACGACAGCGATCGCCGCTGCCGCATATCTAGAGCGTGGGCCACGCTGCCCTCAGACCAATCGAGGGGCAAGTCTGCTTCGGAGGGCACTACGGCTGGAGTGGCGGTCGGCACAGGCGCAATGGGAGCCGGGGGCCGGGGCGATGGGGCAGCCTTCCCGGAGGAGAATCGCCCTGGCTGAGGCACCGCCCTAAACTGGGGCACAGCGCCAACCCTCGGTCGGGCTGGTACCGGTGCTGAGCTAGGTGGCCTAACCACGGGTGTTTCCACAAGTCTGACACCGGGTGCTACTAGCCCATCACGCTGGGGCGAGTAGGGAGCCAAACGCCTCGGATGGGTTGGCTGCACCGGCACAGACGCTTTAGCGACCGGGCGCGGACGGGCTTTTTTGCGCTTGGTGGCCCGAGACGATGCCCTGATCTGCTGGGTGAGCGCAAAGGAGCCAAAGGCACATAGCCCCACTAGGCTCAGCAGGCCCCAAAGGGCAACCCCAGGCTGGGGCGAAGCTTCCTGCACAGGCACAATCTCTGGGGCAGAGGCGGCATCGTCGGCTGGAACTGGCAAAACTGTTAGAGGCGCTTCGGGAGCGACATCTTCTATGGGTTCGTTGAACATAAGGCCGTGGTAGGCGATCGCAGACACGCACACCAGGGTTAACCAGAGCCCTCCTAGCAAAAACAAGGGCCGATAGGTCAGCAGCCTAGTCCAAAACAGTCCCGACGTGACAGCGGGGTCGCGGGCTTCAGAAAAAGGTTGGGGGGAATGGGGCGGCTGCCCAGAAAAATGCTGTGCCATTAGGTTACCTGGGGCCATCGGTGAACAAACCTCAGCGTTGCCGGTGTACCCTTAAGGCCAATTGTAGGTGCTCTTGCCAGTCGGCGCCAGGGTTTATAGGCAGGCTTGGGGTAAAGCTATGGCCTCAGCCTGCCCATCTCCAGCAGTTGCCTAGCGCAGCACCATAGCGGGCACGTAGTCTTGGGGGTCCTGGGCAACCCAGCCTGCGGTGGAGTTAAGCCGCACCTCAAAGAATAGAAATGCGTCGTCGTCGCCCTCTGCGGTAGCGATCGCCCCCAGGCGATCGCCCTGGCGCACCGTCTGCCCAGCTCGCACATTCAACGCGGCCAGGTTGGCGTAGCGGGTTTGCAGCCCCTGGGCATGGTTGATGACTACCAGATTGCCGTAGGTGGTGTCGGTGCCGGCAAAGGCTACGGTGCCTGCTCCCACCGCCAGCGCCGGGGTACTAGCTGAGCTAGCCAGGGCGACCCCAGTATTAAACACCAGCTTGCCCTGGGCAGGATCGGGTTGCCAGCCGTAGTTGACAATCACCTGCGATCGCTGGGGCAGGGGATATCCCTGAAGTGGTGTGGCCGGGGCGGCGGCAGGGGCCGCTGTGGTGGTTGAAACCCCCGGGAACCAGTTCACTCCTGGCACAAATATGGCGGTCGGGACAGTGCTCACGCAGCCATTTACCTCAAACAGCACATCGGGTCGGCTGTTATAGGTCTGGGCGACTTGCCGCCAGGTTTGCCCTGGGGCAACGCTGACCCGAATGCCGTTGAAGGGCGGAATGATCAGCTCTTGCCCAGGGCTTACGGCACTCCCCTGAACGGCAGGGTTAAGCCCCATGATGGTGGCCGGTAAGAGACTGTAGCGCTGGGCAATGGCGGCTAGCGTTTCGCCCTGGGCCACGCGGTGACGGGTTAAGCGCGACAGGGCGGGTTGGGAGCAAGCGGTTGGGTCGGTCTGGGCGATCGCGCCCGGCATGGCCAGCCCCCCCAGCGGTAAGGCAACAGCCAGACCAAGCAGCCAAACTAAGCCTTTGAACTGCCCCAATCGCTCGGTAGTGCTAATAGTGCTCAACCGGCGGGTGGCCCAATGCTGAAGCAAATTGTAAAACATCATAAAAACTTAGCGACCTAGCCAATTTTGATTGGGGCTCCCCTGGTCAACCAATCAACCCCTAAGGAGTACAGCCTCTATAATAGGCAGGACAACCCCAATTGCTCAGGGGGCATACCTGGGTTTTCTAGCCGCAGACAACCCCATCCGGAAATTATTTGCACCGCAGAATATTCGGTAGAGTAGAGCCAGATTAGTTAAAGCCAGATCAGTCAAATTATCGGCAGCGTTAGGTGATTTCGGGGTTGCTCGCAGTCGCGATCGCAAAGCCAATCCGACGCACCAGGTAAGGCACACCAGGCACAGTAGCAGAGGGCACTCAGCATGGACTCGTTACCAAAGCAGTTTTCTCAGCAGCTCGCGTTGGTGGCAGCAGCTTTGGCCGTAGGTGGCGGTGCGGGTTGGGCTGGTCATTACTATGTCAGCCAGGCGAGTTCGACCGTGGCAGAGCAGGCTGAGGCCGAACCTCCTCCAGCGGTCAAGACTTCGTTGACAACCGTGGCCCAGGCGGCCCCCAACTCTCGAATCACCGACCCGATGGGGGAAAACCAAAACTTTATTGCTCTAGCGGTGGAGCAGGTGGGGCCAGCGGTGGTGCGCATTGACGCCGAGCGCACCGTGCCCGAAATTTCCCCCGATGCTTTCAACAACCCCTTCTTTCGCCGCTTCTTTGACGAGCAAGAAATGCCTCCGGCTGAACTGCCCGATCGCCTAGAGCAGGGGACTGGGTCGGGGTTCATTCTCACCGGCAATGGCCAGATTTTGACCAATGCCCACGTGGTTGAGGGAGCCAAAACGGTGCAGGTGACCCTACGCGATGGGCGTGACTTCGAGGGAAAGGTGGTTGGAGTTGACTCGGTAACCGACGTAGCGGTAGTCAAGATTGAAGCCGCTGACTTGCCCACGGTGCAGATTGGCAGTACCCAAGATCTGGCCCCGGGGCAGTGGGCGATCGCCATCGGCAACCCCCTTGGTCTCGACAACACCGTTACCGCTGGCATCATCAGTGCCCTAGGGCGCAGCAGCAACCAGGTGGGCATTCCCGATAAACGGGTGCAGTTTATTCAGACCGACGCCGCCATTAACCCCGGCAACTCCGGTGGTCCCCTGCTCAATGACCGGGGCGAGGTGATCGGCATGAACACCGCCATTCGCGCTAATGCCCAGGGTTTGGGGTTTGCCATTCCCATTGAAACCGCTAAGCGCATTGCCGATCAGCTCTTTGCCAACGGGGAAGTGCTGCACCCATTCCTTGGCATTCAAATGGTTGAGCTCTCCGCCGAGATGGTCGATCGCATCAACGAGGAAGAGCAGCTAAATCTCAAAATTGACAGCGACGATGAGCCCGGCGTTCTCATTGTCGGGGTGCTGCCCGATAGCCCAGCCCAAACCGCAGGTCTAAAAATAGGGGATGTCATCCGCGCCATTGAGGGTGACCCTGTCGATAGCCCACCCGATGTACAGGCTCGGGTAGAAGCTACCAAAATTGGCGGTACCCTCAAGCTTGATATTCACCGCGATGGCCGTGACCAAACCATCGACGTCAAACCCGCTGCCATGCCCTCTGACCTACGCTAGTAGGCGAGAGAGTTTTGAATGCTCAGTTCTAAGTTGATGGCTGAAGGTTGAACTCAAAACTCAAAACCTTCCACTCATCCACCCCCTACCCATCAACTCCCTTACCTCCCAGCCGTGCCCCAGTGCGCAAAATCTGCCCAGCCAGTACGGCGCTGCCGAAGCCGTTGTCAATGTTGACGACGCCAATGCCTGCTGCACATGAGTTGAGCATGGTTAGCAGGGCCGAGAGGCCATTGAAGCTGGCTCCGTAGCCAATGCTGGTAGGCACGGCAATGACAGGACAATCGGCTAAGCCGGCTACAACGCTAGGGAGTGCGCCCTCCATTCCCGCCACAACAATCAGCACATCCATGTCACGGATCAAGTGGCGGTGGTGCAGCAGGCGGTGTAGCCCGGCTACCCCGACATCCCACAGACGCTTGACCGTAAACCCGCTCAATTCCGCGGTGACGGCAGCCTCTTCGGCCACGGGCAGGTCGGCGGTGCCTGCCGTCAGTACGCCAATGGTACCAGCGTGCTGAGCTGCCCAATCTGCGGGCACCAGGGCGCAAATGCGGGCCATATCGTAGTACCGCGCCGCCGGAATTTGCTGCTGCACCTGGGCGTAAACCTCAGGTTCGATGCGGGTGGCCATGACCACCGGATTGTGCTGATGCAGGCTGTGCATGATCTGCACAATCTGGCGAGGGGTTTTGCCTGGCCCCCAGATAACTTCTGGAAAGCCGGTACGCAGGGTGCGGTGGTGGTCGACCTTAGCAAAGTCGTCGACCGGTTCGAAGTCGAGGTACTTGAGCTGGTCAAAGGCAGCATCGGGGCTGAGCTGCCCCTGAGAAACGGCGTTGAGTAGACTTCGCAGGGCGTCGGGCTGGGTCACGGAGGCAGCAAAGACAGGATAATGGGCAAGGCCAGAAGACTCTGGAAAGATTAGCCTAGACCATGCTGTTAAAAAAGGGGAGCGAAAAATGTCACAGGGTTGTCATACCTCGTCTACCTCGGTGACATATCAGGCCCCTACATTAATTATTAATCGTTCACTCCTCAACACCCCAAGCGCCGGCGCTATTAGCGTCGGCGCTTTTTTGCTTTGTGGCATCCGGAAAGTTGAGGGGCAATCTGTATTAACTGATCAGGCCGTGAAACAATCCTTTGCCACCAGGCAGGCGGCGGGGCACCCTTAAGCGGGGCGGCAGTTGTCCTTAACCCTAGTTTTAATTCCTATGAAACGGCATCTATATGCGATCGCCCTCACTAGCCTTGGCTTGGCCGCTCTAATTCAGCCCGCTAACGCTCGCCCTGAAATTGCCAGCGGTGACCAGCTGCTCGACACCGATGTGGCTGGCTGTCTGACGCGTGCCGACCAGCTGATTGACACCCTGGGGGTCGAGTCTGACCAGGGCGGCATCGATCGCACTGGCTACTTCGAAGATGGCTCCTTTCGGGTGCTCTGCTACGGGGCTGGAGACACCAATAGCCTGGCGATCGTGTTTGCCACCCACGACCAGTCGGCGGAGGTGGCCGCTAACTTTATTCAAATGATGCTGGGCGAACTGTCGAAGGGCGAATCGTTGTCGCAACAGTAGGCCGCAGAGACCCAAAAAGCCGACAGCTCCGCCTTTGCTGAGCTGTCGGCTTTTTTTTGGCGATCGCCCATGCTGCGATCGAGGAGATTGGGCAGGGTAAACTGCCCTGTGCCCCTACTCAGGAATCTTGGCGGCCTTGAGCATGTGGTAAGTAATCAGCAGCTGGGTCAGCGCCAGGGGATAGCTTTGCAGCGTTTCGCCCGTGGTGCCCACCACTTTGCCAATGTCGGTGTTGCCCTCAATGCTGCAAAACCGCCCCAGGTAGGGAACTTCGTTGCACAGAGTGCGCTCTAGCTCCTGCACGGGCTTTTCGGTGGCGTGACCGTCAATTTCGAGCACGTCTACGGGCTTGCCCATGTCGCGATCGAGGCCCATGCGCACCGCGTCGCTCAGAGAACCGCCGTTTTTGTCTTCCAGCAGGTGAGTAAAGTCGGGGTGGGGAATGGTGGGCCGCATTACCAATCGCACGTTGAGCAGCAGTTCGTCACCGCTGCTGTTGCCATCCGGGGGGTAAAAGCTAACCACCACATCGGCCCACTGCCGCTGGGGGCGAATGAAGGCCTCAGAATCTTCTTCCCGCGCCTTGATTTGTTCAACTACTTCTTCGGGGGTGTAACCGCGCTTGCGGGTGTCGCGCTTGATTTTCCAGTTGGCGCGTAGGTCTTCGGGCGGGGCCAGATAGACTTTAACGTCGTAGGCATCGCGGCAGGCGCGGGTTGAGTAGCCCAGCAGCCCTTCGGCAATCACAAAGCGCTTGGGCTCAATATACTCGGGGGCGTCAAACTCGCCAGTGGTGTGGTTGTAGATGGGCTTGAGAATGGGTTGCCCAGTGCGCAGCAGGCCCAGGTGCTGCTGAATGATGTCGATATAGTTGCAGTCGGGGTGCAGGGCCGAAATGCCCATTTCTTTGCGCTGTTTGCGATCGTAGCGATGGTAGTCGTCCGTGCAGATGATAGTAACGTCGTCTTCGCCTAAGATCTGCGCAATACCCCGCGACAGAGTGGTCTTACCCGCTGCGCTGTCACCCACAATGCCGAGGATTATCGGACGACTCATAGATTTCTCCAGGGTTTTGCAACCAATAGTTTAGTTACCCCATTGTAGGAACCAGCGGGATCATCACCAAATATTTATTGCTCTGTGTAATGGCCTTAGAACAATCGTGCGATCGCCCCTGCGGCAATCCCTAGCCTAGCCAAGCTTTCAAACGTTTGGAATTTGTAAGAATAGAATGGTGTCGCTGGCCGTCTTGTGGAGGCCACTAGTTAGCTCTGCGAGCCTAAGCCTATGCCTGCCCTCGACCCTGCCCCCAGTTTTAATGAACCAGTCGCGTCGCCCACTCTGCCGGAGCTGTTGGCTCCGGCGGGCAACTGGGACTGTGCCAAAGCAGCGGTCGAAAACGGGGCCGATGCCATTTACTTTGGCCTCGATCGCTTCAACGCCCGCATGCGAGCCGAGAACTTTACCGAAGCCGATTTGCCTGAGCTGATGGCCTTTCTCCATCGGCGCGGAGTGAAGGGCTACGTCACGCTCAATACGCTGGTATTTCCCTCAGAGCTAGCAGAGGCAGCGCAATATCTCAAAACGATGATTGCGGCTGGGGTCGATGCTGCCATTGTCCAAGATATTGGGGTTTGCCGGCTAATCCGCCATCTTTCGCCCGATTTCGCTATCCATGGCTCGACGCAGATGACGGTGACCAGTGCCGCCGGGGTCGAGTTTGCCCGCGATCTCGGCTGTCAGCTGGTGGTGCTGGCGCGGGAGTGCTCGATTAAAGACCTTGCTAAAATTCAGGCGCACATGGGCGATCGCAATATCGCTCTACCCCTAGAGGTCTTCGTCCACGGAGCCCTGTGTGTAGCCTACTCGGGCCAGTGCCTCACCAGCGAAGCGCTGGGCGGCAGGTCGGCCAACCGGGGCGAATGTGCCCAAGCCTGCCGCATGCCCTACGATCTAATTGCCGATGGCGAGAAGGTAGATTTGGGCGATCGCGCCTACCTGCTCAGTCCCCAAGACCTCTCTGGCCTTGATGTCTTGCCCGAGCTAGTGCAAACCGGCGTTAGCTGTCTCAAAATCGAAGGCCGCCTCAAAGCACCCGAGTACGTTGCCAACGTCACCCGCGTCTACCGCCAGGCATTGGATCGGTTGGCGGCGGGAGCACGTGGGTCTGGGTCTCTGGCTGGGGCAGGGTCCAATGCTTCTCCGCTGACCCACGCTACGACTTCAACTACCCATCCACCCATCCACCCTCCTACCCATCCACCCACCCACTCTTCCCCAACGGATCGCTACCAGCTCGAAATGGCCTTCTCCCGCGGCCTCTACACCGGCTGGTTTGAGGGCATCGACAACCAAGCCCTCGTCCACGCCCGCTTTGGCAAAAAGCGCGGGGTCTATCTAGGCGAGATCACCCGCGTCACCGAAGACGCTGTGTTTTTGAAAGCCCAGGCTCCGATCAAGGCTGGGGATGGGGTGGTATTTGACGACGGCCATCCCGCCGAAAAAGAGCAGGGCGGCCGCATTTATCAGGTTGATAAGGTCGGCCCAGAGACCCGGCTCATGTTTGGCCGCGATGCACTCAATCTGCGCCGCATTCACCCCGGCGACAAGCTGTGGAAAACCAGCGATCCAGCCTTAGATAAAGAGCTTCAGCAGACCTACAGCGGCGATCGCCCCAAATTCACGCGGCCCATCACCATTGAAGTGCATGGCGCAGCGGGGCAAGAGATGGTGGCGATCGCCCGCGATAGCCAAGGCCACATTGCCCAGGTGACTTCAACGATGGCCCTAGTGGAAGCCCACTCAAAGCCGCTGACGGGCGATCGCCTAGAGCAGCAGTTGGGCCGTCTGGGCAACACTCCATTCCATCTAAAGTCCCTGAGCAATCATCTCCAGGGGAATGTGATGATCCCCGTCAGCGAGCTAAACCGACTGCGGCGAGAGCTGGTGGAAGGGTTGGAAGATCTGCGCTTACGCCCGAAGCCTTGGCACCTCAACTCCGATGCCTCCCTGTCCAGTCTGCTCCCGAACTCTGACCTAAATCCACCAGACAGTGGCTCCTTCCCATCAACTCACCCACATCTCTCTACCCTTGTCCGCACCCGTGCTCAGCTTGCTGCCGCTACCGAGGCCAGCATTGCGACTATCTACTGCGAGTTCGAAAACCCCGCCACCTACCGCGACGCCGTGCAGTGGTTTCGGTCCCATCGAGTTAGCGAGTCCCAGACTATTTGGGTAGCTCCGCCCCGAATTGCCAAGCCGCTAGAAACTTATATTCTCGAACAGGTCAAGCGGTCTGAAGCTGACGGCTACCTGGTGCGCAACTACGATCACCTGGCCTATTTTGCCGACCAGCGCTGTGTGGGGGACTTTTCGCTGAATGTGGCCAACGCTCTCACAGCAGACTATCTGCTGAACCGCTATGGGCTAGAGCGAGTGACGGCCTCCTACGATTTGAATGCTGACCAGCTGGTAGAGCTGCTGGAGTCGGCCCCCTCGCCGTGGTTTGAGATTACTCTTCACCAGCACATGCCCATGTTTCACATGGAGCACTGCGTCTTCTGCGCTTTTCTGTCCGATGGCAAAGACTTTCGCGACTGCGGCCGCCCCTGTGAGAGTCAGCAGGTCAAGCTGCGCGACAGAGTTGGCACCGAGCACCTTCTGCTAGCCGATGCGGGTTGTCGCAATACGGTATTCAATGGCGTCGCCCAGACCGGAGCCGAGTACGCCCAGCGGCTAATGCAGGCGGGGGCACAGCACTTTCGGCTGGAGTTTTTGGATGAAAGCCCGGAGCAGGTGGAGAGAGCGATCGCCCAGTATCGCCAGCTTTTAAGGGGAGACATCACCGGTAGCCAGCTTTGGCGTACCCTCCACCTGCAAAGCAAGCTTGGGGTTACCCGTGGCCCCTTAGATTCCAAACACAGCTCAGCCCGAGGCTAGTGGCCAAGGCTAATGCAACAGAAAGTTGATGTCTTGGTCGTGAGGTTCGTTGCGGCTGCGCAGGATCCGCTACCGAAGGTATGCGTTCGAGTAGCCTGCTGTTTCGTCCGCCCAGTTTGGATAAAATGCAGGGCATACTGACCCTAACCCGTAGTTCTCTGTAGGCAGCATGGCGATTAAACCTATTCAGTACGAAACGCTGCTCTCGGTCTGTACCGACCACGAGGGGGCCTTGGAGTTGCTCAAGCACCATCGTCCCTACCTCGAGGCCGTGCCCAGCATGCGACGCCCTGATGAGAGCGTAATCACGCTGCCGCTGCCGAACGTGCGCGTCCGTGACGGGGTGCACCTCAATCCCCACAGCCAAAGCATTGCGCCTGGATCCGTAGTGACGCTGCCCTGCGATGTCGCTTTGCTAATGTGCGATCCCGAGTGGAAGATCAAGACTGGGGTTGAAATATTTGTCTACATTCACCGCCCCCAAGAAGACTTTTCAGATTTGCTGATGCGCTGGCGGCACACGCAGATTTTGGTCGAGCGCGGCTACGAGTGGCTGCTGCCCCAGCGCTATGAGCACCTGCTTAGTGACGGCACCGACAAGACTCTGCCCTTGTTTGTGGTGTTTCCTGAAACGCCAGGGCACATTCTCCGGGGCCTGCGAGGAGCCGGTTTGCCCACCGTGCTACTCTCCTCCGATGCTGAGGCTGAACTGGTTGGGGAAGAGCCCAGCACCCTCGACATTGGCGACATTCCCGAGCTAGACGACATCGACACCAGCGCCCTAGAATCCCCCGATGAGTAAGCATTGGGGACTCTTTCAGTCTCCGGTGTGGACTTGGGGACGCTGGTTTTTGCTGGGGTTTTTGGCCCTGCGGTTGGTGTTTTGGCTGACAGCCTTCCCTAACCCCGACGAAGCTTACTACTGGCTGTGGGGCCAACGACCGAGCTTTTCGTACTACGACCACCCGCCTTTTCACGCTTGGGTTCAGGGGGTGTTTGCCGCAGGGCTAGGGCGCTCTGCGGTGGTTCTGCGCTTGCCTAACCTGGTCAGCAGCGGGGTGTTAGGATTCACGGTCTACCACATCTGTCGCTACCTCTACGGCGACCAGGCCAGGGATCGGTTCTGGCTGGTCATCCTGCTGGGGCTGTCATCGCCCTTATTTTTTTGGTATTTGGGGCTGGCCTGGCACGACCACTGGCTAGTGACCTTGGCTGTTGTCAGCAGCTTTCTATTCGTTCGCTATGTGGATAGCGTGGTTGAGAATCCCAGCCAGGGCAGCGGGCGGGATCTCTACGGTGCCGCTATTTTTCTCGGCCTGGCCGGGCTATGCAAGTACAACGCGGTGTTTGTCGGGCTGGGATTTTTGGCGATGATTTTGGCCGATCGGCAGCGGTGGTCAGTGCTACGCGATCGCCGCCTCTACCTGGCTCTAGGTCTACTCTTGCTAGTGCTCTCGCCGATTCTGCTGTGGAATGTTCAGCACGACTTCTTTTCGTTTCGGTTTTACCGCGATCGCACTGCCGGAGGTGGGCTAAACCTCAACCTGCTTCAGCCCGTAGTATTTTTGGCCCTATGTGGTCTCATTCTCGGCCCCATTCAGTCCTGGAGCATTATTCGACTGCTCAGGCAGCGGGGGCAGACGGCCATGGCCCGTGCCTCCTGCTACCCAGCTTTGGCGCTGTGGATCTTTAGTCTTTCCACTGCGGCTTTTACAGCCTTGTCCACTGTGTCAGTCGCGCTGTTTTATTGGAATATCTTGGCCTATCCGCTGCTGTTTCCGCTGCTGAGCGAGCAGTTTTACCGACCTCAGTGGTCAAAGCCAGTACGGGCCAGGCAACTGGCGATCGCCCAAGGCTTGGGCCTGTTTGCCGCCACAGCCCTAGTTGCCTACTACACCGTGATCCCATTTGGTACGTTCTTTGGCTCAGTGGATCCCGATGGTGCGGCGCTCTTTGGCTGGCCCCAGGTTGCTCAAGCCGTAGCGACCCAAGCCGACGATCTCGACGATCCTCTGCTACTCACTACCGACTACCGCTCGGCCTCGGCCCTGGCTTATGCTCTCAACAACCCTGACGTGTTGGCCATCTCAGGCCGGCTCGATCAGTTTGACTTTTGGTACAATGCCCCCGACCTAGAGGGACGCGATGCAGTGCTACTGGGCGAAACCTGGCACCCTATTTGTCCCACCCACTTAGCCATGTTCGATCGCGTAGACCCGCCAGAAACTTTAGAAGTGCACCGATTTGGCCAGGTGCTGCAAACCTATGAAATGGTGCGGGGCTATGGCTTTAGGGCTGGGCCAGAGGGCTATCCGTTGACCTCAGACTATCCTCTAGCGTTTACCAGTAATGGGGAGCAGTGCCTGCCAGAGTAAACCGGGAGCCGTGCCCTCACCTTGCTCCCTAAGTTCTTACCAAAACATCTGGGCAAATCCCCTGTACCCCTTCCCCGGTGCGCGATTAGCCTACGCTTGTCTCAATGCCGCCACAATCCGCTAGAATGGGGAAGCTCAAGCCCCCGGGTTTGGGCTCCTTTAGCAGCAATGTTTTGGGAGGTGGGTCGAGGCCCACTTTTTTATTGGCATTCTTTCGCGGGTTAAATGGTACATCCCCTTATTCCCCAGGTGCTTGAGTTGGTGGCCCCTGTTGCCCAAGAGCTAGGGCTAGAAGTGGTTGAAGCGGTTTTTCATACCAACCAGTCTCCTCCAGTGCTACGCATCGACGTGCGCAGTCTAGAAAACGAAGACACTAGCCTGGAGGACTGCGAAAGAATGAGCCAGGCCCTCGAACCCGTACTCGATACCAGCGATATCATTCCCGATGCCTACGTGCTGGAAGTGTCAAGTCCAGGCGTCTCTGCTGCCCTCGAAACCGATCGCGACTTTGTGGTGTTTAAGGGGTTTATGGTCGAAGTCGCCCTAACTGAGGCGCACAAGGGCAAAAAACAGTGGGTGGGCCAGCTAGTGCGCCGCGACGATGAGGCCGTGGTGCTCAGCCAAAAAGGAAAATCCATTTCCCTTCCTCGCAACCTCGTACAGACAGTGGAGTTGAGCGACCAAAGCCCCGATTAAGGGGCAACTCGCTGCGTTTAGGTTTTGCGATCGTCACAGATTTATTGCTTAGAAGAATTATTGTCCAGAGGTGAGTGGTTATGTCGTTAGTAAGTCTGCCCAATCTGCAGGAAATGATTGATGTCATTAGCCGCGAGCGCAACCTGCCTAAGCACGCGGTTGAAAATGCCCTGCGAGAGGCTCTGCTCAAGGGCTACGAGCGCTATCGCCGCACCCGCGAAATCGACACCCACTTCGACGAAGAATACTTCGATAACTTTGACATCGAGCTAGATGTCGACGACTACGACGACCAAGGCTTTCGGGTGTTGGCCACCAAAACCATTGTTGACGAAGTCACTAGCCAAGATCACGAAATCTCCCTGTCAGAAGTGCGCGAAGTCGCTCCTGAGGCCCAAGCTGGTGACACCGTGGTGCTTGATGTCACCCCCGACCAGCGCGACTTTGGCCGCATGGCCGCCATTCAAACCAAGCAGGTGCTGGCTCAAAAGCTGCGCGACCAGCAGCGCAAGCTGGTACAAGAAGAATTCCAAGACCTCGAAGGCAGCATTCTCTCAGCGCGGGTGCTGCGGTTTGAGCGCCAGTCGGTGATTATGGCGGTTGTCAGCGGTGTAGGCCAGCCCGAGGTTGAGGCTGAGCTACTCAAGCGCGATCAGCTTCCCAACGACAACTACCGGGCTAACGCCACCTTCCGCGTGGCGCTCAAAAAAGTTTCCGAAGGCTCTCACCGTGGCCCGCAGCTGCTGGTGTCGCGGGCCGACGCGGCGCTGGTGGTCGAGCTATTTACCAACGAAGTGCCCGAAATTGAGGATGAAATCGTCCGCATTGTGGCCGTCGCACGGGAGGCAAACCCCCCGTCGCGCTCCGTTGGCCCCCGCACCAAGATCGCTGTGGACACTCTTGAACGAGATGTGGATCCAGTGGGTGCCTGTATTGGTGCCCGGGGATCGCGCATTCAGGTGGTGGTCAACGAGCTGCGGGGTGAGAAAATTGACGTCATTCGCTGGTCGCCTGACCCAGCCACCTACATCTCTAACGCGCTAAGCCCTGCCCGTGTGGACGAGGTGCGCCTGGTTAACCCCGACGATCGCCAAGCCCACGTGCTAGTGCCCGAAGACCAGCTCAGTTTGGCGATCGGCAAAGAGGGCCAAAACGTTCGCCTAGCGGCCCGTCTCACTGGCTGGAAGATCGACATCAAAGACTCGGGCAAGTATGACTACGATGAGGAAGATCGCAAGATTGCCGAAATAGCGGCTGCTCGCGAGGAGGCCGCCCGCGAAGCCGCAGAGTTGGCAGCGGAGGAAGCTGAGGCAGCAGAATGGAAAGCGAAGGCGGCGGCAGAATGGGCAGCGGCTGAGGCTAGAGCAGCGGGCCTAGAGGTCGATGAAGCACCCTTTGAGGAGGATGAATTAGAGGCTGCACCTCTCTCCGATGCTGAGTATGACGCCGACGCTCCAGAGTCCGCTGCTGAAGAGCCCGAGTTTGAAGAACCTATGGCTGAGGCGACTGAACTAGCCACCGACTTTGAAGAGGAAGAACCCCTGGCAGACGAAAGCCCAGCGGCGATCGCAGAGGAGGAATAAGTTCTGGAGAAAGCTTCCCATGCAGCCCAACTATCGACGCTGTGTCAGCTGTCGGCGAGTCGCTCCTAAGGCCGATTTTTGGCGAGTGGTGCGGGTTTATCCGGACCGAGTTGTGCGTCTCGGCACCGGGATGGGGCGATCGGCTTATCTCTGCCCCCAAGCCGACTGCCTGCGCCAGGCTCAGAAAAAAAGTCGACTGGGGCGGGCTTTAAAAGTTAACGTACCAGAGGAAGTTTACCAAAGCCTGTGGAGCCAGCTAGAGGGCAAAACGGCTAGTTCCGTTGTTGTCCAACAGCCTTTGCCCGGTCGGCAGGCCTAAGCAGAGAGCGTTGAGGGGAAAAAGTGCCGTCAGGAGGCTTAACCAAAAATTTTTGCAACTGAATCGTCTCTAGACGCGATCCCTCTGAGATTCTGTTCATTGGGGAAGCAACTGATTACACTCATAGTATGGGTATCTGACTGGCCCCCCTAGGGCGTCAGTAAACTTGCTTGAGGTCCCATGTCCACCTAGCCTTGGTTTACAATGCCATGTTAGGGCTAACGTATTCGTCAGAATGGTTTGATGTCGTTTTGTTGGACGAAGCAGGTTGGTTTATGTAAGTAACAAGCTTGACTAGCGTAGGGAGATGTGGATGAACGGCAAAGTGAGAATTTACGAGTTATCGAAGGAATTGGATTTGGATAACAAAGACATCTTGGCGATCGCAAGTCGCCTCGACATTGCCGTGAAGAGTCACAGCAGCACCATCGCAGAGTCAGAAGCTGATCAAATTCGCTCAGCGGCTCTTCAGTCTCGCGCCAGTGGCGGTGCCAATCGGCCCAATGCTGCGCCAGATCGCTCTGCCAGTAGTCGGCCTCGACCAGCGGCCCCGGTCAGAAACGGCGATCGACCCGAACGCAAGCAGCAGATTTTAGAAATTCGTCGCCATCGGGTTACCCCCAGGGCTGACACTGAGGCAGGCGCTCCCACTCCCAGCGCTGCCCCCCTCAGTACTCCTGCCCCCAGCGCCAGTCGACCAACGCGTCCTGATAGCCTTTCTCAGCCCCCTAGCCGTCCTGGGGAAGCTCCTAGGGCCGATGAGGTTAAACCTAAACCGCCAGTATCTCTTAATCGCCCTGGGGCGAACGCTCCTGCTGAGGCCCCTGCCGAAGAGGTTGAAACGGTTGCGATCGAGCCCCCTGTAGAAGAGGCCTCTCCACCGCCGGTTAAGCCCAGACCAGAGCTGGTTGGGCCTGTGTCTCGCGTTCGTGCCGACAGCGACGAGCGCCAAGTGATTGTGCCAGAGGGCGCTCGTCCGCCTCGCCCTGTCATTCGCCGCCCCGAGAGCCGTAGCCCCGAAAGCCGCAGCTCAGAAGGTCGTTCGGCTGACGGCCCTGGCGCACCGCGTCCCACCATTCCTATCCGCGAAATTGATGCGGGCGAAGATGTTACCCGTCTGAAGCCTAAGCCCAAGCTGCGGCGGCCCAATTCCGATGCCGAAACGGCCAGAGCCGAAACGGCCGCCCGCAACGAAACCCCTCCCGGCAATGACTCAATTTCTGTGCTTGGGGTCGGTGGTCTTGACGATCAACCGCGTCGCCCTTCACCGCCTCGCCATAAACGCGAAGAGCGCGAAGACGAGGACGACGATCAAAAGATGCGCGAAAAAGCCAGCAAGGTCGGCAAGACCAAGCGGCGGGGGCAAGGCGTACTGGGCGAAGACGATGAAGATCTCGACGTGCTGGTCGATGAGCTTGACGAAGACGGAGAGCAGGCCACCGATGCCCAAAATCTGAGCATCTCACTAGCGCGTCCACCCAAACCCAAGAGTCCTGGTAGTGGCAGGCCGTCGTCACCGACGATGAAGAGCCACAAGCCTCAGCATCGCGATAGTAGTAGCGGCGGTGGTCGCTCCCGTCGCGGTCGCCGGGGTGAGGCTCAGCCGACCCAGGAGCGTCCCGAGTTTATCGTGCTCTCCGAAGGTCTAACCGTCCATGAGCTGGCCGAGCAAATTATGGTGCCCGAGACAGAGCTGATCAAGTCTCTGTTCTTCAAAGGTATTGCTGCCAACATCAACCAAACCCTTGATATCGAAACCGCCAAGATGGTGGCCGAGGAGTTCGAGGTCATGGTCGAAACCAGCGAAGTGGAGTCAGAGGCCAAAAAGGTCACTGAGATGATCGACGAAGCCGACTTTGAGAGCCTCAAGCGGCGGCCTCCGGTGGTTACCATCATGGGTCACGTTGACCACGGTAAAACCACGCTGCTCGACTCCATCCGCAAGACCAAGGTGGCCCAAGGTGAGGCCGGCGGCATTACTCAGCACATTGGCGCTTACCATGTCGACGTCGATCATGCGGGTACGTCCCATCAGATTGTGTTCCTAGACACCCCCGGCCACGAGGCGTTTACCGCCATGCGAGCGCGGGGTACCCGAGTGACCGACATTGCCATTCTGGTGGTGGCGGCCGACGACGGTGTGCGGCCCCAGACCATTGAGGCGATTAGCCACGCCAAGGCTGCCGAGGTGCCGCTGATTGTGGCTATCAACAAGGTCGACAAAGAGACTGCCAACCCCGATCGCGTCAAGCAAGAGCTTATGGAGCATGGGCTGGTGCCTGAGGAATGGGGCGGCGACACCATCATGGTGCCGGTGAGCGCTCTGTCAGGTGAAAATCTCGACAGCCTGCTGGAGATGATTGTGCTGGTTGCAGAGATAGAAGATCTCCAGGCCAACCCTGACCGTCTGGCTCGCGGTACCGTGATTGAGGCTAACCTCGACAAGGCGCGCGGCCCGGTTGCTACCCTGCTGATTCAGAACGGTACGCTGCGGGTGGGCGATTCGCTGGTGGCTGGTCCTATCTTGGGCAAGGTTAAGGCCATGCTCGACGATCGCCTGAAGCGAGTTCAAGTCGCTGGCCCCTCCTTTGCGGTTGAAGTGCTGGGTCTCAACGATGTCCCCGCTGCCGGGGACGAGTTTGAGGTCTATTCCGACGAGAAAACGGCTAGAGCAGTGGCCGACAAACGCATGCTTGAGCAGCGCCAGTCGCGCCTACAGCAGTCGATGGCCTCTCGTCGCGTTACCCTCAACACCATCTCTGCCCAAGTTCAGGAGGGCGATCTCAAGGATCTCAACCTGCTGCTCAAGGCCGACGTGCAGGGCTCCATCGAAGCCATTCTGGCGGCGCTCCAGCAGCTGCCCCAGAACGAGGTGCAGATTCGAGTGTTGCTGGCTGCCCCTGGCGAAATTAGCGAAACTGACGTCGATCTGGCGGCTGCTAGTGGCGCGGTAATCGTTGGTTTCAACACCACCCTGGCTCCTGGAGCGCGGCAGTCTGCCGATCGCCTAGGTGTAGATGTGCGCGACTACGAGGTGATCTACAACCTCCTGGACGACATCCAAGGTGCCATGGAAGGTCTACTCGATCCCGAAATGGTCGAAGATCCTCTGGGTCAGGTGGAAGTGCGAGCCGTGTTCCCCGTACGCAAGGGCGCAGTTGCTGGCTGTTACGTGCTTTCGGGCAAGGTTACCCGCAACTGCAACCTCCGAGTGGTGCGCAAGGGCGAGGTTGTCTACACTGGCAAGCTCGACTCCCTCAAGCGCATGAAAGAAGATGCCAAAGACGTGGCCTCCGGGTTCGAGTGCGGCATCGGCATCGACAACTTCAGCGACTGGAAAGAAGGCGACATTATCGATGCCTTCAAGATGGTCACGAAGCGTCGCACCCTGGCGATGGCCTAGGCAAGAGCAGGGTTCCTTTACGAGGAACCCTGCAAGACAGCAGTGTAGAAACGGAGTTGACAATGGCACCCTGGCGCTGCGATCCGTACCTATGGGTACACCTGGCCGGATTGGCTACTGTGCCTTTGTGGATCGATCTGTGCCTGCTCGGGCTGGCGGTAGGTAACCCAACCCTGCCTGAGCTAGAGATAGGTGTCATTGTTGCGTTAGGAGTGCTGCCGGTGCTGGTGATGCAGTTGCGGCAGCCTTTTTATATCTTCAGTTTGCCAGGACTGGCACTCAAGCCTGGTGCGCTGCAGGATGATCAACGTCGTCTGCTGAGTCAATTTCAGCGGTGGCGATTGCGTTTGGGAGCGCTGCTGGTGCCGGTGCCTCTAGTGTGGGGCTTGCTAAAGCTTTACCCCCTGGCATTTCTGGCCCGTGACCTGACGCCCTTCACCGATTGGGGCCGATTGGGAGGTGTAGCGATCGCCGCCCTCAGCTTCCTCATGGCTAATCTTTTCTTGCAGATACCCATAGCCGTACTTCAGGTACTGGCTACGCCCGATCGGGTGATGGCGAAGGTTGTCCCTTATTCCACTGAGAACGTTGCTGCTGACTTCACCTGGATTGGACTGACGGTCGGCAAGATTTTGCCTGATCTAACGAATCGGCAAATACTCGACCCGACTGCCCCCGCCGTCGTAAAGACCCCAGAGCCTCACCAGGTTGCGTCCGTCGAGACACCTAGTATGGAGTCAGCGGATAGCGTAGCTGAAGCAATAGTTGAAACCGAATCCCCAGGATACGCAGTTGAAGCCCCGGTGGCTCAGGACAAAGCATTGGATGTGCTGATTTCTTCAGAGGCGTTCGCAGGCCCTGTTGACCCCAAAGACCTTGAATCTTCCGTTGCAGCGGATCCCATCCTAGAGGATGACGCTACGGATGATTGCAGGTCTCTGCACCACCCAGAACTCGAGGAGTCTAGCGAGAATGTGACCTACCTAAACGATGTCGACTATCCACAGTCCTTGCCTGCGTTCGCCGACATTTACCCCAATGTCCGCTAGGGTTCTTGTGCACTGACCCTAGATCTTGGCCAATTTTTAGTACTGTGGTCCTTGGCACAATCGCAGCGGGACGATTACGCTATCTTGTAATTAGTCTTCTAGTGTCTAGAGTTTTGCTAACTCGCAGACTGAGCGAGTGGCCTTAAGCGGTAGAAAGACCTGAGATTTCGACAGTTACCCGAACTTTTAGAGGCAGCTATGGCCGTAACTCGCTCCGTAAACTCCATGCAGCTTTCTGAACACGCCCGCATTTGGTTCAGCCTCAAGTCTGCGATCGCCAGCAGCTCTGGCTTTAAGAGCTGGAAGGGTGAACTGCCCGCTGCCGAGGCCGAGGCGGCCCCGCTAGACCAGCTAGTGCGTCGCTATCTGCGCGAAACCTTAGAGACCCTGGCCTACTAAACCTTGTAGTACTGCTTATACCAAGCTACAAACTGCTGAATGCCAGCTTCGATGGGTGTGCTGGGAGCAAATCCTACATCGGCCATGAGATCGCTGACATCAGCATAGGTGGCGGGCACATCCCCAGGCTGCATGCCGCACAGAACGGTTTGGGCTTTCTTGCCAAGAGCTGATTCGATTACCTGAATAAAGCGCAGTAGCTCCACTGGTTGGTGGTTGCCGATGTTGTAAATCTTGTAGGGAGCCTGGCTGTCGCTGTTAGGGTCTGTGCTAGAGAAAGGAATGTGGGTCATGACTCGCACGACTCCTTCCACTACATCGTCAATGTAGGTAAAGTCGCGCTTCATCTGGCCCTGGTTAAACACCTGGATGGGGCGATCGCCTAAAATTGCTTCCACAAACTTGAAGTAGGCCATATCGGGCCGACCCCAAGGGCCATACACCGTAAAAAATCGCAGCCCCGTGGTAGGAATTTGATACAAGCTGCTGTAGGCGTGGGCCATCAGCTCGTTTGCTTTTTTGGTGGCGGCATAGAGCGATACTGGATGGTCAACGCGATCGTCCACCGAAAATGGCACTTTGCGATTGGCCCCATACACTGAGCTAGATGAGGCAAACACTAGGTGTTCAACCCCCATCATGCGGCAGCCCTCTAGCAGGTTGAGAAACCCTGACAGGTTGCTATCAGAGTAGGCAAAGGGGTTTTCTAGCGAGTAGCGCACCCCCGCCTGGGCTGCTAGGTGAATGACGTACTGAAACTGACGACTGCGAAACAGCGTCAGCATCCCCGTGCGATCGAATAGATCGAGCTGCTCAAAGGTAAAGCCATCGTCGGATTTTAGTTGGGCTAAGCGATCGCGCTTCAAACCCACGTCGTAGTAGTCGTTGAGGTTGTCGATGCCGTAGACCTGCTGACCGCTGTCTAACAGCCGCCGGGCCACAAACGAGCCCACAAACCCTGCTACCCCAGTAACCAGTACAGCGATGACCGTAGCCTCCTAGGGCCAGAAATTTTTGTCCAAACCAACGCCCGTAGAGTACCCAACGCGTCCTAAAACCTTAAGTCTTTTGCCTAATTTTGCCTCTGGCGGCCTATGCACCAAGCCATTGCCGTCATCGGTGCTAGGATCAGGCCAAAGAAACCAATGAAGAATGGTAAGAGAGAAAGGACGTAGTCGTACATGCAAGAATTTGAAAAAACAATCTCCTTTGGTGGTCGCGATATTCACCTGAGGGGTGGACTGTTGGCTCCCCAAGCGGGGGGCGCGGTGTTGGTACAGTCGGGTGAGACCGCGGTTCTGGTAACCGCAACCCGCTCAACAGGACGTCAGGGCATCGATTTTTTGCCTCTGCTGGTTGATTACGAAGAGCGGCTTTATGCTGCTGGGCGCATTCCCGGCGGGTTTTTGCGGCGGGAGGGCCGTCCCCCTGAGCGGGCTACTTTGATCTGTCGCCTGATCGATCGCCCCATGCGACCCCTATTTCCCCAATGGCTACGCGACGACATTCAAATTGTCGCCACTACCCTGGCTATGGATGAGCAGGTGCCCCCTGACGTACTGGCTGCCACTGGGGCGTCGATCGCAGTGCTGCTGGCCAAAATTCCTTTCTACGGCCCTATGGCAGCGGTGCGCGTGGGTCTAGTAGGCGATGATTTCATTATCAACCCCACCTATAAAGAAGTTGAAACCGGCGATCTCGACTTAATCGTGGCGGGCTCTCCTGACGGTGTGATCATGGTAGAGGCGGGCGCTAACCAGCTGCCCGAGGCCGACGTGATTGAGGCCATCGACTTTGGCTATGAAGTCGTACAGGATCTGATCAAGGCCCAGCTAGAGCTGATCAAAGAGCTGGGTATCGAGATCGTCACTGAGCAAGAGCCTGAGACCGACCCCACTCTGGCCACCTTCATTGAAGAAAAAACTGCCGCCGCCATTAAAGACGTGCTGAAGCAGTTTAGCCTCACCAAGCCCGAGCGTGACGAAAAGCTCGACGCCATTAAAGCTGAGCTAGCCACTGCCGTTGACGCCTTAGAGGACGAAAATTCGATCAAGGTGGCGGTGGCCGAGAACGGCAAGGCCTTGGGTAACACCTACAAATCGATAACCAAAAAGCTGATGCGTCAGCAAATCGTCGCCGAGAAGGTGCGGGTCGATGGTCGCCAGCTCGATGAGGTGCGGCCAATTTCCTGCCGAGTAGGGCTGCTGCCCAAGCGGGTGCATGGCACCGGGCTATTTCAGCGGGGCCTTACCCAGGTGATGTCGGTTGCTACCTTGGGCACCCCTGGCGATGCCCAAATGATGGATGACCTTCACCCCGACGAAGAGAAGCGCTACCTGCACCACTACAACTTCCCCCCCTATTCAGTGGGTGAGACTCGGCCGATGCGATCGCCCGGTCGCCGCGAAATTGGCCACGGCGCTCTCGCCGAGCGTGCCCTAGTACCGGTACTGCCTTCTAAGGAAGACTTTCCCTACGTGATTCGGGTGGTATCGGAGGTGTTGTCCTCCAACGGCTCGACATCCATGGGGTCGGTGTGTGGTTCTACCCTGTCGCTGATGGATGCTGGCGTACCCATCACTAAGCCCGTCAGCGGGGCTGCTATGGGCCTGATCAAAGAAGGCGACGAGGTGCGCATTCTTACCGACATTCAAGGTATCGAAGACTTTTTGGGCGATATGGACTTCAAAGTCGCCGGTACCGACACGGGCATTACCGCCCTGCAAATGGATATGAAAATCACCGGTCTGCCCCTATCGGTGATCGCCGACGCCATCAACCAGGCCAAGCCCGCCCGCCTGCATATTCTTGAGAAAATGCTGGCCACCATTGACACCCCCAGGGCAGAGCTATCGCCCTATGCTCCGCGCCTAATCAGCTTCAAGATCGATCCTGAGATGATCGGTATGGTGATTGGCCCCGGCGGTAAGAAGATCAAGGCGATTACCGAGCAAACCGGCGCTAAAGTCGACATCAACGACGACGGCACCGTCACTGTTTCGGCGATCGAAGGCGAAAAAGCCCTCCAGGCCAAAGCCTTGATCGAATCGATCGTTTTTAAGCCTGCCGCCGGTGATGTGTTTGTGGGCAAAGTTACCCGCGTTATCCCCATTGGGGCCTTTATTGAATTTATGCCCGGCCAAGAGGGCATGGTTCACATTTCGCAACTGGCCGACTATCGGGTGGCCAAGGTCGAAGACGAAGTCAACGTCGGTGACGAGGTGATTATCAAGGTGCGTGAAATTGACGGCCGCGGTCGGATTAATTTGACCCGCCTCAACATTCACCCCGACGAGGCGGCAGCAGCCCGCGAGGCAGCGGCTCTGCGCTAGGCAGTCGAAAGGTGGGGAAGGTAAGGGAGATGAGGGGGTGAGGCGATCGCAAATTCCTCTCACTACTCCTCATCTTCTCCATTTCCTCAGCTTCCTCATCCCCCTGACCCCCGAATCAAACGTTGTGCGCTGCAACAATTGATTCGGGGGTTCTTTTGTTAGTACGATGCAGGGATGCAATTTTGTATATCTAGCCTTTAACCTCAAAACACCGTGCGCAAAATCGTTATCGCTGGCAACTGGAAAATGTACAAGACCCAGGGCGAAACCCTGGACTTTCTGCGCCATTTTCTTGGACAACTCGCCGACACCCCCGACGGGCGTGAAATAGTTCTGTGCGCGCCCTTTACTGCTCTGGGAGCCCTGTCCAAAAGCCTGCACGGGGCTAGGATCAGGGTAGGTGCTCAGAATATTCACTGGCTGCCAGAGGGAGCCTTTACTGGCGAAATCTCGGGGGACATGCTGCGAGAGCTTGGGGTGCGCTACGTGATCGTGGGCCACAGCGAGCGCCGTCAGTACTTCGGTGATACCGATGAAACGGTCAACCTGCGCCTACAGGCGGCTCAACAATGCGGCCTCATCCCAATTTTGTGCGTAGGCGAAACTAAAAACCAGCGCGATGCCGGCGAAACCGAGTCGGTGATTACCACCCAAATTGAGAAGGGTCTGGTGGATGTTGACCAAAACAATTTGGTGATTGCCTATGAACCGATCTGGGCGATCGGCACGGGCGACACCTGCGAAGCCGCTGATGCCAACCAGGTGATTGGGGGCATTCGCAAGCTGCTAACAAATCCTGATGTCACTATTCAGTACGGTGGCTCGGTCAAACCCAGCAACGTCGATGAGCTGATGGCTCAGCCCGAGATCGACGGTGCCCTGGTGGGTGGTGCTAGCCTAGAGCCTGAAATCTTTGCCCGTATTGTCAACTTTCAGTCGAGTACTACCTTGGCAAGCGCACCTTAGAGCGCCTCGGCACGAAGAAATGGCTTGGGCTACGTAGAAACTACGTGGGCCAGCTCATCGGGTCCTCCAACGCAATGATGTGGTCATTGACGAGGGTCAGATTAAGGTACTGAGAAACTACCAGCGGGCTGCCATCCCCACCACAACAGCAAGGCATTTGTCGGTGGCTTTCGCCTTTGGAAGTCGGGAAGAGAACGGTCCGCGGCGGCAGCTTAAGCTAATTCCTCTGCCCAGACAGGGCATTGATTGGGTGGATGACGTCAGGGTTCTGGTTGATCAGCGACGCTTTCAGAACGGTTGTGATCGCAGCCCTGGGAGGGATTGATGGGCTGCACGTAGCCTTGGTTGTAGGTGCTGCCATCGGGCATGGTGGCAAACTCCAGGCGCGCCCCAGTGAGATTGGCGTTGGTTAAATCGGCTTCGTAGAGGTCGGCGTAGCGTAGATCTGCCCCGCGCAGATCGGCGTTTGACAGATCGGCCTGGCGCAAAACCGCCCCATAAAGGCTGGCTTCTGAAAGATCAGCCTGGTGCATTTGGGCTGAGCATAGGGCGGCGTCGCGCAACTCGGCCTGGGTGAGGGATGCGCTGGTAAGGTTGGCTTTGACAAGACTGACGTGGAGCATTTGAGCTTGGCTGAGGTCGGCTTGCAACAGATTAGCTTCGGAAAGGTCTGCTCCCTGAAGGTTGGCCTGATGGAGGGTAGCCTGGGTGAGATTTGCTTTATGCAAGATGGCGTTGATCAATTGAGTGCCGGTCAAGTTGGCCCTGGTCATATCAGCCTCTCGAAAATTCTCGCGGCTGAGGTCTTGGCCGCTGAGATCGGCGGCGGCTAAATCGCACTGCTGACAGCGGCGATCGCGCGGAGAGTCCACAGCTTGGGCTGTAGGTACCGCCGTGGTGCCATCCCCTGCGGTCTCTAAGGTTTGATAACGGCTGAGTTGTTCGTTTGCCACACGCCACGCGGTAGGGGTTACAGCGGTTAGAAGTACGAGCAGACTGATAAAGATGTTCCACCGCATAGGTTGAGCTGGGTTGCTGGGTATTGGTGTTCCAATACTCAAAGGCACAAACACCAATCAGGAGCGATCGCATCAAGTTTTGATAGAGGTCAAACCGCTCCTTATAAAGGATCCCAGCTTTTTGGTCAGATGGCTGGGATATCCGTATTTCTACGGATATAGTTCCAAGGATTCATCAAAGTATCACAGAGTACCATCGGTGAATTCGTAGTTCCTTGCTGGTATATTGCGTATTCTGAAGGAGATCTCCTGGGGGGTGATTTATTCACCTCAGTGTGTTCTCTGTTATGGATAACTCTCCCTTTCGTCGTATTGTCTTGCCAGCGCTGCTAGCGTCTAGTGCTGGGTTTGCGGCTCTTACCTGGCCGATGACCTCCGATCGCGCGGTCCAGGTCTCGGAGCAGCTACCCCAACCCCTAAGCTACTGGGTCGACTCAGCTCTGCTCCCCAACCAGCACAAGGAATTTTCGATTCGCTACATTGGCTTTGCCATCCTGTCGAGCGTTGCGATCGGAGTCGGTACCGCTAAGGCCATGCGCGTTCGGCAGGGCCGAGTGCAGCGACACCAGGGTCTACTCGATCAGGTGCTGCTAGCAGATGACCAGCAGGAGGATTTTGGGGGCGATCGCCTGCCTACCGCCGACCACAGACAATCGCATTCTACTAACTTGGCTGCAGCCGACCACGACGCAGCCCTAACTGCAACTACCGCTAAGGCTGCCACAACCCTTGACTGGGCTAGCCTGCTGCCGACTACCCCTGATGCCCCGGCCAAGGCGGAGCTGGCTTCTAGCCCTATAGATGAGCATGTGCTCTACCACATTCAGGGTGCTGATCAGTGCCGCAGTTTGGCCCTTGCCATTGAGGGTGAGTACTATCGCTACTACCGCAACCGCCCCGATTTAGACAAAGCTCGAAGGTTGGTACAGCAGCTTCATCAGCAAGGCAAACGCGCCGTTGCCACCTGGGATGACAACGGCTATGTGGTTTGGGTACATCAGCCCGAACGACCACAGCAGGCCGTTCCTTGGCTAGGACGTTTAGCCACGAGTTGAGAGTGCAGACCCAATTGGGCAAAAGTCGGTTGATCACTAACGATGTACCTAGGCAATGTTGAGCGGTAAGCAGGCATGAATCTCAAAACGCTAGAAAATCTTTGGACGGCCTTTGTGGAAGGGGAACGCGACTTTACCGGCATCAATTTAGCCGGAGCCGACCTCAACCACTGGAGTTTAGCCAGAGTCGATTTTTGGGGTGCCGACTTTAGCGGGGCAAATCTCACCCAGGCTAATTTTCGTCGGGCTAACCTCAAACAGACCCAGTTCTGCAATGCCAAACTGGCGGGAGCCGACCTGCGCTGGGCCGATCTACGCGAGGCCGTGCTGACCGGGGCCGACCTCGATGATGCGCGTTTGGAAGGCGCCCTCTACAATGCCCAAACCCAGTTTCCCGAAGGGTTTAACCCTGGGCAAGCCCGCATGTGGAGCCTGGCACCGGGGGCTGCCCTTGCCACTAAAGATTTGCGAGAGCGCGATCTGGGCGGTACCGACTTAACCGCCGCCGATCTCAGCGGGGCACTGCTAGTGAATAGTCAACTGTTTGGGGCGGTGCTAAGACGCAGCAACCTGCTCAGTGCTCTGATTGGCGATAGCGACCTGCGCTACGCTGACCTGTGTCAGGCCACGCTGATGTTAGCCGACCTGCGAGGGGCTGACCTGCGCCACAGCGACCTGAGCCGAGCCAATTTAATTGGGGCTAATCTGCGAGGGTGTCAGCTAGCCCACGCCAACTTAGACGGTGCCCTCTACTCCGATAGCACCCATTTCCCTCGAGGGTTTCAGGTGCCTGAAACGATGCACCACCTGGCCCCCGGGGCATCTTTGTGGGGAGCTGACCTCAGCGGGGCAAGACTGACTGGGGTAGACCTCAGTGGGGCTAATTTAGCTGGGGCTAACCTCATGCAGGCCGATCTATGGGGGGCTTGTCTAGCCAACGCTGACCTGAGCGGAGCGAACCTGCTGGGAACGAACCTGCTAGGGACGGATCTGACTGGGGCTAATCTTAACCAAACCAACCTGATGCAGGCGATTATCGATATGCCGGGAGACGTTGCAGGGGCGGTTGCTTTTGATAGCCAGCCAGCCTAGGCGTGAGAATTAGGTGCCAGGTTGACGGCGTAAGGAACGATCTAAAACCCTATGCCTTTGGCCCTGCCTTCGACTCACAACAATGCCATTTGGCTGCCGCCACCAGGAGTCTCGTCGTAACCTAAATGGCGGCGAGCGGCAGGGGTGACCACTCGGCCTCGGGGAGTGCGCTGTAGGTAGCCAATTTGCAGTAGGTAAGGTTCGTAGACTTCCTCAATGGTTTGGGAGTCTTCGCCTGTAGAGGCGGCCATGGTGTCGAGACCAACGGGGCCACCGCCAAAGTTTTCGATCATCATTGACAGTAGGCGGCGATCGGTCCAATCGAGGCCGCAGGGGTCAACGTTGAATAGTTCTAGTGCTTCGGCGGCTAGGGCGGCGGTGATGGGGCCTGCCCGCTTAACCTCGACATAGTCGCGCACTCGCCGCAGCAGGCGATTGGCAATGCGGGGGGTGCCCCGGGCGCGGCGGGCAATTTCTTCGGCTCCGGCGGGTTCGATGGGGGTTTTTAAGACATCGGCAGTGCGCAGCACAATGGGCTTAAGCTCATCGATTTCGTAGAAGCGCAGCCGCTGGATCAGCCCGAAGCGATCGCGCAGCGGAGAGCTTAGCGCCCCCACCCGCGTCGTTGCTCCTACCAAAGTAAAGGGGCACAGTGGAATGCTGCGAGTGCGGGCCGACTGCCCTTTGCCGATGGTGATATCCAGGCGCGAGTCTTCCATCGCCGGGTACAGGATTTCCTCGGTGACCCGGGGCAGCCGGTGAATTTCGTCAATAAACAGCACGTCTCCGGGCTTGAGATTGACTAGCAAGCCGGCAATGTCGCGAGGGCGCTCTAGGGCAGGGGCTGTGGTGATTTTGCAGGTCACCCCCATTTCCTGGGCCAAAATTAGCGCCATGGTGGTTTTACCCAGCCCTGGTGGTCCGTATAGCAGCAGATGGTCGAGGGGTTCTTGCCGCGACTGAGCCGCCTGAATGGCAATGCCCAGCACTTCTTTAAGGGATGCCTGGCCAACGTAGTCTTGCAGTCGCTGGGGCCGTAGGGTGTCTTCTGGGGCGGTGGACGATGGCTCCTGGGTATTTGGTTCATCCCCCAAATCTTCTGGCTGCATCTCTCCACCCTTGACTAGGGAGAGCAGCGGCTGTAGCTCAGCAGCTTCGGTGGGTTGGGCTGGCAGCTTAGACTGAGCCCGTTTGGGCTTGGCCGAATCGTCAGAGGTGTGAGAAGAAACAATGGCCATAGGGGAGCCTAAGGGGCGGCCCCCCCATGATACTGTGGTGCATTTGCACTATCAAGCCATTGGCCAGCTCTACAGCAGAATGAGCAGCCCCAGGCTAAAGCCAAGCATGCCCAAAATTACTGACCCCAGACCCGCATTCTTCGGTTCTGGGGAGAGGCTTAGGTCTTTTTCAAAATCGCATTTGAGGCAGTGGTACACGGTGGGCTTATATTCCACAATGCTGTGAACACCGCACTCGGGACATTGCACACTGGGCGGGGTGAGGGTAGATACAGTCATGGCTACACACCTGATATTGCAGCCGAAGGCGTGATTAGGACAATATAGAGGGGAAGTGTGTTTACCGTACTACTCCTCCTAATGCCAGCCGCTTACAGTGATGACCTGCGTGAGAAAGTGCTTGCTGCCGTTGACCGAGGT
>JAHHHQ010000021.1 GCA_019359285.1 Nodosilinea sp. WJT8-NPBG4
CGTTAGACCAATTAGAAGCGGTCGTGGCTCAGCGTTGCCGTGTGTTGCTCAACCGACCGACGTTCATTCGAGGGCTAACGGGCTTTCACTGGTGGCTAGATGCCATAAGCTAATGATTCCTGAATAAGCGGATTTGATATTATTTATAAATTGCCGTTGTATTTGGGCGATCGCGTTCAGGCCCAGATGTGGCTGTCTGAACTGCGCAACGCCTCAGCGGTTATGCAGTTTCGGTTTTACAACGGCGACCAGGTGCTGGCCGCTGAAGGTGTGCAAAAAGGCCTCTTTGTGGATGTCAAAACCATGCGTCCCAAGCGCCTGACCTCTGAAGAAAGAGCCTCCTTTTCACCCTACCTAAACTTAGCCACTGAAGCCTAATTTTTGCTAGTTGAATTTCTCTGTTTAGCCAAGAGAAAAAGCACCTGTGCGACCTGACGCATCTATAACCGGCGTGTTTTCGAGCAGTTTTTGGACCGCTGCCAGCGATCGCTCCGACTCGAGTTGGTTCATAAAGGTTGAATAGGTCGCCAGTTAGCGTGGGTCACTCACCTAGGGCGGTACAATCGGAGGGCGCACGCTATGCGCTCCTACTCGGATTCGGGGGGCCAGGCAGCGTCGATGTCGCTGAGAACGGTATCTAAATCTTGGCCATCGACGTAGTCAACAACACCTGACCAAAAGGCGCCCGTGCCAATTGCCCCCGGCATTAGATCAGCACCGTCGAAGCGCAGCACATCAGCGTTTTGCAAAATTTCGGCCTGCTTGCGAGTGAGGTCATCGGGGTAGGCGTCGAGGCTCACCTGTTGGTGCGGCGAGATGTAGCTGCCCAGCCCAGCCCAAATCGTATGGGGTTCGGGAGTAGCCAGATAGGCCATCAGGGCGCGCACCGCTGGCGTGTCGTTGAACACGCCAAAGACAATGCCGCCCAAAATCACCGCGTTGCCCTGGGCTGAGTCCATCGGCGGCAGCGGAAATACGCTGAGGTTGACGCCGGGTTCAATAGTTTCTGGCAAAAATTCCACAATAAAGCTGGCCTGGTGGTGCAGATAGCAGCCCGGCGGGTTGGCAAATAGGGGCAGCGGGGCCTCCCCAAAGGGGGTGCTGAGAATGCCGGTGGTACCGCCCAGCACCGCATCGGGATTGAGGGCGATCGCCCCAAAGCTCTCAAACGCCGCCTTCACCTGCGGGTCAGCAAAGGGAATCTCGTGGCTCACCCACTGATCGTAAACTTCTGGCCCCGCCTGACGCAGCAGAATGTCTTCAACCCAGTCAGTGCCGACCCAGCCAGTGGCTTGGCCGCTTTCCATGCCCATGCACCAGGGTTTGCTGCCGTCAGCGACAATGCGATCGCTCAGCGCTTCCATCTCAGCCCAGGTCTCCGGCACAGTGTAGCCCTTGACCTCAAAGGCCTGCGGGTTGTACCACACCAGGCTTTTCACATCCGCCCGCATCCAGAGGCCGTAGACATCGTCTTCTAGGCTGACCAGGTTCAGCAAGTACTCGTTGTAAGCATCGCCTAGGGTGGCGCGATCGATAAAGTCGGTGAGGGGCACCATCTGGCCAGCCTCAGCAAAGTCCATCATCAGTCCCGGCTGCGGGAACAGGGCCATATCCGGCGGGTTGCCCGAATCGACCCGCACCGGCACCAGGGTAGTAAAGGCGTCGCTGCCTTCGTAGATAATTTCAATCCCGGTTGCTGCGGTGAAGGGAGCCATGGCGGCCCGCATCTTGTCTTCGCCCACGCCGGTCAGGGTGCCCAGAATGGTGATGGTATCGCCAGACTGAACTTCTGTAGTTTGGGGAGCATTTGACTGCGAACTGCAGCCAACCACCACAACGCTGAAGATGAGCGTAAGCCCGACGAACTGGGGAAGTTTTTTCATTGTGGTGGCCGACTCAGTTAGCGTGTATGGCCCTAACCTTAGGCCAGGTTACTCTACTGTGCCAGCCCTGCGAAAAGAATCCTTATTCCCCATAGACTACGCGGTTGCGCCCGGTCTGCTTAGCTCGGTAGAGTGCCCGGTCAGCGATGTCAATTAGATGTTGGGGCGACCTGTCGACGGTGGGAATCTGACAGGCTACCCCGACGCTGACGGTGACATAGATCGTCTCGGTGGCCGTTTCAAAATTTACGATGTTGAGATTGCAGATGCTGCGGCGAAGGGTTTCAGCAATGGTGAGTGCCCCCGAAAGATCGGTATTGGGCAAGACGACGACAAACTCTTCACCCCCATAGCGAGCGACTAAATCGGTGGGGCGATTGACCACCCGCTGGCTGGTTTGAGCTACGGTGGTCAGGCAAGTGTCCCCAGCCAGGTGTCCGTGGCGGTCATTAAATTGCTTGAAGTGGTCAACGTCAAACATGATCAGCGAGAGAGGTAACTGGCTGCGGCTCAGGCGTTTCCACTCCTGCTGAAGAACGACATCAAAATGGCGACGGTTGGCAATTCTTGTCAGGGCATCTTGGCGGCTCAGTTCATTCAGGCGTTGGTTGGCCTGCTCTAGGGCCTGATTGGTCTCGGCCAGCCGTTTGGCTTGGCACTGAAGTTTTGCCAGTAGATCGGCCTGCTGCACGGCGATCGCCAACTGATCGGCCACCTGCTCCAGCAGCTCGACTTCTCCTATACTCCACTGGCGGTAGTCGCTACAGGTCTGAGCGATCAAAAACCCCCAGAGACAGTTTTCTCCTTCGTCTTGCGCCTGTAGCACCGGGGCAATGATGGCCGACTTGGCCGCGATCGCCCGCATCAAGGGGCTGAGGCAGAGGTCAGCATCCTGCTGCTCTAGGTCGGCGACAGCGCCCACGGTGCTCTGACCGTAGTGTTGATAGCAGGTTAACCGCAGCCCTTGCCCTTGCCACCGATGAGCAGTGGCAGCCATGGGGCAGTCAGCCTGATGGGTAACCTGAATGACCTCTCCGCCGTGGCCCGAGGTGAACTGAAAAATCAGGGTGCGATCGACGTGTAGGTGACGCTGCACCTCCTCGGTGGCGGTGGCCAGGATATCTTGCAGGTCCAGGGTTTGTCGAATGCGCTGGGTAATCTGCCAGAGTGTGTGATCTTGCTCTGCCTTCTGCTGGAGGGCGAGTTCTGCTGCCTTGCGATCGCTCAGGTCTTGAACTAGCGCAAAGTAGCCTTTCACCGCCCCCTCAATATCGTAGTCAGGCACCAGAGTAGCCTGCACGTGGCGCGTCCCGGCCAGATCGTAGTGTAGGGTGGCTTCGTAAACTACCTTTTCTCCCGCTAAAACCCGGTCGATATTGGGCTTGGCTTTTTCGTAGGCGGCAGTGCCAATCACTGTCTCTATAGAGCGACCATAGAGATCTTCTGGCTTGATGCCAAACCAATCTTCATACGTGCCATTGACGTATTGATAGCAAAGATTTTTGTCTACGTAGGAAACGCAAGCGGGCAGCGAATCCACGATTTGCTGCAGCAGATGCAGCTGAGCATAAACTTGAATCTGCTTGTTCACAGTCTCTTCATGCCGCCATGCCGTCGGGGAGAGGTGAACCTCCGATGACTCTGGAGTAATCTCGTTCCAAAAGCGGGGAGACTGCCGTTTACCTCTAGGCACCTTGGCCATAGAGAAAATCCTCTGGTGGTAAAGTAAGCAGAACAGGTGCCAGAGTCGAAGTATTCCCTGTTCAGCATTGTTCTTTGTTAAGGTAGCAAAAGCCGCTCCCGAACATGACCCACCCAAAGAGTTAACTTATCGCCTCTTCAGTGTGGGGATCGAACAGATGTAAGACAGCGGTGTTTACGGTCAGTTCTACCCTGTCACTCAGGGCCAGGGTAGATCGGCGATCGACCCTAGCCGCGCAGCTCTGCCCATCGCCTAAAGTGAGGTAGACAATCACCTCATGGCCCATGCTTTCGGTGTGGGTAATCGTGCCTTTGAGGGGCGCGGTGACCATGTCAGGGGGCAGGTAGCGGCCATCGTGAATATCTTCGGGGCGAAGGCCACAGATCACCCGCTGACCGACGTAGCGCTGGTACTGGGGCAGGGTTGGCGGCGGTAGAGGCAAGCTTAGAGCATCAGACTTGAACCAAAGCTGATCGGCCATTTCGACCAGCGCTCCATCAAAGAAATTCATCGCGGGGCTGCCAATAAACCCGGCCACAAACTTGTTTTTGGGGCGGTTGTAGATAGCCTCGGGCCGGTCGATCTGCTGCAAGACGCCCTGATTCAAAATAGCGATGCGGGTGCCCATTGTCATGGCTTCGACCTGGTCGTGGGTGACATAGATGAACGTGCTCTCCAGCTCACGGTGCAGGCGGCTGATTTCGGTGCGGGCCTGCACGCGCAGTTGGGCATCCAGGTTGGAGAGGGGTTCATCCATCAAAAACACCGCCGGATTGCGGACGATCGCCCGACACACCGCCACCCGCTGCCGCTGCCCCCCCGAAAGCTCCTTGGGCTTGCGGTGAAGCAAATCTTCTAGCCCCATCTGCTGAGCCGCCCGCTGCACCCGCTGCTGAATATCGCCCTTGCCCAAACCCTGAAGTTCTAGGCTAAAGGCCATGTTGTCGTACACCGTCATATGGGGGTACAGCGCATAGGACTGGAACACCATCGCAATGTCGCGATCGCGGCTAGCCAACTCATTCACCCGGCGATCGCCAATGTAGATGTCCCCCGTAGTCACGCTGTCTAATCCCGCCAACAGCCGCAGAGTAGTGGTTTTGCCGCAGCCCGACGGGCCGACAAAGACCAGAAACTCGCGATCGCCGATCTCAATATCCAGCTCTCGCAGCGCCACAAACTCGCCATAGCACTTAGTAACAGACTTGAAGGTGACCGAGGCCATAGGGTGAGGGAGTGGATGGGTGGATAAGTGGATGGGTGGGAGAGTGGATGGGTGGGAGGGTGGATGGGTAAGGGGGTGGGAAGGTGAAAGGTAAGGGGGTGGAGTCTTTAGGCTCATCTACCCATCTACCCATCTACCCATCTACCCGCCTACCCGCCCCCCCGCCTACCCATCCACCCCTCTACCCCTTCACCGATCCCGCCAGCAGGCCTCGCACAAAGTACCGCTGGAGGGCAAAAAACACCAGCAGCGGCACTGTCATGGTGACAAACGCCCCGGCGGTGAGCAGGTGCCAGTCTTGGCCCCGCGAGCCGACCAAGTTGGTGAGGGTAATCGTCAGGGGTGCGACCGTGGGGGTGCCACCCAAAAACACCAGCGCCACCAGCAGATCATTCCACACCCAAAGAAATTGGAAGACCGCAAAGGAGGCGATCGCCGGCATCGACAGCGGCACGATTAGCCGCGTAAAAATTGCCCAGTGGGTCGCCCCATCTACCGCTGCCGCTTCAACTAAATCTTTCGGCAATGCCTGAATGTAGTTGCACAACAGGTAGATACCCAGGGGCAAACTGTAGCCCGTATGGGCCAGCCACACCCCGGCAAAGGTGCCCGTCAGGCCCAAATTACCATAGGCTCGCAGCAGCGGAATAAACGTCATCTGCAAGGGCACCACCAGCAGCGTCACGATCGCCAAAAACAGCCACTGCCGACCGGGAAACTCCATCCAGGCTAGGGCGTAGGCAGCAAAGGCGGCGATCGCGATCGGCATCACCGTCGCCGGAATCGCGATGGTAAAGCTATTCAGCAAGGCCTGCCCCATCCCCGCCGCACTCAGCACCGCGCGGTAGTTCTCCAGGCTGTACTGAGTGAACTCGAAAGGATGCTGAAACACCGTCCACCAGCCGCTGGAGATCACGTCGGCCGGGGGCCGCAGGGAGCTGATCAGCAGGCCCAGGCTGGGGAGAGTCCACAGCAGAGAGAGGGTGACCAGGGCGAGGTGGACGGGGGTGCGGGTGAGCCAAGGAGGCATGAGGTGAGGGAGATGAGGAGGGTGGGGGAGGGTTAGCGGGTGGGGTTTGGGTGGCGGAATTCGCGGATGTTGACGACCATGATGGGGATGACGGCGAGCAGCAGCAGGACGGCGATCGCGCTACCCCGACCGTAGTGGCGAAAGCTAAACATCTCCTTAAACATGCGGCTGGCGATTACCTCGGTGCCCTGGTTGCCCGCCGTCATCACATAGACAATGTCAAACACCTTGAGCACCAGCAGCACGATAGTGGTTGAGACCACCAAAATGGTGGAGCGAATCATGGGCACGACGATGCGCCAAAAAATCTGCGCCTCGTTGGCTCCATCGATGCGGGCGGCTTCAATAATTTCTTGGGGAATGCCCTTCACCGCCGCCGAGAGCAGCACCATGCAAAAGCCCGTTTGCAGCCAAATCATAATGGCGATCAGGGCGAAGTTGTTGAGCGATCGCTCCACTAGCCAGCCCACCGGCTCAAAGCCCAGGCTGGTAATCACCCCGTTGAGCAAACCAATCTGGGCAGTCCCTGCCGGGCGAAAGGCGTAAATAAATTTCCAAATGACGCTGGCTCCAACAAAGGAGATCGCCATGGGCAAAAAGATCAGCGTTTTGGGCAGTGGTTCGTAGCGCACTCGGTCGGCCAGCACCGCGATCAGCAGCCCCAGGCTGACGCTGATCCCCGTTACCCCCACCAGCCAGAAAATGTTGTTGCGAAAGGCCTCGCCCATACCCGGGTCGGCAAAGAGGGAGCTGTAGTTGTTGAGACCGACGAAGGACTGCGATCGCGCGTCGAGCAGGCTAACGTAAACCGTCAACACCGTCGGGATGACTAGATAGGCCAGCAGTAGCAACAGCGCTGGAGCTAAATAAACCCAGGGCAGAATGCGACCTTTGAACTGTCCTGGGGCAAAGCGCTCCACCAGCGCGTTCGCCCCGTAAAACAGAGCCACTACCCCACCGCTACCGACCAAAATGGCCAGTACCGCCATCCCTATCTTTGAGAAAACGACCATAGACCTGCGGTTAGCTGTCAGCCAGTCTTGACGTTACCTTCCCCTAGGCCCACCCATTCCCCGTCCGTAACCCGAGGGCCAATGCCCCATTCTGCACTACCTTCAGCGCTCTTAATGTTTAGGGGCATGCTCCGGTTCGCCATCGGGTTGAAATGCCCAACACCACCCAGGAATAACGTTATGCTGGGGCTGATTTTACCTTAGGCAGGGCCATGGCGCGGCAGCGAGCATTTTCGGGCACCCCGTGGGAAGAGCAGGTCGGCTACTGCCGGGCACTGCGGGTGGGCCAGCAGATTTTTGTCTCAGGCACCGCCCCCAGCGATGGTCAAGGAGGCACCTTTGCCCCCGGTGATGCCTATGCCCAAACCAAGCGCTGCTTTGAGATTATTCAGCAGGCCCTAGCAGAACTGGATGCCGACCTCAGCGATGTGGTGCGCACCCGCATCTACATCACCGATATGGGCCGCTGGGAAGAAGTCGCCCGAGCCCACCACGAGCTGTTTGCGGACCATCCACCGGTCAACACCACCGTCGAGATTCCAGCCCTGATGAACCCTGACATGCTGGTCGAAATCGAGGTCGAGGCCCTGTGCGAAGCAGCCCCATCCCAGTCGCCACTGGTCAGTCGACCCCAGAGGATGATTTTGGGTCGCCCGATTCAACGGTCTGGCCTACCGCCGACTACCGGATCAGATTTGGACGAAGGCTGTCTTGACTAAGAGTTTGCCAACTCGATTGTGACAGGCGGGGCGGATTTGGGTTTAAGGAGAAAGGTTTTAGGTATTAAGGTGACGCCTGTCATCTTTGGTTCAGTGGAGTAAAGACCCCTAATCGTCGTAGGCAACGGGAATGCGCCCCTGTTTAGCGGCGGTTACCAGGCGATCGTAGTCGCGCTCAGTCTGGTCGGCGTAGGCTTCAGCAAAGGAAACTAGGGCATCGGCTAACGCATCACGTTTGCCGATGTAGCCCGCTAGCATGGCGGCATCGCCCGACTTGGCGTGGGCCAGAGCTAAAGCCCAGCCGCAGAGGGTGCAGTAGTCGGGCAATCTTGACGTCTGAAACTTGTCGGGTTCGAGCTTAAAGCCGCCTTTCATGTCGCGCAGTTGGCGAATGTAGTAGTGAGTGTCGTTGAGGCTACCCCAGCCCAGAAAAATATCGGGAGACCCCTGAATTAACTTCTGCCCAATCACTACCCGCCGCCCCTGGTGGTCGTCGGGCAATCGATGGTCACATCGCGCCGAGGAGTAGGAGGCCAGCGCTGAAGGCTGGGCTTCTTTGACCTGCAAGAACAGCGGATCGCTGGCGTCCTTGCCCTCTAAATAAAGCACCCAGCAACGGGTGCCCACACTTCCCACTCCCACTACCTTACGGGCCACATCCAGCAGCCGGTAGCGCGACAGCAAAAAGCGGCGATCGCCGCTCAAAGACTGCAAATAGTCTTGCAGCAGCGTCTCCATGTCAGATACTACCGTGGGACCATCGCTTAACGTCTCGGCCCGCACCACGAGCGGCGGCGACTCAATAATGTGGTGGCGAGCGTCCACCAGGTTGGTCATTTCGTCGAGCACTTGCAGGTGGTTGCGATCGCGCGCCTTATCCAAAACTCGCTGGGCATACTTCTCAGCGCTGTCGGGCAGTTTTTCGAGCAGCTCGGCATCGGTAATGTTGTCGTACCACAGCTCAAGGTAGGGCAGGTCGGCGTAGATGGCCAAGTGCTGACGGTAGGATTCGATCGCCGCTCGCACTGAGTTTTGGCAAAGGGGGCGGTCGCCCCCCAAATACCGCCCCGCCACCACAATGCTGGCCGCCAAGCGCTTCAGATCCCACTCCCAGGGGCCGGGGTAGGTTTCGTCAAAGTCGTTGATGGAAAATACCAGGTTGCGCTCAGCCGAGGCAAACACGCCGAAATTAGACACATGCATGTCGCCACAGGCCTGCACCTCAATGCCGGTGGTCGGTGCTGGGGCAATATCGACCATCATCACCGCCGCCGAGCCCCGCAAAAAGGCAAAGGGCGACGCCAGCATCCGCCCATAGCGCAGCGGCACTAGGGCTTGCAGGCGCGTTGTCGCCTGGGCCTGAAGCAGGTCTATCGGGTCAGGGCGATTGGCAAGGGGACGATATTCGCCCAGGTCAGAGCGCTTTACCCGCTGCCGCAAAACCTTGCCCGCCACTATGCGATCGGCCACCGATTGATGTAGACCGGTATCAGCAACTGGGCTAGAGGCCGGTTCGTTAGCGGCAACCATAGGAATATGACCAGAGACGGCAGCGTAGCTAAGCTTGAACAACCGGCACATCAACAGCGGTCTGAAAAGCATTCCAGGTAAGAATGTCCTGTAGCAGCGCCCGGTAGCCGCCCACATTGGGGTGCAGGCCATCCACAGAAATTAGCGGTTGCCACCAGGCTTCACCTCGGCCCATCCAAAGATTGAGCACATCCAGGTAGGGAATGTTGTGGCTGGTGCAGGCCAGACGGGTGGCTTCGCGGTAGCGCCACTGGTCGCTGTGGGTGTAATACAGCACCTCTGAGAAGGGCATAGCCTGCTCGTTGACCGGCGTCATGCCGACAAACAGCACTGGGCACAGCCGTCGCGCCTGATTCAACAGCGCCTCCATATGCTCCTGAAACTCGTCAAAGTCGGTGCGGTTGCGGCCCAGGGTATTGCCCACCCGCGCGGAATCGTTGAGACCCACCGACAGCACCAGCAGATCGGGTACCCGGTTGCGCAGCTCACCCCGGTTGCGAAACTCATGGTCAAGGCGCTGTCTCACCTGACTGACTCCATCCCCCCGCACCCCGAGATTGTAAAAAACCGCCCCTTCACGGCCTGGGGCCATGGTCATGCGGCGCAGGCGTTCAACCCAGCCGCCACCCTCTGGATCACCAAAGCCATACACCAGACTATCGCCCAGTACCAGCACCTTTTGGGGGTGGGGCTGCTTGAGAATAATCCCTGAGGTAGGGGCAGGATGGGAAGCCAGCATAGAGTAATTAATTTGGGTAATGAGCCGAACCAATCAAACTGGACTATGGAGGGATTTGTTTTAAATTGTTTACATATTACCCTTTGAAGTGCCTAGTACTAGAGGCAGACCTTCACTTGGCCTTTAACTGACTGGCAAAAAAGCGCGATCGCCCAAGCTTGAAACCCGCTGCTTTGCCTTAGGCTGTAGATGGCCATAACGGCCGCGCCCCGATAGACCTTGGCCCACATGAGCAGACGTATGGAGTACGGTGCAGCACCTGGTAATGAACCGATCGCCAAAAGCTGGCTCGCTCGCTGGTGGGAAGAGCTTACCCCCATAGCGCAGTCAGCCCTAGTGCTGCTGGCTACCCCGCTGCTCGTACTCAACGTTTGGGCGGTGGCGGTTATTTTCGGCTACTTCCGCTCAATTTTAGTCACCGTGCTAATCGCTGGGCTACTGGCGTTTTTGTTGAGCTACCCCATGGGTCGTCTCGAAAACCTTGGCCTCAAGCGTGGCTTAGCCTCAACCTTGGTGCTGGTGCTGGCTCTAGTCGGGTTTTCGGGTCTGGCTATTGTGGTGCTGCCCTTTGTCATCGACCAGGGTCAGCAGCTGGTGGTGCGCTTGCCCGACTGGTTTGACTCAGGCAAAACCCAGCTCATAGTGCTCGACGGCAAAATGGCCGAATGGGGCTGGCCGATCAACCTCGACGGGCTGATTGCTCAAACCAGCGATCGCCTAAAGCGCGAGATCCAGTCCATCGCTGGGGAAGCCCTCAATCTCACCATCAACGTGGCGGTCTTTACCGCCAACAAGCTGCTCGACGTCGTGCTGACTGTGGTACTCACCTTCTACCTGCTTCAGCATGGCGAAGAGGTGTGGGAAGGGGTGGTAGGACTGCTGCCGACCCGTCTCCAGCAGCCCTTCTCAGAGACCCTGCGGCAGAGCTTTCGCAACTACTTTTTAGGACAGTTCATTGTTGCCAGCTGCTTTGGCACCGCCCTGACGATTATTTTTGGCCTGCTGAATGTGCCCTTCGGCTCCCTGTTTGGCCTCACCGTGGGGCTGCTAGCGCTGGTGCCCTTCGGCGGCACCGTTGGGGTGATCATCGTTACCCTACTGGTAGCCCTGCGGGATATCAAAATTGCCATCCCCATGCTGATTTCTGCCGTTGTGGTGCAGCAGCTGGTCGAAAACGGTATTGCCCCCCGGGTATTGGGCAGCGTCACCGGGTTGAACCCCTTCTGGGTCTTTATTGCCATTTTGTCCGGGGCCAGGGTCGGGGGGCTGCTGGGGGTGATTGTGGCTGTCCCCGCCGCTGTCATTCTTAAAGAAGCCTTAGTGGCGCTGCGCAACTCCCGTCAGCTCGTTCCCGAGGCCGAAGCCCCTGTTAACCCCAGCCCTAGTTCACCTCAGCCCCAGGCGGCAGCACTGCCCTAAAGAACGCCTCGGCGGCCGTTGGGCATGACCGTAGACCAATTGGTGCGAGCTGACGCCAGTTGGTCGGCAGAAATTAGTGCTCCCGTCAGGTCAGCTCCGCAGAGGTTAGCCCCCCGCAGGTTAGCGTTTGACAGACAGGCGTGGGCGAGGTTGGCCCCCCGCAGATCGGCCCCTTCCAGATTGGCATAGTGGAAGTAAGCCTTGATCAACTTGGCGTTGCGCAAGGTTGCTTTGCCCAGGTTGGCGCGGCCAAAGTTGGCGTTGCTCAGATCAGAGCCTTGGAAGTTGGCGTTGGGCAGCTTTGATTGATTAAAGTTAGCTTCAACCAGCAGGGTGCGCTGTAGATCGAGGTCTTTGAAGGTTTGCAGCGAAAAGTCGCGCCGACCTTTGGCGTACTTCTGCTTAACGTCTTCGGCAGACAGCGCAGCAGCAGCGGGAGTAGCTTTCCGCGGTGTGGGCGATCCGTTTTGAGTTGGCACCAAGGGAGCCATGCTCTTGGCCCCCGAATGCGATCGCTCTCGCCGAGCTCGAATCGCTGCCGCCATGCGAGACGACGGAGAACCACCCCCTGAGTTGCTGATAGCAGCATGGGGTGAGGGCCCACTCATCGGCCCATGGCCATTGCTATACCCGCTGGTGGCCGACCCTAGTGAGGATGGAAATGCCATATTCTGAGCCAGGCTTTCCATGTAGGGTTCGAGGTCTAGGTCGCGGTGGATGGCCTCCACAGTCTGGTAGCGATGCTTGACCGAGATCTCTAACATCTTTTCCAGCACGCCAGCAAAATGGTCGCTAATGTGCACATGCTCACGCCACAGCAGTTCCCCGTTGTTGGGGTCGTAATTGAAGTCCTTGGGTGCTCTGGCAGAGAGCAAATAAATGCAGGTCACCCCCAGGGCATAGATGTCGCTGGCGTAGACGGGGCGCATGGCCATCTGCTCCGGGGGCGCGTAGCCGGGAGTACCGATGGCATAGGCGGTGAGAGCTGTCTGGTCGGAGCTAGCGGCTTGAGCTGGGTTGACTTTGTCTTTTACCGCCCCAAAATCAATCAGCACCAGTTTTTTATCCTGGTCGCGGCGAATGATGTTGGCAGGTTTGATGTCGCGGTGAATGACGTGGTTGTCGTGGACGTACTGCACCATCGCCAAGATTTCGCTGAGGAACTGCTTGACTCCAGCCTCAGTGAAGGGGCCACCGCGTTTGACCTCCTGCTGTAGGGTGAGGCCATTGATATATTCCTGCACCAGAAAAAACTCTTGCTCGCTCTCAAAGTAGTCAAGCAGGCGGGGCAGTTGGGGATGGTTGCCGATCATCCCCAGAATCTTGGCTTCCCTTTTGAACAAATCCCGTGCCATCTCAAGCACGTGGGGTGCTTCGGCGGAGGGACGCAGCTGTTTGATGACGCAGGGGGGCTTGCCGGGCAGCAGCTCATCGCGGGCCAGAAAGGTCGCTCCAAAGCCACCCTGGCCCAGGGCACGAATCATCCGGTAGCGGTTCCGCAGCAGTAGCTCTGCCCCGCACGTTTGACATTGGTTAACCGTGGGGGGGTTCTTAGGCTTAGAACAATCAGGGTTGATGCAGTAGCTCATGCGGCCCAGAATGGTGGGTATCTAGACGGGCCCGAAGGCCACGGCAAGCGGTAGTTAACCAGCAGCGGGGCAGTAACAGGGCAGCCCTAAGGCCGCGATGATGGCAATTGTGGGGACTGACCCCTCTCGGTAATGCCACATTACCCCAATTATTCCCTGTTTCAGAGAGGGGTTATAGCATTCACCTACGGGATATATATTTCTGCCCAAAATCCAGGGGAAATGTAAAAAGTCGATAAACCCCTGCTTCCCATTCTCAATAGTGAGTCAGGTGCACAGTAGAGCGCTGGGGTCCTTGGGTAGATGCAATGCCCACAGGGTAGAATGTTTGGGCAATAAACCACAGCATTCTAGATTTTCTAACGGTCAAGACAGCTCCACCATGCGCATATCTCTAAACTGGCTCAATGAATACGTCAATGTCCAGCTTTCTGCCCAAGAGCTAGCCGATGCCCTAACCATGGCCGGGTTTGAGGTCGAAGACATTGAAGATAGACGCACTTGGGCCGATGGCGTGGTGGTTGGCCGAGTGGTAGAGCGCACCCCGCACCCCGATGCTGACAAGCTCAGCGTCTGCCGGGTCGACATTGGCCAGGCCGACAGTTCAACTATAGTGTGCGGGGCTGCCAACGTGCGAGCCGATATCTACGTGGCGGTGGCCACTGTAGACACCTACCTGCCGGTGGTCGATTTGACCATCAAGCCCCGCAAGCTGCGCGGCGTGCCCTCAGCAGGTATGATCTGCTCCCTGGCGGAGTTGGGGCTGGCGAAGGATTCTGAGGGCATCCATATTTTTGCGGCCGATAGCCTGGAGTTGGGGCAAGACGTGCGCCCCCTGCTCGGTCTAGACGATGTGATTCTCGATGTCACTTCGACCGCTAACCGGGCCGATGCTCTGAGCATGGTGGGCATCGCCCGCGAAGTAGCGGCGATTACAGGGGCCGAGCTGCACCTGCCAGTTACCCAAGCGCCCGCGATAGCAAAAAGCGCTGCCGCTCCGGGAATTGCCCTGCCCGACGAGAAAGCCTGCCCAATCTACATCGGCACGGTTTTGGAGAACATTGCCCTTGGTCCGTCACCCCAGTGGTTGCAGCAGCGGCTGGTGGCAGCGGGCACTCGCCCCATTAATAATGTGGTGGATGTCACGAACTACGTGCTGCTGGAGTGGGGCCAGCCGCTGCACGCCTTTGACTGCGATCGCCTGCTGACCACTGGGGCCACCCTTAACCTCGGCGTTCGCTACGCTCAGCCCGGTGAAACCCTGGTGACCCTGGATAGCCAAAAGCGCCAGCTTCAGCCCGAGACTCTATTAATTACTGCCAACGACCAGCCCGTGGCCCTGGCGGGGGTGATGGGCGGTGAAGCTACGGAGGTCCACGACGGCACCCAAGCGGTAATGCTAGAGGCCGCCTTTTTTGACGCGGCGGCGATTCGCAAGTCGGCCCGCAGCCAGGGGTTGCGCACCGAAGCTTCGGCCCGCTACGAGCGCGGTGTGAACCCGGCGGAGCTAGGACTAGCCTGCGATCGCGCCCTCCAACTGCTGCAAGAACTGGCTGGAGCCACCGTCGTGGCCCAGACTACCGGCACCACTTCCCTCGGTGCGGCCATTCCCGAGCGGGTGATTACCCTGCGGCTGAGCCGGGTGACCCAACTGCTCGGCAAAGTAATTAATCTGGGCGACCAGCCCCAAGACCTGCCGCCTAAGACCATTCAAACGCTGCTGGAAACCCTGGGCTGCCAGGTAGCCCCGACCGATGAGTCGGGCGTGTGGGCTGTGACGGTGCCCCCTTACCGCTATCGCGACCTGGAGCGCGAGGTCGATCTGATTGAAGAAGTGGCCCGCCTCTACGGCTACAACCACTTTGCCGATACTCTGCCCCAAAAGGCGATCGGCGGCTTTTTATCGGTGGAGGCAGCCCTGCGCCGCAAGCTGCGGGAGACGTTTCGGGCGGCTGGGCTGACGGAGCTGCTGCACTACTCGCTGACTAAGCCGATTAGCGATCGCCAGGTCACCCTTGCCAACCCGCTTTTTCCTGAATATTCGGCCCTGCGCCAGGATTTAGTGGACGGGCTGATTGACGCCTACGAATTTAACCTCAATCAGGGCAACGGCCCCCTCAACGGCTTTGAGATCGGCCATATTTTTTGGCAGGATGAGGCAGGCATTCATGAAGCTGAGTCCGTGGGCGGCATTGTTGGTGGCGATGGGCGATCGAGCCAGTGGGTTACCAGTGGTCAAGATCGGCCCCTCACCTGGTACGAGGCCAAAGGCATTCTCGACGGCGTCTTTAGCCGCTTGGGCCTGACGGTTGACTACCGAGCCGACAGCACCGACCCGCGCTTTCACCCCGGTCGTACCGCATCACTGTGGGTGCGGGGGCGGTTAGAGCTGGGCCGCTTTGGCCAGCTCCATCCCCAGCTGCGCCAGCAGCGGCAGCTACCCGCCGAGGTGTACGTGTTTCAGCTCAACTGGTCGGCGCTGGAGACCTGCCTGGTGCCAGTGCTGCAAAAGTCGGTGAAGTTTGCCGCTTATTCTACGTTTCCGGCAAGCGATCGCGACCTAGCCTTCTACGCCCCCCTAGAGATCACCGTCGCCGACCTAACGACAACTATGACCAAAGCGGGGGGCAAATTGCTGGAGTCGGTCGCCCTGTTCGACGAATACCGAGGCGAGAGCGTTCCTCAAGGACAGCGCAGCCTAGCCTTTCGTCTGGTCTACCGCTCCCCCGAGCAAACCCTCACCGATGAGGCCGTTGACCCCGTTCACAAAAAGGTGCGCGCCACTCTAGAAAAGCAGTTTGGAGTAACCTTGCGGAGCTAGCCTCAGCCTGGGTCTGGCCGTTTCGGGTGTTGCCCTCGCAGCACTCGCCACAAAATATGAGGCTGAAACAAGCTGGTAGGGGGTGCCATCATATTCATCACCTTGAGAAAAGCCGCTCCGATCAAGGGGTCACGGTGGGAGGCCCGGTTAACGCAGGTGACGTGGCGTTAATCAATGTTGTGCCTGGGGATTTTTTACCCTGGGTTTGCCGTCAGCAACCCCGCCATGCTGCCGCCAATGACAATTGCGTTTCGACCTAAGCGGTGCTCCATAGCAGTGCTCCAAAAGCGATCGCAGTTTTAGCAGACAGGTCCCAACGGCCACAGACCTAGCAGCAGTCAGAACCCTTGCCCTTAGCTTAGCTATTCTCAGCTTCAGCGTTCGGTTGGGCAGTGCGATGGTGCCACAACCGATAGCCGCCGTAGCCTGCCGCCGCAATTAGCACCCAATAAGGGCTAAAGGCCAGCAGCCAGAGCCCCAGCTTTAGCCCGGTGACGGTAAACACTTTTACCGACTGAGTAGCGGCATCCCAGGTGTTGCCCAGGGTCTCGCCGACGGGGCGTAGCGGGGTTACCTGAGTTACCGGGCTTTGCAAAGTTAGGTAGATCTGTGAAAAGGCCACTTGCCGTTTAAGGTTTTGCTGCTGAGCCGCCATGCGCTCGATCGACTCACGCACGGTGCTGAGTTCCCGCGCCACTTCTAACACGTGGGAAATTTCGCCCGATCGCTCCATGATTTTCAGCAGAGCTGCCTCTGACTGGCGCAGATTCTTCAGCCGGGCATCGAGATCCACCAGCTGGCTCGACACATCCTCCGCCGTCAGCGACTGCTGCTGCACAGTTCCCAAGGGACGGAGGGCGTTCAGCACTGAATCTAATTCGGCCTGGGGTACCCGCAGGGTCAAGGTCACCTGCTGAGCCGTTCCTTCAGGAGAGCGGTAATCTTGCAGGCTCAGCATATCCCCCCGGGCCCGCTGAAGGATGGCTTGCACCTCGTCTACGGCAGCGTCAATATCGGTTAGCACCAGCACCAGGCTGGCCTGCTTCACCAACTGAGGCGCAGGCTGTCCAATATCGCTAGGGGCCGGCTCGATTTCGCCAGTTTTGGCCATGTCAGAGGCCGCAGATTGTGCCACCGGAGAAGCCTGGTTAGCGGTCGGTGCAGCATCGCCCGCCACAGCGCCAATTTCGGCAGACAGAGTTTCTTGCTGCTCAACGTCGGACGCTTGGGCGCAGCCACCTATCAAGGCAGCCCCCAGGGCGATCGCTAAAAACTGAGCACGATGGACGCGGAGGAATGCAGAACGGGTCATCGGGTCGCCTAAGCCAAACTCGGATGGGTTAACTATGGCCCGAACGATCGCAGCAATGGCCCAAGTTACCGATACTGAAACCGGTAGGCGCAATTGCTCCGTAATTCTTGATAGGATCGCACGGTTGACGCAGAGGAGCGTTGGCGCAGCCGCTTCAAAGGAGAATCGCACCCCAGTGCCCGAATCCATCAGTATCACCGTCAAGCTATTCGCCATTTACCAGGAAGCCTACGGCCAGCCTGAGGTGCAGTGGCAGTTTTCAGAGGGGGCCACGGTGGGGTCAGTGCGCGATCGCGTCCTGGCCGAGCATCCCAAGTTGGAGGCTTGGCGCGATCGCACCCGCCTGGGCCTCAACCTTCAGTTTGTAGCTGACAATACCCCGCTAAAAGACGGTGACGAGGTGGTGCTGATCCCTCCCGTGAGCGGCGGCTAGAGCTAGCACAAGCGAACTATCGCAACTTTTCTGCTTCGCCAAAGAAACTTCAAAAAACGTTAGAGTTGCCGTACCTCAGGCAGGGTAAGCGATCCCCATTTTTTTGTTTTTAAAGGATCGCACAAGTTTTAGAAATGTTCATTGCACCCCAGACTTTTCCATACCTATAGCGTAGAGTTAATCGTGTTGACCCCATATCTAGCGTTTATGCAGGAGCGCCCGCTATGGACTGGTTTCCTCGCCGCCATGCCGTTGTCTTAGCCCGCAGCAGCCCCAGTCGACTCGCCTATCTCGAAAAAATAGGAATCATCGTACCCCAGCGGTCCGGCGGTTCTTCCCGGCTGGAGGTGTTCTACTCCTGGGAACAGATTCTTGAAATTCGCGCTATTAGTCGGCTGCGTCAGCACCTGTCGTTTTAGACTATCCGCAAGATTTTACAGTACTTTGACGACCACGGCGTGAGCCGCACCCTGCGTGACAAACACCTGGTCATCAACCGCCACGGGGTCAGTTGGGTACAGCCCGGCACAACCGTGTCCCCTCAGGTAATTCATCTAGTCAGCCACGGGTGCAGCTGCGTAGGCCAGTTTGTGCTGGCCCTCGTCGAGGCAGACGCGTCAGATTGCGGATTTTCCAGTGTTACGGCAAGATCCACCGCCCCCAAAGTGGTAGATCTTGAGCACTTTAGGCAAAAGGTCCGCCTCAGCTAGCACCGGTTGAGGGCTGAGAAACCACTTCTTTGCGCCCTATGGGTACGCTAGGGAATTCATTCTGTTGACTGGTTAAGCTATGGGAAAGCCTCAATTGCCTAAGGGTATGCGATCGCGCTCCTACCGATGGGTCACCGCTACGGTTGGACTGGTGTTTGTTGCTCTGGCGATCGCCATCCTGTTTACCGCCGATCGACAGCACCGCATTGGAGCCTTCGGGGCAGCCTTTATTGTCGGTGGTCTGGGTGTTGATGCTGTGGTAAGTGCCGCCCGCAACCGCCTATCGATCCTGGCGCGCATCGGGCCGCTGCCCTAGCCTACATTGTTCATATGATCCCAAGCCTACCTTGGTAGGACAGGCCAGAGGCCTATCCCACAAGAGGAGTGGTCATTTAATGTCTTTAGTAGTCTTTAAGGGCCTTTGAGAAAATTCTTGTAGGATAGCCGTCCCGGCTGTCTACCCTCCAGCAACCCATTACCAGAGGTCAACCCCATAGTTAAAAAGCCCCTGGATGAGTTCATCCAGGGGCTTTTGCTTAGCTGACCATTTCGCCGGTTTCTTGCAACACGTGCAGGCGGTGGTAAATGCCGCCGCGGGCCAGCAGCTCTTCGTGGTTGCCCACTTCAGCAATGCGGCCTTCCTCCAGCACCACAATCTTGTCGGCCTCCCGCACGGTGCTCAGACGGTGGGCAATGATAATCGTGGTGCGCGTCCCGAGAATCGATCGCATCGCTAGCTGAATCGATCGCTCCGATTCGTAGTCAAGGCTAGAGGTGGCTTCGTCAAACACCAGCACGTCGGGGTTAACTAGCAGGGCGCGGGCAATGCCCAGGCGCTGTCGCTGCCCGCCCGAGAGCCGCACGCCCCGCTCGCCTACCACGGTGTAGTATCCCTTGGGCAGGCGGTGAATGAACTCATCAACCCGAGCAATGCGGCAGGCTTCGTTCACCTGTTCCATGGTGGCGGTGGGGTTGCCGTACTTCAAGTTGTCGAGCAGGGTGCCGTTAAACACGTCCACTTCCTGGTGCACGATCGCCAGCCGCTTCCGATACCCCGTTACATCCAGCTGGCGAATGTCTTCGCCGTCGATCAGAATGCGGCCACTGTGAGGGTCGAAGTAGCGAAACAGCAGTTTCACCAGAGTCGACTTACCCGAACCCGATCGCCCCACTAAGGCCACCGTTTGGTAAGGCTCGATCAGCAGATCAATGGCTTGCAGCACGGGCCTTTCGGCGTCGTAGCCAAAGCTCACCTGGTCAAAGTGCACCTTGCCGGTGAACTGGTAGGTGGGCAGGTTCTCGGGGGCATCAGTCAGATTCACCGCGTCGGTGCCCAGGGGCTCTTCCATAAACTCGTGGAAGTGCAGCATTGAGGCGTAGCGGCGGGCAAAGACTTCGCCCATGTCGCTAATCGGCTCTAGCTCCGAGTAGGCCATGCTCGACACCGTCAGGGTGGTGACAAAGTGCCCCAGCGAGATGTGGCCCTGTAGGGTGGCCAGCAGGGTCATCACCAGCAGCCCAAACACGCAGCTCTGAATGATTAGATCCTGCCAAGTGCCCAGAATGACGTAGCCCCTGTGAATAACACGAATCACCACAGCAAACTCGCGCTGCAAGCGCTGGCTCTGCCGCCGCAGCTCATCACTCTCCGCCGCAAAGGCCTTCACCGTTTTGATGTTGGTGATGATCTCCGAGGTACGGCTTTCGGTATTTTCCATGTAGGTGTCGAGGGCCTGCTCCTTTTTGTTCAGGCGAATCAGATCTTTTAGGCTGAAGCTGAGAATACCGATGAAGGACACCAGAAAAATCAGCGCGATGCGCCAGTCAATCCACCAGATGATGATAAAAATGCCGGCAATGCGCACCAGCTTAGGAATCAGCTGCCCGGCGATATCGGGATAGGTCCAGGTGTGGTTAGACAGACCCCGTGCCACCCGACCCGAGATGCGGCCGGGGTTGTGCAGGTCGTAGAAGCCTAGGGGTAGGGTCAGCAGCTTGCGAATCACCGAGTGGGTGTGGTCGCGCCGGGTGCGCAGGGCAATATCCCAGTGGAACCAGTCGGCCAGCCAGGGCTGAATGGGGGCGCGTACTACAGTGGCCAGAAAGATAATGGCCAGCAAGAGGGCGATCGCCAATCCTGGCCCGGCCGGATACCCCACCACTGCCGCTACCCGGTTGACCATACCCTGGCTCAGGGGATCAATGGGCTGGTCTGAAAGAACGTTGAGCAACTGGCCGATGCTGTAGGGCACTGCCAAATCCACCACCTGAAACAGGCTGCTGGCGGTGATACTCCAGATCGCGGCCCAGCGGTAGCGACTGTAGTATCGAAGAACATGCTGAAAGGAAGCCATGACGGTAACCGTCCTGCGATCGAGTACTTTGTAGTATAGATACTACAACACAGGTTCTTGGATTCCGCAAGGTGTTTTGTCAGGGAAGTCGTAGGGTTAGCCGAGTTGCCGTGTAGGTTCAACGCTGCCCGAAGGAATACTTTCCTGAACCCGTCGGTGTCGTTTCGCTAGCGAAAAGGGCGGCATGGCTTTAGCTCGACTTTATCCAATCAGGCGGCATGGCAGAGTAACTCGGTCCAGGTGTCGAAGATAGGGCGAGGGACTTTAACATACTCAAGGTCATTCCGTGATGTCTGAAAAAGTCGGGAAGCCCACAA
>JAHHHQ010000022.1 GCA_019359285.1 Nodosilinea sp. WJT8-NPBG4
ATTTCTTTGCCAAGCTCAAGCAGTATCGAGCGATTGCGACCCGCTACGACAAGTTAGCCGAGACGTTTCTCAGTGCGATTTATATGGCAGCTGTCGTCATCTGGCTTAATTGATTACACGCCCTAGCGTGACCTAATGGGACGACGTTTCACGGGTAGAGGTTTGCTCGGCTATGAGCTGACTCTCGAACGTCAGTGGAGCCGGTAAGCCCGCGAAGGTGAGTTGCCCGCTAAAGCTTTCTCCCTCGTGGGTGCCGGCGATCGCAACGCTCTCGACCGGCTGCCCACATACCGTCATAGCCGGTGAGCGACCGACCAAATTGAGATCGGGCGATCGCCAACTCCCGTCTAGATTGAAGGGCTCGCCCCCTGCTTCGGCCGACTTCGCCTCGGTGCTGTCTGCTACTAGCGCTCCGTTGACGAAAACGCCCGACTGCTGAAGGCGCAGCTGCAAAGAGGGGGGCTCAGAACACTGTTCGCTGGGCTCAATTTGCAGTTGATAGTTACCTCCGATCGCGGTCGGGGCTTGTAGGCGAGTGGTGCCATACCGGCTGACTACGCTAAAGAGGGTTACCACAGAGCTAATGGCAACCCCGTAAAAAATCAAAGACTTTCGATCAAAGTGGCTCAAAGCGCAATCCTCGACGGAAGAAATAAGGTTGAGAAAATGGGAAACTGAGTAGGTTCAAGCGCTCAATCGGCTAAGAGGCAGCGTTTGCCGAAGCGCTTAAAACAGAGGCCAAATGGGGAGAGGCCACCTGACGATATTTTCGGGTGATGAGTAGCGACGAGTGGCAGTGGTTAGACAGAGCATCGGCATAGCGCCCTAGGGTTTGACGCTCTACTCCCCACTCGCGGCTGGCTCCAGCGATGGTCAGATCAGCGTTGCGGGAGGCTTCCACAATGGCTGCGATTGGTTCACGCGTAGATTTCACCAGAATTTCGATGCGATCGCCTGTGGCCTCGTTCATTTGGGCTATCACCGTACTAAACTCATTGCTCAATGTATGTTCGCTGTAGTCGTCAAGCATAAGCTGCAAGATTGTTAGGCGACATGTGGATATATTGGCCACTAACCGTAGCCCCAGCTCCAAGGCTAAATCATTGTGCGGGCTGGCCATGTAGGGTACCAAAACGCTGTCGATAGATGTTAGATTTCGCCCGACAAAAACAGCCACATCTTTAGGTACTGCACCTAACACCTGACCAACCCGACCACCCAATCGGTTTTGGTCAAACACGGGGCGGTGCCACCCCATTAAGACCAAATTAGAACGCTCTTGTTGGGCAATGTCTGAGGTTTCGCGCGCCACATCATTAGTGACTCGAACAATCGGCACAACAGTTGGCTTTGATCCGGAAATACCTAATGCTTGAATTGACTGGTTAAGCGATTGCTGTCGTTGCTCAAGCAGGCGATCGATTTCGGTAGGGGTAGTTGAAAAGGCAAAATCTTCCTGCATTTCAACTAGGTTTAGAAAATCAACCCTCGCAGATGATTGGTTCCCGGCTAGCTGCACAGCCAATTTGAGCAACCCCTTCTGGCTCTTGGGGTTGGCAACGGGCACCAAAATCCGGTAGGGCGAAGTTTCTTCACCATCGACATCAGCCTCTACGTCGGTTTCTAAAGCATCCAAGCGCATTAACCGCTTAGGATATATCAGCTCTAGCAAGGGAGAGGTCATGAAGGTTGTCACCAGAGCCATGATGACCAGCATCGTAAAGAGTAAAGGTGTGACAACTCCTAGCTCTAGCCCAATGTTGAGCACAATTAGCTCAGTCAACCCTCGGGTATTCATCAACCAGCCTAGGGCAGACGATTCTCGGTGATCAATTCCAGAGAACCGAGCTGCTACATAGGTGCCAACGTATTTACCTACGATCGCCACGCCAATCACGGCCAAACACAGTAGCCATTTGCCAGGACTATTGAGCAAGCCCACCTGAGTTTTTAACCCGCTGTAGGCAAAAAACACCGGCAACAGAAAAATCAAGACAAAGTCTTCAGTTTTTTCGGCTAGCTCTCGGGTCAAGCCAACATTTTTGGGCATCACAGCCCCGAGCAAAAATGCGCCAAAAATAAAGTGAATGCCGATGATTTCTGTAATTAAAGCGGATGCTATTACCGCCATATAAATGCCGGCAACGAGCAGTTGCGACAGTTTGCCGGTGCGTTCGTAGTATTTACCCAGGTTGCGGAGGAAACGCTGGCCCACCGTTACCATCAGCCCGATATAAATTAATGAGAAAACAACAGTTGGTAAAGCACCCACCATACTGTTGGTGCGAGTCACCGTGATCGCCAACGCTAATACACACCAAGCCGTCACGTCATCCACTGCGGCACAGGTTAATGCCAGGGTGCCCAAACGGCTTTTTTGCAGATTGTTTTCGGTGATAATGCGAGCTAGCACCGGAAATGCCGTAATGGCCATCGCAGCACCTAAGAACAGGGCAAACGCTGTAAACGAAACGGCCCCATTAGAAACCAGTGGGTAGAGCAAAAGCGCCAAAATACTCCCCATGGAGAACGGCGCCAAAATGCTGACGTGGGAGATCAAGATGGCAACATCAAGATTTCCCTTCAAATACTTGGGGTTGAGCTCAAGCCCAATTAAGAGCATAAAGAAGATCAGCCCCACCTGCGATAGCACGTTTAGCGAAGGCATGATCTCTGCTGGAAACAGCGTCGCCTGCCATGTAGGCGCTAACCAACCCAATAGCGAGGGACCTAGCATGATCCCCGCAACAATTTCGCCAATGACTAGGGGCTGCTTAATCTGATTAAACCCGTACCCTACCAATCGGGAAAGGCCAATAACGACCAAAATAGCGACTAAAACGTGAATAACAATTTCCGTTGGACTCATATAGGCTTTATATCCTAGACAGGTAGAGCAGACTCATTCAGAGAGCTTGCGCCCTAGCATTCTACCGATAGTGTCAAGACCCACGCCCTGCGGGGATCACAGCAGGGCAGGGGGTTCAAGTTTTGGCTCAACTCAATCTCCTCCTCGTTAATGGATGAATCTCCGCCGAAGAGTCGATTTTATTTAAGTGGGGAACAGCTAACGTTTTAAGCATGAGTTCAGTAGAACTAAGGCGGCCGTTAGCTTCTATTGAGTAGTGGCTTTTAATAAGGAATATAGTCAATATGAACGTTAACGAAAGAAATAATCAGAACTTGGATCCTAACCACGATTCGGATGGCAAATTGACGCCTGAGCACAAGCCAAATTCTGATAGCAATCCAGACCCGATCACCGGGGAGCATGGCGCTCGTCCCGTAGGTACAGGGGTTGGTGCAGCAGGCGCAGGCGCCATAGGCACCGCTGTTGGGGTTATTGTCGGTGGCCCAGTTGGGGGTGCTGTAGGTGCTGTGGTCGGCTCGGTAGCTGGCGGACTGCTGGGTAAGGGGGTAGCTGAAACCCTAGACCCTACGGTTGAGGACGAGTATTGGCGCCATAACTACGCCACTCGCCCCTACGTGGAGGCCGACCATAGCTATGAAGACTATAGCCCTGCCTACCGCGTCGGCTATGAAGGTCACTCAACTTACTCGAAACAGGGGCTGTCTTACCAAGATGCTGAACCCCAACTGAGAGAACACTATGAGAAGAACGGCACCCATCGCATAGGTTGGGATAAAGCAAGGCACGCTAGTCAAGACGCATGGCATCGACGCGAGCATAACGTTTCTGACAATGGGACTACTCTCAAGTAGGTTCTAGCCGCGATCGCTACACAACACATTTGCGGGGTCCAAAGCAATCTTTGGGCCCCGCAACCTGTTTTGACTAGCAACAAACTGGCTAATTGGCGATCGCAGAGTGATACCCGTTGTTAGGCATCCACACAGCCAAATCTAAGCGGGTAGCTTAACGATGAAAGTGGTGCCTTTGCCTTCTGCACTTTCAATTTCGATCGTCCCTTCGTGGGCCTCGACGATATTCTTGGCCAGGAATAGCCCTAATCCCCAACCAGTCTTGTCTTCCGCAGCGGGAGTCCGACGAAATTGTTGAAACAGGATGGACTGAGTGTCTGAAGGAATAGGAGGGCCCTGGTTGTGAACGGCAAGATGAATGTGGTTGTCACATTCGTAAAGCTTGACCGTAATCGGCGTATCTGGATCGCCATACTTCACGGCGTTACTGGCTAAATTTTCAATCACTCGCCGAATTTGTTTGCGGCTGCAGTTGCTCGTAATGCTTGAGTCTGAGACTACGACAAAACGGTCTCCGTAGGTGAAATTCAAATCTTCGACCACATCTTTAAGCAGCTGAGCGAGGTTGCATTCCTCAAACTCTAGCTTTATGCTTTGACCTGCCCGCAAGCGACTGGCATCCAGCAGATTTTGAATCATTGCATCCATGCGATCGATGGCGCTAATCATTCTTACTGTGATATCAAGATGGGCATCACCTCGTTCAAACCGACGCAAAATTAGTTGTGTTCCCATTTTAACGATATTAACCGGACCTCTAAGGTCGTGGGTTAATGTCACCATAAACATTTCTTGGATATCTCTAAGGGTGTGGGAGAACTGTGTCGCGGCGTCGTTGACCGCTTGCTCAATGGAGCCAATGATAATGTCGCGCTCTCTCACGCCTAAAGGACTTTCTTCCTCTAAAACCTGAAATATGACCTGGCGAAGAATTTGGTATTCCAAAATGAGCTGGCTGAGGGTGTAGTCAGCATAACCAGCGCGCTCATGGCCATGCTGCTTGCCAACGTAGGTGCTTTTTAGCTTAGTTGTCTCGATTTGAGCAGAGGTTTTGTCAGCTTGATCTGAGATTGCATCAGCCAGGTGATTGAGGTAAAGGGGCAAAGAGTTTTGTAAGGCTAGCGAGTTTTGATGAATTGATGCGCTCAATTCGTCACGGGTTCGCGTTTCCCAAATCTCCAGAATTTTTTTAGTATTCTGCTTGAGATGTTCAGAAACTGAGTTCGACATCGTTTCTTCTGAGAATTGGGAAGCAGGCATTCTGACAGGGGTTTATTTAAAATAATATCGAAACAGTTATATCAGGTAGCCCTAGGGAAGTTCATCACCCATTTGGTAGAAGGTAATTATCGGTAGTTTGCTGTCTGAAGTGCTTGTGCTGTCTAGCGTGGTAGAGCGATGCGATGGGCAATTTAGGTGTAAAACCGATCGCTTTGATAGGGTTTCCTCACCAGGTTAAGGTTAAGTGAAATAGCACTAAAGTAAATAGTTGCAAAATTTGCGATCGCATATTGCAGGGCAAGCGAGTAAAACTAGTTGTTAATTGGTGGCCGTTCAGGAAATCGTTGGCGACTGCGCTTCTCAGTTGAATCGCCCAGAGAAATTGTTGGTCAGAGTTAGTACTTAAGAACCTGTAATATTTCGAACTGGCTATGCTGGAGGGCATCCGAGAGGCGATCGCTGCCCTTGATGGCCCTTAGCTCTGTCTTGTGCCGCTGGGGTCTATTCTAAAACTGATGGCTAGCTATGTTAGCAACTGTGGGAAAGGGGTGAAGCGCTGAGGATCAAGGCGATCGTCTCCTACGATAGACTCTGCAGCGCATGCCATACAAGTAAATGGTAGACAAAACGCTTAGACGAATTGGTATTATCTGGGACTCGCTGGCTAAGCGCATTGCCTTAGCAGCCCCCAACCCGCGCCGATATCGTCTGGTGGTCGGGCGCTTTCGCTGAAGTGGTATCTCGTCCTATTAGTCGCGGGCACATTGCTGCCGGTGGTGCTATTTGCCGCTGCTGTCGTGCTTAAACTGTCAATCCAGGAGCAGGCTGCATCGGAGCGGCTGATGCAGCGAGAAGCTCGCAATTTGGCCTCGACCGTAGAGAGTGAATTTTCTAGCACAACTCGAACTCTACAGGCCTTGGCGGCCTCTGAACAGCTCTATCAAGGCGACCTCGATAGCTTTCACAGTGAGGCGCAGCGACTAACGGCGACACAACCTACCTGGCTGACGACGATACTGCTGAGGCCCGATGGGCAAGAACAGCTGAACAGCAAGCATTCCTTGAGCACGCCCTTAACCTACACCCCTGAGCCGGACAGTCTAGAGCAGCTGATCGAAACCCGTCAGCCTACGGTAGGTGACCTGGGTGAGGGGCAGCTGGGGTACGACTTCACTTTTCCGGTGCTCGTACCCGTTCTTCAGGACGGCAACTTACAGTACGTTCTGACGGCGCTGATTACGCCTGAGACCTTGTCTAAAGTCGTTGTTGCTCGCCTCCCAGTCGACGGAGAGTGGACGCGCGTCATTGTCGATGGTCAAGGTGTTGTCGTCGCTCGCACCCGCAATCCTAAGCGCTTTGTGGGAAAGTCCGGAACACCCTCCTTCTTACAGCGTATTGGGGCCGCCAACGAGGGCGTCTATCGGGATACTAGCCTGGACGGGAAGCGGGTGTATGTCGCTTTCAGTCGGGTTCACAATACTCCCTGGACGGCGGCGGTCACGGTGCCGGTCAATGTGATCGAACGGCCTGTGCAGCGGGCGATGTTGTTGGTGGTCGGGCCGGGTTTAGCGCTGCTTTTGGTGAGCGGCGTGGGGGCTTTTTTGCTGTCGCGCCAGATTTCCCGCAGCATTACCAAGGCTGCCCTGGCTGCCGAAGCCTTGGCCAACGGTGAGCCCCCGCAGATCAGCACGTTGTCCATTCGGGAAACTGTTTTGTTGGGGCAATCGCTAGAATTTGCGGCCGATTTGCTGTCGCAACGAGAGCGAGAGCGCACTGAAAACCTGATGCGGGCAGAATCTGCTAGAGAAGAAGCGGAGGCGGCCAATCGCCTCAAGGATGAATTTTTGGCGGTGCTATCCCATGAGTTGCGCACGCCCCTAAACCCGATTGTGGGTTGGTCTAGTCTGCTGCGCGCTGGCAAGTTGGACCCCAAAAAAACAGCGTTTGCTTTAGAGGCGATCGAGCGCAATGCTAAACTGCAAACCCAGCTAATTGAAGATTTGCTAGATGTTACCCGCATTATGCAGGGGAAACTGACCTTCAGCATGATGGCAGTTAATTTGGGGGCAATTGTTGAAGCCGCCATTGAAACGGTGCGATTAACCGCAGAAGCTAAATCTATTAATATTCAAGCTGATTTAGATCTGACGGTGGGGCAAGTTTTAGGCGATCCTACCCGGCTTCAGCAAGTGATTTGGAATTTACTCAGCAATGCTATCAAGTTCACAGATGAGGGTGGAGAGGTAATCGTTCGGCTGGTGAGGATTGGCTCCCAGGCTCAAGTCCAAGTTAGCGATAGCGGCAAAGGCATTCATCCCGACTTTATTGCCCACGTATTTGAATATTTTCGTCAGGAGGATGGTACAACCACGCGTAAATTTGGCGGCTTGGGGTTAGGGCTGGCGATCGTTCGAAATCTAGTGGAGCTGCACGATGGCACTGTGCAAGCAGAAAGCCTTGGAGAAGGCCAGGGGGCAACGTTTACCGTGAGGTTGCCGCTGCTGGATCGGTGAGGATAGGCGCGATCGCTAACATATCCCCAACCAGCTAACTAGGGACATAATTGAGTCCATCTACCGCAAAGACTGGAACAGCTAATTAATTGACGCGAACCATTCAAAGTACCGCTGTCAGAACCTTTTAACCCCTGTAGCGGCAGCTAGATCACCGCCCCAATGGAGGACCTTTGCATGAGCGCACCCCAAAAAACTATCGCAGTCCTAGCCTCGGAAGCTCCGCTGCGAACGAGACCGTCACTCTATCCAGAGCCCTTTGCCTCTAAAATGGCGGGTCGTGAAAAGCGATCGCTGGGAAGTATCTTTGGGCTGTCGAACTTCGGTGTCAACCACGTGACATTAGCACCCGGTGGGGTTTCAGCGTTGCGCCATGCCCATGCCACCCAGGATGAGTTTGTTTACGTTATTTCAGGCCAACCCACCCTAGTGACTAATGCTGGTGAAACTTTGCTCCAGCCTGGCATGTGTGCTGGCTTTAAAGCAGGCGATGGTGACGCCCACTGCTTAGTCAATCAAACCAGCGAGGATGTTGTTTATCTGGAGATGGGCGATCGCAGCCCCAACGATCGGGTTTTATACCCCGACGATGACATTGAAGCGGTTCTCACCCCAGAAGGCCAATGGCAATTCAGCCACAAAGGTGGTTCGCCTTACTGAGCTAAGCCACGCTACAGCCACGTATGCCAATTCTCGCTCGGAGCTTTCTATGTGCTAGGGCTGAGGGCTTTCTCATCGGTCTTACCCGCGATCGCCTGCTCGGCCATGGCCTGCAGTCGCTGAATGCGATCGTCGGTGGAAGGGTGGGTCATAAACAGCGTCATCATCCCTTCCTTAGAGAGGGGGTTGACGATAAACAGGGGTGCAAAGGCCGGATTGCCGTGGATGGGCACTTTTTGCCCCGTTTCCTCCAGTCTTTCTAACGCCCGTACCAGCGCCAGAGGGTTGCCGGTAATCTCAGCGGCTCCGGCATCGGCAGCATATTCTCGGGTTCTCGAAAGGGCCATGCGCAGTAGCCCAGCAGCAAAGGGAGCAATCACCAGCAGAAACAAAATGGCGAGTGGGTTGTTGCCGCGTCGTCCCCCGGCTCGGGCCATCGGAAAATACAGTGCCCCAAAGGTCAGAATGCGGCCTAGAAAAGTCAGCGACCCGGCTAGGGTACCCGCTACAGCTTGGGTGAGGGTATCGCGGTTGCGCACGTGAGTAAGCTCGTGGGCAATCACGGCATCTAGCTCGTCGTCGGGCAGCAGGTCGATAATGCCTTTGGTCAGGGCGATCGCGGCGTGATTGGGGTCGCGCCCGGTGGCAAAGGCATTGGGCGACTCCGAGGGCACCAGGTAGAGGGTGGGGGTGGGAATGTTGGCGCGATCGCTCAGTTTTTCTAGCCGCTCATACAACTCGGGAGCCTCTTCTCGGGGCGTGGGCTGAGCCTTAAAGGCCGCCAGTGCCGCCTGGTCAGAGTAGTACCACGAGCCAAAGCTGCTCACCGCCGCAAAGCCTAGCCCGTAAAGCAAGCCCGTCTCATTGCCGACTAGCAGGTAGCCCGCCAGCACAATCAGCCCACTGAGCAACGCTAATAGCGCAAGAGTTCTGAACAGATTCATGCCAACCATAGATCGCCCCTTAGGCCATGGAGTCTGCTCTACAGCATCTCAGAGGTTGGTGCGGCTGAGGTCTACCCAGGGAGAGAAAGCTGGGGATGTTGGTAAACGCCAAGAGCATAAGAATTAAGCGTTACACTTGAGCCTAAAGGTTGAATCAGCAGAATAGTCATGTATGAGATTGTCGTGGCGCTTCCAGAAGAGACCGCTGTTGCCTTAGATATCTCACTGGTGTCGATGGGTGAGGAAATCAGATTGGCCGCAGCTGTAAAGCTGTTTGAGTTGGGCCGTCTTTCGTCTGGGTCAGCAGCAACTCTGGCGGGAATGCCGAGAACAGTGTTTTTGACGAAGTTAGCCGATTACAGCGTCAATACCTTTAATCTGACTGAAGCTGAGCTGGCTGAAGACTTGGCCAATGCCTGAGGTCATTGCCGATACCTCAGTAATACAATACCTGTCTCAGACTAACTATCTCTTCCTGTTGCCTAGTCTGTATGGCAACATATCGCTACCTAACGCTGTTAGGGATGAGCTGGAAACAGGTCAAAATCTCGGCATTCTGCTACCCAAGCCAACTGATTTTGCATGGATTCAGCTCGTTTACGTGGGTGAGCAGAGCCTTGTGCCTCAAATACCGGGACTGGGGCAGGGAGAACGAGAGGTTATATCGCTAGCGGTAAATCGATCAGGCTCTTTGGCTCTGCTGGATGATGGCTTGGCAAGGCAGTATCCGAAGCGCTTGGAGATTGGCGTTACTGGTACGCTAGGGGTTTTGCTAAAAGCCAAACAGTCTGGGCTTATTGGTGAGGTCGGGTCAGTTTTGGATGCTCTAAACCAGTTCGGTTTTCGGATTAGTGAGGAAACCCGGTTAGGAGTTCTGAGGTTAGCCGCCGAAGCATGATCAAAACGCTCTGCTTGGCAGAGTTTGGACTATTAGCAACCAACAATATAAGCAGTACCCTTAAACCGGCGAATCAATTAGCCCTGGGTGATCTTGCGGACGGGGACCGGGGGCATCCCAAAAGAAGCGGCGTTCTTCAAGGGTGATGGGGCGATCGTTGATGCTGGCCTCGCGGCGGCGCATGAGACCGTTTTCGTCAAACTCCCAGTTTTCGTTGCCGTAGGCGCGGTACCACTGGCCGCCGTCGTGCCACTCATACTGAAAGCGCACCGAAATGCGGTTGTCGCCAAAGGCCCACACTTCTTTGATCAGGCGGTAGTCGAGTTCCTTATCCCACTTGCGGCGCAGGAAGTTGCGGATGGCGTCGCGGCCCTGGAAGATTTCGGCTCGGTTGCGCCAGTGGCTGTCTTCGGTATAGGCGAGGGCAACGCGATCGGGGTCGCGGCTATTCCAGGCGTCTTCGGCCATGCGGGCTTTGGCGATCGCGGTCTCTAATGTAAAGGGCGGGACGGTAGGTGTGGGCATAGGGGTAGGGGATGGGCGGGATGAGGAAGATGGGGAGGTGGGGAGAACGAAGAACGAAGAGGGGGAGATAGGAAAGGCTGTTAGCGATCGCCAACAGCCCAGAGATTGTGAGTCAGGACGCGTAAACAGGGTCTACCACTTTTTGTAGGGCAAGAATTTGCCGTTCATGATCACCTTGACGCGATCGCCCTTCGGATCCTCGACCTTTTCTATATCGAGGGTGAAGTCGATGGCGCTCATGATGCCGTCGCCGAACTTCTCGTGGATGACGGCTTTCATGGGCATGCCGTAGACCTGCATGATTTCGTAGAAGCGGTAGATCAGCGGGTCGGTAGGGATGACGGGATCGAGTCCGCCTTTGACGGGGAAGTCGGTCAGAGCCTCAATCAGGGAGGCGTCGGCACCAAGCGCTTCGATGATTTTGGTGGCCTCTTCCACAGAGGCGCTGGCCTGGCGGTAAAAAACGGAGGCGAGCCAAACTTCGTCGCAGCCAATTTTGGCTTCGAGGTCGGCAAAGCTGAGGCCGGCGGCTTTTTTAGCGGCTAGAAGTTCTTCGGTAATGGGAGAAACAGTCATGTTTGGATCCTCTTAATTACGTCGTTAGTCAACAGTGATGTCGGTAGAGTGGGCATTGCCCACCTACGTCCTTAGCGGTTAGCTGATATCCCTTCGCGCCTCGATGAATGGACAAGTGGCCAAGGTGGGGCGGAGTTAGCCTGTGCGAAGGCGCGGTGAAATGGTGGGCATTGCCCACTCTACGGGTTGCACCCATCCACTCCATCACCCATCCACCCTGTTACGTCCCTACCCACCCACTCGCTCCGCCTCCACCGCCCGGGTTTCACGAAACAGATGGCTCTCCATCTCGGCTTTGAGCCCCTGATAAGCGGGGTGCTGCTGAATGGTTTCGCGGTTGCGGGGCCGAGGAAAGGGCACCTCTAGGATCTCGTCGATGCGGGCGGCGGGTCCACGGGTCATCATGACGATGCGATCGCTCAGCAGCAGTGCTTCTTCGATGCTGTGGGTAATCATGATCACGGTCTTGCGCTGCTGTTCCCAGATGCGCTCGACCTCCTCCTGCAAGAAGGCACGGGTGAGGGCATCGAGGGCACCGAAGGGTTCATCCATCAGCAAGATCTGGGGGTTGATGGCCAGGGCACGGGCAATCCCCACTCGCTGGCGCATGCCGCCCGATAACTCGTGGGGGTGCTTGCGCTCGGCCCCGGTGAGGCCTACCAGCTGAATGTGCTCTTTGATGATGCGATCGCGCCTTTTCGCTGAAATCTTGGGTTCCACGGTTTCTACCGCAAACCGCAGGTTTTCTTCCACCGTCATCCAGGGCATCAGGGCGTAGTTTTGAAAGACCATGCCCCGATCTGGCCCCGAACCGGCGATCGGGGCACCGTTGAGCAAAATCTCGCCACTAGTGATGGGGCTGAGGCCCGCAATCATATTCAGCAGAGTCGATTTGCCGCAGCCAGAGGGGCCGATGATCGATACAAAGGTGTTGGGCTCAATGTCGAGGTTGATATCTTGAATGGCGACGAAATCGCGGCGGGTTTTGCCGGTCAGCTTGCTGAACAGGTCTTTTTTGCCGGGGAAAACCTTGGCCACCTGGCGAATCGACAGCTGAGCGGTCTGCGATCGCACATTTGCTAAATCAATCGCGTTCACGGGAGCAATACTCATGAGTTTCGACCAAAGGCAACAAATTTTTCGAGGGCAGCAAATAGACTATCGAGCACCAGCCCCGTCAACCCAATAATGAAAATGGCTACCAAAATATTGGGAATCGACAGGTTGTTCCACTCGTTCCAGATGAAGTAGCCCAAGCCCGTGCCCAGCAGCATCTCTGCCGCCACAATCACCAGCCAGGCAATACCCATGCTGATCCGTAGACCCGACACAATATTCGGCAGCGCCGCCGGAATAATCACCTTCCAAATCGTCCGCAGACGCGAGGCTCCCAGAGTCTTAGACACATCCAGATAATCCTGGTTGACGTTAGCGGCTCCAAAGGTGGTGTTGATCAGCGTTGGCCAAATGCTAGAGATAAAGATGATGAAAATGCCGGTTTTCTCAGAGTCGCGCAGCAAATAGAGGCCCAGGGGCAGCCAAGCCAGGGGCGAAATTGGCTTGAGCAGCTGCACGTAAGGGTTAAACGCCTTAAATGCCACTGGCGAAATGCCGATCAAAATGCCCAAGGGCACCGCCACCAGCGACGCCGCAATATAGCCGATCGCCACCCGCCGTAGGCTGATCAGCAAATTCCAGCCAATGCCCAGGTCGTTGGGACCGTTGCGGTAGAAGGGGTTAGTTACCCACCACCAAAATTCTTTGATGGTCTCGGTGGCGGTGGGCACGCCCTTCACAAACCAGCCCGACTTCGCTCCAATTTCCCAAAACAGCAGAAAAATGCCGAGGGAGAGCATAAACAGCGCGAACGCTCTCACGTTTTCGTTCTGCCAGAGCGGTGCTTGTCGCTCCGCTCCGATCAATCCAGGCGTGCTATGACTCGCCGCCATGATTCAATACCTCCTAAAAACTGCGCCGATCGCGGTTCCACCAACCCAGACCGGCCCTAAGCTAACGGTGGAAACTTACTTCCCAAACTGGTCGATTTGGCTCTTGACATAGTCTGCTGACGCAGCCGGGTCGAAGGTGTCGAAGGCTAGGGTTTCGGTGCGATCGGTCTCGAAGGGGGGCTCTTGGCCCAGTTCAAGGGCCAGCTCGCGGGCCAGATCCGTTAAAAAGACCTCTGCACCAACCTGGTCAATGTCGCTGTCGCTGACGGTTGCAGCGGTGTTGCCCTCCCCCAATAGCTCCCAGCGCACCAGCTGAGACGAAATCCATTTGGCAAAGCTCTGCCAGGGGTAGGGCTCAAAGCCAATGCGATTGGGCTCTGAAAGGGTGTTGCCCTGACCATCGTCAAAGTTGCCCGTCAGCACCGCTTCAACGACCTCGGGGGGCTGGTTTAAGAAGGCGCGATCGGAAATCGCAGCGGCAATTTCAGACCGGTTGGCCGGATCTTGGGCATAGGCCGCCGCCTCAATGATGGCCTTGTTCAGTGAGCGGAAGGAGTTGGGGTTAGCAGTAATCCAGTCGTCGCTGGCGGTGAAAGCGCAGCAGGGGTGCCCATCCCACAGCTCTTTGCTCAGCATGTGAATATAGCCAGCTCCTTCGTACACGGCCCGCTGGTTGAACGGGTCAGGCATCAGCATCGCGTCAATATCCCCAGCGATGAGCTGAGCAATGCTGTCCGGCGGGGGCACGGGACGAATCTGCACATCTACGTCAGGATCCAATCCACCGGAAGCCAGGTAGTAGCGCAGCAGCAGGTTGTGCATCGAGTAGGGGAAAGGCACACCAATTACAAAGCCCTTAAAGTCGGTGGGGCCGTCAACCTTGCCCTTGTGGCGCTCAGCCACAGTAATGGCCTGGCCGTTGACGTTTTCGATGCTAGCCAGCTTAACGCCAAAGGCAGCAGAGCCGAGGCCCAGGGTCATGGCGATGGGCATGGGGGCCAGCATGTGGTAGGCGTCGAGTTCGCCTGCGATCGCCGAATCGCGCACCGCACCCCAGCTCGGCATTTTCACCACCGTGGCGTTAAAGCCGTACTTTTCGTAGAAGCCCAGCGGCTCCGACATGATAATTGGCGTTGCGCAGGTGATGGGAATAAAGCCCACCTGAATGTCGGTTTTCTCCAGGTTGCTGGTGTCAACGGGGGCAGCGGTATCTTCGGCTACTGGTTCCTCACTACCGCCAGCACAGCTCGCCAGGGTAACCAGAGCAGCCCCCAGCGCCATATTTTTGAGAAACTCGCGACGGGTGGCCCCGCTGTTGCGCACCGAGTCAGCAAAGAAGAGTCCGGCTTGGGGGCCAAAGGCAGCCGCAAAGGCATTTTCTAGACCACCGGCCTGCTCACACAGCGCCAGAATTAGCTTTTCGCGTTTAGGGTCGTTGCGGCCCACTCGCTTGAGAAACAGAGCCTTACGCAGCTCGTAGGCATTAACAGTGTCGGCGGCACGCAGCTGGTTTTGCCTGTAGACCCCTATTTTCACCAGGTCGTCGACCATATCGACCGGATCCTGGGGCATGGTTTCTATAAACCGCGAGTGATCGCCCGTAAGATGCACCGTGCCACAGTCCCGACAGGGGCGACCGGGCAACATCAGGGAGGGCGACATGCAACTCAAACTACCCCAGTCGTTGAGCGACTTTGCTACTGCTGAAATGACCATAAATAGATGGTTGAACGCGACAAAAATCCTCCCCGGATCAATTTGAAAACCCAGCTGAGCAATCTAGACAAAGAGCATTTAGCTGCCTTCATTGCCCCACTCTTGATCTGAGGGTTAGATCCAAGTTATTGAATAGGTTACCAAGCCCAAATTAAAAGCGCATTGGAACAAATTTTGCACATAGTAGGACTTTCTTTTGGGATTGGTTTTAAGCCCAAAAACAAGCACTAATCTGTTAATTCTGATACAGAAATCTGTCTCCAAATCTGAGGGGAAACACCGTGGAGCTGACGAAATTGACGGGTGAAATAGCCCGCATCGCTATAGCCAGAAGCTTCAGCAACTTGACGGATGCTGCTGGCGGTGGTAGCCAGCAGAGTTTTGGCCTCGGCCATGCGGCGCTCAATAATCCACTGTTTGACCGTGCGCCCGGTGTATGACTGCACCAAACTAGTCAGATAGGCCGGAGAGTAGCCCGCATCTTGGGCCACATCGTTGAGGCTGATCGGCTTTTGGTAGTGAGCTTCGATAAAGCAAAAGACGTTGGCTAGCTTGGGCTCGGCGGGAAAAATGTTGGTTGATAGGGAGGTCTGGGACGGTTCTTGGAGGTGGTTTCCTTCGTCGGCGTAAAGCTCTGAGAGCTGCTCTTGGCGCTGCAGGCGACTGTTGATGGCGGCCAAAAATTGCTCGACGGTGCAGGGTTTGGTCAAGTAGTCGTCAGCCCCCAGTTCCATGCCTCGGCGCAGATCGGCCATGGTGACCTTGGCGGTGAGAAAGATGAGGGGAATCAGCGCTGTCTGCCTTATCTTTCGCAGGGCAGACAGCACCGAATAGCCATCCATATCAGGCATCATGATGTCGCACACAACCAGGGCTGGGGTGTGCTGCTGGGCCATTGCCACCCCGGTGGTGCCGTCGCTGGCCCCCACGGCACGAAAACCCTCAAACTCTAAACATTTGAGAAAAAGATGGCGAGTTTGAGTTTCGTCTTCGATGATGAGAACAGTCTTCACAAGAATTCTCGTTTTTAAGATCAGTGGCTTACTAAGGTGATTTAAGTGCTAAGTTTTTTAGATTAAATTGACTATCAAAATCTACTGTGCAAGTAATATCAATACAGCTTAAATAGAGCTAGAAAGCCAAGCTATAATTCAAGAAAAATCTAAATTTGCACCACAGACGCTTGTCGCTACTATTGGGGGTACGTGAATTGCTCCACAGTTCTTTAGTAAGCCTTAGGGGAACAGGCTGTTGTATAGGGTGATACTTTGTTTTTGGCTAACAGGATGGGCTTGGAGGCTGCCTTTCTCCCAAGGCAGGCAAAATGTTTTGTTGCGATCGCTGACCCCACATGACCCAAATCTATTGGCTACCCGCTAGAGAGGCCGCTGTTCCCACAGCACCCCTGGGACAGCTAGAGCACCTGCGCCGCCAGCACCAGCTGATTCTCAATGCTGTGGGCGAGGGCATCTACGGGCTGGATATGGCGGGCAACGTCACCTTCGTCAATCCCGCTGCTGCCGCTATGATCGGTTGGTCAACTGACGAGCTGATCGGCCAGTCGATGCATGCGGTGATGCACCATTCCCTGGCCGATGGTCGTCCCTACCAGCGGGAGGCCTGCCCAATTTATGCAGCGTTTCAAGACGGCAGCGTGCGGCGGGTGACCAACGAGGTGTTTTGGCGCAAGGATGGCACTAGCTTTCCGGTCGAATATATCAGTACCCCCATGCGTGATGAAGAGGGGCGTTTGATTGGCACAGTGGTGACCTTTCGCGACATTACCCAGCGGCGCTGGGCTGAGCAGGTGTTGCAGCGGGCCAACGAAGAGCTGGAGCACAAGGTGCAGGAGCGCACCGCCGAGTTGCAGAATGCGAACCAGCAGCTGCGGCAGTTGAGCGACCTGCGATCGCGCTTTGTCTCCATGGTCTGCCACGAGTTTCGCAACCCGCTCAACAATATTGCGCTGACGGTGTCGTCGCTCAACCGCTACGACACCCAGCTGCGCCCCGACGAAAAAACCGACTACCTGCTCACCATCAACGCCAACGTCGAGCGCATGACCCAGATGATCGACGACATTCTGGTGATCGGCAAGATCGAGGCCAAGGTGTTGGAGGTCAGCCCCAGACCGTTAGATCTAGTGACTTTTTGCCAGGAGCTGCTAGCCGAGGGCGACTACCAACGGCCCCAATGCCCGATTCAGTTTGGCTGTCGCAGTCGCCAAGTGCTGGCCTGTTTAGATGAGCGGCTGCTGCGATCGATCCTCAGCAATCTGTTGTCGAACGCGATTCGCTACACCCCAGGCGATCGCTCCATCGGGCTCAAGTTGGCCAAGCAGCGGGGCCAGGTCATTATCAAAGTGCAGGACGAGGGTATTGGTATTCCTTCGAGCGATCGCAGGCAGCTGTTTGAGCCCTTTCACCGGGGCCAAAATGTCAGCAACATTCCGGGAACAGGGCTGGGCCTGAGCATTGTGAAGCAGTTTGTGCAGCTCCAGCAGGGCTCTATCAAGGTCACCAGCCGGGTAGGCGTGGGGACTACATTCACAGTTAGCCTGCCAGCGTAATGGGCTTACTTAAGAGGTGGCAAAGAGCCTGCGGCTGAGCAATGGCGTCTGGATCCGCTCTGCATCTGCTTTGAGGCGATCGCCTTTGGGTCAGCGCCGAATAGGCTGGCCTGTGCCACAATTATCGCCGTGTGATGGAGGGATGACATTGTGGCACAGCAGTCGGGCAAGGGCCTTTTACTGGTTGCGATGACCTCTTGGGGGCGGTCTTTAACCATCGCAGGGTTAATTGGGGGTGTGGGCCTGCCCATGTTGCCGGTCTTTGCCCAGGTCGAGACCCCATCTGGGCAGAACCAGCCTGCTAGCGCCGCCCTCCCCGATAACCTAGAGCTATACCTAGAACTTACTGACGACTCCGAGACAGAGAGCTTTCCCCTGGTTCCCACTGCCGAGCCATTGCCCGCTTCACGCCCTGGTCGGCGGCCTACCCATGTGCCGTCGCCGCCGCCGCTGCCCCCCTCCCAGCGGCCCAGGGTGGTTCAGCCCGCTAATTCAGACAATGCCACAGTAGACTCGCCCAGCCCCACCTCGGGCGACCCCGCCGAGCAGATTGCCCCGGCGGTAATTGAGCTATCGCCCACCGGCCGGCCCCCCAGCCCGGTAGTGTTTCTGGCTATGCAGCAGGAACTCAAGAATCTGATTGGCCGCTTCGAGAGTGCCCTAATTATGGCGAACTCGCTGGATGCACCCACGGCGCTCACCCTGCCCGATCGCTTGCCTGTGCTCACCGCTGCCGCCGACCAGGTTAATGTGGCCGGGAGGCGCGGGGCCGATCTGCACCCTACCCTGGGCGAGGCCCAGCAGCTTTTGAACGACTGGGATGGGCTGCTGACGGCGGGTAAGCATAGTGAGGTGCGCGATCGCTGGCTGGCCACTCGCACCGCCCTATGGGACAACTTCCCTACCGATCGCCCCATCAACCAAGGTGAGATTCGCGCCATGTGGCTCGATCGCGGCACCATTGTGCGGGCCAGGTCGCCCCAGGGGCTGAGCGAAATCTTCGACAAACTGGCCGCCGCCGGCATCAACACCGTTTTCTTTGAAACCGTGAATGCGGGCTATACCATCTACCCCAGCCAGGTGGCCCCCGAACAAAACCCCCTCACCCAAGGCTGGGATCCCCTTGCCGCCGCCGTGGATCTGGCCCACCAGCGGGGCATGACCCTGCACGCCTGGGTGTGGGTGTTTGCGGCAGGCAACCAGCGCCACAACCGCCTGCTCAACCAGCCCGCCAACTACCCCGGCCCGATCATCTCGCGACACCTCAGCTGGGCCGCCTACGACAACAGCGGCAGTCTCATCCCCCGCGGGCAAGACAAGCCTTTCTTAGACCCTGCCAACCCCGAGGTGCGCAGCTACCTCACCCGGCTGATGACCGAAATCGTCACCAACTACGAGGTCGATGGCCTGCACCTCGACTACATTCGCTACCCCTTTCAAGACCCCGGGGCCAACCGTACCTACGGCTATGGCGAAGTCGCTCGCTGGCGCTTTCAGAGCATGACCGGCGTTGACCCTGCCACCATTAACCCCCGACCCGACGACGCCCTCGATCGCAACCAGCGAATTCAGCAGCAGGTGCTCTGGGAGCGCTGGAACGAGTTTCGAGTGCAGCAAGTCACCTCGTTTGTGCAATCCATCTCCAGCACCCTGCGACGGCAGCACCCTGGCCTGGTGATGTCGGCGGCGGTGTTTGCCAACCCTGAACACGAGCGACTACAGCGGATTCAACAAGACTGGGGATCCTGGGCCAGAGCTGATTACCTCGATTGGATCGTGCTGATGAGCTACGCAGGCGACACCAGCCGCTTTGAGCGCATTGTCTCCCCCTGGCTGGTGAATGAGTCCTTTGGCTCAGCCTTGGTGATCCCGGCGATTCGGCTGTTGAACCTGTCGAATGCCGCCACCCTCGACCAGATGCAGGCCAGCCGCGACCTGCCCACCCCTGGCTATGCCCTGTTTGCCGCCGCCGATCTAAATACTGAACTAAACACCGTGCTGGCCCAAACCCAGAGCGGCAGCCCACCTGGCCCCACCGCTCCCTACGCCATGGCCGCTAGCCGTTATGCTGCTCTCCAGCGCGAGTGGAGCTGGCTGCTGACCCACCAGCGCCTCTGGATGGATCGCAACGCCTTAGAACCTTGGATTAGCGAGGTCAATGACCTGGGTAGCAAGTTTGACGCCCTAGCCCAAGAGCCATCCCATCGCAACTTGGAAAATGTGAAAGCTGGACTGGCTAGGGTACGCACCTCGGTGAATCAAAGGATGTCGGTGGATACGGCGAATAGTGGCTACAGGCTGCGATCGTGGCAGCATCGGTTAACTGCGATCGAGCAGTTGTTAGAGCATGGGGAGAAAACTCAGCCCTAGCTATAAGGAAGCAGCCGATCGTCATAACCAGCAACCTAGGCTATGAATTATGAAGTTGAACTGCCCTCTCTTCGACAACTTCGTGTTCGCAGACTGTCTTGAAGAGCAGAAAAGTTTACGGTCTGAGGCTTAGGCGTTTTTGTAGAGAAAACTTATGAGTAAGACATATGCTTAGCTCGCAGGATATTTGCTTGCCTGATTTCCAAGAAGTATTGAATTGACATTAGTAGAAGATTTATTGCAGAAAAACTCACTGAAATTAATCTTGAATAATGGTGACGCATCTTATAGCATTAAGTGCTTAAAAGATGCTGAAGTGATTTTTGACGAGATTCCGTTTCTATGACTTTGATTGTTCGAGATGCTCTGCTTGAAGAATTGAATGATGTTGCAGATCTAAATGTGAAAGCCTTCCATGATTATTCGCATGCTCTAACGGTAGAGAATTGGAACATCATGCGAACTAATTTATCAAATCCAGCAGAGGTTATACAAAACGGCCAACTAATTGTTGCAGAGCAAGATCATCAAATATTGCAGTGGACGGGATAGTTAGGACAATTTTTTGAAGGCATCATCGACAGCGTCCCAGAGGGTATCGAAAGCGCTGAGCGTCTTGCGAAGATGGTGTTTTAGCCGAGCCCAGAATTTTTCA
>JAHHHQ010000023.1 GCA_019359285.1 Nodosilinea sp. WJT8-NPBG4
GCAGCTGGCATCCGGTGCTGTTTTTCCCTACTTAAACAGATTGGGCTTCAGTCAGAGAGGCTAGAGCCTGTATCGACGTAGATCGACTCCAGCTTTTGCAGCACCTTGGCTTTGAGCTTGGTCTGTAGTTCGTTGCGCAACAGGTCGCGGCTGGTGGCGATCGCCCCGATGGAGGGGCGGCTGCGAGCGGTCAGCGCCCACTCCTGGAGCAGACTGCGCTGGGGGTCAGAGACGCTACAGCTCAGCACATGGGCACAGGGGCGCGGGTTTTCCAGGGCAAAGAGCAGCAGCTTATAGGTGCCGGTTTTACCCAGCAGCCCGGCCATGTCCTGGCCCAAGGCCGTCTTAAGATCGAGATAGCAGGGCAGCCAGCGTGCGCCATGGGAGCTGCTGTAGAGCACCGTCAGCCAAAGCATCATGGGGTGGGGCGCCATGGTGCAAATAAAGGTGTTGTAGCGGGTGCTGACCAGCCGCCGGTTGATTTCGGACTCAGGCATCATTGCCCATAGGGTAGCCAGAGGCCCCTGACTGGTAGGCAGCGAGTGAGGAAAGACAATCTCAGCTACGGGCTTAGCGGTAGGCCACACGGTCAGCTTGCAGACCTGGTCGTCCTGAAGCGATTCGGTGGCCGTTGGCTGGCGAGTAACCGGCACCCGGCTGAGGGTGGTGCTAATTCGCTGGCTAATGCGAAAACCGTTGACGTAGCGAGATTGGAGCGGCTCTAGAATCTGCAAAATTTCCTGGGTGCTCTGGGGGCGCTCATCGGCAAGCTTAGCCATGCAGCCCATCACCAGGTCTTCAAGCAGCTTAGGAATTTTGACGCCGCTGGCTACCTCGCTCATTAGCTTGGGCGACTGGGTCTGGTGCACCTTATACCAACCGCCAAAGGTATGGCTGCTGGCCCGGAGGGGTAAATGACCAGTCAGCATTTGAAACATCATCACCCCAAGGCTGTAGATGTCAGAGCGACCGTCGAGCTCGCGGCCTTCCATTTGCTCAGGGGAAGCGTAGGCCAGAGTCCCCATAAAGCAGTTGGTCTGATCGCTATCGACCTGCATGAGTTTGGCAATGCCAAAGTCTAAGATCTTCGCCAGCTCCCCTAGGGTAGGGTCTTGCACAATCATAATATTGCTGGGCTTGATGTCTCGGTGAATAATGGGCACCGGCTTAGGCTGGGTCTTGAGAATAATGCCTTCGTGGGCGGTCTGAAGACCCAGGCAAATTTGCCGGATCAGGCCCAAAAATCGAGGCATGGGCAGGGGCTGAAGATTGAGCAGATGGCTAAGGCTTTGCCCCTGTAGATATTCCATGACGTAGAAAGGCACCCCTTCGTCACTGACGCCATAGTCGGTGACACGCACCACATGAATACTTTTCTGGCCCAGTTGGGCACAAGTCATGGCCTCCTGCATGAAGCGATCGCGCATTTTTTCGCCGGGCAGGGTTTGGGAAAGCAGCTTGATGGCCACCTTCACGCTGCCCAGCAGCAGATCTTCGGCTAGATACACCCGACCCATTGAACCCTGGCCAATCGGTTCTAGTAATTCGTAGCGATTTGCTAGTTTACAGCCCAGGTTGGAGTCAGCCATAGAACGATATTAGCCAGAAGGCAGGGAGGGGCAGGCAAAGCAAAAGGTGTGCAGCGAAGCAGAGTATAAATCAGGGGCGGCGATAGATCTAAAGCCCAAAACCTAACTCCTTTATTCAACTCAGTGAGCTGTTCATTGGCAAGCAGGCCAACAAACCGAAGCTAGCTCAATCGTGGCATCCGTAGTGTCAGCCCAGGAAATGATGGTGCCCGCCGACGCCCTGCTGAGTAACATCTATCTCAATTGTGCACCCCGCAATGCCTCAGGTTGGGCTCAGCCCACGGCTAAGGACCATAGAGTTAATATGCCCAGCTACGTCTAAAAGGTGTTGTTTTTACTGTAGTACATTCTCCTGAAAGCACTTACATGGAGACCCTTTACATCCCCGGCGCTGAGGCCCCTTGCAGATGAAGGGTTGCTTCCATAGCGCTGGTGAGATAGTGGCCGGTCATAATGCCGCTAGAAAGGTGGTAGCGATCGTGATCGAGGCGATATAGAGTTTCAAACCCCGTGCGGCGCTGGCGATCGCCCAGAGCCCAATAGCGCTGAATAATAGAATCAGGGGCCACCCAGCCCTCTCCTTCCACCCGGCCTAGTAGGCTGTGCTGCAGCACAAACGTGTACTGGCAGTCACCGCTGGTCAATCGACCTCGGTACTGAAGCGCCATCTCATTAGGCTGGGTATCGGGCAAAGCCAGCTTCATTACCATCGTGAACCAGTCGTCGCGACTCCAGGCGACGAGAATTTTTCCCTTCACTGGCGTAGGCAGCCGATCGCGCTCCATCCAGCTGCCCTGGAGCGTCCACCGGCCAGGCTCAATTAAAAAGCTATGGTCCACACAATGCTCCCTCAGCCTTTGACATAGCCTGGGACATCGGTTGTATCGCTGCTGATGTCCGGCATAGCCCGCTGTCCTCTGTCCCATGCCTCTCAAGCATACGCCCTATTGCTCAGACTGGGGTATGGGCCTCAGCAACCCTTTAACTTAGCGAGGTGGAGCAATATCATTGCCGTGCCCAAGCACAACGGAGCGGCTGGCTCCGGTCACTGTGGGCAAGTTGCCGGGGAAACCCTGGCGATACCAGTAGCCAAGCACCGCAAAGGCGATCGCTTCCTTATAGTTAGCTGACAGTCCCACCGCGTCGGTAGTCTGCACCACAACCTCGGGCAGCCGCGCCTGAAGACGCGCCATCAGCACTGGGTTTTGGCTACCGCCGCCGCACACCAGCAGGCGATCGGGCAGGGTAGGCAGAAAGGTGCGGTACTCGTGGGCTACCGAGGCCGCTGTGAACTCGGTCAGAGTGGCTACCAAATCCTGCGGCCCTAACCCCTCCTCCTGAGCATCTTGACGGCAATGCTTGAAGAATTCCCAGCCAAACAGCTCACGCCCAGTGGATTTTGGCGGCGGCTGAGTAAAGTAGGGGTGCTCCAGCCACCGACTGACCAGCGGTAGGGAGGGCGTGCCCTGGGCCGCCCAAGCGCCGTCAACATCGTAGGTGAGCGCCCCTGCCGATAAGCTGTGCACCGCTATGTCAATTAGAGAATTGGCCGGCCCTGTATCCCAGCCCAGCACTTTGGGCGCGCTGTCCTGGCGATTCCAGGCGGGCAGGTAAGCGACATTGCCAATACCGCCCAGGTTTTGCACGCAGCGCCGCTCGGTGGGGTGGCTGAGCAAGCAGAGATCGACGATCGGCGCGAGCGGTGCTCCTTCGCCCCCGGCTTCGACATCAGCTTGACGAAAGTTGCTGACCGTAGGCAGGCCGGTCTGCTGGGCGATCGCCACCCCGCGCCCCAGTTGCAGCGTATAGGCCAGCCGCGTTGGCCCCTGGTCGGGCAGCGCCGGGCGACCCACCGGACGGTGAAACACCGTCTGTCCGTGGGAGGCAATCAGGTCGGCAGGGCCAGCTTGGGCGGTTAGCGCCTGAGCTGCCGCCGCGAAGGTCTCGGCCACGGCATCGTCGAGGGCGGCCAGTTGATCGAGGGCGATCGCCTCCCCCGCACACAGCGCCAAAATCTGCCGACGCAGATCGTCGGGGTAGGGGTAGGTCAGCCCCTCAACCAAGGACACCGTCAAGTCGTAGCCCTGCCCCTCTAGCTCAACTAGGGCGGCATCAATGCCGTCAACGGAGGTGCCGCTAATTAGTCCAATCACGCGCATGGGCTACACCGGTAGACGCTCTAGGCCTTTGTTGCTGCCGATTACCACCATTAGACCCCCTGCTTTGAGCCGGGTGACGGGGCTGGGGTTAATCTCAAACTGGTCGGGCTCGTTGTCTTGGCTAATTGCCAACAGGGTGAGCTCGTAGCGGTTGCGCAGGTCGAGGTCAACGATGGTTTTTTGGTCAAAGGCCTGGGGCACGATAATCTCAGCAATGCAGTGGTTGGGGTCGATCTCAAAGCGATCGAGAATGCCGGGGGAAGTCAGCGATCGCGCCAGGTCACAGCCCATCTCGTGCTCTGGAAACACGACATGATCGGCTCCGACGCGATCGAGCAGCTTGCCGTGGATCTCTGACGACGCCTTAGCGACCACATTTTTAACCCCCGCTTCCTTCAAGTTGAGGGTGGTGATAATGCTTTCTTCGACATAGTTGCCAATGGCCACAATCACCGTATCAAAGTCGGTAATCCCAGCCTCGCGGAGGGCCGAAGGCTGGGTGCTATCAAGCTGGAGAGCATGGGCGGCAATTTGGTCGGTCATTGCTTGGCTGACATGGACCTCGTTGGTATCGACAGCCAGCACTTCGTAACCCAGGTTGTTGAGGGTGGCGCACACCGCCCGTCCAAACCGCCCTAAACCAATCACGGCAAACTGGCGATTGGGCGATCGCATTTTGCGCAAAAACGTCAGCGATGACAAATTCACAACCGTATTTTTACCTCGTTAAACATGTTGCTCTGGGCCCCAGACCTATCAGATCTTATCACTCACTACTGTATCCCCAGTATCAGCAGGGTTTCAGCCAATTGCTGTACGGCGAGAATTCTTTTTTGCTAGGCTAACCTAATGGTTTTGGCCCAAAGGGTAAAGTAGGGACGTGAATATACAACTTGGTCGTGGCAAAGTAGTCCGTAGAGCGTACGGCATTGACGAAATTGCCCTGGTGCCTGGGCCTCGCACCCTGGACCCAAGTCTGGCTAACACTCGTTGGCAAATTGGCGGCATTGAGCGCGAGATTCCCATCATCGCCAGCGCCATGGACGGCGTAGTAGATGTGGGCATGGCCATTCGACTCTCGGAGCTTGGGGCTCTAGGCGTGCTCAACCTAGAGGGCATTCAAACCCGCTACGACGACCCCAACCCCATTCTCGACAAAATTGCCTCGGTGGGCAAAGAAGAGTTTGTCAGTCTGATGCAGGCCCTTTACGCCGAACCGATAAAGCCCGAGCTGATCACCAAGCGCATTCAAGCCATTAAGGCTGGCGGTGGCGTGGCTGCTGTGAGCCTCACCCCCGCCGGGGCGGCCCGGTTTGGCAAGACAGTGGCCGAAGCCGGGGCCGACCTGGTGTTTGTGCAGGCCACAGTGGTATCTACCGCCCACCTGTCTCCGGCCGACATCAGCCCCCTCGATCTGGCGGCTTTCTGCGCTGAAATGCCCATGCCAGTGATTTTGGGCAACTGCGTCACCTACGAAGTCGCCCTCAATCTGATGAAGGCTGGGGCAGCCGCCGTCATGGTGGGCATTGGCCCCGGTGCCGCCTGCACCTCTCGCGGGGTACTGGGCATTGGCATTCCCCAAGCGACTGCTGTGGCCGACTGTGCCGCCGCCCGCGACGACTTCTTTGCCGAGACTGGACGCTATGTGGCGATCGTCGCCGATGGCGGCTTAGTTACCGGCGGCGACATCTGCAAGTGCATCGCCTGCGGGGCCGATGGGGTCATGATTGGCTCACCCTTTGCCCGCGCTGCCGAAGCGCCAGGTCGCGGCTTCCACTGGGGGATGGCCACCCCCAGTCCGGTGTTGCCCCGAGGCACCCGCATCAAAGTGGGTACCACCGGTAGTCTGGAGCAAATTCTGCGCGGCCCCGCCGGGCTAGACGACGGCACCCACAACTTTCTAGGGGCGCTGCAAACCAGCATGGGCACCCTGGGTGCTAAAGACCTGAAAGAGATGCAGCAGGTGGAGGTAGTGATTGCTCCCTCACTGCTGACCGAGGGTAAGGTGTACCAGAAAGCCCAGCAGTTAGGTATGGGTAAATAATCTAATTCGGCGGAGACTCAATTGTTTGAGAAATGGCTTTTGGAAATTTGGATTTCCAAAAGCCATTTTTTATAGAAGTTCTAGGGCATTTCTATTGAAATAGGCTATCCAGGATTTTGACCGATGAGGTCGCCGAAGAGACATCTGGGCTTTGGGCAATAGACAGTCGGTGCAGCAAAGCTTAGGGCTGAAGCCAGAGAGTTGACGCGTTGGGTTCAAGTTGCCAATAGGGACTCTAAGTTCACCAAACATAAAAAAACTGGCTTTGACAATACTTTGTCAAAGCCAGTCAGCTTAGGGGGTTAGAAAGAAACTGAGCGATCGCTCACTACCAGCTCCGACTCGGAGCTAACGCATGGCCACGAATCAGGCTGCCCATGGTCTTAGCAGTGATTTTCATCTGCACCAGGGGGTTGGCGGGCACCACGGTTTTATAGAGGTAGCTGTCGAAGGTGAGCTTCTGCACATCGATGTCAGAGCACATTTCGACGAAGGCCTCGCGGGTGGCGTCAGAACGGTAGAACACCGTTTGCAGCAAATCCAACACCTTGTAGGTAATTCCGTACTGCTTATCCCAGCGCTTCAGGTAAACCTTAAGGTCGGCTTCAGTAGGAATGCGCTGGCCGTTGTTGGAGAATTCTACAATGGTTTCGGCGCACATGCGAGCCGACTTGGCGGCAAAGTAGATGCCCTCACCAGAGGACTTGGTGACGGTACCAGCGGCATCGCCGACCAGAGCCACGCGACCAACAACACGACGGGGTCTGGGGTGCTCAGGAATGGGGTGGGCTTCTACTTTGATGATTTCGCCACCTTCTAGACGCTTAGCGGCACGAGCACGGATGCCCGCCTGGAGGCCTTTGATCTTGGCCTGGTTCACCCGCATGGTGCCGGTGCCCACGGCGACGTGGTCGTACTTGGGGAACACCCAGGCGTAGAAGTCGGGGGAAACGTCGTTACCCACGTACATCTCGGCCAGGTCTTCGTAGTAGGCCATTTTGTCGTCGGGCAGGCGAATGCGCTCTTGGAAGGCGATCGCATAGTTGTAGTCGCCGGCCTTGATCGCTTTGGCGACGCGGGAGTTGGCCCCATCGGCCCCAATCACTAGGTCTACCTGGAGCGACTTGTTGTCACCCACCAGACCATCTTCGCGGTGCTCAGTGTAATGGAGGGTATAGGCCCCGGCCTCGGTGGTGGGGATTTCGAGGGTGTGAACGGTGCCGTTGATCAGCTTAGCGCCGTGCTTAGCGGCGCGATCGCGCAAGAAGCCATCCATCACCTCGCGGCGACACATGCCAATATACTCATCGTCTTTGAGGGTGGCGCCGATGTTGACCTCAACGTTTGACGGAGAGATCATCTTCATCTTGCGCACACGGCGATCGATGATTTCAGGCGGCAAATCAAATTCTTCGACCATGCACAGGGGAATGGCCCCACCGCAGGGCTTGGCGTTGTCGAGCTTGCGCTCGAACAGGTACGTTTCAATACCGGCTTTGACTAATGTCTCAGCAGCCGAGGAGCCTGCTGGACCTGATCCTACTACTGCTACCCGAAGTACCAAGGATACCTACTCCACTCTTGCAAAAAGCTACGGATGAATCGTATCACGGGATTTCAGGCATTTTGGCCCGCGCGAGCGGGTTGTAACTCGATTGAAATACTCGTTTACATTGAGTCACAGGCGTCGGGCGGCGATCTATTCGTTGACCAGAGATAATTCTATGGCCACTAGGGACAGTTATTGCTGTCGAGTGCAGAGCCACTCACAGCCCTCAAGCCCCAGCCATGGCGCTGGCACGCTTGCCTACAACCCGCTCTGTTCGCCCTCTAGATCGACCCCTAGTTCATCCACCAGCCAGTTGAGCACCTGCTGACGCTCGCCGGGGGTGAGGTAAAAGCGGCCGGTCTGGCGAAGGCGATCGTTCATGTCCTCGACGTCGGCCAGGGTAAATAGCCCAGCGGTGGTGCCTAGGGTGCAGAGAATGTCGTCTTGCCCCTGCTCGTCAAGCCCGCCGTGGCGGTAGCGGGCAATGTGCTGACCCAGACGGGTAAAGTCGTAGCTGTCCTGCGAAAGCCGCTGCTTTTTGGCATCGGGGATGGGCTCCCCCGCCGCTATTTTGGCGTAGTCGGTGTCGAGCATGTCGAGGTGGACAATGCGAGGCTGAGGGTGAGAACTCACGCTGTTTCCTTTGGCCTTAGTCGGCCAGATAGTCTGGATCAGAAATTATCTGAACCAGAGGTATCAGGGTAACTGAGTGACCCAGAGCGGCCCTGATTCTGCTGAATGTTTTTCAAAACCGGGCCAGGGCCGTTGCATTCTGAAATACAGTCGGTCAAGAATTAATTTGCCCAGCACCAAGGAACTGATCGGGTCAGGCAAAGCTCGGGCAACCCCTAGCCCAGAGCAGCAATTTCCATCGCCTGGTAGGTGTCTTCGGTCAGGAGGTCAGCCTCAGACTGTACTCGGTCGAGAAACACCTTGCCGTCTAGATGGTCGACTTCGTGCTGAAAGATACGGGCGACGAAGCCCTGCCAAATCTGACGATGGGGTTGCCCATGGCGATCGCAGTATTCCACCTCAACGGTCTGATGACGCGGCACCTGACCCCGCATCCCCGGTACGCTGAGACAGCCCTCCCAACCCAGATCTAGCTCGTCGCTGGCCGATATCAGACGGGGGTTGACCAGCACCGTGGGCTCCATCAAAGGGGCGTAGGGGTAGCGCAGGTTGGGGCGCGAGGCGATCACCAGGATCCGTAGCGAGTAGCCCAGCTGGGGGGCGGCAATTCCGACCCCGTTGGCGGTGCGCACTGTTGTCAACAGCTGGTCAATCAGCAGTTGTACAGCTTCATCTTCCATTACGGTTACAGGCTGGGCGACCTGGCGCAGCACCGGATGGCCCAGGGTCAGCAGCGGGGCCGGGGATGGCTCTGGCGACGAAGATTCTGGGGTAGTCATAGATAGGCCTTAGGGATCAAAGAGTGAGCCGGAGGCGGGGTTAACTGAGCAATATTGTAGCCATTGTATATATCTTCCCCAGAGGCTAGGGTCATATGGTTCAATAGACCAGCGGGACGCCTTCAATGCCTCGCTCAATAGGGCACCACTGGATCCAATTTTTGCCAAAGCGCTATATGTAGAATCAGGGACATTTTTTATCTGTATATCTAGTACCCTATAGATCTTCAAGATAGCTGTCTGGATTGGGCTCTCCCGGTCTACAGCTAAGGTTCGGGATGAACGGTCCCACGGCCCTGGAAAGCCCCAGTTCTGGCATCAGAACGCTAGCGGGCTAGGGAGTGGTAGTCCGATCAGCTAATCATGCGCGATGTCTGCCTTCGGGCAGCGGTTATTTACGAGGTAAACCGTGGACCAGGCCCTGAATCGGTTGTGGGAAGAGGTTCTTAATCAGCTTCAGGCGGAGCTGAGCCGCCCCACCTTTGAAACCTGGATTAAGCCTGCTCAGGCACAAACCCTGAGCGATCGCGCCCTGGTGATATCGACCCCAAACCCCTTTTCCCGCAACTGGGTGCAAAAGCACTACGCAGGTACCATCACCCAAGTCGTCAACAATATTTTGGGCAAGGCCATTGAGCTTCAGGTAACGGTGGTGCCCGACGGGGATGATGGCTCGGCGGCGCTGCGGCCCATGGCTGAGGTCAACTGGCCAGCCTCGACCCCAACTCTGCCCGCTCGCTCGACCCCAGCGTTGCCCACCCGTGCCATGCCGGCGGACCCGCCCGCCTCGACCCGGGAGAATTACAACGACCTCAACCACAAGGCGGTGTTTTCACGCTTTGTGGTGGGAGCCAACAACCGTATGGCCCATGCGGCGGCTCTGGCGGTGGCCGAGTCACCAGGGCGTGAGTTTAACCCGCTATTTTTGTGCGGTGGGGTGGGCCTAGGCAAAACCCACCTGATGCAGTCTATCGGCCACTACCGGCAAGAGATTGCTCCCCAGGCGCGGGTGGCCTACGTCAGCACAGAACAGTTCACCAACGACCTGATCACCGCCATTCGCCGCGACAGCATGCAGCATTTTCGCTCCCACTACCGGGATGTGGATATTTTGCTGGTGGATGACATTCAGTTTATTGAGGGCAAGGAGTACACCCAGGAGGAGTTCTTCCACACCTTCAACACGCTCCACGAGGCGGGTAAGCAGATTGTGCTCGCTTCAGACCGGCCCCCCAACCAGATTATGCGGCTGCAAGACCGGCTGATCTCGCGGTTTTCCATGGGCCTGATTGCCGACATTCAGACCCCCGACTACGAGACCCGGATCGCCATTCTGCAAAAAAAGGCGGAGTATGAGCAGGTGCAGATTCCCCGCGAGGCGCTCGAGTATATTGCCGCCAGCTACACCTCGAATGTTCGTGAGCTGGAGGGGGCATTGATTCGCGCCCTCGCCTACACCTCAATTTCGGGCCTGCCCATGACTGTCGAACACCTGACGGCGGTGCTGAATCCTCCGGCAGATAAAATTGAGGCCTCGCCCAGCTCGGTGCTGGCGGTGGTGGCGGAGAAGTTCGGCGTCTCGGTGGAAGAGTTAAAGGGCTCCTCGCGACGCCGGGAGATCAGCCAGGCCCGTCAGATAGGCATGTATCTAATGCGCCGCCACACCGACCTCAGCCTGCCCAAAATTGGCGATGCCTTTGGCGGCAAAGACCACACCACGGTGCTTTACAGCTACACCAAAATCGAGAAACTCTTGAAGCGCGATTTAGATCTGGCCCAGACCATTCGGCAGCTGGGCGATCGCCTGAGTATGAACGAGCGGGGCCGGTGAAGGGTAGGGGGTAGGCGGGTGGTCGGGTGGTCGGGGAATGTCGCCGGAGCGGCAGGTACCATTGGGATGAATTGAGTATTCTGAGACTTGAGGATGACCTGTCCTAACTGCCATGGCGATCGAAGCGCCCGAAAATTCTGTTCAAGTTGAAAGCCGCGCTGAGTGGCGAGCTTGGTTGGCGGCAAATCACTCGCGTACTGAAGGGTTATGGCTGATCACCTGTAAGAAACAGTCGGGTAAGCCCCACGTTTCCTACGATGAGGTGGTGGAAGAAGCGCTGTGCTTTGGCTGGATCGATAGCAAGGGCAACAAGCTCGACGATAAGCGCACCATGCTGTGGATGGCTCCGCGCAAGCCGGGCACAGGCTGGTCGGCGCTCAACAAAAAGCGGATTGCCGCCCTGAGCGCGGCGGGGCTAATGATGCCGCCGGGGCTGGCGAAGATTGAGGCGGCGAAACAGGACGGATCGTGGGAGCTGCTGGATGCGATCGAGCGCCTGGAGGTGCCGGCGGATCTGGCGACGGCCTTGGCGGAGAATGGGTTGGCCGAAGCTAATTTTGAGGCTTTTCCGCGTTCGGCAAAGCGGGGTATTTTGGAATGGATTGCCAGCGCCAAACGGGCCGAAACCCGCGATGGTCCGAGACCGGCCCAAAGGGCCATCGCCGCATTGCCGAAACCGTAGAGCTAGCCGCCCAAAACCTTCGCGCCAATAGCTGGCCCAAGCGCCTAGGCTAGAGGTTAAGGCAACTTGCGATCGCCCTCGAGCATCTGAGTTGCCGCCTCTACAGGCAGAGGGCGAGCGAAAAAATATCCCTGGGCCGCCTCACACCCTAGAGTGAGCAGTTGGGTCAGCTGCAGCTCGGTTTCAACCCCTTCGGCAATACAAGTCATTTCCAGGTTGTGGGCCAGATCGACAATGGCCTGCACAATGCCCTGGCGGGTGGGCTGCATTTGGTTGACAAAGGAGCGATCGATCTTGAGGGTTTGCAGCGAAAACTGGCTGAGGTAGCGCAGGGACGAGTAGCCGGTGCCAAAGTCATCAATGCTGAGCTCAATGCCGCGACTGCGAATTGCCGCTAGGGTACAGGCAATGCTCTCTGACTGCTCTAGCAAAATGCGCTCAGTGATCTCAAACTTAAGCCAGCGACCCGCTACCCCGGTATCGGCCAAAATTCGATCGACGGTGTGAATAAAGACCGGATCGCGAAACTGCTGACCCGACACATTGACGCTGACCTGAAAACCATCGCCTAGAGAATGGGAGGCGCTCCACTGGCTCAGGGTTTCGCACACCTGGCGCAAGATTTGCCCGCCGAGGGGCTTAATCAGCCCGGTGTCTTCGGCTAGATCAATAAACTCGCTAGGCATGATCAACCCTTGGGTGGGGTGCTGCCACCGGGCCAGGGCCTCAAACCCCAGCAGCGATCGTGTCTCAAGCGACACAATCGGCTGGTAGTGCACCACAAAGTGCTGCTGCTGGATGGCTAGACGCAGCTCGTTTTCGAGGTTGAGCCGGGCGATCGCCTCCTGGTACATCTCTAGGCTAAAAATTTCGTAGCGGTTGCGCCCCATTTCCTTGGCCCGGTAGAGGGCAATATCCACATCCCTAAAAATGTCGTTGCTGTTGGCGTAGGAGCCATCGCCAATCAAAATGCCAATGCTGACGGAGGTAAAGATAATTTTGCCGTCGAGGGCGATCGGGTTTTCGAGCGTGGCCTGGATGAGATTGGCTACCTGAATGACTTGGTCGGCGGCAGTAATTTTCTCTAGGAAAATCACAAACTCGTCGCCGCCCCAGCGCGACACCATATCGATATCGCGAACGCAGCCCTTGAGCAAGTTAGCCACCGCCACCAGCAGTTTGTCACCGATCAGATGACCCAGGCTGTCGTTCACCGCCTTGAAGCGATCGAGGTCAACCATCAGCAGGCCGAAGCGCTTGCCGCCATGCCAGCTGCGCTGCATCAGCTCCAGCTCCAAGCGTTGGGCCAACCAGTTGCGGTTGGGCAGGTGGGTGAGGGCGTCGTGCAGGGCATCGTGGCGCAGCCGATGCTCGACTTCAACTCGGCTGCTTACATCCCGCGAGCTGGTGACAATGCCGGTGATCGCGCCCGCATCATCGATGACTGGCTTAGCCAGGGTTTCGAGCCAGATGTGGTGGCCCGACTGACACCGAAATCGATAGCAGCTGGTGCTCGATTCGCCCTGCCCTGGCAAGGGCTGAAACTGTAGCTGAATGCAGTGACTATCGGCCGGGTGGCAAAAATCCTGGAGACGCTTACCGACCAGGTCGGTGGCGGCGTAGCCCAACAGAGTTTGCACCGACGGGCTGACGTATAAAAACTCCCCCTGGGTGTTGTGCAGGCAGACTAAATCGCTCATGTTGTCGGCAATGAGGCGATAGCGAATTTCGCTGCTGCGCAAATCCTGCTCAACCTGCTGCCGCACCTGAATTTCCGCCAGCAGCGATTGGTTGACCTCCCCCAACTCATAGGTGCGCTGCTGCACCTGATCCTCTAATGCTTGGTTAAACTGCAGCAGCTGACGCTGAGCCTGGCGGAGGCTCAGCTGGGTGTTAACCCGGGCGATCACTTCTGCGGTTTTAAAGGGTTTAGAAATATAGTCTACGCCGCCCACTGCAAAGGCTTTGACCTTGTCGAGAGCCTCATCGAGGGCGCTGATAAAAATAACGGGAATATCACGGGTGGCGGGGTCAGCCTTGAGGGTTTCACAGACGCTGTAGCCGTCGGTATCGGGCAGCATAATGTCAAGCAAAATCAAGTCGATGGGGGTTGAGCGGGCCACCGTCAGGGCCATAGCTCCTGTCAAGACGCCCCGCGTTTCGTAGGCCTGCTCCCCCAGCTCCCGAGTCAGCAGATGCAGATTGTCAGGAATGTCATCGACAATCAGAATGGTGGGCTGGGGGTTAGGGCGTTCGCTCATCTTCGCGCCGGCAAAGGGACATCAGCTTATCAAATTGGAAGTTAGCTACCCAGCCCTGCAAAACCTGGCGGTGGGGGCCCTGCTCGCTGGGCAGGGCATCGAGTAGGTGAAACAAAGCTTTTTGGTCGGCCTGGGTAGCGGCGTGGTAAAGGCGATCGCGCCAGTCCTGGGGCATCATAGCTAGGCTACCCGCTGCACAGGGAACGGGTTCAGTGGCGGGGGCAAGGGCTGGGGGCTCGGCATACACAAACTGCACCCCCAGGTGCTGCACCAGCTTGTCAACAATTACCGTCGGCTGAAACGGCTTGCGCACAAAGTCGTCGCAGCCCGCCGACAGCACCAGGGATTTTTCCTCGTCAAAGACGCTGGCGGTGAGGGCGATGATGGCGGTGGCCTGCCCCTGCACCTGGGCTTTGATCTGACGGGTGGCCTCGTAGCCATCCATCACCGGCATGCGCATATCCATCCAGATTAGGTGGGGCTGCCAGCCTTGCCACTGGGCGATCGCCTCCTGGCCATGGCAGGCCTCGCGCACCTCAAACCCCAGATCGCTCAACAACTGCGCTAGCAACCGGCGATTGCTGAACTGGTCGTCGACCACTAGCAGTCGATAGGGCGGTTGGTCAGGAGCTAGCCCCGTAGCCTGACGAGTTGCAGGGGGCGGCATCAGCTGCTCGGCGATCGCCCCCTGCATGGGCACCTGCACCATAAACTGCGACCCCTGGCCACGCTGACTTTGCACCTCAATAGTGCCTCCCATCAGCTGAATTAGCTGATCGCAAATGCGCAGCCCCAGGCCAGTGCCTTCGTTGCTACCCCGCCCAGACTCGGTTTGCGAAAACGATTGAAACAGTAGATTCATCTCCTCAGGGGCAACACCGAAGCCAGAATCAATCACCTCAAAGCGCAGCCAGCCGCCCTGCGGAGTAGACCACAAAACCCGCAGCGTCACTTTCCCCGCCTCGGTAAATTTGATCGCGTTGTTGAGCAGGTTCATGATCACCTGGCGCAGCTTGCGCTCATCGGCTTGAACAAACTGCGGCAGATCAGCGCCGCGCTCAACGGTGAAGCTAATTGATTTGGCCTGGGCCCGCAGCGAGAACATACTCTCCAGGTTGGCAATAAAGTCGGGCAGGTTAAAGGCAGCGACATTGAGAGTCATACGCCCAGCCTCAATTTTGGCCAGGTCAAGCACATCGTTGATCAGGTCAAGCAGGTGCTCGCCGCTAGATTTAATCAAGTCGAGCTCCGACCGATGGGAGGCTAGGGTGGGCTGGCGATGCAGCAGGTTAGTAAACCCCAGAATAGCGTTGAGGGGGGTGCGCAGTTCGTGGCTCATGTTGGCCAAAAACTCGCTTTTGGCCTGATTTGCTACCTCTGCGGTTTGCTTAGCCTGCTGCAGCTCCTGGAATTTTTGAGTCAGGGTGGTGGCCATCTGCTGAAAGTTTTGCACCAGCGATCGCAGCTCTATCAACGGGCTGGTTGGCCACTGAATTGCCCGATGCTCCTGCACCTGGGTGGGCAGGTTGGTGGTCACCTGGGTTAGCTCAAACAGCGGCTTCACGAATCGCCGACTGAGCCAGTGCGCAATGGCCAGAGTCAGCGCCGTGACCACCAGCAGAATGAATAAACTTCTGGTGTGCTGCTGCTGCACCGGTTGAACGTGGGGCTGGGCCGGTGACTCGACAATCAGCTTCCACCCAGCAATAGCTGGCAGGGGTAACTCTTTTACAAACCACGAATTGCGCCAGCGGGTGACGTATAGAGGGCTACCGTCGGTCGGCAGCCAGTGGTAAACCCCCTGCTCGAGAGTCACCACTTCGCCAGTTTGGCGTAGGTCAAAGGTTCTGCCCCAGCCTCGCTCAGGGTCTGTGCTCAGCAGCACCTGCTGGTTTTGATCGACCAACGTCACCTGAAAATTCAGAGCAGCGGCAGTTTCTGCCAGCATGGCTTTCATGGGAGACAGATCAATCTCGCCCCAGACGCGGCCTTGCACCTGGCCCTGATTGAGCACAGGCTGGCTGAGCAGCACGGTACTGTCTTGAGCGGTATCGTCTCCCATGCGATCGCGGGATAGGAAAGGCTTCAGGTCGTTGGCGGCCTGGCTCAGCTGAGGCAGCCTGAGCGCATGGGGAAAGCTATGGTCACTGCCTGCCTCAGCCACAATCTCATTGGCACCGTTAGTAACTACCAAATGCTGAAAATCTGGCGTCAGCGCTTGAATGGTTTCGGTCTGGGCTTGCAGGGTTCCCTGGTTCTGCGGAGATAGAGGTGAAGACCCTGCTGTCTGAGCGGCAATGTCGGCCAGAGCCGTGGTCGCCTGCACATGGAGGTCATACCAAGCCTCAATACGAGCTGCCAAGGGCTGGGAAAACAAATTGAGGTGAATTTGCTCCTCGGTCACGACCTGGGCTACAACCCCGTGGCTATCTTGCGCCATCAAAATCAGCGTCGGGAAAAAGGCCGCAGCCACCAGTAGGTTAAACAGAGTTTGCTGAAGTGATAGCGCACTAGCCGCCTGCGGTCGTCCTAGCCAGCGGTGGATGGGGGTATAGGACAGCAGCAGACTAGCAACCAGGGCGTTAAAGATGCCATTGACCCCCTGCTTCAGCACAATAATTTGGGTTTGGTTGGGGTCTACCCTTAAAACTAGGTAGTAAAACAACCACGCCAGCGGCATGCCAATGAGCACCCAAAAAATGGCATTGACCAGCACCAGGTTACGCCGAGAGTGGCGAGCATAAAAAAATGCAACAAACAAAAATTCAGCGGTAAAGATGACAATGGCGTAGGGATGATTCCAGAGAAAGTAGGTGATGCTGGAGGCCACTATTGCCGCCACTGCGCCCCAGCGGATGCCATAGTAGCTGAGCACAAGCCACACAGCGATTGTGCCAAAGAGAAAGTCAATATGAAAAAAGAATGACCAGCGAAAATAGTTTCCCAGAACCCCTAAAATCAGCAGAATAATCAACCCGAAGGAACTCCGTCGGGCTATCCTCTTTTGCTGCTGCGTCGACAAGTCTCCAGTAATGTTATTCATACTCCCTGATTGCTGCGTTGTCGATGCCGACAAGGGTCTGCATCCATAGTTTACGCTTTGGGCACTCAGCGTTTTGTCGTGCTTAGTCTTGGCCTATCAGCGCCGCCATCTCTGCTCTTAAGGTTCCCAGCCCCCAATCAAACCCACTTAGCAACCGAAGTTAACCCACCAAGAATCAGTCAGAGTGACTGATCTTCTCAAATGAACGCTATTTGGGTCTAAATTCGACATACATCCTTACTTTTCTTAACCTGCTGGCCTGACGCCTAGCCCTTCCCTTAATCAAGTCTTTAAAGTGACGTTTTTCACTACCTCTGCCCCCACTAAAAGAAATTTTTGCTCTGCAAAATTCTTCACTTTACTAAGCACGAGACCGACATTCTAGAAGCAACAAGCTAAGCCATAGTGGGAGAAAGCTCACTCTTAACATTAGCTCCGATAGGTTATCTGAAGTCATCGCACAGGCCAAATATTGTCAGTCAGTTTTAAAGGGGATGGCTTTAACAGCGTATAAGCCTGTTGTTCAAGAGTCATCTAGACGACTACCTATGAAAAATTTAAAGTAGTGAGTCGTCACAAAACCAATTCTTTAATTATTTTCACTCCTTCTAAGGGTAGTTGACAAACCGAAATACACGGCCTCGGACCACGGGTACCAGCGATCGCCCCCTAGTCAAAACCGGGTGCATGCGATCGCCACTAATCTGAAGCGGGTCCAGGTGCTTTGGAGTGGCCAAGGCTATAGCCGCGACATTGCTGCCCTTGCCGTGTGGCTGATGATTTAGGTCCGAGTTGAGAACATTAGCCGCCCTAGCAAAGCATTTAAGCCTTTGCCCAGCACTGAATGTGGAACGCACGTTTGGCTGGCTGCACTAGCATCAACGTACCCTTCAACCGTTACTTCAGGCATTCTCTGCCCGGCTGAGTGGGGTCAACCGAACCTCTCAGTACAGGAATCGCCGCTTGTGAAATTCGTTATATCGGTTAAAAATTGCCCTTAAGTAACCCATAGCTGAACCACCACCGAACCGCCATGACGACGATTCTGGAACAGGGTAATATCTCGATCCATACCGAGAATATTTTTCCGATCATCAAAAAAGCGCTTTATTCAGAGCACGAAATCTTTCTGCGGGAGCTAGTCTCCAACGCCGTCGACGCCATCAAAAAGCTCTCCATGGTGGCGCGATCGGGCGAATACTCCGGCGACATCAGCGCCCCCGAGATCGAAATCAAGTTCGACAAAGACAAGAAGACCCTCAGCATCTCAGACACCGGTATCGGCATGACCGCTGAGGAGATCAAAAAATACATCAATCAGGTGGCCTTCTCCAGCGCCGAAGAGTTTATCACCAAGTACAAAGACAGCGCCGCTGAAGACCCGATCATCGGTCACTTTGGCCTCGGCTTTTACTCTTCGTTTATGGTGGCCTCCACGGTCGAGATTGACACCCTCTCCTATAAAGAGGGGTCCGAAGCAGTGCACTGGAGCTGCGACGGCTCGACCCAGTTTGAGCTGAGCGCCTCCGATCGCACGACCGTCGGCACCACCATCACCCTCACCCTGATGGAGGGCGAAGAAGAATATCTGGAGCCCGCCCGCATTCGGCAGTTGATTAAGACCTACTGCGACTTCATGCCGGTGCCGATCAAGATCGACGGCGAGGTCGTCAACAAGCACGAAGCCCCCTGGAAGCAGTCGCCCAGCAGCCTCACCGACGAGGACTATTTAGAGTTCTACCGCTACCTCTATCCCTTCCAGGAAGACCCGCTGCTGTGGATTCACCTCAACACTGACTACCCCTTCGTTGTCAATGGCATTCTCTACTTCCCCAAGCTCAAGCCCGATATCGACATCACTAAGAGCAGCATTAAGCTCTACTGCAACCAGGTCTTCGTCACCGACAACTGCGAAGAGGTGGTGCCCCGCTTCCTGCTGCCCCTGCGTGGCGTGATTGACAGCACCGATATTCCGCTGAACGTGAGTCGAAGCTTCTTGCAGGGCGATCGCACCGTGCGCCGCATCGCCGACTACATCGCTAAGAAAGTGGGCGACAGCCTCAAGGCGCTGTATCGCGACGACCCCGCCAAGTACATCGCCAGCTGGCAAGACCTGGGTAACTTTGTCAAGTTTGGCTCCCTCAACGACGACAAGTTTAAGGAGCAGGTCAAAGACATCCTAATCTTCCGCACCACCGCCAAGCTAGGCGATGGGGAAGAGGCCGCCAAGGTGGAGGTACAAACCGAGGAAGGCGATGCCTGGTCAGAAGTGACGGACAACAAGCCCGCCACCGACGCCAAGGGCAACTTCTACACCACCCTGAGTGAGTACCTAGAGCGCAACAAAGACAAGCACGAAAACCGCGCCTTTTACGCCACTGACGAGGTTTCCCAAGCCACCTATATCCAGCTGTTCAAGGGCCAGGATCTAGAATTGCTGTTCATGGATTCGTTCATCGACACGCACTTTATTCCTACCCTGGAGCGGGAATACTCCGATGTGAAATTTGTGCGGGTAGATGCCGACCTCGACGACACTCTGCTCGACAAAGAGAAGCAGAGCGAAATCGTTGACCCAGCCACTAACAAAACCCGCGATGACGAAATCAAGGAGATGTTTGAGCATGCGATCAATCGCCCCCGCGTCAACGTTAAGCCTCAGGCGCTGAAAGGCGAAGGCGCTCCCCCGGCCATGGTGCTGCTGCCCGAAGAAGCCCGCCGCATGCAGGAAACTATGGCGATGATTCAGCAGCAGGAGATGCAGTTCCCTGACGACCACGTGCTGATGGTGAACACGGGTCACCCGCTGATTCAGAACCTGCTGGGGCTGAGCCAGAGCACGATTATTAGTGCTGATGGTGGCAGCTCGCCCGCTGGTGACTTGGCGAAGATGATTTGCAACCAGGTCTACGACACGGCGCTGATGGCCCAAAAGGGCTTTGATGCCAATGGCATGAAGACATTTGTGGAGCGATCGAACACACTGCTGACCAAGCTCACCGAGCGATAGAGCAAGAGGAGAGTTAGTGTATATGAAGAACCCCGAATTTTGAAGAATCCGGGGTTCTTTGTCTTTCAAGAACTAGGGCGTGTCATCAATTAGGTAAGGTGGGAGAAGTTGAGTTTCAGGTTTGTGATACTGATGCCAACCCGCCGCTACGCCCTACGCGATGACCAATGGGAACGAATCAAGGATTGGCTGCCTGGAC
>JAHHHQ010000024.1 GCA_019359285.1 Nodosilinea sp. WJT8-NPBG4
CCTCGTCAATCTGGTCTCGGGCCTGATTGCCTACGCCTACCATCCCGATAAGCCCTCGTTGGGTATTCCAGATTTTGAGCTTAAAGCCTTGCCACAAGCTGCTTTTTAGCTGTCGAACTCAGGTTAATTAACGTTGAAGGTTTAGTCGGAGCAGCGATCGCAGATAGCGTCGTACCCTTGCCCACAAACTGAATGATGCAAAAGCCATTGCCAAAGGGGTCAGCCATGAGCGCAATTTTGCCCCAGGCGGTTTGCTGAATGGGCGACTCCTGCACCGCTCCTGCCTCAACGGCGCGGGTTGTTGTCGATTCGATGTTCTCGACAACAAAATCTAAATGCACCGGGGTCCAGTGGCGATCGAATCGGCGCTGTTCAGTAGTCTGCGGCGACTTCTGAGAACCCGCTTCTTTTTGCAGCAAAAAGATGCTCGATGGGCCGCCCACCAGCTCAACGATGGTGTCACCGAGGCGGCGACTGGGCTTGAGATCAAAGGTCTGACCGTAAAACCTTTCCGCAGCGGCCAAATCGTTGACATCTATATTGATCAAAACATCCATAGCTGGATAACCAATACATCAACGGAGTATGTTCCCTAGCTAGTAAGCCCTGGGATTGGACAATCTCAAAATTAGCCGAAGCCCTTCATCAGAACGATCAACGACCGATGCAAGTTCCGCTGGGCTTGAAGTTCTAACCGTTCTCGAAAGAAATCACTGGTATAGATTGAAGGTCGATCGAGAAAGCTTTGAAGAATTTCAGCCCGCTTTTGACGGAATACATCCTCAGGCACCCAGGCGTACTCCTGCCGAATCTGAGCGTCGTACTGCTCAAAGCGATCTATACCCGCCCCTAGGATTGCCAGGTCGATGTCGACGACGAGGCACATATCCATCGTGCTTGGCTTGGCATTGTGCTTTGTGGCCAAGATCATGTCTTGGATGGATTGCTTAAGCCAATATTCACCGCCCGCGCCATTAATCACCTGCACAGCAAAATCAGCGCTTTGCTCCTCGTTATCTGCCCTGCGCGTATCGTAAATGACATCGTGAAACCAGAGGGCCAGCTCCACCACTGCTGGGATTTCCACCAGATCGCCAGCCCGATCGCACCAATCAAGACATTCGCTCAGGTGTTGAAGGGTGTGGTAGGCGCGCTGGGGTTCGCTGTAGCGATCACACAACCCCAGAAACACCTGCGGTGCGGGTGCAGGCAAATTTAGCTTGTGCCAGAGGGCAGCCCAACGAGCCGATAGATTCACAGTTTTCAGCAGACCTAAGCCTAGCTGTCCATCCTATCCCCCAAAACGTAAAAGGGGGCGATCGCGCTAGCTGCGATCGCCCCCTGCGCCTTAGCCAGGAGCAAGCCTCAGAGGCTCAGCCTTAGCGCTTTTCAGTACCCTGATTGGGCGCACCCTCTGGCCCAGTAGCACTGGTACCGCTCTCGGGCTTAGCTTCTTCTTTTGCGTCGGTGGCTTGGTACATGCCAGTGTGGCGCTGTGTTTCATCGATGGGGGTGTTATACCCATCGCTGGACTCAGGAGCTTGAGTCTTTTCGTCGCTTTCAGTATTAGCCATAGTGGTGTTCTCCCAATAAAGTTATGTGTGCATAGTAGTCAGCCCAGGCCCTAAATCTGATCTCCCCAGAGATAGGGGTAAGGTAACTCCGCAGAGAGAGATCAACTGGGGATCAACTCGTTTGGGAGGCTTTAAACCCATTCAAAAGTGTTGTACTCAGTGCATTTGAGCCCTAAATAAAACCTTGATATCGATAAAAAGAAGCGTGATGGGTCACGACCCCAACGTAACTTTGAGCGCAGCAAAATATTCAAAATGGGAATATGGCAATACCACCAGCGCGACAAAAAACTCTCCTAGCCCCTAGGTTCGGTGCTCAAAGCATAGTCTCCAGCCATGCAGCGCCATAGGTGCGCTGTTACGAAGGCATTACAGTCCGGGTTGGCACAAAGTCTCCCCTATCGATCGCACCCAGCAGCAGCAGGGATAACTTGAGGGCTTCGGTGCGAGTGTCAACTCGGTGGGCAGCAGGCACAGACTGGAGCGCCCCGAGTTTTTGCAATCGGCTCAACGTTTTGCCCCGCGCCCCCACCAAAAACACCGGCCGTCCAGCGTATTGAGCATTCTGAATAGCGCTTTCTAGGGCCAAAGCCGCCGTCACCCCTAGGTGAGGCACATCCTGCAAGTCAAGAATAAGCACATCGTGGTTAGCCATGGCCATCTGCTCTTGGGAGATAGCCCGCGCCACGCCAAAGATCATCGGGCCACTGAGGTGAAACACTAAAATTCTTCCCTTAGCCTGATCCATCAGCGCCTGCTCCTCGGGGGTCATAGCCAGGTCGTCGTCAAAGTCGGTGATAGTCCTCACATCAGACTGAAGCTTGCTGAGGCGGTCGATAGTGAGAATATTCGCGATAAACACACCAACCCCCACCGCTACAATCAAATCCACAAATACGGTGAGAAACATCACGCCATACATAATGGCCGTCCCCTTCCACGAGACCTGGTGGGCCCGCTTTAGAAAGCTCCAGTCCAAAATGTCGAAGCCGACTTTAACCGCGATCGCCGCCAGCACCACCAGAGGAATAATTTTGGTCAAGGGTGCAGCCCACAGCACCACCACCAGCAAAATGCCCGCCCGCACTATGCCCGACAGCGCCGTTTTGCCGCCCGCCTGAATGTTCACCACAGTGCCCATGGTGGCCCCGGCCCCAGGCATGCCCCCCAGAAAACCCGACATTATGTTGCCAATGCCCTGGCCGATCAGCTCTTTGTTGGAGTCGTGTTGGGTACGGGTAATGCTGTCGGCGATCATGGCGGTCAGCAGGGTGTCGATACAGCCCAGCATGCCGAGCGCCAGACCATTCACAAAAATGGTTTGCACCTGACTGACCTGAAAGGTGGGCCACCGCAGGGTCGGCAGCCCGGTAGGAAGTTCACCAATCAGCCGCAGCCCGGCGTCGGGGAATAGCACCAGCGCTAGCAACGTGCCACCGACCAAGACCAACAGTTGCGGTGGCACCCATCGCTTGGACCGCTTGGGCATAAAAAATAGCACCGCTAGGGCCAATACCCCCAGCACCACCTCCGGCAGGTTGAGGGTGCTCACCATCGCAGGCAGGTTAGCCAAGGTATTGATCACGCCGCCCCTAGGGGTGGCATGGCCCAACAACGGCCCCAGTTGTAGAATGATCAGCAGAATGCCAATCCCCGACATAAAGCCAGAGATGACGGTGTAGGGCATGATCGTGATGTAGCGGCCCAGCTTGAGAAAACCAAACAAAATTTGGAACGCCCCGGCCAGCATCACCACGGTAAAGGCCATGGCCATCCCGTTTTCGGGGTCAGCAGCCATTAGCTGGGCAATGACGGCAGTGAACACTACGGTCACTGGCCCGGTGGGCTCTGAAATCAGCGCCGGCGTGCCCCCAAACAGCGCCGCAAAGAAACCCACAATCACGGCTCCGTAGAGACCCGAAGCTGCTCCTGCCCCCGAGGCCACTCCAAAGGCTAGGGCCAGGGGCAGAGCAATCACCGCTGCGGTGACGCCGCCAAAGATATCTCCTCGCACATTGCGAAAATGAATGTGATTGGTGATGCTCATGGCCAGCGCCTAATCCTTATTGGGTTTAGTGAATCATAGGTTTTTTAGCATCGACAAAAGTCTAGGAGAAGAAATGTATCACCTCTATTTCAAAAAGTTTCATCCCGCCCGCCCTGCTGTTTCTTATCTCAACAAAGCATGGTTAGAGTTTTCTTATCTACAACAAGAGCCAGGGAATTGACGGGCGATCGCTGCGTCGATTCTCTGGCTCTCACCATTGCATTTTATTTTGGCTGTAGTCTAAACCTCAGCAACCGCCACTTTTTTGCGGGGGAAGAAGTGCTTGAGCTGCACAGTCGCTAGAGCAGTGACCAGGGTGCCGGCGGCGATCGCCACAATATACAGCCCCACATGCTCCACTGCGTTGGGTATCGCCAGCACAAAAATGCCGCCGTGGGGAGCCCGCAGGGTGCAGCCAAAGACCATCGATAGCGCCCCAGTCACCGCCGACCCCGCAATGCAGGCGGGCAAAATCCGCAGCGGATCGTTGGCCGCAAAGGGAATGGCCCCTTCCGTAATAAAGGAGATGCCCAGCACTGAAGCCACTTTTCCGGCCTCCTGCTCCGCCTGGTTAAAGTGCTTTTTAGAGACAAAGGTGGCCAGGGCCAAGCCCAGGGGCGGAGTCATCCCAGCGGCCATCACCGCTGCCATCGGCGCATAAAGGTTGCTGGCTAGTAGGCCCACCGCAAAGGTGTAGGCGGCTTTGTTGACCGGCCCGCCCATATCAACCGCCATCATCGCACCCAAAATCAGGCCCAACAGCAAGGCATTGGTGCCGGTTAGCCCTTCTAGGTAGGCGGTCATACCCTCCATAATGAACCGCACCGGGCCACCAAAGACGTAGACCAGCAGCAGCCCCACCACCAACGTGGCTAGCAGAGGTATCACCAGCACCGGCTTGAGCCCTTCAAAGTTGGCGGGCAAATTCACCTTGTCGCGCACAAACTTGGCGACATAACCGGCAAGAAAGCCCGAGAGAATGCCGCCAAGAAAACCCATACCCAGGTTGGCGGCTAGCATACCGCCGATCAGGCCCGGGGCAATACCGGGGCGATCGGCAATGGAAAAGGCAATAAAGCCCGACAGCACCGGCACAATCAGCGAAAAGGCTGCGCCGCCCCCTATCTGCATTAGCGCGTCGCCAAAGGTGCCCTCTTCAGGGTTAATGCCAAACACAAAGGACAGGGCGATGATCAAGCCGCCGGCCACAATCACCGGGAGCATATAGCTCACCCCCGTCAGCAGGTGCTTATAGGGGCCAGAGCGGCTCTCGGAACGCTCGGCCTTAGCCCGGTTCACTTCATCGACGTAGCTGCCCGAGCCGCCACTGCCACCGCCGACTACAGGCGCATCCATCGCTGCGGTCACGACATCTGCCCCGTTGTGAATTGCCGCTTTAGTTGAGGTTTCGTACAAACGCTTACCGCCAAAGCGCGACAGATCGACGTGGGTGTCAGCGGCAATAATCACCGCCTCAGCGCGGGCGATTTCGTCATCGGTGAGGGCATTTTGCGACCCAACGGAACCTTGGGTTTCAACCTTGATGTCGTGGCCCAGCTTGAGGGCTCCCTGTTTCAGGGCTTCGGCGGCCATAAAGGTGTGGGCAATGCCCGTGGGGCAGGAGGTAATGCCCACGAAGAATTTGCTGGCCGGGGCGACTACTGGGGTGGCTACGGCTCCCGTCTCAACTCCCCTGTCAACGGTGAGCAGTTCCCCTGGCAGTGGGTCGTGGGGGTGGGGCGTAGTCCTAATCGCCCCCAGGCTGGGAATCTGCCCCACTAGGGCCACAGCACTCTGAACCACCATTTCGGTGTTGCGAATAGCTTCGCTGGTGGAGACGGCGTAGACGGGTTTGCCGGCGAAGCGATCGCGCTCCACCGCCCCGTCGGCCCCCACAATCACCACATCGGCTTGCTGGATGTCATCGGGGCTGAGGGCTGTGACGACAGCGCCACCCTGGGCCTCGGTCACAATCTCGTGGCCCATTGCCTGGGCCGTGCGCTTGAGGGCCTCCGCCGCCATCTGGGTATGGGCCTCGCCAGCGGTGCTGGCGGTAACGGCAACAATTTTTGTCATAGGTTTCCTACTGGTCTGTGAATACTTGATTCAAAAGCTTTTTCAGTTAGGAGACGTAGGGTGGGCAATGCCCATCTTTTAGCTTCGGCAACAGTTCCTAGTTCACGTGGATGGACTGTGCGGCTCCTGAGGGAATAGTGGGCATTGTCTTTGCGAGGTGAGTGGTGGGCAATGCCCACCCTACAAAACTGGGGATCATCTCACCTCCCGCACGGTCACGCGCTGCCGCATGGCCTGAATTTGCTCCATTGGCGGCAGCCTTGGCCCGATCTGGCTCAGCGCCCCCATCGAGAATGCCGTCGCTAGGGTCGCGCAGTCTCGCAGCGATTCGCCGCCCAACAATCCCGCCACCGTACCCGCCACCATGGCATCCCCCGCGCCGACGGTGCTTTTGATCTCAACCGCTGGGGGCTGAGCGTGGAAAGCCTGGGTGCGATCGATAAACAACGCCCCCTCACTCCCCATCGACACCACCACGTAGGGAATGCCGGAGCCAATCAGCTCGCGGGCGGCAGCGACAATCTCGGTATGGCTGGAGAGGCGAGTGTTTAGCACCTCTTCTAACTCAGATTGATTGGGTTTGATCAAGTCGGGCTTGGCGGGCAGGCCAAAGCGGAGGGCGTCGCCGCTGGTGTCGAGAATCACGGTTTTGCCCTGGGCCTTAAGGGGGCCGATCAGCTCGTCATAGATGTCGGTAGATAGTCCCGCTGGCACGCTGCCCGAGAAGACAAACCAGTCGCAGCTTTCGGTCAAGGCCTGCACCACATTTCTCAAGCCATCAGTATCTTGGTGGGTGGGCGACTGGCCGGGATAATTGATGTCGGTGACTTGCCCCTGGGCATCGTCCACAATTTTGATGTTGACGCGGGTTTCGCCGGGTAGATAGACAAAGTGGTCGTCGATGCCCTTCTGGTGAAAAAGGGTCTTGAATAGAGCATCATTTTCTCGACCTAAAAAGCCGCTAACGCTGACCCTATGGCCTGCCTCTGCCAAAAACGAGGCCACGTTTACGCCTTTGCCACCGGCATCGTCCTGCTTCCAATCGACCCGGTTCACCGCATCGGCTTGAAAGTTAGGGATCGAGACGGTCTGGTCGATCGCCGGATTCAGCGTCACCGTAGCAATCCGTTGCGTTCTGGGGGGATGGGTCATAGCGCCCTCACCTCCTCGGCGGTGCGACAGGCGATCGCCTTTTGAGCCAGCCGCTTCATCTGCTTCATTGATGCTCCCCGCAACCGCGCCTTCACCTTCGGGATGCTGGGGATATCCATGCTCAGCTCTTTCACCCCCAGCCCAGCAAGAATCATCGCGCCCTGGGGCTCTCCGGCCAGACCGCCACAGACGCCAACCCACTTACCGGCCAGCTTGGCCCCCTGCACCGTTTGGTAAATCGCCCGCAGCACCGCGGGATGCAGGGCATCGGCCTGTTTAGCCAGGGTGGGGTGCCCCCGATCCATCGCTAAGAGATATTGAGTTAGGTCGTTGGTGCCCACCGAGAAGAAGTCAACTTCCTGGGCAAACTCCGCCGCCATCAGCACGGCGCTGGGCACCTCGACCATCATGCCGATTTCCACCGGGGGGCCATCGATCGCCGCCCGCACCGACTCCAGCACTGTCTTGGCGGCGCGAATATCTTCCAGCGTGGCAATCATGGGGAACATGATGCGGATGTAGCCGCCGCGAGCCGCCCGCAGAATTGCGCGCAGCTGAGTTTCAAACAGATCGGTGCGCTCTAGACACAGCCGCACGCCGCGAATGCCGAGGAAGGGATTTTCTTCGGCGGGCTGGTTCAGGTAGGGCACATGCTTATCACCGCCAATATCCAGCGTGCGCACAATCAGCGGCAGACCGTTGAGGGCCTGGGTCATCTGGCAGAGCGCGTCATACTGCTCGTCTTCACTAGGTGCCGCGTTGCGGTTGAGAAACAGAAATTCTGTCCGCAGCAGCCCTACCCCTTCGCCCCCCGCATTCACAGCCGGTGCGGCTTCGGCTGGCCCACCGATGTTAGCGACCACCTCAATGCGGTGGCCATCGGTGGTGATAGCGGGCTGGAAGCGGGTTTGCTGTTCGACATCGCGGAGCTGGGCACGTTCTGACTGGGCCTGCCTCGCCTTCGCCAAATCCACTTCAGTTGGGTTGGGGTAGAGCTGGCCCTGGTCGCCGTCGAGAATGGCCGTTGCCCCCTCCGTCAGATCGAGAATCCCTGCCCCAGCACCGGCAATAGCAGGAATGTTGAGCGATCGCGCAATGATCGCTGTATGGCTGGTCGCCCCACCCGCAGCCGTACAGAACCCGTGAATTTTGGCTGGATCTAGCCCCGCTGTATCCGAGGGAGCCAGATCGTCAGCAATCAGAATTACGGGATGATCGGGCAATCCCGCTCCCGGGTCACCCTGGCCCACCAATCGCGCCAGCACCCGCTGACCTACGTCGCGCACGTCTGCCGCTCGACCCGACAGCACTGGATCGGCTAGCGCTTCTAATTCTTTGGCTTTGGCCTCGATCACCTGCTGCCAAGCCCAGGGCGCACTGTGGTTGGGGGGGATCCGGTTCAGCGCCTCTTGCTGAAGCTCTGGATCAGCCAAAAATTCGCGATGGGCCTGAAAGATTGCGGCCTTAGCCTTACCGGAGCGTTCTTTAATGGTGGTGTAGAGGTCGGTTAAATCAATGTCGGCAAGGGCGATCGCATCTCTCAGGCGATCCTGCTCTGCGGTTGGATCGTTAGCGGTTTCGGCAAACTCTAGCTTGGTGCGGTGGAAATGGTGCAGGGTCGCGATCGCCAGTCCTGGAGACGCTGCCACTCCGGACAGAGCACGACTTTCTAGGTTCAGCGCCGGCAGCTTCAAAACCGGACTTGCCGCCGCTTCCTCCTCTTCCTCTAGCCCGTCTTCAACCGCCTGTTGCAGAGCATCGAGCGCCTGGGTAGCGTCACTGCCCTTAGCCAGCACCCGCACCAGGCCATCTCGCTCAACGCCCAGTTTCAGCAGCGACATCAGGCTTTTGCCGTTGGCCACCTGGTCGCCGTAGCGCACCCGCACCTCGGCACTAAAAGATTTTGCCAAATCCGCAAACACGGTGGCGGGGCGAGCATGCAGCCCCGTCGGCGCGTCGATCGTGACATCGAAAAATTGGTCAAAGCCCTCGGTGTCGAGTCCTTTGCTGCTGGAGGATGACTTGCCGGTGAGGCGATCGCAAATCACTTGCGCGTCCTCCGTATCCACCAACGCTTGAACAGCGGCAGGATCATCCAGTACGTGGGTCAGGTTGGTGAGAATCTGCAAGTGCTCATCCGACTTCGCCGCAATACCCACCACCAGCCGTACCACCTCGCCCGGGTTCCACTCCACCCCAGCGGGAATTTGTAGCACCGCAATGCCCGTCGTCACAATCAGGTCGCGCTGAGCGGGCTGTCCATGGGGAATGGCGATGCTGTTGCCCAGGTAGGTGTTGGCCTGGGTCTCCCGTGCCAGCATGCTGTCGACGTAGCCCGGCTGAATGCGACCACTGGCAACCAGCAGTTCTCCTGCCTGCCGAATCGCGTCTTCCTTATTGTGGGCAGTGGCCTTAAGCCGCACATCCTCCGGCGTTAGGTTGATCATTCAACATCTCTCTATGAGGGTTTTATGAAAGAATTCAAGCGGTTAATTAAGCAAACCTAAACACGCAAAACCGACCCAAAATCTCAACGTTCCAGGACAAGAATTAATATCTGCAAAGCGTTTTCTAATGTCTTAATTGTTCAAGACCAAACGCTACCTGGGAAAGCTTTGTTATATTTCCTTAGACATTGCTTAAAGTTTTGTATTGCCTTAAGAGCCGGCTCATCAAGGTTCACAAAAATCAGCTTCATTGGTCCTATAATTTGGCCACAAACCCTCCTTTGGGAATATGACACCAGCACAAAATAACTCTCTGCCCTGCCACTCTCCGGGCAAAACTGTATCCTTGCATACAGTACACATTTAGAGAGAATTTTATAAGTGAGTCTGACTGACCAATGAGATGAAGTTGGCTTTCGTTGAGCTATTTTTCCGCTCCATCCCGCTCTAAATCACGGGCCTACTATGCAAGATATTCAGATCGAACCTGTGCTTACCGTTGAGGCGGTGCCTGAGGAGCTTCAGGCAGACGCCAAGGGTGTTTCCCTGCGGGATGTGACCAAGAAATATGGCTCGTTTGCAGCAGTTCAAAACATCACGCTTGATGTCCCAGCCGGTTCATATACCTGTTTGCTCGGCCCTAGCGGCTGCGGCAAAACTACCACTATGCGCATGATCGCGGGCCACGAAGACATTTCTGAGGGCGACATTTATATCGGCGAAACGCGTATCAACGGCATTCCCGCCACCCAGCGCAACACCGCCATGATGTTCCAAAATTACGCGCTGTTCCCCCACAAAACCGTGTGGGATAACGTCGATTTTGGCCTCAAAATGCGCGGCATGACTAAAGCAGACCGGCACTATCGCGTGGGCGAAATGCTCGAGGTGGTGGGGTTGAGTGGGTTTAGCGATCGCAAACCCGCCCAGCTCAGCGGTGGCCAGCAGCAGCGGGTTGCCCTCGCTCGCGCCCTCGTCACTCGGCCCCAGGTGCTGATGCTCGACGAGCCCCTCAGCGCCCTCGACGAATCGCTGCGCGTCAAAACCCGCGGCGAGCTGCGCAAGCTCCAGCGTCAGTTTGGCATGACCTTTATTCAAGTCACCCACAACCAAGATGAGGCCTACTCCCTCTCCGACCAAATTGTGGTGATGGATCACGGCCGCGTTGATCAGGTCGGTACCCCCGCCGAGATCTTCTCTAAACCCCTGTCAAAATTTGTGGCCCGCTTTACCGGCGACAACAACATCTTCCCAGGCACCGTCACCAGTGCCGTGCAAGATACCAACGGCCAGCTCATTCAGCTCGATATCCCTGCCCTGGGCACCCTGCTGTGCCTCGGCGACTACGCCCAGGTAGGCACCGAAGCTGCCTGCTGCATCCGCGCTGACCTGATGCAGATCAAATCCCTCGCCGATGCCGAGACATCGGTCTGCGGCCCGGCCACCAACCGCCTCACCGCTCGCATTACCGCCGTAGAGTTTACGGGCTACGTCACCCGCGTTTCGCTAGTGCTCGAGCGCAGCGGCGTGGAAGTTTTGTACAAAGCCCGTACCCCCGACTGGCTCACCACCACCTTTGAAGAAGGACAGGTGGTGGTACTCGACTGGGCCGCCGCCGACTGCGTTTTTCTGCCCCACTAGTTTTGGGTCAGATAAACACGGCATTCTCCTTCCACCATTTTCTCAACCATTCGTTGTTACTGAATTGCTAACCATGGGTAAGTTCTCTCGCCGCCAAGTGATTCGCACCAGCCTCGCCGCTGGAGCTTTCCTGACCGCCACCCGCTGCGCTGCCCCCTCAGGCACCCCCAACAACCCGGCCTCTGGCCCTCAAGTCAACACCAATCAAAGCAAAGATGTCACCCTGCGGCTAATTGGCACCGGCGTGTCGCAAATCAACGACATCCGCGACAAAGCCCAGGAAGATTTGGGCTTTAAGTTCGACATGCGAGCCCTCAGTACCGAGGAAAACAACCAGATCGCCATCACTCAGCCCGGCCAGTACGACATCTTTGATGGTGAATACTTCAGCCTGCCTCTGGTGGTGCCCTCAGGCAATCTTCAGCCCATCGATATCAAGCGCATCACCAACTACGACAAGATTGTCTCCTTTTTTAGAACCGGCGAGTTCAAAGGCATGCCGGTCGAAAAATCCCAGGGTACCGCTCCCTTTAAGGTGCAGTACTTGACGGGCGCCGACTCCAAGGAGTTTTCTGACACCCCCACCGACTACGCCACCCTAATTCCCTTTCAGTACAACGCCGACACTCTGGGCTACCGTCCCGACCTAGTCGGTCGCACCATTGAGAGCTGGGGCGAGCTGTTCAACGAAGAGTTTAAGGGCAAGACCTCTATTCTCGACATTCCCCAAATCGGCATTATGGATGCGGCCATGGTAGCCGAGTCGTTAGGTCTAATGACCTTTGCGGACAAAGGCAACATGACCAAGGCCGAAATTGACCAGATCATCGAGATTCTCAAAGAGCAAAAGGCCAACGGCCAGTTCCGCGCCTTTTGGAAGACCTTTGACGAGTCGGTCAACCTGATGAACTCTGGGGAAGTGGTGCTGCAATCGATGTGGTCGCCAGCGGTGACGGCGGTGCAGTCCCAGGGCACTGAGTGCATCTACGCTCCCCTCAAAGAAGGCTATCGGGGCTGGGGCGGCGGCATTGGCCTCTCCAAAAACCTAGAGGGTGTTAACCTTGATGCCGCCTACGAGTACATCAACTGGATGCTCGACGGCTGGGTGGGCGCGTTCCTCGGGCGTCAGGGCTACTACAGCGCCGCCCCCGAGACCGCCCGCAAATTCATGTCTACCGCCGAGTGGGATTTTTGGTACGAAGGCAAGCCCGCCGCCGAAGCCATCGTTGACCCCTTTGGCAAAACTCTAGCCAAAGCCGGTGCCGCCCGCGACGGCGGCTCCTTCGACGAGCGCTTTGGCAACATCGTTTGCTGGAACTCAACTATGGAAGAAAACACCTACCTGGTGCAGAAGTGGAACGAGTTTATTGCATCGTAATTAGATAAGTTAAAGATTTTGAGTTTTGAGTTCTTAGTCAAAGCCTTTAATTCAAAACTCAAAATTAAGAATTTAAAACTCCTACTCTACCTCTTCCCTACCCCTTCACCCTCTGCCCATGTCTGAAACCTGGAAAACCCTCAAGCCCTACGCGTTAATTACGCCGCAGACATTGGTATTTCTGCTGTTTTTGGTGTTCCCCATTCTCATGATTGGGGTAGTGAGTTTTTGGGAGTTCAATGGCTACTCGATGACCCCGGCATTTACCTTGGCTAACTACCAGGGTATTTTGACCGACGTTACGTTTAAGACCTATCTGAATACATTTAAGTTTCTAGAAATGGTGTGGCTGGCTACGCTCTTGATCGGCTACCCAGTGGCCTATTTCTTGGCGTTTCATGTGCCCAAGCTAGAGTGGCAAATTTTGCTGTTTTTGGTCTGCACCATTCCGTTTTGGACCTCAAACATCATTCGAATGATCTCATGGGTGCCGCTGCTAGGGCGGGAGGGATTGGTCAACCAAATGTTTATGGGCGTTGGTCTGATCCAGCAGCCGATGGAGTTTTTGCTCTACTCCGATTTTGCGGTGGTGCTGGGCATGGTGCACCTCTACATCATTTTTATGATCGCGCCCATTTTTAACAGCCTGATGCGAATCGAGCGCTCTCTAGTAACCGCTGCTGAAGACCTTGGCGCTTCTGGCCTACAGGTTTTCAAGGAAGTGATTTTGCCCCTGTCAGCACCGGGTATTGCGATCGGTTCGATCTTCATTGTTACGTTGGTCATGGGCGAGTTTGTCACCGTTCGCCTAATGGGAGGAGGGCAGTCAGCGTCCGTTGGCAAGCTAATTCAGACTCAGATCGGTAGTTTGCAATATCCCTTAGCGGCGGCCAATGCGATCGTGCTGCTGGTCGTGACGATGCTGATTATCGTCTCAATTCTACGAGTGCTAGATATTCGTAAGGAGTTGTAGGTACAAACAATTCCCCTGATTGAACGGAGTCATTTACCTAGGGTCTCTAGAAAGGGAGAACTAACGAAATTTCTCGTTGAAGTTCCGTGGAAGTCATGCCAGGTCATTTGCGCTCCCTAAGCGAAATCGACAGGAAATCCTATTAACCCCCGACCATCACCTATGCAAAAGCGCTCACTGACCTATTACCTGTTGCTGGCATTCTTCTGTCTGTTCGTGCTGTTTCTCTACGGCCCGATGATCACCATCTTTATGCTGTCCATGCAGGGGCCGGATGGCGGGTTAACCTTTCCTATGCGGGGCTTTAGCTTTTATTGGCTGGGGCAAGTGTTTCAAGAGCAACGGGTGGGCAATTTTATTGAGCCGTTTGTACGATCGCTCATCCTAGGCGCTGCCGTCATGGCTATTACCATCGCCGCATCAGTGCTCGCTAGCATGGGGTTTCGCCAGCGGTTTAAGGGCTCCACGGTGATTTTCTACATGACCATTGCCAGTCTAATTGTGCCGAGTATCCTGGTTTCTTTAGGTATTGGGGTTGTGTTTCAGGTGATGGGCTGGCCTACCAACTGGTTTACCTCCGGCCTGGGCGCTCACCTGACCTGGACTCTGCCCATTGCTTTCTTGATCATGCTGGGCATTTTCAACCGCTTTAATCCTTCCTACGAAGAGGCCGCCCGTGACCTGGGGGCTACCGACTCCAAAACCTTCTGGGAAATTGTGATGCCTCTGATCGCCCCCAGCTTGCTAGGGGTAGGTCTGCTCACCTTTACCCTCTCCTACGACGAATTTACCCGCACATCACTGGTGTCCGGCCAGAGCAACACCCTGCCGCTAGAAATCTTTGGTATGACCACCAACGTTACTTCCCCCGCCCTCTACGCTCTGGGCACTTTGACAACCATCTTCTCAGCGTCGCTGATCTTAATTGCCTTCTTTGCCTACAACGCTGTGGTCAGGCGTCAGCAGGGCAAGGCCTAGGCTACGTTACAAAAGGTGCTGCTCCCGCCCCATCCTCGACCGCCCCCTTTAGGATGGGCCAATGGACAGAGATGCTTTTTTGGCCCTGCTACGACAGCACCGGGCGATCGCCGTTATCCGCGCCCCTGATCTCAATCAGGGGTTGGGTATGGCAGAAGCCGCTGCCGCCGGAGGTATCCACCTAATTGAGATTACCTGGAATAGCTGGCATCCCGAGGATTTAGTCAGCAAGCTCAGGCACCGATTGCCCCACTGCACCATCGGCGTTGGCACTGTCTTATCTGAAGCCGATCTAAGAGATGCCGTTGGGGCTGGGACGCAGTTTTGCTTTTGCCCTCACACCGATCTGTCCATCACTGAGCTGGCCCAAGAGATTAAAATTCCTATTGTGCCAGGTGCGCTAACTCCTAACGAAGTGGTCGCCGCCTGGCAGGCCGGAGCAACAGCCGTTAAGGTATTTCCGGTTAACGCCGTGGGTGGAGCCAGCTATATCCGTAGTTTTCAGGGGCCGCTGGCTCACATTCCGCTCATTCCTACCGGTGGAGTCACCGTTGAGAATGCCGGAGAGATGCTGAAGGCAGGGGCGATCGCTGTGGGCCTCTCCACCAGCCTGTTCCCTAAAGTCGCTGTAGCTGAGCAAAATTGGGCAGCCGTTACGGCTCTGGCTACTCAGTTAGTAGATACCCTAGCCAGTACAGACGCCCCGTTCTAACTGGCCAGCTTGAAGGCCTCCACACTCACGGCGTAAATAGCTCCAATCTTAAAGCTGTTGATGCAGTCTAGCCAAACCGGTTTTGGCACCGTTTTTACCAAGGCTGGATCGCGCCAGCGACGACTATATACGAGCCAGCTGATCAGCTCTGCCACCAGTACTAAAAACGCTGAGACAACGGTATCTTGCGCAGCGGCTTGACCGGCGATCGCCGCCAGAGACACCGTAAAAAAGTAGCCCAGCAGCAGGCTTAGCAACACCAGTGATACCCGTCGCCATGGGTTGATTAACCACTGACTAAACTGATCACCTAAGTCGTCAATCAGAGTACTTAAGCGGGTGCGCTGCATGGGTTTTTCCCCTAAAATGCCTCTGCTGTATGTGACCATTCACGAGCAGTGTTTTGCCGTTCTACAAAAACTAAAACTCAGCCTGGCACGCAGGGTGAATACCCCCCTGACCACAGATATACTCTAGCTGCTCGCCCTCAATATTTAATACCTGAGAAAAGTCTACTCCCACCAGCAGTTCGGTGGTTTCTGGTGCCACAATGGTGGTCACAAACGCATCTTCCTGCGATCGCTCAGGCGTAAAAAATCGTGCCCCAGAGAGGTTAACCCCAGCCAGATTCGCCTTCGCTAATACCGCTCCCTCCAGGTTTGCTCCCTCCAGGTTTGCTCCCTCCAAGTTTGCTTGGCTCAGATCAGCCCCTTGTAACGAGCTATAGGTGATATTAGCCTGCTGCAGGTTAGCTGCCGTTAAGTTCGCCTCGCTTAAGTTGGCGTCAGCCAAATCTGCTCGAGTTAGATCCGCAGAGGTCAGAATTGCCCCAGCCAGATGCGCCTGCCGCAGGCGAGCATCTACAAGGCTGGCCTGCGTCAAATTAGCGTCGGTCAGATCTGCCCCCACCAGACTGGTGCCGTCAAATTTGCCGTGGCTAACATCCGCAGCAATAAACCAGGCGCTGCTTGCATTGGCCCCAGAGAAATCTGCATAGGTCGCCAAGGAATTACTCAGGTTGGCCCGCAGCAGACTGGTATTGCGAAACACCGTATGGCGCAAGTGGGCAGCCACCAGACTGACTTCTGTTAAATCTGATCCACTAAAGTCAGTCGTCCAATCATCAAAGGTGTCCTCGTGACCATCTGCCCCTGCATCAAAAAGCTTCGCTTTACGCATTCGCGCCCCCGACAGCACGGCATTGCGCCAGGTAATTCCCGCTAAATGCTGCTGCTCCAACACCATGGTAAATGCGTCGGGGCTTTCGATTATGTAGCTCAAATTGGTGCCGCTGAGGTCAATCTGATTCAGATCGCCGCTGTGCAACACCAAAATTTTAGTCAAGGTTTGCTTTACTGTGCGCTGCCGCAGCTGTGAAATTAGCCTTTGCTCTGCGGGCAGGGCCAGCAAATCATTAGCCAGAGCTAGATTGAGCCGCTGTAGATAGGGGATAGCTGGGGGCCCCAGGGTAACCAGGGCCTGTTGCAAGGTATCGAGAAAGCTAGGGTCATTGGTCTGGGCCAACATATCCACCAGTAGTGGTATGGCGCGAACATCCTGACTGCTGGCTAGAGCTAGAGCAGCCGCTTGGCGATCGCTAAACGAGGTGGCATTGCGGCTAAGATTTTCTACCAAGGCCAAAAACAGCGCATCCTTTTGATTGGCCTGGGGCAACCGTCGATCTAGCCACACAGTTCCTAGGCCACCTAGCACAACCACTCCAGCCAAAGCGCTAATCACAGGCAAATGTTGCCGCCAGTCCCGCAACCCCAACATCGCTGAGTCAGTCGGAGACATCGCAATGGCCCTAAGCCCGCCATATTCTTCTGGGGTCAATTTCGCTAGCGACGACGAAGTTAGCGAGGCTGAAGCATCTCCGTTAGAGGAAACACCACTTTGGCTGTCAGTTGCAGGATGATACCGGCTTAATATCTGCCCACCCCGCAATAGCACGACCCGAGTGCCCGCTAAATTGTCATACCAGGTCCACCGAGAACGACTCGTCTGCCCTATAGCCCCTGACCCCAATCCACAGGCGAGAGCTAGCCCACCTAGCCAGGGCAAACTGGGAAACGCTCCGCTACCCAGCCAAATTCCGTAGGCCACCACTGTGGGCACCCCCCAGCGGCCCAGCTCTCTCACCAAAACCTTACGAGCACTAGGTAGCGGTCGATCGTTTGCCACCACCTGTATTCCCAGCCAATCCTTTGGCCAGGTTTTACCCCGGGTTGCCAGACTATAGAGTTGACTACCCACAAACCCCCCTGGCAACACCAAGGCGCCAAACCACAGCACATTTGTCAGGGGTGGCACCTCCGTCACCAACCGCTGGCGCGGTTGCCCCAATGGACGGGCAATCACACTTTGGGTAACCGCTACCGCCGAATTTACAGGCACTAGCTCTGCGGTAGAATACCGACGGACAAGCTCCCCTGCTCCCCAGGGAAGCGCTATGCTCCCCACCAGCAGCCCCACCTCAAGACCCCAAGCCGCCAGTCGCCGCAGCGATAAACTGTGGGCTACCGATAACCGCCCTTGTACCCGAGCGACAGACACCTGCGCTGAAATCGGCTGAAAACGAGAAGGCTGTGCCATAGAGAACCCGATACAGTCCAGGTCTTGAAGTTACTAAGGAAGACTGAGTAAGCGACGTTCGGAAACTAACTCTAGTTTTCCACCACAGTTGCACTTCATAATAGCGAAGGCCTCCCATTTCGGCGGATTTTAACTCTCAACATTTCAACCATTTATATAGAGCCTAGGCACCTTGAAATCTGGCACATTTACTGTCACATCTGCCTGTATCTTTGAATACTATAGGGACATAGACAAATGCTCCTAATTGGAGGACACGCCATGAAAACTATGCTTAAAGCCTTTTCTCTGCCCGCCGCCGCCCTTGCTTTGGCTCTGGGCACAAGCGTGGCCTCAGCCCAGTCCGTTGCTCAAACTCCTCTCAGTCAGCCCATACAAACCAGCGGTTCTGTTAATCCCAGCCGCCTTTCCAGTTGTGGTGTTCTGGGCGATGGTGCAGTCCAAATTTTGCAGGTCAATCAGGATTTTGCCGCCGTTGATATTGCTGTAAGTGGCACCAGTGGTCTCACCCTACTTATCCAAGGCAGCAACGGCTTCAGCGAGTGCCATACTGGCGGTGGCGGTACCATCAATGCACCGGGGCTGCTAAATCAGGGTACCTACTCCTTCTTCATCGGCAATAGTGGCCCTACCCCCACCAGCTATAACCTTACCATCCGAGAAAACTAATCTCGCTACCTACACACAACTAAAACTGCCTGAATCAACTCAATTGATCCAGGCAGTTTTAGTTGTATAAGTGGGGATTAAACAAAAACTTATAGCTATGGTCAAGGTGGTTAAGACATAGACTAAGTAAAGGAGTCTCTGGTGAGGAGTGCAATGGCCAAACCCTACAGCCTTGATTTGCGTCAGAAGGTCATCCACGCCATAGAATTCGATGGGTTAAAGAAGAGTGAAGCCAGTGCGCTGTTTCAGATCAGCCGCAACACCCTCGACTTGTGGCTGAAGCGAAAAGCGGCGACGGGTTGCCTCGAGCCAACTGTCAGGGCGGCGTCTCCAGCCCAGGGAAAGATCCAGAACTGGGAGGCGTTTCGAGCCTTTGCTGAGCAGCATCGCTCAAAAACCCAGGCCGAGATGGCCGAGCTTTGGACCAGCGATGTCAGCCGACGGACGATCTCACGCGCGCTGAAGAGGATTGGCTTGACGCGAAAAAAAAGACCTACGGTTACGTCCAGCGCGATGACGCAAAACGGAGGGCGTTTCTAGCCCAAGTCGCTGGCCCCCAAGCGCCGCATTGGGTCTACGTCGATGAGTCTGGGATGGATGAGCGTGACGATTATGGCTTTGGCTACTCGCCAGCTGGCCAGCGGTGCTACGCCCTGAAATCGGGACGGCGGCAAGGGCAGGTGAACATGATTGCTTGCAACACAGACACTAACCGATTTAAGGTCAAGCCATCTGGGAAAGCGCAGTGACAACTCTTTTTTGGTGAAATTGAGTTGACTTATCGATGCCTTTTGTGTGAACAAAATCAGCACCATAGCCC
>JAHHHQ010000025.1 GCA_019359285.1 Nodosilinea sp. WJT8-NPBG4
GCCATCGAGCTCGATGGCGTCAATGACCTTTTGCCTCAAATCGAGGCTGTAGGGTTTGGGCATAGCACTGGGAGGAAAATGTCTCTGCCTATAACTTACGTCCTAAACCATATGGCTGTAGCTATAAATCCGTAACCGAGCAGAATAACGACGCCTACCGACAGCTTTTCTCGGCTGTGTTCTCAGACTTTTATTTGTTTGAGCGAATGCTGGGCCTGCAAACTGACAATTTAGATGGTCAAGCCCAGAATTACCTAGAAAAACTTCAAATTGAGCACAAGGTTAAGGTGAGTCAGGGCATGCTCTCAACACTCGATCTGTCACAGGGGCAGCGCAAGCGACTAGCTCTGCTGACTGCCTATTTGGAAGATCATCCAGTTTATTTGTTTGATGAATGGGCATCGGATCAAGACCCATTCTTTCGAGAAATTTTTTACAAGCAAATTTTACTAGAGCTAAAACAGCGCGGTAAAACGGTGTTAGTCATCAGCCACGACGATCGCTATTTTCACCTCGCCGATCAGCTGATCAAACTGGAGTATGGCCAGCGGGTCGACTGATTCTTAGCATTTCGTTCCCGCCCTTTTGAAATTCGTAGGCGACGGGGTCTACCTGAACACTATAGCCTTGGCTAGACAGATGCTTTAAAATAACTTTCAAATGTGGATAGGGCTTGCCGTTGAGTTGAACTAAGGGGAAAATTCGCACCTCTGAGGCAACTCGCAGAAGTTCGTCAAGTGAAGCAATATGGAACTCAAGAGACAGGTGCTTTGCATACAAAAACAGCAGATGGGAGCATAGGCATAGCTCAAACTGGTCATCGTCAAAATCTAGGCTTGGCAAAGCTTGGTGCAAATACCGACCTTCAGCTTTCCCTGATTCATAATCCGATAAAAATTTCTCCATGGCGTTGAGACGAGCCCTGCCCAGATCATCAGCATCACGAAAAGTTTTCCAGACGTAGCGATCAGCATTTTGCTTGACCTGGGAAATGATTGATTGGTAGGTAGCTCGCACCCGCTGCTCAATGTGCTCAGCCGAAAACTGATACACCGGGTCGACAGATATAATGGCTCGCCTGAGTTCTGTCATCTCAGCATTAAAGCTAGCTGGGCCATCGCCACAGCCGAGAATTTTTAGGGATAAATCTGCCTTCGACAGGCTAAACATTGCCCTATATTCATCTAGCGTTCTGCCCCAAGGAACAATCTCACTGAGTTTCATGGGTGGGGAATCAATCTTGAAACGGCAGTTTAGGGAGAGACTCTAGCGTGTCAAGGGATCTGCACTGGTCAGACTGCTTTGGATTGCTCTAGCCAGGCTTGTACCGACGGCCTTTGCCACTGGTGTTGCACGTACTCTGCCAGCGGCTCGGGCACGCGATCGCCATTGGCAACCAGCCGATTTAGCATGAGCGCCAAATCGGTGTCGGCAATGCACCACTGGCCAAAGAGCGAAAGGCGATGGTCTTGAAGTAGAGTTTCTGCCGCTTGAAACAGTGTCTCAACCGCAAACTGCGCTCTATCTGACAGGGGCAGGTCGCAGGGCTGGTGGAAGATAACCGTTGTCGATCGCTCGTCGCGAATGGATAGCAAATCGCTGCGCAACCATGCCTGGACCTGTCGCGCTCTGGCCCTATCCCTCTGATTTTGCGGGTAGATGGCCACGTAGGTGGGCGGCGGGAAGATCTCTTCTAAATATTCTGTGATGGCGGACGACTCTGACAGGGCGAACTCGCCATGCTCCAGGGTGGGCACCCGACCGGTGAGGGAGCGCTGCTGGTAACTGGTCTGGCGGTTCTCCTGGGTGGCCAGATCAATGCAGACTAGGTCGTGGGGTAGCCCCTTCTCCTGTAAGGCCACGAACGCAGATAGCGCGTAGGGACTGGTGAACTGGGCATCGACAAATAGCTTGAGGTCAGAATTGCCCATGCTTTCCTCCAGGAGGGTTGAGGGTATTGCTAAAACTGTACGGTGCTAACTGGTTTCTTCCCCAGTAATCTAGCGCTTCAAAATCCAGTTCACCAAGGGAATAGCGGCTTTAGCCGGGAGGGGCTGAATGGCAAACCGAAAGGGTAACAGCAGCATGATCGCTCGCCCCCCGCGTCCGCTAAAAGGGGTTAGCTGCACCACTAGGTCGAGGGAATAGTTGCGGAGGGGCTCTTTGAGGTTGACCATTTTAGGAATGTCGACCACTGGTGCGGTCTGCTGAAGCACCTGGTTGTCGGGGCTGCGATCAAAGCAGTCTTCGCTGACCACGACGGTGCTGAGGTATTGGTTGGGGTTGACGGCGCTGGCTACCTGGGGCGCGGTCAAGTCGAGGCGCATGCCAGGAGTGTGGCGAATCACCCGGCGGATTTCGTTGGTCATGCGGCTGATGGAGCTACGGTCCCAGTCGACGGTAACCTGAACGGCGCGGCTCTGGTTGACCACCTGCACCGTGAGCCCTTTTACGGGCTGGAGTGGGTGAGGCCCCTGGGGTAACACCTGCACCGTAATTTGACCTTCGTCGGGTTCGTCTGGCTGGTCTTCGGCGGGGGCGAGGCTTCTGGGTTCGGGCACCACTAGGCTGAGGGAGACGGCCTTGCCCAGGGCTCCTTCTCCGGGCTGGAGCACAGTGGCGGCGGTTTCGGCGAAGCCCTGACGCACCAGCTGCGATCGCACGCTGCTCTCTAACCCAACGATATCGGGCACCAACACCACCTGGTCTTCAAGTTCTTCCTCGATCGACAGTGCCATCTTATAGACCACATAGCCTATGCAGATGAAGTACACCGTCAGAATCAGGATGTCGATCTCCATAGATGGTCGCTAAGAAGGAAAACGTTGGACGGCAAAGAAACAGGAGCGATTTTTCACTGGAGACGCGCGCAAAGCGTTCCCAGTTCAGGCCTCAACGGCCTCAAACATCGCTTCAGGGTAACATCGATAGCTGCCCCGCAAGCAGCGAGAAAGCCCCGGTTTTCCAGCGCCTTATGCCGACAGTGCAAAGGCGCTTTGCTTTACCAGCTGAAATGGCCCCATCAGAGGGCCCCAGGTAGGTTTGTCGGTATCGGGGTCAACGCCACGGTCCTCTAAGTACAGCACCATGGGGCTGTTAGCCGCGGGCGACTCGGGGCCCAGGTCAAACTTGAGCCGCACGTAGGCGGTGACGCCGTTGGCGGTAAAGCTGCACAGGCTGTCCCCCGGCAGGCGAGCACTAAAGGTTCGGCTAGCTGGCTGATACTCAATGGCTACCACACAGGTGGGCAGAGCGATTAGATCTGCGCGGGTGAGGGAGGTGAGGCGAGCGGGCTGGGTGGCCGCACCACTGTAAGCGATCGGGTCGGGCAGCGCGTAATATTGGCCCCAGAGCTGGCCGTCGCGGGCAGTAAGGTGCAAAATGCGCTGGCGATAGGGTGGTTTGCCCAAGGCTACGCTGATTTGCTCAATAAAAAAACTGTACCCTTCACCAAATAAGGCACTGGGCAGAGGCCGTTGCCACAACCGCAGATGTAGAAACCAAGTTGGGTCTGCCAGGGATTGCTGACGATTGTCAAACTCTCCTGCCATGTGGGTAGCCAGCTGATGCAGCAGGGCCTCACTCATAACGTTACCGCGATCTCTCTAGCCCCGATGCTACCGGAAAGTGAGGCAGCTGGTGCAGCTAGACCTATTTCAGTATGGGTAGCCCAACGGGGGGCGTAAAGGTGAGGTTGGCGGGGGTAATGGTGTCGGCCTGGACCCCCAATAAGATGGCCTCGGTGGAAACTTGACCCAGGGGCGTGCTCACCTGCACGTGGGTATCGACCCCCACTTGCACAAAGTCCAAGAGGGTTAGCAGATCCCTTCCGGCAAACAGAGACTGAGCCGCAATCAGGCTAAAGTCGAGCAGATCGCCCTGAGCAGCGTTGAAGTCAACCAGGGTGTCTGGTTGAGGCGTAGCGGTGGTAACAATGTTGTAGGCCCCTGGCGTGTTGGGCCTAAAGGTATCAGCACCGGTGCCACCCACCAGCACGTTGGTGCCGCCCCCGCCGTCGAGCACGTCGTTGCCAGGGCCGCCCATCAGCAGGTCATCACCGATACCGCCCTCCATCGTGTCATTGCCCTCACCGCCAAACAGGCCATCGTCGCCTGCTCCACCCACCAACGTATCGTTGCCGAGGCCGCCAAAGGCCAGGTTGTGGCCTACCCCTGTCAAAATCAGGTCGTCGCCGTTCAGACCAAAGACGGCGTCATCGGCAGTGGTGCCAATGAGAAAGTTTTTGCCGTTGCTGCCCTCCACTAGGGTGAAGGCTTGGCTGGTGGCGGGTTGATTAATCCCAACTGGGGGAGCTAGGGGCTCGGCGGCAAAGAGCCCGTCTAAGGTGGTGGGGAAAAGGTCTGGTGGGGTAGATACTGGGGACCGAGTACCGCTAGATAGGTCAACCTCGTAGAGAGTGGGGTTGCCGCTGCCGGTCCGACCATAGAAAAAGAGATTGTCTACCGTTGCTAAGGTCGCGTCGGCAGAGACCTGCGCTTGGGGTACTGCGTCGGTTGCCAGGGCCGCTCCAGCGATCGCGTCGTCTAGGCCCACTACCGGGGGTACCTCTACAGGCATGGCCGCGACCTCTTCGACGGGGGCCGCCGTCTCATTGGGTACCTCGTCGGGGACGGCTGGCTCCTCTAGGATGACGGCCTCTGTTGTCGGGGCGGTTTTAGGTGGGGGGACAAAGGTGTCAGTCATAGGAGCACAGGCAAAAACAACAGCAGAGGGTGAGGCTAGGGCTGTAAATTCAAGCGAAGCGCGATCGCTGGGCGCTGGGTTCTATCCCACAATTCTCGCGCGGGGACTAAAATCCGGAAAAAATGACTTGGTATCGATACGAACAATTCAAGCGATCGCCCCAGCGGTCAAGATTACGTAAAATTACTGTGAATCCTAAGCTACATTACTAGGGTCTACCGATACCCACGACTCGAAAGGACCGCCGAACTGAGTCAGGGTAATCAGGTGAATCTTGCTTGCCGGCGTGGCAATCGCCCGATCGGCCGCCGTGTTATAGCCCCAGTCGGCCAAAAATAGCTCTACATCGCCTAAATCGGGCTGGGCTTGCACCGCTTGTAGGGCGTTCACACGGTCTTCCACAAACCAGAGGGTAGCCTCCGGCTGAACGGCTTTGATCTGCCGCAGGGTTTCGTACTTCGGCCGCTTGACCTCTTTCCCCAAAATGCGATGGATTGGCTCGGGGCCTAGGGGGCCATTGCCGGGCAGCACAACGCCGCTCTTACCCAGCAGCTGCTGAATAAACCGGCCTTCCTTGGTTGAAATAATCACTAGCTCTACCCCGTTCTCCATTGCCTGCTGGAGACGATCGATGACACCGGGGTAAAAGCGCTGGTAGCTCAGCCAGTCGTCAACATCGGCTTGAATCCAGCGATCGCGCACTCCATCCACCGCTTTGCCAATGGCGGCAGGCGTCACCCCCGCCTGGGCCAGCAGCTGCGGCACGAGTTCGGGCCAGCGATCGAGAATATCGCCATCGGGCACCCCCGACATCAGCCCGTAGAGCACCAGCGGCATTTCCCACCCCGTTTCCACCACGGGTCGCAGCGGGTAAAAGCGCTCCGTTAGCCCCTCCGGCGGCGCCCCGGCACCTAGCTCAAACACCTCGCCATAGGCCCGCCAGGCGGTCTGAAAATACTCCCGCAGCCCGTCGCAGACTACGCCATCAAAATCGAGCGCCAAAATATCGGGAGAAACCATTGAGATACGGGGAATAGGGGTTTAAGGTTTAGGGTACAGGGTTTGGGGTCGACCCCTGCACCTTAAACCGTTGACCTGCTACCATTCATGACCCTGCCTGCTGCCGAATCAACTGCTGCACCGCCGTCAGGGCGCGGTTTAGCTCCGGGCCTCGATAGGTGGGGTGCTGCTCAAATGCCTGCTGTTCTTGCTCAAGCATCAACACGTCTTCGCGCACCAGCCGTCGCAGCACAAAGCTCGCCGAGTTGGTGAAGGCCCGTTTAACGAACCGCCGCACGGCCAGCGGGGTTTTGTGCAGCTTCGGAAACCGCCCCAGGGAGGTAAAGTGCAGCAGGTAGGCGCGGGTGTGGGTCTCGCTTACCGGGCAAAACAGGCAGTAAATAACGAAGTCATCCCCCAGGGTCGATCGCCAGTGGGGATAGTAATAGTAGACATCCAGCGGTTCGGGGTGCAGTTGGCGCAAAGACGGAAAGATGAGCTGGGTCGCCGACCAGATTTTGTCGATGCGGTAGTAGCTTTCGGCGTCGTAGTGGGCGTGCATATGGGCATCGTCAGCCTCTAGCTCGGCCAGCACCGGGTTGGCCCATACCTGAGCACCGCCGTGCAGGTGGCCGTGGTACATGTCCATTAAATTTTCAATTAAGAATGAGTAGTGGGCCCGCACGTCGATGGTGGTCAGCGAGCCAATGAAGTTGAGGTGATCCCACTCGGGCACGCCTAGGGGAGTCTGTTGCTCGGCCAGCTCGGCCTCACCAGGAAATAGCCAGATAAAGCCGTCCCGCTCTTGCACAGGGTACTGCCGCAGCGCGCAGGTGGGCAGCTTTTGCTGGGGCTCCAGGTAGGGCACGTGGGCGCAGCTGCCATTGGGGGCAAACTGCCAGCCGTGGTAGGCGCAAGCAATGTTGTCGCCCTCGACTGTGCCCTCGCTGAGTTTGACCTGGCGGTGGGGGCAGCGATCTTCGAGGGCGATGGGGCTACCGGTGCGATCGCGGTACAGCACAATCGGCTGGTGCCACAGGCTCACCGCTAGCGGCTGGGTGCTCAGTTCTTTGCTCTGGGCCACCACGTACCAGTGGTTGAGGTTGATTCCCAGTTGCCGTAGGGGTTTGGTTTTAGCTTGGGGCTGTCCTGCTTGGCCATGCTCCCTAGCCACCGCTGTCACTGGTTGAAGGTCAATTACATCCATCTCTAGGTTCGCTTGATAACGCTGACTTTATCCTGATTCTCACAGGCATGGGCTAGTGCTGACAGGCCAAAAATAATTTCTAATCGACATGGTAAGCCGTAATTGCGATGGTTCCATCGGGGCTGTAGATCGCTTCTACACGCCTGTATATCAGATGATTCCACCAGACCTTCACTCGATTACCATTGGCAGGGGCAGAGCCCGTCCTTTGATATCCTGCTCCTACCAACAAAGCTTCAAAATCTTTAGTAGGAAGTGTTTTTGCTGTAATTTGGTCAATCCCATCCAACTTGTGTTTATCAAGGGTCATAGTCACCCTGATAGGTGCTAAGAATACGGTAGCCAGGCAATACCAGAGCAAATCCAACTGTGCTATGAATTGTCCCGGGATAATCTGGTTCAGGAAGGCTACCACCGAGGCGAAGCTGGATAGGTCCTAACCAAAGATAAAAACCAGGAATTAGACAGTCCAAGCTGTAAGCGATGGCTCTTAGCCGTGGTTTGGCTACCTTACTTGGTGTGGCAGGTTGCGCATGTGAATCGTCTGTGAACATAGTAGTCAAGCCAGAATAAACTCAACCCAACCTTAAAATTAAAGCTTTGCCTCGGAAACTTCAGTTCCCTAAGCGTATTTCAACTAATATAGACATCCCACTCTAGGGCGCAGACACAGCCCCTTGTATAGGTCGCGATGAAACCCTAAACAGGTATTTGGTTAAGCACAATAAATGGGCTTAGCAAGATTTTTGGGTAATTCCATTTTATCCCAGCTCAGGTGGGTCGTCTGTTTGCTCCATTGGGGGCGAGATAGTGTGCCAATCGGTAGTTAGTCCTCTCGCTCCCTTGCCTAGATTTTGAGCACTCCTTCGGGGTTGACCGAGAGAATGGGGCGGCGCTGCACCCCTTCGCGCTGCAAAATAGCGTTGGCTGCCAGCAAACCACTGCTCACTGCCCGCTCCATCAGGCCGCAGGGGAAGGGCATGCGCACCCAGTCGCCCGCAAACAGGAGATTGTCAACGGTGGTGGCGGTTTGGGGGCGGTTGGCAAAGCTGCCGGGGGGGAACCCAGCAAAATTCTTTTGGTTCACCAGCTGTCGGTGCAGGACGGTCGCGCCTCTTAGCTCTGGCACAATCTCGTAGAGCTCGGCCTCAAAGGTGTCGAGAATATCGGCTTGGGTAGGAAATTCTTTCTCTTTATAGCAGTAGGCGTGCAGCTCGACGACGCTGCCTCCTGTGCGATCGCCCCAGGCAATGTAGTCGTCTTGAATGCGGTGGTAAAGGGTAATGCTGTCGGTGAGCCGGTAGCCCGAGAGGGAGGTAAACCAGCTGTGCTGCCAGTCGAAGTCACGATCGAGCCAGAAGCGACCTACGGCAAAGGGGTCAGCCACCTGGAGCTGATCAACCTGCGAGACCAGGGCGGCATCGACATCGCCTTCGGATAGCGAAAAGAGCGCTTTGATGCCAGGAATGTCGGCGGCCATGACGTAGTAATCGGCAGTGAGATCGTGGGCGACGTTGGGCACGCCATCACCGTGGGTGGCAATCAGCTGGATGCGATCGCCCTCTCGCTGCAACACCTCAAACGTCGTTAGATTCTCCCGCGCTGGCCCGGCTAGCACCTCGCCGTCGCTAGCATAGGCTGCCCCGTGGCAGGGGCAAAGATAGCCCTCAGCCGTTGTGGTCACCTGACGCTGCACGCTACAACCTTGGTGGGTGCAGGTCAGCGACAGGGCGGTCTTAGCCCCAGGGGCAACGGAGTAGACGTTGTCGCCCACGCCGAAATATTCCATGCTGTCTGAACTTAGCAGGGGGTTGCGATCGACCCAAAAGGGTACTGGGTTGACCGCAACGCTGCCATTTTGGTAGGTCACCCCAGCCACTTTGCCCTCAGCCCAGGCCACCTGGCTGACGGTCACGCCAGTCAGCACCTGGCCGCCGTTGGCCTGGATGGCAGCAACCATTGGGTCGACTAGCGATCGCCCCATGTCTTGACGGGTGCCGTTGAAGGCCAGCCCCTCGGGGTTGCCAAAGAAATAGAAGTGAAAGAACTGCATCAGTTCCCCGGCGCTCAGCACATCGGGAGAATTGAGGCTTGACTTAGCGAAGGGCAAAAAGTAGAGGTCGTACAGCCCCCTAGGAAAATCGTTGCCCACCCACTCGGTTACCGACATTTGATCGAGGCGCTCGTAGGTTTGAGGGTTGCGGAAGCCGGTAATCTCGCGAAACACCTGAAGATGCTTGATGTGGGTGAGGTTGATGCCCCACTCCAGCCGGTTGGAGGAAGAGATCGCCAGATCGACAATATTCCACGGAAACGCCGAATTGCTGGGGCGAAAGACTTCGGGGACGTAGTGGTCTTTGTAGACCAGCGAATAGTAGTCGAGGGACTTAAAATTTTGCTGAATGCTCAGCTCGTCGACCAGGCTAAACAGGTTGTAGTACTGGGGAAAGAAGCCATGGAAGCCGTGCTCCATCATGAAGGAGTCGTCGCCCACCTGGATCGACCAGCTGGCAATTTTGCCGCCCAGCTGGGGCGATCGCTCTAGCAGCGTCACCGCTACGCCGCGCTGGCTGAGCTCATAGGCCGTTGCCAGCCCTGCCAGTCCGCCGCCAATCACCACCGCTGTAGTGGGCTTGCCGACCTGGGCGGGCAGTTCGAGGCGATCGCGCTGAAACACCGTGGGCTGGGGTTTACTCAGGCGCGAATAGCTCAGGAGCGCTGCTATCCCCCCAACGCCGAACAGCTTGAGGACATTGCGACGGGCCAAGGTTTGGGCAAACAGCCCTTCTAAGGATTGACTCATCTGAAGTTTTAGGCGTTGCTTGGGTCAGACTCGCTTGGGGGTGTTCCCCAAGGTGTGTGGAGAGCGACTTGGGCATTAACGGTAACACAGTCTTTCAGCCAGGAGAGGCATCGGGCGCTCCCGGCCAAAGGAGGCTGCATCCCGTGTGAAACCTGTTAAAGACTGTAGTATTAAGTTGCCTTAACAGTCTACTCATCCTGATGAAATACGCACGAGAAACCCTGGCGGTTGCCCAGCGAATTTTAGTCGAGCTGTGGCGGCGGCGGCGCAGTCTGGTTTTTTGGGCAATTTTCCCGGTTATTCTGCTAATTCTCAACAGTTTGATTCTGCAAGAGCGATTGCAAATTACCCTGGCTGAGGCCTATACCCAGGCGGCTCCCTCGACTCTGGTGGGGGCGGCGCTGTTTTTTAGCGGGCTGGGGGGCAGCGTGGCTACGGTGGTCTCAGAGCGCGAGCAAAAGACGCTGAAGCGCCTGTTTCTGTCGCCCTTGAGCGGGGTGTCGTATTTTTTGGGCATTTGCCTAGCCTACGGGGTGATTGGGTTGGCTCAGGCGGCCTTGGTATATGCGATCGCCCTTTCCCAGGGGGCCACCCTCGACGGTAACCCCCTCGCCAACTTGTTGATTGTGGGGCTCAGTATCGCCGCCTACGTCGGAGTGGGGTTTGTGCTGGGCACCCAGCTGGCCCGCCGCACCGAAGACGTCAACGCCTTAATCGCGGCCTTTGGCATTCCGCTGATGATTTTGGGTGGCACCTTTCTACCCACGGCGTTTTTTCCCGATTCCCTGGTCCAGCTCACTCGGTATAACCCCATCTACCACATGATCGAAGCCCTGTCGGGGGTGGTGGTTGAGGGCAGCACCCTATCAGATGTGGGTGAGCATGTGCAGTTTTTGGGGCTGTTTGCGATCGCCATGGTGGTTGCTGGCTGGCTGGCCTATCGCCGCATGGTGCAGGTTGAGCGTCAGCTCTAGGGGCTGCTAGGCGCGCTCCGCTTCCCGGGCTGAAGCGATACAGTGGTAAACATGCCTGCCCAGTACTACAGTTGCCAAAAGCATTGCGCCCTACTGTGAGTTCCAACTATCCAGTTTTAGCGGTTGTGCACCAGCCCACTTCTAACCCCGGTCAGGTGGGGGAGGTGCTGCGGGAGCTGGGATTTGCCCTCGATATTCGCTGTCCAGCGATTGGACAGCCACTACCCACCACTCTGGAACACCACAGCGGCACGGTGGTGTTTGGCGGCCCCATGAGCGCGAATGACGAGCATCTAGACTTTATTGGCCAAGAGCTCGACTGGATTGCCCTCGCCCTCGCTGCCGAAAAACCCTACCTGGGCATTTGTTTGGGAGCGCAACTACTGGCCCGCGCCCTTGGTGCTTCCGTCACGCCCCACCCCACGGGCCAGCGCGAAATCGGCTACTACCCCGTCCTGCCGACCCCAGCCGGCCAGGAAGTGTTTCCCGGCCCACTGATGGTCTATCAGTGGCATCAGGAGGGGTTTATGCTGCCAGTGGGTAGCCGCCTGTTAGCCACCGGCACCACCTTTCCGCACCAGGCGTTTGGCTACGGCGAGCAAGTCTACGGGTTGCAGTTTCATCCTGAAATTACCGCTACTATGGTCAACCATTGGACGACCGAAGGGGCCGACCAGATGTCTTACCCCGGTGCCCAGGGGCGGGCCTACCACCTTAGCCAGCATCGCCTTTATGGCGCCGCAGTAGAGCATTGGCTGCGACAGTTTTTAGCTGACTGGCTGGGGATCACCACCCAGGCCGAGGCGCTGTGGGGGCAGTACCGTCCTCTTCACCACAGCGCCCAAGGGATTGTCTAACGTTTACGGTCACGGCTCCCAAGCTATGACCGCAACCGCCTAAATCGTTTCATTTTCAATCAGGAGGACAGCGCAGGTGAATATTGGGGTAATTGGCACCGGGTTAATGGGGTCGCCCATGGCCCTCAGGCTGCTGTCGGCGGGCCACAAAGTTTGGGTCTACAACCGCACTCCAGGCCGGCTCATCCCTCTAGAGCTGGCGGGGGCAAAGGTCTGTGCCACGCCCCTAGCTCTAATTCAGAACGTGGAAGCCGTTATCTTTATGGTCACCAATGGGGAGGTGGTGCGATCGCTCCTTGAAGCCATGGGTGTGGGCGTTCGCGAAGCGTTCCCTGCGGGGAATCGCGAAGCGTCCCCTGCGGGGAATCGCGAAGCGTCCCCTGCGGGGAATCGCCCATCGCCCCTAGGCCATAAAGCCATCATTCAGATGGGCACCATTGCCCCCACCGAAAGTCAGCAGCTCAGCCAAATAGTAGCCCAAGCCGGGGGCACCTACCTTGAGGCCCCAGTTTTGGGCAGCATCCCCGAAGCTAAAAACGGCAAACTGATCATCATGGCCGGAGCCGACAACGAGGCTTATCAGCGTTGGCAGCCCCTGCTGGAATGCTTGGGCACCACCCTCTATCACGTCGGCCCCGTGGGCAGTGCCGCCACCCTCAAGCTGACCATGAACCAGCTAATTGGCTCGCTCACCGCCGCCTTTGCTCAAAGTCTGGGGCTAGTGCAGTCGGCTGGTATTGACGTCGATATCTTCATGGCGGTGCTGCGCCAGAGTGCCCTTTACGCTCCCACCTTCGACAAGAAGCTGCACCGCATGCAGACTCGCCAGTTTGCCGACCCCAACTTTCCGACCAAACACCTGCTAAAGGATATGGGGCTGTTTGTGTCTGCCGCTAAGGCCGCCGGGCTTTCCCCCTTCCCCGCCGAGAGTGTGCGTCAACTGATTGAGCAGGCCGTGCAGGCTGGGTTCGACGACGATGACTATGCTGCCCTATTCAATATTGTCAGTCCCTTACCTAAACCAGAGTAGGGTCTGGCCTTTGGAGAAAGCTCGGCTAACTTTGTCCGAGGAACCTGGGTTCGAAACTAGCCAGCATGCCGCTGCCGCCTTGGCTAAGCCGTTCTGCATCATCCCTGGTTGCAATGGCTATGCGCCTTTGTGCCGCCCCAGTTTTAGCCATAAGCAGTGGCTGAGAGCCTAAGCCCGATGGCCATCACTATACTTGGGCCTCCAACTCCGGTAGGCAAACTTCCTTACGACGGTCGTTTAGTGGAAATTGTTCTGAAGTTTGACAAATATTACAGGTTTCAACGTTCCGTAAAGCCGCGTCCGAGTTTTTATGTTACTTTTGGGCATCTTTTATCACAACTGAAGGCAACAATTACTGAAGCGTTGCCCGACGAACATCAAAAGCTGAGGGGTAGTTGCCTCTCAATAACCCCGCAATGGCGGTGAGTCTCTCCTATTGCGGGTTAGCTCACCCATCGGCGGCGTTGTGATAAAAGTTCAGTTAACCCATCGTGAAATTGATGTTGCCACGGATGCATCCTTGTGTAAAATCGTGGGCAATATCTGCAAACCCTAGCGCCCCTTTAAGGAGGTGAGACTTATATGACGGTGAGCACTCAACCAAATCTCATTCGGTTTCTACAGGATGAATTAGCTATTTCGACGGCCTCACTTCAGGTCGCTTTAAAGCACAGCGAGCAAGACCCTGGCCCGTTACCCATGATTCTGTGGCAGTACGGCTTAATAACCCTAGAGCAACTAGAGCAGATCTATGACTGGATGGAAGCGCCATAAGCCAAAGGCACCCCTGCCTGATGTTGAGAGGCGTAGCATTGGCTGCGCCTCTTGCCGTTTTTAGGGGCGCTTTTAGAATCACACCAGAATTACTCGAATACCAAGGGCCACAGGTCGGCTACGGCCACCTCCCATCCCGGCAGCAGGTCGGGTACTGCTAGGCGATCGCCATCTCCCAACAGAATTGCCTCATCCCCGCTCGATATACCTCAGAGGTGTTTGCTTCATCGTAACCATCAGCCTAGTTGCTCTAAAACGTCACGAATTGCTAGAGCAGTGGCGGGGGCGAGGAGCACGCCGTTGCGGTAGTGGCCAGTAGCCAGCCAAATATTGCTGTACCCCGTCAACGATTGGATAACTGGAGCAGCCTGACCCTGGGGTCGGGGCCGAAGGCCAGACCAGCGTTGGGTAATTTTGCCTGTCGCTAGAGCTGGGTAGTAGGCTACCGCACCGGCTAACACCTCATCCAGCCGCTCGGCCTCAGGCTTCATGGCTAGAGCTTCGTCTAAGCCGGTGTCGCGGGGAAACTCTACCGTGGCTCCCACCCAGTAGTCGCCGTTGCCCAGGGGCACCAGGTGAATGTCATTGCCATTGACCACGGGCTGAAAGTCAGGGTTTTCTAGCGGCTTGTCTAGGTGAAGGCGGAGGGCTTGACCCAGCACAGGACCAACATTAACGGGGTGGTGGAGAGTTTGCGTTAGGGGTAGGGTGCCTAAGCCCGCGGAGATCACGATCGCATCCGTTGCCAAGCTTTGATTTGAGGTATGCACAGCGGCACAGCGACGGTCTTCCTGGGGTGAAGCCTCCACCTCAGCCCCATCAAACCCCACCACAGGCTGGCCAAAGTAGAACTCAGCCCCGTTCGCCTGGGCACTGGCTACCAACGCCAGCGTGAGATCCGTAGGATTGATCTGAAAATCTTGGGGCGAGTAGATACCGGCAACGACTCCAGCGGTGCTGAGGTGAGGGCAGCGATCGCCAACCTGCTCCGGTCCCCACAATTCCAGCCCATACCCCTGCTGGTGGCGAATTGCCTGAAGCGATCGCCACCGGGGCAGTTCCTCCGCCGCAAAACACAGGCTGAGAATACCGTGGGTATTGTGCTGGATAGTTCGCCCAGTCAGCGCTTCTAACTCTGGAATCAGGGTTTGATAGCGCTTTAAGCTGCGCTCTCGCAATTGCCAGTTCCGGCCTTTCACCTTATGGCTAATCACCGCCATGCCCACGCCTAGGGCAGCGGCGGTAGACCCCTGGGCTGGGGCCGTTTGATCGATTACCGTGACCTGAACCCCCTGGCAGAGGCTCAGTTCGTAGGCGATCGCGGCCCCCACAACGCCGCAGCCAATGATGGTGATTTGCTTCAAGGGAGGGTGAACTGAGTCGGTCTATTGAAACGTCGGCACCAGACTTAAGAAGGAGTCAAAGTCATCTAGAGCATTGCGGTACTCTTGACCAGCGATCACCTGTTGGTTGTTGGCGGCGGCTTCGTCTAGGCGCTCTAGGTGAGTGTAAATCTCCTTGGCGAGAGATTGGGCCTGGGGCTTGTCTTTGGTTAGCAGTGTGCCCGCCAGCCGGTTGACCCGCGTCCGCATTTCGCCCATGGGGCCGTGGATAAAGCTCTGCACGTTTACCCAGTCTTTCTGTTGAATGTAGCCCTGAAGCTCGGGAAAGCGATCGCGCAGCTCGGCCACAGCAGGGGTATACAGCTCTACCTGCTGCAATAGCTCTGGGGTATAGGTCGTCGGTATCTTCGCCGCTGGGCCACCGCAGGCCACCAAGCAGGAGGCCACTACCGCCAGCAAAATTCCCAAAAGAGGTCTGAAGCGTCCCATAGTTAACCTTTGCGCTCTCTACATCAGTCGTCTGTATTTTACGCCGCTATGGGCTTCTTACAAACCTCTTGAGGCCGCATATTACGGGGTTAATAGTCCCCGCCACACTGCGTCGGCCACTCGACACACGTCATGCATCTCCGCCCCGTCGTGGACGCGAATTATGTCAGCCCCACCAGCGATCGCCGCACAGCAGGCTGCCGCCGTGCCCCACACCCGCTGCTGGGGGTCGGGCTGGTCTAAAATCCAGCCGATAAAGCTCTTGCGCGAGGGGCCAACTAGCAGCGGCCGCCCCAGATCGCGAAACCGACTGAGCTGCCGCAGCAGTTCTAAGCTTTGAGCAGAGGTTTTGGCAAAGCCCAGACCGGGGTCAACGGCAATTTTGCTGGGCTTAACGCCCACCGCGATCGCAGCTTCGATCTGGTGCTGCAAAAACTCGTGAATCTCACCCACCAGATCGTGGTAATCGGTGCGCTGCTGCATGGTAATTGGCGTGCCCCGCAGGTGCATGATCATAATCGGGACGCCCAGGTCAGCCACCGTCGAGAGCATGCCATTGTCATAGGTGCCCGCCGAGATGTCGTTGACAATGTCGGCCCCAGCCTTGACTGCCGCTCGCGCCACCGACGACCGGGTAGTATCCACCGAGATAATTGCCTGGGCCAGAGTGTCGTCGTCATCGCGACGAATGGCCTCAATCACTGGAATTACCCGCTCCAGCTCTTCGGTACGGGAAATTGACTCGGCCCCCGGTCGGGTAGACTGGCCGCCAACATCGAGAATATCGGTGCCGTGGTGCACCAAATGGCGCGCCTGGGCTAGGGCTCGCTCAACGGTGTTAAATTGGCCGCCGTCGCTAAAACTGTCGGGGGTGACGTTGAGCACCCCCATCAGGTAGGTGCGGCTGCCCCAGGTCAAGGTGCGATCGCGAATTTTCCAGGGAGCCGGCACCGTAAGCAAAGACATGATAATTTACTCAGCTAGAACCTCTGCCTAGCTTAGACGAATTAGGGGGTTGGGAGTCGGGGTTTTGGGCCAAGGGCCTAGGTTTCAAGGTGTACGGCTTGCCCCTCACGGTTTTGCCATACACCCTACACCGTGCACCTTGAACTTTCTACAACACCTTTTCTAAAAACTGCTGGGCGCGATCGCTCTTTGGGGCGCTAAAAAATACGTCCGGCGGTGCGTCTTCCACCAGGTAGCCGCCGTCGAGAAACAGCACTCGGTTGGCCACCTCGCGGGCAAAGCCCATCTCGTGAGTCACAATCGCCATGGTGATCCCCGTTCTGACCAGTGCCTTCATCACATCCAGCACTTCTTTGACCATTTCGGGGTCAAGGGCGCTAGTGGGTTCGTCAAACAGCATTACATCGGGCTCCATGGCCAGGGCGCGGGCGATCGCCACCCGCTGCTTTTGCCCCCCCGACAGTCGCGACGGGTACTGGTCAGCCTTTTCCGCTAGCCCGACCTTGTTGAGCAGATCCATGGCAATTTTGCTAGCGTCGGCCTTCGAGAGCCCCCGCACCTTCATCGGCGCGTAGGTGAGGTTGCCCATCACTGTTTTATGGGGAAACAGATTGAAGTGCTGAAACACCATGCCCACATTCTGGCGCACCTTGAGAATGTCGCACTTGGGCGATGTAATGTCGATGCCACCGACAAAGATGTGACCGGCCGTGGGCACCTCCAGCAGGTTGATGCAGCGCAGCAGGGTCGACTTGCCCGACCCTGAGGGGCCGATAATGGCTACCACTTCCCCACTGTCTACTTCGGTAGAAATATCCTTCAGCACCTCCAGCGGCCCAAAGGATTTAACTAAATGCTCAATTCTAATCACTGCGGCGCATCCTCCGCTCAAGAACGTTAGCGGCTTGGGTCAGCCCCATCACCATGACGTAATAAATCACCCCTACCACCAGCAGCGGTTCGAAGTAGAGGAAGGTCTGCCCTGCCACCACCTGGGCCCGCCGCATTAGGTCTAATACTCCAATGGTAGACACCAGGGCCGAATCTTTTAGTAGCGCAATGGTCTCATTCACCAGGGCGGGCAAAATATTCTTAAAGGCCTGGGGCAGAATAATGTCGAGCATCATCGGCCGGTAGGGCACCCCAAGAGACATCGAGGCCTCCCGCTGCCCTTTATCCACCGCCATAATGCCGGCCCGAATGGTTTCAGAACTGTAGGCCGCCGAGTTGAGCGAAAAGGTAAACACTCCCGCCTCAATCGGCGAAATCTTGTAACCAATCAGCTGGGGAGTGGCAAAGTACACCAGCGCCAGCTGCAAAATCAGCGGCGTACCCCGAAAAATTGACGTGTAGAACTCCGCAAACCACTTTAGTGGCTTGATGTTAGAGATCTTGAGCAGCGATAGCAGGGTGCCCAGGGTAAACCCAAACAGGGCCGATAGCAGCGTAAACCTGAGGGTAACTAGAATGCCATTCAGGATGAAGGGCAGCGATGGAATAATTTGGTCAAAGTCTAAGTTCATGGGGTTAGGTTGATAGGGCTAGACTATTCAGCCCTGTCGCCAAACCACTTGACAATTAGCTCTTCCATCATGCCGCTCGACTCCATTTCGGCCAGCACTCGGTTGAATTCGCTAGTCAGTTCAGAGTCTTTAGGAAAGGCCACAGCAGAGCCCACCGGCCCCTCTTCGGGAATTTCTACCGCTTCGAGGTCGGGGTTGTTGGCTAAAAAGCCAGCGGCCACGGTGTCTTCGATAATGGCGGCGTCAATGCGGCCCGACTTCAGCTCCTGTACAATCTCGTTGATGCGGTTGAGCGGAGACAGCTCCATGCCAGGAGTCTCTGCCGCCAGATCTTCAGCTAGCCCCTCTTGAATTGAGCCTAGCTGCACCCCAACAGTTTTGCCTTCTAGGTCAGCAGGGGTGGCAATGCCAGCCCCGGCCGTAAATACAATATTCTGCTTGGCGTCGTAGTAAATCTCAGAAAAATCGACGTTTTGCTTGCGCTCTTCGGTGGGGGTCATTCCCGCCATCACAAAGTCGGCCCGCCCGGCCTGCAACGCAGGAATGAGTCCATTGAAGTCGATGTTGCTGATCTCTAGCTCGTAGCCCAGCTCTTCGGCAATGTGGCGGGCAATGTCTACGTCAAAGCCAACAATTTCTTCGGTGCCGCCGGCGGTTTCTACAAATTCGTAGGGGGGATAGTCAGCGGAGGTGGCCATGGTTAAAACGCCGCCCCCAGCTTCATTACCGCCGGCTGACTCACCGCCGCCGCCGCATGCTGTGGTTAATCCAATGACGGCCAGGGCAACGGCCGTGGTAGATGCTAGAAACCGGCGTCGTTTCATGGTTTTTCCTCACAAACTATTCAGGGCGATGGGGCAGCGGTTGCCCAGTCAGCAGTCATACTCTAGGGCAAAAAAGCACCTTCTGGCCAGCACCCAAAGAGGAGTAGGCTCATCAATTCCAGAGTGAACTTTATATAGCTTGCAGAGAAAAAAACCACTGGAAGTAGGGAAAACTACCGTTTTGCCAAGTCTTACCCCTAGGGAGCGACATCTTTAGGTAAAAAGCGATCGCCCAGCTGGTTAGTCGACCACTGATATTCGACGTCGATTTTGACTTGTCTGCAAGTCTCTTCGAGCTGGCGCTGCTGCGACAGAGCCTTGCGCAGGGCAACGATTAGCTCCTGCACCTGTACCCGAATCTGAGGATTTTGGTAGGCCACCGACATAGTTTGCTGCTCTAGCAGTCGTAGCAGCAGTTCATAGTGAATATGTGAGGGTAGTGGGAGCGGTTTGCCTAGATTTGCCATTGCGGTGCCCCAGGGTGAGATCTGTTGATTAAACCAGGAAGTCGTTAAAGACTTCAGTATCTAGTCCGTATTTTTTTCATAAAGCTGATCAATAGCCAGCCCTGGGTCGGGTTGGCGAATCAGCGACTCGCCCACTAGCACTGCTGCTGCACCGGCCGCCGTTACCGCCCGTAGGTCTGCCGGGGTGTGAATGCCGGACTCGCTAACCAGCAGAGCATTGCTGGCGGTTAGGGCCTCACGCCGCACCTCAATCAGCTCTGCGGTGGTCTCTAGGCGGGTAGTAAAGGTTTCCAGATCGCGGTTGTTGATGCCAATCAGCGCCAGGCTCGGCACCGCCAGCACCCGATCTAACTCCTCCAGGGTGTGAACTTCAACCAGCACTGCCATACCCAGAGCTTTGGCAATCTGTGCAAAGTAAACCAGATCTTGGTCAGAGAGAATGGCGGCAATCAGCAGCACCGCATCGGCCCCCTTCGACCGGGCCAGATACATTTGGTAGGGGTAGATGATGAACTCTTTGCACAGCAGCGGCAGGTCAACCGCTTCCCGAATCTGGGTCAGGTAGTCAAAGTCGCCCTGAAAGAAGGTTTTGTCGGTGAGCACCGAGAGGCAAGCGGCCCCGTGGGCGGCGTAGGTTTGGGCGATCGCCACCGGGTCAAAGTCAGGCCGCATTACCCCTTTGCTAGGAGAGGCCTTTTTCACCTCAGCAATCAGCGCTGGAGTCGTGCGGCCGTCCCGCAGAGCGGCAACAAAGTCGCGAGGCGGTGGGGCATCGAGCACCTGCCGCTGCAAATCAGCCAGGGGTAGGCGCTCCCGTAGCTGAGCGACCTCCGTCTCCTTCTGCCAAACAATTTCTTCTAAAATATTTCGGGGTTCGGCATCGTCCACTTTGATTTGGTATTGCAAGTGTTTAACCGCAACAGCGGGATTGGGAGGGCGGCGGCGAATCTTCATCTTTGGGGTTTGATATTGGCAATTTTGAACGGTAGGGTGAGCATGACCCACCCTTGTCTGGGCTAATTACTACTTTCTAAATTGTAGGGTGGGACACCACTCACCATCGTTGAGCGCATCATCAGACCGTAAAGTCATTGCCCGGCCGGTGGAATTATTCCTGCTCTCTTAAGACCTGGCTGGGGTAGGAGGTGGGCAATGCCCACCCTACGCAGGTGTCTAGGCCGAGACTACCACCGCCCGCTTAAAGGCTTCATCGAGCACTTCCGAGAGGGTGGGGTGGGTGTGGACGCAGAACGACAGCTCGGTTACGGTCTGACCGTTGGCGATCGCATTGGCCGCTTCCTGAATCAGATCCGCCGCGTGCATACCAATGATGTGAGCGCCGAGAATTTCGCCGGTGTCTTTGCGGTAGATCACCTTGGCAAGTCCGTCGCCCTCGCCCTCGGCCAGTGCCTTAGAGTTGCCCTTAAAGTAGGTCTTCACGGTGTCGATGGCATAGCCCTCGGCCTCGCCCAGGGTCTTGGCAGCGGGTTCTGTCATCCCCACAAAGCTAACTTCGGGGTGAGTAAAGGCCGCCGCCGGAATGCTGAGGTAATTGATCTGGCGCGGTTCACCGCAGATAGTTTCTACCGTGAGAATGCCCTGGGCCGAGGCGGCGTGGGCGAGCATCATTTTGCCGGTGGCGTCGCCGATCGCCCACAGATGGGGTACGGGCTGGCCATCCCGCAGCACTTGCAGGTGATCGTCCACAGGGATAAAGCCTCGGCGATCGGCTTCGACGCCAACTTTTTCTAGACCCAAATCTTTGGTCACCGGGATGCGCCCGGTAGCCACCAAGCAGGCATCCACCTCCAGGGTTTCCACGACTTCGCGGGTTTCGCGATTGGCAAGCTCAATCACCACTGGCGAACCAGGAGTGACCTTCTGGGCAATTACCCCAGCGCGGGTTTCAATGTCGCGGGGGGCAATCAGCACTCGCTGGGCGATCTTGGCAATGTCGGGGTCGAAGGTGGGCATCAGCTGATCCAACGCTTCGATGATGGTGACTTCACAGCCTAGGGCCGTGTAGACATCCGAGAACTCCAGGCCGATGTAGCCGCTACCAATAATCGCTATCCAGTCGGGCAGCCAATCAAGCTTCAGGGCTTCGTCGCTGGTAAAGACGGTTTTGCCGTCGATCTCAATGCCCGGGGGCACAAAGGGCACCGAGCCGGGCGACAGAATAATATCTTCGGCCGTAACAATTTTTTCGCCGTCGGGGGTGGCGATCGCCGCCTTCTGCTCCCCCTCCAGCCGCGCCCAGCCCTTAATGATATCGACCCCCAGCCGGGTGAGGCTGTTGGTCATATCGCCCTGGATCTTGCTGACCAGGTTTTTGGCATGGTCGGCAATGGCCTCGCGATCGTAGGTGACATTGCCCACCGAAATGCCCAGAGATTTTAGGTGGTGTTCGTTGCGCAGCTCTCGCACTCGGCCCGACGCTGCCAGCAGCGCCTTAGAGGGAATGCAGCCTCGGTTTACGCAGGTGCCTCCCATCACATCGGCTTCAACAATAGCCGTCTTTAACCCCCGCTTCACCGCATGCAGGGCGGCCCCATGGCCCCCTACCCCAGCGCCAATAATCAGCAGGTCGTAATCAAATGCGTCGCTCACAGCAGGCTCCTGAACAGGTAATCCAATAATCCAAACAGGGTCGATTCAAGCTAGGTCGTGGAAGGATTCTGCCCTCAGCCTAGCGGCAAATGCGGGCTAGAGACATGGGTCGTAGAGTATGGATGCTACGACAAACAAAGTTTCTTTTCATTCTTGACCACCGAGAGCAATCAGACAAGCAGGGACGGGTGATGGGGTAGATGGGTGGTCGGGTGGTTGGGTGATCAAGCTCACTCTCCCATTCGCCTACTCTTCCACTCGCCTACTCTCCCACTCCCGTTGCCGCCGCGCCTCATAGAGCAGCAGCGCCGCCGAAACCCCCACATTGAGCGACTCCACGGCTCCGGCCATTGGGATGCGCACCTGCACCGTGGCCTGACGCTGAAGATCGGCCGACAGCCCGGCCCCTTCATTGCCCAGCACAATCACCGTGGGTTTTGTAAAATCCACCGCCCAGTAGTCTGTGGTGGCGTAGGAGCTAGTAGCCACCAGCTGCACCCCGGCCCGATTCCAAGTTGTTAATAGAGAATTCAAATTATCCACCACCGCCAGGGGTAGCCGAAACCACTGCCCCGCTGAGGCCCGAAGCACCCTGGGGTGATCGGGGCCTACGCTGTCGGCGCTGAGCCATAGACCATCGACCCCAGCGGCTACCGCCGTGCGGATCACCGTGCCCAAATTGCCGGGATCTTGAAGGGTTTCCACCGCTAGCCCGATGCCCTGAACGTCGAGATTGGGGGGGCGGAGGAGTTGAGGAGCGATCGCCACTACCCCGTCAGGATGCTGGGTTGTTGCTATGCCTTCCAGCAGCGCATCCGATACCAGTTCGACCCGCTCGGCCCGCTGCTCTAGCGATAGCGCTAAATCGGGATGGGCTTGCTGCCAAGCAGGGGTATAACAAACTATTTCAAGGGGATAGCTGGTGGCGAGGGCTTCCTGGATGAGGTGGGTGCCCTCTAAAAGAAATTGGCCCTGCGATCGCCGCGCCTTAGCTTGGTGCAGCTTCCTAAAAAGTTTAACCAGAGGATTTTGCAGGCTCGTAAGCATGACCTAATCCCCTGGTTAAACTTTTGACTGTCGCTGGCGACTATGAGATGCGGAACCCGGGACTTGAACCCGGACATTATTGCTAACACTAGGACCTGAACCTAGCGCGTCTACCAATTCCGCCAGTTCCGCTGGCCGGGCGTTATTACCGCCGCGATTTGTAATCATGCACTGAGTTGCGGACATAGTCAAGCCTTTGAAAAAAGATTTCGTGATTTTAAGTGAATCAGCTATCCTGATGTGGCCAAGCCCGGCAAATAAGTCTTGACTACTGTGGCGAAATTGATGATTTCGAGTAGGATCTAGACGAAATTTGGGAAAAGGTGGAGTTATTAGTCGTGGAGGACACCGCTATCGTTACGTCCATTGGTTTACCTAATCCTGTAGCCGCTGCCGAAGCGGATGGTGCTGTCCTTGAAATTACCGGCGGTACTTCCCTAAGAGGCCAAGCCACCATCAGCGGGGCCAAAAACTCTGCCCTAGTGGTGATGGCCGGTACCCTGCTCTGCTCACAGCCCTGCCGTATTCGCAATATTCCTCACCTGATGGATATTGAGCGCATGGGGGAGGTGCTCACCGCCCTCGGGGTAGGCCTCAAGCGCGAAGACGATGCCCTAGTGGTAGACGCCACTACTATTGCCCACACCAAAGCGCCCTACGACGTAGTGAGTCGTCTGCGAGCTAGCTTTTTTGTCATCGGCCCGCTGCTAGCTCGCATGGGGGTAGCGCGCATTCCCCTGCCCGGCGGCTGCGCCATTGGGGCCCGCCCAGTAGAACTCCACGTGCGCGGACTTCAGGCCATGGGGGCCGATGTCCATATTGAGCATGGCACTGTACACGCCTACGTACCCGGCAGCGGCGGACGCCTGCAAGGGGCCAGGATTTACCTCGACTACCCCAGCGTAGGGGCCACCGAAACCCTGATGATGGCCGCCACCCTGGCCGATGGCGAAACCATTATTGAAAACGCCGCCCAAGAGCCTGAAGTCACCGACCTGGCCAACTTCTGCCGGGCCATGGGGGCACGCATTCGCGGCGCTGGCACCAACACCATCACCATTGTCGGGGTGCCTAGTCTGCACAGCACCGACTACGGCATCATTCCAGACCGCATTGAAGCCGGCACCCTACTGGTAGCCGGGGCGATCACCCGTTCTGAAATCAGCCTACACCCGGTAATTCCTGAGCACCTCACCGCCGTAATCGCTAAGCTCCAAGAAATTGGCGGGCAGGTAGTGGTCGATGGCCCTAGCCGCGTGCGCTACGTACCCTCCCACTCCATTATCCCCACCGATATTCAAACCGGGCCGTTTCCGGGCTTTCCCACCGATATGCAGGCCCAGTTTATGGCGCTGATGGCGGTCTGCGAGGGCAGCAGCCTAATCACCGAAACGGTGTTTGAAAATCGCTTGCGCCACGTGGCCGAGCTCAACCGCATGGGGGCCGACATTCGCCTCAACGGCAACTGCGCCATTATCAAGGGCGTTCATCAACTCTCGGGGGCGCCGGTGCTAGCCACCGACCTGCGAGCCTCGGCTGCTCTGGTGCTGGCCGGTCTAGCGGCCAAGGGCATCACCACCATCCAGGGCCTGCACCACCTCGATCGCGGCTACGACGACCTAGAGGGCAAGCTCCGGTCGCTGGGTGCAAACCTGCGTCGCTACAACGATGGCTCGGTTCCCGCTATTTAGCATTAGGCGCTAACAGCGATCGCACGCACAAGGGGGCCAGGGTAGGAAGCTGCCTTGGCCCTCTGTTTGTAGAGCGATGGATTGTCGTGGCGATCGCACTCTTCTATACAGATCAGCTACCCGACCGGCACCTTACACTAGCAACAGCAATTTTCTACCGGTTGACTCGCCTATGACCCTGGCTCGCCCCGCTACCGATTGGGATGCTCTAGCCCAAGCCTTTGGAGCGATCGAAACGATTCGCGACCCCAACCAGCGCGAAAAACTCTCCAAGGACTACTACTATTTCAGCCCAGTGCTGCAAGGGCAGCTAGCCGACCGGGTGGCCGATTTGATCGTGCGCCCGATCACCGAAGCAGAAGTGCTGACGGTGGCCAAGATCTGCGTCAAGGCGCGGGTACCCGTCACCGTCCGGGGAGCGGGCACCGGCAACTACGGCCAGTGCATTCCCCTAGAGGGCGGGGTGGTGCTAGATCTGAGCAAAATGAACGCGGTGAAGCGGGTAGAGCCGGGGGTGGCCTGGGTGGAGCCGGGGGCTAAGCTGGCGGCGATCGATAAAGTGACCCGTGAAACTGGGTGGGAGCTGCGAATGTACCCATCGACCTACCGCACGGCAACCATTGGCGGATTTATTGGCGGCGGCAGCGGCGGCATTGGGTCGATTACCTATGGGCAACTGCGCGATCGCGGCAATCTCAACGCCGTACGCGTGGTCACCTTCGAAGACAATCCTCGGGCGATCGAGCTGCGTGGCGATGAGGTGCAAAAGGTTAACCACGCCTACGGTACCAACGGCATTATTACCGAGCTAGAAATTCCCCTCGGCCCGGCCTACCCGTGGGCTGAGGTAATTGTGGCCTTTGACGACTTTATGACCGCCGCCCACTTTGGCCAGGCCCTAGGCGATGCTGACGGGCTGATCAAAAAGCTGATCAGCATTCATGCCTGGCCGATTCCCAGCTATTTTGCGTCGCTGAAGCCCTATTTGCCCGAGGGCAAAGCGGTGGCGCTACTAATGGTAGCTGAGCCTTCCCTTGCCCTGTTCGAGGAGTTGGTGAAGGAATTTGGCGGTACTATCACCTACAGCAAATCGGCCCAGGAGGCCAGCAAAGGCGCACCCCTGGCTGAGTTTACCTGGAACCACACGACCCTCCACGCCCGCAGCGTTGACCCCTCGCTCACCTACTTGCAAACCCTATTTCCCTACGATCCAAAGCTGGAACGGGTGCGCCACTTTTATGAATACTTTGGCGACGAGGTAATCATGCACCTGGAGTACCTGCGCATGGGGGGCAACACGATTCCGGCGGCGCTGCAAATTGTGCGCTACTCGACTCCCGAGCGGCTGGCGAAAATTATTCGCTACCACGAGGACAATGGCGCGCTGATTGCCAACCCCCACACCTATCTGCTCGAAGACGGCGGCATGAAAAAGGTGGATGCGGTTCAGGTAGATTTCAAAGCCGAGGTTGACCCCTACGGGCTGCTCAACCCTGGTAAAATGCGCGGTTGGCTAGAGCGAGTTGAGGCGTCAACCAATGGCTCTTCCCCCAAATCCAACTAAAAGTTCAAGGTTATCTGCCGCCCCACAACTTTGCCGTTGGCTGTCTTTATCGACCGATTGCTTTCGAAAAATCAGTATTTTTTAAGTTCCCCTGGTCGAATTGAGCATTGGTTAGATTGGCTCCTCGAAAAGAGGTTCCAATCAGCTGGCTGACCCCGCGACCCACTGCCTGCAGCGAGCAGATGGCAAACCATACATAGACCAGCGACAAAGCGCCCAAGCCAACGCCCCAGATGTACTGCCTAGCGCTCAAATGGGCGATCGCCGCAGTCCATACCAAAAAGGAGAACCCATAGGCAGCAATTGCGCCCATTGCGGGAATGATCACTCCCATGGGCTTCTTGGCAATCAAACTGAAGACGACCGCGAGGCCGGCCCCGGCAACTGCACCTGCGATCGCAGCCTTAAGGTTTTGGTCAAAGTAGCTGCCAAGGTAGAAAAAGCCTGTCAACGCCGCTGAACAAACGCCAGATAGATATATTCCGGCTCGACCAACCCTGCCACCCCACCCGAATAGAGCGGAGCTGGCCGAGCCAACCCCCGCCAATCCTGAAAAGATGTGCAGCATGACGACAGACATCCAGGCCGATTGCTCTGGCGTCTGCCCCAAAGCGCCAAAAACCATTTGGCTCAGTCCGTAGGCAAGCGCTAAAGCAAACGCTCCAGCAACCACAAGCGGTAGAAACACTTGGCGACGGGTTTGTCCTGTTCTAGCGCGCTCAAAATTAGCCCCTACCAGTTGGGCCTGGCCAAAGTCACAGCCTCGAATATCAGAACCTTTAAAATCAGCACCATTCAAGTTTCTGCTCCTAAAGGAGCGGTTGCGTAAATCCCGATTGCTAAAATCGAGGGAATCCAAATCACCCATACGCTATCCGTGCTGAAAAGAGTAGGACGACAATGGCAGTTAATGGTCGCAACAGTGCTGTTACTGCCTTTGATTTTATATGCACAGCTCTGTTTTCAGCGCCCCCCTCACGCGCTGACTCAGCAAACCCTTTTTCCAGGAATTAGCTATCAGCGAAGCGTATATTCTTCTCCTCGCCCCTACATCCTGCATCTCATTACCCTTGATTTGACAACCCCTGGCATCCAAGCATTCACCACTCCGGGCAAGCCTACAGACGATCGGGGTGAGACCACTGCAAGGACGACGTCAGAATTCTTGCAGGAATTTGACTTGCAGCTAGCAATCAATGCGAATTACTTCTATCCGTTTCGTGAAAAGTCTCCTTGGGACTTCTATCCCCACGCAGGCGATCGCGTCAAGCTGGTAGGCCAAGCTATTTCCAATGGCATTGCCTATGCTTCTGCTGAGGCAGATTGGCCAGCCCTCTGTATTTCCCCAGCTAATCGTGCCCAAATCTCGGAGACAGGCGAATGTCCTGTCGGTACCGCCCAGGCCGTTGCAGGCCGAGATCTGTTAATCCTTAACAACAACCCGGTTGCCCTTAAAGGTACGCCCGAGTCGGATCAGCCCTACTCTCGTACGGCAGTTGCTGTGAACAAGACGGGGGAAACGCTATGGTTGGCTATCGTCGATGGCAAGCAGCCTTTCTACAGTGAGGGCATTACCCTGGCAGAGCTAACCGAAGTCTTTAGTCAGATTGAGGTTGACACGGCGCTTTGCTTAGACGGCGGGGGTTCATCCACCTTAGTTGTTAAAACCGGGTCAAGGCCAACGGTTCTAAATGCTCCCATGCACACCAAAATTCTAATGCGGGAGCGTCCGGTGGCCAACCATTTAGGGTTTTACGCTCAAAAGTGATGTTTCTGCCCCAAAGACGATGCCATAGCTGATTCAACCGCTTGAATTTTGCGAACCTTCGGACCGTTAAGCTTGCCAATTGTTTCGTCTGAATTGGCTAACCTTACTGATCACAGAGATGAACAATCTATGCCTCTGCCCATAGAACGTCCGTTTACCGATGAAGACCGAATTGAGTCGTTGAAGGCAGCCGTACTGGCAGGTATCGCTGCTGGCACGGTGGCGGCTGGGCTCCTGCTGGCCCACCGTGTGCCATCCCTCGGTTGGGACGGGGCGCTAGCCTCGATCGCATCCGGTCTGAGCGGCAGCACCTTCTGGATCAGCGCTGTCATTGCGGGGTTATCTGGCGGCCTTTTTGGCATCACCTATCGCTACGCCGTGCGTCAAGACGAAAACTCTCAGCTTAAAGCGGGGGTTGTACTGGCCTTTAGCCTGGTGCGGGGGCTGGCTCTGGTGAATGTGGCAGCGGCGGTGAGCCTACGCGGCTGGCCCTTTGCGGTGGCGATCGCAGAAAGTCTGCTCATTTTTGCCACCGCCGCCGCCAGTCTAGAGCTGGCGCGGCAGCAAAAATGGATCAAACCCGTGAAATGAGTTAGGAATTTTGGCAGTCCATGCCCAGAATTCTTTGGGCCAGGGCCAGGGCCAAGGCCTGTGGCCGACTGAGTTTGCCCTGGGCAGTTCTGGGCAAGCTACTAACCAGAATCCATTGCTTAGGCAGTTTGTAAGGGGCCAACAGCGATCGCAGTTGCTCGGGCAGATCTTTTAGCGGCATCGGGGAATCCATGACCACTAAGGCGCAGAGCTGCTGACCCCAGCGATCGCACGGCAACCCAACCACACAGGCATCGCTCACCCATCCCGTCGCCAGCAGCACCGCCTCAATTTCTTCAGGGAACACATTCTCGCCGCCGGTGATGATCTTGGTGCTGCTGCGCCCGATGATATGTAAATAGCCCCCGTCATCGAAATAGCCAATGTCATCGGTGGTGAGAGAATTTGCCGCGATCGCCGCCCCAGCCGATGGCAGGTATCCCTGGGCAAGGGAATTGGAGCGAATGACAATTTTGCCGGGCTTTCTTGATCTCTGGGGTTGGCCTTGGTCGTTGAGAATAGTGAGACTGACGTGGGGCAAGGGTCTGCCGCTGCTGCGGTGCCCCGCCAAAAATTCCTCTGGTAGCAGGGTGGCGACTTGGGCCGCGGTTTCGGTCATGCCGTAGGTGAGAGCGACGGGAATTTGAGCTGCCTGGGCCTGATCGAGCAGCGATCGCCAGGCTGGAGCGCCCCCCAGCAACACCGCCCGAAAACTTTGCAGCCAGGGAATTAACTCACCGCCTAAAGCCAACAATTCTTGCAGCTGAGTTGGCACCAGCGATAGAAATCCACCGCTGGGCAAGGCAGCTCTTTTTCCGCCTTTGAGGTCACTGTAGGGTTGCAGTGCCAAATAGCCCCCCGAAGCCAGTACCCGCAGCGCCTGCATTAGCCCGCTGACGTGGAACAGCGGCAGCACGCAGTAGGATTGCACAGCCTCAACCCCAAAGTGAGACTGAAATCCTTCAATGGAGGCGTTCAGAGTATTCCAACTGTGCACCGCAAGTTTGATCTGTCCAGACGAGCCGCCTGTGGGAATGAGAATTTGCCCTGGCTGGCCTGCCGCTACCTGGCAAGGGTAGCTCTTAATTTTCGGCCCAACTTGCTCATCCCACTTGGGGTTGACTAGAGTTTGCACCTGATGGCGCTCACGATCGCCCCAGCGAGAGTTAGCCAATACCACGGTGCAGCCTTCTGACCAAGCGGCCAGACAGGTCGTCAAAAATTGAAGCGGCTCAGGTTCGGCAATCAAAACTCCAGAGCTGTGAGAACCGCAGGACTCTCTGTAAGTGGCAAAAACAGGAGTAAGTTCGCCTAGACGCTGCCAAAACTCCTGACTGCTGGGGCCAATCAGCCAATCGTCGCCCCAGCGAGTTTGAAGCAGCGCCTTTATAGTCTGTCCCATAGTTCGGCGGGGGTGAGGGTATCCCAGTCGTCGGCAAACCAGCCCTGGGTACCAAAGCCTAGGGCTGAGGCCGGGGAAGGAGCACAGCGCGCTGCGATTGCTAAGGCAGCCCGTCGTCCGATTACGGTTTCAAAGGCAGAGGAAAAGACGAGGCGAGGCCGATGATGATGGCCAAATGCTTCTAGTTTCTGGGGTGAACCGGCGATCGCAGGCTTGACCACAAACACTCCTCGCCAGCCCCGTTGCCAACAATCCTCTAGCTGATCCACCGTGGCGACCGACTCATCTAAGGCGATCGCGGTTTGATATCGCTCCCCCAACGCTGTCATCGCTGCTAGTTGATTGGGCGGCAACGGCTGCTCCAGGTGTTCAACCGTGGCCAACTGAGGACTGGCGTTAACGCGATCGCAGGCCGCCAGCCACTGCTCGGCCTGGGCTAGACTCAGCCCGCCATTAGCATCCAGCCGCAGTCGAGCATCGGGGGGAAGGGCTTGCACCAACTGATCTAAGCCGTGAATTTCGTCAGCAATAGGATGCACGCCGATCTTCCACTTTAGGGTTCGATGACCCTGGGCTAAGCGCTGGAGGGCGATTTCTACCGCCGTTTTGCCAGCGGGCAGAAGACCGCAGATTGTAGCGTTAGCAAAGCTATCCGCAGGAATCGCCGGTTCCTGCCCACCAACAGAGTTTTCCGTATCCAAGTCCGCCGCTGCCGACTCTAGCCCAAACTGGGTGGCCGGCAGCTCGCCGGGAATGGGCTGCGATCGCCATTCTTCCGCTTGACCCTGGCAAAACGCTAGGGCTTCTGCCACCGACTCGCTACCAAACCAAGGAATTGGAGCCACCTCCCCGTAGCCCACTCGCCCCAGAGTATCTCTCAGGCGCAGCAGCAGCCCCTCTCGCCATACCCACGGGCCGTGGGCAGTGTATAAGGGCTGAGCGAATCGTCTGCGGTAAGGGCGAATTGCTAGCTCAACGCCCATAGGTGCTCAGCCAAAACCCCAGGCTCAACAGCACCCCGCTCCAAAAGTGAAAGCCAATGGCAAAAAATTTGGCGTTGAAGACCCGCTGGGGTTGGTTGTGGTAGCGGGTAACGTGGCGACTCAGCCGCCAAGCCGAAGGCGCACTGCCAAACACCAGGGCCGTCCAAATTGGAAACAGGCCAAGAATTAGGCCCAGGGCGGCGATCGCAAACGCAATTCCACATGTCCAAGGCACCAGCATCGCCCCTCGCTTCGTACCCAGACGCACAATGGGCGATCGCTTGCCCGCCGCAATATCATCCTCCACCTGGTGAAAGTGGGAGCAAAACAGAACCAGGGTTGTGGTCAGCCCCACCATCACCCCCGCCATCTGGCTGTCCCAAGACCAGCTCTGGGTCTGGCTATAGTAAGCCGCACCCATGGCTAGGGGGCCAAAGCTAAAAAAGCACAGCACCTCCCCCAACCCCTGATACCCCAGGCGAAAGGGCGGTCCCTGATACATGTAGCCCAACCCGCAGCACAGCAGAATGATCGCCAGCACCGTAGGGTCTTGCTGGGCCAGGGCGATCGCCACAATCCCAGCGATGCCTAGGCCCAAACACAGGTTTGCTAAGGCAAAAACCAATCTCCGATTGCGCGTCAGGTTAACGACAGAATGAGCCTTGTTGACATCAATGCCGGTCTCAGAGTCAAACACATCATTACTGAGGTTTTCCCAGGCCAAAATAAGCACCGCCGCCAGCAGAAATAGCGCAAAAATACCGCCGTCAAACCGGCCAGTCTCAGCGTAGGCGATCGCGCTGCCCACCACCATCGGCATGATGGCAACGCTATACATAGGGGGCTTTATAGCCGCTAGCCAAAGTTTGCGGTCAGCTTGATTTACCGATTGGGTGGTCATAGCACTGTAATTCCTTCAGGCCTAGCATATCGCTAAGCTGGACCCTGGCCGAAGCCAACTTTACAATCCCCCTTTTTCCTACGCTGATAAATATACGTAGGCATTAGTCTAAAAAAATACGTAAAAATCCATAGCGAATTGTGAATTTAGCTTGTGCATATTAAAGCCACAGGCATCTGTCGCGTCGGGCGGGGTCTAGTGCATCTACCCTAAGGAGACCCCAGCTATGTCCAGTCGTGGATTAAATCTGTGTACTCTATCCGGCAACGTCGCCGCTGACCCTCAGGTGCGTCACGTTGAGCGCAAAACCGGCGGCAGCGCTCAGGTAGCCGAAATAACTATCTACGTCGATCGCATCCCTGGCCGCAAAGACAACGACAGCTTTACCGTTGACATCAGCGTGTGGGAAGGCTCCCCCGCCTGGCGCAAGCTCACCCACGTCAAAAAAGGCTCGCTGATTATCGCTAGCGGTGCGATCGATGCCTCCCCCTACGTCAGCAAAACCGATTCCCAAGCGCGGGCCGGGCTCCAGCTCAAAGCCACCGACATCTTTTTGGATTCTTCCCCCAAGGTTGAAGAGCCTAAACCAGACGAGTTCTAACCTATTGAGTTATTCTGCTGGCCCTTGGCCGAACGGCAACCCTCACGCTACAGGTTGCCTTCGCCAACGCCCCTGGCAGAACCAAGATCCACGGAGAGAGCGCCGTGGGTTGAGAGCGAGGATGCGGTTTACCCGCATCCTTTTCTAATTTTGGGCAATGTAGCTGAGCTGTCGGCGGCTGAGCTGTTCAGGCATTGTCTTCAGAGGAAAAGTCACCCGTGGCCTGCTGCTTGCGGTGGCTCAGCAGCCAGCTCACCATCGTCGCCCGCCGCGTCAACCGAGGGATCAGCTGATCGACCGTGTAGCCCTTAAAGCCCAGTTCTTCCTTTAGCAACTGCTTATCCTCTCGTGGAATCGAGCGGGTTAACTGCACCGTTGCTGGGCGACTCTCGATAAAGTTCGGCGGCTCTGGGTATTTCTCGGCCCAAGCTGTCTCCACCGCCGAGCGATCCCAGCCAGCAACAGTTTCCTGGTAGCCCAGGCCGCGCCACACCAGACGATTCACGGTGTTGTCGTCAAGCTCGTCGTTGAGAATGGCCCAGAGCGTATCGTCGGTCAATGGAGGCATAAAAAGTTATCCACCTGGCTAACTGCCACTGGGGTTGAGCCAACCCATACCAATTTAAGCATTAGCCCAGCAATCCTGAACTGCCCACTGCACATGGGATCAGGTGACCTTGGCCCATTCTTCGCGGCTTCTTTCACCCATCCACTTCTCTATCCCGTCACATCCTCGCCCCAAACCACACCTAATGATCACAACCATTGATTAGTAACTGTGCTACCGATCGCCATGCTCTTAGCCTAGAGGACCTTACCATGCAACGCCCCCGTCGCCCCCATCACCTGCTCAGCCTCACCTTCAGCCTGATCAAGTACTTCCTGTTTGGGCTAGCGGGCTGCACTATTGCCTACGTCATCGCCCTGGTGCTCGACTTATCCTTCGTAGCTGCGGCCATCGTGTTCTTTCTAGAACAGGTGTTGGCGCGATCGCTCGTGCTATTGGGCTGCCTATGGGCGATCGCCGTCATCCACGAGTCGGCCCGCTCCTAGCCCTGGCTGAACCTCACCCTTTTTCGCTATTGTAAAGGAGTATTAAGCAATCTGACTTCCTCGAGAGCTACCGCTGTGACGACTGCCCTGGCTATTCCCGATGTTAAAACCTGGCAATGGCAGGGGTTTTCTATTCGCTACCAACACATGGGCGAAACGGGTACCCCAGTGCTGTGCATTCACGGGTTTGGGGCATCGAGCGCTCACTGGCGGAAAAATCTGCCGGCCTACGGCGAAAGTTTTCAGGCCTATGCGATCGATTTAATTGGCTTTGGCCTCTCCGACAAACCCACTCCCAACCACCCCCTGGCCTACACCTTCGAGACCTGGGGCCAGCAAATTATAGACTTTTGCCGCGAGGTGATTGGTCAGCCCGCCTACCTAGTGGCCAACTCCATCGGCTGCATCGTGGCGCTCCAGGCCGCTGTGGATGGGTCTGAGTGGGTCAAGGGGGTAGTCATGCTCAACTGCTCTATTCGCCTGCTGCACGAGCGGCGACGGGCCGAAATTCCTTGGCACCAGCGCCTCAGCACTCCCATGGTGCAAAGGTTGCTGAGCTATCCGCAGGTTGGTCGCTTCTTTTTCTCCCGTATTGCCCAACGCAAAGTCATTCGCAATCTGCTCGGCCAAGCCTACCGCCGCCCGGAGGCTATCACTGACGAGTTGGTTGAGGCTATTCTTGGCCCCGCCCTGACTGATGGGGCCGCCGACGTGTTTCTGGCTTTTGTGCGCTACTCCCAAGGCCCGTTGCCCGAAGATCTGCTGCCCCAGGTTCACTGCCCCGTTTGGATTATCTGGGGTCAAGACGACCCCTGGGAGCCGGTAGCCATGGGTCGGAACCTGGCGAACTATCCAACAGTTCAGGCAATTGAAGAACTTCCGGGCGTGGGCCACTGCCCTCAGGATGAAGCCCCCGAGCTGGTCAATCCCCTGGTGCTAGGCTGGTTGAGCCAGGCTGAATTGGCTTCTGAGAGAGAAAATTCCTAAGTACTCTGCCTAGGGGGACGAGAAACATTTCTCTCCCCCGGCCAGCCCAGTGCCCGATCGCGCTGTTACTAATCTTGAAATAGTCCTGAGTCTGAGGCCAATTCTGGTGCTCAGCGTTGCCTCATTTCTAAAGTGTCTCTAAAGGTTGGCCATCGATCGCAGTCTGCCTTCTTACCATGGAGACAGCCTGTAGACACAACACCAGGGGATTGTCGCCCTCGCTAGACGCCACAGCCCTATCCCACAGAAAGGAATCCTACGATGGCCGACTACCAGCCCGCTGACTCCGCCTTTGCCCTCGATCGGGACTGCACCACCCTCTCCCGTCACGTCCTTGAGCAGCTCCACAGCTTTGGCCCCGAGGCCCAAGACCTCAGCGCCCTGATGAACCGCATTGCCTTAGCCGGCAAGATCATCGCCCGCCATCTGAGCCGCGCCGGGCTGATGGAGTCGACTCTGGGCTTTACCGGCGACACCAACGTTCAGGGCGAAGCCGTCAAGAAGATGGATATCTACGCCAACGACGTGTTTATCTCGGTCTTTAAGCAGAGCGGTTTGGTCTGTCGCCTGGCTTCTGAAGAGATGGATCAGCCCTACTACATTCCTGAAAACTGCCCGATTGGTCGCTATACCCTGCTCTACGACCCCATTGATGGGTCATCCAACGTCGATATCAACCTCAACGTCGGCTCGATTTTTTCCATTCGCCGTCAGCAGGGCGACGACCTCGACCAGAGCGGGGCTGATCTGCTGCAAGACGGCCACCAGCAGCTGGCGGCGGGCTACATTCTCTATGGCCCCAGCACTGTGCTGGTGTACTCCATTGGGCGCGGGGTGCATGCCTTTGTGCTCGACCCCAGCCTAGGCGAGTTTATTTTAGCCACCGAAAATATTCAGGTGCCAGCCCATGGCCCTACCTACAGCGTCAACGAGGGCAACTTTTGGCAGTGGGAAGAGGCCATTCGCGACTTTACCCGCTACGTGCACCGTCACGATGGCTATTCGGCCCGCTACACTGGGGCGCTGGTGGCCGACTTTCACCGCATTTTGACCCAGGGGGGCGTGTTTCTCTACCCCGGCACCACCAAAAAACCCGAGGGTAAGCTGCGGCTGCTCTACGAGACGGCTCCCCTGGCCTTTTTAATTGAGCAGGCCGGCGGTCGGGCCAGCACCGGCACTGCAGACATCATGGGGGTGGTGCCCGGCAAAATTCACCAGCGCACGCCCTTTGTGGTGGGCAGCCGCGACGATGTGGCCCTGGTGGAGTCCTTCATTCAAGACCACAGCCGCCGCCAGAGCACTCTGCTGGCCAATTAGAGTTAGGGAAGGGGCGGGTCAGCGGTCCACTTGGGGCGTTGGCGTTCGTGAAACGTTTCGAAGGAAAGCCTCTCTGGATGAGAATCGCCCCGTCCCGTTAAACCCCATTTAAACTGATTAGGTAAAGCTAAACCGGTAGCCTGGGCTACGGCCTGAACCACAAATAGTTTTATTTAATACCTTTCTTTGGGGGTTGATTAAGACCGTCTATAGTCTCATCAGATTTGTAAAATCTGCTGTCAATATAGATTTCTATTTCTGTTATTTGTAGGTGGCTGCCGCGATCGCCAATTCAGTCACTACCAGTCTTGTCAGTGCGTCGTTACTAACATTTACTCCCCACGCTTATGGTGTCCTTACTTGAAAATCCCCTGCGCGTTGGTCTCCAACAAGACCGGATTCCTGAGCCGCAGATTTTAGTCATCTTTGGGGCTTCTGGCGACCTCACCCAGCGCAAAATTGTGCCAGCTATCTACCAGATGCGGCGCGAGCGGCGGCTGCCCCCCGAGCTGACGATTGTAGGCGTCGCCCGCCGCGAATGGAGCCACGAGTTCTTTCGCGAGCACCTGCGCGAAGGGGTAGAAGAATTTGGCAACGGCCTGGGCCATGAAGCCATTTGGAATGACTTCGCGCGAGGGCTGTTTTACTGCCCCGGCGACATCGACAACCCAGCTTCCTATCAGGCGCTTAAAACCCTGCTGGCCGAGATTGACATGACCAGGGGCACCAAGGGCAACCGGGTATTTTATCTCTCGGTAGCACCACGCTTTTTTGGCGAGGCCACCCAGCAGCTTGGGGCCGCAGGCATGCTCAAAGACCCCGATAAACAGCGACTGATCATTGAGAAACCCTTTGGCAAAGATCTGTCTTCAGCACGGGTGCTCAACCGGGTGGTGCAAGATGTCTGCGACGAACGCCAGATCTACCGCATCGACCACTACCTGGGCAAAGAGACCGTTCAAAACCTGATGGTGTTTCGCTTTGCCAACGCCATTTTTGAGCCCCTGTGGAACCGACAGTTTGTGGACCACGTGCAGATTACCGTGGCCGAAACCGTGGGACTAGAGGGCCGGGCGGGCTACTACGAGACTGCCGGGGCGCTGCGCGACATGGTGCAAAACCACCTGATGCAGCTGTTTTGCCTCACCGCTATGGAACCCCCCAACTCCCTCGACGCCGACAGCATTCGCAACGAGAAGACCAAGGTGCTGCAAGCCACCCGCCTAGCCGATATCGACGACATCAGTCAGTCGGCGGTACGCGGGCAGTACTCCGGTGGCTGGATGAAAGGCCAATCGGTACCGAGCTACCGTGAGGAGGAGGGGGCTAGCTCCAACTCGACGGTGCAGACCTTTAGCGCCATTAAGCTCGAGATCGACAACTGGCGCTGGAAGGGGGTGCCCTTCTACATGCGCACCGGCAAGCGCATGCCTAAGAAGGTGAGCGAGATTTCCATCCATTTCAAAGATGTGCCCCACCTGATGTTTCAGTCGGCCGCCCAGCAGATGAACCACAATGTGCTGGCCCTGCGGATTCAGCCCGACGAGGGTATCTCCATGCGGTTTGAGGTGAAAACACCGGGGAACTCGCTCAGGACGCGATCGGTAGACATGGACTTTCGCTACGATGCCGCCTTTGGCCAGGCCAACACTGACGCTTACGCTCGCCTGATCGTCGACTGCATGCTGGCCGACCAAACCCTGTTTACTCGGGGTGACGAGGTCGAAGCCTCGTGGCGGCTGCTGACCCCCCTGCTCGAAGCCTGGGACGCCCCTGCTGATCCAAAAGCGATTCCGATGTACGAGGCGGGCACCTGGGGCCCGATGGAGGCAGAGTTTTTGCTAAACAAAGATGGCCGCCGCTGGCGACGCCTCTAGGAAGAAAAGTTTTGGATTTTCAGTTTTGAGTTTTAAGTTGAGGCTCAATTCCCAAATTCAAAACTAAAAACTTAGAACTAAAAACCCCCAAATTCCCCTTTACCCCCAACATTCCTATGACTACGACTCCCATCGTCGCTCTCCAAAAGCCCAAAGATATTTCTCTAGATGAGATCGAGTCAGAGCTACACAATATTTGGTATCAGCAAGACTCAGGGGTAACCGCTCCTATGGCGACTCGGGCCACCACCTTCACCATGGTGATCTACGAACCCGAGGAAGTACAGCAGATCTTGGCAGCCCTGGGCTACTACACCGGCTTCATCGACAGCAGCCACGGCAGTCAGACCCGCGAAGCCATCCGCCAGGCCCAGATGGCCTACGATCTGCGGGTTACGGGCCGGGTTGACCCCCCCACCCTAGCTCGATTGCGTCAGGAGTATGCCCAGCTTTCTGAGGCCCAAAAACAGTACCCGAACCTCGACCAGCGGGGATTTAGCCTCAGCGAGTCGATCTCGGCCCACAACCCCTGTCGAATCATCAGCCTTTGCCCCACCTTTGGGGAAGATACAGGGGTCACGGCCCAGGTTTCGGTGTACTGCCCGGTGAAAAAAAAAGGAACAGGCAATCTGGTGTGCTGTGAGTACATCAACCTGCGGGGCACCAAAGCCGCCCTGGGGCGAGTCAGCGACCTAATTGCCTCATTGATTTTGCCGGAGTTGCCTAAGTTTGTGTGGTGGAAGGCTACCCCCAGCCCCGAACAGCTGATCTTTCAAAACCTGGCGAAGTCGAGCAACTGCATCATTGTTGATTCGAGCTATTTTAGCGATGCTGAGGCCGAGCTGCAAAAAATGCAGGAGCTGATCGAAGCGGATACCTATATTGCTGACCTCAACTGGCACCGCTTAGCCCCCTGGCAGGAGCTGACCGCCGCTGCCTTTGACCCCCCAGAGCGGCGCGAGTCGCTGGTGGATGTAGACCGCATCAGCATTGACTATGAGCAGGGCAACGCGGCTCAGGCGCTGCTGTACCTGGGCTGGTTTGCCAGCCGCCTGGGCTGGCAGCCGATCGATTACATCGAGGAAGGCGGCATCTACAACATCAAAAAGATCTATTTCAAAGGCACTGATGGTCTAGACATTGAGGCGGAGCTGGCGGGCATTCCGGTGGCAGACTCGGGAGAAGTGGTGGGCGACTTGACTGGGCTCCGGCTGGCCTCCACCGACAAAAATGCCAACTGCTGCACCATTCTGTGCTCTGAGACTACCGGTTGCATGCGCATGGAAGCCGGAGGCGGTGCCCAGGCCTGTCAGGTGGAGCAGGTCACGGCTCTCTCTGACCAGAAGGCCGACTTTATGCTGGGCCAGCAGCTCCAGCGCTGGGGCGAGGATGTGCTCTACGAAGAGAGCCTGGCGATGGTGGCGAAGATCATGACCCTGCTGGCCAGATAGGAACCGGCAGAGTCAACGGGTTGCAGCGCAAATAGGCTAAATCCTTTACAGTGACACCCATAGTGTTGGGATTGGGTTGTTGATGTCGCTGCCCCTTGTCGCTACAGAAACACTGACTGTAGGCCAGATTCAGCTGCGGCTGCTGCCCCAGCGAGCGGTTTTTGTGGAGTCGCTAAAGCTGCTGCTAGTGTCGGATGTGCACCTAGGCAAGGCAGAGACGTTTCAGCACTATGGGCTGCCGGTGTCTAGCCAGGTCAACCATGCCACCCTGGGGCGGCTTGAGACCCTGTGCGCGCAGTACAAGCCCGATTCACTATGGATTTTGGGCGACCTCTTCCACGGGCTTGTGGGTATGGACGATGAGGTAATTGACGCCTGGCTAAAGTTTCTGCACCGCACCCAGGTGAGCGCCCATCTCATTCTCGGCAACCACGATCGCCCCCTGGAAGACACCCTGACCCAGCTCTCAGTGGCATGTTTTATGGAGGCGGTGGAGGTCGAGGGGGTGCTCCTGAGCCACGAGCCCGACCTAGACCCCAACCGGCTGAATATCTGCGGCCATGTTCACCCCTGTTTTCGCCTGAGCATGGGGTGCGATCGCCTGCGCCTGCCCTGCTTTCACTGGCAGCCTCGGCAGAACCGCTTGATGCTACCCTCCTTTGGCGAGTTTACCGGCGGCTATAACATCGCCCTGGCGCCGGGAGAGGTGGCCTACGTGGTGGCAGAGGGGGCGGTAGTTGCATTTGGGAGGTGAGGAAGTCAGGGGTGAGGGTAGGGAGTGGGGATTGTTGCAGAATTGGAACTCCCACAGCTAAACATCAACCGCCCTGGGACCAGGCGCTATGCTATATCTCTGGATTTCCTGAAGGAAGTGGCTATGGTACGGGGTAAGCGGTGGATGACGTGGGGACTCTGCGGCGTGCTGAGTGTGACGACGGCCGGCTGCTGGTGGCGCGACAACGATGCGGCGGTCGAGGTACTCCCCGTCGATGAGGATCAGTCGGTGGTGAGCGACCCCGCCGCTTCAACTCCTGGAACTGCCCCCGCCCCCCGCCCTACGCCTAACCCACCGGAACCTGGGGTGGCGGGAATCGGGACAGCGGTGAACCCACCCCAGGCAGCGCAGCTGATTGCGGATCAGCCCGAGGCGCAGATTAATCTGCGATCGCAGCCCTCCGCCGACTCCGCAGCCAAGGGCTATGGCCTGGTGGGCGATCCGGTGGAGCTGCTGCGATCGACCGAGGGCAGCGATGGCACTTGGTACTTCGTCAAATTTGACAAGTCTGGAGCCGAGGGCTGGATTCGCGGCGATTTTATCAATACCGATGGGCGGGCCACTCCCTTATCGCAGCAGGCTAACGAGAGCAATACCTGCGAGGGCGTGATGGAAGGTATGGCCGTCACCGCTTTTTACGATGCGAACGGCTTTCACCTGGTGCGCTTCGTCAACTTGGAAACCAAAAACACCTTCGATGCCACCCTCAGCCGGCAGGGCAGCAGCAACGACGGACAGCCGCTATATCAGGGCAGTGCCAGTCCGCCTGCTGGTGGCAGTTATCCAGTGGCGTTGACCGATCTCTCGGGGGGCAACCCCCGGAGCGGTTCTCAGGTAAGTCTCAATTACACGGGGATTGAAGGGAGCGCGACCTGCGATTAGGGCGTGGGATTGGGGATTAACTGGGATAAAATCATCACTCCATGATTTCCTACCCCATCATTCCTTACCGCGGTTTAGCTAGATAACCCATTCCAGGGAGAGGTGCGCTGATAAGATTGAAGCGCCGAGCCGCTACCCAACCCCAGCCTGGAACCATGGGACTATTAGTGCATCGGCCATGGCTGATCGATTGCTGCGATCGCCCCAAGCAACCTTTCGACTGCTTCCTTTACCCTCAGGTTAAATGACTTCTGAAGTTTTACCTGCCGCCGTAGCGGTTGTGCACGAGTGGCTCGTCAGCCGGGCGGGGTCAGAAAAAGTCGTCGAGCAAATGCTGGCGGTGTGCCCTCGTGCAGATGTCTTCAGCCTCGTGCAGTTCTTAGAACCTGAGGCGGTGTCTCTAATCCCACCAGGGACTCGGGTTGAGACCTCCTTCCTGCAAAAACTACCCGGGGCGCGGCGACACTTTCGTCAATATTTGCCGCTGATGCCCCTGGCGGTGGAGCAGTTTGACCTTTCAGACTATGATCTGGTGGTCTCCAGTAACCACGCCGTAGCCAAAGGGGTACTCACTCGTCCCCACCAGCTCCACGTTAGCTATGTGCATACACCCATTCGCTACGCTTGGGATTTGCAGCACCAGTACCTACAGCAGGCGGGGCTCACGCGGGGAGCAAAAAGCGCCCTCACCCGCCTGATTTTGCACTACCTGCGCTTGTGGGATTTGGCCGCCGCCCACCGGGTCGACTGTTTCGTGGCCAACTCTCGCTACGTGGCCCGCCGCATTTGGAAAACCTACCGCCGCCCCGCCACGGTGATTTATCCCCCAGTAGCCGTCGATCGCTTTTGTTGGCAGCAGCCCCGCGACGACTTCTATCTCACAGTGTCGCGCTGTGTACCTTATAAACGGGTCGATCTCACCGTCGAGGCTTTTAACCGTCTCGGGCTACCCCTGGTGGTGATTGGCGACGGGCCGGCCCTAGCCGAGCTGCAGCGAGCGGCCAAACCCAATATCACCTTTTTGCGGAACCCTGCGGACGCGGTGGTGTCAGATTATATGGCGCGTTGTCGAGGGTTTATTTTTCCGGCGGAAGAAGACTTTGGCATCACCGTAGTCGAAGCCCAAGCGGCGGGGGCACCGGTGATTGCCTACGGTCAGGGCGGCTGTGTCGAAACCGTACAGCCGGGGAAAACTGGGCTACTGTTTAGCCAGCAAACTGTGGATCACCTAGTGCAGGCCGTGCAGCATTTTGCCCAACACGGAGTCGAGTTTGAGGCTGAAGCTATTCGCCTCCATGCCGAAGCTTTTTCTGAGTTGAGATTTCGCCAGGAATTAACCACCTATTTGGCAGATAAATGGCTGAAATTTCAGCAGGGCGATGAATTAGAGTAGTGTCGGTGTTTCAGGAGTGTTGGGGAAATTTATGTTTCCTCTTGAGCGCACGGTTCATCCAGTAATGTTGTCCTTGAGGATGTCAACCCGCTCCTTGCCGATGGTTGCCCTCCTCAGTGGATCTGATTTGCTGGCGTTAGCCCTGGCCGGTAGTGCGGGGGTCTATTTGCGGTTAGCCTTTGGTGGAGAGTATCTACCGAGTCTCTATGGCCAGCTGTGGCCAATTTTGGGCGTGTTTTTGCTGGCCTACGCTGTGGCTGGGCTTTACCCAGCGGTGGGTCTGAGCCCCGTCGATGAGCTGCGGCGCATCTGTCTATCTACCACCTTTACCTATCTGGTGCTGGGGGCGGGGCTCTTTTTAACCCGTGAAGGCGAAACCTACTCGCGCGGCGTGTTTTTGCTGGCTTGGCTGCTGTCGTTGCTGATGGTGCTGACCGGGCGTCTGGTGGTGAAGCACTTATTTGCTCGCTACCCCTGGTGGGGGTATCAGGTTCTGATTTTGGGAGGTGGGCGTACTGGCGAGCTAGTGATTCAAACTCTAAAGAATCAGCCCGCTTTTGGTTTGAAGCCTGTGGCCATACTGGACGACAGTCGGGTGCATGAGGGCAGTTTGTGTGGAGTGCCTATTGTCGGCCCACTATCAGCCGCACCGCATTTGGCCCTCCGTCACGATATCCACTACGCCATTGTGGCGATGCCTGGAATGCAGCGAGAAAAGCTGCTGCGGGTGCTGGAGCTGTATGGTCGCACCTTCCCTCACCTATTGATGATTCCTGACCTATTTGGGGTCGCCAGCCTGTGGGTCAATTCTAAAGACCTGGGCGGTATTTTAGGCCTAGAAATTCGGCAGCAGCTGCTGCTGCCGGGACCCCGCCTGCTTAAAACCCTTCTAGATTTGGTGCTGACCCTGGTGATAGGGCTCTGCCTGCTGCCGATACTGGTGGTGATTGCGGTTTTAGTTAAGCTCGATTCGCCGGGGCCGGTGTTTTACGGCCAACCGCGTTTGGGGCAAAACAATACGACTTTTGTCGCCTGGAAATTTCGCTCCATGGTGCCCAATGCTGGGCTGGTGTTGGAGCGCTACCTAACCGAAAACCCGTTGCTGCGCGAGCAGTGGGAGCGCGACCACAAGCTGCGCTACGACCCACGCATTACCCGCGTGGGCCATTTTCTGCGCCGCACCAGTTTAGATGAGCTGCCCCAGCTGTGGAATGTGCTGCGAGGAGAGATGAGCCTAGTAGGGCCTCGCCCCATCGTTGAAGAGGAGATCGTTCGCTACGCCGACAAGTACAGCCTCTACACTAAGGTGCTGCCGGGCCTGACGGGGCTGTGGCAGGTGTCGGGCCGCAACAATGTTTCCTACGACGAGCGGGTCAACCTGGATGCTTACTACGTGAGAAACTGGTCGGTCTGGCTAGACATTTATATTTTGCTTAGAACAGTGTGGGTGGTTGTAATTGGCGATGGAGCCTACTAGGGTGAAAGGCTTTGGGGCTGGTAGCTCAGCCTCGGAGCGGTTGGTTTTGGCCAGTTTGGTGGCGTTGCCCTGCATCGTCTATGGGGCGATCGCGGGGTTAGTCTGGTTTTTGCTGGCCAGCCTGTACTACGGCTGGCGGGCGATTGGCCGATTGCTTTACACCCAGGGCTGGCTGTGGCTGGCTCTGGGTATTGGGGTCAGCGTGGCTCTCTCCCAAGCTCCAGGGGAGTCGGCCCTGCAAGCGCTTAACTTCGTGCCGTTCTTCGTGCTCTACGGGGCGATCGCCATTGCTGTGCCCCAGTTTCGCCAGCCCAGGGCGACGCTACACAACTGGGCCGTGGCGCTACTGGTGGCAACTGTACCCGTCAACCTGACGGCGATCGCAGAGTTTTACCTGCGATCGCCCGGCGGTCTAATTCGCTGGGGCAGCCATCCTGGGTTGGCTTGGCTCTACCAACAAACCGACTACGGCCATCGCGCCAGTGCAATGTTTGGCCACCCTAATGCCCTGGCCAACTACATGGTGATTGTGTTTGGTTTGGGGCTAGGGCTCTGTGGCTACTACCTCAACCGCCCTGAGCTCAGGACTAAAAGCGTTTGGATTTGCGCTGCCACTGCCTTAGTGCTGGTGGGCATTTACTGCTCGGGCTCTCGCAACGGGCTGCTGATCGCAGGCATTCAGCTGCTGCTGTTTGGCGGTCTGCTGCGGCCCTACCGCTATATTTTTTGGGCAGGGCTAGGAGCGATCGCGCTGCTTACCGTTAGCGCGTTGATCTGGGGTGTGGGGGGGCGCACCCTGCCCGAGGCCTTTGCCACCGTTTCGTTACGCTTTAGCGTCTGGCGCTTGGCCCTTGACATGATTCCGCAGCATCCCTGGTTCGGCACAGGATTGGGTACCTTTAAGCAGTTGTACGACCCGGCCGACTTTCCGGTGGCGGGTGATTTCTTGCCCCACGCTCACAACCTGTGGCTGATGCTCGCCGCCGAGGCCGGTATTCCGGTTGCCCTGGGATTTACGGGGATAGTAGGGTGGGTGCTGGGGCGCGGCACCTTTACCTTAGTTGCCGTTCCGTTACCCCCCGACGCCATGGCTCTGCTGGCGGGCTACCTCACAGGCTTTGGCGGCACCGCAGCCTTTGCCATCTTTGACCTGGCCTTTTACGATGGCCGCATCAATATTTTGGGATGGCTGCTGTTGGGCTGCATTCAGGCCATGGCGTACCTAACGTTGAGCGCTAAATCAGCTTCACGAGCCGGAGACCAAGGTACAGCCCAATAGCCGTACCCACCATGACCGACAAAAACAGCACGTAGGCGACTACACCACCCATAACTTCTCTCTCCACAACGGTTACGACTCTATATTGAACCACGGCGTGGGGAGCGTGGGGAGTAGGGGAGGTGGGGGAGATAAGGCAGATGAGGGAGTGGGGGAGGTGGGTTTTGTTTGATTACTCCTGATTTATTGAGCCGAATGGTAGGAAGCCTTGGGCGTGGTTGAGCCAACGCTTCTACCACGCTTCCTGCTGCCGAATTAGAGTTTTTGCAACTAGGACTTGCCATAGAGATAGCAAGCTCAATTTCTTGCCATACCCAGAACCCACCTCTTCCCCACCCTCCTTATCTCCCTCACTCTCCTCATTCCCCCCGTCCCACACACGCTAAAGTTTTAAAGCACTCCCTCGCCCAGCCATCCCTATGAAATCCGTCATCCCCGTCCCACTGCTGACTGAGCCCTACGATGTGGTGGTGGCCACTGGGGGCATAGACCATCTAGGCACCTGGCTAGGAGGTGGTGAGTCGCTGCTGGTGAAGCCGGGGCAAAAGCTACTGCTGGTGTCGAATCCGGCGATTTTTAAGCGGTATGGCGATCGCGCCCTAGCCTCTCTCACCCAGTCAGGCTACGTTGTCGAAACCTGTCTGCTGCCCGCCGGGGAACGCTACAAAACCCTCAGCTCGCTACAAAAAATCTACGATACGGCCCTGGACTTTTACCTAGAGCGCAAGTCGGCGATGGTGGCCCTGGGGGGCGGTGTGGTGGGCGACATGACGGGCTTTGCCGCCGCCACTTGGCTGCGGGGGGTGAACGTGGTGCAGGTGCCCACCTCGCTGCTGGCTATGGTGGATGCTTCCATTGGCGGCAAGACCGGCGTCAACCATCCCCGAGGCAAAAACTTGATTGGGGCATTCCATCAGCCGCGCCTGGTGCTGATCGACCCTACAGTGCTAAAAACTCTGCCTGTGCGCGAATTTCGGGCGGGCATGGCGGAGGTAATCAAGTACGGCGTGATTTGGGATCGAGAGCTGTTTGAAACTCTGGAGGCCGCGCCCCGCCTTGACCAGTATCGTTACTTGGGAGACGAGCTGCTGCACACTATTCTGACGCGATCGTGCCAGGCCAAGGCCGACGTGGTTTCCCAAGACGAAAAAGAGGCGGGGCTACGGGCAATTCTCAACTATGGACACACCATCGGCCACGCGGTCGAAAGCCTGATGAACTATCGCGGGGTCAACCACGGGGAGGCGGTGGCGATCGGCATGGTGGCGGTCGGCAAAATCGCCACCGCCCTCGACTACTGGACAGCCGATGAGGAAACGCGACAGCTGAAACTGATTGAGAAAGCGGGGCTACCCACCCAAATTCCTGCCCAGCTGGCCGCCGAAGACATTCTCTCGCTGCTACAGGGCGACAAAAAAGTGGAGGATGGCCAGGTTCGGTTTGTTATGCCGGATGGGTTGGGCGCGGCTAAGGTGACAGGCGACATTACCCGTAAGCAAATTTTGGCGGCCCTAGAAAACTAGTCGTGTTGGCGTAAACCGTGTCTCTGTCTCGACGGTCACAGCCGGTTGGTGGATACAGACTTCGGTAAAATGAGACATTACCCGTCAGCAACCCGCTATGCAAACCCAAGACCGTCCAATTTCTGTTCCTGCCCCTGGCCTGGCTTACCCCAGCCGCAGCGCCAGCGTGAGCCGCACCACTGGGGAAACTGACGTACAGGTGAGTCTTAATTTGGATGGCACCGGGCAGTGTGAGGCGAAGACGGGCATCCCGTTTCTCGACCACATGCTGCACCAGATTTCGTCCCATGGGCTGATTGATTTAGAAGTACGGGCTACAGGCGATATTGAGATCGACGACCACCACACCAATGAGGATGTGGGCATCACCTTGGGGATGGCGCTGCACCAGGCTCTGGGCGATCGCAAGGGCATTACCCGCTTCGGTCACTTTGTCGCGCCGCTCGACGAATCGCTGGTGCAGGTAGCGCTAGATTTCTCGGGGCGGCCTCACCTCAGCTATGGGCTGGAGATTCCTACCCAGCGGGTGGGCACCTATGACACGCAGCTAGTGCGCGAATTTTTTGTGGCGGTGGTCAACCACAGCCAAATGACCCTGCACATTCGCCAGCTCGACGGCATCAACTCGCACCACATTATTGAAGCCACATTCAAGGCCTTTGCGCGGGCCATGCGCATGGCTACCGAGGTAGACCCCCGTCGAGCTCACCTGATTCCTAGTTCTAAAGGGGTGATTTAGGCAGATTATTTATCCTCCCTAAGCAGACTATTGCCGGCCATAAGACCCACATCTCGGCAGAGCGTAAACGTTTGTAATGCCGTCTAGACTATGCCTTCAACCCTATGGAAGGACAGTTACGATGGCTAAAGGCAATTCAGATTTGGGTGAGCAGGCCCTGAGCAAAGCATTTGAGGTAGGGCTATCTACTCAGCTCGATGCCGCAGACGACCTAGATGCCGAGATTCGCACCAACCCGATCGCACTGATGCAGGGGCAGCTAGAGTCGGCCGAAATTGAAGGGCGTGGTCTGGTGATCAAAAATGACCTGCGTACTGAGCAGCTTTCGGTCAAAACCGACGGCATCGCCATTGACCCCATCAAGGCGGCTTTCGGCAACATCGAGCTAACCCGCCCCACCAACGCCACCGCTGCAGTCGAGCTGACCGAGGTCGATATTGAGCGGGCCTGCAATTCTGACTATATTCAGCAAAAACTGAAGTCTCTGGATGTCACCCTAGACGGCCGTCCGGTGCAGGTTAGCGCTGAGCAGATTGACTTTTCTCTCCCAGGGAATGGTCAGGTTGCGATCGCCGCTAGTGTGGTGCTAGAAGAAACCGGTGAACGGCAGCAGGTGGCCTTTCGCACTACCCCAGCTATGGGACCCCAAGGGCATGAGGTAGTGTTGAACGATGTTCAAATCGAGCCAGAAAACACCTCAGAACCCCTAACCCAGAGCCTGCTGGTGGCGGCCAAAGACCTGCTCGACCTGCACAATTTCAGCCTCAGCGGCATGACGCTCCAGCTACAAAACCTGGATGTGCAGCCTGGGAAGATTGCGCTGCAAATGCAGGCCTACGTGGAGAAATTCCCTGGGAGTAAATAGCGTAAGCGGTTTTGACGGGTGCCGATGCGTAAAAGGAACGGATGCTTGAGTGCGGCAGTCTGTTCCTTTTGCGATCGCTGACGCTGGCCGTCACCCCTAGCCGGCCGGCTGGAACTGTGTCGGAATCAGCATTGCAATTTTTGCGCAGGCCTCTGCATCCGACAGGGCATTGTGGTGGTTGAGGGGAATGCCCAGGTAGTCGCACACATTGGGCAGCTTGGTCGGGCGAATGTTCCAGGCTTGCCGAGCCAGTTTCACCGTACAGATGAAGTCGGGTGCCGGAGGCAAAATGCCGTAGGTCTTGCAGCAAGCGTTGAGCACGCTGCGATCGAAGGGCGCATTGTGTGCCACAAAAAAGTCGGCCCCCGTCAGCATCGCCGCAATGTCGGGCCACAGCTCGGCAAAATCGGGTTCATTCGCCACCTGCCGCCAGGTAATGCCGTGGATGTGGCTGAACTCAAACAGCCGCCGAGGGGGCCGAATTAGGTAGTGAACCTTATCCACCACCTGCCCCTGCTCGACCCGAACCAGGCCAATGGCGCAGGCGCTGTCGCGGTAACGATCGGCGGTTTCAAAATCGAGGGCTACAAAGGTCGTCATGGCAAAATTCTACAGGCATGGCGGTGCGATCGCAGCCCAGCACCGCCATGCCAAGGATGTCAAGCCGCCATCTGGGGCTAGGGAACTAGGCTGTGCCTCGATCGTGCCGCCCCGTGGGTACCTTAAGGGTATTGAACTGCCGAGGGATAGGTAAAAACCATGCGTGGACTCTCGTTGGTCGGGCTATTGGTGGGGCTTGGGGTAGTGGGGATGCTGATATTTCAGCAAAACAAGCCCGCTGAGACTAGCGAGACCCCACTTCCCACAGAAAACATTGAGAAAGCCAACCAAGCCGCTGAAGTCGTGGAGCAACAGGCGGAGCAGCTTCAGCAAGATCTGCAAAAACTGCCCTAGTCGCTGATCTAAGCACCGCTTCACGACAAAAATGACAGGATTGTCCCTGACAGAAGCTTGGGGAACAGTATCGGGAACTGTGATCTAGGGGGACAGCTCTTTCTCGATATCGTTGCGACCGCCAATATAGTGCTCGTACCACTGCATCAACGGAGTCGAGGTGACGCCATGTAGCGTTACCGAAATAGTGACCACAATGATGGTCAACCAAGCAATCATCTCGCCGGCTTCGTCCTGTAAACCCTGACCCAGACAATAGGTGAGATAGTACAGCGAGCCCACGCCGCGAATGCCAAACCAGCCAAACAGCAAGCGCGTGGCTGGGTGGACTGGAGAGCCAATGGTGCTCACCCAGGCACCTAGGGGGCGAATTACCAGGAACAACAAGCCCGCTATGATTAGTCCCGGAACCGCAAACTTCAGCATGGGCTCAACGCGTAGCAGCGACCCCAGCAGCAAAATAGTGCCAATTTCGGTTAGCTTTTCGAGCCGTTCCATAAACCTGAGACGGGAGAGTGATCGCTCATCGCTCTCCCGCCGGTTGTACATGGTTACTCCAGCGACAAAAACGGCTAAAAAGCCGTAGCCGTGCACCAGTTCAGCCACTGAATAGGCGAGCAAAATGGTGCTGAGGCCAACAAAATCTTCCATTACCTCATCGATACTATGTCTTTTGGCGAGATGCTGCTCTAGCCAGCAGATGCCTCTAGCTACCCCAATGCCAACCAGCAGGCCTGCGGCGATCGCCCAGAATAAATCGACGGCCACCCAGCGCCCAAACCAGCTCTGCCAGTTGTCGTCTTTTAACCAGTGCAGCCCAAAGTAGACAAAGGGAAAGGACAGCGCATCGTTAAGGCCGCCTTCGGAGGTGAGCCCAAAACGCAATTCGTCGCGATCTTGGGGATCATAGAGCTGCACTTCAGAGGCTAAAACCGGATCAGTAGGAGCCAAAATTGCCCCAAGCAAAATACCTACGCCCCACTCCAGCTTAAGAAAAAAGTGGCCAATAGCGGCGATCGCAAAGATCGAAATCGGCATTAAAAAGCCAATCAGCCGAATCGTCGAATTCCACGCCCAGCTCTTTAGCGGACGATTCATTTTAAGGCCGCAGCTAAACAGAGAGATTAACACCACAAACTCTGTCAGCCGCTCTAAAAGGTCGGCGTCGGGTCGCGTCTGCACCAAATTAAAGCCGTAGGGACTTAGAGCAATCCCCACAATCAGATAAATCAGCGCGTAAGACAGGGGTAACCGGCCAATCCAGCCCGACCCCAAGGTGACTGTCAGCAGCAATAAGCCAATCACCAGCAGGTCAAGAATGTAAATATCCACAGGTGTCAAGGCGAAAGAATCAACAGCCCTTCTACTCTATGAGCTGAATTCAATGCGCTGGTGCAACCTCCGGTAGATTTTCCCCTTAGGCTAGACCTATTTGAATTGATAGAGAGAGGAATGCGCTAAACCTATACACAACAGAGGTAACGATGAATCAGAAACATCCGGTAATCATTGTTGTTGGCGCGTCTGCGGGGGGTATGCAGGCCTTGAAGCAGCTGGTCGCCCAGTTTCCAAAAGGTTTTCCGGCATCCATTTTTGTGGTCAACCACATGGGTGCAGAGACTACTGGAGACGTGCTGGTCAGAGCCTTGAATAAGAGTGGAGGGCTAACCTGCGAACAGGCCCACAACGAACAACCCTTCCAAAGTGGTCACATCTATCTAGCCCCCGCCGATCAACATATTTTGCTTGTGGAAGGAAAAATTCTGGTTACCAAAGGGGCGCGCGAAAATCGCTACCGACCGGCAATTGACCCTTTGTTTCGCTCCGCAGCGGTGGCTTACGGCAATCGCGTCATCGGCATCATTCTGACTGGATACCTGGATGATGGCACCAGCGGCATGATGGCCATTAAACGATGCGGCGGCGTCTGTATTGTCCAAGATCCGCTGGATGCGTCCTACCCAGATATGCCCCAATCGGTCATCACTAATGTGGGAGCTGACTACTGCTTGCCCATCGCTGGAATGGGAATGCTGCTGTCGGAGCTGGTGCAGAGAAAACTACCCGCTCGCAAGCAACCCCCAAAAGATATCGTGATCGAGGCAGAAATTGCCCAACGCGTTTTAAGCGATTTGCCCTCAGTCGAGGCGCTGGGCGGGCAAGTGCCGTTCAACTGTCCCGACTGTGGTGGGGTGCTGTGGCAAATGTCGGAAGGCGAGCTTCTCAGGTATCGCTGCCATACAGGCCACGCCTTTACCTCGGCGGTGCTGCTAGCTCAGCAAACGGCCAAGATTGAAGAAACGCTGTGGGTGGCTCTGCGAATGTTTGAAGAGCGCCAGAACTTGATTGCCACCATGGGCCAGAGTCAGGGCAATTCTTCTTCTTCAGTCTTGCAGCGGGTGCAAGATTCTCAACTTCATATTGACCGTATTCGCGCCATGTTGAGAGCGACCCACGAAGACAATCGCGATGATCTGGAGCCGGAATAGCTGCCATGCTTTTAGGTTCGGCTCCAGGTGGGTTGTTGTCGAAGTGCTAGACCTTGCGCCCAGGGCAATATCCATAGCCGTTATTAAGAAGGTGTCTAGTCGCTGCCGCCCCAAGTCCAGCGAGGATTGCCATCCCGCAGGCCCTTGAAGGTAATCACGGTGGTAAACCCGTTGGGATCGCGTAGCCCGGTCATATCGAGCACGGCCTTGACCTGACCGTTGACCAGCTGAACGCGGATATAGGAGTGACCCTCGTAGGTCTCCCCGTCAAGTCTGAGCATGCCGCCAGCAGCTTGGCAATTGCGATATTCGGGCTTGAGTGTGCCCACCCAGGTGGTGCTGAAGCGATCGGATTGGGAGACGCTGATGTTGGTGGCAATATCCCGCAGTTTGATCATGCCATTGGTGGCAAACCCGCCCTCGGCGTAAGGCTGTATAGTCTCGTGGGCAATGATTCGCTCGGGGCAGTTCGACGCTGGGCCGTCTAGGAGGGGGCCACGCTAAGTTCAATCGTGTTGGCCAAAGCCGTTGCACCGCCCAGCAAACACAGTGGCAGGCTGCCCAACAGCGCCACGGCTAGATTTAGTTTCATTCTCGATCTCTCCTCAATCAACACAACATCGGCTCGATCGCTGAGCTGATACCTTCAGCTACAGTGGCCAGGGAGGTCATTCCTGAGGGGCGATCGCCCAGAATGGTAAGACCCGAGACCAATATGGCATGATGATCCTCTGCGCTTCACTGGGACTTTGCCCCACTATTTCGTATGCTACGCCTCAGCCAAATTAAACTGCCCCTCGACCACCCCGAAGCCGCCCTTGAGGAGGCCATTCTCAAAAAGCTGCACCTGGCAGCAGAAGACTTGAGCAGCTTCACTATTTTCAAACGCAGCTATGACGCCCGCAAAAAGGGCAACATCGCCTTGGTCTACATCGTTGATGTGGAGACGCCGAAGGAAAGGGCTCTGCTCAAGCGGTTTAAGAAAGACGCCACGGTAGCCGTGACGCCCGATCTGACCTACCGCCCGGTGGCTCAAGCGCCACCAAGCCTCTCGACGCGACCGATTGTGATTGGCATGGGGCCCTGCGGCATGTTTGCGGGGCTGATGCTGGCGCAGATGGGGTTTCGGCCAATTGTGCTGGAACGGGGTAAGTCGGTGCGCGATCGCAGTGTTGACACCTTTGGCTTCTGGCTCAAAAAGACCCTCAACCCCGAGTCAAACGCGCAGTTTGGCGAAGGCGGCGCGGGCACGTTTTCAGATGGCAAGCTCTACAGCCAGGTCAGCGACCCCCATCACTACGGCCGCAAGGTGCTCACCGAGCTGGTGAATGCCGGGGCTTCCCCTGAAATTCTCTACATCAACAAGCCCCACATTGGTACCTACCGCCTAGTCAAAATCGTGCAGAATATGCGCGCCATGATTGAGTCTCTCGGCGGCGAGATTCGCTTTCAAACCCGCGTGACCGACATTGACATTGACCAGGGCCAGGTGCGCGGCGTGCGGCTCGACAATGGTGACTACCTAGCCAGCGACCACGTGGTGTTGGCCGTGGGCCACAGCGCCCGCGACACCTTTTCCATGCTCCACGAGCGGGGGGTTTACATCGAGGCCAAGCCCTTTTCCATTGGCTTTCGCATTGAGCATCCCCAGGCGCTAATCGACCAGTGCCGGTTGGGCGACCAGGCCGGGCACCCCCGCCTGGGTTCCGCCGACTACAAGCTGGTGCACCACTGCGAAAACGGGCGATCGGTCTACAGCTTTTGCATGTGCCCCGGCGGCAAGGTAGTAGCGGCCGCGTCAGAGCCGGGCCGCCTGGTGACCAACGGCATGAGCGAGTACGCGCGGGATGAGTCGAACGCCAATAGCGCCATCGTCGTGGGCATTACCCCCGAGGTCGACTATCCCGAAGGGCCGCTGGCGGGCATCGCGCTCCAGCGGCGCCTAGAGGAGTTTGCCTTTGAGCTGGGCGGCGGCACCTACGAAGCCCCCGGTCAGCTAGTGGGGGATTTTTTGGCCAACCGTCCCTCGTCAACCTTTGGCGAGGTGCAACCTTCCTACAAGCCGGGAGTCAAATTGGGTGACTTGAGCAGTAGTTTGCCCGACTATGCGATCGCCGCCATTCGCGAAGCCATCCCGGCCTTCGACCACAAAATCCACGGGTTTGCCATGGATGACGCCGTGCTCACCGGCATCGAAACCCGCACCTCATCGCCCATTCGCATCAAGCGCAACGAGCAGTTTCAAAGCCTCAACACCGTTGGGCTATACCCCGCTGGCGAAGGGGCCGGCTATGCCGGGGGCATTTTATCCGCCGGTATCGACGGCATTCGGGTGGCGGAGGCTGTCGCCCTGAGTTTAGTGAAGGAGCACCCCCCCTTGTAGGGGCACTCGGCGTCTGCCCCCAGCTCATCCTCTTGGGGCCGATCGCCGGGCGGGCAGCCGGCGCCGCGAGGGCTTGTTCTCCGGCTCTAGCGAATCGGGGTGCTGGGCCTCCAGCAAAAACACCCGCCGTCCGTCGGTAATGCGGTAGAGCGTGGTGCAGGTGCAGTTGTGGCCCTCAGCTTTGAGCTGGGCGGCGCGCAGATCGCAGGCAGCCTGGGCTTGCTCAACCTCTTCCCAATCGGTTTCGAGAAAGATTTCTTGAATTAAACTCATACAGCTAAAGAATGAAGGGTAAAGAATGAAAAAAGGAAGTGTTTAACGCGATCGAATGATGGCGCTTTAAATCCCTCTAGCAGACACTTCGCTGCCTGGGGCAGAGGTTTGAGAAGACTTTTGAAAAGCTCTATTTCTGGTAGCAAACGTGAAGATCCCCCTTCAATTCCCCTTCAGAAAGGGACTTCTACCTTCCTCTTAAGAAGGGCAGGGGGATCAGCAGATGCCAAAAGCTACAGCAAGTCGCTTTTCAAACGTCCTCTAGGACCTTTGATTAAAGATACTCAATTTAGTACCCAAAGTGCCTCAATTGCCCTACCGTCGGGTTTTAGCGGGAGCAGCGGCTCTAGATTCGATCAGAAACTCAGGGATATCCCACAGAGCGTCGGCATCGAGGTAGTACTGTTCGCACACTAGGCTGAGGCGGCTGCCCGCGCTGGCAACCGCGTTGACCGAGTGGGTCAGATCGCCCTGAAAATGTAGCAGCAGGCCGGTTTGGGGTCGAATCTGCGCCACCCGCTGTCGCCCCCGCTGCAACACCAGTTCGCCGCTGGCCAGGTCGGCGGGCACCTGCACGTAGAGTACGCTGACCTGCTCAGGGGGCTCAATGGTTTTGCAGTACGATCGCAGCGATCGATCAATGTGAGGGTCAACCCGCGACCCCTGTTTCAGCATCAGCGGGTTCAAATAGAAAGCGTTGCAGTTGGGCAGCAGCGCCTGGTCGAGGTAGGGCTTAAAAAAGGGAAACTGGCGATCGACCTCGGCCCGGCCCGCCTGCTTAAACACCACCGAGAACCCTTTAGTGGCGACAAAATCGCGGTTGAGGTTGTTGGTCGAAAAGTAGCGGCACGACTGAATCGCCCCCCGCAGGTTGTGCAGGTAGGCAGCAGAAAAGGCTTCGGGCTGACTGCGGTAATAGGTCATAGCGTGAGATCGGCGTGCTCTACAGCGGGGTAGGTGGCGATGCTCACAGGTGTTCGGCAAAGGTTGCAGTGTCACCGTTCGCGGTGAAGGAGACGACGGTGTAGGGGTCAACGCGATCGCCCGTTTCCATTCCTGGCGAGCCCATTGGCATCCCCGGCGCGGCAATTCCTAGCACAGCGGGGCGCTCACTCAACAACCGCTGCACATCCGACGCGGGCACGTGGCCCTCGATGACGTAGCCCTCGACTAGGGCCGTATGGCACGAGGCCAATGCCTCTGGCACACCGTACTGGTTTTTGATCGCATCCATGTCGTCCGTGACCACATCATCCACGGCAAACCCGGCGGCTTGCATGTGCTCAACCCAGTGGCCGCAGCAGTTGCAGGTGGGGCTGCGGTAGATCGTTAACTCCGTCGCCGCCTGGGCTTGGGCAACGGGGGCACCGAGCAGGGCGATCGCAACCATCATCCCCACGGCTATCAATTTGGCAATCAACCCACGACGATTCATCTAGCAATTTCCCTAGGGTGTCGGTTTATCTGGCCCTACCTTAAGGATACTGAAATCTAGTGCTGACCAGGCTGATTGTGACAAGCTCTAACAGCTCGGGGTCTAAGGTGTAGGGTATAAGGTCGGACTTGAACCTTATACCCTAAACCCTGAACCTTCTACCCTGTCTCCTTTCAAGTTGCCTTAGGCCGATAACCACGTCTGGCGCAGATGGGCGATCGCCAGCTCCTTGTGCTTGGCCTCCACCTCAATCCAGGGAGCCTGACGGAAGGAACTGGGCATGGCGGTGATCAAGTCGCTGTGGCGAGGGTCGTGGAGGGCGCTGCTCCCGTTGGAAATGTGCACCAGCTGCCAGGTCGGGTCGGGCCAGGTGGTGCGAGCCGCTATCAGCATCTGCTCGACACTGGGATGGTCGTAGCTATCGAGGCGTTCGTGAATCAGGTGGTGGTGGGCGTCGAACACCATGGGAATTTGCGTCGCTCGGCAAATGTCTAGAATGGCGGCGGCGCTGTAGGTGTGCTCGTCGTTCTCTAGGGTGAGGCGAGAGCGAATTGGCGTCGGCAGCTCGCGGATTACCTGGATGAGGCGATCGCGGCGATCGCCCTTGCCGCCGTGGATATTCATCAACGCCCAGGGCGACTGGGGTAGACCCATCAGATCAAACCAGCGGGCGTGGGCTGTCAGTATGGTGATGCTGTTTTCGATCACCGTGGGGTTGTCGGAATTGAGCACTACAAACTGATCGGGGTGCAGCACCAGCCGAATGTTGGCGGCCTGGGCGCGATCGCCCAACTGCCGCAGAGCTTCGGCAAACTCGTCCAAAATTCTCGTGCCTAGGGGTGTATCCGAAAACGGAAAAATGTTTGATATCAGGCGGTAGAGCTGAATCTGGTTGGTCTGGCAAAACGCGATCGCCAGGTTGAGCCGCCTTAGGTTTTCGCTGTAGAGCGATCGCAACGCCTGCGTCTGCGCCTCCTCATCCAGCTGCAACAGCCGCTTGCGAGTCATGGTCTTAAAGCGCACCTCGGGCGAGGTTGTAATACAGACCAGCCCTAGATTTGGGGTGTCGAGGATGGCTTGAGCAGGAGAGTGGGAAGTCATGGGGCTGAATGCGCTGAGACTGCGTGCTTGCAGTTGTGATCAGGGGAGAATTGAGTAGCTTTTTCTACTATGGCAAGCAAACTGAGCTGAGCAATCCCTTAGCAGGCATGGATTACCCCACCCTTTGAGGGGTATCTTCCGACGGCAGAAACCCGCCCTGCCAGGGTCGGCAGTTACCCCAATTAACTGGTTTTCTCTGCCGCGTCTACTCGCTACGGTGAAAGCAGATGCGCAAGCACTGTAGACATCACCCGCTAAGGATTTCTGCACTTTGACCTCAACTCCCATCGCCCCCCAAGCAACGCGCGACGAGCAGAGACTAGCCCCTCAGATTCACCTAGAGCGACTCCTCAACATTCAGGAGATTTACCACGAGCCCGATGCTTTTCAGTACCCGCGCGGCCAAGAGATTTTGGCCCAGCATCCCAACGCATCGCTGATTGAGGTGCCGTCCCACTGGAACATTCCCGACCTGCACGGCAACGAGGGCTCAGTGGATGACTGGACTCGCATCAAGCGCACCGTGCTAGTGCTGGGGGTGAAGAAGTCTCTTCAGGCGCGTCCCAACAGCCGTTCTTCAGACTTTGTGGCCCCCTCCCACGCCAACGGCTGCGCCATGGCCTGTTCCTACTGCTACGTGGCCCGGCGCAAAGGTTTCGCTAACCCCATTACCGTCTTCGTCAATATCGAGCGAGTGTTGGGCTACCTAGAGCGCCACGCTAAGCGCCAGGGCCACAAGCTAGAACCTAACCAGGTAGACCCTCAGTTTTGGGTCTACGAGATTGGCGAGAACAGCGACTGCTCGGTCGATGCAGCTATCTGCGACAACGTGAAGGATATTGTTTCCCTGTTTCGCCGCATTCCCAACGGCAAGGCGACCTTTGCTACCAAATGCGTCAATCGACAGCTGCTGAGCTACGACCCGCAGGGTAAGACCCGAATTCGGTTTAGCCTCATGCCTGCCGCCAAAGCTCAAACTATCGATGTGCGAACGTCGCCCATTCCAGATCGCATCAACGCTATCAACGACTTTGTCGACGTTGGTTACGAGGTGCACCTCAACTTTGCGCCCGTTGTTTATTACGAGGGCTGGCTCGACGACTACACCGATCTCTTTCGCCAACTCGACGACACCCTCACCGATCGCGCCAAGCAGCAGCTCCAGTGCGAGGTGATTTTCTTAACCCACAACGATCGCCTCCACGATGTCAATATGGGCTGGCATCCCAAGGGCGAAGACCTGCTGTGGCAACCCGACCTGCAAGAGACCAAGTTTTCGCAGACCGGCGGCAAAAACGTGCGCTACAAGCGAGGGCTGAAGGGTAGTCTGGTCGAGCAATTTCAGGAACTACTGCACCGGGAAATACCCTACTGCACGGTGCGCTACGCCTTTTAGAGGAAGGCGAGGCAAGCTATGCTTGCCTCGCCTCTACACCGCGCTACGGCGTTGTCGTTGCGTCTTTGTTGCTCTCCTTAAAGGCGCTAAGGTATTGCACCTTCAACTAGGCCGAGACTAATTGCTTGGCTGGATGGGATGGTGGGCATTGCCCACGCTACAGGAGTGGGGGTTCTAGCGATCGCACCAGTACTTACTCGCGTCCAGAGATCGGATGATTCGGGACGTTGAGAGGAGCTGTGATCTAGAGATGAGGTGCAGCTCGATTGGGCTGCATGGCATTCTGGTGGCAGTTCGGTGGTGAGGTGGCACGATGCAGCAGACTCTAAAACGGCTGGCTAGAGCCTGGATGCAGCACATCCATCCGCGACTGATGTCGTTTGTAGCCGCCGTTGGTCTGCTCTGGCTGGGAACTTGCCTGCTCATTCTGCTGGGCCTAGCTAATCTGGCCGAAGAAGTGCTGGAGAAAGAATCTTTTTTCTTTGATGAGTCGGTTCTGCTGTGGATTAATCAATTTGCTACACCGACCTTAGATCGGGTGATGCTGACGTTTACGCGCTTAGGCGACCCCAGCACGGTCGTGCCTTTGACCTGCATTGGGTTTATCGGGCTTTGGTTGCGGCGCCACCGGTCGATCGCGATCGCCTTCGCGATCAACTGTGTGGGCGGGGCCGTGTTAAGTACTGGGCTGAAACTGTTGTTTGGCAAGTCTCGGCCAGCTCTTTGGCCCCAGATTATTACTGAGACCACTTACAGCTTCCCTAGCGGGCACGCTTTGGGGTCGATGGTGCTCTACGGCTTTTCGGCCTACCTGCTGGCGCAACGCTTCCCTAAGCAAAAAATAATCATTTATGCAGGAGCGGTCTTTTTAATTGGCGGCATTGGCCTGAGTCGCCTTTACCTAGGCGTGCACTGGCCAACGGATGTGCTGGCCGGCTACGGCATTGGCTTCCTATGGATTAGCGGCTGCATTGCGCTTCTGCGCTTCAAGCTCTCGACTCCACCCTGGCTAAATTGAAGCTTGTTGCAGTTAAAGAGCATTTCCCCTGCGGAGGATGGTTTGTAACCGGCAGGGGTTGAATTAGGGTTTGCCTATCTCCCAACGCGAGCGGGGGTGAGCTGAGGCTGGGCCATAGGCTCTCCCTCCAGCAGCAGGTTGCGAATCAGCCGAGCCAAGCCACGCTGAGCCAGCTTTGCCACCACCTGCTGGCCCATCGCCTGGGTCTCAGGCTTAAACAACAGGGTCGGAATCCGGGCTGCCACCTGGGCGGCATCAAAGCCAGGGGTGTCTTTGAGAATGTCGAGGATGCGGCGCAGGTTGTCGAGGTCGTTGGGGGCAGCGGCGGACGCAGGCGGCAAATCTTTCTTGAGGCCAAAGCGGCGCTGCACGGCGGTAGTCAAGCTCTGCACTGTGGTTTGGCCAAAGTTGTCGAGGCTGTTGACCAGTTCGCCGACAATGCGATCGCGCAGAAACGAGCCCCGGTCTGAGAACAAAAACTCTAGCGTCTGATCAATCAGCCGATCCATATCGTATTCATCGCTGCTGCGGGCGTTGCGCAGCAGGTTCTCCAGCCGATTCCAGCGAAAGCTGCCGTCTTTAAACAGCAGATCTTGCAGGGAGGCCCGTAACTCTGGCGATTGGTCAGTGAGCAGCCGCTTAGCTACATAGGGGTAGGCCTTGCTGAGCACCTTGAAGTTAGGGTCAACATTGATGGCGATGCCCTCTAGCGTCACCAGCGAGCGAATGATCAGCGCGTAGTAGGCGGGCACCCGAAATGGATACTCATACATCAATGCCGAAAATTCGTCGGTAATGCTCTTGAAGTTCAGCTCGGCGACGCTGGCGCCGAGGGCGTTGCTAAACACGTTGGCCAGGGCCGGAATAATCGGCGTCAGATCGGTGTCGGGGGTGAGAAACTCTAGCTTGACGTAGTCGTTGGCCAGCCCCTCAAAGTCGCGGTTGACCATGTGCACCACCGCCTCAATCAGGCCGTAGCGCTGGTAGGGCTTGACCTCGCTCATCATGCCAAAGTCGAGGTAGGCCAGCTTGCCGTCGGCCATGGCCAGCAGGTTGCCGGGGTGCGGGTCGGCGTGAAAGAAGCCGTGCTCTAGCAGCTGCCGCAGGGAGCACTGCACCCCGACCTCGATGAGGTGGGTGGCATCGATGCCGAGACTGTTCAGCTTGTCGATGTTGGTCAGCTTGGTGCCCTCAATCCACTCCATGGTCAGCACCCGGCGGGCGGTGTACTGGGGGTAGATGTGGGGCACGTAGATATCGGGAATGTGGTTATAGAGTTTGGCAAAGCGCTGGGCGTTTTCACCCTCGTGGGTGTAGTCCATTTCCTCGAAGATGCGCTCGCCAAACTCATCTAAGATAGCCACCAGGTCGCTGCGAATTTGGTTGATGCGGTTGGTGGCGAAGCGGGCCAGCCCTCGCAAAATGTGTAGATCGAGGGCAATATTCCGAGCTAGGCCGGGGCGCTGCACCTTGATGGCTACGTCTTCGCCGCTGTGCAGTTTGCCTTTATAGACTTGGCCTAGGGATGCCGCTGCGATCGGGTTTTCAGAAATTTCGGCGTAGATCTGGCTGGGGGGTGAGCCTAGCTCTTCTTCAATGAAGCGGTAAGCGGTGACGTTTGAAAAGGGCGGAATCTGGTCTTGCAGCTTGGTCAGCTCTTCAAGAAAGAGCGGCGGCACCAGGTCGGGTCGGGTGGAGAGGGCCTGGCCAATTTTGATGTAGGCGGGGCCTAGGTTGGTGAGCATGGTGCGCAGCTGGGCGGCCCGCTTGACCTCGTTTTGGGCACTGCGCCCGGCACGGGCATCGAGCCAAAGCTGAGCAAAAAAGCTAATCAGCGGCAGAAAAATGCCGACAAACCGCGCCCAAACCTGAAACGGGCGGCGGCGGTAGTGGGTGGCGATCGCTTCTGGGTCATAGCCATAGGACTCAAAGGGGTCTTGGGCTTTGGTAGCCAGGGTGCGAGGCCGGGGCGCGGCCAGGACGGGCTCAGGTGCAGTCACCGCAATCGGCTCGGTGATCACCTCTCCGGTTACCGTAATGGCTTCGGCGTCGATGATATCGACAGAGCCACTAAAGTGCTGAGCCGAGTCCTGGGTGGTATTTAAAGCCATAGCGCGCTCAGAGAGAGGGTTGAGAACCGAGGGATTGATGATTGGGGAGGCTCAGGCGATCGTCTAAACTATTCCCGTAAACTATTGTAACGGTATAGTCTCCAAATCCCCGGTGGTGACTGCCCTACTTCCTCCGATCGGATTGTGTCAATTGGGGGAGCCTTCAGGTTCCCACCGGCGTCCTCCAGTTTTGCAGTTTGCCCTCATCCCCCAGCCCCTTCTCCCAAAACGGGAGAAGGGGGGCCGGATTCAAAGTCCCTCTCCCGCTCTGGGAGAGGGATTTAGGGTGAGGGCCACAAAAGTTGATGCACCCAATAGCATGCCCCCCAAATCCTGAAAGATTTGAGGGGCATGCGGTTCAAAATAAATGACTACGCAGCCGATCGCCGGGGGCGCTTGCGCTCAGACTTTTTCTTGTAGCCGATGGCTTGGGCCTCGTTGCTATCGGAGCCGTAGACCCCCCGCACCAGTTCTTTCATGGCCAGGACGTTTTGGTGGAACTGCAACTCGGCCAGGCGGGCTTTGTCGGCGGCGGCTTTGGCACGCACCATGATTGCAGCCTCTTCGTCTTGGGCGGCCATCATCTCGGCGTAGCTGTTCTGGAGCCCTTCGATGGTGGTCTCGGGGCGGGCGGAGGTGTAGCCGGCGATGGTACGCGCACCGCGCAGGGAAGCAACATCTTGGTCGAGATAGTCGGGCCGCAAACGGCGGGTGGTATCGGTGGTGGGCATGGGTGTAGTGCTCCTTGATGGCAATACAAAAGAGTGGTTAAAACATTGGGTTGGCGGTTAGGGCTGGGGAGGCTTGCCTGTCGCTTAGGGGAATGTGCCCGCTGCGATCGCCGACCCGGAAAAAACGGCGCAGCTTTACGGAAACAATATGGACAGGCGCTGCTGAATGAAGTGGCGATGATGGTGAAGCATAACCACCCCTGTACTTACCTGTTACCGGGATGCGATTACCAATTACCGGGGTGCGATTGTTTGTTACCGGGGCGCGATCGCTTGTTACCAAGGCGCGATTATTAATCACCGAGATGCGATTGCTTGTTACCAGGGCGCGATTGCTTTGCGTGTCTGGTGCCCATGCTCTGTCTGGGTATCAAGCTGTAGGGTGGGCATCGCCCACCTTTTACTGGGGCGTTAGCGAAGCTATCCGAAGGAATCGCAAGCCAAATCCATCGGGTGAACACCACTCACCGTCTATCTTCTACCATTGCTGAATGTTCGAGGTTGGTGGTGGGTGAATGAGTGGGGTGATGGGCACTGCCCAGCCTACTTTTGGAGGCGATCGCACCAATGGCTGGCGGTTTTGTCGTCAGGGAAGAGGCGCAAATAGTCTCGCAGGTCTTGGTGAGCCATGCCAATCGCCCAGGTAGGGGAAGCGTTAAGCCCCGCTTCATAGAGGGTGTGGGCGTCTACGTAATGGCCTGCGACCAGGTGGTAGAGAGCCAAGTTGAAGTGGTTGTGCCAATCGTTGGGGTCTTTTTCGTAGTCAGTCTGTGCTAATTGGATGGCCTGGGTGAGGTCCTGGAGAGCTGGCTCAGAAGCGCTGGGTAGTTCGGCAGGTAATGATTGCCCAACGTCTTGAACGCCACCTGTTTTGGCTAAGCCCAAGGCACGCAGATAGTGAGTCCAGTCGTCACTAAGATCATTTTCGAGTGTTTGGTTAAAGGCTGCGATCGCATTCTCATAGCGCTGTAGCCAGAGATAGAGTTCACCCCGATAGCCGATTGCCCAATTCCACTCAGGGGCAATATCAATGGCGCAATCGAGGTCTTGTAGAGCTGCTTCGTATTGCTGGAGCTGGCCGTAGGTTTGGCCTCGGGTAGCGATCGCCCAATCGTAATCGGGCTTGAGCTCAATGGCGCGATTAAGATCGGCCAGGGCTTGCTGAGGCTGACCTAAACGCCTGTAGACACTACCACGACTAGCAAAAGCATTGTGATAGTCGGATTTGATCGCCAACGCCTGATCATAGGCCGCAATGGCCTCCTCCTTGCGGCCCAAGTCATCCAGCGCACCCCCTTTGTTGTACAGCGCTGCGGGATAGTCGGGTTTGATCACCAACGCCTGGTCATAGGCCGCAATGGCCTCCTCCTTGCGGCCCAAGTCATCCAGCGCATTCCCTTTGTTGTACAGCGCTGCGGGATAGTCGGGTTTGATCACCAATGCTTGGTCGTAGGCCGCAATGGCCTCCTCATAGTGGCCCAAGGCAGATAGCGCACCCCCTTTGTTGTTCAGCGCTGCGGGATAGTCGGGTTTAATCGCCAACGCCTGGTCGTAGGCCATGATCGCCTCCTCATAGCGGCCTAAGTCATCCAGCGAATACCCTTTGTTGTTCAGCGCTTCGTGCTTATCGGGTTTAATCGCCAACGCCTGGTCGTAGGCCATGATCGCCTCCTCATAGCGGCCTAAGTCATCCAGCGAATACCCTTTGTTGTACAGCGCTTCGTGCTTGTCGGGTTTGATGGCCAACGCCTGGTCGTAGGCCGCGATCGCCTCCTCATAGCGGCCCAAGACAGATAGCGAATACCCTTTGTTGTACAGTGCTTCGTGCAAGTTGGGTTTGATCGCCAACGTCTGGTCGTAGGCCGCGATTGCCTCCTCATAGCGGCCCAAGACAGATAGCGAATACCCTTTGTTGTACAGTGCTTCGTGCTTGTCGGGTTTGATCGCCAACGCCTGGTCGTAGGCCGCGATTGCCTCCTCATAGCGGCCTGATTCGGGATAGCGATTACCCAACTCCCAAAGGAATAAACCACTACTAAAGTCTGGCTCAGTCGAAGCTATCAAACTTTGGGCTACGTCTTGGGCCTGCTGCAGCCAATGTAAGCTTTGGAATTCGGGGCATCGCCCTGATTTGTAAACTAAGGCCACAAATTTAGCCAGGCTTTTCAATTGCTGTGGTTCACCCAAACAGACCTGGACGGCCAGATCGGTTTCAGCTTTAGAGAGATTGTGTTTCTCTTCGTTGTGGGGACAGTCTAGCGGGACTTCTTCCAGTACTGCCCAGCCATACTCAACCGCCGGACGCACCTGCTGAAGAAATTGGCGAACGCTATGCCTCAGTAGCGGATGATCAGCCAATTCAAACTCCGCTACAGTCGCTTGAAAGGGAGCTTGTACTAGCTCATCTTGGCTAAAGTGACGAGCCTCCAGCAGATGCGAAATAAATTCGGTTTGCAGGTCGCTCTGCCGAGTAAACAGCAGATGGTAGAGGTAGTCTGCCCGCAGTGCCCGCCAGTCGGGGTTGTTGTACTTTTGTGGTGGAGCGCTTTCGGGGGCAACTTCCTGATCAGATTGGGTTAGAAAATAGTGGGCCAGCTGACCATGAACGCGTTCCAGTTCAGTTTGGTCTAACGATTGGCGAAAAATATCTCTGGCTACATCGTCTAACCGCCAGTGTTTACCGACAGACTCTACAAAAGAGAGCTGAGTCAGCCAGCCAAAGCAGTTCTGCTTTTCATCGGCAGCGGTGGCAAAATCTAGCTCCTGCTGCTCCGTCAGGTAGCGAATCAGATTTACATCAAACCGGCGGCAGCAGGCGGCCAGTTGCACCAGCAGCTTTTGGGTATCGTTTAGCCCCTGCAGCAACAGCCGCACAATTTCCTGGTTGCCCTGGTCAAAGTCGAGGTTTTGCCCTTTTTCGAGTTGTTCTCGAATCCAGTTCAGATAGTAGGGTAGACCTTTGGTCATCCCGTAGATTCTTTCAACTGTTGCCTCATCTCCCCGCTGAATTTGGGCTAGATAGTTTTGGGTTTGGGGCAAGTCAAACCGTTTGATGGTGCGGTCATAAACCGCGCTGCGGTCTTGATGCAGTTTGCGCCAGCCCTCCCCTCGTTTAATCAGATGCCGTCCGGCAATGAGAAGGCGAACGCCGTAATTTGCAATGTCGGTATTGCCCAGCAGAGTGCGCCACAACCAGCTATCAACCACCGTAGGCGCTTTCTCGTAGGTGTCTAGCACTAAGATGATGGGCGCTTGCCGGGTATGCTGGCACAGCCCTTCCGCAAATGCACGAGTAAGTTGGGGAAGCGGCTCCAGCATGAGGGTTTGCAGTTCCTGGTTGCGCCGAGTCGCCTTGTGCTGTTGTAGCAACTGCTGCACGCTGTCTTTCAGCGAGAGCCCTGCAACCGCCGCATCCATGCCCTTATCCACCACAGTGTTGGCAGTCTTTTTAGCAGATTCTGATAAGAAGAACTCCCCTGCCACATCTACCCCAAGCTGAACTAGAGTCTTGACCTGGTTCACCTGCTCAGGAGTTGCATCGCCTCGACCAGTTGCCGCTTGAGTATTGAGCTGGTGGACGGTTTCAAAGTAGAGATTGTACTTATCCCAAAAGGGGTCTCGGCTCCAACTGTCGCTGACGGCGATTTGCTCATACAGCTTGGCCATCAAGGGAATGGGCTCGTCAACGTTCTCTGTCAGACCAAACGAGACATCGGCAAAGGTAGCTGTATCTTTGAATGTTTCTCTAACCTTGCGTGTAAGCGTCGATTTGCCCACGCCGCCAATGCCCCACACATGAAACACGACTGAGTTTATAGCAGGTGCTTTCAGAGCAGTATCTAGAGCGGCAAGGAATTCTTCAGCTTCTGGGCGCGAGACGTAGGGCTGCTGAGGCATGGGGGCACAGACAAGTGTGTCTCCACAATCTTAGCCGTTTAGAAAAAATGCCTACTCTGTAGGTCTGGCACCGCCCACCATTCTGGCTTAAAGGCTACGCCACAGCGAATTGATAATGCATTAGCTCCAAACGTAGGGTGTATTCCCGACCCACAAATCCGCACAAAGCCTCACAGATTCTGCCTTGCGGCCGCAATACACCGCTCACGATATCGAGCTACTCCTTCTAACTCTGCCTCTCTACGGTGCATTGCTACGCGAATGCACCCTACGATATGACGAAAGCCTCAATCTAAGCAGCAGCCACCCTACTCCCCACATTCAGAGGCGTATCGACAGTGGTTCCAATTAAAATACGTGAGTACTAGACCATTGCCCCTATGCTAACGACCCTATGCTAAATGCCCTGCACATCGAGAACTTTGCCCTGATCGATCATCTCGATCTGCGGCTAGAGGCCGGGTTAAATGTGCTCACGGGCGAAACCGGAGCGGGCAAATCGATCATTCTCGACGCGATTGATGCGGCACTGGGGGGCAAAGCCAACCAGCGACTGGTGCGATCGGGCAGCCAAAAAGCATTGGTAGAAGCCTCCTTTGACGTACCCCAAGAAATTCACGCCTGGCTAGCCGAGCAGGAGTTCCCCGCCGCCGAGGGGGCGCTGGTGCTGCGGCGCGAGCTGACCCTGGGCAAAACCCTGCGCAGCCGCTCCTTTCTCAACGGCAGCCCCGCTACCCGCCCCCAGCTAGAGGGGCTGCGGCAAAAGCTGGTCGAAATCACTGCCCAGGGGCAGACCGTGCAGCTCGGCTCCCCCGATCGCCAGCGGGAGTGGCTCGACGGCTTTGGCGGTGCCCCACTGGTGACCCAGCGCCAGCAAGTAGCCACCGCCTACGACGCAGCCGCCCAGGCCAAAAAACGCTTAGATACCCGCCGCAAGGCCGACCAGCAGCGCCGCGACCAGCTCGACCTGCTGCGCATGCACCGCCAAGACCTAGAGCAGGCCCAGCTCGACGACCCCCAAGAACTCGAAAACCTCGCCCAGGAGCACGATCGCCTCAACCACAGCGTTGACCTCCAGCAAAACAGCTACGCGGCCTACCAAATTCTCTACGAGAGCGATGCGGGGGAAAACGCCTGCGCCGACCTGCTGGGCAAAGCCGAGGCCATTTTGATCGACATGGAGCGCTACGACCCGGCCATCACATCCATTTTGGGGATGGTCAGCGAAGCCCTCACCCAGATCGAAGAAGCCGGGCGCGCCATCAACGCCTACGGCGCCAGCGTCGAGGCCGACCCCCAACGGCTCGAAGAAGTAGAAGAACGGATGCGCCAGCTCAAGGCCCTGTGCCGCCGCTTTAGCCGCACCCTGCCCGAGCTGGTGGCCTACCGCGACGAGGTCAACCAATCGCTCGCTGAACTCTCAGGGGAAGGCCAATCCATCGAAGCCCTAGAGGCCGAGGTCGAGAAGACCCAGACTGTCTTGACGGAGGCCTGCGCCCAACTGACCCAGCTGCGCCAGGGCGTGGCCCAGAAGCTAGAGACCCGCCTAGTCAGCGAACTCAAACCCCTAGCCATGGATCGGGTGCAGTTCGAGGTCGAACTCAAGCCCATCACCCCTATGGCTACTGGGGCCGACGGCATTCAGTTTTTGTTTAGCCCCAACCCAGGCGAGCCGCTGCAACCCCTGGCCGAGACCGCCTCGGGTGGTGAAATGAGCCGATTTTTGCTGGCGCTGAAGGCCTGTTTCTCGCAGGTAGACCCAGTGGGCACGCTGGTGTTCGACGAGATCGATGTGGGGGTGTCAGGGCGGGTCGCCCAGGCGATCGCCGAAAAGCTCTACCAGCTCGGTCGCCAGCACCAGGTGCTCTGCGTCACCCACCAGCCCATGGTGGCGGCCCTGGCCGATGCCCACTTTCGAGTCGGCAAACAGGTGGTCGAAGCCGTCCTGGCCAAGGGAGCCAAAGCGGGAGAAGCCGAGCGCACCGTGGTGCGAGTGCTGCCGCTGTCGCTAAGCGATCGCCGCGAAGAACTCGCCCAGCTAGCCGGGGGCGAGTCGCATCAGCAGTCCCTCTCCTTTGCTGAGGCGTTATTGTCCCAGGCCGACAGCATTCGCGAAAAGCTGTGATTGCTGTGAGTTTTGAGTTCTTAGTTTTGAATTTTGAGTTTTAATTCAACACTCAAAACTTAAAACTCAAAACTTTCATTACCCCACGCTATCCAAATTCTGCTGCCAGAGCTGCTCCTGTAGCGCTTCGTTCTCCAGTTTGAGGGCGGCGGCTCGCTGCTTGAGGCCGTCACGCTCGGCGGCGATCTCCTGGCAGCGGTATTTGAGGCTGGTTTGCTGGTGAAACTGCTGCCCGAGCTGGCTGCTCAGCTCGGCAATTTTTTGCCGCTGGGCTTCAACAATGGCTTTGAGAGCAATGGGGTCGTCATCTAACGCCTCAGCCGCGGCCGGCAGAGCGAGGGGCTCGCTAGACGGCTCGATCGCCTCACCTATGCTCTGATTACTGCCTTTGACGTAGGCCTGCATGCGGGCCAGGGTGACCTGATGGCGGGTGAGGGTGTTGTCGAGGTGCTGAATGTGCTGCTGAGCCGCCTGGAGCTGACTGCTCAGGCTGACGGTGAGCGATCGCGCGATCATCACCTCAGAGTTCAAATCTAGGTCTTGGCCGGGGGCGCGGCCCATGGCCAAACTCTGGTAGTAGTTCTTCAGCCGCACCAGATAGTCCTGTACCTCGGCTTGACCCTGGTGAATGCGCGATCGTAGCCGCTCTAGCTCAAGCTGCTGATCAACCACCAGCTCCCTAACCCCCACCAACAGCTGCTCAAACACCTGATTTTGCCACTCGTCTTTGGCATCCAGCTGCTGCTTGAGGTTGACAATGATTTTTTGCTGAACGTTCGAATATTCTTCGGTCTGAGCAAGGTGGGCCTGGAGCATCTGGTGGTTCACCACCTGCTCCTGCATCTCTTCTATAGACTCTCTGGCTTGGTCAAGGGCCTGCTGCAACAAACAGACGCGCTGCACCAGCTTGAAGTCCAGCGAACTTTCCTGGAACATGGCGAAACCGATGAAGAGGAACTCGGGGCAAGGTGACGACCTGGAGGGAACGACCGACGAACGGGCGCAGGTTTAGATGCGTGTGCTTGAGGTAGCAGTACCCTACCAGGCTTGACCAGGGGGTGACTGTGGGTGGCACTACCTAGAAGGGATTCTACACTGAACTTTACATGGCAGGTGCGACCAAAGCGACAGGGGCTACAGCCCTAACTTAATCTACTTAAAATCCTGGAATTAGCCACCATAGGCTTAGCCCCAACAGCCCAGTACAGGTGTGCTGAATCCACCGCTGGGGGCCAGACTGGCGACAAATTTTGACCGTCAGCCAAACCGACAGCGCCATGCCCAACAGCAGCGTTACACCCTGGAGAAAAGCTACCACTGCCGGGTGAGCAACCCAGACCGGCAGATTTACCCCTGAGGCCCCAAAAGTGGCCAAAGATACGGGCAAAATGCGTCCACCCTCCCCTAGGCCTAGGCGTAGGTAGTGGGCTAAGTTGGCCGCCCACACCAGGGGCAGATAGCCGTAGGCCAGCCGCACCGCCGGCCGCCGGGGCAGCCCCTGGGTTTTGCGCCAGAGCCAGTGCACGCCTTCTACACCGAGCGGCAACAGGGCGGGCAGCGCCAGCACCCCAAAGGCCACCAGGCTGTGACCGATTACAGTATCGATCGGCAGCTGAATGCCCAGGCGTGCCTCTAGCTCGGGCAGGCGGTGCAGGTACACCGCCCCCAGCAGCAGAAACATCAGCGCCACCTCAGATGCTCGGGGCCGGTGCGTCGTCCATAGCTCAATGCCAGGGGGGCGCAGGTTCAGCTCGACAGAGCGGTGGGGGCAGGCCTTGAGACAGGTCATGCAGAGTACACAGTCGCGGTTGTCTTCGAGCTGGGCCGGGTGAGAATACAGGGGGCAGCCGTTGGTTTCCTGGCCTTCCCCTTTTTGGGGGCCGCCCTTGTAGCACTGGTAGGTGGTGCACTCCGCCGAGCAGGTGCCCTGCTGGGCCCGCAACTCGGTGATCGAGAGTTTGGCGAACATGCCGTTCATGCCGCCGATGGGGCACAGGTAGCGGCACCAAAACCGCCGCTCAAATAGGGCCGAGAAGATCATCGCCCCGGCGGTAATCAGCAGTAACAGACAGGCGGAGAGGTAGGCGGCATCCTCTAGATGCCACACCTCTTCCCACACCAGAATCAGGGTGAATAGGCTAAAGAGAAACCAGCCTCCCCAGTGCTCAGCCGCCTCGCGGGGCCAGCGTTTGAGCCTGCCGGGGAACAGCTTTTGCGAGATCCACTGAGTGACTTCGCCGTAGATCATAAAGGGGCACACGGCGCACCACAGCCGCCCCACAAAGGGAAAGCTCAGCAGCACCAGGGGCCACCACCAGGCCCAAAACACGGTTAGCGCCACATTTTCATGGCGCTGCTGGGGGCCAAACCAGAGCACGGCGATCACGACGGCGAACAGGGTGAGGGTAATGCCGTAGTTGATGCGATCGGGCCACCAGGGGCTGCGCAAAAACCGCCGCAGATCAGGGTAGCGGTTGAGCAGGTTGAGCCGCAGCTGTTTCTTCTTGCTCTGGGCGGGCCAGATAATCTCTTCGGTGATCAGTCCGCCGCCGGAGAGCTGGGCCGCCGCCCGCTCCACCAGGTTTCCTAGCTCGCGCAGATTGTCAGGAAAGTCATAAGACTGCAAGCGGCGGACGGCCTCTGGGGTCAGCGTCAACCGCCCAGTGCTGCGCCGGCGGCTGATCAGCGAGAGGTAGTAGTTAACCCAGTCTTCGATGTCGGCCTTACGCACCCGTAGCGGTGGCACTTTGATAGTCTCGCTCACGCGATCGTCTAGCACTGGCACGGACTGCTCAGCCAGCAAAATAATCCGAGCTTCGGCGGTGACTAGCGGGGCGGTTTCGCCGTCACGGCTGACGGGGCGATATTGGCCGGTCTCTAGCAGCTCGGCGACAGCTTCAGCTAAATCGGCCCCCAATTCTCTAGGGTTGTTGAGCACCAGGGTGCCCGCGCCTAAAGCCGCCAGTAGCCCCATGCGCCCGCCCACCCGCCCAAACAGGTCGGCCCCGCTAGCCTGGATCTGGCCACAGTTGACTTTGATAATGGGCAGCCGCCGCTGCTCAGAGCCAAAGTGGATCAGGGCCGCCAGGTTGTCTTTCTCTAGCCCCGGCTCGCCAAAGATGAGCACTGACCTGCGATCGCCCGCCGCTTCGCGCAGCTGGACCCGTAGCCGGTTGGCATAGCGGCTGCGGCCAATGACCCCCCGCCGCGCCTTGGCCACCAGGTAGGGGCGCAGGATGGCCTGGCGCTCTTGCTCTAGCTCGGCCTCAGACGACAGCCGCTTAACTACGTCTACCAGCTGCCGGGTAAAGGTTTGCAAGATGTCGGGGTACTGCTGCACCAGGGCCTGAAACGGGTCACGATCGATAAACCAGAGGGTGCTGTCGCAGAGGGTTTGAATGGTTTGTTCGACCGGTTGGTCGAGCAGTAGGGGCTCCAGGTTCAACACCGCACCGGGCAAGAAGCTGGCACCGCCAAGGGTGGCCTCGGTGCCGAGCTTGCCCTCCCAGAGAATGTAGAGACCCTGGGGAGGTTGGCCGGCTTCAACGACGGTCTCCCCAGCGGCCAGGGTGATGGTCTGAATGGCTTGGGCTAAGGGCTCTAGAGTAGGCTCGGGCAGCACGCTGAGGGGGGTGCGCTCCTGTAAAAAGATCACCCGGTCGGATACAGTCATGGCAGTTCACCCACGCTCTACACGGTGTAGCCCCCATGATGATGGCAAATGACCTCTGGGTGCCTTTGGCATTACTCAGCTTAATTATTGCCGCAGCGATCGCCTTTAGCCGAGCGAAGTAGGGTAATAGAAGTTGCCGCTTCCCCTACTCCCGTCTAGACATGTTCCCCGCAAAAATACACCACACGAAGCACAGTGAGAGGGCAACCGTATTGGCAAAGTTTGGCGCTGGCGAACTAGAGCGGCGGCGAAACTAATGAACTGGCACTGCAATTTGGCAAACTGGCCTCGTAGTGAAGCAATGTGGTGCAGCAATAAACTATATCGGCTCCGTAGGAAGCGATCACAGCCCGCAATGAAGCAATGTGACAGTGCAATTAACCATAATGACCTCACAACGAAGCGATCGCAGCCCGCAGTGAAGCAATGTGGCACAGCAGTAAAGCAATGTAGCAGTGCAATAAACCATAATGACCTCGCAATGAAGCAATGTGGCACAGCAGTGAAGCAAAACTGGCACAGTAGATCGCTAATTGGTCACGCGATCGCTAACCCAACGGCGAAACATTTCAACAATAATCTGGGCACTGCCATCGCTAAGGCGCACTACATCATGGCCTTCTAGGGTGTCTAGGGCGGCGGAAAAGGTTGCCGAGTCTAGGCCCGCAGCGGTTTGCAGATCACCCAGCACTAGCCCATCAGGGTACGGAGCCAGGGCGGTGAGGAGGTTGTGCTGTCCTGGGGCATCGTGGCCTGCCTGCGCCCATACGCCCGCAAAGTAGGGCTTGCCCTGAGCAAAAAACTCGGGCTGGCTAACGACGGCCTGTACGTCGGCGACGGTGAATTTGGCCTCGCGGGGCTGCTGGCGCTCGAAGACTTGGTCGTTGTAGCGGCGCACAAGCTGAAAGCCAATCAGCTGGGTGAGGTAGGGTTGGCCAGCGGTGAGATGCCAAATTAGATCTAGGGCGTCAAAGTCGTAGTCGAGGGGGAAGTCGCCGCCGGGGTTGGGCAGCAGAGCTTGCACTGTAGCCTGCTTAAAGAAATCGACTTTGATGGGAATGACGCTGGCGAAGAAGGGCTGAAAGTAGTCGGCAGACATTTCTTCGAGGGTGTGTAGCCCAGCGAAGGCAAAGCCCACCCTGGGGCTGTCTTGCACCAGCCCCCGCAGGTAGGCCATAAAGTCGTTTCCCAGTTTGCCGGCAGCAATCAGTTCTTCAATTTTTTCAAACTCGTCGAGGGCGATAATTAACCCCTCACCCTCGCGTAAGGTTTTGATGGCGCGGCGAAAGAAGCGCTGGAAGGTGCGGGCGGGCTGGGCAACCATATCGGCATCGCGGGGCGGGTCGATGGGCAACACGGCTGCCACCTGATCGCTAATGGCCAGCAGCACATCGCTGATGTTCTCGGCCCCAGCGCTTTGGAGCAGGTTGACGTAGGCCACCCGCAGCCCCGACCCCAGAACCTGAGACACATTTCTAAGAATGGAAGTTTTGCCCATGCGACGATGACCGTAGAGCACCACCGATTGCAGGTGGTTACCCATCAGCCACAGCTCTTGTAGCTGCCGCATGATGTCATCGCGACCTACAAATAGGTCGCCCTCAACCGGGTCGCCGATGACGTAGGGGTTACGCACCGGCTGGGTAAGGTCGATTTCGCCCACAGCGGCAGTGATTTCGAGTAGAGCATTTTGCCAGGTTTTGGCAATTTCGATCATCAGAGAGCGCTCGGCCTCGGGCAAATCGGCTTCGTATTCAAGAATGTGTTGTAGTTCGCCCAAGGCGCGGTTGGTGGCAAAGGCGCGGGCGGCACGAGAGACACTGGCTTGGGCAGTTTTGGTGTCGGAAATGACGTGGTAAAAGCGGCGAATGGCTTCCCAGGTTTGGGGGCGGAGGGTGCGATCTGGGGGAAGCTCGGGAAGCTCAATGGCGGCAATTTGCTCGGCATTTTCGGCAGCCTCGAAGAGGGCGAGCAGGCTGGCGAGGCCATACATTTCTCCACCGTGGCGAATGTTGCGAACAACGGCAAAGGCTTGAGCGGCTTGAGCGGGCTGTCCTTCGTGGAGGTACCAAAAGCCAGCGGCGGCAGCGCGCGGAGGTGTGTCTAGACGTAGAGATATTAGCTGGTTTCCTCTTCTTTGTAAATTTGGAATGAATTTATGCCAGAACTCAACTTTAAATGCGTTGACTAGCGAAGCAGAACAGTACTTAATAATTTCCCAGTCAGCGAGCTGCCGACAGAGTTGATCGAGTCGAACTAATAGGTCGCTTTCAGACAAACCAAACAGGGCTTTATTAACACATCCAATAGCTAATGGCGTCTGTCTACTATACAAAACAAGATGATTGATATTGTGAGTTCCTAAAGTCCAATTTTCGCTAAAACTTTTATTAACTATTCTACGTAAATAAGTAATTTGAATCCATGTCGAAGAAAAGAACTTGGAATACTTTAAGTCAGGGAGAGAATTCAAGGGAAAAAAAGTGTTTAAAGCTCCCAAGAGATAGCTGTCAATCCGTATTAGTGCACCTATCCTTAATGCCAGATGCAAAATTCCCATTAATAAGCCGATTAAAAATCCTACCCAAAACCCCCTAAAGAGGATTCCATAGTAAACCCCAAGAAAACCCATACCTATGCTTGAAATTATGGAAACTCTAATTGAATTCTTGGAAATCGAAGCGAGTTTACCTGCGACTTCTAAGACTGAGGATACCCCAACCTTTTCTGAGTAGGTGTCAAGATAAATCCACCAAATAAGGGAGAGCACCATGAAGAGACTTAGCACTACTATAGATTTGAGTGTATCAGCCTCTTCTTGACTTAATAAGTTGGATAAAAGAAAGGTTAGGAAATTAATTATTAGAGCTGGAAGCACGGCAAATGAAAAAATTATCATTCGCCAATCCTGGTTTTTCAGGAGAATTGACATGCGATTTCGGAAACTTAGCCCTGAAGCATCTATGTACCCACCTCCAAATTCCTCTATGTACCATCTCGTGGCTTGTGGAAAATATGTTAGCCAGAAAAATAGTCGTAAGTGGTCATGCAAATTCCAAAACGAAAGGGAGCGATTAAGTTTAGGGGCTAAGTCTAGTCTTAAATCAGCTATGTCGTCTTTGGGCATGGTGAGGTGGTGGGCGGTGCCCACCCTACGGTAATTTTTGGCGAAAGAGGGCGTTGCAGTGCTGCATCAGGTCTTTGGGTCTGCCGCCGCAGGTGGCGATCAGATCGGCAATCTCATCGTCGCTGAAGCGAATGGGCGTGGGGGCCAGGCGGGTAGCGATAAACTGGCGCACGCTCTCCGCCGACCAGGGCTTGACCGCCTCTTCCCAGCAAATACCGTGCAGGGGCGACACCATGCCATCGTCATAGCTGTCAGGAAACAGCGTTTCGAGCGAGTCGCGGGCGGCTAGCACCAGGCGCAGGGGGGCGTCTCTGCCCTCCGAGAGGCCGCGCAGCTGGTCGCGCACCCGGCGCGAAAACTCATCCTGCACAATGCGCTCCACTTCATCCAAAATCAGCAGCAGGCGTTTCTCCCGCAGGGCGCGATTGAGTTGGTTGCCGCGAGTGTCTTCGGCGATGCCCACCTTGGCGCAGAGTTCTTCGTAAAACTCGTCTTCGCTAAATAGCATCACCAGGTTGATGAAGATCGGCTCTCGCGGCAGGGACAGCCTTCCCTGGGCCTGGCGGGCCACCTCCCGCAGCAGAGAAGACTTGCCCAGGTTGCGATCGCCGATCAGCGCCACATTGCTGCCGCTGTTGAGCACCTCAAACATGCGATCGAGGGTGCGATCGCAGTCAAAAAACTGCTCAGCCTCATCCACCGCGCCGGTCAGCGGCAAAAACGGGTTTTGAGTTTGCACCCGCCCTGGAAAGCTGGCCTTATCCTGGGCATCTCCAGTTTGCGAGGGCTGTACCGATTCGCGACGGGGAAACATGGGTCGTTTCTCGGGCTTACCGCGTTTCTTCAACGCTGCCGCAATGCCCTCAACGATCGAGCGTTCTGCATCTCCCTCTGCCTTACCGACGATGTCAATGTAATTGATCTGCCCCAGCAACCCCTCGGGCTTGCATTCCCCCACCCGAATGGGGAGCAGACGACTCTCCTGGGATTGAGGGTCTTGCTTGAAGGCGGCGGCCCACTCGGGGTGAGTGTACTTGGCTTTGATGTAATCATCGGAGAGTACGGCAATGGTGCGATCGCATCCTACCGCTGCATCGTCCATCTCCAACAAAAAATTATTGCCGGGTAGAAAATCCCACGCCTGAATTTTGACTGTATAGCTGCGCTCTTCCAAAATCCAAGCGATCCACTCAGCCCAAGCTCTATCAGCACTGTTGTAACTGACAAAGAAATCTCGTTGGGGTGAAATAGCCGTCATGGGTGAGCAGAATTTGCTTCTTACTATAGCCCGCCTTCCCCTAGACCGCTCTTCTGATGAGGCATTTAGCTCTTCACGAGTAAAGCAAAGCTAGTGAGATAATAGCCGCATAGACATTGCCAATTAACCGCGCCCCGTAGACTGGCAGAGTGCCCCGATCGCCAGCTCCCCCTCCTACCCACAAACCATCAACCCGTCACCACCTAGCCCAACCCAAACCAAGCCTTTCCCGAAATCGCCATAGGCATTCTCACCATAGCTATGAAAGTTAGGATAGAGAATCTTCCAGCAAAGATATTACAAAACAGATTTGAGCAACAACATTGAAGAAAGGCCATGAAACAGATGCACCAATTTATCGCCATCATTGAGCGAGAAGAGGATGGTTATGTCTCGCTTTGCCTTGAACTAGACATTGCTAGCCAGGGAGATACTGTAGAAGAAGCCACAACAAACCTGGTTGAGGCCATTGAGCTTTTCTTTGAAGTGGCCAATCCATCAGAGATAGCTAATCGCCTAAAATCCGAGGTCTTTATCACCCGATTGGAGGTCAGCCTTGGGTAAACTAAAAACCTTCTCCAGCTAGGAAGTCTGCAAGCTTTTAGGGCAACACGGGTTTCTAGCGGTGCGGCAACGGGAAAGCCATATCGTTATGCAAAAACAGACAGAAGAAACGACTATCACAGTTCCCGTACCCAATCACAAGACGTTGAAAGTTGGGACACTGCAATCCATAATTCGCCAGTCTCAGCTACCTAAGGCACTGTTTGAAGTGTGAATATTTAGATGCGGAGCCTGAGCCATGCAAAGTCTATGGTCGGGTTAGCGCCTCCGAAGGAGATTTGTTGTGAGCGCTGCCTCACCCCTAGGTAGCCTGGCACTAATTGACCACCTAATGTTGCACAACCACGGGTGTCCCTAGATCGGCCCAGTTGTATAACCACTGGGCATGGTCAACCGCGACATTTACGCAGCCATGACTCACGGGTGTACCAAAATTGTGGTGCCAGTAAGCCCCATGAATCGCGTACCCTCGATAAAAATACATTGTCCACGGTACATCGGGCACGTCATAATCTGCGCCCCGCATTCTAGTCGTTCGATGCATTGCCTGAATCTCAAACACCCCCGTCACTGTTGGCGTTGAGCGTTTCCCCGTTGAGACAATGACTGCATAGACCGGGGTACCTCCTTCCCAGGCTGTTAACCGCTGGCTTGATAGATCGATTTGGAACCAGCGTTCATTGGACTGGCGAAGACCTGTAACCCGTGCGGCTATTTCTTCATTCGTAAGGGCCATGGCAGGCTCTACACCTGGGGCCAAAAATAACCCTGCACCGCTGACGATTAAACTCAAAAAAGCACCTGCTCCGAAGCGTTTGAGCCAATGCTGCTGAGCGCCTAACATCACTCCACCTCAACTGTTTAGATGATCATTACTTCAACCCCTTCAGCCAAAATCCTAAAAATGGCAATGATTCTTTAGGCTGCATCATCTCCTATACAGCTAAGTTTGATGAAGCCCTAAATTTTCTCTGCTAAAAACTCCACCAGCCGAGTTACCTTCGCTGACAGGTGGCGATTCACTGGGTATAGCGCGTAGATGTTGATTGGCGGCGGCGGATAGTCACCGAGAATAGGGCGCAAGCGTTCTGCCTTCAAATCTTCTTCCACAATAAAATCGGGCAGCATTACGATGCCTAAGCCTTCCAAGGCAGCGGCTCGCAGCACCTCGCCGTTGTTACAGCACAGCGGCCCGTTAATCGTGACCGTATGCGGCTCATCCCTCACCAAAGTCCAGCTATTGTCTTGGGCACGGTGGCCGTAGTGTAGACAGTCGTGCTGTTTGAGATCGTCTGGGTGAACCGGGATGCCGCGCTGTTGTAGATAGCCGGGAGCGGCGCACACCACTAGCGGGCAGGGAGCCAGGGTGTGGGCGATTAACCCGGGGCCGGGCGGCTGGGCAGCAATGCGAATGGTGATGTCAAACCCTTCTTCAATTGGGTCGATGCGGCGATCGTTGAGCACCAGCTCGACATAGAGATCGGGGTACTGAGCCATAAACTCTACCAACAGCGGGGCGAGGTGCAGGGTGCCAAAAGTCATTGGCGCATTGATGCGCAGGCTGCCACGCGGCTCCTGGTGCAGGCGAGTGAGGGCCAGCTCGGCTTCTTCGAGGTCGGCGAGGATGGCGAGGCAGCGATCGTAGTAGGCGCGGCCAGCATCGGTAGGAGAGACCTTGCGAGTGGTGCGCTGCAAAAGCTGGGTTTGCAGGTGCTCTTCCAAATTGATTACTAGCTTGTTGACCTGCGATCGCGACAGATCCATCTGACGAGCAGCGGCAGCGAAACCGCCTGCTTCAACAACTTGGGTAAAGGCGCGCATGCTTTCGAGTTTGTCCATCTTGAGGAATGGGGGAGATAAGGACTATGAGGGTGATGAGGAAGGTGGGGTAGGGAGATCTTCTATGGACAACACAACGGCTTTATTGTCTCTTTTTGAGCGACAATGTGTCTATTAGATTGTATATTGTCTATTAATTGGATTCAGTATATCTTTAATTTATTCGGATGTTTCCAATCCATTGACGCTATTAGGAGGTGTCTCTAATGATTAAGGTTCGTCCTGCTAATGAACGCGGTGCCGCCAACTTTGACTGGCTTGATTCTCACCACACCTTCTCCTTCGGCAACTACTACGACCCTAAGCACATGGGCTTTGCCAGCCTGCGGGTGATTAACGAAGATAAGGTGACGCCGAGTCAGGGTTTTGGCACCCACGGCCACCGCGATATGGAAATCATTACCTACGTGTTGGATGGCGCACTGGAGCACAAAGATAGTCTTGGCACTGGCTCCGTGATTCGCCCTGGGGATGTGCAGCGGATGTCGGCGGGCACAGGCATTCGCCACAGCGAGTTCAACGCTTCAGACACTAACCCAGTGCATTTTCTGCAAATTTGGATTTTGCCTGACGTTGAGGGCATTGACCCCGGCTACGAACAGATCTCGATCGCACCCGCAGCCAAGCAGGGTCAGCTACGCCTAGTAGGTTCCCGCGACGGCCGCGATGGCTCCGTCACCATTCACCAGGATGTCAGTCTCTATGCGACCACGTTGAGTGATGGCGATCGCGTAGACCATACCCTGGCCCCCGGTCGAGTGGCTTGGGTGCAGGTGGCCCGTGGCGCAGTCAACCTCAACGGCCATGACCTCACCGCTGGGGATGGGGCTGCCGTCAGTGACCTCAATACCCTGACTCTGACTGGGGCTGCCGATGAGGCTGAGGTGCTGCTGTTTGATATGGCCGCCTAACAAACTTGCGGCGGCAGGGGAAACTTCCCCTGCCGCCGCTCGATGTCCGTGACAAGACGGTGATCTAAATAGAGAGGAAAAACTGATGGCTGAGCCTGTAATTGCCGACACTAAGCCCGTGGTGATGCAGCTGGAAGCTGGTGACTATTTTTGGTGCACCTGCGGCCAGTCAACTAACCAACCCTTCTGCAACGGTGCCCACGCTGGCACCGAATTCACGCCAATGAAATTCACCTTGGAGGAGAAGAAGCAGGTAGCGCTGTGCGCCTGCAAATATACGCAAAATGCGCCCTTCTGCGACGGTAGCCACGCCAAGCTCTAGGGCAGCTGAGGCAGCGCTTAACTAGCCTATTTTTTTCAGTAAGAATAGGTGTGCGGTAGTTGAACCGTTTTATAGCAGCGGCGGCGTGTTTACAAGCCGCCGCTTTGTTTGGAATGCTAGTAGTTCTGCCGTAAACGTCCTCGGGTGCGACCGCTGAGGCGCTCAGACACCAGGTCGCGGTCTTTGTCGCTGAGGCCACTGACCCGCTGCTGGGCCTGGTTGAGCTGGTGGTTATCCGACAGGCGGTTGATCAGGTCAGCTTCGTAGGACCGCTGACGGGGACTAAGGCGAGACTTTCCCATGGAGATGCTCTGCAAGAAATCAATAGACGGGATTGACCTTAGTCTAATTTCAAACTAGGCACCTGGGGAGTCAAATGGTTTCTAGCAAGAAATTGTTACTCGGGCGGTAGCCGACCATCTTGCAGATCAGTGGCTGGGTAGCCGCCCGATGCGATTCTCCCTTGGAGAGGCTGCGCCAACGCCCTCTCGAGCCAGTCTTTGACCGCGCTAAATGCCGCTCTCAAGCGCCTCAGTGAGCTTGTCGAGATACATCATCATCAGATTACTCTGATCGCTAGGGAGCGTAGTGCGCACTTCTTCTTTGAGCAGACGGTAGGCCACCACACAGGCCGTCTGACGATGGAAGGCGCGGATAATATTTTGCATCCACACCAGGTACTCTTCCATGAAGCCATCTTCGTCGTGGAGCAAAACGCCCTTGGCAACGTACTCCAGGGTATAGGTCATATCGCGCTGGCACTGTTGGGCGTGCTCCTGTACGACCTGGCGATGGGGGGTTTGCATGAGCCGCCGGAGGGTGTTGAGCACTATATCTTTGCTGTGGTCTCTAACGTGGTTGTAGAGATTTACCCGGGTTTGAAAGGCCTCCATCATTTGCTCGAAGGGGCGCAGCTCAACATCACTCAGGTAGCGACCGTCGGCTTCACGGACAGAGGCAAGCAGGGCATTATTCATGGCAGGTAAAGGCGCGACGCGCGGCCTGGATGGGTTCTCTCCCAAGATGCCCAGGGAAAACGGTGTGATGCGTGATACCTCAATAATTCTTCGCACTGAAATGAGTCGCCCTGCCATCGCCCTACGCCGCCTCGCAGGTTATGCCCGATCAGGAAGCACCCCTTTCCCGACTTAGAGCGATGTAGACGCTTGATTTAAGGCATTGCCAGGCCCAGCTTCATCGGGGCAAGTCACTGCGCGTTAGTTTAATAAGGCTGTGGATTGGGTCTATTCTTGAGAGATGCCGAATTTTGCCCAGCCGTAGCCATGCACAACTTTTTACCCGTCGCCTACTTTGAAGGCCAGTTTTGCGACTTTAGCGACGCCAAACTTTCCATTGCCACCCACGCTCTGCACTACGGCACCGGGGCTTTTGGTGGTCTGCGCGGCATTCCTGACCCGGCGAGGAATGGGCGCATTTTGCTCTTTCGCCTCGATCGCCACTGCCAGCGCCTCAGCACCAGCGCTCGGCTGCTCAACTACGACCTGCCCGCGGACAAAATTCAGGCGGTAATCGAAGATTTCGTTCGCAAAAACAGCCCCGACAAATCGTTCTACATTCGTCCCTTTGTTTACACTTCAGACTTGGGCATTTCGCCCCGGCTGCACAACGTCGAGAAAAGCTTTTTTGTCTACGGGCTGGAACTGGGCGACTATCTCTCGCCCGAGGGCGTCACTTGCCGGATTAGCTCGTGGTATCGGCAGGAAGACCGCAGCCTGCCTCTGCGCGGCAAAATCAGCGGGGCCTACATCACCTCGTCACTGGCCAAAACCGAGGCCGTTGAGTCGGGCTTTGACGAATCGATTTTGATGAATTCCCAGGGCAAGGTCAGCGAAGCCTCGGGTATGAACGTGTTTATCGTGCGCCATGGCAAGCTCATCACCCCTGGCTACGAGCAAGATATTCTTGAAGGCATCACCCGCGACAGCATTCTCACCGTGGCTCGCAATTTGGGCATTGAGGTGGTCGAGCGCCCGGTCGATAAGTCAGAGCTGCTGATTGCCGATGAGGTCTTTCTCAGCGGCACGGCGGCCAAAATCACCCCAGTGCGCAAGGTGGAATCTTATAACCTGCCCACTAGCCGCCCCGTCACCGATCGCCTGCGTGAAAAACTCACCGCCATCACCGAAGGGCGCGAGGACGAGTATAAAGACTGGATATTTGCGATCGATTTGGGGTAAATTCCCCATCTCATCCATCTAAAACTTTGCGGAACGCTACTTTGTCGTAGCCCGTTGCGTAGAAGTCGCGGATTCGTCCTTCTTCTTGATAGCCGCAGTTAGCGTAAAACGTGCGTACGCGCTCAAAGTCATCGGAGCCGGAGGTTTCGACTATCAGCATGCGCCCACCCCGCGCCGTCAGCGTTTGCTCAACGTGGCCCAATAGCGCAGTCCCCCGCCCTTGCCCTTGGCGGCTAGGGTGAATCGCAATCAGCTGTAGATTCCAGGTCTGATCGGTCATTCTTTCTAGTTCACAGTAGGCCATCCCCACTGGGCCACTGTCATCGTCGGTCAGCCAAAATGCCTTGCTAGCCGTGGTGTTGTCAAAGGAGTTGGCCAACAGAGTGCTCAACTCTTTGATCTGGTGGAGCTCAAATAGTCCAGTTGCGTCAGCTAGGGATATCAAATTGCTAGCATCAGCGGCGATAGTGGGGCGAATCATTCAAAAAAGGTTAAGTAGGGTGACTAAAGTCGAATTTGCACCCGCCACAGCTCGAGGCTGTAACGCTTACAATTTATGCTACAAAATACTACACCAGATTGCTTAGAGTACTCTGAGTTTTGAAGCAAGCCTCTGAGGTTGTGCGGAGAGGTCGCTCAAGCCCTAGAGCAATTGCCTAAACAGCAGCGCCATTTGGCCCTTGATCTTTTCGGGGGTGGGGCGGCTTTGCCAATCGAGGTAGGTCATGCAGTAGCTGTTGGCCATGGCATCGATAAAAAACTGCTCGACCTGGCGAGCCAGCTCAGGATAGGCACCCGAAATATTTAGCTCGTCGTTGTGGAAATAGCTGCGCGGGTCAAAGTTGGCGCTGCCGGTGCTAACCCAATTGTCATCCACCAGCACAAACTTGGCATGCATCATGCTGGGCTGATACTCACAAATTTTGATACCAGCCTCGAGTAGGGGGCCATACAGGCCGCGACTGGCCAGGTGCACCATTGTTTTGTCGGTGGATGACCCCATGGTGAGAATGCGAACATCCACGCCTTTTTTGCAGGCGCAGATCAAGGCTTGGGTGGTGTCATCGTCGGGCACCAGGTAGGGGCTGCCGATCCACAGCCGCTTTTTGGCCGCCAGAATGTGGAGCTGCATTAACAGCCGCATGGAAGATTCGTTGAGGCTAGAGGTGTTGTCAGTAATATAAAGCGGCGTAGACCCATGCTTTTGTACCGCATGCAGGCCTTGCTTGAGGTCGATACACCCCCCAGCGCAGGACCAGTTTTGCAGAAATTTGCCCTGGAGCAGGCTTACCACTTCGCCTTCGTAGGCAACCTCAAAGTCGAGCCAGGGACCATCATCGTGATCAAAGGCGACCCCATCCCAAAAGTCGGATACGCCGGCCCCACCAATAAACACCCGACGGCCGTCGATAATAAGCAGTTTGCGGTGCGATCGCGAGTTGTACTCTAGCGGTGCGCGCCAGTCGAGTGGCCGAAAGAACTGAATTTCGACCCCGACGTTTCTCAACCGCCGCCAGTATTTTGCGGGCATTGCCTTAGTGCCCTGGTGGTCGAGTAGGAGCTGCACCGTAACCCCAGCCATGGCGCGATCGGCAACCACCTCAGCAAAGGCATCGGCCCGACGACCCGGCGTCATGAAATAGGTTTCATACTGAATCAGATGCTTGGCGCCAGCCATGGCGGTGTCACGAGCGGCGTAGACATCGTCTATCTCGCTCCAAAAACCAACCAGGCGCCCGGTAGTGTCTGCGGAGTTAGCCAACCCTTCTAGACAGAGGGCAAAACAGGGGTCATCTAGGCTGGGTACGTTGTCAATCGTGCAGGTTGAGGCTTGGCGAAAGCTGCCCCTGAGATACCCGTAGCTGACCAGCACTAGCACCAGCAGCATCAGCCCAACCGCTACCCACCACAGCCACACAGGCGGAGGCTCTCCATCAGAGTCTGAGTCTTCGGGCGAGGTAGGCATCGCAATTGTTACCGTGACGACACTAAGCCCCCAGCATAGTCACTTAGATGCATCTATTATCTCTATCCAGAGGAACAGCCCTATGGCCGTAGACACTTTGGCTGCAATTGACTACGCAATCGATCGCAGTGGCGGCAGTACCCGGTTCAGCCTCAAGAATCTAATGTTTTAAGACAGCGTGGTCTAGGGAGCTGGCGGCAAACTCTCTGGAGTGCCCCCCTGACCTGCCAGGCGGGTTTTCATTGCCGCTAACTCGTTGTCCACCGTAGTCGATCCGCCCTCAAGGGCGGCAAACTGGCGCTCCAAGGGGTCGCCGCTGAGCTCTTCGAGGGCTTCAGACTTGGCCTCTAGCTCCATCACTCGCTCCTCCATGCGCTCAAAGGCGGCGATCGAGCCGCCCGTGCCCGTCTGACCCAGCATGTCTTGAATTCGCTGGGAAGCCTCGGCAGAGCGGGCGCGGGCGATATACAAATCTTTTTTAGTGCGGGCGTCAGAAATTTTGGCCTCCAGCCGCCGCATGTTGTCTTTGAGACCGTTGACCACGTCGCGCTGCTGGTCAAGCTGGGCATCCATGGCCTGGGCCGATTGCAGGTAGGTTTGACGGCGGGTAAGGGCCTGACGGGCTAGGTCTTCTTCGCCCTTTTGAATGGCTAGCTCGGCACGGTTGTACCACTCCTGGGCGGTCGATTTGGCCTGGGAGCTTTGGCGCTCGGTGCGTTTTTGAGTGGCGATCGCCTGAGCCACCGCCTGGCGCAGCTGAATCAGATTGGCCTGCATATCGGCCATCGCCTGTTCCAGCACCTTTTCGGGATCTTCGGCCTGGTTGACGGCGCTACCTAGATTAGCCCGCAGAACTTGCCATACCCGATCAAAAAACCCCATCGAGTCTCTCCCACAACGGTGATTTGATTCAGCATAACAGGCGGGTAGAGGGGTGGCGAGATGAGGAAGATGGGGGAGATAAGGAAGGTAGGCCTCTGAGAATTCAAATATCCTCGGATCCTAGAAATCTACACTCCACCTATCTCCCCTGTCTCCCTCATCCCCCTTATCTCCCTCACCTGCTCGGCTTCCCTAGGGTGAAATCACCTGGGCCGGAATCCCCTGCCCCTGGAGTTCATTCACCAGGTTTTGGGCAGACGACTGCTGAGAAAACGCACCCATTTGAATGCGGGTGCCGTTGGAAAAATTGCGTACATAGGCATCACCCACCGCGCCGCGGGCCGACTCTAGCGACTGGGTGCCGCTGTAGTCGGTCACCACGTAGTAGCTAGGCGCTGCCACCTGGGGTGGAGCCTGGGTAATGGGGGCCGGAGGCGCTACAGCGGGAGGAGCAGCTGGCGTCGCGGGCGCCGCTGGGACTCGGTTTGAGGCCAGGGGCCGTGGGGGCTGAGCATTGGCGGCAGGAGGCGCTACCCGAACAGCGGGAGGTGCGGTGACACGGGCAGGGGCCGATCGCGCCGGGGCAGCGGGTGCCGCCTGCCTAGGGGTGACTGCGGCTCTAGGCGCGGTCACAATGTCGGCGCGCAGCACCCCACCACTGCCGCCCGCTGGGGTAAGCACGCCGGGCCGAGGGCCGGTGGTTCTGGGTTCACCAGGGCGCTGGCTGTTGACAGGCAAGGGCTGCCCCCCGACCATCGTGGGTGAAGTAGTCCCTGGCAAGGCTGCGGCTGCGGAGGCGACGGGTGACTTGGGCGAATTGGCGGAGGGCAGGGTGCTGATGTTATTCAGATCGAGGGAGGCAAACTCCTTTTCTGACAGATCCGGACCGAGGGGCTTGAAGTCTGATTCGGCCTGACTATCTAGGCCGTCTAAGGCTACGGAGTCGGCCTGATTATCCGCTGGGAGGGGGTCACCCTTGAAGCGGCGGGTAATGGCATTGTCGGTTAGGTGCTGTATGGCCTGAGGTGATGTGACCAGGTAGCCAAAACCAGCGCTAGTTACCAACAGTAGCAGCAGAGCGCCGACCCCCAGAGGTGTAGTTAGCTGGCGCCTTAAAGAGGGCACGTATGCTGGTTCGCTGCGCTGTTGGCTGGTGTTGGGCAGACTGCCTAAAAGGGCCTCAGTACTTTCTAGATAGTCCTCTGGGGAAGGTCGATAGGTAGTTAGGGTGCCGCCATGGCTCATGCGCACCTGGTGAACGGCAGCCTGTGGCGGGTAGGCCTGCACGTTGGGCACTGACGACTGCCCCAAAATTTCTGGCAGCCGGGCGTTGGGGGGTGGGGGCGGAGCGGTGGCTGCTGCCGTCGCTGCTGCCGCTGTGGATTTGACAGTGATCAGGTCAATGGGTTTGCGGTTGGGCCGCAGCTGTAGGCGAGCCGGGGTGGGAGTAACCTGACCCGAGCGAGCTTGTCGGTAGCGGTGCAGCTCGTCATCCAGGTTGAGGTTGAGGCTTTCTACCGCCCGCTGCAGGCGAAGATTTGACTCGCTGGCGGGGGCAAAAGTCTCGGGTCTGGTGGATAGACCAGAGGGCAATTGCGTCATGGTTCTCATCTCCCTGGATGTAGCACTGACTAATACTACTGATTTCTCGAAAATTGGCAACTAAAAATTGAGAAAAGCAACCTACGGAGCTTCCCATGGCTGAAACGATCGCCAGTTCTAGCCATCGGCTGGCAACCGTGGAGCTGTGAGTCAGGGTTGGGGTTCGGGCTTTCTAAAGGTAACAACTGCGTGCAGGGTGCAGAGAGATTTCTATGGGTGGGATTGCGGGATTGTTGTGGGCTAGTGCGTACTGCATTGGGTTACTTTGGGTCAGTCTTTTAGTGCGTCATCTGGGGTTAAACCTTTGGGTTGGGGTGGCTGTTGCCGGTATCGGGGCGCTCGGAGCGGCAGGTTTGGCGGCTCTGATGCTGCCCCGTCGCTGGCGGCGCGGCCCGACGGCGGCTCTGTGGCTGGGAGCTGGGGCGATCGCCTTCCTAGCTGCCCTTAACTATGGCCTGCGCTACCCGGTCCCTGGCCCGCTCGATATCAGTTCCCTGCTGAGCCAGGGCGAGGCGGCTGGAGCGCAGCAGATCGTCTGGGGCGAGGTGCAAACGCTGCCTCGGCTGACCCGCAGTGGTCGAGAGCAGTTTTGGCTAACCACCAATCAGGTGCGCCGGTTGGATGCTCAAAACAATCCCCTCGGTCCCCCGGGGATCACTCGCGGTCGGCTCTACGTCACCGTGCCGGTGGAGAAAAGTGAGGGCCTGTTTCCGGGGCAGCGGGTGCAGGTGCAGGGCAAGCTCTACGAACCCGCACGACCTAAAAACCCCAATGGGTTTAATTTTCGTCAATACTTAGCTAGCCAGCGCTGTTTCGCTGGGCTGGCGGGCAACAAAGTCATACCTGAGAAAGGCCAGTCGCCACCGTTTTTAGCACTGTGGAAACTGCGACAGCGCATCGCCCGTGCCCAGGCCGAACGGTTGGGCAGTCCGGCGGGGCCACTGGTTAGCGCCATGGCCCTGGGTCGCCAGGCGGTGAATGTGCCCTACGATATTCAAGACGATTTTATGCAGGCTGGCATGGCCCATACCCTGGCAGCTAGCGGGTTTCAGGTGTCGCTAATCCTGGGGGTGGTGCTGGCCATAATGGGCCATCGGGCGATCGCATCCCGGTTGCCTTACCCGGTGACGACCAAGGTAATCGCCGGGGGAACAGCGCTGGTGGTGTTTGTGCTGCTGACCGGTGTACAGCCCAGCGTCATGCGGGCGGCGGTCATGGGGGCTGGGGTGTTGGCGGGCATTGCCCTAGAGCGCAGCATTAAACCCCTGGGCTGTTTGCTGCTGGCGGTGACCCTGTTGCTGTTGTTCAACCCAACATGGATTGACGACATTGGCTTTCGCCTCAGCGTGATGGCCACCTTCGGGCTGATGGTGGCCATCACGCCCATTACAGAAAAGCTGGAGTGGCTGCCGACCACGCTGGCGGCGGTGGCGGCAGTGCCCCTAGCCGCCTACCTGTGGACGATTCCCCTTGTGTTGTTCTATTTCAACACCCTCACCACCTACAGCATTCTGCTCAACATGGTGACCACGCCCCTGGTGATGGTGATTAGCCTAGGCGGTATGACCAGCGGGCTGGCGGCTGCGGCCTGGCCGTGGCTGGGGGGCTTGCTAGCCTGGCCCCTATGGCCGCCGACCCAGATTCTCATTGCCCTAGTGCGGTGGGAGGTAAGCCTACCCGGTAGTGCTCTGGCGACGGGCCACATTTCCCTGGTACAGATGTTTGGCCTTTACGGGCTTTTTTGGGTCTGGGGTTGGGGTGCCGTGCGGCGGCGAGGGCTAGTCGCCCTGCTGATTGGGGTGGTGGCTCTGGGGCCACTGCTGTATGGTGGGGCAACGCTTTCTCAGGTGACGGTGCTGGCGGCGGGCAGCGATGCAGTGATGGTGGTGCAGGATGGGCGTTCCCCATTGGTGATCAACAGCGGCACCGACAAAACTGCCTTTTACACCGTGGTGCCCTTTCTGCGGCAGGCGGGCATTAACCAGCTCACCAGCGCCGTTCATGGCGATGACAGCGATCGCGACAACTGGCGCACCATTGCCGACAAGACCCCCATTCGCAATTTTTATGGAGCCAGCTCAGCGCTGACGGCAGCCCCGGCGGTCAAACAGTTTCATCCGCTGACCGCCGGCCAAGTGCAGCCGGTGAGCCGTCAGCGGGTGCAGTACTTACAGGATGGGGCGCGAGGGCTACGGTTAGATTTGTTGCACCGGCAAAACTGGCTGTTGTTGCCCAAGCTCTCCCCCGAGCAGCAAATGCCCTGGGTAGCAGCGCACCCTGGGCTGCAAAGCGAGGTGCTGTGGTGGCATGGGGAAGCCCTGACGGCAGAGGTGATTACCGCAATCGGGGCACGGGTGGCGATCGCCTCTGCCCCCCGTATTGATGAACCCACCGAGCAGCTGTTGCGCGATCGCGGCATTCAGGTTTTCTGCACCGAGCGCGACGGAGCCATCACCTGGAGCCCGCACCAGGGCTACCAAGCCTACCTGGCCAACCGACAACATCCGATTGCCGCTTTAGAATAGCCTTCTAAACCTTGGTATGCAAAGGTTCTAGGGTCACTTGCCAACGACCTGCCCCTGGCTGAGATGGAGGCAGGTCGCTCAAACCTCTCGCAACTCTATTGCACCAGCAAATTCAGCTGGTAGTTGATGCGGCCGGTGCCGCCAGTCTGCTGCTGCACCACTGTATTGGGGCCATTGAAGGCGATCGCTACCGAGGCTGAGGGGGGCGAGTAGCTGCCTACGATGGTGACCCGGGTAATCGCCTCGCTCAAATAGGGGCTAACGTCGATAAATTCTGAATTGGCGCCTAGGGGAACCCGAGTGTGACCATCAATCTCAATGTAGCCCTGGAGGGATGAACCCGTTGGTATGCTCACCGAGAGCAGATGGGGCTCATCCAAATTGGCGCGATCTAGGCTAATCGTGTTGGTTTGACGTTGGTATGAATCCATAACATCCTTTGCGCTGGCCCTAGACAAGATGGCGCTGAGAGCCTGATGGGAGACCCCAAACGACTGATTACCGTTGGCCGAGGAAGGCCCCACCGCTGCGGTAACCGCCACCAAGATCAATAGGGAAACCCCAAGGGCTGATGGATGTTTCATAACAATGACATCTCCAGGAAAAGGGGAAAGCCATACCAGGGCTAGCCATAGCAGCGGGCGCTCGGCCAGGTTAGCACGGCTAGAAACAGGCGAGACAGCCTGCAAAAACCAGCGCTTGTGAATTTAACCAAGTCAGGCTAGATAGACACCGTCTCTGGTCAGCAGGTTCCCTTTCCTGGATAATCTCTACTGCCGTAGACGTTTGGTGGGATTACACCTATCGCAGGTTGACAAGCATCGCCACAGCGAGTCATAGCAAAGCCCAAAGTAGCAATGTGCTTCAGCATTGAAACGTCTTCACCGATTAAATATGCGAATGAGTGAACTTTTGAATTCAATAACTTGAAATCGGCTTAAAAAAGTTTTTGCACTTTTTAAGGCAGCCATTTTTCATCGATTCACACCCTTCATAATCCGTCGAATTATGGCTGAGTTAGGAGCTTAGCGAAATCGCTTCGCTAATTGAGCCATGGGCTGAAATAAAACAGCAGGTATCGTCAAAGCGATCAACGACGAGAGCTGAAAATTGCCGCGAGTAACACAGGTCAGTAAGGCGCGGCGATGGTGACGAGTTTCCTCAGCTTGATTGCGCCATTTACTACCTAGCAGCAACAGTTCGTGGGCCCGATATTCCAACCCGTTTTGACGATAGACCTCAAAGTGCTTTTGGGCCACGCGGTACCACGACATGGGGCTAACTTTGCGGCTGTTGCTACCTAAGTATTTACGCCAGATGTAAATCACCGCTGGGGTGCCGTAGTAGCCGCAGGGCAAGGCCATGGCCCGCACCCAAAATTCCAGGTCGTGCAGGTCTTCAGCACCGAGTTCTGGGTCGCTGTGGCCCACCGCCTCCCACGACGACTTGCGCAACGGAGCGGTGCCGATTAGCGTCCAGTTAGTGCTGAGCGAAAATCGCCTGGCTCGCAGCAGAGAATTCAGCGAGATGGGCTCTGCTTTGACCACGCGGGTGTCACCAGGGTGGCGCTGGCACAGGTAGCTGCCGTAGATAAACCCCGCGTCGGGATGATCTAAAAACGCCTGCTGAATGTGGCTTAGGGCGTCGACAGGCAGCAGGTCGTCGGCATCGAGGGGCACCAAAATCTCTCCTTGAGCGGCGGTGAACCCAGCGTTGCGCGCTACTGAGGGACCGCCGTTGACGGCTTGCCACACCAGGGTAATATCTGGCTCAGCCTCCAGCTGGCGGCAGATTTGGTTGGTGCGATCGCTCGGCGAGGCATCGTTGACAATGACAATTTCTAGCGGCGGCAGAGTCTGCTGGCGCACGCTCTCTACTGCTTCCAGCAGCAGATCGCCTTCGCGATAGCAGGTGATGACCACACTTAGGGTAGGTAATTTAGCCATGTATCGTCCCTCAGGTGGGCTGGTTGGAGGAAACCTGCCCCGGCCGAAACAGCCGCTGACGGGTGGCGACGGGCAGCAGTCGCAGCAGGGTAATGGGGAGAATGGAGAGGTATTTTTTGAGGAACATCACCATTCCCCAAGGGCCGTAGGCTAACCAGTTGAGCCGCCACCACAGTCGCCAGCTCAGCCCCGAGTAGGGGTTAAGGGCCAGCCGCACTAGCTGCCAGGGGTCGCCGGGGGCCATGAGCCAGTCGGCGGGACAAAGCCTTGCCTCTGCGGCCTGGTTAAAGACCGGGTAGCGGCTATCGACAAAAAGCTGAAATCTTGCCTTTTGGGCGCGCAGCAGATACAGCGAGTCACCGCCGTAGTGAGGGCTGCCCACCACATCGGGATAGCCGATCGCATCGACCACGGCCCTGGGCATACAGACCAAGTTGCCGCTGAGTAGATCGCAGGGTAGGGTTCGGCCGGGGGGCAGCGTCAAAAAGCGGTAGCCCTGCCAGGTCTTGCGCTTACCGCCAAAGGAGAGGCGATCGCGGTCATCCTGCTCAAACCCCTGGGCACCAATAATAGCGCTGGGATGATCGCCGCAAAACTGCACAAACTCGTTCAAGGTGCCGGGGGCCAGGCGACAGTCGTCGTTGAGCCAAATGATACAGTTTGCGTCTTGGGCAATCGCATACTCCATCCCCAGGCGAATCGCTCCCGTCCACCACAGGTTGCCGTCGCCCGCCAGCACGGTCACGGTGGGAAAATTGACTTGAATGGCCGCTCCGGTGCCATCGGTGGAGCCGTCATCGATCACAACTACCCGATGGCGAGCAAGGTCGCCGTTGTGATCGAGATCGTGCAAACAGCCTAGGGTGATTGCCCTGCGGTTGTGCACCGGAATTAGAATGTAGGCCTTGTCATCCATAAAAACACTACGTATTACCAGCGTGGCTAGTGCTGTTGGGCCAGCAGTAGCGAATACTCTCAAACTCATCCAAAAGCGTAATTAGCTGCTTTGCATAGTCTTGGGGTTGCCAGCTTTTTGCCCTAGTTAAGCCCTTTTGAATCAAATCATGGCGCAGGGCTTCGTCTTCATAAACAGATTTCATTGCCCCTGCCATCTGGGCAGCATCCCGTTGATCAACCAGCAGAGCTGCATTACCCAGTTGTTCTGCTGCCCCTGGTACCTGGGAGGCAATCACCGGGCAGCCCAACGAAAATGCTTCCAGCGGCGGCAGGTTGTCTGGTCCAAAGTGGGTGGGAAACACTAGCGCTAGGGCGTGCTTATAGAGATTAGCCAAGTCTTCCTTCGAGACAAACCCTAGGATGTGAACCTTGGCAGTGAGATCTAAGTCGTGGATTAGCTGCTTAATATAGCCCGCGTTGCCTTTGTCAGACCCCGTCAACACCAGGGCAACATCCTCACCTTGCTGATCGACCAGCGTTTTGAAGGCCTTGAGCAGTGTGTAGTGGTTTTTGTGGGGCCAAAACTGGGCTGGGTAGAAGAAGTATCGGCTAGGTAGGCCGTGCTGGGCCAATAATTCTTCTTTTGTGGCTGGTTGATTCGCGATTTCCCTGTGGGAACGCGTTGCGATCGCATCTCCCAGCCTCGGTGTCGGAAATGGGATTACCCGAATGCGTTCAGGCGCAATCTGATAAAAGCGCTCGATCTCAACCTTGCCCCGCTCGGTGCCGGTGACTACGTAGGTAGCCCGCTTCAGATTGTTGGCATAGAACCGCTCTCGCTTGCCCCATTCTCGACCCTGGCTTATCTCGGGGAAGTAGGGCTGAAGCCGATGCTGCAAATCCCAGATAGTTAAGGCGTAGGGGGTATGGTGCTTGGGGCATTGGATGAGGGCGGCGGGGGCCAGCACCCAGCTAAAGTCAAAGCGGCTTTTGACGATGAAGTGTCGGACAAAAGCGGCCTGGAGCTTGTCGGCCTGGGAGCTGAGCTTTGGGTGGCCCCTGTGGGCTAACCCCATGCCTCGCCGCAGCGCGCCGCGTAACGCCCCCGTCATTAGCTGGCTGGGAGGATGAACGATGGTTAGGTTAGGGTGTGTAGCTGCCGCCGATTCGCTGCCCGCCGTGGCGCTAAAAATCGTGATCTCGTGGTGGGTCTCTGGCGCTAGGTCGAGCAGAGCCGCCACAATTTCTGACTCAAAGGTGTATCCACCCCCATCCGACGGAAAAGCGGCGGAGACGGGTAGGGCAACCTTCATAACTTTACGGCGACAAAGTAGACGCCCCAGGTGTTTGAACCGGCGGGGCGATCGCTCATCCATTCACCGCAGGTCACCAGATCCATCTCGGCCTGTTGAAGTAGCAGCTCCAGCTCGGGCTTAAACAGGTAGCGCATGCGGTGCAGCTCGCGCAGCTCTTGCCAGGTGTCGGTGCCTAACTGCTGGAGCAAGACGTGATAGTTCACGTCCACCACGTTGTCGTTGGGGTGTAGCACTGGCTCGGCTATGCGAGTAATGGCCAAGCTCTCTTTTTGCATGCGTTTGACCCGCACCTGGGGCGGGTCGTGCAGCACCGCAGGCCCGTACCACACATCAAAAATAAACACCCCGCCCGGCTTAAGGTGCTGGGCTACGGTAGCAAATGCCGCCGCCAGATCGGTGTTGCTAGTCTGGTAGCTAATCACGTGAAACAGCGACAGCACGCAATCAAAGATTTGCTCCAGCCGCACCTCTCGCAGATCGCCCTGGAGGAAGTTGAGCCGCTGGACAATCTGGCTAGACTGTACGGTCTGCCGTTGCCCGCAGCGGGCCAGCATCTCTTCACTGCGCTCGACCCCAGTGACCTGGTAGCCTCGTTCAGCTAGATATTCGGCATGGCGACCGGTGCCGCTGCCCAGCTCTAGCAAATGCTGAGCCGCTGGGGCGTGGGTCTCAATCAATTGATGAATAAAACCGGCCTCTTGGGCGTAGTCTTTGTCCTGGTATAGCAGGTCGTAGTATTGGGCATAGGCATTAAATACGCTCACGCCATCACCTCTCGCACAGCAGTAATTACTTGGTCGATCTGTCCGTCGGTAAGAGCTAGTCCGCTGGGCAGATAGAAGCCGCGCCGGGCAATGCGTTCGGCCACGGGGTGCTTTTCGCCTTCAAATAGCCCCATGTTGTGGAACACAGGCTGCTCGTGCATGGGCCAGAAGAAGGGGCGGGTGCCAATACCCTTGGCCTTAAGGCGCTGCATAGCCTCGATCGCATCGAAGGGCACCCCGTCGTCGAGCACCAGACCGTAGACCCAGTAGACATTCTCGGCGTAGTCAGTGGCGACCAGCGGCAGTTGCAGACCCGCTACTCCCGCCAATCCCTCGGTGTAGCGCCGTCCCATCTCGCGCTTGCGCGCAATAAAGCCGTCTAGCTGCTCTAATTGGGCCACTCCCAGGGCCGCTTGCAGGTTGCCCAGGCGAAAGTTCCAGCCTAGCTCTTCGTGGACAAAGCGCTGCTGGGGCTGGAAGCAGAGATTGCGTAGGGAGCGGCAGCGTTCTGCCAGCCCAGTGTTATCGGTGAGCACCATGCCGCCTTCGCCCGTAGTGATGTGCTTGTTGGCGTAAAAGCTAAAGGTGCTGATATCGCCAAAGCTGCCGCAGGGGTGCCCCTGGTAGGTCTGGCCGTGCATCTCGGCGGCGTCTTCGATAATTGCCAGGTGGTGGCGTTGGGCGATCGCCAGAAGCGGCTCCATATCCACCGGCAGCCCGTAGATGTGCACCACCATAATTGCTCGAGTCTGGGGGGTTATGCAGGCCTCTAGCTGACCCACATCCATATTCCAGGTGATGGGATCGGCATCAACAACGACGGGCTTAGCTCCAGCGCGAACGATCGCCGCCGCGCAGGAAATAATTGTAAACGTGGGCAAAATCACCTCGTCGCCTGGCCCCAGGCCCAGGGCAGCCACCGCCACATCGAGGGCAGCAGAGCCGTTGGCCACTGCCACGCCGTGCTGTCGTCCTACCCGCTGGGCAAACTCGGTCTCAAAGCGATCGACAAAGGGGCCTTCCGACGAAATCCAGCCGGTGTCGAGGCATTCCAGCAGGTACTTTTTTTCGTTGCCGTTGAGGGCAGGCTCGTTGACAGGAATAAACGCCATAGCTGACTAGCCCGTGATGGTGGCCTGGCTAGACGATATCCCAGAGAAGCGGGTTTTGTCTTGATCGCCCATGTAGGGGCCTTGCTTGACCTCGACCATCTCCAGGTCTTCGAGCACTTCAAAGCCGTGGCCGCCCGTCACTAACAAGATCACGTCGCCGCCCTCCAGCACGCGGCTCTCTAGGTACTCTTGCTCTTGGCTGTAGAAATCGACCCGCAGCTTGCCTTTTTTGATGAACAGCACTTCCTGAGTGTGAAACACGTCGCGGTGTACGGGGTTGTGGACGTGGGCGGGAATGGTCTTGCCCGCGTCGTATTTCATGTAGGCAAGCTGCTGGGATAGCTCGTTGGGTGTAAAGAAGTGAATACCCGGCTCGGCAAAACGGTGGGAGAGAATCAGCGCCAGCATTTCACTGTTATGGACAATTTGCTGCACGGGAGAGAGTTGGGCGGTGGTAGCAGTGGGGGACGATGGCATGGGGGCAAAGCCTTTGGGTAAAGGACAGAAGGAGCAGCGCCTGCTGAAGGGCAAGACGGCCTGCTGGTTCTAGTCTGCCCAGGATGGTTGCGATCGCGTAGCCTGTTTAACTAAATCAACAGATGGCTATACCTCGACCCAGGGCAGCTTTTTTACCGCTGACAAACGCTCTTTTTGGCCCTGCAACACTTTGGGGTGGGTGAGGCAAGACTGTACCGATACCTCAGGCAGCAGGTCGTCGCCTAAGCCGTTGGCGATGAAGAAGGCGTTGTAGCCGTACTGGTTACAGCCCACTAGCCGATAGCCTTTGGTTGAAGCCAGCTTGACGAAGGCGGGTAGGGAAGCGCCATAGAAATCGGGGTGGGTGTCGAAGCGGTTGAAGTCGGCTTTGTAAGGCACTGTCAGGGCGCGATCGCCGCCCAAGATATCCTGGTACTCAACCATTATCACTCTAGGTTTGACAACCTCCAGGCGATCGAGTAGCCAGTAGTCAATGCCGTCAATGTCTAAAGAAAGCAGGTCAATTTCGCCTGTAAACCCTTGCTGGGCAATTAGCTGATTGATGCTCTCAGCCGTTACCCAGGCGTTAACAGCCTGAGGGGGATAAATAAATGTGTTGGGATTTTGCGCATAAAACTGTCGCGAGGCCGCTACCAAATCGGGGTTGCCCTCGATCAGCAGCCCGTGCCAACCCCAGTTGACAACTAAATTAGTGCTGTTAGCCCCAACAGGGTGTCCAGCGGCGATATCAATGCAGTATTTGTTTGTGGTGCCAATCAAGGCAAAGATATACAGCAACAGCCCGTCTTCATCAGCTTGGGAATAGACCTTAAAACCTGTGTCGCCAAAGTTGGGCAGTCCGTTGGGCTGGTGCCGCAGTTGCCGATACTGAAGCCAGAGCTGCATTTGGGCGCACTTGGTGCCAAGCGCCTCGGCCTCAGCGGCAGTAGACTGCATGACTTTAAATAGAGGGGCGGCTAGGGTCGATTTAAGCTGACTCAACATGGTGGAAGCCATAGTAGGGGAGAGAGACTGAGGCAAAGACTGAACAGCATGGGGCGCGACAATGATATCCGGCAATTTATAGTCCCAGTAGTCTTCCTTTAAGACCCAAGCCAAAAGGGCTGGCTGTTGCGCCGCCTGTTGTTGATGGAACTGAAACCCATTTTGATAAGCCACCTTGGAGCGCTGACGAATCGCTCTGTACTCGGCGCTGCCTTTAGCCAGACTAGCCAGTTTTCCTCTGACCTTGCCGATGTAGTGATTTAACCATTGGGACTGGCTGGTGGCGTTTGCTCCGGCATCTTGGTTGCGGTGGCGATCACGAATAGCCCTATAGGAATCGCACACCCCCTGATAAAAGTAGCGCGATTCAAAATACTCAGGTGTCAGGCGGGCGGCGGGCACCACGTGGCGCAGCAAGGCCTGAGGGGCATAGAGGGCTTTGTAGCCTTTTTGGTTAGCCTGGCGGGTTAGGCCTGTTTCACCATCGCCCTGAAGGTGCTGCAACCGTTTGGGAATGCAGTCGGGATGGAATCCGCCCAACTCAAACAATGTACTTTTGCGAATAGAGAAGTTAAGTCCCCAAACGTAGTTGGCATCGATAGGGTGGCTCTGGTCGCCCAAGTCGAGCAGGCTCAACTCGGTGCAGAACTGCCCACCGGGACATTTTTGCCAAAAGTACTGGAGCCAGAGAGGCGGCGCGCTCTCGTAGCGAGGCAGGTTGCGCCCTCCCACCAGATGAACTGTCGAATCGGCAAAGGCATTTTGGATAGCCGCTAGCCAGCCTGGGTCGAGCTCTACGTCATCATCTAAAAACGAGAGGATGTCGCCCTCAGCCTCTTGGGCACCCCGATGTCTCCCTGACAGCAGCCCCGGCTCGGGCTCAAAAATGTAGCGTAGCTGGGCCGAGAGCAGCTTATCTGCAAAAGTCTGGGCGATCGCTTTGGTGTGGTCGGTAGAGCCATTATCTACTACTAAAACCTCAAAGTCGGTATCTGGAGCCTGTTGCCGAGTCAGCGACTCAAGCGCCAGAGCTAGACTATCGGCGCGGTTCAGAGTAGGAATAATGACCGATATCATGGTGATGACCTAAAGGGGCGATCGCTGTAAATACCAGACCTCGTCATCGCAGTTAGCAATCGACTCAATCAGCTTGAAGCCCAGATCGCTAAAGGTCGTTTTGAGAGCCGCTACTTTTTCTGGCCCCAGCACCGCGTAATGCACCTCAACGATGAGCTTGCGCACGGTATCTAGGGTGGCTTGGGCAAACAGGTCATACTCGCCGCCCTCAATATCGACCACTAGCAGAGTGGGCTGATTTTTCGCAAGCTCCTGTTTAAAGGATTTAACCGGTACTTCGATGACCCGATCCACAATCTCGGTAGTGGGCTTTACAGGTGAAGAACTCCAAAAGTCTGGGGTGACGTAAAACTTTTCGGTCTTGCTGGTGTCTTCGGTATTGGCCACCATGGCGATCGCCACCGTTGGGCTAACCCTATTTTTGGCATGCAGCGTTTGGATGGCTTCCTTCAGTACAGGATTGGCCTCGTAGGTAAAGACGCGATCGGAGCCAACTTTTTTGGCGCAGTAGCCTGACAAAAAGCCAATGCCGCCGCCAATTTCCATCACTGTATCGTGCTTGTCCAGGTACTTTCTTAACAGGCTGATTTCGCCAAACTCGTAGACGCCGGAGTTGATGGTTTGCCGGATAATCGGCGAAATCATGTCACTCGCGGGGATATCTACCCCTTCGAGCTGACGAATGTTGCCGGTAAGTGCCTGGGTGAGCCGCGATTTGGTTGGCTGGGCCAGCCGCCGCAGCTTTTTCGCCGCGCCGCTGACTTTGTTGATAGGCCACCGGCCCAAATGGCTAGCCCAGGCTTGGTAGACGACTCGCTGCAGGGTAGCTTTGCTGTCGGACTGGCCAATACCCAACTTGCTCAGGCACAAGGCACGGGTGCGAGCGCTGACTTTCACCCCTGCATTCACATCCATCTCAAACAGGCGCTGAAATTCCAGAAAATCGCGCTTTTCGCGATCGTCTGTCAGGTTGTCAACGGTGTAGGTGCCGGTCGGTCGGTTGTGATCGTGACCGTGATTGTTGAACACTGGCGGCATGCCGTGGATAAAGAATGGAATCCCCATCTCGACCGCATAGAAAGTGTAAGACCCCACCATATTGCTACTGCAGTAGCGGTGCTGCCGCAGGATGGAGTAAAAAGTAGTGGCAAAGTCTGGGTCGGCCATATGCCCGGTGGTGACCACAGCCATACCGCGCTTTAGAAATGGGGTATGTCGCCCAGCCAGCAGATCTTTCCAATACAGGCACACGGTAACAGGCTGATACTCGGTAGGTAAGCTCAGCAAGTCGTCGGCATACTTCTCCCAGTCGATCACCACGTCAATTAAGTGGGTAGAATGCACCGGAAAGGCGACAGTGCCCTTGGCATCGGCGTCTGGCTCAATTTGGTTAAGGGTGCGGCAGGCAACAAAGGGCGAACTGCTAACATAGGCACGTTTGCCAGTCTGCTTACCGTACTCATCCCGCTGGGCGGCACTGGTGAAAAAGATGGGCTGAGTGGCTAGCAGATCACAGTTGGTCATCGCCTCGCTAATGCGAACGCCATGATCCATGTGAATGTGTAGGGGAAGACCCTCGGGTAAGGTCAGATCGCGCCTGAGCCATTTTCCCAAGCCATAGCACTGGTGAGCTTCTGGGGCAGGGTATTTCTCTTCAAAGGCATTGATACGCTTGATCTGCTGCTCTAGGTCGGGGGGGTAACCCATAGATATCCGCTCAAAACCGCTGGTTTATAGAATCAAATCCCAGGTGACGGGTGTGCCCGCTGGGGTGGCTTTTTTGACGGGTTTGCCGATTAAATCGTTAAAATACTTTGGTGCTAGGCCAAACCCAGGCCGAATGATGCGCAAGCTGTCGGTGGTGAATACCTCTCCTGCTTCCATAGGTTGCCCTACGTATAGGCTGCGCCTAAATCTTACCGATTTTTCTTCATCTTTCGTGGCTCCGTAGCTGACATGACCCAGCGACTGCCAGGCCCGCTCGGTTTCAACGACCAGCTGGTGCAGCTCATCTGGCTCCATCGAAAAGGCTGAGTCTACCCCGCCATCGGCCCGACTAAGGGTGAAATGTTTTTCGATCAGGGTTGCTCCCAGGGCAACACTGGCAACGGCAACGCCAATGCCCATGGTGTGGTCTGATAGCCCCACCTGCACATCAAACAGTTCGCGCAAGTGGGGAATGGTCATGATGTTGGCGTTGGCGGGGCTGGCGGGGTAGGTGCTGGTGCACTTGAGCAGCACTAAATCTTGGCACCCGGCAGCGCGGGCGGCGCGAACGGCTTCGTCCAGCTCAGCGATAGTAGCCATGCCCGTAGAGATAATCATGGGTTTGCCGGTGCTGGCCACTTTGCGAATCAGCGGCAGATCGGTGTTTTCAAACGAGGCAATTTTGTAGCAGGGCACGTCTAGGGTTTCAAGAAAATCGACGGCGGTGGCATCAAAGGGGCTGCTAAAGCCAACCATGCCATGCTCTTTGCAGCGATCAAAGATGGGTTTATGCCATTCCCAAGGGGTGTACGCCTGCTGATACAAGCTGTAAAGCGAACTGCCTTGCCAAAGACTGTCTGGGTCTCCAATAAAAAAATCACCCTCCTTAATATCGAGAGTCATGGTATCGGCGGTATAAGTCTGAATTTTTAGACCGTGTGCCCCTGCTTTGGCCGCCGCATCCACAATTTCTAGAGCACGATCCAGCGACTGATTATGGTTGCCCGACATTTCGGCAACGACAAAAGGGGACTGCTCTAGCCCATTCCTAGATCTAAAACCTTCAAAACCAGATGATTGCATAAAGTTTTCTCTTTTATAAAGCTTTCCCCACTAAGTTTTGGATAGGAGTATCCCAACCCTTATCTAGTAAGTACTCGTAGGGTATTTTGTCTGAAAGTTTGTGGAATGAACCGCGCGATGATTGCTCGTAGTCCTTAATTTCTCCTAGACGAATTTTTCCCCAGCTACGATTGAGGAGATCCAATGCCAAATTAGAGAGCTTGCCATAGCTGGTCTTTAAAGTTTCATCTTTGCTAAAGTAAATTTCCTCCTGTAATAATATGTTACCCGTATCGATACCTGGATCTAAAAAGTGAATTGTAACTCCTTTAGAGGTATTTTCTAAAAAGCTCCAAAGATTAGGATCCGCACCTCGATTCCAGGGAAGTAAGGAAATATGAATATTAATTGCTCGTCGGTGAAACTGGTTTAAAATATCCTTCTTAAAGATATGCCTGTACCCATAGCTCACTAAAAGATCAGAACTAACCACTTCCTGACATTTTCCAGAAATCTTTTGATCGGTCACTACAACACGATCGCCATACTTACTCAAAATATCAATAACTGCTGGATCGCCTTTTCCTAAGTAGAGTATTTGCATATCATCGCCTTAGACCTTGCTCAGATTTTAATGCGTCAAGAACGTGCTTGCGGCCATGGCCATCCACAAGTCTGCGCAAATTCTCGTTTGTTTGTATATAGTTACTCCTCATCGAGTTAATCAAATAGCTAAGACTGTGGGAAAGTTTGTCTTCCGTCGATAGATCTCTCTGACCCAAAACAATTGCTAGCCCCAATTCTGCTAGTTTCAATGCGCTTTCTTGCTGATTTTCTGCAATTACAATTACCAGGCTTGGCAATCCCATAAATGCAGTTTCCCAACAAGTGCTTCCTCCCGCAGTGATCGCTAGATCTGCCCAAGCCATTAACTCAGGCATATTTGTCACATTTTGCTTCAGGATAATTGAAGCTTCTGAGCTTTTTATTGCTTGATTAAGTTGCTCATAGTACGGGTTGCTGCCTCCTACAACAACAACAGCCTCCAAGCCATCAATTTGAGCCTTTTGTAGCGCCTGAATAACCAGCAGAGTTACATTGTCTGGATCAGAACCACCTAAGGTAACCAACACCTTAGAAGCTATGGGTGGTATCTGTCGCTGCCAGTTTCGCCAGGGCCAAAACTCCTTTCTGAGCAATGCGTAGCGAGTGCTCAAAAGTAACTGTGTATAGGGTTCACGACTATGGTAAAGCGCTTCGTCAGCCGTAATATTTTGATTTAACACTACATCTGCCCAGTAGTGCGATGCATGACCATAGTCATCAATGGCGAGCACCTTTAACCCTGCATCCTTCAGCCATTTCTGGTACTCCGACCCAAAGCGGTAACCATCTACCACCACCCAATTGGCTTGGCATGATTGGGCTAGCGCGATCGCCTGTTCGGCATCGGCCTCGCTACCACCTTGAGCTGACAAATAGCCGACCTGCGCCCCCTCATTCAAGATCCGCTGCGCTAGGTTAGCCCCCTCGCTGCCCATCAAAAAATGGGCCTGCCCGCCCTCGGCCAAACAGGCTTGGGCTAGGGCCAGACAGCGCATCATATGACCTGTTCCTATCTGAGTTGAGGCATCGGCACGAATGAGAAGGTGCATGGGCTATTGTCCGTAGGCCTTTTGCTCAACGTGGCTATTGATAGTGGGCCAGTCGGGGTGCTGGTCGATCAAGTTCAGACAGTCTTGCAGCGTAAAGTCTGGCACCTGAGGATACAGCGCCTCCAGCATGCGCTCGATCAGTTCAAAATCTTCGGGTGTATCCACTGTCCAGCGGTGATGGCTGAGGTCTTGGGCAGCGGTGACTTGGCCGATCCCATAGCGATTGGGATGGTTATAAATAAACGGGGTAACATGCTCGCGATCAGGCGGTGCTGTTGCTTCGCGGTGGGCCTGCTCCAGTGCCCGAGTTGAAAATACTTCGGTATCAAGCCCCCGTGGGTAACTGCGCTGAAGTGAGTTAGAGACATAATCATAGCGATCGAACTGCGCTACATAAACCTGGATGACCTGATCAACAATCTCTGGATCAATTAAGGGGCAATCTGAGGTCACACGTACCACCACATCAGCCTGAGAAGCTTGAGCTGCCCCAGAGTAGCGAGCTAAAACATCCTGCTCAGATCCTCTAAAACAGTCAACTGCCAACGCTTGGCACAGCTTAACAATTGGGCCATCAGCATCGTTTTGAGTTGTGGCAACCACAATGTTGTCGGCGGCTTTGACCCGCTTGAGCCGTTCAATTTGGTATGCCAGCAGCGGTTTGCCCAGCACAGGTTTGAGCACCTTGCCGGGCAGTCGCGTCGAGGTCATGCGGGCCTGCACAATAATTGCGATTGTCATGTTAAGCACGCTCGCAAGCAGTCAACGATGTAATCTTGCTCGTCTAAGCTCATCTCGTAGTGTAGAGGCAGACTGATAGCCTCCCGGTAGTACTGCTCTGCCTCCGGAAAATCGCCCGGTCGAAAGCCAAGGCTTTGGTAGTAGGGTTGAGTATGCACAGGAATGTAGTGCAGGTTTACCCCAATACCCTTGTCTCGTAGGGTTTCAAACACCTGCCGATGGCTCAGCTGTAGAGTGTCGAGCATGAGCCGAATCACAAATAGGTGCCAGCTAGAGGCTGCATCTGAATGTTGAGCGGGCAGCATAATTGGCAAACCCTGCAAGAGTTCGAAGTAGCGATCGGCCAGCATCTGACGACGCTGCACAAAGGCCGGCAGCCGCTGCATTTGGCTGGCTCCCAAAGCTGCTTGAATATCGGTCATTCTGTAGTTGAACCCTAGCTCTAGCTGCTGGTAGTACCAAGGGCCGTGGCTTTCACCCTGCATGTGTTCGGGGGCACGGGTAACGCCATGGCTGCGGAGACGCACCAGCTTGTCATAGAGAGGCTTTTGGTTAGTCAGCACCATGCCACCCTCTCCAGTGGTGATAATTTTGACTGGGTGAAAGCTAAACACCGCCATGTCCGAAAACTCGCAGCAGCCCACGGGCTTGCCTCGATACTGCCCGCCGATGGCATGGGAGGCATCTTCGATCACGGTGAAGCCGTACTCTTGGGCTAGGGGGGCGATCGCCGCCATGTCGCACGACTGCCCCGCAAAATGCACGGGTACGACCACTTTAGGCAGTGTATTGTTTTGCTGCGCTTGGATCAGTTTTTGCCGCAATATGGCAACGTCGAGATTGTAGGTCTTAGCATCAATGTCCACAAAATCGACTGTGGCTCCGCAATACAGACCACAGTTGGCCGACGCCACAAAGGTATTAGGCGACGTCCAAAGCGGATCTTTGGGGCCTAGCTCGGCCGCCAGGCAGGCAATGTGGAGCGCGGCGGTGGCGCTAGAGACAGCCACAGCGTAGTTGACGCCGCAGTAATCAGCTACGGCTTGCTCGAACTGGGCGATCGCGGGTCCCTGGGTTAGCCAGTCAGACTTCAATACCGCAACCACGGCATCAATATCCTGCTGGCTAATGCTCTGCCGACCGTAGGGGATAAAAAGGGCCATTGATCAAACAGAAAAGTGAGGGTCAATATGCAATTTGATGAGGTTTTGCAGCTCCTCAACGCTGAGAAACTTTTCATTTTGCCCCGAGTTGTAGCTAAATCCTGGTTCTACAGGCTTAGCATCCATTTTCTTACAATACTCTTCGATTGAGTACGCCCCCTGAATCGGCAAAATAGCATAGTAATGGCCGAGGTCTACGGTGGTGTAAGAGTCTGAGGTCGTAATCATCTCTTCGTGAATTTTTTCGCCCGGCCTAATGCCTACAACTGGATAATCACAGTCAGGCCCAATGGCCTTAGCCACATCAGTGATTAGATAAGACGGAATGCGCGGCACAAAAATTTCTCCTCCCCAACTGTGTTTAATTGCCCAAAGCACCATGTCAACACCCTCTTCAAGGGAAATGTTAAATCGGGTCATAGTGGGGTCTGTAATCGGCAACATACCCTCCTTGCGTTTATCCAAGAAGAAAGGAATGACCGACCCCCGAGAGCCCATCACATTACCGTAGCGAACAACGGAGAAACTAAGCTTGCGTATGCCCTTAATATTATTGGCAGCGATGAATAATTTGTCAGAGCAAAGTTTAGTAGCTCCGTAGAGATTAATGGGAGCTGCTGCTTTGTCGGTGGAGAGTGCGATGACCTTCTTAACTTGGGAACTAAGGGATGCCTCAATTACATTTTCAGCACCTAAAACATTAGTCCTAATGCACTCCATCGGGTTGTATTCGGCAGTAGGCACTTGTTTTAGGGCTGCCGCGTGGATGACAATATCAATTCGCTCAAAGGCACGAATTAGCCGCTGCTGATCTCTCACATCGCCAATAAAATATCGAATGCCAGGATATTTCGATTGTGGAAATATTTGGGCCATCTCAAATTGCTTTAGCTCATCTCTTGAGTAAATGACAAGCCGTTTGATGTTAGGGAATTTCTTGAGAATGGTGCCAACGAACCTTTTGCCAAAGGAGCCAGTGCCGCCAGTCACCAAAATGGATGTATCTTCAGTAATTTTCATGGTAGATAGTTTTGAATGTAGCGAGTTCTTAGCTTTACTGTTCTGTTTTGGCAAAAACCGTTTCACCTAAATTATTATCTTGAAAGATTTGCCACCGACTAGGAGTATAAACCTGCGTATTGGTGGAATACCTCTCAAAGTAGGCGTATTGGTTAGTGATCTGAGACTCTTGAACAGCAAATCCTGTCGCCTCGTGGACGGCGTCGTCGTAAGACTCGCCCTGTTTTTTTACCCAGACATTGACAGAATATTCTCCTGGGAATAGGTGAATGGCTGGTACAAAAGCCTCAATTGTGTGACAGCCTGGAATGGTGACATTCAAATCGTTCTCCCAATTAGAAATCAGGTAGTGTAGTCTAACGCCGTGCAGGTTGCAAATGGCAATGCCAATCTCATAGCTATCGCTTGGCACCTTGAAATCGATCGCAACTCTAAAGCTAACCGGTTGCCCCATCTGAAGCGTGGTTACACAGTGGCCGTCAACATCTAGAAGGCTGAGGCTTTTTAGAGTTGCATACTGCTTTGGTCCGTACCGCTCCGTCAAGCGGGTAGATAGGTCAACATGACCAGAGGTAACAAGATTGGTCTCAGAGATGTATTTAGCGATCGCAGTGCGGGCATCGCCCCGAAACAACACTTGCCCATCGCTAAGCATCAGGGCCGTTTGGCACAAAGATTCTACGGCAGTCATGTTGTGGCTAACAAAGAGAACGGTTCTACCCTCCTGTTTAGCCACATCGCCCATTTTGCCCAAGCACTTCTTTTGAAAGGCCGCATCGCCTACCGCTAGCACTTCGTCAACGACCAAGATTTCAGGCTCTAAATGGGCGGCGACAGCAAAGGCAAGTCGCACATACATGCCGCTGGAATATCGCTTAACCGGAGTGTCTAAAAACCGTGAAACCTCTGCAAACTCAACGATTTCGTCAAACTTGCGGTTAATTTCTACCCGGCTCATGCCCAGAATCGCGCCGTTGAGAAAGATATTCTCTCGCCCGGTTAGCTCGGGGTGAAACCCGGTGCCCACCTCCAGCAAACTGGCCACTCGTCCCCGCAAGCGAACCCGCCCCGTCGTGGGCTCGGTAATGCGGCTGAGAATTTTGAGCAGCGTCGATTTGCCCGCCCCATTGCGGCCAATAATGCCTACAACCTCGCCCTGGTTCACCTCAAAGGAAACATCCTTCAGCGCCCAAAACTCATCTTGTTGGGGTCTGATTTTGTGCTTAAGCGGGTGGCGCAAGCGACGACTGAAAGACTTAACCCCGTCGGCAACCACATCACGGAGGGCTACGTAGCGAGAGTTGCCCTGCTGCTGGCCAAGAACGTACTTTTTGCCGAGATTTTCGACTTGGATAACTGAATCTGACATTGAGGGGGTTGTGGAACGGGGGCAGTTCACTTAGCTGACGTATCCGCCATTGTGCTCATTGTGCCCTCAAGCTTTATGAAAGTTGCATGAGTTTATATAACGTCAGCAAGGATGCGCTCCATGCGACGGAAATATAGTATGCCGATGACCACTAGCATCAGCGACTTCACAACTGGGTCTCCCTAGGTATATCCTCTACCCCGCCACCACAAAGTTCACCAGCTTACCCGGCACCACAATCACCTTTTTGATCTCCTTGCCTTCCAGGTAGCGCTGGGCGACCTCAGATTCGCGGGCGTAGGTTTCTAGCGCCGCTTTGTCGGAGTCGGCGGGCACCTCTAGGGTGCCGCGCGTTTTGCCCATAACTTGGATGACCAACGTGATCTCATCTACCACTAGGGCAGCGGGGTCAAATACGGGCCAGGGAGCGCGGTGGACCGAGTCTGGGTTGCCCAACTGGTGCCATAGCTCGTCGGCCATATGGGGAGCAAAGGGGGCCAGCAGCAGCACCAGGGCACGCACGCCCTCGGTATAAACGGGAGAATTCTTAGCCGCAGAATCCGTAAGCGCGTTGCTAAGCTTCATCAGCTCCGACACGGCGGTGTTGAACTGATAGTCGCCATCAATGTCTTCGGTGATCGCCTGAATGGCGGTGTGAATAGCACGACGCAGGGTTTTCTCGTCTTTGGAGAGATCGGCTGCGGCAACATCCCCGGCGGACGAATGGCCATTTGCCCCTACATTAGCGATGTATTCGGTGACTAGTCGCCAGACACGGTTGAGGAAGCGGAACTGCCCCTCTACGTCAGCGTCGTCCCACTCCAAATCCTTCTCGGGGGGCGCTTTGAAGAGAATGAACATGCGAGCGGTGTCGGCCCCGTACTTGGCCAGTACCGATTTGGGGTCGACGCCGTTGTACTTCGACTTCGACATCTTTTCGTAGAACACCTCTAGGGCATCACCTGTGTCAGGATCCACAGGGCTTGTAGGATCAGCAACGGTTTCCGGGGCGACGTACTTGCCGGTCTTGGGATTCTTGTAGGTGGTGTTTTGCACCATGCCCTGGGTCAGCAGCCGCTCAAAGGGTTCATCGCAGGAAAGCAGGCCGCGATCGCGCAGCACTTTAGTAATAAACCGCGAGTACAGTAGGTGCAAAATGGCATGCTCAATGCCGCCCACATACTGATCCACCGGCATCCAGCCGTTGGCCTGGGCTTGAGCAAAGGCCTGCTCAGGGTTCTTGGCATCGGTGTAGCGCAAAAAGTACCAGGACGAATCGATGAAGGTGTCCATGGTGTCGGTTTCACGCCGGGCGGGGCGATTGCAGGTAGGACAGGGCACATTTACCCAGTCGCCCAGCTGAGCCAAGGGAGAGGCTCCCCGACCCGAAAATTCCACATCCTCGGGCAGCGTCACCGGCAGTTGGCCATCGGGCACGGGTACAATGCCGCACTCAGGGCAGTGCACCACAGGGATAGGAACACCCCAATAGCGCTGGCGGGAAATGAGCCAGTCGCGCAGGCGATAGTTGGCCTCGCCGTGGCCCTTATCGTTGGATTCGAGCCAGTGAATTGCTGCTGGGACGCTTTCGGCCTCCCCTTTACCCGCTGGAATGTCATTGAGCGGCCCAGAGTTGACCATGACGCCTTCTCCAGCCCAGGCGGTGGCCATTGTGTCGCCGTCGAGAGATTCCCCCACCGGCTGCACCACGACCTGGATGGGCAAGCCAAACTTGCGAGCAAACTCAAAGTCACGCTGGTCGTGGGCGGGCACCGCCATAATTGCTCCGGTGCCGTAGCCCATCAGCACATAGTCAGCGATCCAGATAGGGATTTTGGCCTCGTTGACGGGGTTCACGGCATAGCTGCCGGTCCATACGCCAGTTTTTTCGCGGTCTTCGGCGGTGCGATCGATCTCGCTCTTGGTGGCGGCGGCCTTGCGGTAGTCGTCTACCGCAGCGACGCGATCGGGCGCAGTTAGCTTTTCCACCAAAGGATGCTCAGGCGACAGCACCATAAAGGTGGCCCCCCACAGGGTATCGGGCCGGGTGGTAAATACGGGCAGTGCATCTCCCGACTCAGTTTTGAAAACCACCCGTGCGCCGGTCGATTTGCCAATCCAGTTGGCCTGCATGGTGCGCACCCGCTCGGGCCAGCCGGGCAGCTTATCGAGGTTTTGCAGCAGCTCTTCGGCGTAGTCGGTAATTTTGAGGAACCACTGACGCAGCAGCTTTTTCTCTACGATCGCCCCCGATCGCCACGACTTCCCCTCACTATCCACCTGTTCGTTAGCCAGCACCGTCTGGTCGATGGGATCCCAGTTGACCGCCGCCTCTTTCTGGTAGGCCAGTCCCATCTGGAGCATCTGAATGAAAATCCACTGGGTCCAGCGGTAGTAGTCGGGGGCACAGGTGGCCACCTCGCGCTCCCAGTCATAGGAGAGGCCAAGTTCCTGGAGCTGCGCCCTCATCTGGTCAATGTTTTGGTAGGTCCACTTGGCGGGGTGAATGCCGCGATCGATCGCGGCATTTTCCGCCGGCAGACCAAAGGCATCCCAACCCATAGGATGCAGCACGCGATAGCCCTGCATGCGCCTCACCCGCGCTACCACATCAGTAATCGTGTAGTTGCGCACATGGCCCATGTGCAGGTTCCCCGACGGGTACGGAAACATCGACAGCGCATAGAACTTAGGCTGATCGGGATTCTCGATCGCCCGGTCTAGCCCTTGCTCGGCCCAAGCCTGCTGCCACTTCTTCTCGATGTCTGCGGGGATATATTTGGACTCCACGTCCTTGACTCCTAATGCTGCACTGGTGCGATGTTCCCCATGATAGACGGGAGTGGCGGCAGGGAGGCAAGGGGAGTTATGGAGAGGAGGGCTTTAAGTTTTGAATGTTTAGTTTTGAATTTTGAATTAATCCCTGACAGCAAGAACTCAACACTCAAAACTTAAAACTCAAAATTAAGCCCCATTACCCTTTCACTTCATCAGCAAAGCTCGCCCGGCGCTTAAACTCAAACGGCCCCGCCAGCGACCCCCACAGGTGCTCGTGGGTTTCTGGGTCGCGGCCTCGATCCCAGCTGATGAACTGGTCGGCGTCAATTTCAAACTCGCTGTCTAAATAGGTGGTCTTGCCGTTGCGCTCGACCATGCAGGCTTTGCCAGGTTGAACCGCTCCCTTAAAGCTGTTCCCTGTCCAGTGAACGATCATGTCGCAGCCGGGGGTTTTTTCAAAATGGTCAGCGGTGAGTTTTGAGAGCTGGTCGAGATTGCGGGAGGCCCCGTAGAAGGCCTCGACATCCTTGAGGGTGTAGTTCTCAATCATAATGTGGTCGCCCTGGGCGCTGAGCTTCATGCCTCGGGCGCGGTAGGGCTGCTGAATCATAAAGTCGTAGGCCTGCTCAATGTAAAACCCTAGTCCACCTAGGGTTTCGGTGGGCAGGGGGCGCATGCAGACGCGAATGTGAGCAAACAGCGGTGGGTTTTCGAAGGCCTGCTGCTGGTTGCTAAAGTCTGCCGCCATCCAGCGGGCTAGGGTGTGAATGTCGGTGGCGTGAGTCATGGATGGGTTTAGAAATCATCGTGGTAAGGTTGACCATAGTTTACAAGTTTGACGCGGGACCGTCAGAAAAGACCGCGATGAAAAAGCTTCACCTTGCGCTCTCATCCAGTGATATTGCTGCCTCCGTGGCAGATTATTCTGCCCGTTTGGGATGCAGTCCAGCGCTGGTGATCGAAGGCACCTATGCCCTGTGGCGCACGGAGACGCTGAATCTTTCCATTCGCCATGCCCCTGAAGTGTCGCCAGGACAGCTACGCCACCTGGGCTGGGAAGATGACGAGGCCGAAGCATTTACCGCCGAGGTAGATGTCAATGGCATTACCTGGGAGCACTTCGCCGCCCGCCACCAGGCCGAGGAGATTCAGGCCGCTTGGCCGGGGACAGATTATCGAGTCGCGGGCGGCAAGGAAACCAATGGACACCATGGAAACTGACCTGACTGTTGAGACCTACCACCTGCATGTAGAACTACTGGACAGCGACCCCTACATTTGGCGGCAGATCGCTGTGCGGGGCGATCTCTCCCTGGCAGAGCTCCACCAAGTGTTAGCGGCAGCGATGGGATGGTCGGGGGAGGCTGACTACGGGTTCAAGGGCCAGGGTAAGGTTTTGCAGGTTGGGGAAGATCGCTTGCTCTCTACCCTCATCACCCAGCCCGGTGAGGCGCTGATCTATAACTATGCTCCCGCCCAGGGTTGGCTGCATAAGGTAACCCTGAAGGCGATCGCCCCCAGCGAACATCCCTCACCCCACTGCACTGCTGGGGAACGCCAGTGCCCGCCGGAGTTTTGCAACGGCGTGTGGGACTACGTTGACCTGATCGATCGCCTGGGCGACGGCGATGATCCTGATGAAATCGATGCTCTCTGGCAAAAAGTTGGCTACGATTTCGACCCTGAACGGTTTGATCTAGCGGCCGCCAACCAGCGATTGCAGGGGCTATCCCTCTGAGTTCACTCTGACCTGTCAGGAGAGCTTTGAATATGATTCTGGTATCTGGAAAAGTTCGCTTTTACCAAGATGATCTAGAGCGAATTCGTCCTGCAATGGCAGTCATGATCAACGCCAGTCTGGCTGAAGACGGCTGCATTGATTATGCCTACTCCATCGATGTTTTAGATCCAACCATTATGCGAATCATCGAGCGCTGGCGCGATCGCGCTGCCCTCGCTGCCCACTTTCAAACACGACACATGGCTGAGTGGAATGCCGTGCTGGCTGAACTCAACATCAGCGATCGCGAGCTTTTCATGATGGATGGCGACCCGCTTGAGTTTGCAGTATGACCAGACCACGCCAACCTACGGCAACTTCAGGTAGGGGCAAAGCTACTAGCCATTAACCGACGATAGCCTCACTATCGAAGCGCTGGCGTCAGTCAATCTCAATGGCGTTTAGAGCTGATCGCATCCTTAAGATCACCCACCAAATCATCAATCGCCTTAATGGTCGTGTTCCAGCCACACATCAGCCGCGCCCCGTCACTGCCGATGAAGGTGTAAAACTTCCAACCCTGACGGTAAAGTTCGTCGATCAGGGGCTGAGGCATTTGCACAAACACCCCGTTAGCCTGGCGCGGAAACAGAATCTTCAGCTCGGGAATTTGCCGCAGCTGCTGCTCTAGATAGGCAGCCATGCGGTTGGCGTGGTCGGCGTTGCGCAGCCACGCGCCCGTCTCTAACAGCCCTAACCATGGGGCTGAGATAAACCGCATTTTTGAGCACAGCTGCCCCGCCTGCTTGCAGCGGTAGGCAAAGTCTTCAGCTAAGCTACGGTCAAAGAAAAGAATTGCCTCACCTATCCCCATGCCGTTCTTGGTGCCGCAGCAGCACAGCACGTCAACGCCTGCCTTCCAGGTTAGATCGGCCGGGGTTTTGCCTGAGGCCACTAGAGCATTGGCAAAGCGAGCCCCATCCATATGCACCTTTAGCCCGTGGTGGCGCGCCAGACCGCTGATGGCTGCCAGCTCATCGGTGGTGTAGAGAGTGCCTACCTCCGTAGCTTGGGTGAGGCTAATCACCTTAGGCTTGGGGTAGTGAATATCGGTGCGCTTAGTAATCAGGCGCTCCACGTCGGCGGGGTCGAGCTTGCCGTTGTCGCCCTGAGCCAGCAGCAGCTTAGAGCCATTGCTGGCAAATTCAGGGGCACCGCACTCGTCGGTTTCGACATGGGCCAACTCGTGGCAAATTACGCTGTGGTAAGACTGGCACAGCGCCGCTAGGGTCAAAGAGTTGGCCGCCGTGCCGTTAAAGACAAAAAATACCTCGCAGTCGGTTTCAAAGATATTGCGAAAGGCATCCGAAGCCTTTTGAGTCCATTCGTCGTCGCCGTAGGCGGGCACATCTCCCTGATTGGCCTGCAGCAGATAGTCCAGAGCTTCGGGACAGATGCCGGAGTAGTTGTCGCTGGCGAACTGGAGGGGGCGGGTAGTCGGTGGGGCGGTGAGCATGGCGGCGGTGGGTGGGGGTGTTTTGAGGATAGCGTGTGGGTGAGGGGCCATAAGGAGGGCAGGGGGGAGGTAGGGAATGCTCCTCTAAGGGCGATGAGGTGGACGGCGGGGGGAGTGGACTAGGGGAAGAACGTGAGAAGAAGGGGGATGCAGTAAGATTGGGGAGCTTATGGAAGCATTAAACCGCAACAGAACTGGGTATTGGGCTATGGCGCGTAGGTCTCGCTGGGTTTGGATAGTAGCAGCGGTGGCTGGGGCCTCGGTAGCTCTAGATGGAGGTGCTCTGGCTCCGTTGGGAGGGGTACCGGCCCAGGCCCAGGATGGCGGCACCATTACCCTGCGCTCAGATATTCAAGAAGCCAATGCTGCTACGGGCATCATTACCGCCCGAGGCAATGTGCAAATCGATTACCCAACTCGCGGCATTCAGGCTACATCGGCCCAGGCTGACTATTTCAGCAATGAGGATCGCATTGTGCTCAGCGGCAACGTCGTCGTGACTCAGAAGGGCAACACGCTGCGAGCCGAGGTAGTCACTTACCTGATTGAAGAAGATCGCTTTGTGGCAACCCCTCGTCCCAACGACCAGGTTGAGGCGGTCTATATTCTGCCTGAGTCACCGCCTGCGCCAGCATCAAACAGCGGCGGGGCAGGCAATCGCGCCCCTGCCCCACGCCCTCCAGTGGTGCTAGATGTTAGCCCCGTCGAGGGCGGAGCTCAGCCTTTAAATCCTGGTCAATAAAACGCCGTTTCCTAATTCCTAAAAAGTTTTTGGATATAAATTGCCACCAAAAACTGTATTTAGATCGGTGAGGGGTCTGGCCCACTTGACGCAAACAATCACAGTGTTACGCTCGGTAAGCTGTTTAGAGTTGGATTGATTGCCAGCTACTTAATACCGTAAAGCTGAATTTGTTTGTTTAAACTTTATCAATTTCTTACGAATCGAGGATGGTTTAAGAAGCCTTTTCATGCGATCGCAGGTTATTGCCCACGGCTTAGCTAATATAAGTATGAGCACACGCAGTAGAAGATTCGTATTACAGCTCTGTCCAAATCGGCCAGATCGGTATTGATGTTCAACGCTGGCTATGCTTTAAGTGTTCCCTAAATTATTAAAGAGTACTACACGATTAATTAAGCTAAGTTGATTCATCCAGAATAAAACGCTGGTGAAGTTGCGCAGGCTGGAAAAATACCTGTGATTTTTAGGCCGTTGAGTACGTGATATTGCGATGTTCGCTTGATGCTAAATCTGATTTTAGCATCAGTTGGTTTACGGTGTCTCGACACTTTTTTAGACTGATGCAGTCTTATTGCTCTAGGGCTTTGTGAATTTCCCTGGAGACAACTCTAGCGTTTTTTGTAAGCGGCTTTAGGAGCTGACTTTATTCCTGAAAATCGTTGCGCATAGTATTTCTTTGACTTAATCAATATGCTTACTCATTTTCCTCGCGTTCCATGTCTGGCAGAAACTTTTGCCGGCAGGTTAATGCAGCGCTCGCTCAAGAAAGTAGAAGATATTCTGCGGCTCTTCCGAGGCGATCCTAAGTTTTTGGTAATGAGTTGGCTAGCTCGTTTTATTGCAATCCGAGAGTGGGTTGCCCGTCGCGGCGAATATCTTCCTCCCGCGGTACTTGATGCGACAGTGATTCACGAGACAGAGGTGGCCTGTCCCCTAATGAGCCCAAGCCAGATGGCGCAACTCATTCGCACCAATGGCTATTACGTTGGGTTTTCGCTACAGCCCAGCATTCTGCAGGGGTTGTTGACCTTTGCCAAGACAACGCCCTGCTATGCCAACCGCAATCCATCCCAGCCGTTCTACATCCAGCACAGAGACAAAATGGAGCAAAAACTGGGCGCTCCGCTGCTAGTGGCTGGCTATTTAGATCGCCATGAATCGTGCCGGGCTTATCAAAAAATCAAGCATGATCCTTACCTGTTGGCGATCGCTAGTCAGTACCTCAATCACCCGGCGGTGTATCTGCGGGGCGAGCTAGCGTGGGGATTTCCGGCTCCTAATACCCTAACCGATAAAATCAAAACAGCGCGGGTTTACCATTGCGATATCAACGACTTTAAAGCGATCAAATTTTTCTTTTACCTTACCGACGTTGGCGAGGGCGACGGCCCCCACGTCTATATGGAGGGTACTCATCGCACGAGAAAGTTTAGCCACCAGAGCTTGGGTCAGCGCTGCGCGGCGATCGCTGACGAAACCCTAGTTCAAATCTATGGCCGCGATCGCGTTCAGGTGGTTACCGGTGCTGCTGGACTAGGCTTTGCGGGAGATCCCTATTGCCTACATAAGGGCACCGTACCTATCGAAAATTCTCGGCTGCTGCTACAGCTAGAATTTGGCATTACCCCCTACCGCATCTGGTACTTTTAAGGCTTATGATGTTTGCACTCCCTATCATTTTTATCCCTAGAAGCATGGCCCGCCTTGTTCTCAATTAACTTTTAGAATATGGCGATTAATAACATTAATTTTTGCCTGCAATCGTTAAATATTAAAGTGTATCTCTTAGGAATAAATAAAAATGTCGATCGCTCAACTTGACGCTACTGAGCAGGAGCCTAGAAAAATAGCCTACCTAGTTAATCAGTATCCTAAGGTTAGCCATAGCTTTATTCGCCGTGAAATTGCTGCCCTTGAAACTCAGGGGCTAACGGTAGCTAGGTTTTCGATTCGCTCCTGCGCCGATGAACTGGTAGACCCCGACGACATCGAAGAGCTAGACAAAACTCAGATTGTGCTAGACCATCCTTGGTCTGAGCTACTACTCACCATTGCCTGGGTTGTGCTACAGCGACCCATGGCGTTTGTAGCCGCCCTCGGCTTAGCCTTGCAGCTTGGCCTTAAGAATGAATCGGGGCTGCTGTATCACCTAGCCTACCTAGCCGAAGCTTGTGTGCTGCTAGCTTGGTTCGAGGCCGCCGACATCGACCATGCTCACGCCCACTTTGGCACCAACTCAACGACCGTAGTCATGCTGTGCCATGCCCTGGGCGGGCCACCCTACAGCTTTACGGTGCATGGGCCAGAAGAGTTTGACAAGGTGAGGGCGATTTCACTGGCCGAAAAAATCAGGCGCGCTGCCTTTGTTGTCGCCATTAGTTCCTTTGGCAAGAGCCAACTGTACCGTTGGACAGCCCTAGAAGACTGGCCCAAAGTCCACGTCGTGCACTGCGGACTCGATCAGAAGTTTCTAGCGCAAGAGTTTACAACTATTCCAGAGCAGCGCCACCTGGTCTGTGTGGGGCGGCTCAGTGGGCAAAAGGGCCATCTGCTGCTGCTGGAGGCTGTCAAGCAGCTTGTAGATACAGGCTATCGATTTACAGTTGTGCTGGTGGGCGATGGCGAAATGCGATCGCAGGTCGAAGCGCTAATTACTACCTACGGACTGCAAAACTGCGTTTCGATTACGGGGTGGGTCTCCAGTGAAGTTGTCAAAACCCAGTTGCTCAAAGCTCAGGGGCTGGTATTGCCCAGCTTTGCCGAAGGCTTGCCCGTCGTTATTATGGAGGCCCTGGCCTTGGGACGACCGGTCATTACTACCTCTATTGCCGGCATTCCTGAGCTGATCGAAACCGGCGTCAACGGCTGGCTGGTCGTACCTGGATCGGTAGAGTCGCTGGTCGAGGCCATGCGCGCTGCCCTCGATACTTCCCCAGCAGAGTTAGAGACTATGGGTAAAGCGGGCATGGCAAAAGTCGCGCAGCAGCACAATATCGACCTTGAGGCTGCTCATCTGGCCCGGCTTTTCGTTGAGAGTGGCCAAAGCTAGGCGGGTTTTCTATGTTTGTTCCGACCCCCAGTAGTTTTGTCGGGCTAGGTTCTCAAGGACACCTCGGCAAAGCCCACCAGCCCAGGAATTTGGGCGAAGTGCCATGAACCAGCTCGTCGGGGGCCACCGCCTAGAGTAGGGAAGAGCTTTGATACAATTTACGCAGCTCAATCAAACTCTACTGGCCCAGGCGCGCCCTTGAAAATCGTACTTGACAACGTTCAAAAGACCTATGGCAAGCGTCAGGTGGTAAACCGGGTCAGCTTATCCGTGGCCCAGGGCGAAATTGTTGGTCTGCTAGGGCCCAACGGCGCAGGCAAAACCACGACCTTTTATATGGCAACCGGCCTTGAGCGACCCGATGAAGGCAGGGTTTGCCTTGACCAGATCGATATCACCGACCTGCCTATGCATCAGCGAGCGAGGCTGGGCATTGGCTATTTGGCTCAAGAACCAAGCATTTTTCGCAATCTGTCGGTGGCCGACAACATTTTGCTGGTAATGCAGCAAACGCGGGTTCCCCCAGAGGAGTATGGCGATCGCCTCCAAGATCTGCTCAAGGAATTTCGCCTGGAGAAAGTAGCTAACACCTTGGGTATTCAGGTGTCAGGGGGAGAACGGCGGCGTACAGAGCTGGCCCGCTCCCTAGCCTCTGGCCCCGAAGGCCCCAGCTTTTTATTCTTGGATGAACCCTTTGCCGGAGTTGACCCTATCGCCGTCAACGAAATTCAAGAGATTGTGGCTAAGCTGCGCGATCGCGACATGGGCATTCTTATCACTGATCACAACGTGCGCGAAACCCTGCGCATTATCGATCGCGCCTACATCATGAGCGATGGCCAAATTCTGGCCTCGGGCAACGCTGACGATCTCTCCAGCAATCCCCTAGTGCGTGAGCACTACCTGGGCAAAGACTTCGCTATTTAGCTGCCTCACCCTCCGACTGCCTGGTTCTTAACAACTCAATGGGCGAAGGGGACTACGCATCCCTAGCCCCATTGCCGATAATGTAGAGTCAGGCCCCTTACCGTTACCCTATGGCTTCAGCTCCTGCTACCTTTAAGCGCCCCGGCACCCCGCTGCTGACGGTGATGGATCGCTACATCGCCAAAGAGCTGACCATGCCCTTTCTGTTTGGGGTGGGGGCATTCTCTTCTATTGGTATATCCATTGGGGCGCTGTTTGAGCTGATTCGCCGCATCACCGAGTCGGGGCTAGCCATTACCTTGGCGGTGCAAATCTTCGTGCTCAAGCTGCCTGAGTTCATTGTGCTGGCCTTTCCAATGTCGACGCTGTTGGCCACCATGATGACCTACAGCCGCTTCTCCAGCGACAGCGAGCTGATTGCCCTGCGGGGGGTGGGGGTGAGCATTCGCCGCATCATTACCCCTGCCGTGGTGCTCAGCCTGCTGGTGACGGGGCTCACCTTTGTGTTCAACGAGTTGATTACCCCCGCTGCCAACTACCGAGCCGCCATCACCCTAGAGCAGGCGCTGAAGTCAGAGCGGCCCCCGTTTCAGGAGCGCAACATCTTTTACCAGGAGTTCCAGCCGGCCAGCGATGACCCCGCCGCCCAGGAGCTCAAGCGCCAGTTCTATGCCCGCCGCTTCGACGGCACCACCATGCACGGGTTGACTATCCTCGACTTTTCCCAGAAGGGGCTCAATCAGGTGGTCAGCGCTGAGTCAGCCAACTGGGATGTAGAGAGCAACGCCTGGACCTTCTACAACGGCACCATCTACGTGGTTGCCCCCGACGGCTCCTTCCGCAATATCATTACCTTTGAGACCCAAGAGCTGCAGCTGCCTCGCACGCCCTTAGATTTGGCAGGCCGCACCAAAAACGACACCGAGATGAACATTGCCGAGGCCACCCAGCAGCTAGAGCTGGTGCGCCAGAGCGGCGACGAAAAGATGATCCGCCGCTGGCAAATTCGAATTATGCAGAAGTACGCCCTGCCCTTCGTGTGCGTGGTGTTTGGCCTGGTGGGGGCATCCATTGGGGTTCTGCCCCAGCGCACCAGCCGCGCCACCAGCTTTGGCATCAGCATTGTGATTATTTTTGGCTACTACCTGCTGTCGTTCATTACTAACGCTATGGGCGAGGTAGGAGTGCTATCGCCGTTTCTGTCAGCTTGGCTGCCAACGCTTTTGGGGTTGGCGATTGGTTTGTATTTGCTATTTCGGGCGTCTAAATAGGGTGTAGGGTTCAAGGTTTCAGGTATAGGGTTGAAGGCAAGTCCTTACACCTGAAACCTTATACCCTCCCTTCCTTCACCCCCCATAGTTTAGCCAGCGCCTTAGAAGAAAAAACCATCCTGCTCGATTTCTTCGATGGTTTGTAGACCGCGCGTGTCGCCCACCTTGAGCAGGGCGGTGCGGGCGTCTTCGCGCACGCCCAGATCATCTTCTTCGGCAAAGCTTTCAATCAGGGCATCGATCGCCGTGTGGTAGACCACGTTAGAGGGCAGCTCGCGACAGAGCTGGCCCACAGTCCAGGCGCAGTTGCTGCGCACCGCTGGGACTGGGTCGCGGCGCAGCCCTTCGATCAGGGGGGGAATGGCGGCAATTACCGACTCGTAGTTGACCTGAGCCATCTGGGCTAGGGCGCTGGCCGCCCATAACCGCACAGCGGCAATATCGGTGCGTAAGGCTTCGATCAGCGGCAGCAGCGATCGCGCATCGTGGGCATTGCCCAAGGCCCACACCAGGCCCTTGCGCACATAGCCATTCCAATCGGTGGCCAGCTGGGCAATGATGGGCTCTACCGCCGAGCGATCGGGGTTACGACCCAGGGCGTAAGCGGCACTGACCCGCACCAGAGGGCAGGGATCGCTCAGCAGCGTTGTCAGGGGGGCCACCGCCCGCCCATCTTCTACTTCGCAAAAGGCGCGTGCCGCTAGCATGCGCTGCTGCGGGTCAGCGGCGGTTAGCAGGGGCAGCATCGCCTCGGGGTCGAACTGGGGAGCTTGTTCCTCGTCTACGGGGCCCAGGGCATCGAGGGGGTCGGCAAACTCCAGGTCGGGGTTTAGGGTGGAGAGATCGTCGTCATACATAGGGCTACTTTATCCGGTTACGCGGCACTTTTAGCGCTGGCAAGGGCACTCTGCAAACTTTCGTTAAGCAGGGCAAAGGTCCATAGTCTAAGGGTTGAGGCAGCGGCTTAAGGATGGCGATCGCCATCAGTCCCAGGGGCTAGCTCTGCCCGGCTAATTTTTTCTGTTCACTATGTAAAAACTATATCGAGCAGACCGCACAGGGGCCTCTCTAGCCCTAGAAAGGTGAGATAACCTACCTCGGAGCAGGTTCGTCAGATTCAATTTCCGAAGAATATCAGTAGATACCTATAGCCTAAACCAGGCAGCCGCTAGGATGAAACCATCGGCCTGGGCTGATTGAAGGAGCATTGGCAACGCTTCATCCCGCCTGACAGAGCGCACTTTATCAGGTCATTAATGCCTGTTTAGCCTGTCCAAATTGAAGCGGCCCCGGCAACGTAATTAGGAGTCTCACAGCTATGGCATCCCAGGACCAAGTTAGAAATTTTTTAGCCCACTGGTTTCAGCTGGGTAAACCAATAGTGCTAGCTGAGGGCCGAGGCGAATCTCTACCCGACCCGATTTTTCAAAACGGTCACTATAGCCAAGCTTTTGAAGACTGCTGGCACCGCGTCATGGTGACCAGTGGCCAAGACTGCTATCTCAAAGGCACTAGCCAGAGCATTGCGGCGATGCTGTCGCCCGCTTGGGATGTGGCCCCCTGTGCCCGCTGTGAAATGCCGATTGTTATTCCCACGGCCGGCACGATGACGGAACTCTGCCCCTGCAATGACCTGGACACCTGGCCCAGCACAGAGATTCCCATGCCCCGAACTGCGGTGGATAACCAGCACCATTTGACGGCGCTGAGGCAGCGGCTAAACATCGTGTCGAGTAAGCCCACCGCTAATCACTAAAGCTAACTCCTAGCCAGATCCTTGCTAAACCTAGACGGAGGAGGACGCCAGCACCTTCTCGTCTTGGCGCGGGATGTCGTAGACCAAAAAGTCGTGGGCCAGATTGGTATTGGGGAAAATGGCCCGCGCCTCTGCCAGTAGGTCGGGCAGTTGAATGTCGTTGCCAGGGGCATAGCGAGGGCTGAAGTGAGTCATGATGAGCTGTTTGGCCTGGGCGCCGAGAGCAACCTGAGCGGCCATAGTTGAGGTGGAGTGCAGCCGCTGGTAGGCTAAGTCGGCATCGCGGTGGGAGAAGGTGGCCTCGTGGATCAGTACGTCGGCCTGGGCGGCGAGGGTGACGGCGCGATCGCAATAAATTGTATCGGTACAGTACACCAGCTTGCGCCCCACCAGATCTGGCCCACAGAGGTCGGCCCCGTGAATGGTACGGCCATCTGCCAGAGTCACCCGCTGCCCCTGCTTTAGCTGACCGTAGATGGGGCCAGAAGGAATGCCCAAGGCTTGGGCTTGTTTGACGTCGAAGTGACCGGGGCAATCGCGCTCCTCAATGCGATAACCGTAGGCGGGCACCCGGTGCTCTAGCAGGTCGCAGGTCACCCGAAAGTCGTCGTCCTCAAACACTAGGCCGGGCTCCACGGCGTGAATTTTTATCGGCAGCGAAAAGTGAGTTTGAGAATAGCGGCGGCTGGCTTGCAGGTAGTCGTTGAGGGGTTTGGGGCCATAGATATCGATGCGCTGCTGCCGGTTGCCCGCTAAGCCACAGCTAGCTAGCAGCCCCATCAGGCCAAAAATGTGGTCGCCGTGCATGTGGGTAATAAAAATGCGGCGAATCTGGCTCGACTTGAACTCGCTACGCAAAAACTGGTGCTGGGTGCCCTCGCCACAGTCAAACAGCCACACCTCGGCCCGCTGGGGCAGCCGTAGGGCCACACTCGAGACGTTGCGAGCGCGGGTTGGCACGCCAGAACTGGTACCCAAAAATGTAATCTGCAAAGAAACCGCCTCTGGGAAACGCAAGGAGCTAGGAGGGCAAGCCCATAGCCCCAGCCTACCCACTTATCTTGCCACGACCCGGAGCGAATGACCGGAGCCAACGGTGGAAACTAAAGCCGCAGAGTATTATCGACACAGGGTAGTTGTCTTTGCTCAAAGCCACCAAGCAAAGCCGCAGCGATAAGGAGACACCGATGATTTCAATGACTTATTTGCTGACGGCGATGCTGACGGGCCTGGGAATGGTCGCCGCAATTCCCGCTATTCAGGCAGCTCCACCGAGCATGCACTACGCGTGGCAGGTCTTAGACATCGATACTGCCCAGTGCCTGGCTCAGGCTCGACAAGCGCTAGAATCTCAGGGATTAGAGCCGGTGCAGAACGATGCCACCAGTGTGGCCGGAGGCTCTGAAACGGCAACGGCGATGTTTGTGTGTCTCGAGAACCCACCAACCACTACCACGGTGATGGTAGTCGTAGCCAGTGACAGCGACGAACAGGCGCTGGCCCTGCGTGAAGCGCTGAAGCAGGCGTTCTAGGTCATGCGCATTGTCGCCTACCGCTATCAAGAGATTGGGGTCTCAACCTCTCTCCCCACTGAAGCCCCTGGGGATGACAGGTTTGCATCGGTGGAACGGGTTTACACCGATGTAGCGCTGCCGACGGAGCCAGGGTATCGGCCAGAGCGCGATCGCCTGCTAGCCGACCTACAAGCTAATCCCGCCGACCAGGTTTTGGTGGACAACCTCGCTACCCTGGGCAACGATCCCGACGATATTCGCTACTGGGTTCAGACACTGACGTCTGCCGGGGCTGAAATAGTCTCTCTAAGCAGTGCTGCCATTGATTTAGACAGCATTTTGCAAGGGGCAGACCTGGCCAGCGACCAGCGCCGCCGCCGCCTGCGTGAGGGCCACGCCCGCAGCCGCTTACAGGCGCTACCGCCCCCGGGCAAGCCGCCCTACGGCTACCGCCGAGGCCAGGGCCGTTACTTAATCGATCGCGCCACAGCCCCGGTAGTTACTGCCTTCGTCAACGAATTCTTGCTCTACGGCTCGCTGCGGGGAGCCGTGCGGTTCATCGAGGGCAAGTTAGGCAAGCGGATTTCGGTTTCCACCGGGCGGCGCTGGCTCACTCACCCGGTGTATCGGGGCGACCTGCAATACCAGGATGGCAATGTTTTGCGCGACACCCACGCTGCCATCATCAATCGTGACGAGGCGGCCCAGATCGATCGCCTGCTGCGCCGCAACCGCCCCCTGCCGCCCCGGACGGCGGGAGCACCGCGATCGCTAGCTGGCCTCGTTACCTGTCAGGAGTGCGCTCAACCTCTGACCATTTCAAAAACGGCTCCCCGTGGCCAGACCAAAAGCTATCTTTACCTGCGGCCTAGCGGCTGCCCGAAAGCTTCCCGCTGCCCAGCCATTCCCTACGACGACGCGCTGCACCGCATCGTGAATCAGATCTGTCAGGAGTTGCCCCCAGCGGTAGCTCAATTCACGGCCAGAATTCCCCCCGGTGCCCCTGCTCCTAGCACCGGTTTGCAGGGTGCGATCGCCGCCAAGGAGGCCGCAATCGCCCAGCTACCTACCCTAGAAGAATCTGGCATTCTGGATGCTGAAACCGCTGCTTTACGCCGCTACAAGCTGAGGGGCGAAATTTCGGCCCTGCACCAGCAGCTCGCTCAGCTGCCTCCAGTGAACCTGCAAGAGCTGTCTCAATCGGTGTCGATTCCCCAGTTTTGGCTCGATCTCTCCGAAGCCGAGCGGCGCTTCTTCTTCCGCGAATTCATCCGCGACATTCAGATCGTGCGCGAGGGTGAAGCTTGGCAGGTGGAATTGGTGCTGGTATTTTGAGGGGAATGTATTCGATTTAACTTCCGTTACAACGGCAAATAAAGCACAGTGCCCTTCCATTCAGCTGGTTCGCTATAGTCGATCAACAGCAGCAGCTCATCAATGGCTTGGCGTATTGGCATGCGATCATTCACCACAAACATTCCAGCCATTGGCTCTGCTTTTGTTAGGCGGGCGTAGGCAAAATCTGGCATGGTAGCTCGGTCATGGGTCAGAAGAATACGATTATTCACCGCTGCCCAAGCCAAGATTGCTGCATCGTCCACCTTTCGCAAGCCAACATCTTGAACTCGAATTAGGTCAAGTCCGGGATTGCGCAAAAACAGCCCGCGAACTACGTCTCCATTGAAGTTTTCGTCGCTGAGCAAACTTAGCATGGCTACTGATTTTGCTGAGCCAACAAGCGACTGCGAATTGAGCTCAAATCTGGCTGAACGCTGGCAAGCCGTTGCTGAACCACTTCTGCAAGCTGCTCTCTTTGCTTTAGGTAAGTTTCTACAGCGTCTTGGTGTCTGAGGTAGTAGCCAATCGTGTTGTAGACATCAGATAGCGACAGCGTGGAGTAGCGTTGAACAATCGATTCCGGCGATGCCCCATCCTGAAACGCTCGAATCACAGTTTCTAGCAACACTCTGGTATGGCCAACGCGCATTGCCCCGGTTACATCAGCGTAGAGAGGCGGTGTTTCCTGTTCTACAACAAAGCTCATGGCTAAGAAGCTCCTAAAACTCAATGCTATCGGGGGTGCGGGGAAAGGGAATGACATCGCGGATGTTGCCCATGCCGGTCATAAACTGCACTAAGCGCTCGAAGCCCAAACCAAACCCGGCATGGGGCACGGTGCCAAAGCGGCGCAGGTCCAGGTACCACCAGTAGGTTTCCGGGTCTAGACCCGCCTTAACGATGCGGCGTTCTAACACATCCAAGCGTTCTTCCCGCTGGGAGCCGCCGATGATCTCACCCACCTTGGGAGCCAGCACGTCCATTGCCGCCACGGTTTCGCCGCCGTCATTGAGGCGCATGTAGAAGGCTTTGATGCCGGTGGGGTAGTCGGTAACGATCACCGGCTTTTTGAACAGGTCCTCTGCCAAGTAGCGCTCGTGCTCCGACTGCAGGTCAATCCCCCACTCGACGGGGAACTCAAATTTTCGGTCTGTCTTTTCCAGCAGCTTTACCGCGTCGGTGTAGGTAATGCGCTCGAAAGTGTTGTTGATGATGTTGTCGGCGGTAGCTAGCACCGTGTTGTCGATGCGATCGTTGAAGAAGGTCATATCCTCCGGGCACTGCTCTAGCACCGAGTGGAAGATGTACTTGAGGAATTCTTCGGCCAGATCCATGTTGCCTTTCAAGTCGCAGAAGGCTTGCTCGGGCTCTACCATCCAAAACTCGGCGAGGTGACGGGAGGTGTTGGAATTCTCGGCCCGAAAGGTGGGGCCAAAGGTGTAGACATCGGTAAAGGCCATCGCCATAATTTCGGCCTCGAGCTGGCCGCTGACAGTGAGGTAGGCGGGTTTGCCAAAGAAATCCTGGCTGTAGTCCACCGCGCCGGTCTTATCCTTGGGCGGATTAGCTAGATCTAACCCCGTAACAGCAAACATTTCGCCAGCGCCCTCGCAGTCGCTGGCGGTAATGATGGGGGTGTGAATCCACAAAAAGCTGCGCTCATTGAAGAACTGATGAATTGCCTGGGCGCAGGCATTGCGGACCCGAAAAACTGCGCTGAGGGTATTGGTGCGTGACCTGAGGTGCCCTAGCGTCCGCAAATACTCAAAGGAATGCCGCTTTTTCTGCAGCGGATAGGTCTCTCCATCCGCCGTGCCAAAGACCGTAATGGTTTCGCCCTGCAGTTCCACGCGCTGACCTTTGCCGGGTGATTCCACCAGAGCGCCGCTAATTTCTACTGATGACCCAGTGGTGAGATCTTTGACGACGGTGTCGTAGCCCGCTAGGTCGGCATTGAGCACTACCTGCAAGCCTGCCATCGACGAGCCATCGTTGACATCCACAAAGGTGACGCCCTTGGCCTCACGCTTGGTGCGCACCCAGCCTTGGATGGTGGTGCTCTGACCCGGTTCGCCTTTGTGCAGAATGTCTCGAATGCGCGGCATAGTCGTGCTCGGTCTGTAGTGGGTTTACACAGAATGTTAACTATTCTGACCTAGAGCGGTGCTGAACGGGGACCTGGGGCCGAATCCTCTTTGGTGAGCCTCGATTCATTGGGTCACCACCGTAACGCCTTCAGCAGTGCTGCGTTAACGCTCCTAACCCGTCACCTGGGTTGAATAAGGGGGCTCAAGCCTCAACTTGGAGTTTGTCCCCAACTAACGTTGCGATTGGGCCTCAATCTTTAGGTGACTTGAATTGATTGACAAATGTATTCGTAGCTACAAAAGCCCTCCAGGCTTTACCTCTACTATCCATAATGCAAATTTCTACGGGTTTCTTTAAAAGCGATCGCCGGCAAAACCCAAAGACTGAAATGATGTTGCTCTGGTAGTTTTCAGAGCGATATTAACTAGCTAGAAAAATGCGCTTTTTGGAGCTGGTTCGATTTAAACACTGAGGGTTTTATCTCTCCAATGTCTGCTTAGGGTGACGGTGTTAGATATGGGTTAAAAACATTGCCTGGGCCCATGAGCCATCTGCCCTTGGCATTTTGGGTACTTCACGCTTGTCTGAGAGGTTTGTTTTGGCCGCTAGGCGATCGGCATTGTAGACAGAAACTTCCCGCTACGGGGTTGCCGGTTTCTGTTTCGGCAATGCGATTTTCCCCAAAGATGCCTAGCCGTCAAGCCTCTCAGACTTTTCTAGTGCGGGAAGCGATCGCGATGACCCGTCAGAGTCGGTCTTTGACCATCGCTCCAGGAGCCAATTTTATCCACCACGGTTTCCAGGACGGGCTTTTCTGATACTTGTGGCCTTAAAGTTGCCCCGCGCCAGTGACAGCTTTGCTTAATTTCCATTTAACTAGGAGACTTCTATGAGCGGAAACGAATTGCGGGCCCAAGCTATTGCCAGTATCGCCTGCCGTCCCAAGGTGGCGGTGAGCGCTCCCGGGCGGCTCGAAGACCTTTGGGCAAAGGACGTTTTTAGCCTCAGTAAGATGCAGGAGTGCCTGCCCAAGTCGGTATTTAAATCGGTGCAAAAGACGATTACCACCGGGGCACTGCTGGATGTGTCGGTGGCCGATGTCGTGGCTGTGGCCATGAAAGACTGGGCCATTTCCAAGGGGGCGCTGTACTACTCCCACATGTTCTACCCCCTGACCAACGCCACCGCCGAAAAGCACGATGGCTTTATCTCCGTGCAGAGTGATGGGTCGGTGATTTCAGAATTTTCCGGTAAGGTGCTGGTGCAGGGTGAGCCCGACGGTTCTTCCTTCCCCAACGGTGGCATTCGCTCTACCTTTGAGGCCCGGGGCTATACCGCTTGGGATGTCACCAGTCCTGCCTTCGTGATGGAGACCGAGAACGGCGTCACCCTCTGCATTCCCACGGTGTTCGTCTCCTGGACAGGGGAAGCGCTGGATAAAAAAACCCCGTTGCTGCGCTCCAACGCCGCCATGAGCAAAGCCGCCACCCGCGTGCTTAAACTGCTGGGCCATAGCGAGGTCGCCCCAGTCAACTCCAGCTGCGGCGCTGAACAAGAGTACTTCCTGGTGGATGCCAACTTTGCCAACATCCGCCCCGACCTGCTGCTGGCGGGTCGTACCCTGTTTGGTAAGGCCCCGGCCAAGGGCCAGCAGTTCGACGACCACTACTTTGGGGCCATCCCCGAGCGGGTGCAGGTGTTCATGCAGGATGTGGAGGAAAAGCTATACCGCTTGGGCATTCCGGCCAAAACTCGCCACAACGAGGTGGCCCCCGGCCAATTTGAGATTGCCCCCTTCTTCGAAGCCGCCAACGTCGCCAGCGACCACCAGCAGCTGATTATGACGGTGCTGCGCAACACAGCCAAAAAGCACGGCTTTGTCTGCCTGCTTCACGAAAAGCCTTTCGCGGGCATCAACGGCTCGGGCAAGCACGTCAACTGGTCGGTGGGCAATGCCACCCAGGGCAACCTGCTCGACCCGGGCGACACGCCCCACTCCAACGCCCAGTTTCTAGTGTTCTGCGGGGCCGTAATTCGCGGCGTGCACAAGTATGGACCGCTGATGCGGGCGGTAATTGCCAGCGCCAGCAACGACCACCGTCTGGGAGCCAACGAAGCACCACCGGCAATCATCTCTATCTACCTGGGCAGCCAGCTCCAGGATGTGTTTGACCAGATTGCCTCTGGTGAGGTTACCGGTTCCCAGGCAAAAGGCGATATGGATCTGGGCGTGCCGACCCTGCCGGTGTTTCCCAAGGACGCGGGCGATCGCAACCGCACCTCTCCCTTTGCCTTTACCGGCAACCGTTTCGAGTTCCGCGCCGTAGGCTCAGGCCAGTCGGTCTCTGGGCCGCTGGTGGCGATGAACACCATTCTGGCCGACTCGTTAGACTGGATGGCCGACCAGCTTGAGGCCAAACTGGGCAGCGGCGTCGACCTCAAGGTCGCTATCCACGAGATTCTGCGTGATGTAATTCGCGACCACGGGGCCGTGGTGTTCAACGGCAACGGCTACTCCACCGAGTGGCACGAAATGGCCGTCAACGAGCGCGGGCTGCTCAACCTGCGCACCACCGCCGACGCCCTGCCCGTGCTGCGGGAGCAATACATCGAAGACCTGTTTGCCAAAGAGAATGTGCTCACCCCGGTGGAGCTGGGGAGCCGCTTTGAAGCCTACTCTGAGCAGTACATCCAGCACATTGAGGTCGAAGCCAAACTGGTAATTAGCATAGCCAAGACCATTATTTACCCTGCCGCCGTGCGCTATATGGGCGAACTGGCCAAGACCATCGACAGCCTCGATGAGATTGGCATTGAGTTTGGCAAAGACAGCGTGGTCAAGGTGGCAGAACTCACCAAGTCGATGATGGCTTCGGTGGGCGACCTGGCCGACATGCTGACCAAACACTTCATGTCGGTGGAAGAGCACATGCAGTTCTGTGCTCAAACCATTCGCCCTCTGATGGATCAGGTGCGAGAGTACGCCGATGCTCTAGAGGGCGAAGTGGCCGATGACCTCTGGCCTTTGCCCACTTACCAGGAGATGCTGTTTATTAAGTAGGGTCAAAGAAGTCAAGGGAAGGGGCTTAGGGTATAAGGTTCAAGGGGGCGCACCCTAAACCCTAAACCTTGTACCTTGAGCCCTTTTGATTTGACACTTTAAAGTTCTACCGTCGTCCCGTGAGCAAGACCAACGCCGCCCGCATACTCGATCGCCTCAAGCTGCCCTACCAACTGCTGGAATATGAGGTGGATCCTGACGACCTAGCCGCTGAGAGCACCGCTGAAAAATTGGGATTGCCGCCGGAGCAGATATTTAAGACCCTGGTGGCTAAGGGCGATCGCACGGGCATCTGCCTCGCCGTCATCCCTGGCAATGCCCAGCTCGATCTAAAAGCGCTGGCGGTGCTGGCGGGCGATCGCAAAACCGACACCGTACCCCTCAAAGACGTACAACCTCTCACCGGCTACATTCGCGGCGGTGTCACTGCTCTAGGCACTACGAAGGCCTATCCAGTCTACGTGGATGAATCGCTCCTCAGCTTTGAAACTGTGGCCGTATCGGCGGGCAAACGGGGCCTAATGCTGTGGTTGGCCCCAAATGACTACCTGACTGCAACCCAAGGAGCATTGGGGGCTTTGGTCAAAAAAACGATGCCCTAGCCCGGTTGTGGATAGGACTGAGCTAGTCAATCCCCGGCTCACTTCCCTATGTGGATCATTTTGTAGCAGCCCATGGGGGCGATTGCCTTCATACCGAGACAGACGGCGATCGCCCCAAAAAATTGCAAAGAAAAGGACACCCCCTTGGGGATGTCCCTCACTGCTCCAGCTACAGCAAAAAGTGGAGTTGCTGACGCAAAGCCTAGACCACTTGGTGCAGCTCGGCCTCGAGCTGCTTCAGCAGTTGATCGTTGCCTTGGGCACGAGCCACTTCAATACGGTGTTGAGTCGATTGTTGAATGTTGGTGCGATGGGCTTCAGCCGCTTCTTGCAGGAGGTGCCGCCGGGCGGGTAGCCCTTTTCCTGCCGCAGTCCGCTCTGCCTGAAACACAGGCTGACGCTCGGAAGCTGCCATGGAAGACTCGATTTGCCCGTGGCAATTGGTGCTATAGCTAACTCCACGATAAGTGTAATTGCCAATAGGCTGGGTTATCGGCAAATGCCTAACGTAGGAAAATTTTATCGGACGGCCCCGATAGGATCCGGTTAGCTCACTTTCACGCACTTCCAAAGAAGGCGGGTTGTAATCGTAATCTACGCCGCGATAGCAAAGTTTCATGTCACGCCTCTTGTTGACAAAGGATTTAACAAACTGCCTAAGCAGGGTGCGTTCCTTCGGGAGCCAATCTCCTTACTTCCGTCTAGGGCGTAGTGGAGTAGTCTCCAGGTTGCCTCAGATGAACGTCAACGTACTTTCTGTATTCAATTTTACTAAATCCTTTCGATGTCAACAAGCCCTGTCATTTAATTTAAAGGAATATCTATCCCAGGAAATAGCTGGCCAGCTAAGGGTTTGAGGGACTGGGAGGGCGATGGGGTTGCCGCAAATCTTTACTGTTTCTTTGCAGCGATCGCCCGCCCGCCCCAACTCCGCAACGGCAAACAATTTACACTATGCTGAGTATGTAACGGTTGCTTAACGTAGCCATCGCCTTCCGCATGGGTTCCCAGTTCTATGAAATGCATTATCAACCGCCGGGCGCAGTTTTCTGCTAGCCACCGCTACTGGCTAAGCGAGCTGAGCGACGCCGAAAACGCCCAGCGGTTTGGCCCCTGCATCAACTTTCCCGGCCATGGCCACAACTACGTGCTCTATGTGGCTATGGAAGGCGACCTAGACGAGTACGGCATGGTGCTCAACCTGTCTGACGTCAAGCATGTAATCAAAAAGGAAGTCACATCTCAGCTTGACTTTGCCTACCTCAACGATGTCTGGCCAGAATTTCAGCACACCCTGCCCACCACCGAATACCTGGCCAAGGTGATCTGGGATCGCCTCGCACCCCACTTGCCCATCGTCAACATTCAGCTGTTTGAACACCCCGAACTCTGGTCCGACTACTCAGGTAATGCCATGGAAGCCTTCCTCACCGTCAGCACCCACTTTAGTGCCGCCCACCGCTTGGCCTCGACCCGGCTCAGCTACGAAGAAAACTGTGAAATTTACGGTAAGTGCGCCCGCCCTCACGGCCACGGTCATAACTACCACCTAGAAGTCACCGTCAAAGGGCAAATCGACTCTCGCACCGGCATGCTGGTCGATTTAGCAGCGCTCCAATCGGCTATTGACGAGCACGGGGTAGAACCCTTCGACCACACCTTCCTTAACAAAGACATTCCCTACTTTGCCGAAGTAGTGCCCACGGCAGAAAACATCGCTGTCCACATACGCGACCTGCTGCAAGGCCCGATCGCTGACTTGGGTGCCAGCCTCCATAAGGTCAAGCTAATCGAAAGCCCCAACAACTCTGCGGAAGTTTATGCCTTGGTGCCGACGAATGATGCTGTGGCTGCGGCTGCACCAGAGTTCGCTGCCGTCTAATGGCTTGGGCTACTTAGGCCAGCATCTCTAATAAAAGGACTCTCGCCTGCTAGCGGTTTTGGAGCAGGGAGAGTCTTTGGTTTTTGGGGCGATCGCCAACCAACGACCAACTCAAAAGCTGGGGCACTGGCACCTACTGACGTTTTTTATCCTTGTCTTTTCGCTCTTTTGCTGTCTGGCTTTGTCCATAAGAGAGTAGAGTACGAGTCTAGCGGGAGAATCGATCCCGCTTCGTCACCCGACTTTCGTAGGTTTCGTAGGCAGCCACAATCCGCTGCACCAGCGGATGGCGAACTACGTCTGCCTGGTTGAGCTGGCAAAAGGCAATCCCGCTTACCCCTTTGAGAATCTGCTGAGCGACAGCCAGTCCCGAGGTCTGGTCAGCCGGTAAGTCGGTCTGGGTGACATCGCCCGTTACCACCATGCGCGATTTAAAGCCTAGGCGGGTCAACACCATCTTCATCTGGGCCGGGGTGGTGTTCTGGGCTTCATCCATAATCACAAAGGCGTTGTTGAGGGTGCGCCCCCGCATATAGGCCAGCGGAGCCACCTCGATAATGCCGCGCTCCATCAGGTTGGCAACTTTCTCGGGGTCTACCAACTCGTGGAGGGCATCGTAGAGAGGTCGCAGGTAGGGGTTTACCTTTTGCTGCAAATCTCCCGGCAAAAAGCCTAGCCGTTCACCCGCTTCGACCGCCGGGCGAGTCAAAATCAGGCGCTCAAATTCGTTGTTGAGCAGTGCCTGGATACCTACTAGGGTCGCCAGAAAGGTCTTGCCGGTGCCCGCCGGGCCGATGCAAAACACCATGTCCTGACTACGCAGGGCTTTGACATACTGCTTTTGACGAAAGGTTTTGGCCCGCACCACCTCACCTCGCCGAGTGCGAGCCACCACATCTTGGTGAATGGCCTGGAGCTCGTCGATGCGATCGGTGTCGAGGGCTTGGTGGGCCGTCATAATATCGGCGGTGGTCACCAGCTGTCCCTGGCTCCACAGAGGCTCTAAGGCCAAGACCAGCCGCTGAGCCAGGGCTGCACCCTGATCAGTGCCAGAAATAAACAACTCCTGGCCGCGCAACACTAGAGATGCTCCAGTTTGGCTGGCCAGGAGTTTAATATTTTCGTTTCGGTAGCCCGCCAGGGCTACAGCGCCCTCTGAGGTAGGCAGTTCAATCCGCAGGGGAGAATCCATCTAAAAAGATTGCCAGAATAATTCAGGCCTGGAGTACTTGTGCCTAAACCCTACACTTTTGGACGAAGCTGGGGCTTGGGCTTGTCCGACGAGCGTTGGGGAGGGGCACTGTAAGATGATCTATGGTCAGTCCCAGTCTCCTGCTCCGAAGCTCCGTAGACATCCACATAGGCCGACCAACCCGACAACGCCGCCGTAGCCCGCACAACGGTGCGAATGGCCTGAATGTTGCGGCCCCCTCGACCAAATACCTTGCCCCGTTCGTCGCCCTTAAAAGCAATCCGAATCCAAACTTTGGACTGTACGGGGTTCTCTTCACAGTCGATGCGCAAAGAATCAGGTGAGTCTAAAAAAGGCTCTACCAAAAACCGAACCAGTCCTGGAAAATCAGGGCTATCCATGTCGGGGGTGGGGGCTAAAAACAGTCAATAACCTAAACTTCAGCCTTGGCTTCGGTCTTAGCTTTAATATCAAACTTCTCAAGCAGGTTGGCCTTTTCAAGAATGTGCCGCACGGTTTTGGTAGGCTGCGCACCTTGCTCAAGACGCCGGGTAATAGCGGGAACATCCAGACGGATTTCGTCAGTGCGGGGATTGTAGAAGCCAATCTCTTCTAAAGGGCGGCCGTCGCGGCGGGCATCGCTATTGATGGCTACGATGCGGTAGCTGACTTCCCGCTTTTTGCCGAAACGCTTGAGTCGAAGCTTAATCATAGGGTTTAGAGCAACATCGTTGAGGTTGAAAGGTTTTGACCTGTACGGATCGCGGCAGGACAGCCAGAATAAATCCACAGGTTTCTAATCCTACCACTAGAGACCCTTGCAATCAATAATTCTGGCCCAAAAGCTTGCGGCTATCGGGGCGGTGCCTCCAAAAACGTGGGACATCGCCCTGAGAAACCCTAGTCTTCGTGGTCGTCAAACGGGTCAGCCAACTGCTTGGACGGGGGGCCAAAGGACATGTACACTGAGTAACCAGTCACGGCTACCACCACGGCAGCCACGGAAATGATAAGAACTGTTGCAGGTTCCATGGGGTTTATGAGAATAGGAAACCACCCCATCCTATAATATTACGAACTATAAAGTGTTGATTGTGGAAGGATCCATGGCACAACGGACTAGGTTAGGAGACGTGTTAAAGCCCCTCAACTCTGAGTACGGTAAGGTTGCCCCCGGCTGGGGCACTACCCCTGTGATGGCGGTTTTTATCGGTCTGTTCTTCGTGTTTCTGCTGATTATTTTGCAGCTTTATAATTCTTCCATCGTGCTGGAAAGCTTTGATGTGGACTGGCGCAGCGTAGGGCTCTAGGGAGTTTGGGGATCGAGCCACTACGGTTTGAACCCAGATTTGGCCAATGCAGTTTGGATACGGCATCCAAAATTTACTAATCTGAGACTGGGTAGACCCTTGACTACCCAGTCTCTTTTGCCGTTTGATGCACGCATAGTTGATGTACAGCAGCCTGTAGTTTGCACAGCCGTCGTTACTCGGGAGTTGACCTATGAACGTATTTGGTGTGGGTTTGCCAGAGATGGCGCTAATCATGGTGCTGGCGCTGCTGGTCTTTGGCCCGAAAAAGCTGCCCGAAATCGGCCGCAGCATGGGAAAAGCCATCAAGGGCTTTCAAGAGGCTTCTCGGGAGTTTGAGGAGGAGTTCAAGAAGGAGGCCCAGCAAATTGAAAAGGCAGTGACTGCACCGATGAAGGCGACCTTAGAACCTGAATCGCCCAAGGTGCTGACACCCCCTGAGGTTGCCGCGAAGGTTGAACCCGAAATGGCTTCGCTGGAATCTAGTGACGCTAATGGCAGCCCTGCGGCTGAGCCAGCTGAAACCGATTCTCCTGCTTAAGGTGATAGGGACCGTTGACCTATGGCTGACGCAGCATCGCCTGCTCTCCCCTGCCTAATTGTGGGGTTGGGCAACCCGGGAGACAAATATACAGGTACCCGCCACAACATTGGTTTTGAAGTAGTCGATCGCCTTTCTAAGGCCTGGGCCGTTTCTCTTAAAGAGGAGCGGCGATTTCAGGCCGAGTATGGAGCAGGGTTTGGGCCAACTCGCCAGAAAGTGTATCTGCTCAAACCGCTGACCTACATGAACCGCTCAGGCCAGTCGATGCGGGCGGTGCTCGACTGGCTAAAGCTAGAGCCGAGTCAAGTGTTAGTGGTCTACGACGATATGGATTTGCCGGTGGGGCGGCTGCGACTGCGGCTGTCAGGCTCTGCTGGGGGGCATAACGGCATGAAGTCGGCGATCGCTCATCTCGGCACCCAAGATTTTCCGCGGCTGCGGGTTGGCATTGGAGCCAGCGAACGGGTTGGGGATCAAGCCGTTGTTTCCCATGTGCTGGGTAACTTTTCCAAAGCCGAACGCAGCACCCTAGATGGGGTAGTTGACACAACTCTGCGCGCGATTGAAAAAGCCCTCACCGACGGGGTCGAAAAGGCAATGAGTCTCTACAACAGCGTGGACTTGAGCAGCAGTTAAGCCGCTCATTCCTTTGCCAGTCCTTTGAACAAAGTTCTAAACAGAAGTATGTTCAGAGATCAACTTCTGATAGGTTTTCACCATGCTGGGATCGTTCAGGAACAGCTCTAGGCGAACGTGACTGCACTGATTGAAAAGAACCTTTTCTAGCCGCGAGAGCTTTTGAGTTGCAGTTTGGGGGGTTTCAAACTCGTAAATAGTCCCCTTCAGACCATTTTTGCCGTCGAGAAGAATGGCCACTCTAATTTTCTCGCAGTGAAGTTCTGGCCTTTGTTCAGCGGTGCCAAGAAATGTAATTGCATCTTGAATAGTTTCGAAGACGCCACTAGCGGTGATATCTCGATCGCTGTCAGTCTGAACAGCAATTTCATGGCCTTGAATCTGAGTTTCTCCCAGGCTCACCTCGACGGGGGGAGTGTTGCTGCCGATATTCTCAATTACAAGCTTCTCTCGCCGCACGGGAATCTCCACCATCTCGGTTTCGACTACTCTGCGGACGCTGACCTCTCCCACCTTGACGCGCGTGCGATTGACGACTAGACGCTCTTCAACTAGCTGAATTGCCTGGCCGGCGTTAGGGGCAAATTCACGCTGCTCCCGATCGATATAGATAGTCTTCTTTTCGGAGTCTATAGTTGTGATGGAAGCGCTGGGAATAGTGACTTGATCAGTTCCGCCATCGCGGCCTATGAGCTGCACAATAAGAGAAAAATCTGTAGCCGTCGAAGGCTGAACACTAACCACATTGCCGATTAGATATCCTGAGCGATCGAAGACGTCACTGTTAATGAGGTGTTGTTGAGACATTGTGAGGCGTAAGTAAGCTAATAATTAATAATTGCCATAGATACTAAGAGGACGCAGCCGTGGCTACGCCCTCTTAGAGCAGACGGAGATACTAACGTTTATCTCCTAGGTCAAACCCTATCGATCGATTCTAGGGTTGCCGTCGGTGTTGATGTCTAGCTCTTCACGACGGATCTCTTCGCGCGAGCGGATTAGCTCACGGTCAGTTTCCTTGTGAACATCAACTTCTTCGCGAACAAAGGCCTCTTTCTCAACGTTAACTTGCTCTTCGTAGACTTCCATCCGAGCCACTTCTTGGTTCTCAAAGACGTGATCGGTGCCTACGGCGGGCTGGTCAGCAACGGTGCGTCTTTCGATCACAACGCGCTCTTTCTCGATCGGCTCAGAGACCTCGGCGGTTTGAGTTTCGATGCGCTTGCCCACAACGACTTCGCCCACTTTGGCGCGGTTACGGTGAGCTACTAGGCGCTCTTCATACAGCCGTAGAGGACCATGGTTGTCTTCTTCGCTTAAACCATAGAAGCTGGGTTCGCGATCGTACGGAGTGGGAGTTGTCTGAGCAACTTCCTGAGTAGCCATGGTCTCGCGAATATTGTTGACCCCTTGGGTATTGCCAACAGTGGTCTGAGTGCGCTGCTGGTCTACCTCGAGAGGATTCATCCGGTCAGAATCTAGGGGATTCATATTGGAGGCATCGTTCGGTGCAGCATAGGTGCTACCCAGAAACTGACGGCTAGAGCGGCCTTGGGCCAAGGGTTGATACTGACCTCTAACTTGCTCTTCGTAGCGCTCGTCTACGACGGTGTCGTCTTTGTACTCAGGCAGGTTTTCAACTTGGGTTTTAGACAGGCCGTTTACATACACGCGGGTGTTTTCGTAGTCAAACCGGGCTACGCCGACGGGAACTAAAACGCTTTTCCCAAAGATCCACGGGCCGGTGTCAACTACTAGATAACGAAAACGCCCGGATTCGTCTACAAGCAGATCTTTGGCGGTACCGACTTTGTCTTCGCCTTGGGCATAAACGGAATAGGAACTAATGTCTCCCATTTGTCCGTCAGCAAGGGTTTCTTTATAGTTGGGGTAGTAATCTTTGAGATGGTACAAAGCCATATTTGAGTCCTCCTGATAAATTTGTCTTGGTGTCATCCTAAGGCCCAGGTTGATTGGTCTTATCGGCCAATAGAAATACGATTGAACTCTCGATAGGCATAGTTTTGTCGTTGTTGTTAATTCTGGTTTGCTTCGTAGTGCTACTTTGCTGCGCGGTGCTACGGCTTGGAGATTCAAACTGGGTATTGCCACAACAGAGTTGCACTAGGTTTGTTTTCACGGTGGGCTGATGGCTGACTCGCATCGTTTGAGAGCTAATCTTTTGGCAGCTGCCAACACAACAGCAGCAACAATTTCTGCGGCTTCAGCACCGTTTGCACAGTGGATCATGCATTTCGGTTAAGAGCTTTCGTCCGGCGCTATAGGAGACGGTAAACTACTTATTCTTTCCTTAACCTAAGAACTAAGTTGACTGTAAAACCCAAGCATTCTCCTTTCTATGGCTTGCTACCCGGGTTGGAACGCCTGCGCCATTACCCTAGGGCCTGGCTGCGTCAGGACTGCTTAGCGGGTGTTACCGTGGCGGCCTATCTCATTCCCCAGTGCATGGCCTACGGGGAACTGGCGGGAGTTGGCCCAGTGCAAGGGTTATGGGCAATTTTGCCGGCGCTGCTGCTGTATACCCTGGTGGGTACGTCATCTCAGCTCTCGGTAGGGCCAGAGTCGAGCACTGCGGTGATGACGGCGGTGGCGATCGCCCCTCTGGCGGCAACCTCTGGCACGGACTACACCGTTTTGGCGTCTTTGCTAGCCTGTGCGGTGGGAGTACTGTGCTTGGTGGGCTATGTGGCCCGCTTAGGATTTTTGGCCGATCTGCTGTCAAAGCCGATTTTAATTGGCTATATGGCTGGGGTCGCTGTGATTATGATCGCCGGGCAGCTAAGCCGAGTGAGCGGTATACCTATTGAAGCTAAGTCGGTGGCGGGGCAGCTGGCGGAATTTTGGAGCCACCTGGGTCAGGCTCACGGGCCAACGCTGGCGGTAGGGGGCCTTGTTCTGGTGTTTTTGTTCGCGGTGCAGGCCCGGTTCTCACAGCTACCCGGGCCGCTGCTGGCGGTGCTGCTGGCGACCGGCATAGTGGCGTTGCTGGGTCTAGATCAGCAGGGAGTCAGAGTTGTGGGCGAAATTCCGGCGGGGCTACCTCGTTTTGTCGTGCCGCTGGCCTCTCGCCAGGAGGTGCAACAGATTTTGACGGCGGCGGTGGGAATTGCGATCGTCGGTTACTCAGACAATGTGCTGACGGCACGGGCGTTGGCAGCCCGCAACCACCAAGGCATAGACGCCAACCAGGAGCTATTTGCCCTGGGGGTGGCCAATCTAGGCGGGGGACTGATGCAGGGCTTTCCGGTGAGCAGCAGCGCTAGCCGGGCGGCCATTGGCGACTCTATGGGCAGTAAGAGTCAGGTTTATTCGCTGGCGGCCTTTGGGGTCGTGCTGGGGGTGCTGCTGTTTTTGCGACCTCTATTGGCGATGTTTCCCACGGCGGCCCTGGGAGCGCTAGTGATTTTTGCCGCCACTAAACTAGTGGATATTCCTGAGTTTCTGAGGCTTAGGGCGTTTCGCCAGGGCGATTTTGCTCTGGCTCTGGCGACGACAATAGGGGTGTTGGCGACGGATCTGCTGGTGGGGGTGGCGATCGCCGTCGGACTCTCTGTCATCGAACTTTTTGCTCGCATCGCCCGCCCCCACGATGCGGTCATGGGTAAAGTACCCAATATTGCAGGTCTTCACGATGTCACGGACTGGCCAGGAGCCACCACGATTCCGGGACTGGTGATCTACCGCTACGATGCCCCGCTGTTCTTTGCCAACTCGGTGGACTTCCAGCGCCGCATTTTGGCGGTAATTGAGGCTGAAGCAACGCCAGTAGAGTGGTTCGTCATCAATACCGAGGCCATGGTCGAGATCGACATCACCGCCGCCGACATGCTGGTGGAGTTGTACGAAGAGCTGAGAAAGCGAGGCATTACCCTGGCGATGGCGCGGGTTAAGCGCGACCTCTACGCCCAGCTTCAGCGATCGGGCTTGCTAGATTTGATGGGTACCGAGCATATTTTCTTTACGCTGCCGAGTGCGATCGATGGGTTTCACCAGCGCCACTGTAGCCAAGATTCTTAATCCCAAATACCAAAAAGAACCCAGGGTTTTCACAAAACCCTGGGTTCTAATCTATCTCTCGGCGAAGCCCTGCTAAGCGGCCACTAGACCGCGGTGGCGGAGCAGAGCCTGGGTGCTGGGTTCGCGACCCCGAAAGGCCTTAAACACCTCCATTGGATGGCGACTGCCGCCCAGGGCGAGCACCGTGTCGCGGAAGCGGCGACCGGTGGCGGCGATCGCACCCTCGTCGTTCAGCCCTGCTTCTTCAAAGGCGGCAAAGGCGTCGGCGCTCAGCACCTCGGCCCAGAAGTAGCTGTAGTAGCCTGCCGCATAGCCTCCCGCAAAAATGTGGGTAAAGGCGCAGAGGAAGGCATCCTCGGGCAGGGGCTTGAGAATAGAAGACTGCTCGGCAATGCGCTGGCTGACGGTAGTCACCGTTTCGCCACTGCCAGGACGGTAGCGGTGGTGCAGCTCAATGTCGGTCCAGCCAAAGCGCACCTGGCGCAGAATAGCACTGCCGGTCATGAAAGTACGGGCAGCGACGATCTTCTGGTAGAGATCTTCCGGCAGAGGCGCGCCGGTGTCGACATGGCGGGCCAAGGTGAGCAGGGTGTCGCGGTGGTAGCACCAGTTCTCCATAAACTGACTGGGCAGCTCGACGGCGTCCCACTCCACATTGTTAATGCCTGCGGCACCAGTGAAGTCAACCTTGGTCAGCATGTGCTGGAGGCCGTGGCCAAACTCATGGAACAGGGTTTCCACATCGCGGAAGGTCATCAGGCTGGGTTTGCCGTCCACTGGGGGAGCCTGGTTGCACACCAGGTAGGCCACGGGCAGACGCACCTGATCGTTGATCTTGCCCCGATTGATACAGTCATCCATCCAGGCGCCGCCGCGCTTTTCGGCGGGGCGGCTGTAGGGGTCGAGGTAGAAGTGGGCAATGGGGTCGCCGCTGCTATTTAGCACCTGGAAGTAACGCACGTCGGGGTGCCACACTGGAGCTTCGCCGTCAGCGGGGGCAATGGTGACATCAAAGATGCGGTGGGCCAAGGCAAATAGGCCGTCGAGCACCTGGGGCAGCGGAAAGTAGGGGCGCAGCTCTTCGTCGTTGAGTCCGTACTTTTCTTCGCGAATGCGCTCGGCCCAAAAAGCAGTATCCCAGTGGGTGAGGCTGTTGGCCTCGGCGGCTCCCTTAGATTGAGCGAAGGCTTTGAGTTCCTCAAGCTCCTTCACGGCAGTGTCGTAGCTGGCCACCCGCAGCTCGCCCATCAGCTTTTCGATCGCCTCGACAGAGGGAGCCATCTTGCGGGCCAGGCTGAGGTCAGCGTAGGTGGCGTAGCCCAGCAGGTTGGCCATTTCGTGGCGCAGCTCAAGAATTTTCTCGATGTTGGGGCTGTTGTCGAGATCGCCCTCGGAGGCGCGGGTGACAAAGGCACGGTAGAGCTGTTCGCGCAGGTCGCGGCGGCGGCTGTGCTGCATGAACGGGCCAAAGCTGGGGTAGTCCAGCGTGATCCGCCAGGGGCCAGCGGCGGCGGTGGCGCTTTCGTCGCCGGCATCGCGAGCGGTCTGGGCGGCCTGGGCCAGCAGGCTCGGGGGTAGCCCGTCGATGTCTTCAGGGGTGGTGAGGTTGAGGCTAAAGGCCTTGGTGGCATCGAGCACGTTATTGGAGAACTTGTTGGTGAGTTCAGCTAGGGATTGCTGAATTTCGTTAAAGCGGTCTTTTTCAGCCCCCTCTAGGCCCACCCCCGACAGTTCGGCCTCACGGATCGAGGATTCGACGATGCGCTGCTGAGCCGGGTCGAAGCTGGCCCACTGGTCGCTGGCGCGGAGCTGTTTGAAGGCTTCGTAAATGGGCTTGCTCTGGCCCAGACGGGTGGCAAACTGCACCAGGGGCGGCTGCACCTCCTCGTAGGCAGCGCGCAGCTCGGGACTATTTTTCACCCCCATCAGGTGGCCGACAATGCCCCAGCTCCAGCCCAGGCGCTCTTCGATGCGGGTGAGGGGTTCAACTAAGCCATCCCAGGTGGGGGTGACTTGGGCTTCTAGGGTTTCTAGGGCGGTAGTGAGGTCGTCAAGTAGAGCGGTAATGCCGGGCACGATGTGGGCTGTGTCGATGCTGTCGAAGGGAGGTAGACCGGCACCAATCAGGAGGGGGTTTTGCAAGACGGTAGCTGTCATAGTCGCAGAATCAATGGAGGTAGGAGGGACAAAAACGATAAAACTAACTGGGCCGGGCGATTCTCCTCTGGAGAGGCTTTGTCAACGCCCTAAAGCCCCTAGGGCCGCTGGTGAGGCGGCAAACATTTTAGTAGGTAATGGGTTTAGTCGAAGTCATTATGAGTTTGCTTTATAGTGTATCTCAATTTGCTATGTGCCGCACTCTTTGAGGGGCAGGCTGTCAATTACCATAGCCTTTATTTGAGGACTGAGCCGATTTCTGTCGGGGCCTGAGCCCTGTCTGAGGTGTTAATGCGAAATAGCTCGTTTCGGCGGATTGTTACGGGAATTATCTTCTTCTCGCTGACGGTGGTGGGGGCGGTAATTGGCTATATGGTGGCGGGCTGGAACTTCCTTGACGCTATCTATATGGTAGTGATCACCATCTTTGGAGTGGGCTATGGGGAAGTGCAGCCCCTGACCTCGCCGCCGCTCAAGGTATTTACAATTTTTGTGATTATCGCGGGAGCCCTGTCGGTGGCCTACATCGTGTCGGGCTTCGTGCAGATGATTACCGAAGGGGAGATTCATCGAGCCCTCAACGTGAAACGCATGACAAAAGAGATCTCCAGCCTGGAAGACCACGTGATTATCTGCGGCTTTGGCCGCATTGGCCAGCTGGTGGCCCGCAAGCTGAAGCGCGATCGCCAGCCGTTTATCATTGTTGACAACGACCCTGAGCGGGTGGTCCTAGCCAAGGAGCAGGGCTATTTAATCTATCAGGGCAACGCCACTGACGAAACCGCCTTAGAGGCAGCGGGCATCCTCCGGGCCAAATCGCTAGCGACGGTGTTGCCCAACGACGCTGCCAACGTGTTCATTACCCTCACGGCGCGGGAGATGAACTCAGCCCTAATGATTTTGGCTCGAGGGGAAATGCCCTCCACCGAGAAAAAGCTGCGGCTGGCGGGGGCCAACCATGTGGTGCTGCCCGCCAGCATTAGCGCCCTGCGCATAGCTCACCTGATCAGCCACCCATCAGCGGTGGACTTTTTATCGCAGACCGATGGCCAGCACGGGCTCAACGAGTTTTTGGCGGAGCTAGATATTCAGCTGAATGGAGCTGGTGATTGATGCTGCCTCACCGCTGATTGGCGGCACTATTGGCGACATCGAGGTCAAGGGCCAGGGCACGTTTATTACCGTGGCCCTGCGCCGGGCCGACGGTGAGGTGATCATTCACCCCAGCCGGGCTACTTATCTGGCCCTAGGTGACTCAATTATTTTGATGGGCCACCAGGGGGATATGCCTAACTTTGCCCAGCAGGACGCGATGAAGAAGGAGATGCGGTATCGGGGGGCAAGGTTGCGATAGAGAGTGGATGGGTAGGGGGTAAGGGGTAGGGGGTGGATGAGTAGGGGTAGGGAGTGGATGGTATTTTCTCACCCTCTACCCCTTACCCTTCATCCCTCACTCAGGGATCGATACCGTTACTGCGGCGATCGCCACATACATATCGTCGTTCTTGTCGTCTAGCTCAGGGATGGCGCGACCGGCGACCACCATGCCGCCGTCCTTGAGCACCAGAGTCTTTTGGCCAAAGGGCAGCACCGCCAGCACCTCATCTTGCCGTACCTGGTCGGGGTAGGGGACAGCTACTTGCACTTCAACCAGCATCTCGTTGGGGTGGCTGAGGCCAGCGACTTCCCAGACGCCGGGGAGGGCGTTGTGGGCGATCGCATTGCGCACCGCTCGCGCTGCCGCCACGGTGGGGTCTTGGCCGTGCTGATCGACGCCCATACCCATTTCAATAATTAGTCGCTTGTGGGCCACAACGCCTCCTCAGACGTGAATTGACACCCTTGATTCTACTAGGGGCAAGTGCTTGTATTGAGGTGTTTAGCTCACGGGTGCTCTCTAGCAGTTGCAGCGCGATTGTCGAAACAGTGAGACCGGTTTTCTAGGGCTAGAGCAGGTTTAGGGCGGAGGCTGATGACCTTTAGCCCCAGCGCTGAGATTATGATTGTGGCCTAGCTAATTATGGAGCTAGCGGTAGCGGCGAGCGTGCCGACGCTTGTTGTGCTGATTGCCAACCATTACTGGGACAAGCATTAGCGTCAACAACTTAAACAGCTGGGCTTGTTCCTGCCCCCTTGGGCCTATTCCCGTCTCGAGCAAGCTGCCTGTGTCAGCATTTGCTCTCAGGTCTCAGCCGGTGGATATAGCACGACCAGCCCATCAATCTGGGATGCTGGGATTCTGTAACAACAGACACCTCAAGGAGAATCACCATGGGTACCGATCAACAGCTGGGCGCACTAGTCATTATTGGCGGCGCAGAAGATAAAGAAGGCGACTGCGTTGTCCTGCGAGAATTTGTCCGGGCCGCTGGCGGGGTCGATTCCCAGATTGCCGTAATGACTGCCGCCACCAGCCTGCCCGGCGAAGTGGGTGATGAGTACACTCGCGTATTTGAGCGGCTGGGGGCCAAGCGAGTCGATGTGGTGCACACCGACCGCCGGGAAGACTCTGAACGCGAGGAGAATTTGGAAAAAATCAAAGGGGCCACCGGCATCTTCTTTACCGGTGGCGACCAGTCTCGCATCGTTGAATATATCAAAGGCACCCCTCTCAACGACGCAATTCAGCAACGCCGGCGGGAAGGGACTGTGATTGGCGGCACCAGCGCCGGGGCCGCGATGATGCCCGACGAGATGATTGTGGGGGGCGCTTCGGTGTCAAACCCCAGCGTCGATGCGGTGGAAATGGGCCCAGGCATGGGTTTCTTGCCGGGTATTGTGGTCGACCAGCACTTTGCCCAACGGGGAAGACTGGGTCGGCTGCTGGCTGCTCTGGTGCTACAGCCCGCCGTCATTGGCCTGGGCATCGACGAAAACACGGCCATCATTGTCACTGGTGATGAGTTTCAGGTTGTTGGGGCAGGCACCATCACCGTGGTCGATGAAACCACCGCCACCCACAACAACCTGGAAGGGTTGCTCAAGGATGAACCCATTGCTCTGTGCGGCGTCAAGCTGCACATTTTGCCTCACGGCTACCGTTTTAACCTCAAAACCCTTACACCGATTGTGTAGTTGTTAGGTAGCCCAGTGCAGGTAGCGCTGATTTCTCAGCACTATGGCTGCCGCTATCGTGGCCCTTAAAGACGGCAATCCCTGGTCAGAGATTAGCTCTGCCGGGGGCGGGCCGTGGCCTCGGTGACTGGCACCATTTTCATTCTGCTAGCAGTGGGGGCGCTGATTGGCACCTGGAATTATGGCAGGCACCATTCCCACCTTGATTGACTACAGCATTCAGATTTTGCAGCCGAGCTGGATTTATCTAGCCTCGGCTGTCATCTGTGCGATTGTCTCGGTGGCCACTGCAACCCCTGGACGACCGAAGCACGATTGGGGTGGGGCTGTTGGGCATTACCACCGTGCTGGGGGGCTCCCAGCGATGACGGCAGAGGCCGTAACCTCGGGTGCTTACTTTGGTGACAAGACGTCTTCGCTTTCAGAGACCACGGTGCTGAGCGCTTAGCTGGTGGGCACCGACATCTACATCCACATTTGCGCCCAGCTGTGGACTTCGGGGCCGGCCTCATCATTTCCCTGATTGTGTTTGCCATTATTAGCAGCCAGACGGATGTCACTGCGGGGTAGAAACCGTTACCGATCGCAACCAGCTTGATCAGTTATTTTGGATTACGCCTTAAGGGCATTGGCTGGTCATGGCCAACGGCTTTAGCGAAAACTCGGGCATCGCCGATGTTCATCGCATGGTCTTTCGTGGCGGCATGGACAGCATGCTCTACACCCTGTGGATTGTTTTGGGGCCGTGACCTTTGGCACCATCATGGAAGAGTTTGGCATGCTGACCAAGCTGATTAATCCAGTGCTGCTGCGGGCGCGCACCCAGGCCCAGCTATTCGCGACGGCGGTGGCGATCTTTGTGGGTGACCAGTACAATGCCCTGGTTCTGCCCGCCCGCATGTTTCAAAAGTGGGGGTTGCAGTCCCAAAACCTGTCGCGTCTGGCCGCCGATGCGGGTACTGTTACCTCAACCCTGATACCGTGGGAGTCTTGCGATGCTTTCGTGGCAGTGACGCTGGGAGTCTCTACATTTCTGTATTTTCCCTTCGCGGTTTTTAATATCGCCAGCCCATTTTGTCGCTGCTTTACAGCATTACGGGCTTCAAAATTGATAAGCTGCCCACCATCCCCGGCCCCACCGCTGAGGCGCTTTAGGTCAGGGCAGTTACGCAACCGCTGGTGTCCACAAATTCCGCTAAGCCACTATGACGACTCTCATCAACCAAGGTTCCGTCTCTGACGTAGCTGAGACCATCTATACCGGCGACATCCTCCAGGGGGTGCCGGTGATCAGCCACCTGGGGGTGGGCGATCTGGCTCCAGGGCACAGCTATCGGTTTTTCTTTGAAGGAGTGCAGATGGCGACCGGCCAGCACTGGTATGTGCCGGTGGTGGTGGCCAAGGGCGATTGCCCCGGCCCCTGCGTCGGTCTGGTGGCGGGCATCCATGGGGATGAGGTAAGCGGCATTGATGCGGCGCAGCGGGTGATGAGCCAGCTCGACCCAACGACGATGGCGGGTAGCGTGGTGGCGGTGTTGGGGGTGTCGCGCCCAGCGGTGGAGTATACGCGATCGCACTGGCTGACGGCCCAGGGTGGCGGCTCTCAGGTAGATATGAACCGGGTCTGGCCCGGCGATGAGACCGGCGTCAACGCCGCTACCCGTCATGCTGGGCTGCTGTGGAATCGCCTGCTAATCACCAACGTCGATTTGGTAATCGACTACCACACGGTGACGACAGGCAGCGACTTCACCCTGTTTCTGTTTGCCGATCTGCGGCAGCCCACGGTGCGGCAAATGGCAGAACTGTTTCCGGTCGAGCAAATCCAAAACGATCCGGGGCTGGTCGGCACCCTTGAAACCGCTCTGGTGGCGGCGGGCATTCCGGCCCTGACGGTAGAAATTGGTGGCCCTAGACGGTTCGACGCTAGCAAAATTGCTCGGGCGGTGGAGGGAACCTGCAACGTGCTCAAGCACTACGGCTTGGTCGATGGCCCCCTGGGGCGCACCACCGCCGAGGTGGGCACGGTCTATGGCGATGCTTTGGAGACAATTCGCGCCACCACGGGCGGCTTTTTGGAGCTGCTGGTCGATCTGCGCGATCGCGTCATCCCTGACCAACCGATAGCGCTCCAGCGCAATGCCTTTGGGGATGTGGTGGCCGAGTATCGGGCCAGCGTGGTTGGCGAGATTGCTGTGGTCGCCCGCGACGCCCTCTGCGAACCCGGTTCGCGCGTAGTGCAGATTCTCTACAGTCGCAGTGAAGTTGGTTTATGACTATCATCAGTGTTGCCCCTAGCGATACTTCCCTGAATTTCGATGGGGCTAATACGGTTTACATCTATTAATTTCACTGACGCTTTCGCTGCATACAATTTTCTCAGTCGTTTCATTTCACTGCTAGTCGCAAAGCTGTGAACAATGAAATGAGAGGAAACTGTCATGACAACCGTTTTTTTGTCGAGCGAAGAGATTGAAAAGTCAACCAACTGAGTTATTTTTCTCAGCATTTCGCTGATTGTGCTGGGTATTTTAGCGATCGTTTCGCCGATGGTAGCCTCGGCATTTTTTTGCCGTCATGATGGGGTGGATTTCCCTGATTAGCAGCATCGTTACGATGGTTGAATCCTTTCGATCGCACCCAGTCAGAGGTTTTTGGCTCAACCTGATCGTCGGTATTTTCTATGCCATAGCAGGCCTTTACATTCTGTTTAACTTAGGAGCGGCGCTGCTGGCTCTCACCTTTGCTTTTGGCGTTTTGTTCATCGTTGAGGGTGTTTTCACCATTGTCATGGCCTTCACCCAAAAGGCTGGCCGCAGCATGTCGTGGCTAGTAGCGTTCAACGGCGTCGTTCCCTCATCTTGGGATCATGGTGCTCAATCGCTGGCCTGTTAGCGCCCTATGGCTGATCGGTCTCTATGTCGGCATTAGTCTGCTGATGAGCGGCATTAGTCTGCTGGCAGCGGCACTAGCCGCCCGCAAAGCGACGGCTGATACGACTACCGTGGCCGATGCCTAAGTAGAACTCAGCCGTGGTTTGAGTTGGTTTCAACCTGGAGAAATTCTCTCTGCGGTGGAGCGATCGCCCGAGGCAAATACTAACTTCTTAAAGCCGCCAAAGTTGATTTGGTGGCAGCTTTTATACTAATTCAACAGAGTTTTTCGTCAAAAATCTCAATAGGAGACTAAACCCGGCGGCGACGGCGATCGGCAACCCAAACAATAAAAGCGATCGCACAGCTAATCAGCACTATTTTACTAACTGGGCCAAGCAACACCTGCACCCGCTCAAACTGAGAGCCTAAAATGTAGCCTGCCACCGCCAGCGCCCCCGTCCACAGCAGGGTGCCCACGGCAGAGTAGCCCAGATAGGGCAGCAACGGCATGTGGCTCAGTCCTGCCGGCACCGACACATAGGTGCGCACTCCAGGCACCATGCGGCCTACCCCTACTATCCAGCCGCCGCCACTCTTCTGAAAAAAATCCATCGCCTTTTCAATGTCTTTAGGCTTGAGCGTCAGCCAGCGGCCGTAGCGTCTCACCCAGTCCATCATCTGCTCATGGCTAATTAGCAGACCTACCACATACCATGCTGACGCCCCAAGTAACGAGCCGAGGGACCCAGCCAAAATTACCCCAACCAGGTTCATGTCGGAGCTATCGCGGCTGACAAACCCCGCCAGCGGCATCACCAACTCTGATGGAATGGGCGGAAACAGGTGCTCCAGCACCATCAGGCCAAAGATGCCGACATAGCCAAGAGACTCAATCCAGGTCGTGATCCAGTTGAACATGGGGAGGGGGACAGGTTAAAGCGGTTAGGGGCGGGCTTAAAATTTGGGATTTAACGAGAATGGGGGAAGACGCTGAGCGTAAGATAACACCTTGCGCCCCTGTGGCAGCTATTGCAGAGCATCATGCTGCTAGGCGAACACCTTGGCTGTCTCAATTAAGCGGCCTACCACCAGCCTCAAATCTTCTTCCAAAGAATTACGCTCCCCAAACCTATGGGAGAGTTAAATTTTTAGTCCTCTATCTTTGTATAGAATGTTGGCCCTGCGCAGAGCTATTCCTCTCCTTTGAAAGAGGTCATCATCTGCCGAATTGTTTAGGGTAGTAGTCTTGAACTAGCGTTGGTGGTCACCATGTCCAATGGATTTTTGCTCAGCCGCGCTTTACTTAAATTTCAAACCGACTCCGAGGGGCTACTAGCTGAGCTATCCGCTGTGACCCGCACCCCGGATGGTAATCTCTGGCTTGGTTCCGATGAATTTACCACTCTGGAGCGGCTGAGCCCCATGGGCGATGGGGTCTATGGCAACCACAAAACCTTCCATCTCCAAGAATTTATTCAGCTCTTTGACAATGAGTCTGAAATTGATATTGAAGGCCTTGCCTACTGCGATGGCTATCTTTGGGTAGTAGGTTCCCACAGCTTTAAACGCACCCAAGCTAAGGGTAAAAAGCAGCACAAAGATATTCAACGGCTCTCCGAAATTGAGCATGACCCCAATCGATCGCTGCTGGCCCGGCTACCGATTCTGAATGGCGAAATTGTGCATACCTACGCCCGCTCTGATAATAAGGGCGATGCCCTCACCGCGGCCAGCTTGAAGCAGGTGAATGGCCACAATTTGTTGCTGGAGGCCCTCGCCGAAGACGAGCATCTGGGGCTATTTCTAAAGATGCAGCTGCCCTCTAAAGACAACGGCTTCGATGTCGAAGGCATCGCCGTTAGCGGCAGCAAAATCTTCTTGGGTCTGCGCGGCCCCGTGTTGCGTGGGTGGGCAATGATTCTTGAAATTGAAGTAGAAGATGCCGAACCCGGCGAACTCACGCTTAAAGATTTAGGAGAAGGGTGTCTCTACCGCAAACACTTTCTTGACCTTAATGGTCAGGGCGTTCGCGAACTTTGTTTTTACGAAGGGGATCTACTGCTGCTGGCCGGTCCGACTATGGAGCTAGAGGGTGCCATGCAAGTATTTCGTCTTGAAGACGTGCTTGAGCACACCAACGATACGCTGTGGAGCCAAGAATCTGGGCGGCTCAAGGTTTTGTTTGATCTACCCTTTATCATTGGCTCTGACCACGCCGAGGGCCTCACGCTGGTGCCCTGCCTGGGCTACGACGATGGGCTAATGGTGGTCTACGATTCGCCAGACGATAGCCGCCGCCCCGACCCCAAATCAATATTTGCTGATATCTTTCAATTACCAAAGCAGACTAGCAATACTCAGATCGATTAGGTGTGGTGGGCGATCGCAAATTCTGTTCCACGCTTAATTTGTTAGCAAGGTAGATGCCACTGTGCTCTATTTAAGTTGCCTCTATTTCATCTGAACTTTGGATCAAACTCAGTAGTTAGCGACTCAGCAAAGTTGAAGCCACAAACTGTTTTTGGTTTTAGAACTAACTGGAACTCGAAAACTCAGGCCGCCAATAGCTATGAATACGCTTGATAAACGTTTTAGGCTCCTCGCTGTAGAGTTTTTTCCCTAAACCCTTAGCGTGCTGATGCAGCTTATTTTGGCGATGAGCTAGCAGGGGCATGAGCACCTGCGAGTGAGCATCGCTGAGCGCCAGATTTGAGGGGTGATGTCGCAAAAAGTGTTGCAGAACAGCACTGTCATGGCCGTCGCCCAACAGTTCAGAGAGGTAGTGAGCTTCTGAGCCAAGAGTTTCCATGACGGGGGGCCAAATTTGCTTTAATAGACAGGAGTTGTACCACAGATCTTTAACCCGCTTGCGCCAATCGTGAAACGCCTCGTCTCCACCATCTTTGTAGGCGGCGTGAAATCGATCGCGTCCCTGACTATAAACTTGCTCTAGGCTCTTAGAAACAGCTTTCCAACCCTTTTGATGAAGGGTGAGCTGGTTTAGTCGAGCCCTACTCGCTTCTAAGTCAGCTAAAACAGGCGCGATCGCATCACCGCCATCAATCAGTGCCTGTAGTTCAGACTTATAAAGATCTTTGAGACTGTCCTGCAGCTCAGAAAGTCCCTTGTTCTCAAGCGATATTCCATAAATCTCGATTAGGTCATTCAAGGTTTTTTGATAAACAGCACCATCTCGGGCCGGAGCAAGAGCTTGCCCAATGCTTCTCAGCTGATCGTTCTCTCGCTGGTAAGTCTTCTCACCTATAGACTTTCGCACCAGTCGCAGCACCGCTCGTCCCTTCTTTAAGCGCTTGCGCGTGCTATGGATCGCCTTTTCAGGGTCTTTTCGAATGCCATCACTCAGCTCTTGGATTGCTTTCTCAAGCTGCTCGTTAAGAATGCGCTGAACATTGGCCTCAACGGTGCTGTCAGTGAGAAATTGATAGGGCATAGCTGTGATAGTTAAGACTCAGGATCCTTAGAATCCGGATCGAGTTCAAACCGTTGGGCGTCCCGACGATTCATTTCGTTGAGGACGCCAACGGGGTGCTCAGGCTGAGCACTGATGCCTACAGCGTCAGTTAGAGCATCAACATCATTTTGCTCTGGGGTGGGTGTTGTACCACCAACGGCCTCTTCTCCCACCGTTTCGGCTCGCCCGGCATCGGCATCAGGGTCACCCCCCGTCAAGGGGCTAATCGTTTCCATATCGTTATCGGCGGTTACTTCAGCCCCAAGGTGCGCACTGTCATCGCTCTGCCCAACCCGAGCATCTTCAACCTCAGCCTGACCGGACGGTAGGTGAATTACTGGCTCGTTGGACGGCGGTGGCGCTGCATCTATCTCATGGGGGAGAAGCTTTTCAGTGAGATCAGATTGTTGTGAGTTCATCGAGTTATCGTTAGCCATAAAATCAAGGCCGCATCGTACCGTTGTGACCGCAGCGACAACACTATGACATCAAGGCAAAGGCGCTTGTAGTCAAACATTTGCCGCCGCTGTTGCTGTCAACCCTGAGGAATTAGTCCACGTTAGCAATCTTGCCAGCGCAAATTTATCATCCTATGGATGGATTTATAATGCTTTTTTGTCTTCAACGCTACAAGAAAGTAGCGGTTTCGCTAGCAAACATTTGCTCAAAAGTGGGGAGATTATGGTTGTTGCATAAGGCTTTCGGCAAATTTAGCCAGACGTAGAATAATCAGGGCAAATCCTGTGCTTAAAAAACCCAGCTGCCATAGCCCTAGCCCAGCGGCGACCCCGGCGTCAGCAGATACCCAAATGGCCGTGGCAGAGGTCAGCCCTCGCACCCGATCCTCCCGAAAAATAGTCTCTGCTCCCACAAACCCAACCCCAGTAATAATGCCTTGAAGGATACGACCCATGGCGCTATTATCCACCTGGGCCATGCCGCTTTGAATGGTTACTAAAACAAATAGAGCAGTCCCTAGGGAGAGCAACATGTTTGTCCTTAGACCAGCAGCTTTGCGGCTAAATTCTCTATCGACACCAATCACAGCTCCCAGGACAATAGCGACGGCCAATCGACCGGTAACATCTATCCAAGAGATGGGTGAAAGGGGAATCATGACTGCTCGGGCGATGGATCTCGCTGAACAGTATACTTGTTGGGTTTAATCTGCGAGCCAAAGCGACGGCTGTAAACCTGGGTGAGTTCGGCTCCATAGAACAAAATTTGGGCCGAATAAAACACCCAAACCAGCAAAATTATTACGGAGCCTGCTGCCCCATAGGACGAGCCAAAACTGCTGTTGCCTAAGTAGAGACCTATCAAATATTTGCCTACCGAAAATAAAATGGCGGTAGCAGCGGCCCCAAACCAAACATCGCGCCAGGCAATAATTGCGTCGGGCAAATACTTAAACATCATGGCAAAGAGCAGGGTGGTTAGACCAAAGGCCAGCACAAAATTGAGGAGCTGAACCAGAGCATCTAACCCCGGCATTAGGGTGTTGAGGTAACCTGAGAACCCAGAGATCGCCGAACTGGCAATCAGTGACACCAGCAGCAGAAAGCCTATGACGAGCACCATTCCCAACGACAACAGTCGCTTGCGAAGCTGAGTGATCAGGCTAATTCCAGGGCGAGCTTCCAAATTCCAAATCGTGTTGAGCGACAGTTGTAGTTGTGACAGCACCCCCGTAGCGCCCACCACCAACAGCACAACGCTAATGACTGAAGCTAGCCAGCCAGAGCTTTCCCCAGGGCGATTGGCGTTGTCGAGCACGGTGCGCACAAAGTCGGCGCTGGCCCCACCCATCAGAGATTCGACTTGGCCCATGAGCTGGTCACGTACGGCGCCGTTATCAAAGAATAGGCTGGCGATCGCGATCGCTAAAATCAGCAGAGGCGCTAGAGAAAATAGGGTGTAGTAGGCCAGTGCAGCGGCCAATTGTGAAGCCTGGTCTTGGTTCCACTCCTTAAAAGCCTGCTTGAGTAGTTGCCAAACCTGTTTCGGACTCATTGTCAGCGCTCTGTTTTTAATTGCGTTACAGCTACAGAAGCGTCAGATTGGCAACTCGCTTTCTGACGCTTTATCTTTGTCGTTTAAGTAGTAGAACAACCTTGATCTACTGTACAATTTATATGTAGATTTATATGTAGAGAGCCATAACATTGCTCTCGCTCAACTCATAAATCTTCAAACAACAGGTTGAGCACGGGGATCGCAGTCTAGTTCGAACTACAGTTTTGTTTAGTTCTGCCAAGGCGTGCTCAACCTGCACAATAACAGGGGTGTCGGGCTGTATCAGCAAGTCGTGATCTGCTCTAGCTCAACCCCATGTTTTAAGAAGGTAGGAGCTTTTAGTCGCTGCCTTCGCCGCCTTCGCCGCCTTCGCCGCCCTCACCCTCTTCACCTTCCTCTTCTTCACCTTCGAGAGACTCAGCTCCGTTCGGCTCTGTTTCTAACTGCTCGTCACCTTCTGCGTTTCCGCCAGCGTCACAGGCAACAGTCAAAGAAGAAAGTCCAAGCACCAACGGTAAAACCATCCAGCTTGCTTTCATGGTGTTTCTCTATGAAATGACTAAGTCAGCTTATGGCTTGAACTGAAGTGTTAGTCTCTATCGCGAGGAATAAATTCTTTAATCTAAACGCATAAATTTTGGCTGAGATAGTTGATGGAGAAAGTGGAGTATAAAATTTGGCTCTCAAGTTGTTTTAATCTAAGGCCAAATAAATCTTCATGCCAATTCTTTGGAATTAGAAAGCTTACTTTTGTTAGATTTTTGAAATTTAGCTACGAGATATAATTCTAGTGTTTTTAGCGGCGATCGCATTACTATTTCATATGATTGAACTAGCAGGCTTTTCTGGGCGATCGCAAAATCCCCTAGCGTATGGTCAACCTAAAAACTAAGGTTCTCGTAAGTTAGGGGCATTGAAGCAGAAGCCAACCCACACATTTAGGTTTGATAGACCACCAGGTTTACTGGCCTGGATTTAGCTTTACCATCTGCCAAGTAATCAGCGTACCTACCGGGCTCCACAGCAAGAAGGGGAGCAACAAGAGGAAAGCTTTGGTGTCTACCCGCGCGACTAGCAAGGCCAGCAGTAGCCCAAAGACAAATCCCGTTGCCCCGATCGCCGTGCCCACTCGCAAACTCTGCAAGTTGCACATGACCGGGTTGTAGCTCACAATTAGCAGCTCCAGCAGAATGTACCCCGCCATGAACCACCAGCTTTGGGTTTGGGTCCAGACAATGTAGGCTGACCAGCCGCCGCAGATAAATACCGCCATCCACACAACAGGAATGGCAAACTCAAACTTTAGCCAGTCGGGGCGACGCTGCCGCTTAAACCACTTAATACCGCGAGGCCTTATCAGGCTAGACGCAGACGCGATCGCCGCTCCCACCACCGCAATGACTAACCAGGCTGGAAACATCATCCACCTCCTAGGGTTTGATTAAACTAAACCAGACCAGAGCCGCCGCGACATCTTACCCATGGCACAACTTAAAAAATTGGCGAATAGGGGATGTCAGCCGCCGTAAGCCCTGTCAAATGGTGTGGAGAGCTGATGGTGGCGTGTGATGGCTGAAGGGAGGAGTTGGCGATCGGGAGTAATGGGTGGAAAGTGTTGATAGAGTGGTAGGCAGTGCCCACCCTACTGCTTTTCTGGAAAAGCGAAAAGTTTCTTCAAATTATCTGGATGGGTAACTGCCTTGTATTGAACAGCCATTTCTGGAGTTAGTAGTTCTAGCAATTGTCTGTTTTCTACCCACAGCAAAATATAGTCAAAGCCAAAACTAGCTCGTTCCATAAGCCAACCTTCGCGAGCGGCAATTTCTTCAATTTGCTCAACGCTGGCAGGTACAGAGATAATGGCGTGGGTAGCTGTAAACCTAGAAGTAGCAGGATTTTTAGTGTATGCTCGCTTCTCATCACTATCACCCGGTGTGAGTTCAGTCCCTAAGGGATAAACTTCAATTTCTGTACCATGCTCATCAAGCAGAAAAACTATATAGCCACCTTGACTATAAGGGTGGGGTGTTGGTTGCCCTTCTAGGATTTCTCCAAGAACTTGAGCCACATGCTGGGAATTTTCAGCGGAGACAGAAAGATGATGAATCATAAAAATGTCTTCTCCTGATTGCTTTCAAGTTTACGATCTAGAAGCGATATTGCAATTTTATTATCGACACCTTTGAAAAATTTAACTTGAAATGAATGAGCTAGTAGGTTGGGTGAAATGCAGTGTTCGCGCAGCGTCTCCAGCGGAAAAAACCAGGCCCAGACTAAACTCTGTTAGGTTTTGCTGACGTGCCACCCAACCTACAGTATTGGGGATGTCAGCTTGTTATGAGCTTTGTCAAATGGTGTGGAGGTCCGGCGGTGGCGTGTGATGGCTGAGGGGAGGAGTTGGCGATCGCGGAGTAATGGGTGAGAACGTTAATGGAGTGGTGGGCAGTGCCTTTTGAGCCTGATTAGAGCTATAGAGGTTGAAATAGTTTTAACGGATGAAACAATTAGGCATTAATCATCTATTGTCTGCTGATAATTCTTAAGGCCATTGACCTCTCTGGTGTAGGATGACCACTCTCAAACTGCTTCGCTCCATTACCCTTTTCGCAACCGCAACTGCTACCTGGGCTTTAGCTGCTTCCAGCGCCCTTGCTTTTTCAGATACCCAATCTCATTGGGCGGCCACCTGTATTGACCAATTAGCGGCGCAACGTCAGGTGAGTGGTTATCCCGAGGGTAGCTTTCACCCCCAGGCAACCCTGACTCGCACTGAATTCGCTGTTCTCATGCTCAATGCGTTTGGCAAGGTTGAGCCGACTCGCAGTGCCCCGACGTTTCGAGATGTGCCCTCTAGCTTCTGGGGCTATCGAGCGATTCAAGACGCCTACGCGCGCGAATTTTTCTCAGGTTATCCAGATGGCACGTTTCGACCTACAGAAGCCATTCCCCGAGTGCAGGCGATCGCAATTTTGGCGAATGCCACTCACCTGAGCAGCCCGGAAACGCCGGAAACTGTCTTGCAGCGATATTTTGATGATGCTCAGCAGGTGCCGCCCTACGCTAGAAATGCGATCGCTGCCGGAACGGTGGGGCGTTTGGTCGTGAACTACCCGAACCTGCGGCAATTACAGCCCAATCGAGCCATCACTCGGGGCGAGGTGGCGGCCTTGATCTGCCAGGCCCTCAACCTCGCTCGGACGGTGCCCGTCCAGTACGTAGCAGGCGATCGCACGGTGTTTACGATTCCGCCTGAAATGGGAGGGTTTGAGCGCTTTTCAGAGGGGCTTGTGCCCTTCTTAGTCAATGGAAAAGTTGGCTACATGAACCAACAGGGGGCAACTGTAATTGCGCCGCAGTTTGACGAGGGAGGAGCATTTTCCGACGGGTTAGCGGCGGTGCGGGTCGGGGCTCAATGGGGCTTTATCGATCGCACGGGAGTCTATGTCATTCCCCGGCAATTTACGACCCGCCCTGGCGACTTCTCTGATGGCCTGGCCGCCATTCGTATTGAGGGTGAGCTGACTGGATTTATTGATAAAACGGGTGCGATCGCAATCCAGCCTCAGCCCTATTACGTGACCTCTTTTACGGAAGGGCTCGCCGCGATCTCAGTCAATGGTCAATCTGGCTTTATCGACAAAACTGGGGCGATCGCGATTCAGCCTCAGTTTGAGCAAGTCAAAGCGTTTTCAGACGGGTTGGCTGCTGTTAAAGTGCGTTCTTCTCCCACCGCTAGTGCTTTGTGGGGCTATATCGATCGCACTGGGGCATTGGTCATTGAGCCTCAGTATTATGATGCCGAGCCTTTTTCTGAGGGATTGGCTGCCGTTCTTGGCCTCAATGGTGACGGACGCACCTGGGGCTACATCAACCGCGCCGGTGAAACGGCAATTCAGCCGCAGTTCTTTGCTCATCCAGAGTATCAAGGCCCGGTGACAACTCCCTTTTCGGGGGGCATTGCCATGGTGCGTCGGGGCGAACAGGCTGGATTCATTGACCGCACGGGGCGATATGCGATCGCAACTCAGTTTATCGATGCTGATCGGGTCTCGGATGGCATGGCACGGGTCAATGTGGGCGGCACCTGGACACGAGTGCAAACGGGCTGTACTCAGAGTGATGGCTGCTTTTATTCCAGCCAGCTCCGGGGTGGCAAGTGGGGCTACATTCAAATGCCGCGCGCCGCCAATCCATAGGCGTAGTTAGGTACCAAGGTCGGGCGATGGCAGTGGGCAGACTTCCATCGCCTGAATCAAGCCATGCTCAATGGTGAAACGGTGGCCGACGAACACGTCGGCCAGCACAGCTCCGGCCAGATCGCGCACGACTTGGTGCACCTCAACCAAGACCTGCCCAGCATTCTCAGGGTGAAAGGCAACCGGCTCGACGTGGGGATTGATCTCGCTCCACTGCTCTGTCCAATAAGCGCGGACTGCTTCAGGCCCATGGGCAAAACCACCTTTGAACGCCTTGGGCCAAGCCACGTCGGGAGTCATGAGGGCGAGGGCGGCATCAATATCTCGCGCGTTAAAGGCCGCGTACGCTGCACGTAGCAGCTCGATTTCTGATGCAGGTTGATCTGGCATAAGAGGTAGGTGGAGATGGGACAGCTAGACGTAGGTTGGGTGAAACGCAGTGGAACCCAACACCAGACTAAACTCTGTTGGGTTCTGCTGGCGCGCCACCCAATTTACAGGACTGCCTTAATGTTGAGTACGTTAAATGCTGCCAGAAGAAACCGCAACCGATAACTGAAATTAATCCGCTTCCGATTTGATGAAATCGCCTTTTTTTAATACTCCTTCAACTAAAACAGCGCAGTAAAGCCCGGCAAAGTTGCCGTTGGCTCGGGCAACTTTCTGTGAAACTTCTGGGTTGTGTTCTCCTGTGTCTGGATCGAGCGAAATCATCCTGCAACGCGGGTCGCGCTCAAGCACCATGACCGTCGCAGTTGAACCAATGCGTAGACGGCGACCGACAAAATTATCTTCAGCAAATCCGCTTTCGTTTGACACAAAATCGAAGTAGACGTTTGCTCGAAAACGCCGTTTGTCAATTGGGATTGAGCATTCGGATTCAATTTGTCGAATCGTGGATAAGCTGATTAACGAAATCGGGCGACAATCGGTCAAAGCTCGATCTGAACGCACAAGTTTCAGTTGGGTGTTTTCGTTGAGTCCTTGCCCCAGTAGTTGGATCAGTTCTGGGTCATCGACAGAAATAGTTTTGCCTGCAGGAGTAACAATGTCAAAAATCATGTCTTCTGGATCGCTGTTGGCGGGTGTCACCCCAGGGGCTATGCTCGCTGCTTCGGTTAGATTCGGCGGTTTCGAGGCTCGTTCTGGGTAGCGATATCGCGGCTGATATTGCAACATTTGTTGCTGCACATTCGCGTTTAAGTAAGGAAAGCCTTTGCGGGCAGTGGAGCTTTTGAAGGCGTAGCAGCGATCGCTGTAGATGCCAGAAAACCCCATAAAGATTTCGGGCATTTCCACGCCGCGCATACTTTTAACTGGGTAACACCACAAGCTTTCGACGGTTCCGATAGTTTTCATATCAAAACTGAAAATCTCATTTTAGCTGCTCATCGCTCTGGGAAAATATCTGGCGACGAAAGTTTAGCGGCTGCCCAGGTCTTTGCCATCCCATCAGCAGTGCTCAAAGGTCTGCTTTATCGACTTGATAGCTGAATAGTCCTAGCGATCGCCTCCAACTATTTAGCCTCTACTACTGAGCGAGGCCTACACTTCTACTCCAATTAAAATCAACTCGCTGCACTTCAGTATTGCGAGTAATTTTGCCAACGATTTCAAAACTAGCGAGAATTTTATTATTTGAAAACTGCTGCATAAAATTGAGAAAACTTAACAATCAAGGGATTATCGTGCTTAATTTTGAATATTTCTAGTTAGGTTGGAAAATACCATCATTTGCTACTAAAAAAATTTGCAACTCAGCCTTTGTTTGCCTTTAAGACGTCATTGCGACACAACTATATTGTTTCAGTGAGCATAATGGTCAGGCTGGCGACTTTCCTGTCGAAGCGACTATGCTGTTTTAGTATAGAAAAAGCAGGAAAACTTAAATGGCTAGCACAACGCCATCCAAAATTGTTGTTTTGAAAAAAGATTCCATTGGAGCAGAAGTTACTGATCTCCAGTACATCTTGAAAGCTCGCAGCTGTGATCCAGGTACTATTGACGGCAAGTTTGGTCCAGCTACCGTGGAAGCCGTTAAGAAATTTCAAAAGTCTAAAAACCTTCTTGCAGATGGCATCGTTGGCTCAAAAACCTGGGTGGCAATGGACTATCGAGGCGGCTGGGCAGATAATCAACCTGGAAATTTCTTAAGAGCAGGAGACAAGGGCGACGCAGTTCTACAAATGCAAAAGTCATTGATCTCAATGGGAAAGAATCTAGGTGCGCCAGATGGAGTGTTTGGGGCTAAAACGAAAGCTGTTGTGATTGAGCTTCAAAAGAGTGGAGAACGTTGTTCCAATATTGAAGGGGTTGTGGGTCCGTTAACTCTAGGTGGCATCGGAGCATGTTAATGAATTGAGGGGGAGTTAACTAGACATGGGTTGGGGGAAACGGATTATTTGCGGAGCGTCTCCCGAGGAGAAAACCCAACCTACGTCTAGTCTTTGTTGGGTTCTGCTGACGCGTCACCTAACCTACGACATTGTTGGGTTTTCTTCGTCACCTCGCCTACAGGAGATCTGCGATCGCACTTAGCGGTAGATAAAGTTGCAGTGATCGCCTCCAAAACAGATGCGGGCAAACCCATCGGAAAAGGAATAGGCATCATCATACACAGGACGAATTGCCCAGCGACCTTTGCGATCGGTGAATCCCCAATGACCTCCAAACCCGTGCTCATCTTTATCTACCCATACCGCCGCCAGGCCTAACCGAAACTCCGACGCACCATCGAATCGCGGTTTGATGACCCATTTTCCACCTTTATTGATGTAGCCAGATTTTTCGGAGTCTACAACAGCAATGCCGTCGGAAAAGGCCGTTGTCCGAGCGGGACGAGGAGAAATACGCCAGGCTCCTGTGGTGTCGATGTAGCCCCCGCCTTCGTCAGTTGATACAGCTGCCAACCCTTCGGAGAATGCATTTGCTGAGCGGTATTTAGGCGGAATCACCCACTTTCCAGTTAGATCAAGAAAGCCCCAAAGTTCACCGTCCTGCGCTGCGGCTAAGCCTTCGTGGAATGGGTGTAAGTCTGTAAATGTGGGGGAGACGATCCATTGCCCAGCGCGATCGATGATGCCCCAGCGATCGCCCACCAGCACCGACGCACGGTCATCCACAAAACCATCTGCTGCATCGAACTGAGGCAGAATTACCCACCGTCCATCTCGGTTGATGTAGCCCCAGCGGTCGTTTTGATAGACTGAGGCCATGCCCTGCTGAAACTGGTAGTCGGCGATGAACTTCATGGTTTGTGGCCTTGGCAACGGCCTTCGCTGGAACTGAGGTTTAATCACCATCTCACCGGACGGATTGATGAACCCATACAGCCCATTTTTCATGACCGCCGCCAACCCTTCCGAAAAGTCTTGAGCCAGCTCAAACTCAGCCGGGATAACCAGTTTCCCTTGGCGATTGATGTAGCCATAGCCTTTATCAAACACTGGCGCGACTTGGGCTAACCCTTCGTGAAAGCTATGGGCGGAATTAAACCAGCGATTGACTAATAGTTGCCCGGTCTGTGGCGTGATGTCTTTGGAGCGAACGGGATAGCGATCGCATCCCCCAGTTCCCAACATCACGCACCCCAACAGAACTATGCACCACAGGCTCAACCTCAACCGCCGAATCCACCGCCGTCCTAGACCCACAGCCATGCCAGTACCATTCACCCTAGAAATCTAAAATCCAAAAGGTCTCAGACGTAGGTTGGGTTTCCTTCGTTAATCCAACCTACAGGAGATCTGCGATCGCACTCGCCAATATACGAGCACTCTCACTACTACCATCTTTGCTAGAGAAAGTCCTTCTTAGTTACCCATATAATGCTCTCCTGATAAAAGCATCACGAGAAGCATACTCATCCAAAGTGCGAACGTTAAATAGATTAATAGAGCAAAACAATTTAGTGTCAGCCTTAATACCTTTCGCCATACGTGCTGTTTTCGTCTAATTGCTGTGATGACCTTCACTACTCCTGTAATAACAAGGGGTAGAGTTGCGATCGCAGCTAAAAGACAACCACAGAAAAAAGAGATAACTGGTGCTATTTTGAGCACTACATGCATCAGCATTATTAGACAAGCCAGAACGAGCAAGCCTGCACAATTGAGTTCTATGAGGAGGCTTCCCATACTAGATTGTGCTCGCCTGCGATATTTAAGAGCACTTGTAACAATAAGAACTCCATGTAGCCCAGTCAACCCAGCAACTACGTACATTGGTATTTAACTCCGGCGTAAAAGGCGTGATGTCTTTTGAGCGAACGGGATAGCGATCGCATCCCCCAGTCCCCAACATCACGCACCCCAACAGAACCATGCACCACAGGCTCAACCTCAACTGGCGAATCCACCGCCGTCCTAGACCCACAGCCATGCCAGTACCATTCACTCTAGAAATTTAAAGTCCAAAAGGGTTTCAGGGGAGATTGGCGCTCACCCGCTGTTGCCATCCTGCGTTATTTAAGTTGTCTGTTATACATTTTCGTCTGGTTTCTCGATCTACCCCAATTTTGGAAAGTGCTATTTGGCAAGCGTTACGTATCTATGAATACACTAGTGGAAGAGAAACAGCCTGATTTCGTATAATTGATGATGCTCCTGAAATTAATGATAGTGAGAAGAATATGAGTAAGAGTAATTTGGCAAAGTTGAAAACAGTAACGGTTAGCTTACCTTTTGGATTGGGGTCTGCCGAATGGGAAGCGGATTCAACCCAAAGCAGAGCAGCTTGGGCGCTTTACGTAGAGTTGATGACACGGGTAGCGGTACAGGAATTAGCCATTGATGCAGGCTTGGTGCGAGAGGTGCTGAACTCGCTGTACACATTATTTGGAACGACGCGGGAAATTTTGAGGGAAGCAGGTCCAAACGTGGGAGCTTCACGGGAATCTGTTGGTGGATTAGCGATCGCTGTTCTGAATCAAGGATTACGCCCGTTTTTAACGAAATGGCATCCGATGTTGCAGGTTTGGGAGGCGCAGCGTCCAGAAAAAACGAGTCCCAAAGAGCATGAGCAGCAGTGGACTGAGGAGCCAAAGTTGCGACAAGAATTGAGTAAGTTGAGGGCTGAGTTAGAAGTATATGCTCAAGCACTAGCAAAGGTGGCTGGAGTAGAGGTTTAGACTGAATTCGGAAAATTTGAATGCTGCTATACTTCCTGCTGAAGTAGTATTGTTTCATCGCCCATGAGTTCTTCTGAGTTTAATGTCTTCCTCTGTCATAACAGCGAAGATAAGCCTCAAGTACGACAGATCGCTGAATGCTTGAAAAAGCAGGGGATACATCCGTGGTTTGACGAGTGGGAGTTGCGACCAGGAGTTCGTTGGCAACAAGTTTTGCAAGAGCAGATATCTCAGATTAATGTGGCGGCAGTCTTCGTTGGTAGCAACGGGCTTGGTCCCTGGCAGCAGCAAGAGCTTGAGGCTTTCCTATTAATGTTTGCACGCAATAATAGGCCCTTGATTCCAGTACTACTGACCAATGCACCTCAAACCCCAGAGTTACCTCTTTTCCTGCAAGGGCGAACGTGGGTTGATTTTCGACAACCTTATCCCGACCCAATTGGGCAATTAATTTGGGGAGTGACTGGAAATAGGTTAACTCATGAGGAAGTTTTATCGTTGGAGTCCGAATTTGGATTGATTTTGCCAAATCAGCCTGAAACTCAAAACAGTAGTGATTTAGACAAGCTAGAGAGTCTGTTGTCAGCACAGAAATGGCAAGAGGCAGATGAGCAAACAAAGAAAATCGTTCTGCAAGATAACCAAGGCAATCTTTTGACGGCTCCAAAAATTAGAGGACTTGTTTTAGAATTACTCGATAGCATCGATCGGCTTTGGATAGGGTACAGTGATGGAAAATTTGGACTAAGGATTCAGCAGCAGTTATGGCAGAAGGTTCTGGAGCCAAAGAAAAGATCACGGTTCAACCCATTCGCTATGGTGGAACCACCTCCAACTGAATCGCAAGCTTGGAGTCAATTTGTAAGCTTAGTCGGCTGGTACAGCGATGATAAGAAACAGTATGTGCCAGATGAGCGGTTCAATTTCTCAATACAAGCTTCTTCAGGGTGTTTACCCCGAACTCGGCTGTGGTTACATGGTGGGTACGGAAATAGCGTGAAACAGTTTGTCATTTTGATGGAGCAAGTTGAACGGCTAGGGTGAGCCTGCCAGCTAACCCCGCAAATCTACCAGTCAGATTGCGAGGCTAAGGGGATCGTACCTTAGCCACCCCAATTTGCACTTCAGCGGGTGGCTAGGGTTTTCGCGTTCTGTCTTTCTCAACAACCACGGAGACAGAACCCATGTTTGAATATCTCGACCCCGACGCCTCTGGCGCGTCAAATCTTCCGCTTGCCCAGCCCACCCATTCGCATCCTCGCCCCGAGCGAGTGCGGCACATGCTCTACGGCAGTCTCGCAGGCATAGACCGCACCATCAAAATCCTCCACGCCCACGGCTACATCGACCCCAACGACTGGAGCGACCCCATCCCCGTGCCGCCCACCAGCGACATCCATCGCTCAGCTTCCAGCGGAACCGGATTGTGGATGGCGATCGCCACTAAAACCGTGCTGATCGAGCAACGCCCACCGCCCGCCCCCGACGGCATACTCTTTGCTCTCGGGGGCTGCGATCGCCAAAAACAAGCTCATTGCCCCCACAACTTGGCAAACTGAGCAGCCCGTTTAACAATCCGAGGCCGCAGTGAAGCATATCGGCACTGCAATAAGGCATATTGACGCCGCGTAAAGCATATTGACTCAGCAGTGAAGCTTACTGACCCCGCAGTAAGGCATATTGGCACCGCAGTGAAGCTTACTGGCGCAGCAGTAAAGCATATTGCCTTGTAATGAAGCATATTGACTTCGCAGTAAAGCATATTGACCCCACAGTGAAGCTTACTGGCACAGCAGTAAAGCAAAGTGGCACAGCAGTTTAATGTTTTTGGAGAACAAATTGCCCATGCAGGCCGCAGTATCTCAAATTGACCTGTCAGTGTTGCCCTCGGTCTGCTAGCAGACTACTCTCATCAGAGGTCAGAGGTTTCTTCAGCTTGCTCCAGGGTTACGTCTTCGTACAGAGCCGCGATGGAAGCTGTAAAGTCGATGCTCTCTAGGCAGAATGTAGCTGTTTCGGGTGTGTAATATTGCAACACCCACAGCCCCGCTTCATTGCGGCGAAAGCATTCCACCCGCTGGTGGCGCGTGTTGATCAACACGTATTCTTCTAAGCTCTCCAGGGTTTGGTAGTCGACAAACTTATCGCCCCGATCAAAAGCTTCTGTAGAGTTAGAAAGCACCTCTACCACTAGCCTAGGAAAGTGCTTGTAGGCTGAAGTTTTCTGATCGCGCGGGTCGCAGGTCACCATCACATCGGGGTAGTAGAAGCGATCGCGAGCCTCAATGCGAGCTTTCATGGCTGAAATATAGACCCGGCAACTTGTACCGCGCACGTGGTTGCGGAGCAAGACACTAAGGTTACCTGCAATGGTCACATGCCCATCCCTAACCTCAGCCATGGCATAGACTTTCCCCGCGGAATACTCATGCTTAATGGGGCTTTCGGCCTCGAACTGAAGATAGTCTTCAGGGGTGAGATCTTGCGGCGAGGCAACCATGTCAATGGGTAACGTCAACAATCAAGTTTTAGTCTGTAAGCCAATTTCCAATCATCCTACTGGTTGTAGCTGCTACTCCGCGATGGTCAAGACCGGCCTCATAGGGCCAACGCAACTGCTAGCTACATCAGTAAACTGGAGGATTTTCAGCATGAAAAATCGCCGGCGATCGCCCTTATAAAAACTTAAAAAACCGCCCAAACGACGGGTGGTTTTTTGCTGTCGGCAGGATAGGGTAATGCTAATGGGGTAGGTTGTCCAACTCGCTTGAGGCACAGGTTCCTACCACCGGCAAAACTGAGGTAGCACTCTGGCGCACTAGCGCCACCCAGGAGTGTACGGCATGTTTTAACCGACCTGGCAATGGCGGCAACCACTCCTTAGGTGGTGTGCGATCGCCAGGCCCAACGACTGACTGCTGCTAAACTCGGTCTACATTGGGCAGCCCCAGCTGCCTAGAGCGTTAACGCGCACCTCAGGCGGATACCACTGCACCATAAGGGCCTAAAAAGGAACTAAATCAACTTGAGAGAACAATCCTTTGAGTTTTACAGCATTGCCTTTTTAGGGATCATTATGTTCCGCTATTTTCTAGTAGCAGGCATCACCTACTGGGTCTTTTATTCGCCAATTAGTCAGTCGTTTATCAACCATCGGCTGCGGCATCGGGTGCCATCTTGGCCAGCGATTCGTCACGACATCAATCTTTCGGTGCTATCGGCTTTGGTGTTTGCGTTGGCCGCTGGTTTTATCCTCTCCTCCTACCAAGACGGAGCCACCCGCCTCTACACCGACCCAAGCCAATATGGACTGTGGTATCTGGGGGGCAGCTATGGCGCAGTTTTGGTTTTGCAGGATACCTATTTCTATTTCACCCACCGACTGTTGCACCACCCCAAGCTGTTTGCCTGGCTCCACCGGGGACACCACCGATCGCGCTACCCAACCCCCTGGACTTCTTTTGCCTTTGATCCCCTAGAGGCGGTTGTTCAGGCGCTCTTTTTAGTCGGCATTGTCTTTGTGCTACCGCTGCATTTCATCACAGTGGTTGCCGTGCTGACAACGATGACAGTGTGGGCTGTGCTTAACCACTTGGGGCCAGATCGCCTCCCGGCTCTGTTTCCCCACCACTGGTTAGGTGAGTGGGTGATTGGCCCTGCCCATCACTCGATTCATCACCTCAAATATGCCGTGCACTATGGGCTTTACTTCACATTTTGGGATCGGCTGCTAGGCACCCAAGACCCGAACTATACGCAAAACCTCAGCGACTTTCGATTCGGTCGCAGCGACAGCGTTTAGCCCATAGCTCTAACTGTTGATTACTGAAGTTTATAGCCTGGTTTTTTAGGCCATTTTTTGTAATGGGTATTTTCGTTGCGTTAGTAATTGTGGCGCTCTGGCTGAGCAGTTTGGCAGGACTTTTGCTGGTAGATATAGCCCAGCTCAACCTGCTGTGGATGTTTGCGGCCATATTAGGGCGTGCTTACATTCAGACTGGGCTATTTATTGTGGCCCACGACGCCATTCATGGAGTTGTGGCGCCGAGTGATCGCCGCTTAAACCACGGCATTGGGCGACTGGCCGTCAGCCTATATGCCCCTTTGTCCTATCAGAAACTCTCTACCAACCACTGGCGACATCATCGGTATCCTGGTCAAGCTCAAGATCCCGATTTTCACGACGGCATTCACCGCAGCTTTGCCAGCTGGTATTGGAAATTTATGTCGGGCTATCTCAACGGCCGTGAAAAAGTGGTCATGCTGATAAAGCTAATTGCCATAGGTCTAACGCTCATCATTGGATTTCAAATTTCTGTCATCAACCTGGGCCTATTTTGGCTTTTGCCTATCGTTTTGAGCTCGATGCAGCTGTTTCTGTTTGGCACCTACTTGCCCCACCGCGCGGGGCAAGTTAACCCACACAGTGCGACTAGCAGCAATTATCCGCTCGTGCTGTCGCTGTTGACCTGTTACTACTTCGGCTACCACTGGGAGCACCACGAATATCCCCATCTTCCCTGGTACCATCTGCCTTCAGCCCGCCAGTCCAATGCCTGGAACTAGGGGCCCATCCCATTTTTGCAACCCTCACCCTAAATCCCTCTCCCAGAGCGGGAGAGGGACTTCTAGCTCCCCTTCTCCCGTTTTGGGAGAAGGGGTTGGGGGATGTAGAGCTGTGCTCTTCCCGCAGAGTGGGCAAACTTGCAAAACTGGGATACACCCCGCAACTGGGGTGGCGCAACCGGCACACTAGCTACTGCACTAAGCCACGGTAAGGACGCCAGAGCTGCACCCGCTGACCAATGGCCATTAAAAATTGGCCATTGGGGCTGAACTGAAACTGGCCCACATCGTGGAGTTGCGAGAGCGACTGCCCAGTCGCCACCGACCAGAGGGTAATGCCCTGGTGGGGAATCGGCTCGCTTTCGACCAGGGGCAGCAGCAGGGTGCTGATGGCGAGGGTCTGTCCGTCGGGGCTAAAAGCCACTTCGCCTAGGTTGGTCGGCTGAATGGGGTGCCCCACGCTCTGATTAAGCATGAGGGTGTGAACCGTCTCATAGGTTTGCCGGTTCCATAGGCGAGCCGTTTTGCCATCGCTGGTGGCCAAGCGCTGGGAATCTGGGCTAAAGGCTAGGTGCCGCAAGGGCTCGGTGTGTCCGGTAAGGGTGATCTGGCGTGCACCGGTGGTGGCGTTCCAGAACTTGACGCTATTGTCGCGATCGCCCGTCGCCAGGATTTGCCCATCGGGGCTAAAAGCCAGGGGCAGAGGCGGAATACCACGGCCAGCTCGGTTTACCAAGGTCCGCACCATTTGCCCATTGGTGGCATCCCAAAGCTGGAGCGTGTTTTGGTCAGTCGCCGTGGCCAACCGCTGACCATTGGAGTTAAACCGCAGAGTGTGCACCATGCCATCGGCGGCATTCATCGACATCGTCCGCAACAGCTGCCCGGTTTGTAGGTTCCACAGTTTCAGGGTTTGGTCAGCGCTGGCGCTGGCCAACGTTGTGCCGTCAGGGCTGATGGCGATCGCCCGTACCGCGTATCGATGCCCCTGAAATGTGCGGATCTGCTCGCCCGTCGTCGCTGACCAGAGCCGAACCACACCGTAGGACATGCCCGCCGCGACAACCTGACTGTCGGGAGTAAATGCCACGGCATTGGCGACATCCCCAACGATGCGAGTGCCTTGCCCCGCCGGCTCCTGGGGCGGATTTCCTTGGGCAGATGCCTCTAGGGCTGGCCCCCGATGCAGGGTAATGATGCGGTTGCCGCGCTCAGCATTCCATAGAGCCAGGGCGCTTTCGCCACGGATGCACGATCGCTCGTAGCTGTAGCTGCCGATCGCAATCACTGCCCCATTGGGGCTAATGGCTGAAGACGCGGTGTAAATCGGGCAAGGGGAGTCGGGGTAGAGGGATTTTAGATCGATGCTTCTGGCCAACTGAGGCTGCTGCCAGGAGCCGATCGCCGGCACGGGTAGCTCTAGCGCTGTCTCGACCCAGTTAAACAGCAGCGGCAGATACCGGTTGAACCGTTCGCCCTGGAGGTACATGGCGTCGATGGTGCAGCTGCCACAGCTTTGGACCGATAGAATTTCAGTGATTTTCTCCCAGCTCACCCCGGCCCAGGGTAGGTGGCCCACGGGCGCGTCCAGAGACAGGTTAATTTCTAGCTCGGTTAGCCATTCCCCAGCGATGAAGGTGGGGTCTTCCATGCCGGCAGGGCGCGTCCAGCCGACGCGATCGCCAAAGGCCTTCGCCGCCACCGCAGAATCTGCTGGGTTTTCGGCTCTCACCTCAGCCCAAATTTGCTGCTGCACGCTAAAGCCAAACCGTCCGTCACTGGCCTTGACCCAAAGCCGATCGAGGGTTTGCAGCACCTTGGGGGGAATATTGGTCGCCAGCGGCGGGCCGAAAATATCACCCCCCGGATGAATCCAAGGGTCTAGAATACGGCGGGTTTCGGCATCGGCGGCGGGCCAGTCTTGGGCGGCTAGGTGCGATCGCAGCGCCCCCACATCTACCGCCTGGGCCTGAGCCCAGTTCGTTTGCTGAGCAGTTGGGTCGACCTGAGCCTGGAGGGAATTTACCGGCCAACCCAACGTCACCGCCAGCACTAGACCCAAGCCCAGGTAGGTCAGCCGTTTGAGTCGCTTCATGTTGCTGCGCATCATAGTCTTAGTCCCTGAATGATGGTGTCGAGGTGGGGTTCAAAGGTTTCTACCAACCCTTCGTCAGAGAACGAGCCGCTGGGGTCGCCGCTGATCACCCCAGTGACAAACACATGGATCATGGTGCCGTCGGTGGTCACATAGCCAATGCCGCGATCAAACAACGCCCCGTTGGGATGGTTAATGGTGTAGCTGTAGCGGAGCCCGGGCAGGCTTCCTACGGTCATGGCTACCGGCGTCTCCCCGACAAACTTGAGGGCGGGGTCAGCAATCTGCCGGTCTTCTTCGATGACACGGTAATGGTCGCTCACCCAGGCCTGAAGAAACTCAAGTTCTGACCCTTCAGCTAGCGGTAAGTCGCCCTGCCCGGGCACCTCACTGATTGGATGGCTAAAGCGTTCTACGGTGCCAATGAGTTCACCGTCGGCCTCAACGCACAGCAACACCGCGTTGACGCAGGGCTCAACCTGCCAGTTTGGGGGAGCAGAAACTGGCCCTAGAATGTCGGCCCAGCCGGATGGGGTAGCCACATCACTTTGGGAGGCGGGCGTTTCTGGCGGCGCGGCGGGAGGGCTTGCGGAACAGGCCAGTAGAGCTGTGGTGAGTAAACTGATGCCGACTAAAGCTGGAAAGCGAGTAGGGAGTTTCATAGGTCATCGGGTGGGGAAGACGTTGCGCCTGAGCTGGTGAGGGTAGGCGCAACGTCGGGGGCAGGGTGGGCGGTAGTGAACGTCGAGCAGAGTGCTGGTCACACAGCCTCTAGGGGCGATCGCATCTGCTTAAAGCCGCAGCATCGCTCCAGAACCTTCAACCGCCAGCGAGATAATTCCGCATGGTAGGCAAGGTTCTTAGGGTTCAGCTCCTATTTTCTCCAGGGGTTAAAGGGTTGTGAAGGCGGTTACAAGAACTGAAACGTGGGGCTGAGGTTGCCACAAGCAATACCCCCGTGGGTGCGGAAACCATGGGGGGATGATGCTGGACAGGCTTAGCCCGGGCACGCGCAGAGGCGCAAAAGATTTGGGGATCAGCCCCATCGCCTCAGCCTCCAGCCAGAAGCCAGACTGTAGCGGCCCTTGGCTGGATTCAGAAGGCGATCGCCCTTGCCGAGCGAAAACAGCAGCGATCGCTTACCGAGGGACAACTGGCCGTAGACTAGCGAAAGGGCTAGCCTCTCTACTGCTTTTCAGACTGACCATGGGCGATCGCTCAGCTCGGTTTTACACCCTGCTCTCCATCGGAGCCGCTGTTTTAACTATCCTGCTTAAAACAACGGCTTACCTGCTGACCGGTTCGGTCGGGTTACTGTCCGATGCGGCCGAATCGGTAGTGAACCTAGTGGCCGCGATCGTTGCCACCTGGGCCGTGACCTTTGCCGCTAAACCGCCCGACGAAGACCATGCTTTTGGGCATTACAAGGCCGAATATTTTTCGAGCGGGGCCGAGAGTGTCTTGATTTTGGTGGCTGCCGGCAGTATTGCCTTTGCCGCCTGGGGCCGCCTGTTTGACCCCCAACCTATAGAGCAGGTTGGCCTGGGGCTAGTGCTCTCGCTGGTGGCAACTATCATCAATGGGGCCTTAGCCGTGGTCATGTTGCGGGCCAGTCGTCGGCTGCGTTCCATTACCCTGCGAGCCGATGCCCACCATCTGCTGACCGATGTTTGGACATCGGTGGGTGTGGGGGTAGGGGTGATTCTAATTCCCCTGACGGGCTGGCTGATTCTCGACCCGATTATTGCTCTGGGGGTAGCAGCCAACATCGTGTAGGCCGGGCTCAGGCTGATGCGCGAAACCGGGTTGGGCCTCTTAGATACGGCGTTGCCCAAGCCAGACCGTCAGATTGTTGCCCAGGCGTTGCAGCCGTTTGAGGCCCAGGGCGTTCAGTTTCACGCCATTAGAACTCGGGTGGCCGGTGCCCGGCGGTTTGTCTCGCTGCATGTGCTGGTGCCGGGGGCCTGGACAGTTAAGCAAGGGCACGACCTCTGTGAAGACATTGAGGCGTCGATCGCGCGATCGCTGCCTGGCACCTTTGTTTTTACCCATTTAGAACCCTTAGAAGATCCGGCTTCGTGGGCCGATCAGACCCTAGAGCGCTAGGTCAAGGCCCACGATTCCCTGGGGCGTACGTTTGATGTATTGCCCAGCAGATTAATCAACACAGGAGACAGTTTGAGTTCCTTTTTAGGGCAAAGAACCTGACCTAAAAGGGTTGTGTTTTAGACTCACTTATTCGCTCAGATCTCCCTGCGATCGCAGCTAGCTTTCGCCAAGATTAAATCTATTTTTTGAACTAAAGGTGTAGGTTAAACCAGCCTTAAGACAGAGATTATTGAGCAGGCCAATTGTCACAGTGATATAGGCTACAGTCAGAGCAAAACCTTAAGATAGCGATACGTTGGTCACGCATTTTTCCTGAGTTTTACAGCCATTTGGCATCAAAGATTTTGGGTAAAATAACGCGACCAAAACCATACATTTTCACGATTTACTAATTAAGATTTATGACCTAGCGTCATCAGAAAATTAGAGGGGTTTGTATGAGAATTGCTCAGGTTACACCCCTGTGGGAGAGAGCCTCGCTTCTAGCCGACGGTGGTACTGAGGTGGTGGTGAGTTTGCTCACCGAAGAGCTAGTGCGCCGCGGGCACCAGGTGACGCTATTTGCCTCAGGCGATTCTCAGACCCAGGCTCGGTTAGTGCCGGGCTGTTATCGCGCCCTGCGCCCCCTGGGTTTACTGCCGCTGGAGTATGCCCGCTACGAGCAGCGACAGCTCGAAAGCGTCTTTCAATCCGCTAGAGACTTTGACATCATTCATTCCCATGTGGATGCGGTGGCGCTGCCCTATGCCCATCTCAGCCCAACGCCAGTAGTTCACACCCTGCACAAATCGCTCACCCCCACCTTTGAGAAAATCTTTAGCCAGTATCGACGGCAAAACCTAGTCACGGTGTCTAGGTCGCAGCAGCGGCCCAAAATCGGGCTGAACTATGTAGCTACCGTACACAACGCGATCGCCCTCGACCAGTTTGATTTTTGTCCTCTACCCCAAGAGCCGCCATATCTGGCCTTTTTAGGCCGCATGTCGGAAGAGAAAGGCCCCCACTTAGCGATCGAGATTGCCAAGCGCAGCGGCTGGCGACTCAAAATGGCGGGAAAAATTGACTCTCAAAACCAAACGTTTTTCGAGCATCATGTGGCTCCCCTAATTGACGGGCAGCAAATCGAGTTTTTGGGGAAGGTCAGCCAGCCTCAGAAAAAAGCTCTGCTTGGCCACGCCACCGCCACCCTGTTTCCTAGTACCCGGCCAGAACCCTTTGGCCGGGTGATGGCTGAGTCGATGGCCAGCGGCACCCCAGTCATGGCCATGGCCATGGGGCCGGCCCCAGAGGTGGTGGTCGATGGCAAGACGGGCTTTCTCTGTCACAGCGTTGACGACTGCGTTGGGGTTTTGGCTCAGACGCATCGCCTCAGTCGCCGCGCCTGCCGAGAGCATGTTGCGGTCAATTTTAGCGTTGAGCGCATGGTCGATGGCTACGAGGCTGTCTATCGCCAGCTAGTCGGCGATGGTCAAGGGCCTGGCTTAGAGCGCGATCGCAATCATGCCGCCCCAGACCGCGCCGGTGCTCGGCAACGGGGTCGCTGCCAGTGCAGCCAGAACTGGCCAATTTGAGAAAAACTGCTGAGCACTATCGTCCAGTTCCTAAGACACAACCGTGATCTGGTCTTCTATTGGAATGATCCAGAAACTTGAATCTTGGCGTCTTGGGCTGTTTTGAGCCAAAATTTCACTTGCTACTGGCCCCGGATAGCAGGGGCGATCGCCAGGGTCTCTGCGCCATACAGCATGGCTGCAATATCTCCATCGGTCCAAACATGGGGAGACTGGCAGTGATGAGCCACAAGCAGTCCCCAGAGATCGTCATTCACCAGCACCGGCACGACTAAATTGGCCTGCACCCGCAGCTCGCGCAGAAAATTGCGGTGGCATTCAGCAATCGGCTCTGTCTCAATATCAGCGATCGCCCGGATCCGCCCAGCCAGGTACAGCGCCGCATATTCGTCGGTGAAGCATTCATCTGGCCCAGTGGAACCAAAGATCGAAAACTGCGGATCGCTGAGGGCTTCAAAGGTTACCCGCCCTGTCCAGGGACGGTAGAAGTAATACAACAGCACTCTGTCAGCGCCAAGTTTTTCTTGCAGGTCGCGCGTAGTGTCCACGATCTGACTATCCTTCTCCAGGGTCGTCGAGAGGTGGGTAATAATTCGCTGTAGACCGGGCTCTGCTCGCCAGGCTGAGTCGGGATGGGGCTGTTTAGAAGAGGGCTGTTGCACAGATGGATTCGGTGTAACCGCTAGGGAGAAATGGATGCTTGTATTTTAACTAGATCACGGGATGGGCTGATTACGAAAAGATACGGGCGGGGTTGTACCCCCAGAAGCGATCGCCTGCAAACCCCCTTGGTGAGCATGATTTGGATGGTGTCAACGCCGAACTTTTTTAGATCACCCCACTGTGCCAACCTCGACGAAAACTGGGTCGATTGGTTGATTACCACAATGGTTGCTACCGACTACCGATAGATGGCATCGTCGATGGTGGCTCGGAAGAACTCGCCCTCTGGCTCAAATCGTTCACTGCCAAAGTACCACCCTACCCGCAGACGAGTCGGGATCGTGTAGCCGCCGAAGGTGCCCTCTGCTTCTGCGATCGCACCGAAGTCTACGTAGTGGTGTTCAGCGCCTTCGGGATTGCCCCAGCGTAGCAGCTGGGCGGTTTGCAGTTGCCCTGTTTGGTCAACGATTAAGTCGAGGTCTGCCGGCTCACCTTGGGCCACAAAACTGGCATGCAGGTGCGCTGCATCGGTGCTGCTCCAGGTCATGTCGTCGCGACAAAATACCGATGGCAACAGTATGGTTTCGGCATGGAAACGACCCGCTGCTGAACGGGTAATGTCGGCACCGCTGCCGGTCATCACTGGGAACAGCCCCAGCAGCTTCCACTGCATGGCCCCGACGCCATCGATGATGCGATCGGATCCGACTATAGGTAAGCGGTTCATCCAGGCGGTAGCGCTCCAGATAAAGCCCCGGTGCCAGTAGACCACTTGCTCTGCCGTGAAGGGAATCCAGGTTTTTAGTTTTATTTCGCCATGCATTTTGAGGCGAACGGCTGAGGCGATCGCAGTACCGGGTGCGATCGCGTGCTCCAAATACCGTCTAGCAGCGGCTGGCAAATGAGTAAAGTCGTCTGGGCTGAATCGGCGATCTTGAGCTTTTGCCGATTCCCCTAGCGCATGTTCCCACAGCGTATTGAGGGAAAGGAGTTTAGTCATTATTGCCTCCAGGTGATTGTGTGAGAAGCATGCTGTGCCAGCCCCAACTATTTATCCATGAAGGAGCCAAGCCCCAGAATGCCTGCGATCGATAAGATCGTCCCCACTAGAACGCTGTGAAAAACATAGGTTATGAGCCCAAAGAATGCTGCGCTGGCTACGATTACCCCCATCAGCCGCACTGACCATAACCAAGCAGAACTGGCCTTAGAAGGCGCGGAGGATAAAGTTGTTACCGGCAAGATATTTTGGTGCGGCTTCTCAAACCCAGAATTAACTGCTAACTTTCTCGGCGCATCTAAGAGCACAGAGACGACGAGGCAACTTAGGCCAAGGGTTTTGATCAGTGCGATCGCAGCGTGGGCATATTCCCACTGGTTGCGATACCGCGTCCAATCAGCGGGAATAGGATTGGTTAACCAGGTGGCAAACTCGGCATTCATGGGCGCAACAAAGATCAGCCAGCTCACGAACGCCAGCCCCAGAAGCACCGCTCCACCCAGGGTCCAATAGAACGCTGCACCGCGCTTGCGAACCAAAAATGCCAGCGCGATCGCCGCTAAAATGGCCCCTATTTCAAAAACCGCGCTCACCGAGCCAAAGAGCCGATCAGCCTTTTCAGCAATTGTTATCTCAACCCAGAGCTGCTGGTCAAACTGCATTCTCTGGGGCAGCTGTAGCAGGTGAGCCATCGACAAACTGAGACTGAGCGCAGCCAGCATCAGGGCTATGAAGCGCCCGGCTCGTAGGACTGTCGAATTACTTTGCCCCATAGAGTCTGCCCAGGCCCGCTGGTTACAGCTGAAGTCGCGCGCTCAACTCAAAAGCTCATACTTACCACCTCTCTCCAGCGCTTTTTGGTAGGCGGGACGAGCGTGAATGCAATCTAAAAATGCCATCAGTTTGGGACGACTGGCGTTTAGCCCCGCCCGCATCGCGGCGGCTTCTAGGGGAAAGCTGATCTGAATATCGGCGGCGGTGAAGTCTTCTCCGGCAAACCAGGTGCTTTTGCCTAGCTCCGCCTCCATGAAATTGAGGTGCTGAGTAATTTGAGGATTAATGAAGGAGTCTTTGACCCCATTAGCGATGCCTCGGGCGATCGGCTTGGCAAAGAATGGCATTGGGCTTTGCTCAATTCTGTCGAAGATGAGCTTCAGCAGCAGCGGCGGCATGGCCGACCCCTCGGCGTAGTGCAGCCAGTAGGTGTAGCGCAGCCGCTCTGGAGTATCCGAGGCCGGAATCAGTTGCCCATCGCCATAGCGATCGACTAGATATTCGACGATCGCTCCCGACTCCGCCAGGGTGCGATCGCCATCGGTAATCACCGGCGATTTGCCCAGGGGGTGCACCTGACGCAGGGCGGGGGGAGCTAGCATGGTTTCTGGGTCGCGCTCGTAGCGCTTAACCTCGTAGGGCAGGCCCAGTTCTTCAAGCAGCCAGAGCACCCGCTGGGAGCGCGAGTTATTTAAGTGGTGAACAGTAATCATTGCAGCTGAAAGACCTGATGACGCCAGAACATTTAGTCGTAGCGTTTAGGGTCTTTTTTGGGTTTCTTTTCCCCACTCGCATCAGACTTAGGCTTTTTAACTTCTTTGTTGCTTTTCTTTTCCTTGCCCATGGTATTTGACCGATAAAGAGCTAGTTGGTGAAAATGGGCGCTGCCCAATACGCTTTAGACGTTTTAGGTATTGGCTTAAACCTTCATAGGCAGCCAGTAAGGATGCCCGCAACGGATAGCGCCATAGCTGGAATACTCTCTATTGTAATAGTCATCGCTCTGACGGAGTTACCCAGACCTTCATTTCAGTTAGATTGATCGGCCCATACTGGGTGGCCAGAGCGACATCGGCGGCATCGCGACCGTAGGCAATGACGATGCGGTTGCCCTTGGCGGTGGGCTGGGTGGCGTCAAAGGTATACCAGCGATCGCCCACATAGGCCTCAAACCAGGCGTGTAGATCCATCGGGTCGAGCTGGTGCAGATAGCCCACCACCATGCGGGCCGGAATCGTCAAGCTGCGGCACAGGGCAAGGCCCAAGTGCACAAAATCGCGGCACACCCCCACGCGGGTTTTTTCGGTGTCGATCGCCGAGGTCGAGGCATCGCTAGTGTCGTAGCGGTACTCAATATGGGTGTGAATCCAGTGGCGAATCGCCTCGACCTGGTCATAGCCGGGCTCGGTGTTGGCCACGATATCGCTGGCTAAATTGGCCATCAGGTCAGACTGGCAGTAGCGGCTGGGCAACAAAAACTGAAGCGCATAGTCGGGCAGGTTTTGCACGGGCACAAACTCAGCGCCAAACTGCACATCGATGGCGTCGGCGACCTCGACGGTAGAGGTGCTGCGCACCCGCAGCTGCCCGACCGGGGCGAGCAGCCGCTGGCAGAGGTTGCCGTAGCTATCGACATAGTCGGCCACGGGCACGTTGGGCCCAAGCTCTAGGTTGTCTTGGATGATCTGCTGGGCGGCCCCACCAAGCGGGCGCAGCATGAGGATGAGCGGCGAAGGCTCAGTGGTCTCAAACAAAAGCTCACACCCTGCAGTTAGTCGCATTAGATTTTCCGGTAGCAGTACAGTAAAGGTGGGTTTGACGTCAACGAAGGGCTTAGGAACAGGCGATCGCTGGTTAGTTAATAGAGTATGTCGAAGTTCTCCTGTTCTGGCCTAGCGGCCCCTGAGGATTCTCGGCGTATCCCGATGGAATCTAGCAGGGTTTAGTTTAGGCTGAGGTGCATAGGAGCGCAGTTATTACCTTCGTTCAAGCAACCTCAATTCAGGCAACGGGAGGGCAAGCGCTATCGCAATGCAGGCCAGGTTCCGCTACCAAATATCTAGTCTCCGTGCTCGCCTGGTGTTGCTGGTTTTCCTGGCCGTAATTCCAGCCTTGGGGCTGATTCTCTATACAGCAGCGGTGCAGCGTCGCACGGCCGCCGTCGAGGCACAAGAAAATTTGTTGCGGCTAACTAAATTTGCGGCGGCCCACCAGCGGCAGACGAGTGAGGGGGCTCGACAACTGCTGATCGCGCTTTCCCAAATGCCTGACCTGCGCGAGGGCAATGCAGAGGCCTGTAATCAGCTCTTGGCCAATCTTATCCAGCAGTACGGAACCTATGTGGCCCTGGCCGTTGCTAACCGGACAGGCTACACCATCTGTAGTACATCCACGCCAACTCAGCCGGTATACATTGGCGATCGCCCGTACTTTCAGCTCGCCCGCGACACCCGAGACTTTGCCATTGGCAACTATCAGGTTGGGCGAATTACAAAACAGGCCGACCTCAGTTTTGGCTATCCCATTCTGGATGCTACTGGGCAGGTGAAAGCGGTGGTGATGGCCGCACTCGATTTGACCTGGCTCGATCAGCTGGCCGCCGCCGTGGACCTGCCGCCGGGGGCAATCATGACCATCACCGATCGCAACGGAACTGTGCTGGGGCGCTACCCAAATTTCTCAAGCTGGGTAGGCGTATCGCTGCCAGATGCGCCCATGACCCAGATCACGTTAGAGCAACGAGAGGGTACGGCAGTGGCCCGAGGTCTTGATGGCGTCGAGCGGCTCTACGGGTTCACAACCCTGGGCGATAGCGCCGCCGATCAGGCGGTACATATTCGTATTGGAGTGCCAAAAAGCCTTGTCGTGGCCCAAAGCAACCGGCTGCTGCTGCAAAATTTGTTTGCTCTAGCTGGGGTGACGGCGCTAGCCCTAGCGGCCGCCTGGATTGGGGGCGATGTTTTTTTGACGCGCAAGGTCAAGTCTCTGGTGCAGACCGCCCACCAGCTTCAGGAGGGCAACCTGGGAACTCGCACCGAGCTGTCTTACCAGTTTGGGGAGCTGGGTCAGCTGGCGCGGGCGTTTGACAACATGGCCATGGCTCTTGAGGCCAGAGAACAGGCGATCGCGGCGCTCAACCAAGACATGCAAACCCTCTTTGAGGTGATTCCCATTGGGGTCTTAATCGCCCAAGACGCCGAGTTTAGGCAGGTCAGATCTAACCCGGCCTTTGCCCAAATTTTAGGGCTTGACCCTAAGGAGAATGTGTCTTACACCCGCGTCGAGACCCCGTCGCCAGGCTACAAACTCTTTAGGGGGAGCCGAGAACTCACTCCCAATGAATTTCCCCTGCGCCATGCCGCGATTCACAACACAGAAGTCAAAGGCACAGAAGTCGATATTGTGCGGGGCGATGGTACCCGGTTCAACCTATTTGGCTACGCTAAACCGCTGCTTAACCACCAGGGTCAGGTGCGCGGGTCGGTAGCGGCCTTTTTAGATATTAGCGATCGCAAACAGGCCGAACTTGAACGAGAACAACTGCTGCATCGGCTAGAGATCAGCGTGGGCCAGCTCGAAGCCGTCATTAACAGCATGACCGAGGGCCTGGTCATAGCCGACCCCCAGGGCCACATCATAACGTTCAACCCCGTGGCACTGGCTCTGCACGGCTACGATAGCGTCGAGCAGGTACAGCAGTCCCTGCCCGAGTTTGCAGACCTATTTGAGACCCAAGATTTGCAGGGTAGCCCCCTTCTCTTGGGGCAGTGGCCAATGGCCAAGGCGTTGCAGGGCGAAACCTTTGGCGATTACGCCATTCAGGTGCACCGTCGCGACACTGGCAAGACCTGGATTGGCAGCTACAGCGGCACCCCAGTACGAGATAAGCAAGGGCAAATCATTTTGGCCATTGTCACCGTCCGCGACATCACCGAAAAGCGCCAAGCCCAGCTTGAGCTGACTCGCAGCCTGGCTGCTGAGCAAGCCGCTCGGGCCGAGGCGGAGGCGGCAAACCGCATCAAGGATGAGTTTTTAGCGGTGCTTTCCCACGAGCTGCGCACCCCCCTCAACCCGATTTTGGGCTGGTCTAAATTGCTGCGATCGCGCCAGTACGACGCCGCAACGACCGATCGTGCCCTAGAAACCATTGAGCGCAATGCTCAGCTGCAAACCCAGCTGATTGGCGACCTGCTCGATGTCTCACGGATTCTACAGGGCAAACTGCGCCTAGATGACCATGCCGTCGATTTAAGGGCCACTATTCAGGCTGCCATCGAGACAGTTCAGCTGGCGGCCAACACCAAGGCGGTTCACATCCAAACGGTGTTTGACGCTGCCGTGGGTAGGGTGTCTGGCGATCCGAATCGGTTGCAGCAGGTGGTTTGGAACCTGCTCTCCAATGCGGTCAAATTCTCGCCCGCCGGCGGTCAAGTTGAGGTCACCCTAGAACGGGTGTTGAGCAACAGCCCCTGGCCCTGGAGCGCAGCCGCCCCGGCTGGAAATTCCTTGCCCACCGCTCACTCTGCCCAAATTCGAGTTGCCGACAGCGGCCAGGGGATTGTTCCGGAGTTTCTGCCCCACGTGTTTGACACCTTTCGGCAGGCCGACAGTGCTATCACCCGGCAGTTTGGGGGGTTGGGGCTGGGGCTGGCGATCGCCCGCCACATCGTAGAACTGCACGGGGGTACGATCGCCGCCACCAGCCCCGGCCCTGGGCAGGGGGCAACCTTTGTCGTCAGGCTGCCCCTGCCGATCGGGCTGGGGACCGAAGACCACCTGCCCCTGACTCCTGAGCCCGCTGACTCTACTTCGCTAAAGGGCGTCAAAGTTCTGCTGGTCGACGATGAATCTGACACCCGCGATGTGTTTTCGTTTTTGCTCGAACAGGCCGGGGCCGAGGTGGTGGCGGTGGCATCGGCGGCGGCGGCCCTCTCGGCATTACCTCAGCTCAAGCCCGATCTGTTGCTGAGCGACATCGGCATGCCCGACACCGACGGCTACCAGCTGATGCGGCAAATTAGAGCTCTCCCGCCCGAGCAGGGAGGCACCATTGCAGCGATCGCCCTGACCGCCTACGCCAGCGAACTCGATCAGCAGCAGGCCCTAGCTGCCGGGTTTCAGCTGCACCTGGCCAAACCTGTAGAGCCCGAGGATTTAATTGGAGCGATCGCCACCCTGTACCTCGGCCATGCCTCTTCTGCCTAAGAAACTGGGTAGGATTAAGGTTTGCTAGCCTATCCGCCCGCTTAGCTATTCCTGCTGAATCGATTCATGGCTGAACTTCACTCCGACTCGGCGTTACCTGCGCAGCCTTTATCGGCCTCTGAGGCTGCTCGGCAGCAGGCGCTGATGCGATTGTTCAACCAGCAGGTCGAATTCACCCAGGCCAACTCGCTCCTCCACCCCGAAATTGCTGACCGGCAGCAGGCCGAAACCCCCCTGCAAACCGAGCAGAACATGCTGCGGGTGCTGCTTGACAACCTGCAGGCTGGCATTGTGGCCTGCAATGCCGAGGGCGTTTTAACCCTGTTTAACCAGGCGGCTCGCGAGTTCCACGGGCTGCCCGAGCAACCCCTGCCACCGGAGCAGTGGGCCGAGGGCTATGACCTGTACCGCTCCGATGGCCAAACGCCCCTGGCGCTGGAAGAAATTCCCCTCTTTCGAGCTTTGCAGGGCGAAATCGTTGAAAATGCCGAGATCGTCATTGCGCCTAAAACTGGCCCCGCCCGCACGCTGCTGGTCAACGGGCAGGCGATCGTTGATGCCCAGGGCAAACGGCAGGGGGCCGTGGTGGTTATGCACGACATCACCGAACGCAAACAGGCCGAAGCCATGCGTCTGCGCTTGGCAGAAGAAGGAGCCCAATTAGCCAGGGCGCAGGCGGCTCAGTTAGAGGCTGAGACTGAGCAGCGGCGCTCGACCTTCCTTGTGGAGGTGAGTACGGCCCTGGCCGCGTCTTTAGACTACGAACAGACGCTGCAAAGTGTTGCCCAGTTAGCCGTGCCGTACTTTGCGGACTGGTGCTCAGTAGATCTGCTAAATGAGGACGGCAGCATTAGCCGCGTTGCCGTCGCCCACTGCGATCCTCAAAAGGCTCAGCTGGGCTGGGAGTTGGCCCAACGCTTTCCCCGGCACCTAGACGATGGCTACGGCATCTCCCGAGTGATAAAAACCGGGCAGAGCGAAATTGTCGTTACCATCACCGATGAGCAACTGGCGGCGACTGTCCCTGACCCTGAGTATCTAGAGATTCTGCGCGGGGTGGGCCTGAGGTCCTGCATTGTTGCCCCTTTGCAGGCGCGGGGCCGGGTTTTGGGCAGCATTTCCTTTGTGTTTGCCGAGTCTGAGCAGCAGTACGGCCCATCTGATCTAACCCTGGCTGAAGACCTGGGCCGTCGTGCCGCGATCGCCATCGATAATGCCCGCCTCTATCAAACCGCCCAGCAGGCCCAGCGGGCCGCCGAAACCGCCGCCGATCGCACCGCTCGGTTGCAGGCGGTGACAGCGGCACTCTCCGAATTGCTCACGCCCGCTCAAGTGGCGGCGGTGATTGTGGAGCAGAGTGTAGCGGCCCTGGAGGCCGATGCCGCCCTTATCGCCCTGCTCAGCCCCGATGGAACCACCCTTGAGATCGTGCAATCGATTGGGTATGAAATCAATCCCCAGGAGATTCAGCCGCAGTTTTCCATTGATGCGGCATTTCCGCTCTCAAAGGCGGTTAAGACCGGTCAGCCCGCCTGGTCAGAGCCGCTGGCGGAACGGCTGGCCCGCTATCCCCATCTGGCCGATGTCTACAAGCGCCATCCCTATCAGGCCTGGATCTCGTTGCCCCTAATGGTAGAAGGCCACCCGGTGGGCGGGCTGTCGCTGTCGTTTAAGCAGTTTAAGCAGCTCAGCCAGGACGATCGCGAGTTTATGCTGACCCTGAGCCGTCAGTGTGCCCAGGCCATTTCGCGATCGCAGCTGTATGAGGCCGAGCGCCAGGCCCGAGCCGAGGCCGAACGGGCAAACCAGATTAAAGACGAGTTTTTGGCAGTGCTCTCCCACGAGCTTAGGTCGCCCCTGAACCCGATCTTGGGCTGGTCAAAAATCCTTCAGCAGCAGCGGCACGATCTGGCCACCCAAACCCGTGGTCTCCAGACCATTGAGCGCAACGCCAGGCTGCAAACCCAGCTAATTGACGACCTGCTCGACATGTCAAAAATTTTGCAGGGCAAACTCAGCCTTGAAGCCGCGCCGGTAAATCTTCAATCCGTCATTGAGGCTGCTCTGGAAACGGTGCGGCTAGCGGCTGAGGCCAAGGCGATCGCAATTCAGGTTGACTATGGTCAGGCGGGGTACGTTTCAGGGGATGCCGGTCGCCTGCAGCAGGTGGTTTGGAATTTGCTCTCCAACGCGGTGAAGTTCACCCCTGATGGAGGACGGGTAAAGGTCACCCTACAGTGTGAGGCGGGTACGAGTGCTGAATCCGAACCCCCTCTCCCGCTTCAGGGCCACGCTCAAATCACGGTCACCGATACTGGCAAGGGCTTTACCGACGAGGTGCTTCCCTACATTTTCGATCGCTTTCGTCAGGCCGACAGCACAACGACCCGCCAGTTTGGGGGGTTGGGGTTGGGGCTAGCGATCGTGCGTCAGCTGGTTGAACTGCACGGCGGCACCGTAGATGCCGAGAGCCCCGGCGACGGCCAGGGAGCCACCTTTAGAGTGAAACTGCCGCTACTGGCAGAGGCGCGCAGGCCAGCGGATGACCGTCGGCCCGCGCCCTTGGGCACTGCGCCCCTCGCTGGCCTTCGCGTGTTAGCCGTGGACGATGACGTCGATTCTCGCGAGATCTTGACCTTTATTTTGGAGCAGGCTGGGGCAACGGTGACGGCCGTGGCCTCTGCGGTCGAAGCGCTACAAGCCCTCAACCAGTCAACCTTTGACGTGCTGATCAGTGACATTGGCATGCCCGACATGGATGGCTACATGCTGCTACAGCACATGACCGCTCAGTTTGCTGAGCCAGGCGGGCAGGCAACGGCTTATCCCTTGCCCAAGGCGATCGCCCTGACGGCCTACGCCGGCGAAATCAATCAGCAAAAAGCCCTGGCGGTCGGGTTTCAACGCCACTTTAGCAAGCCGGTGGAGCCCGCTGGGCTGGTGGCGGCGATCGCTAGCCTGATCAATTGACGAACTGTGCCTCAGAGTCAACTAGAGGATTACACCGCCGTGGCAGGGCAATGCTCGCCTCCTACAGGCAGGAGGCGAGCGCATCGGCGTCCTAAAGGCGGCGTGTTAGTCCTTAGAGCGAAAAAGGGAAAAAACCGATAGGCGTGAAGCGTAGCATTTTGGGCTGTCCTACCCAAAGCGGCACACCGGCTCCCGAAACTCCGATTCATTACGGATACCCCATAGGGGCATTGCACGGTAACGCTCCTACGGGGTACACAGATAGGGTTTGGGATCACTTGAAGTCGTGCTCTTTAACAACTCTCGCTAGAGGTTATTTGAAACGCCCATCCCTTGTTCTCGACTGCCTAATAACGAGCAGGGTTTCTAACCAATAATCAATATTAAAAAATTATCTAGCAAGAGTGATTTAAGAGCGATAGTCAAGACTATGAGCTTAAATCAGAGGGCGAATGAGCTCCACCCTAGCTGGTATCGCCTCACGGTAGACAAGACCGGGAAGACTAGGAAGAGCATTCAATTTGACTCGTCCGATGATTGAGCTGCCTGGATACCAAGTCTTAGATCAGCTGCACGTCGGGGTTAAGAGCCTAGTCTACCGCGGGCGGCGGGTGGCCGATGGCCAGATGGTGGTGATCAAGGTGTTGCGCAGTGAGCGACCAACGCCGGACGAGCTGATGCAGTTTCGTCATCAGTTTGCGATCGCCCGCAGCCTGTACGCGCCCAACGTTGTGCGGCCCTACGAGCTGCGGCCCTACCGCCAGAGCTACGCGCTGATTTTAGAAGATTTTGGCGGCATTTCCCTAAAGCAGTGGCTGGAGCACCGCCGGGATGAGGGCAAAGGCGAACTGGAACTGCTGGAGTTTCTCGAAATTGCCCAGCAGCTCGCCGATATCCTGAAGCATCTAAACGACCAGGGCATCATTCACAAAGACATCAAACCCAGCAATCTGCTGATTCATCCCAAAACCTGGCAGGTGAAGCTGACCGACTTTAGCCTTGCCTCTCGCCTGCCGCGCGAGGCAATTTTGGGACAGCGCCACAGCATGCTAGAGGGCACCCTGGCCTACATTTCGCCTGAGCAGACCGGGCGCATCAATCGCGGCGTCGACTACCGCACCGACTACTACTCCCTCGGCATCACCCTCTACGAACTGCTGACCGGACGGGTGCCCTTCAGCGCCGACACCCTGATGGGCCTGGTGTACTGCCACATCGCCAAGGCACCGCCACCGATCGCGAGTGTGAACCCAAGAGTACCGGCGGTGGTGGCGGCCATAGTTAGCCGGCTGATGGCAAAAAATCCGGAGGATCGCTATCAGAGCGCGGTGGGCCTACACCACGACCTCGAACGGTGCCGCCACCAGCTGGAGCAGACAGGGCAGATTGTTGCCTTTGCGATTGGGCAGCGCGATCGCAGCCATCGCTTTCTAATTCCCGAAAAGCTCTACGGTCGAGGGCAAGCGGTGGCGGCGGTGCTGGCCGCCTTTGAGCGAGTCAGTATGGCTGGGGCGATCGATAGCGAAATTGTGCTGGTTGCGGGCTACTCGGGGGTGGGTAAAACGGCGGTGGTCAATGAGGTGCAGCGGCCGATCGCCCGCCAGCAGGGCTACTTCATTCAGGGTAAGTTCGATCAGTTTAAGCGCAACACCCCCTTTGTGGGCTTCTTGGCCGCTCTGCAAGCGCTGATGCAGCAGTTACTCAGCGAACCTGAGGCGCAGCTTCAGGCCTGGCGCACCGGCATTTTGACCGCCCTAGGCCCCAACGGCCAGCTGCTGATTGACGTCATTCCTGAGCTGGAACAGATCATTGGGCCTCAGCCCCCGGTGGTAGACCTCTCCGGCCAGGCGGCACAGCATCGCTTTAATCGGCTATTTCAGAACTTTGTTCAGGTGTTTGCCGCGCCTCAGCATCCCCTGGTGATGTTTTTAGACGACTTGCAGTGGGCCGATCTGGCCTCGCTTCAGCTGATGAAACTGCTGATCGGCGACCTCCAGTGCCCTCACCTGCTGCTGATTGGGGCTTACCGCGACAACGAGGTGAGCCCGGCCCACCCGCTGATGCTGACCCTAGACACCCTGCGCCAGGGCGGGGCCACCATCAACACCGTTACCCTAGAGCCGCTGTCGGCCATGAGCATCAACCAGCTGGTGGCCGATACCCTGGTCTGCCCAGTGACCCTGGCTCAGCCCCTAGCCGACTTGGTCTACCAAAAGACCGGCGGTAACCCGTTTTTCGCCACCCAGTTTTTGCGGGTCCTACACCAAGAGGGCATCATCGTTTTTGACCCGGTGCAGGGGGCCTGGCAGTGCGATCTGGGGCAGGCCCGCCGCGCGGCCATAAGCGAGGATGTGGTGGCGTTCATGGCCCAGCAGCTGCAAAAGCTGGGGCCCGCCACCCAGGCAGTGCTGAAGCTGGCGGCCTGCATCGGCAACCCGTTTAATTTGGGCACGCTGGCGCTGGTGTCGGAGCTGCCCGAAACCGACGTGGCGATCGCCCTCTGGAGCGCCCTAGAACTGGGCCTAGTGCTGCCCCAAAGCGAGCTTTACACCCTTCTAGAGTCGGAAGGGAGCCTAGAGCCAGCCCTGCTACCCCTAGACAGACCAGAGCTGAGCTACCGATTTCTGCATGATCGCATTCAGCAGGCTGCCTATTCGCTGATTCCAGCTGACCAGCGGTCCCAGACCCATCTCACCATCGGCCAGCTGCTGTGGCACAAATCATCCTCGGCCCAGCGCGAAGAGCAGCTGTTCACCATCGTCAACCACCTCAACGAGGGGCAGGCGCTGCTGACGGCCACCGCCGAACGGGAACAGCTGGCCCAGCTCAATTTGCAGGCGGGTCGCAGGGCCAAAACGGCTACGGCCTACTCGGCAGCGCTGGACTATCTGCACCAGGGCATTGCCCTGCTGCCGGCGAATACCTGGGGGCAGCAGTACGATTTGACCCTGGCCCTGCACCAAGAGATCACCGAAGTCGCCTACCTCTGCACCGACTTTGAGCAGATGGAGCACTGGGCTGACCTCACTATTCGCCACGCCTACAACCTGCTCGATCAGCTGCCCGTCTACGAGATGCGGCTGCTGGCCGATCGAGCCCAGGGCAACTATCTGGCCGCAGTGCGCACCGGACTACAGGTGCTGCGTATTCTAGACGTTGACTTTGCAGAACAGCCCACTCCGGCTGAGGTGCAGCAGGCTCTGGCCAACACACGCCAGCTCTGGGCCGGGCAGGCCCCCCTCAGCCTGCTGGCTCTGCCGAGGATGGCGGCGGTGCAGCGGCTGGCGGCCATGCAGATTATGACCAAGCTCACCGCCCCCACCTACCGGGCGCTACCGGCCCTGATGCCCATGCTGATGGCAAAGCAGGTAGAGTTTTCTATCCGCTTTGGCAACAGCCCAATCTCAATTTTTGCCTATGCGGGCTACGGCATGGCGCTGTGCAGCATGGGCGAGATCGAACTGGGCTATGGGTTTGGCCAGCTGGCGTTGAAGCTGCTAGAGCAACTAGGGGCCACTACGGGTGAGAGCCGGGCCGGGTATCTGGTGCACAATTTCATCTGCCACTGGCGCGACCCCCTGCGACAAAGCCTGCCTGCCTTTGTGCAGGCCTACCAGAGTGGGTTGGCGACGGGCGATCTGGAATGTGTTGTGCTCAACGCCCAGGCCTATAGCCACTATGCCTATTTCGCCGGGCAGCCCCTGGAGGATTTGGCGGCGGAGATGGCCGCTTACCGGCAAACCCTGCGTCAGCTCAAGCAGGTGTCGCTGAAGTGTTTAGAAATTGTGCAGCAGACAGTGCTCAACCTGTTGGGGGAAGGGGATCCCTGGTGCTTGAGCGGGTCGGTGTATGAGGCCGAAGCGTCGGTGCGGTTTCACCTGGAGCACGGCGATCGCACCTCCCTCTTCCACTACCACTTCAACCAGACGGTGCTCTACTACCTGTTTGGGCAGATTGAGCAGGCGGCCCAGCAGGCCGATCAGGCGGCTGCCTATCTAGATGGGGGGCGGGCCCAGTTTCCCTTTGCCCTCTACGCCTTCTACGATGCCCTAATTCAGCTGGCGCTCGGGGATCAGAGCGCTGCTGACCACGCCACCCAGTGGCAGCGCATTCAGCAGCAGCAGGAAAAGCTGACCCAGTGGGCCAACTCTGCGCCCAGCAACCACCGCCACCGCTGGCAGCTGGTTGAGGCCGAAATGGCCCGAGTCGAAGGGCGATACCTGGAGGCGATGGATGCCTACGATGGGGCGATCGCCACCGCCAAAACCAATGGTTTTATTCAGGATGAAGGGCTGGCGAATGAACTAGCGGCTCGGTTTTACCTGGCCTGGGGGCGAGCCAACCTAGCCCAGCCCTATCTGCATGCTGCTTACCGCGCCTATGCCCACTGGGGGGCAAAAGCCAAAACTCAACAGCTCGAAGCCCTCTACCCCAAGGCATTGCAGGCGATGGCGGGGCTGCCCGCGCCGGGGGTGCTCAGCGCTAGCGATGAGATCAGCAGCTGCACTAGCGATACCGCCGCCCTTGATTTGGCCGCCGTGATTCAGGCGTCCCAGGCCATCTCCCAAGAACTGCGGCCCGATCAGCTGATCGTCACCCTGATGCAGCTGGTGCTAGAAAGTGCCGGGGCCGAACGCGGGGCCTTAGTTTTACGCCAGGCCGATCAGCTCGTCGTGGTAGCCCAGTGTCTCAGCGGCGCAACCTGCCGGGTAGATCTGGTGCCCCTGCAAACCAGCCGCCGCCTGCCGGTGAGCCTGATTCACTTTGTCGATCGCACCGCTGCACCATTGGTGATCGACGACATGCGGGTCGAACCGCGCTTTGCCACCGACCCTTACCTGGTGCACCACTCACCCAAATCGGTGTTGGGGCTGCCGTTGATTCAAAAAAACCAGACGATGGGCGTGCTTTATCTGGAGAATAGTCTGACTACGGGAGCGTTTACCCGCGATCGCATCCAGGTGTTAGACATTCTCTGTGCCCAGGCCGCCATTTCCTTTGAGAATGCCAATCTCTACCAAAACCTGGAACTAAGCAACCGAACGCTGCAGCAGTCGCTGACGAATCTGCAAAAAACCCAGGCGCAGCTGATCCAGGCTACCGATAAGCTTCAGCACGACGCCCTCTACGACGGCCTCACCAACCTGCCCAATCGCGCCTGCTTCCTCAATCTGCTCAACCACGCCATTCAGATGAGCGCCCAACACCCCAAGCGGCTCTACGCGGTGCTGTTTATGGATCTCGACCGCTTCAAAAACATCAACGACAGCCTGGGCCATTTGGTCGGCGACGAGTTCCTCAAACTGGCCAGTCAACGGCTGCAATGCTGTGTAGGTTCTGCCGATGTGGTCGCGCGGTTTGGCGGCGACGAGTTTGCCATCTTGCTCGAAGGTTTGCAGTGCCCCGATGATGCCCTGGCGATCGCCCAGCGCATTCAAGACCAGTTTTCGCTGGCCTTTCGGGTGAGCGATTACGAAGTCTTTTCCACCGCCAGCACCGGCATTACCTACAGCACCCTCAACTATCAGATAGCTACCCACGTGCTGCGCGATGCCGACATTGCCCTCTACCAGGCCAAGGCCAAGGGCAGAAACCAGTACGTGGTGTTTGACCCCGCTATGCAAACTCAGATCACCCAGCGGCTCCAGCTGGAGAGCGACCTGCGGCGAGCCATTGAGGCCCAAGAGTTTTGTCTCTACTACCAGCCGATCGTTTCTCTAGCTACCGGCCAGGTGCGCGGCTTTGAAGCCCTGGTGCGCTGGCAACACCCCACCCGTGGGTTAATTTCTCCCCTAGAGTTTATCCCGGTGGCCGAAGAAACCGGGCTGATTGGCCCGATCGGCTGGTGGGTGCTCGAAACCGCCTGTCAGCAGCTCATGCATTGGCAGGCGGTCTCCCCTGCGGTGCTGCTGACCATGAACGTCAATCTGTCCGCCATGCAGCTGAAGCAGCCTGAGCTGATCGAGCGGCTAGAGGTTGTACTACAGGCCACCCAAATTCCTCGGCATTGCCTCAAACTAGAGATTACTGAAAGCTGCATCCTCGACACCTTCACCTGCGAGGCTCAGTCGCTCAAGCGGCTCAAGGCCCTGGGCGTGCGGCTCTGCATTGACGACTTTGGCACGGGCTACTCATCCCTCAGCCGCCTGCACGAGTTTCCCATCGACACCCTCAAAATCGACCGCTCCTTTGTGCAGCGCCTCAGCCCTACCGGGCCAGACAGCCAAACCTCCCTGGAGACGGTGCAGATGATTCTCACCCTGGCCCACAGCCTAGATATAGACGTGGTTGCCGAAGGCATCGAAACCGCTGCCGAACTCGCCATTCTCAAACAGCTGAGATGCGAATTTGGTCAAGGCTATTGGTTTGCCCCGCCCCTAGTCACAGAGGCGGCTGCCCAGTGGCTGCACCCGGCAAAGGGAGAGTAGTAGTCTGCCAATCCAAAGGTGACCGGTTAGTGGGGATTCAAAGTTGTGCAATGCCCCTACAAACCGGGTGTAACCCAATAAGATTCGGTATTAATATCAGGTTCATGACTTGGCTTGAATCCGACACCTCAAACCCTAAACCGTGGCTGTTAAAGCCTGTCACAGTCAGCTTGGTCAAGCCTTAGGGACATGGCTGAGCTGATAGCGGCCCAGCGCCATCAGCGGAAAATGGTGGCGGTAAAGGTGATAGCGAATGTAAAAGTGGCGCGGAAAGCCAGTGCCGGTAAACTCCTGTTCCTCCCACGTGCCCTCGGGCGTCTGAGTCTTAATCAGATAGTGAATGCCTTTCTCGATCGCCGACTCTGCGGCGGCTCCAGAACCACCGGCGTCGAGTAGCCCCAGCAGCGCCCAAGCGGTTTGAGAGGGCGTGCTCGGCCCCTGGCCTTTGAGGGTGGGGTCGTCGTAGCTGCGGCAGGTTTCGCCCCAGCCGCCATCGGGGTTTTGGCAGCTGATGAGCCAATTTACTCCGCGGACGATCGCCCCCTGACAGCGTTCTGGCGCGATCAAAGCCAGGGCCGATAGCGCTCCGCTAGTGCCATAGAGGTAGTTGACCCCCCAACGGCCAAACCAGCTGCCGTCGGCCTCCTGTTCATTGAGCAGAAAGGCTAGGCCCCGTTCGAGCCGCTGGGCGCTGAGGTCGCTGGCGTAGTGGCTGGCGAGGTCGGGTTCGCGGCAGAGGCGACCGTGCATCTCCAGTACCCGAGCGGTGATGTCGGCGGTGCTGGGGTCGATCATCGCTTTGAGGTCGCCGTAGGGAACGGCATTGATCCAATCCTGATCGTTGTCGATGTCGAAGGCGGCCCAGCCCCCGGTTTTGCACTGCATGGTGGCTACCCAGCGCACGGCACGGGCGATCGCCTCGCGTTTCAGGGCCTCGTCGGGCAGGGTGACGTCTTGTAGGGCCATCGCCACCACCGCCGTGTCGTCCACATCAGGATAGAAGCGGTTCTCAAACTCAAAGGCCCAGCCCCCCGGCTGACCCTGGGGATTTTTGACGATCCAGTCGCCGTAGTCTAAGATTTGCTTCTCTAGCAGCCATTCGCCCGCCTGCACTAGGCTGGGGTGGTCGGGGGCCAGGCCCGAATCGGTGAGCGATCGCATCCCCAGCGCCGTATCCCACACGGGGGAGACGCAGGCCTGCACCCAGTAGGTGTCGTCGGTTTCCACCGCGAAGTTATCGATCGCCCGCAGGCCGCGCCGCACCACCGGATCGTTCACGTCGTAGCCGAGACAGCGCAGGGCCAGCATCGAGTTCAGCATGGCGGGGATAATGCCGCCCCAGTCGCCAGTGGCTTCCTGCCGTTCTAAAATCCACCGCTCGGCTTTGCGCAGGCCCTCGTCACGAAACGGGGTGAAGCTAATTGATTCGGCAAACTTAAACGCGCCATCCAGCCAGATGAAAACATCGCTCCAATCGCCCGCTTTGGGCAGTTCCCAGCGCACGTTACCGATGCCCTCGGCGTAGAGTTCATCTAAGTTGACGGCGGGCTCAATCTTGTAGACCGGCTTTTGATCAAAGACGACCAGCAGCGGCACGGTGCTGCCCCGCGCCCAGCTCGACAGTTCGTAGATGGTGAAGGGCGAGGGCGACTCTAGCAACATGACCCAGGCGGGCAGCGAGGGCAGGCCGCGCCAGTCGTAGCAGCCGATTAGGGCCAGGTGCAGCTTGGTGAAAATGCGGGTTTTGCTGATGCCGCCGCGGCTGAGAATAAAGTCTTTCGCCTTTAGCAGGGCCGGATCGCTGGCGGGTACGCCCAGCACGCGCAGCGCCATGTAGGCCTCGACGGAGGTGCTGAGGTCGCCGCCGTCGCCATAAAACAGTTCCCACCCGCCGTGGTCGCGCTGGTGCGATCGCAAATAGTGTTCCGCCTTAGCCAGGGGGCGATCGCCGTCGGTGCCCCAAATCTTGTGCAGCAGAATGATCTCGGCGGTGATGGTGACATTAGACTCTAGCTCTGCCCACCAGTAGCCGTCGGGGTGCTGTAGGGCCAGCAGGTAATTTTGCGCGGCGGCGATTCCCTCAGGGATCGCCGAATCAAGTCCGGTTAGCTGCTGCGGTTCTTGAGTCTGCATGGGCACCCCTCACGGTCAAAACGCTATGGTCACTGGGGCAGCATAATGCAAATGCTCCCGCCAGGGAAAGATAGCTGACGTGGACGGTATGAATTCTGACCGTATTTGGCAGTAGGTTCGCATTTAGCAACTGATTTATGATGCGGAAGACCAATCAGTGTACACAAAGCCGATGGCAATCTTAGCGTTGAGCCTGACGAGTCTAGCGCTCCTGATTTGGATTGGGATGCTGCTGTTTTGGGGCCAGTTTTGGCGGGCTGACCAGCGGCTTGATTCCGAGAGCCTGGAGCCCCTAGCCACCTGGCCAACGGTGGCAGTGGTGATTCCAGCCCGCAATGAGGCGGAGCTGATTGGGGTGGCGGTGCGATCGCACCTCACACAAACCTACCCCGGCAGCCTACAAGTAGTGCTGGTGGATGACCAGAGCAACGATGGTACGGCAGCGGTGGCGCGGAAAAGTGCGATTGCGGTAAACCAATCCGATCGCCTCACGGTGCTCTCAGGTGCAGCCCTCCCTGCTGGTTGGGCTGGCAAGCTCTGGGCAATGGAGCAGGGGTTTCGCTACCTGGCGTCGCAGCCTATCCCACCCGACTATGTGCTGTTTACCGATGCCGATATAGAGCACGATGTTGCTAGCCTGCAACAGTTGGTGACCAAGGCCGAGCGCGATTGGCTCGACCTGGTATCGCTGATGGTGCAGCTCCGCTGTGAGAGTTTTTGGGAACGGTTGCTGATTCCGGCGTTTATCTTCTTTTTTCAGCTGCTCTATCCCTTCCCCTGGGTGAACAACCCCCAAAAGCAGACCGCAGCGGCAGCGGGAGGCTGCGCCCTGATCCGCTTCAACGCCCTTCAGCAGATCAACGGGCTTCAGTCCATTCGCCAGGCCCTGATTGACGACTGTGCCCTAGGAGCGGCGGTCAAAGCCAACGGACCCATCTGGCTCGGCCTCAGCACCACTATCCACAGCCTCCGCCCCTACCCCGATCTGCATAGCATTTGGACGATGATTACGCGCAGCGCCTACACCCAGCTCAACTACTCGCCGTGGCTGCTGCTCGGTACGGTCTTTGGCATGCTGCTGGTCTATCTGGTCGCTCCTCTAGGGGTGGTTTTGGGAGTGATTTGGGGCGACTCCGCCCTGACGCTAACGGGGTTGGCGGGGTGGCTGCTGATGGCTCTAGCTTACTGGCCGACGCTGAAACTCTATGGCGGCAAGCGATCGCTAGCGCTGGCTCTGCCGTTAATTGCCCTGCTCTACACGCTGATGACGCTAGATTCGGCACGGCGGCACTGGGCGGGGCAAGGCGGGGCTTGGAAGGGACGGGTTTATAGCGATCTGGGGTAGGGGTTAGCTTCGGTAGTTTATGCAGGGCGATGGTCGAAACTACTCGCTTAGGATGTTGGATATGGTTAAGTAGGGGAAATATCCTGCCACAAACTAGCTGTGATAAACCTAGACAGATGACCTATGTTTGTCGTTGCAATCACCACATCTGAAACGCCTAATGTCATAGCCTGAGCGATCAGAATCATGTCACCATCAATCGTTTTATCGCCTGCTGTCGGCTGTCCCTGCTGTCGAGCCTGTGCCCAGAGCTCAGCTCCTTGACGCATAGAAGACGTTGTAATTGGTAGATATTCAAGCAGCTGAGATAAACTATTTAACCGTGCAAGCCCTTTCTTTTTATTCGCTCGCAGTAGCTCACGACGAACTTCATAATCCGCGATTTCTGGAACGATAATGCGGTTTCCCGCTTTGATATGAGATTGAAGCCACTGATTACAAGCGACACCCTGAGGGGAGAGCCTTGGATTAGTAATTAGCCCAACTGGGCCTGTATCTAACACGACAACCCGATTCACCAAGTAATACCTTTCATCTCAAGTGGGAACAACTTGCGATCGGAAAGTCGATCTTCATCTAATACCTGGAGCAAATATTGATCTGTAGCTTGTTGATCTTCAACATCCTCATCTTCGAGCCAGGACTGAAGTATGTCGACAGCTTCGGCCCCTTTCTGTTGGAGCAGAATTGATTGGGTCAAAAGTTGCAGCGTCATAGCTTCAACCGATAGACCTTTTTGCTCGGCTTCCTGCAAAAGGTACTGCTCCAGTTCAAAGGGAAGATCTAGGGTTAAGGTCATAGGTCTTTTGAGACACTTTCACTAGTAATTTTAACGCTGCTTAGCTGAAGCAGCGAATCCATTCCTGTTTCAGCCTTGAGGTTGCTAACTCGGCAGTATAGACATTGGCAACAACCATCTTTGGTTCCTCTACCTTAGGAGCAGTCTTCACTGTTGAAATAGGACTAGCGTGATCTGCTCCAGGGTTTTGAGCGCCTGGAGTGAGCCGCTAATAAACTTTAAAGCCGCAACCGGGCGTTTCAAAAAGCTGCGGGCAAGAGTGTCAGCGCGAAGTTTGCCGTCTGGGCCGATCGCACCCGATATATCCGGCAAATCGTGGCTACAGTCGTCGCTGATTACCCGCAGAATGGCGACTTTGGCCTGGGGCATGGCCTCCAGCAGTACGGCACTTTCCATATCCACCACAGCGGCCTGGTAGCGATTGCCCAGCCTCCCCTTTTCTGCCACGGTGGTGATGACGCGATCGCATGTCACTCCCCTCTCTACAGAAACTCCAAGACGTTGGGCTAGCTCGTCGGTGAGGGTGCGATCGCAGGGGTAGCCCTTCGCACCATCACCCGCAGACGCATCCCAAACCTGCTCAAGCAGCAGCCCGTCTCCCACCGAATGCTGGGGCGACAGGCTGCCGCCTAGGCCAATCAACAGAATTCCCTGGTCTTCAAAACGCGATCGGTCTTCCCAGGTTTCTAAGAACGCTCGAAACGCCGCTGGCCCTGCTGGAACCGCAACTACTGGGGGCGCATGGGGAACTGCCTTCAGGCCCCGCATCACCGCCTGATATTCGGCTCCTGCCGGCACGAGAATCACCTGAATTGGCATTAGGCTGACCGCTTGGTGAGTCGGAGCCATCCATCTTCGAGCAGGGTGTAGAGCACCGGCACCACCACTAGACTCAGCAGGGTTGAGGTTAGCAACCCGCCAATAATGGCCACGGCCATGGGCTGCCGCAGCTCAGCCCCCGCTCCAAACCCGAGGGCGATTGGCACCATGCCCAGCACTGACGAAACGGTGGTCATAAGAATGGGGCGCAGCCGCACCAAGCCCGTTTGTTTGATGGCATCAGTGCGCTCAAGCCCGGCTCGGCGCAGCTGGTTGATGTAATCCAGCAGCAAAATCGCGTTTTTGCTGAGCAATCCCAGCAGAAATAGCAGGCCCAACAGCGAGACAATGCCAAAGTCGCTGCGGGTAATCCACAGAGCCAGCGTCGCCCCAACGACCGAGAGCGGCAGCGACAGCCCCACCACTGCCGGCTCTAGCAGCCGCCCAAAAGGCACCAGCAGCACCAGCAGCATGCAGATCACGGCCAAAATAAAGACGCGGCCAAAACTGCCCAGCACCTCTCCGGCCCTAGCCGAATCACCCGCCAAGTCAATGCGCACACCGGGGGGCACCACCGATTCCGCAATTTCTACTACCTGGGCGGTGGCGTCGCCGAGGGCATTGCCGTCACTCAGGTTGGCGCTGACGATGGCGACCCGCTCCCCATTCTGCCGACTGATCTCTACAATCGCATCGGCAGTGTTCTCGGCCCCCGAAATGCGCACATCGGCAAAACCGGGCAGCGCTTTCACCTGGGCCTGAATCTCAGCGGCGGCGGTTTGCAGCGCCGTCAGGTCGTCGCCCACCAAGGCCACCTGGAGGGGTTTTTCGCCGCCGGTATCGACAAACTGAAGGTCTTCAACGCTGGTTTCTAGGCCCGCCTGAAATGGCAAATCCTGGCGGAGCTGGGCCTGCACGGCAGCGGTGTCGCGATCGCGCTCCTCCCGCAGCTGAATGTATAGACTGCCCTCGTTGGGGCGCCCCCGGCCGCCCACGGTGGTCAACACCGACTCGACCTCGGGCAGCTGAGCCACCGCCGCCTCCAGGTCGTCAGCCTGCTGAAGGGTTCGCTGCAAGAGCTGCGATCGCCCTGCTGCCTCTGCCGCCTCTGCTGCTGCTGCCTGTGGTGCACTCAGACTCGTCGGTAGCTGTCCGGGCGGTGGTAGCTGGGCTCCACCGGGGCGCTGGGGCAGGGGCACCCGGTAGTTCAGCAAAAACTGCCCCTGGTCAAGCTGGGGAATAAACCCTTGGGGAATCAGCGGAATAATCGCAATGCCTGCGACTAGGCTGGCGATCGCTAGCCCCACCACAATCCAGGGATGGCGCAGCGACCAGGCGAGCAATTGGCTATACTGCCGCTCTAGCCAGGTAGTTCCCACCCTCTCCGCCAGAAGCGTGGGAACTGCGGGGTCAGCGGCCTCAGAGGTAGCGGGGGCAACGGCCTGGGGCGAACCAGAGGCTTTTAGCCAATACACCGCCAGCACTGGGTTCAGAGTGCGCGCCACCAGCAGCGAAAACAGCACCGCCGCCGACACCGTCAGGCCGAAGGGTTTAAAGAACTGTCCTACGGTGCCGCCCATCAGCGCCACGGGCAAAAATACGGCCACAATGGTCAGCGTCGAGACCGTCACCGTCAGGGCAATTTCGTCCGTTGCCTGCAAGACCGCCTGTTGCGGAGTTGCCCCCGCTTCCAGGTGGCGCATGATGTTTTCGACCTCAACGATCGCATCGTCGACAATGATGCCAATCACGATCGCCAGCGCCAGCAGCGTAATGGTCTCCAGGTTAAAGCCATAGATGGCCATGACGATCGCCGTGCCCAGCAGCGACAGCGGAATCGACAGCGCCGTAATCACCGTGGCCCGCCAGCTGCGCAAAAAGGCCAAAATTACCAGCACCGCCAGCACGATCGCCTCCACCAGCGCATCGATAGTGGCCTCGGTTGACGCGCGAATGAACTCGGCCTGGGTGGCGGCTAGGGCAATCTCGACCTGGGGCTGCTGCTCGCGGATCTCTGCGATCGCCGCCTCGACGCGATCGACCACCTCCAGGGTGTTGGCCTCGCCCTGCTTCACCACCTGCACCGCCAGCGCCGCTTCGCCGTTGAAACGAATTAGCGTCGGCGGGTTTTGTAGCTCCGCTAAAAAACTGCCCTCACCGCTGGCGGCGGCTCGGCTGCCGGTGCCACGCAGGTCTACCCGCAGCACCCCAGGAATATCGCGCAGCGTCGGCAAGATCTCCGCTTCAACCAGTGCCGCTAGCTCAGCCGGGGGCAGTTCCTCACTGGTCAGGGCATAGCTAATCGCCGTCGCCTCATTCAAGTTGAGCGGAATGATCTCATAGTCAAACCCGGCCGCCAGATCAGTCTGGCCAATGGCCTGCTCGACTGCAGCCGTGGTCTCCTCCAGCGCGGCATTGACCTTGAAATTTAGCCGCAGAATCGCCCGCCCTGGCGAGGTCGTTGAGTCGAGGCGAGACAACCCGGCCAGAGGTTGCAGCTGGGCCTCTAAGGGCACGGTGAGCTCAGTCTCTGTTGCAGCTGCCGTCTCGATGGGAGCGGTGGCGTTGACAAGCACCACCGGAAAGGTGATGTCGGGAAACAAGGCATACTTCAAAGAGCTAAAGGCAAACAGCCCAGCCACCCCAATCACAATCCAGCAGAAGAGCGTCAGCCCCTTATTGCGCAGGGCAAATCGAGAGAGATTTAATCGTTCTCGCAGCTGGTTTAGGTTGGGGCGGGGCATCGCTTTAGTAGGAGAGAAACGCAGATATCATAGCTTGTTCAACCGGTTGATCAGCCCGGGCCTGGGTCTGTCGCCCGCAGGACCGATCGCCATCCAGGCTCCCAAACTTTGGGTGCACCACCATTTGCGAGACTGCCATGAGCTTAGTTTTATTTCTCTTGCAGACCTCTGGGCCAGCCCTGGGGATTGCCCTGGTCACCGGCCTGGTGAGCGGCGGCTGTAGTGCCGCGCTGATTGCGCTGATCAGCTACACCATCGCCCAGGGGGTGACTGGAGGGATGGTGGCAGCGGCGTTTGTGGGGTTGGGGGCGATCGCTCTGACCACGGCGATGGTGTCGCGCATTTTGCTGGTGCGCTTTTCCCAGGCGGCGGTGGTGGAGCTTCAGCTCCAGCTCTGTCGCCAAATTTTAGCGGCTGAGCTGAAGTCCTTAGAAAGCCTTGGGTTGCCCAGCCTGCTGGTGCTGCTAACGGAGGATATTCAGGCGATCGCCGCCGCCGCTGGGGTCTTGCCCGTTTTGATGATCAATATTGCGGGCACCGTCGGCTGCATGGTCTATGTGTCGTGGCTGTCGTGGCAGGTGTTAGCCCTGGTGCTGCTGATTACCCTGGTAGCCTCGTTCAGCTGCCGCTGGTTTTTGGTGGCGGGGCGACGCGGTCTAGCCGCTGCCCGCGACCACCAAGAGAGACTGTTTCAGCATTTCCGCAGTCTGATCGACGGCATCAAGGAGCTAAAACTGCACCGTCTGGGCCGCCAAGACTTCTTCGCGCTCGACCTCCAGCCCACCGCGCTCCAGGTGAGGCGCTACAACCAGCAGGGGTTGAGCCTGTTTGCCGTGCTCGACAGCTGGGGCAAGTTTATCTACTTTTTTGCGGTGGGGCTGGTGCTGTTTGCCCTGCCCAACTGGGTGGGTATTAGCCCCAATACTCGGGTTGCCTACGTGCTGACCTTTACCTATCTGCTGGGGCCGATGGAAAACTTGGTGAACAAGCTGCCGCTGCTGGGCCAGGCCAGCATAGCCCTCGACAAGCTCAAAGCCCTGGGCCTGAGCATTGATGCCCCGATCGCCGTTGCCACCGTGCCGCCCATCGATCCGAGCTGGCAGCGGCTAGAGCTTAAGGGGGTCACCCACAGCTATCGCACCGATCAAGAGGGCACCGAATTCACCCTGGGACCGGTGAATTTGACTGTGCATCCCGGCGAGCTGATTTTTATTATTGGCGGCAACGGCAGCGGCAAATCGACCCTGGCGAAGGTGCTGACGGGGCTTTATAGCCCGCAAGCAGGGACAATTTGGCTCGATCAACAGCCCATTGATGAGCAAAATCAGGAGTGGTATCGGCAGCATTTTTCGGTGGTGTTTGCCGATTTTTACCTGTTTGAGCGGCTGCTGGGGCTGAGTGGCGAGGCCGACGACAGCAAAGCCCAAGACTATCTAAAAAAACTACAGCTCAGCCACAAGGTGAGCATCGACCAGGGCCGATTTTCAACGGTGAACCTATCTCAGGGGCAGCGCAAACGTCTAGCCCTGCTCAGCGCCTACATGGAAAATCGCCCCATTTACCTGTTTGATGAATGGGCTGCCGATCAAGATCCCGCCTTTAAGCAGGTGTTTTACACCCAGTTTTTGCCCGACCTCAAGGCCCAGGGAAAGACAGTGTTTGTGATTAGCCACGACGACCATTATTTTTATGTGGGCGATCGCATCCTCAAGCTTGACTACGGTCAGATCGAGTTTGAGCAGAGCCCCGCATCCTTCAAGTCATAGCCCCAGCGCTGAAGATAAGCTTGCCAATGGTGTTCAACCTTGCTAACTGTCTCGGGCTCCAGAGAATATTGGTTTTGTTGGTAGTCGTCTAGACCCGCTAAATAGGTTTCAAAATAGGGGCGCGCTACCTCAAAATCGGGCAGTTCTAGCTGCTCAAACAGGTGTTTTAGCACCGGCAGTGGCTCGGTCTGCAAATCCTCAAAACGCACCTCGGCAAACTGCTCCGGAGGCAGATCTGCCGTATCGGTTTTCAGCGCCTCCAACAGAAATGGGTAGCTCTCTAACACCAGCGACTCAATGGGTAACTCGTCGTAGTCTTGCAGGGCCAATTCGGGCAGCAGCCGCGTAAAGTAGTGCCGTGCCGAGGGAAACACCCGGTAGGGGTTGCGGTAGATGTGAATGAACTTAGCCCCCGGCCACAGCTCCCGCAGATGGCGAATGTAGCCCGTATAAACCGGGTTTTTGATCAGCAGCGGGCGGTGCCCCTGGTGCACCGAAACCTTCCGCAGCAGCAGGCGATGCAGGCGTTTCCACCGCTCTACATCGGCGGGCGCGCCGCCAAACACCTCCCGCCGAAAGTGCGTCTCAAACTGCTGGGGGAAATACATGCCGTGGTAGTAGGAGGCTGCCCCCATCGTCGCCAGGGGAATGGAATCTTCCTGGGGAGAGGTGGGCGTGACCGCTACATTGTCGACATAGCGATCCTGGGGCAGAGCCTGTTCTAGCATCGGCTCCAGCGATCGCACAATGCCCAAAATATCCCATGGCATCCCCGTTGCCAGCGGAGTGATATAGCCAAAGGCTGGGCACTGGGCCATCACGTTGTGCAGGTGAGTGGTGCCCGATCGCCAATAGCCCACGATAAAGACAGGGTCGGGCATCTGCCGTTGGGGAGACAGCGCAAAGGCCACCTGTTCTGCGGTCGAAAAGGGCCATCGGGCCAGTGACACTGCCAGGGCTAGGGCCACCTGGGGGCAGCGGTTAGCCGCGGGAAATCCATTTTCGAGCAGCAGCCTGAGCAGGGTTGGTGGGTTGCTGCCGCACAGCGGATGAAACAGGCTGGCCATGGCTGGGGCTACCGGGCTCCGGCTTTAGTTTTCATCGCCTGGGTGGCCAGGGTTTTGCCAAATTCCCAGGCGGCCCCCGGCACCCGGTGAGCGTCGGCCACTACATCGGTGACAGCCTCGACAATCCAGCGGCGATCGCTCTCCTGCAACGTCAGGGGCGGAATAAACTTGACCACGTTCATGCCGTACCCGGCCACCTGCGACAAAATCCGGTGGCGGGTAAACAGTGGCACTGTGATGATCTGAGAAAATAGGCCCCGGTTGGCGGTTTCAAGCATCTTCCAGGACATTTTTAGAGTCAGGCTCTTGGGTTCGCCAAATTCCAGCGCCATCATCATGCCTAAGCCCCGCACCGCTTTCAGGCACTCGTACTGACCCACCAAAGGCTGCAAGTCAGCCACAATTTGCCGTCCCATCTGCGCCGCATGATCAATCCAGCCCTCGGTTTCGAGCACCTCTAAAGTGGCCAGACCAGCGGCCATAGCCAGGTTGTTTTTGCCAAAGGTGCTGCCGTGAACCACGGCGCGATCCATACGGTTGAACACTTTGTCAAAAATCCAGGACCGACAGGCTACGGCCCCCACCGGTACAAACCCGCCCGATAGGGCCTTGGCCATGCAAAGCAAATCGGGCTCGACGCCGAAGTGCTCGACCGCCCACCATTTGCCCGTGCGGCCCAGCCCAGTCTGCACCTCATCGGCAATGAATAGGCTGCCGTATTTGCGGCAAAGCGCCGCCGCCCCCGGTAGGTAACTAGCCTCTGGAATCCACACTCCGTGGCCCTGGATAGGCTCGGTGATAAAGGCGGCCACATCGTGGCGCGACAGAGCCCGCTCCAGCGCGGCTAGGTCCCCAAACGGAATTTCGATGAAGTCGGGCAAAAAGGGGCCAAACCCCGCCCTGAAGTGGGGATCGCCCGTGGCCGACAGCGCCCCCATGGTCAAGCCGTGGTAGCCGCCAGCGCAGTAGACAATCTTGCTGCGCCCGGTGGCGTGGCGGCTGAACTTGATCGCCGCCTCGACGCTTTCGGTGCCGGAGTTAGCGAAAAAGATGCGGTCTAACCCCGGCGGCGTGATCTGCTGGAGCCGCTCGGCCAGCAGCCCCGACAGAATTGAAACATCCATTTGCACCAGGTTGGGCAGGTCGGCGCTCAGCACCTCCTGCAACGCCTGCACCACTTTGGGATGGTTGCGCCCCAGAGCAAAGACGCCAAACCCGCTGAGCAGGTCGAGGTAGCGATCGCCCTGGTCGTCAAACAGGTAAGGCCCCTCCGCCCGCACATAGTGGCGATCGAACCCGATCGTTTTGAGTACGTTGACCATCTGCGGGTTGAGGTACTGCGCGTGCAGCGAGAAATTGTCTCGCTGCCGCTCGGCGATGCGATCCAGAATGTTCATTCACTAGCGGGGTAATAGAGGGGCAGTAGTCGATCTAACTAGACTTTAGTCATAAGTTCGATCGATTTGCCAACGCCGAGCAGCGGCGTCACGATCGCCATCACATCGGCCCGGCTAAGTTTCTCTCGGCCCTGGGCCAAAGCATCGATGGTGGCTGTAGCCAGAGCAAGGGGAATGCGGCAAAACAGCAGGGCCGGCCCCGTGGGCAGAGCTTGGGTATAGGCATCGGCCATTTTGAGGTTGCGGCGGGCGTAGCGCTGCATGTCGTCCGCCGTCCAGCCCTCCGGGAAAAAGTCTACGCCGCGATCTTTATCTTCCAGGTGGTTGCGCAGAATATTGACCGATTGCAGGCCGCGCCCAAAGCCAATCGCCTCCATCCGGCTAGTTTCGGTGCCGTCGTACCAGGCCCAGAGGTCAGACAGCATCAGCCCTACGGCCCCAGCCACGCTAAAGGTGTAGCGATCGAGGTCGGCTTCGGTTTTGATCCGCCAGTTTTGCTCGGCCCAGTAGGCCATGCGATCGGCCATAGCGGCCGTAGCATCCCAGATCCGGGGGGCGATCGTGTCGGGGGCCAGCAAGGCCCATTCGCCAATGCGTAGGGTGACTTCTTCGAGCTGGTCGCTGTAGCCCTCTAGCCCCGTCGCAAAATCTGCCACCGCTGAGGATTCTGTGCCCGCCTGCAGATTGAGGCTAATTTGGCGCAGCAGACTGATCTTGGTACTGCCGTCTAGAGTTGGATGGTCTTCAATCTGGTCGATCGCCCGCATGCACAGGTACGCAGATGCCACCGCTTCCTGAAGCCCAGGAGGGAGTAAGCTGATCGGGATAAAAAATGTTCGGCTGGTCTCCTTTAGCAAGTCCAACGCAGATTTAATCGATGGCATTGAGCGCTCTCCTCACGTTGCTTTGGCTTTCAACCATACTGGTTGAGTTTCATTCTGTAAGCTTTAACAGAGCATTAACGATGAATCAACTCGGATGGATGGTATCTGGGGCTACTAAGCATCTAGGGTACCTGTAGGTGGCTACTTGGCCCCGGGCAAAGTTAACCGCATATTACACCGTCAGCCCCAGCGGCGTGCCCTGGGCTAAAACCCCTAGCGAAGATCAGGGTCTAGGCGGGCTCAGGATGGGGCCAGAGACAGCCGTTTTTGCCAAAATGAATTACGGTAGTTGGGTAATCACCATCAGGGTTCGAAGCATCTACAATCGCTGTGACCAGGTCAACCCGCCCGGTTTAACGATGATGCTGACGGATCCTCCCCAACCGAGGAGTGAAGAGAAATGTCAATCAGTCTGCAGCAGGCCCTGGGCGTGGGGCAATATCTTGTCACTCAGCGCCTCAAAGGGCGCAAGCAGTATCCCCTGGTGTTGATGCTAGAGCCGCTGTTTCGCTGCAACCTGGCCTGCTCGGGCTGCGGCAAAATTCAGCATCCCAAAGAAATTTTGAAGCAGAACCTGTCGCCCGAAGACTGCTTTGCGGCGGCGGAAGAATGCGGTGCCCCGGTGGTTTCGATCCCCGGTGGAGAGCCGCTGTTGCACCCTCAGATTGACGAAATTGTGCAGGGCCTGGTAGCGCGCAAAAAGTTTGTCTACCTCTGCACCAACGGCCTGCTGCTCGAAAAAAGTCTCGATAAATTTACACCGTCGCCCTACCTCTCGTTCAGCGTTCACCTAGACGGCATGAAGGACTTGCACGATCGCTGCGTCGATCGCAATGGCGTCTTTGATATTGCCATCAGCGCCATCCGGGCCGCCAAGGCGCGGGGCTTCCGCGTCACTACCAACACCACTGTGTTTGAGGGTACTGATCCCCAGCAAATTCAGTCTCTGTTTGACTATCTCACCGAGCTGAAAGTAGACGGCATGATGGTCTCGCCGGGCTACAGCTATGACTGGGCCCCTAACCAGGAGCACTTCCTCAAGCGTGACCAGACCAAGGCGCTGTTTCGAGAAATCTTGGCCCCGTTTACGGCGGGCAAAAAAAAGTGGGAATTTAACCACAACCCGCTCTTCTTAGATTTCTTGACGGGGCAAAAAGACTACGACTGCACCCCCTGGGGCAGCCCCAGCTACAGCGTGCTGGGTTGGCAAAAACCCTGCTACTTGCTGAACGAAGGCCATTACGAAACCTTTCAAGAACTCCTCGACAATACCGACTGGGAGAAGTACGGCCACAAGAGCGGCAACCCCGAATGCGCTGACTGCATGGTGCACTGCGGCTACGAGCCGACAGCAGCAGAAGCGGCCATGCAGCCGCAGAATATGCTGCGCGCCATGGGCAGCCTGTTCTAGCGAACTGTATCCCCCTTGAGTTGCACCGGCGGCTAGCCCTAGCGTTAGTCTTAAGGCCGTTCGGCTACCTCTTGGGGGGCTCGGGTGAGCCAGTAGTGTAAACCACCCATGGCGATTGCCAAAGGCAGCATCAACAGGGGAATCACCCCTAGGTCTGACCGACTGGCTACCCAGCCCAGCCCGGCAGGAACCAGCGCCGCCCCCACACTGGCGGCACTGGTAGCAAAGCTCACGGCAGCGGGAACTAAGGCTTCTGGCAAGCGCCTGGGAATCAGCCAAATAATGGTGGGAAAGATGGCCGCCAGGGCAAGCCCAACCAGTAGCAAGCTAATCAATGGGTTGGGCAACTGCCACCAGCACAGCAGCCCGACCAGGAGTAACCCTAGGGACAGGGTGATGGTGCGGATAGCACCCAGCGATCGCAGCAAATAGCCCAGCCCGAAGCGCCCTATTGTCAGCCCCAACCAATAGGCGCTAACGCTGTAGCCCGCCAGCAACGGCGGCGTCGAGCGAGCGATCACCTGCACACTGTAGGCCCAGTTGCTGAGGGAGGCCTCAATCCCGACATAGACAAACAGAAACGCTGCAAACAGAAAGACGATGGGGGTGCGCAGCGCTCGCTTTAAGTGCGTTCCCGCCAGGGAATCTTGTTCGGCGGGTCGTTTCACCATCGAGGGGTAACGGTAAACCAGGGCAGCGAACACACCCATCATCAACAGGCTGGTGAGACTGGCCAGCACGCCATAGACCTGCCGCCAGCTGAGGCCCACCGCCAACAGCGTAGTTGCAATGGCTGGGCCGGAGCATGCCCCGATGCCGTAGAAGCCGTGCAGGGCCCCAATCAGGTGGGCGCTGCGAGCATCTTGCACCATGGCCGTGTTGATGCCGGCATCAATGAACCCGATGCCCAGCCCCAGCAGGGTGCCCGCCGCCACCATTAACAGCCAAAACGGAGCGAAGGCATAGGTAAGCAGGGCTAGCATCAGCAGACTAGCCGCTCCTAAGAGCATGGGCCCCAGCCCCAACCGATGACTCACAAGGCTGCTGGTGAGGGCTGCCGTAATGTAACCGGTGATTTGGCTGACAAAGAGCAGCGTTACGGTGGCCGGGGTCAGGCTATAGGCCGTCAAGATGGAGGGCAGCAAAACCCCTAACCCTACTTCAGCAATGCCAATGGCAATAAAGGCGTAGAAGTAAATTGCTACGCCAATCCAGAGAGGCAGCAATGGCTTTTTAGCAAGGCGCATGGACAATACTCCAGAGATGCAGTGGGGTCAGGAGCGGCGATCGCAAGGTTTCAGGTTAGTCGGACGCTGATGGCAACAGCAACCTAGGGGGATGGTAGCGATCGCCCGAGCGTCCTTGAACCATTGAGGGATTGCTGCCTTTTTCTTTTCAGCAAAAAACCCACCGTCTGGTGTTGGGTTAGATCACTTCTGGCCTACGTCACCCGCCTGTCTGAGCGGATGTAAGAGCAGGCTGAAGCCAGCACCACCGGCTCGGCCGTGATCGCGACTAAAGATGGATACCTGGCCACTAATGCCTACGTGGTTTCTTCAGAGCAAGACGATAGATATCAAACTGTTGCTGGCCGGTAGTGCCCTAGCGGAAGTAGCTTTGACCCATCGTTAAAAAGCCCTAGCGTCTCAGTATTACCTTACTGAGACGCTAGGGCACTGGTCTATCAAGAGACGAAGCCGAGATCCCTAAACCTGAACCCGATCGCACTCATGCAAATATTGAGCGATCGCCCGATCCAGATCCGGCAGCAAAATCCCACGCTCGCTGCTGAGCACACTATAGGCCGGGCGGGGTGCCGCATAGCCAAAGCTGTTGATGGAGCAAGATTGAATGGCGGAGGCATCTAGTCCGGCAAGCTGCGCCGTCTGACGAGCGAGGTCAGACCAGGCGATCGCCCCTGGATTGGCCAGGTGCCAAATACCGCGCTCGCCATCAATCAACAAGTCAAGGCTGGCATTCACCAGATCGGGCACATAGGTGGGGGACACGATCGCATCTTCCGCCGCCAAAAAGGGCTGTCCTGCCTTCAGGGTGCGCAGGGCAACAGTCAGGAAGTTGTGATCATCCCAGGGGCCAAAGAAAGCACTAGTGCGAATGACTAACGACTCGGGATGGTGATGTAGCACCTGCCGTTCTGCCTGGGCTTTGCTGTGGCCGTAGACATTCAGCGGAGCGACGGGATCACTTTCCAGGTAGGGCAGTTGGCGATCGCCATCAAACACTAGATCCGAGGAAAACGTGATCAGCCCAATATTGCGCTGGGCACAACTCTCCGCCAAAATAGCGGCCCCATCCGCATTAATGCTGCGGCACAGGTGAGACTCCCGCTCCGCATCATCGACACGCACATACCCCGCTGCATTGATCACGGCCCACGGCTGCATTTCCGCCAGCACCTGCTCAACCATGACTGGATTGGTAATATCCATCTCCTGGCGGCCCAGCAGGCGGTGGGGAATGCCCCGCACGTCACAGATGCGAGCAAAGGCTTTACCGAGGGTGCCGGTCGCTCCAGTGATCAGGAGGGGGGATGGGGTGATGGGGTGATGGGTGGATGGGTGGGTGAGTGGGCGGGTGGATGGGAAATCAGCAGATGCTTCTAACGGGTGGGAAGCATTACTGAAACAGGAAACAGGCGGATAAAACAGCCGATCGCTCCGTTGCCACCAGCCGGGGACGTCCAGGAGGGGGTGATCGTAAGACTCGCCCTGGGAGAGGTGGCGGAGCATAGTGGCGATCGCCGTGGGGCGGGGTGAGGGCCGAACGCTGCTGTAGGGAGGGCGCACGTCAAAGACGCCCGGTTCGTAAAAGTCTGCGTTGCGGGTGACGAGGCTGTTCCAGTCGTAGGCCCCCAAGAGTGACCAGGCGGTAACAGCCCGTAGGTCTACCCCCTCCTGGCGCAAATGTTGAGCGGCATCCCAAATTTCCTTGAACCAGCGCAACTGCTCCTCGCGGGTGCAGCCCAGGTGCACTTCGGTGACGGCAATGGGCCGGTGATAGCGTTCCCAGACTTCCCTGAGCAAGACATCGGGGGGGCAAATACCCTCCGCGCAGACCCGAATGGCTTCCACATCGGCGTACTGGTGCTCGCCGTTGCCGCCGTGGAAGTGAGCCGGGTAGCGATCGAGCCGTTCATCCAAAAAGCGGTCGCTGGTCAAGTAGCGGTTGATGCCAAAAATATCCGGCGGGCAGGGATGATCGAGAAACCAGTATAGGTCTGATTCTTCGGCTCCGTTTCGACGCAAATAGTTCCATAGCTCATGGTTCTGGTCTATCCGCCCACAGAGCAGATCAAAGGACAGCCAGCGCCGCGCATTTTCAAAGTCAACCTGGTAGCTTAACAGCGGCGTACCAGACGTTTTGCAGAGGTCTTCGGTTTGCACCAGTTTCGCCGCCGGATTAATGCGACGAATGGCCTGCATAGACAGGGCGACCCCACGGCACTGATTGATCAAAGCTTGAATAAAGCTGCGATCGTCCTGGGCATGGGGATACCAGTGACCATACAACCCGCTAAAGCGAGCGGTGGTCAGGGGCTCGTTGACTGGGGTGTAATACTCCAGCCAGGGATAGCGGGTGGCAACGGCCTCGGCAAACTGAGCCAGGCCGTTGGCGAACTCCGGGTCTAACAAGCTGGTGTGCGGCGGGCCGCTGCCGTGATGGATCAGCCCAACAATGGGACGGATGCCGATATCGTCTAGGTAGGCCAGCCGCTGGTCTGCCCAGCTCCAGTCGGCCTGCTCTGGGCCATTGGGGGCTGTGCGTTCCCAAAGGATGGGATAGCGGATAGCCTGAATGCCCAGGGTGGCAAAGCAGTCGAGATCTTCGATACGGGTATCGTGACCATTGCGCTGGAGCTGATCAAAGTAGCGATCGCCCACCCGGTTCACGGTACATTCAATGCCACCCCACAGTTCCAGCTTGGGGGAAACCTGATTTGTACTCATCACACCTTCACCTTGCTCAATGAGATTTGCCATTTTGTTCAGATTTGCCTGCCGCTACGGGAGTAGCAGACCGGCCATTGCCGTTGCTGGCAGCGGTTTTGAAGGCGCTATTGCCGTTACCATTGCCATTGCCATTTCCATTAGAGGTAGGGGCAACGGGTTGCTTCGCCGGTAGGCTTTCTTGCTTGGGATGCCAGCTGGAGCGGTTGGCCAGTTGGGCGTGAAGCGCCAGTGCCTGAGCCACCACCTGATCCATGTTGTAGTACTTATAGGTGGCGAGCCGTCCCACAAAGTGAACCCCCGGTTCAGCATCGGCTAAAGCTTTGTACTGCTTGTAAAGTTCGGCATTTTCAGGGCGCGGTACGGGATAGTAGGGGTCGCCCTCGGCCTGGGGATATTCGTAGACGATGCTGGTTTTTGGGTGTTCCTGCCCGGTCAAGTATTTGAACTCGGTGACCCGGGTGTAGAGGTGTTCGTTGGGATAGTTGATCACGGCCTGGGGCTGATGCACGTCCTGGTTCAGCGTTTCATGCTTGAAGTCGAGGGAGCGATAGGGCAGCTTGCCGTAGCAATAATCAAAGAAGCCATCCACCGGGCCGGTATAAATCATTTCCTTGTAGGGAATGACATCCTGAATCTCCCGATAATCGGTGTTGAGCATGATTTTGATGTTGGGGTGCGTCAACATCTGCTCAAACATGCGGGTGTAGCCGTGGAGCGGCATGGCTTGGTAGGTATCGGTGAAATAGCGATCGTCCCGGTTAGTGCGAGTGGGAACGCGAGCGGTAACGGACTTATCAAGCTCGGAAGGGTCAACGCCCCACTGTTTGCGGGTGTAGTTGCGGAAGAACTTTTCGTAGAGCTCTCGCCCCACTTTGCTCACCACCACATCTTCAGAGGTGCGAATGTATTCCTTAGTCTCAGCTAGGGAGGCTAGAAATTCCTCAACCTCAAAGGCGGTCAGCTTCAGTCCGTACAGCTTGTTAATGGTGTCCAGATTGATGGGAATGGGGACTAATTGACCATCCACACTGGCTAAAACTCGGTGTTCGTAGCGTCGCCATTGGGTAAATAGGGACAAATATTCGAAGACATCACGGGAGTTGGTATGAAAGATGTGAGGGCCATATTTATGGACCAAAATCCCGTCTTCGTTGTAGTGATCGTAGGCATTGCCACCAATATGGTTGCGAGTATCTACAATCAGAATTTTTTTATTTTCCTGAGTCGCTAAGCGCTCTGCTAAAACACTGCCAGCAAAGCCAGCACCAACAATTAAATAGTCAAACATGGGGGCACTCCTTGCAGTGAAAATTAGATCGCGAGCTGGTCAACGTTGGCTGCGATCGCCGTTGGATATTTGGTCTTGGACGATGTGGACTTGCGGACGTTGGTAGCGATCGCAGCCTCAATCCGGTCATTCATGGCCTGCCAGGTCAAATCCCAAGAGGTTTGAGCCAGCCGGGCATCAACTCGGTCGAGCCAGTCAGACGGGGTCTGGCTCTGGGTGAGTGCAGCGGCGATCGCCTCCACAAACTCCGGCACCGTATCGGCAATATGAACCAGTTTCTCGTCGCCGTAGGGCCGCACCACATCTTTAATCGAGGTGGACACCACAGGTTTTCCACCAGCCAGGTACTCCGGCGTTTTGGTCGGGCTGATGAAACGAGTAGACTCGTTGCGAGCAAACAGCAGCAGAGCCACATCCCAGCCAGCTAAATAGTGAGGCAACTCTTGATAGGATTTGCCCCCTAAATAATGAATGTTGGGACGCTGGGGGAGGGATGCCTCGTCAATTTTGACGATTGGGCCAACCATAACCAAATGCCAGTCAGGCCGAGCCCGGGCAATCCCATCCAACAACTCCAGATCCAGCCGCTCATCGATCACCCCATAAAATCCCATACGGGGATGGGGGATCTCTTCCTGGTCGTGTGGCTCGGGCTCGGGCTGTCGAGCTTGGGCAAAGTGAGCCGCATCAATGCTGCTGGGGAAGGCGTGAACACTCGAATGTTGGTGCTGCTTCGCTTCGTAAAGGCTGTGTCCACCGGTGAACACGAGGTCGGCCATCTCAAACAAACGGGCTTCCCACGCTTGCAGTTGAGGATGAGCGCCTTTGAATGCAGAAAGCTCGTCCATGCAGTCATACACCACAGCGGACGCGGGCAAATGGTGGGTAAAAGGCACCGCCATCGGCGTGTAATACCAGAGGATCGGCTGTTGAATTTGAGCCTCCGCGAACAGGTCATTCAGCAACTGTTGTAGGGAGAGCGTAAATTCCTCGTCGCTCAGGCTTTCGGAAATATGAGGAACAACAATCCACACCCCACAATCACGATTGCTAATGTCGAGCCAGGAAGTCTCGTCAGGAACGGCGATCGGCTCTTCCACGATAAAAACGCGGCGGGTCTGAGCACAACGGTTGAGCAGATGCTGGGGCCGCTGATATACGAAATCCCACCGCAGATGGGAGAAGCAAACTAAATCTGGTGTTCCAGGTACTGGGGGTGTTAACTCCGTTCCTTCAGGCCACCGTAAACTAAGAGATGCGGTGCTTTGCCCTAAATAAGGTTGATCTTCTACCGATTTCTTTTCTGATAACTTTCTATTAGAATAGCTCTCCGAAATATAGTGGGTTGACATCTTCACCTCCCGATTCACAGATTCAACAAGCTAGTGTTTTCAAAATTGCGGTTTGTTCTTGGAGCTAATACAGGCAGAATTTCAGGTGAAACTCTATGGCTTGCGCAGCTATCCATTGGAAACAACAGTCAATTTTTCTCAATTTTGAAAAATTTTCGCTCCTAGCCGCCACTTCAGGTATCGCGAAGGATCTCCAGTGGGGGCTGTCACCTTCAGAGTAGGGGGTTTGTTTCCATTAGGAACATCCCTTTCGGTAGAAGTTTGAAAAACCAAAAGTAATGTTCTGCACTATTTGAGCTGCTATTTTTAGAGGTAATTGCTCAACTTGGTTGACGAGAGTTGCCATTTTTGGGGAATTTGGCGACAGATCTGTAATATAATGATGCGCTGATTTATCAACGATTGCAGCAGTTGCTAGAGCGTAATCTGCCGAAAAGCGACCCATGGTTTTTCGCTCCCAGTGAGGAGCTAGACTTTTCGCTCAGATGCGATCGCTTGTCAAAAAGGCAAGGCTCCCTTGCTTTTGATGACTTTTGTCGTGCCCCTTACCCCACCACAGGCTGATTGGCTATTGCATTAGGCAATTACTTCTAGAGTTAGAGGAATAAGCAGCTGTTTTTTATTACTCTATTGAGCTAAGCCCAAGGCCTGGTTGGCAATCTTTAACAATGATTGATAAACATTAATAGCATGTCCGTTTTTTAAAAGACTTTAATCAGTTTCTTTAGACTGGTTAAATATAAAAGATGAACGCAAAACATTTGTGCGTTAGTTGCCACTCTTAACCCTGATTTTTTTGGAGATTAAGTTGGGCTTAGTTACACTAAACAGATGCTTTTTAGGTGTAGAACTTTAAAGTACGATTGAAAATGCCATTTACCATCATTTAAATGTAGGGGACACCATGCCTGAGCAATCAATGATTTTAGTGACAGGAGGGGCGGGATATATTGGTTCCCATGCGGCCCTAGCTTTGCAACAGGCGGGGTATGACCTGTTGGTGCTAGATAACTTGTCGAATGGGCACCAAGAGCTTGTGGAGCAGGAATTGCAGGTGAAAGTGGTGGTGGGCGACATTAGCGATCGCCCCTTCCTCGACCAACTGTTTTCTACCTACCCCATTGCCGCTGTGATGCACTTTGCTGCCTACATTGCTGTCGGGGAATCAGTTACCGATCCCGGCAAGTATTACCGCAACAATGTGGCAGGGACATTAACGCTTTTAGAGGCGATGGTGGCGGCTTCAGTAAAGCAATTGGTGTTTTCATCTACCTGTGCGCTGTATGGCACTCCCAAGTTTGTGCCCATTACCGAAGAGCATCCCCAAGAACCCATGAGTCCCTACGCCACCAGTAAACAAATGGTGGAACGGATGCTGGCGGATTTTGATGCAGCCTATGGGTTAAAGTCGGTTCGTTTCCGCTACTTCAACGCGGCGGGAGCTGATCCGGATGGACGGTTGGGCGAAGACCATGCGCCAGAAACTCACCTCATTCCGCTGGTGCTGTTGGCGGCGCTAGGTAAGCTAGAAAGCATCGCCATCTTCGGTACGGATTATCCAACTCCTGATGGTACCTGCGTTCGCGACTATATTCATGTTGCGGATTTAGCCCAGGCTCACGTTTTGGGTTTGCAATATCTGCAAAATGGTGGCGACAGCGACGTATTTAATTTAGGGAACGGGAGCGGTTTCTCTGTTCGTGAGGTAATTGAAGCGGCTCGTCAGGTGACGCAGCGGAAGATTCAGGTGGTGGAGCGCCATCGCCGCCCCGGCGATCCCGCCATTCTGGTTGGCAGCAGCGATAAGGCCCGCAGTGTTTTGGATTGGCAACCAAAATATGCCGATCTCGACAAAATTCTTACCCATGCGTGGCAATGGCACCAGAAACGCCACGGGAGCGATCGCTCCTGATTGCCACCGTTGATGGAGAGTGGACAGCCGGGACGGCTATCCCACAAGAGTTTCCCTAGAGATCCCTCAAGACTCAAATGACTATCTTGTGGGATGGGCCTCTGGCCCGTCCATTTACCATCGAACGGTTAGCACCACGGAGTCTTCTTCTGCTCGCCAGCAGTGGGCAATGCCGGGCAGCCAGAGGGCATAATCTCCCTGGGTCGCCAGCATCATCTCGCCATCGGGAAATTGTAGGCAAAAGCGGCCGCTAATCAGAACGGAGAGAGTCGTGGTTTCAGCGGGTTCTGTCCATTCGGAGCGGCGATCGCCCTCCTTATGGACGCCCCATTTCACTTCTACAGTCGAACTTGAGCGGGGACTGATAGATGGGCTAATAAACGAGCCAACAAACCATCCTCGCCGTTCTTCCCCATCGCTATAGGCGTTGCCCGTGGTTACGTTCCTTAGCATCCCAATACCCTGGCTAATATTCCTGGTTGAACTGTGTGAGGGTATAGAACGCTCACTGCACAATCCCACCAACAGTGTCTTGTGGTGTCCAGGTTGGCCCATGACAGCGCGGTCCTTCTGCTGTCCAGAGCAAGCGATCGATGCACATCCGCCGTGCTGTCATCGCTGGATCCCAGGCATGGTAAACCATGTACTCAGTGGAGCCGTCAGGATGCACGGCGATCGAGTTATGGCCGGGGCCTAAAACGTAGCCGGGATGCGATCGCAATACCCGCGGCCCCTGGTCATTCCCATCATCTGAATATGGCCCCAGAACGTGATCGGCAACACCATAGTCAACCCCGTAGCTATCCGTTTCCCACCGTCCACCACTGTAAAAACAGTAGTAGCGATCGCCCTGTTTACGCACACAGGGGCCTTCCAAGGTATGCCAATCGTAAGTGCCGCCATACATGGGGCGATCGGCCAAAAACCGTTGCCAGTCATGGCGTGCTCGCAGAACAACTCTGGATTCTCCGGCGAGGGTGGTCATGGTTGAGAGGCGATCGACTACCAGGGCTGTGCCCGCCCGCACTCCCTGCTCCGTATCCAAAAAATCTTGGGCATAGAAGAGATACCACTGCCCGTCATCATCCTGGAAGGGACTTGGATCAATAGCAAATGCACAGGAATCGGGATTGATTAACGGCTCGCCCACATCCTGATAAGGCCCGAGGGGGTCAATACTGGTGGCGACCCGCAGCTGATGGTTTTTATCTCCATGCCCTACGGAATAGTAAAGATAGAAGATGCCTTCATGGTAAGCCACTTCCGGTGCCCAAAAGTTATCCCCCAAAGCGGGATCAGGCCGCAGCAAAGCATTTCCGGCAGGTTGCCACTGTATCAAATCCTTGGATGTCAGTAGTGGAAAGACTCGCCGCTTGTGCAGCTCATCCACCTCTCCAGCCGCTTCTGCTGGCCCCGTACCGATCGCATAATAAATTCCCTGGTACTGCCACACGAATGGATCGGCAAAATACTCTGGATAGACCGGATTGGTGTAGGTTTGCGGAGCCATTGTTGAACCGGGGCTAAGGTTAGCGATCGCAGGAGGTAGCGCTAGCAACCACCTCCTCCGGTCGTTAAACTCGCGCTTCCCGTGACTAATATTCGAACTTCACGTAGCTTTCCGTAGCGTTGTCGGCTAACTGTTCTACGGTGTTACACCGTAGCAACTGCTGCTGCTGCGGTGACAACCCATTGTAATAGCCCTGCTCCAGGGTTAAATCTACCTTATGGGTGTGAAGCCAGTGCATGACATACCCCATCACCACCATGGGGCGGGGTTCGGGAGTGCGGTTGGGGGTGCCCCGGTGGAGAGCCAGGGGCGATCGCACCATCACGTCCCCTGGCTGCATATAAAATTGCTCCATCGCAATTTCGCCCGCTCGAACTTTGACTAGCCCTTCTTCGCGAGACATCACATGGGTGCCCCGCGCCATCTCAAAGGGGCCATTGTCTGCGGTGACTTCGACCAGGGGAAAGTTAACCGCTAGGGCATAGAGCGGCGTCACAATCTGGTCAGAAAATAGGGGCCGAAAGTCGCGGTGAATATCTTGATATTCAGACCCCTGCATGGGAATATCGGCGGCCAGCTGTACCAGCTTGTATTCCTGATAAAACACGCGATCGAGGATGCCCAGAATGGTTGGGTTAGCGAAAACGTTAGGGTCGGCAAAAGGGGCAACCCAAGGCAGGGTCACATAGCCGCGGGCGGTGCCTCTGGGGGCAACACCACCGGGTTGTTGCTGCCGCTTCTGAAATAAGGCATCAAAGGCGGCTTTCCACTCGTCAATCAGGGCGCGATCGAACAATCCGCGAATGATGCAAATTCCGTCTCGGTTTAAGTCTTCTGCAAGTTGATCTACGTCGGTCGTGTTAAACGCTGTTCTTTGAATGCTCTGAACCATTTTGCAATCCGTTACATGGGAAGTAGGGATGACATTCTGCTGCTGAAGGTCGGTGAGCTGAGCAAAATATATCCTTCGATATATTTCTATTCTCCCCATTGACAGAGGTGAAATACCTGCGATTTTACCAATTCTTCAAAAATCTCAAATTCCTCTACGGAAAATCTATCTCCTAGACTGCTTGGCGGGTATTTGAAAAGCGATTTTCTGTAGCTTTAATCACCCGCTAATCTTCACTGACCCCTTAGAAAGTGAGGATCCCCCCTGACCTCTTTTTAGGGGTCAGGGGGGATCCTCACTTTCGCTACGAGAAACAGGACTTTTCAAACGTCCTCTTACGGTAGAGGCATTGCTTTTAGAACTTCTGCCGTGCTGAAAGTTCCTGGGATGAAGATTGGCTAAAGGCGTCTAATTCAACGGCATCGTGGCTACAGAAAAGGCGCACGTCGTTGTGGCGATCGCACGACAACTGCCACAACCGCTCTTGATTCTGTAATCGGGCGGTGCGATCGGCTTCCATCATCCACTGATAGGCGCGCAGCCCTGGGGTGCAGTGCCGCTGCGATGGGTTCATTTCATCCCGATAAAAGTAGGCGTCGCCGGCGTGCAACAACCAGCCCTCAGCGGTTTGAACGGCAATTCCTGCATGGCCGTGGGTATGCCCCACTAGGGGAATGAGCAAAATTTCTGGAGGAAGCCCGGCCAGATCGCGAACCGCCTCAAAACCAAACCAGGGTTCTCCTGCCGCTGTGTAGTATTGCCAGTGCTTGACCTCATCCCACTGGTTGGGGCGATAGCGCCGACTGGCGATGAAGCCCTGGCGATCGCGGGCTGTTGCTATTTCGCTTTGCATCACATGAACGGTCGCCTCGGGAAAGTCTTCTAGGCCACCGGCATGGTCAAAGTCGAGATGGGTTAGAACAATGTGACGGACATCGCTGGGAGAAAAACCGAGGCGCTGAATTTGCTCAATGGCGGTGTATTTGCGGTCAAACTGAATGTTGTTGAAATGGATGAAAAACGGGCTGAGTCGCGAATAGGGAGCCTGCACATCGCGTAATCCAAAACCGGTATCAATTAGCACCAGTTCGCGATTGGTTTCAATTAGCAGACAGTGGCAGACGAGATGGGCGGTGAGGCTGCGGCTGAAGCCGTCGAAGAGGGAGCCGCCGAGGGGACACATGCAGCCACAGTTGAGGTGATGAATGCGCATAAGTTTTTCCTCCGGTTGTTCACAAAGTTGAAACGAGGGTGTTTTGGCGATGTGGATTTCTGCGAAAGGTTCGACTTGAGGGCGCTTTACCCCGAAAACTCTCCGAATGGGGGACGGGCTATCACCCCAGCCATCCTAAGGGCTATCGGTGAGCCGGGTCGGGTTGCTCCGCATCGGTAAGGTCCTCAGGTTTAGGCGGTGCTATACCGTGGGCGTCGATAAATTGGACGAGGCGTTGGCGGAGGGTTTCTAGGCCCAGGCGCTCAGTCGCGGAGATGAAGAGGGCGTTGGGGTAGATCTGTTGGGCCAGGGCTAGAGTTTCGCTGTTGGCGCGATCGACTTTGTTGAAGACGAGCAGCACATCGTCGGGGGGTGAGGGTAATTCGTCTAGAACGTTTTGGACCGATTGAATATGGCGTTCCCAGGCGGGGTGAGATAAATCGACGACATGCAAGAGGGCGTCGGCTTCGGTGACTTCTTCCAGCGTGGCGCGGAAGGCATCCATCAACGCAGGGGGCAGGTGGTGGATGAAGCCCACGGTGTCGGTGAGGAGGAGATCGCGGCGATCGCCCGTGTCGGGATTCATAACAGTCAGGCGGCGGGTGGTGGGGTCGAGGGTGGCAAAGAGCTGGTCGGCGGTGTAGACCTCGGCCTGGGTGAGGGTGTTGAGTAGGGTAGATTTGCCGGCGTTGGTGTAGCCAACAAGGGCGATCGCCGGCATATCCCGCTGCTCTCGCTGGTGGCGCAGGCGGGCGCGGTGGGACTGAAGCTGGTCGACCTCTTGCTGGAGCTGGTTAATCCGCCGTTGAATGGTGCGCCGTTCGGTTTCCAACTTAGTTTCCCCAGGGCCACGGGTACCGATGCCTGCCCCTAGGCGCGACATGGCCTGGCCGCGCCCCCGCAACCGGGGCAGCATATATTCCAGCTGGGCCAGTTCTACCTGGAGTTTGCCCGCCTGCGATCGCGCCCGCTGGGCAAAGATATCTAAAATAACCTCGGTGCGATCGACAACGAGTAAACCAATCTGTTCTTCCAGGTTGCGAGCCTGGGTGGCAGAAATATCCCGATTAAAGACAATCAAATTGGCTCTAGAACGCTGGGCTTCTAGGGTCACTTCTTCCACTTTGCCCTGGCCAATCACTGTTTGCGGATCGGGACGCGATCGCTTTTGCTGCACCATGCCAACCACTTCCCCCTGGGCGCTTTCCACTAAACGCACAAGTTCGCTAATACTGTCCTCAAACTGTTGCTCGGTCATGCCATCGGCCATCACACCCACCAGCAAAACGCGATCGTGATCGGCTTGCACCGCTGGCGCGTTGGATAGGTCAAATCCGGCCTGCTGGATGTCGCGTTCCCATTCGTGAATGCGATCGCCAAAGTCTTCTTCAAACAGGGTGTCGGGAGCGATCGTTTCTACGGTCCACGGCTGTTCTAAATCGGGGATAATGTGGGCCAGGTGTACCTGCTGAATGGCGGGATCGGTATTTCCCTTACGGCGTCCGTTGCTTTTGGGGTCGGCTACGGTCAGCACCACCAGGGCATCTAATCGTTGCCGCATCAGGGCGACAAACTCGCGGGTGTCTGGGGGCTGAAACTGGACCGTTATGCAACGGATGCCGCTGAGGCGATCGCCACTGCGACGGGGCAAATCGGTTTCAGAAAGCGGCGTTTGCGCGGGAGTGCCGACGCCCACCCGAATGATTTGTCCTCGTCGGTTGACGTAGCCGCTAATGGGATGGTGAATGGTCTGGCTGAGCGTGGTAAGTTGCTCGGCGAGGTCAGGGGTAAGTAAGCGGTCGCCTGGTAAGCGCTGATCGTAAAGCTTTTCTAACTGTTTAATATGGCTGGATTTGATCCCCTGAAGATTGCCGTGAACAGTTGCCATGGTGGTCCTCGCAGTCGGTGAATGCTGGTGGGGTTGGAGCCAATCGGTTAGGAAGGTATCGTCTTCGAGGGGCGATGGTTGCTCGTCGGATGGCATGATTTCGGCTTTGGCTGGAGCCATGAAGCTCCCCAGTTTGATTTGCTCTTCTAGGAAAGTAAGGAACAGATCAGCTTCTTCGATGGCCTCTTCGATGGCCCCTTCGATGAACTGATGCCCAGTTTCTAGGTGGTTTTGGGATGGTTCGCTGCTCATGGCGGTTTAGCTAACGAGAAGACGGCCGTTGTGTCCAGTGTGGTTGTAGCGTTCGAGGGTGGAGTGGGCGATCGCATCCCCTTTTCCCTTGGCGACGAGGGCAACGCAGGCGCCGCCAAATCCGGCTCCGGTAAGGCGGGCGCCGAAGACATCGGGGGTAGTTTGAAGAATGTCGACCAGGGCGTCGAGGGCGGGGACGGAAACTTCGTAGTCGTCTCGCAGACTGGCATGGGAGGCGTTCATTAGTTCTCCGAAGGCTTCTGGGGTAATGCCCTCTAAAGCCTTCAACACCCGGTTGTTTTCGGTGATCACATGGCGGGCTCGCTGGCGGAGCGGGTCAGGTAATGACTCGGCTTGCTGGGGATCGGTAATATCGCGCAAAGCTTTGACGCCGAGATGTTCGGCGGCGGCTTCGCATTCCGCTCGGCGCTGGTTGTAGCCGCTGGTGGCTAGCGATCGCGCCACGCCACTATCGATCACCACAATCTCTGCACCAGTGGGGAAGGGCAAAATTTGGCGATCGAGGGTGCGGGTATCGAGGAACAGCATGTGCTCGGTATCAGCCAAGCTGGAGGCCATCTGATCGAGAATGCCGCAGCTGACCCCGGCATACTGGATTTCCGCCTGCTGGCCGAACTGGGCAATTTGCACGTCGTCTAAGGGGAGTTGGAGGAGCGATCGCAATCCCCGCAAAGTTGCCACTTCCAGCGCTGCACTGCTGGATAGCCCCGAACCGATGGGGACCGACGACGTGACAAAGATATTTAAAGGCGGAATTTTGTGTCCGGCGGTTTCCAAAACGCGAATGCAGCCGTCAACGTAGCTGGCAAAGCTTTGGGGAGTGGCCCCGGCGGGGTCAAAGTCAACCTGCTCCTCCAGTTCAGCGGAGTAGAAATGGTGGCGATCATCGGGGCTAAAGCCGATGGCAACGGTGGTGTGTTGGGGAATAGCGGTCGGCAGCACAAACCCATCGTTGTAGTCGGTGTGCTCACCCAACAGATTCACCCGCCCGGGGGCACGGGCTTCAACTTCGGGGGCGGTGTTGAAAATTTGCCTGTAGTCCATGGTTAACGCTCCAGGGGAATCGGCCGGAGTCGTCCAGCAACGTCTTGGTGGGGAAACTGAGGGTCGAAACTCAGGTTCTCCAAACTGTTATCCGGGTGCAAAACAAAGGTGTCCTCAATTTTTGCCCCCGGAATACTAGGGTTCCAGGCCAGTGCAGTGGGGGCCGCGAGGCGATCGCCCGTCTCTGGCGTAGCCACTACATCCCGTGCCCCATAGCCAGCGGTTCCGCCCTGGTGGTGTTCCCGAATCGCGTTGGGATACCCCTGTTGTTCGTAGGCCGTTGCCAACGCGTGATAAACGGCATTCAGCGGCGTATCCACCTGGGAATGATCTAGGGCAACGGCTTCAATCTCAGCAATGGTTCGATGGCGTTGCAGATCCGCTTCCAATAATTTGTCAAAGAAAACAAAACGGGTCAGGCTGACAATCAATCCATGACCTCGTGCACAAAATACCAGCATTGCCTGTCGTCCCAAGGTTTCACCGCTGGGTAAGGGATGGCGGTAGAGGGGAAGGCGGCGATCGCCCGCTGCCAGGGTCAACGCTGGATGTAACCCCCTAGCCCACATCGCTTCTGCGCCTGCCCCCGCTAGCTGATACTCCGTCCAACTCGGTTGAGCTTGAGTCAAAACCTCAGTCATCGCCTCGCTGGACAGCCGTCCCACTTGACGGTATCGATCCAGCTCACTGGGCAACATTACCCATCGATGTTGGACGAGCGATGCCGGCAGGGCCGTTTCAGTCGAGCCTCCCGATGGCCTGTCACTCAACACCTGGCCGCCCTGGGTCGCCTCCTGCACAAAGGCCTGGCGCTCAGAACCTTGTGCCCACGGACTAACCTGAAGTTTGTAGGGAGAACCCTCTGGCAGTTCCTCATCCTTCAGCCGCTGAGCTTCGATTTCATCGGTCAACACCCAGGCATCGGTGGGCGTCACCAGTACCTCAGCTACCCCCGTTTCAGCGGCCAGCAGCACGGTATTAGAACCCCCAGCCGTTGCCCAGGCAAACCAGTCGGTTCCCCGCAGGCAAATTCCGGCGGCGTCCGTTTCTTGAAGCGTGTGCCGCAGAACAGCTAATTTTTCAGAAATTTCTTCTGATCGATTCATGGCATGAATTGCCTTACTCAGTGGTCAGTGATGCTTCTCGACTTAAACGTGCGTAATTTGTTCAAGCTCAACGTTAACGGCCTGTAATTCCTTAGCCTTTTCTTCCGGCAGTGCATCGTTAGCAAACATGCCCGCCGCTAGTTCTGTTCCAGCTAAATACTTAAGCCTGTCCGACGTTCGATAGGGTGGATAAAACTGGGCGTGAAGGTGCCATTCTGGATGCGCTTCCCCATTCACAGGGGCTTGAAACCAGGCCATCAAGTAGGGAAATGGACGCTGCCACAATCCGTCATACTTCAGGGTCACCGTTTTGAGCGCTCTAGCTAAGCTCGCTCGTTGGTCGGCGGTTAGATCCATAAATGTTGCCACGGGTTGAATCGGCGCAATCCACACCTCATAGGCATACCGCGCGCACACGGGCACAAAGGCGATTGCCCACTCATCCCGATACAAAATTCGCTGATTATCCTCAATCTCAGCCTGAATCAAATCCTCTAGTAGTCCCCGCTGGTGCTGCTGATAATACTCCTGCTGGCACGTCCCCATCCGAGCCGGGACCGGGGGCACAAAGGGATAGGCATAAATTTGTCCGTGGGGATGGTGTAGCGTCACCCCCACCTCGACCCCTTTGTTCTCAAAGGGTAGGACGTATTGAATTTGAGAGTGCTGGCTAATGGCCTGGGTGCGATCGCCCCACACCTGAAACAGCAGCTCAATATGATCCAGCGGTAGCGAACTCAGCGCCGCCTGGGGATCTTGGGTAAACACCACCACCTCGCAGACGCCGTTGGCGGGCACCGTATCCACAATTTCACGCGGGGAATCCGCCGCTGACGGAGTCAGCGACGGAAAGCGATTCTCAAACACCGCAATGTCGTAGTTGCCCTCGGGCAACTCGGTGGGAAACTGCGGGTCCTTGGTGGGAGCCAGTGGATTATATTCCGGCGGCGGCATGAACGTCCGCCCCTGGCGATGGCTGGCATAGGCCACCCACTCCCCCCGCAGCGGATGCCAGCGGAGGTGCGGGTTGGCCTGGACCGGGTCGCTGCTCGGACTAGGCGCAGTTATTCCCGCCGCAATGGGTGATCGGCTGTACAGGGTGAGGTTGCGCCCATCTGGCTTCAAGAGCGTCTGAGAGTGCATGTTCTATGTGGGCCTGGGCTACTTTTACAGGCTCTTGCAGCATAGACGGGGCATCCTCTCCCATCCCCCTACCTAAAGTGGCAGATGCGATCGCCCAAATGGGGAACTTTGGCGTGCGATCGATATACAACAGCCCGTTTGCCTCCTGGAAGGTATCTGTCAGCTGGGTATAGCAGAAACCGCTGAACATTTCCACCTGATTCACCGTTTGCAGCAGCTCCGCATACTGCCGCTGAAACTCCAGCGCATTATCCGAGCGCGCATAGCCCCAGGTATTGCTCTGCTCTTCGGGTTTAGTACAGGCAATGCCGCCAAACTCCGTCAGCATGATCGGCTGGCCTTGGTGGGGGTAGCCGTCTAGAGTCAACACCCGACCGCCAGGCCGCTGGCGATCGAACAGATCCGCCAACTTCACCTCAGGTCCATAGCGTTTTGCCAAACTATGGGATTGAGTGTCATAGTCGTGGATCGCCAAAATATCGGTAGCCGTACTTTCCCAACCGTCGTTCCCGATCACCGGACGGGTAGGATCGAGGGTTTTGGTCAGGTGATACAACGCCTGGACACAGTGACGATGGGCCGGGGTAGCGGTCAGGTCGGGGACGCCCCAGGACTCGTTAAAGGGCACCCAGACCACAACGCAGGGATGGCTGGCATCCCGTTCAATCACTTCCGTCCACTCCTTCGTCAACCGTTCTACCGCCTTGGGGCTAAAGCGATAGGCACTGGGCATTTCTTCCCATACCATCAGCCCCAGTACGTCGGCCCAGTAAAGGAAGCGGGGATCTTCAATCTTCTGGTGCTTACGCACGCCGTTGAAGCCCATTTGCTTGACCAGTTCCACATCCCGGCGCAGAGCCTCATTGGAAGGGGCCGTCATCAGCGTGTCTTCCCAATAGCCCTGATCGAGCACCAGCCGCAGATAGTAGGGATGCCCGTTGAGCATGAAGCGGTCGCGCTGAATATTCACCGTCCGCATAGCGGTGTAGGAGTTCACCTCATCCACTAGCTGCCCCTGACACCAGAGTTGAATCTGAGCATCAATCAGCGTCGGCTTCTCAGGACTCCACAACAATGTATTGCGATAGTCATCGATACCAGGGTCGGATAGGGCAATGCGGCGGTGAATTTCGCCATTCAGCACCTCATACATGTCGTTGACGAGGAGCTGCTTGCCCACTGTCAACCGCACCTTCAGGTGCATTTCCTTTTGCAGGTCGCCGGAGACGAACCCTTCAAAGCCAATTTCCCAGCGCTCAAAATGGGGTGTCCATTTGATGCGATCGATATAGGTGACGGGAACTTTTTCCAACCACACCGTTTGCCAGATGCCGCTAGTGCGGGGATACCAGATGCTATGGGGGTCCCGCTGCCAGTCCTGCTTACCTCGTGGTTTTGCCAGGTCGGTGGGGTCGTCTTCGGCCCATACGGTTACCGTCTGCCTGCCATCTGGGCGCAACACGGAGGTAATATCCATCGAGAAGGGGGTGTGCCCGCCCTCGTGGTCAACCATGAACTGGCCGTTTACCCAAACCCGCGCTCGGTAATCGACAGCTCCAAAATGGAGAAGGACGCGATCGCCCTCCGCTGCCACCTCGAACTCTCGTTCATACCAGCAATTTGGATGGAACCCCGTGTCATGAATACCACTGCGGATAGATTCGGGAGCGAACGGAACTTCGATATTCTGACTCCACGATGTAACATCGCTGGGTCGTGCAAAGTGCCCTTCGTCATCGTAGGTAAACTTCCAGGTGCCATCCAGGGAAGTCCACTGAGAACGCTGTAGCTGAGGACGGGGGTATCCTGAGCTTGCCTGCGCCTGTAGGGTGGGGGTTAAGTCGCAGGGATATTCTTCTTCAAGACATTTACCGAAGAAATTCATGGGGGTGTATAACCAAACTGCCTGTGTTCAAACTGCTGCTCTAAGGATGCCCTCTTAGCACTCCTTAACTATCTCTATTCTCGCAGTTATTTCACTCCATAACCTGGATTGACTCTTGGTAGCACCTCCAGAAATTCCTGAGGAGGCTGTCTTTCCGTGAGAATACGGAGATAGAAGAACCAGGCCCTAATTCGCCAAGGCGGGTCAGTGGCTTAGCGCCTGGTGAAAGGGAATCAGCTCTTCACGGAGTGGGCAGTGCTCGTTTATTAATTTAAAGACAGATATATCCTTTGCCAGTGACTTAGCTGACCCAAAAAGGTTGCTGAAATAGCGGAAGCTGGGGTGACCTGGGCGATGAGCCGGTGAAGCTAAGTGCTAGGAATTGGTGGCGCTAGCTCAGCAGGAGTGCGATCGCGTCTGTCAGACCGAATCACCATCGCATTGATGGGACAGGGGAGCCGCTAGCCAGTCAAAAGCGATCTTTTTGGATCCAGGTCCGCAAAAGGACAGTTTTTGCTAAAAGCCGATGGCGGGATTTGAACCCGCGACCGCTCGATTACGAATCGAGTGCTCTACCACTGAGCCACATCGGCATGGATATTTACAGTTAGCTAGTATAACAGGGTCGGGCGATCGCACGATCGAGTCGTTTCCCAGGGCAGCGAGGCTAGGCAAAGCAGCACGACCCTGGGGCTAGCCTGGCACCTAGTCTTTCTCAATATACTTACGAACGCTGTTGAGATCGATGTAGCGATCGGTGGCGTTGCGCAGTTCGCGGGCAATCATTCCTTCCGTCGAGACAACGGTTATGTGGGTGTTTTTGGAGCGCAGCAGCTCAATGGCCCGCTCAAAGTCGCCGTCGCCGCTAAAGAGAACGACCTCATCGTACTGATCTACGGTGTTGAACATGTCGATGGCAATCTCAATATCGAGATTGGCTTTCTGGGAGTATCGCCCAGAGGTATCGTCGTAATACTCCTTGAGAATTTTGGTTCGCACAGTGTAGCCGAGGCTGATCAGCGCATCTCGAAAACCACGCTGATCTTGGGGATCTTTCAGCCCGGTATACCAAAAGGCGTTTACTAAGGTAGCGCCACCGTCAAGGCTAAGAAAATATTCAAGTACCCGCTTGGGATCAAAGAACCAGCCATTTTTTTGCTGGGCGTAGAACATATTATTGCCGTCTACGAAAATCGACAAACGCTTCAAGCCGTATCTATTTGCCATAAATATGAATAATAATCAACTTAACGAGTTATCTATCTTGTAAGCAGTGTAGATGCTGATTCTAGTTAACTCGGTAGATTAATCACTCAATCAATGGTGAGGTCTGACTCGAGAAAACTAGGCCTAGCCAAAGCGTTTATATAGAGAACAAGGCTAAGAGTGTAGCCGTTTCTATCAAAAAAATCTAGAGATCAGTTAGACTTAAAGGTAGAAAAGTCCGTTTGGTAAGGGGTAAATGAGCTGATTCGCGCTGCCAAAACTAACAAAATTTTAGGAATTAATCTTACAGCTTCTGAAGTAAAAGTTGAAGGAGTTCAACAGCTTAGACTGCACCGCGACCCTATTATTAAACCTAAAAATGCTCGGCTCTACTGCTTGCACCTGAAGTAAACGCACGTTGTCAAATTGATAATGTAAATTTGACAAAACAAAGCCGAAATCTACCTTATTTTTAGCAGTTGCATTAAAGAACAACCGCCCGGCTGAACTAGCTACACCTGCAGAATAGATCTAACGCAGTTTTAATAACTAAACTCAATATCATATTGAACTAAGCCTAAAATTAACTTTATCTTTTACCTATAGTATACTGCCAACCCCGGATCTGGAATTAGGTGGCCCACTCACAGGGGCACATCGCTGGTGCGGGCCTTGAGAATGGCCTGAAGCTCGGCGGGCAAATTCTCAAAGAAGCTATGGCCAGTGGCTATTTCAATGCGCTGGACTGAGGTTTGGTAGCGACGCCAGTCAGGGCTGACCTGGTTGCTGTTGGGCAGGTCAACGGCAATTATTTGACTGTCGCTGCCAATGCCTAAACCGCCGTTGGGGAGGCGATCGTATATCACGATGATTTTCCACAGGCGAGAGGGTATGGCAATGGCTCGGTTGCCGATGCTGCCCTGGCTGCCGTAAGCTCCAGCAAACACGTGCAGGCTGTGGTCGTACTGGTAGACCAGCGATCGCCCGTATTCTTCTAGTTCTCGCCAGGGGCCACGGTTGTTATCGGGGGCCTGGGGAATGATATTGGTCATCAAAAAGGTGGCAGCGTTGTCGCTCACGCTGCCGGTGCGATCGCCCGAGGGCACCACATGGCCGCGATCGTAGCCGCTGCCCCGATAGTCGTTGGGGGTAACCTGGTAAAACCCAGCGGGCAGCGCTCCGTCGGGGCGAAAGTTGTCTTGGCGATCGGTGGAGCCTAACCAAGCGGCATCGACCTCCCAACTGGCCCAGTTAAGCCCGTTGCGATCGCGGCTATAGCTAAGTGCGTACTGATTGCGCTGAATTAAATAGTTGTTAGGGTTGGTGGTCGCTGCCTGGCTGGGGTTCCCCAGTGCCAGGTGGGGGTTGCTAGAGGGCGGAGCTGGTGGATCGGCACTCGGTGTTTCGACGGGCAGCAGTTCACAGGCTCTACCATTGCCGTCACCGTCAAGGCTATAGGGGTCGCCCCCAAAGGCATCGAGCACCGTCTGAGCCTGGGGCTGGCTAGCGAAGTCGCCACAGTTGCAGTCGTCATCAACGCAGGGCGGCAGGGTTGATACATCCACAGGGGCAACCCAATTGGTCACCGACAACAGCAGATTCCCACAGCCAGCTAGCCCCAGCACTAGGGCCACCAGCGATAATCGGCTCCAGGGACGCAGCCGAGAAAACGTCATTGCCAATCGACCCATGGTTAAGCGGCCATCCCGTTAAAGATATTCATACAAATGTACTGAAATCATGCCCGAGCGCAACGCCTGTCTCGCCAATCCTGGCTGATCTATCGTCAACGGCAGGGGTGGAGGTTGCGGAAGGGCTCAATAGCGTTAACAATGTGAAACGTGGCCTGGCTTATCCCCCCGCCTGGCATAGGAATGTTTCACCCCATCGGGTGCGGGGCTACTGCTCGGGCTAAGTGCAAGAAAATTCTCGTTTTCTGCCCGTATTTCTATTCATTACTAGGATGATTATGCTCAACCAAGCAATTGCTAAGCTACAGGCATGGTTCCCCGCCGCCGCCGTCCACGCGCACTGCGATGGCCCCTGCGGCGTTTACGACCCCTCCTCGGCTCGCATTGCCGCCGAAGCCGTGCTGTCGATGACCAAAAAGCTGGTCGACCTTGAGGTGCCTGCTGGTGGCGATAAAGCTGCCTCTGTTGCCTACCACAATACCTTCGCCCGCTATACCGCCATCAAAGAAGAGCAAGCCCAAATTACCAAAGATGAGCTGCTGGTGCTTTGGACCGACTACTTCAAGCCCGTGCACTTAGAGCAGTTCCCCGACCTGCATGACACCTTCTGGAAAGCCGCTAAGCTCTGCTCGGCCTGCAAGGTCGAAGTCAGCGTGCAGCATGCCAACGAGCTGATGGAAGCCGTGCAGAAAATCCACGGCATTTTCTGGGCAACCAAGAACCGTGATGTGTCTTGGTACACCGCTAGCTAGAGGGAGATGGGGGAGGTGAGGGAGATGAGGCGCATAAGGTAGATGAGCAGGGCGAAGGCTCTTCATCTTCCCCATTTCCTTATCTTCCTTATCTCCTCACCCTTAAATTGAGTCTGTTGGAAAACCACCTCGGCATTTCCCCACAGCCGCCGTCGCAGTTGCGCCACAGTCAGCTCACCGATCTGGTGCTCTGGCTGCTGCGCCAGCGGCGGCGGTTTCGCATTGTGGGGGCTTCGATGCTGCCTCTTTTAGAGCCGGGTATGGAGGTGTTAATCAACCCCTTCGCCTATGGCCAGCAACGACCCCAGCCAGGCGATCTAGTGGTGGCCGAGCATCCGCGGCAGCCGGGGCTGCTGCTAATTAAGTGGGTGGTCTATATCGATGCCGACGGCTGCTTTTTGCGAGGGCTGAACGTGGTGGAGAGCACCGACAGCCGCGAGTTTGGCCTAGTGCCCTGGGTGGGACTAGTGGGTCAGGTCGTCTGCCGGCTGCCCTGAGGGGGAGTGGAGCTAGGAGAAGCTTTTCACAACGGCCATGACTTCGGCGGGAGAGTCGACGCGGTAGGCATGAATGCCGAGGGCGCGGGCCGCTTCCACATTGCGGGCCCCGTCGTCAAAGAACGCTACGTTGTCGGCGGGGGCATCAAGCACCGACAGCACATGCTCAAAGACGGCTGTACTGGGCTTGATCAGCCCGATTTTGTAGGACAAAAATAGCTGGTCGAAGTAATCAAAAAAGTCGTAGCGATCGCGCAGTCGCTCATAGTGGGCAGGGTTAGTGTTTGACAGCAGCGACAGATGGTAGCGGGGTTTGAGGGCAGCGAGCATGTCGTTGCACTGGGGCAGCGGTGCCCGCACAATCTCTAAAAACTCATGCTGAACGACTGCGGGGGCGATCGCCAGACCAAAATCCTGCACAAAGGCGGTGGCAAAGGCATCGAAGTCGGTGCGGCCGCTCTCAAAATCGACGACGCAGGGGGCGCTGACCCAGAGGCGGTGGATTTCCTCAATGGTGATGGGGCGACCCAGCAGGTCTTTTACCCGCTCGAGCCACTGTAGCTCGATCAGCACCCCACCCATGTCAAACACAATGTGCGTAATGGCCATCGTCGTTGCTCCGCTGAAATTGACCAGCCTTACCTTACCGGGCTTTGCTCTCGCTTCGCTTTTGTGCAGTGCTTGAGGTCGGGGTTAGAGGGCGTCTAGGCTAAATATTTGTGAGTCGATCAGGGGTGATTGAGACATTACCGCTTGTGACAGGAGATTACGTTTTTTCTTGGCGGTTGCTGTTGCTGGACTCCTGCGATCGCCTCAAAGCCACAACAGTGGAAGCTTTCCTCTTTATGTCACAACGTAACGGCCGGGCGATAACAGCATTGCCGAAAGAATAATTCACACTGACGGCCAATAAAGTTCGTTAGGCTGAAATCATTGATAAACAAGGAACTCAGCCCCAAACCCCGAGTTCCTGACCCGGCGCTTCACCCGTCATCCTTCACTAGGCATATATTCATGAATTCGCTATCTCACCCCATCGCTAAACCCACCCCCTGGATTGGGGCAGTTGTGTTTGCGCTCATGTTTTGGTTCAGCAGCAGCCTGCTAATGGATTTTGTCATCATGCCTGGGCTGTTTGTTGGCGGCATGATGAGCCAACCCGATTTTGGTTCAGCGGGCTACGCCATGTTTTGGGTGTTTAACCGTCTAGAGCTGCTCTGCGCTGGCGTTATTTTGACCGGTCTATTGGCTGCTCGACAGTCTCGCCCCCAGCGTCCCGTGGTGGCCAGCGGCCTGCGCAGCCGCTGGGCCGTAGAGATCGGGCTAGGCTTGTTGGCCCTCACCCTAGTGCTGACCTATGCGATCGCCCCGGCTATGGCTGCCCTAGGTGCCTCCCTAGACCCCTTTGCCGCCACCGTTGAAGTGCCCGGTGCAATGAACCAGATGCACGGGCTGTATTTTGGCTTAGAGGCCGTCAAGCTGCTGGGCTGTGGTGCGCTACTTAGCTTGCTCTACGGTGACCTCAGCCGAGTTGAGGAGCTATAGCTCAGGTTAATCTTTGCTCAAAAGCCCCCTGGTTCTTCGATAGGGAAGAACCAGGGGGCTTTTAATTGTTCTCGGTTTCAGCAATTTACAGGCGAGTGTTGGTCAGGCTTTGGCGTGGGTTAGTTGTGCGGCCGTCGCGAATTTTTTCGTATAGCTGGCGCTCGGTATCGTTGAGGCTCGCCGGAGGTGTAATCACGACTTTGATGAGCAGATCGCCGCGATCGCCCTTGGGCCGAGGCCAGCCCTTGCCCCGCAGCCGCAGAGTTTGACCCGAGCGAGTGCCCCCGGGTAGGTTCATGGTCACGCTGCCATCGGGGGTAGGCACGTCAATCTTGCCCCCCAGCACCGCCTCGTCGGGGGTAATGGGCACCTCGGCCGTGAGGCTGTCGCCCTCCAGGGTAAAGAAGCTATGCCCCTCTAGCTGCACCACCAGATAAATATCGGCGGGCTGCTTGGTGTAGGGGTTCATCGGCCCCTTGCCCTTGAGGCGAATTTTGCTGCCCTGCTTGGCCCCGGGCGGAATGCGCACCTCCACACTGTCGTTGCCAATGCGCAGGCGCTTGTGGGCACCGTGGAAGGCTTCGCCAAAGGTGAGGCGAATGCTGGCCTCTTGATCAAAGGATTGGTTGGGGGCGGCTTCGTAGCCAAACCCAGGGCTACCGGCCCCACCCCCCGGAGTCCCATAGGGATAGGAGCGGGCACTGCCGCCGCCAGGGGTAGCAAAACGACCCAACAGCTCGTTAATGAACTCGTCAAAGCTGCCGTAGTTGCTAAAGTCAAAGCCGCCCATGTCGCCGGGGCTGCCATAGGCGGTGCCGGCACCGGCACGGCTGGCCTGCTGCCAGTATTGACCGTACTGGTCGTACTTTTTGCGCTTGTCGGCGTCGGAGAGCACCTCGTAGGCTTCGCTCACCTCTTTGAACTTGGCCTCGGCGGTTTTGTCATTGGGGTTAACGTCGGGGTGGTACTTGCGGGCCAGCTTGCGAAAAGACTGCTTGATCTCGTCAGCACTTGCCGTGCGACTGACCCCCAGCACCGCGTAGTAGTCTTTAAAGCCCGTAGCAGCCATTCCTATCCTCCTAAAAACCCGCGCTCAAGTGGTAACTATAGGCCTGTAGTCAGCTTTGAGCTCGGAAGGGCACCGCCGCTTCTGCCAGACCCATGTCTACCTCTGGGTTTAGCGTAGCAAACCCCATGCCCAAGGAAAGTTCGGTTTTCCAGGTTGGGGCGGGGCAAATTAGGCAACTCCCACCACTGCATCGAGTTCGGCGTAGTCGGGTAGGGTGGTGTCGATGGGGCTACCCTGGCGCAAGACGACACGATCGCCCTGGGGCCGCGACAGCAGCTCGCTAAAGCTGCGAGCCTTGAACACCACTAAATCCGCTGGGCGGCCTGTCCCAATTAGCCCCGCCTCTAGGCCCATAATCTGGGCTGGAGTGCGGGTCACCGCCTGGGGCCAGTCGCCAATGGGGCGATCGAGCTGGCCGATGCGCACCGCCTGGGTAAACACCTCTACCATGTCGTGGTCGCCGTAGGCAAAGAACGCGTCGCGGCAGTTATCGCTGGCTAGGGCCACTGCCACCTCAAACTGGCGCAGCTCGGGCAGCAGGGTGACGCCGCGATAACGGGGCATGCGGCCCGGTTGGCGATCTTGCAGGTAGAGGTTGCACATTGGCAGGCTGACGACGCTGATGTCGGCTTGCTTGAGCAGAGCCAAGGTGTCTTGGGCGCGATCGCCCGCCTGCACCGACAAACTACAGCAGTGGCCGCAGTTGACCCGCCCGGCAAAGCCACGCCGCAGTTTGGTCTCGGCTACTACCCGTAGGCCTTCGGCCTTGGGGTCGAGGCTCTCATCAGCGTGGAAATCGAGGTCTAGGCCCCGGGCCTCGGCTAGGGCAAAGGCGCGATCGATCTGGTCTTCCATGCCGGGCTGGGGATAGATTACCCCGCCTAAAATGCCGCCGTACCGGGCAACGATATCTGCTAGGTGTTCGACCTCGGGGCGCGCGTAGTGGTCTATCGGCACTAGGCACACGGCTTGGAGCGCAATCTTGCCCGCCCACTCCTGCCGCAGCCGATCGAAGACTGCAAAGCTAATTTCCTCCTGCCCGTTCAAACAATCCAGATGGGTTCTGACAGCCTGAGTGCCGTGGGCGTAGCTGCACCGTAGACCAAAGTTCATGCGGGGGTAGAGGTCTGCGGCGCTCCAGTGGCTGTGGTCGGTTTCAGCAGCCTTCAGGGCCGAGGCAAAGGTGCCATCGGGGTTGGGGTTGCGAAACCAGGTGTGGCCTTTGTCTAAATGGGTGTGGCAGTCGGCGAAGCAGGGCCACACCATGCCCTGGCGCAGATCCCAGCTAGGCGATTCAGAATCAATGGGCTGACTGGCGGGAATAATCGCCGCAATGCGACCATCCTGAATTTCCAGGTGGGCAGCGACTAAGTCTTCTGATATCGGAGGGGCGGCTAGAGCTGCGATCGCATTCCAAGTCACCGATTCGTCAACGCAGGCCAGGGGCAGTCGAGCATTTTGGAGCCAGTAGTGGGCTGGAGACTGTTGCAGAAACTGGGGTAAGGCGGTTGAATTCATAGCACTTGACTAAACAGCTGATCGAGATCACCGCCGCAGGGCTTCGGCATCACCGAGGTATAGAGCTTTCATCACGGCGGTTTCAGCCCTACTAACCTACAGTGAGATTAGGGCCTGAGAGTCTAAACCCCAAGATTCTAAAGTTAGATTCGGGAATGCTTAGAGCACACAGTGTTTCTATCCTTAACCTGTAAGGTAAACGTCATGGTTGACAACACAGCGTCCAAAATTTTCTGGCAGTCTGGTGCTTCCGTCTTCGGTTTTTTGCTGCTAGTGATTCTACTGGCCTGAAAGGGCAGCACTAAATGCGTCAGATCAAGCTAACACCAAACCTAAAATTTAGCGGTCCTGATGCACAGCCCCAAACTCCGCAGGGGCGTGGCCCGCTACATTCCCACGAGCTTCATAAATTAGGGCTCCAACAGTCAGGATCTCCCAAAGAAATTACGGATTTAACAAGGCCAGGGCCAGCGGTATCTGCTCCTTTACTGAGGCTGCTGACTGCTCCAAGGCTGCCTGCTCGGCTGGCGTAAGCGATAGCTCCAGGATGTCTTCGATTCCCCCCCGGCCCAGACGGCAGGGCACTCCCAGATAGAGATCACTCAGGCCGTATTGGCCCGTTAGGTGGGTGGCTATGGGTAAGATGCGCCGCTGGTTGAGCAGCATTGACTCCACCATGACGCAAGCTGAGGAGGCTGGTGCGTAGTAAGCACCCCCCTGCTTGAGCAGCTGCACAATTTCAGCACCACCGTTGCGGGTGCGATCGATCAGCGCCTGTAGACGGGGCGCAGGAATTAGCTCAGCCACCGGAATGCCGTTGACGGTAGTGTAGCTGGGCAGGGGCACCATCAGATCGCCATGGCCTCCCAGCACCATGGCCGAAACATCTCGCGGAGGCACTCCCAGTTCCCACGCAATGAAGGTTTGAAACCGGGCCGAGTCGAGCACTCCGGCCATGCCCATCACCCGCTGGGGGGGCAGGTCACTGGCTTTCCAGGCCAGGTAGGTCATGACATCGAGTGGGTTGGTGACCACAACCACGCTGGCCTGGGGCGATACGGCCAGGGCCTGGCGCAGTGTGTCGATCACAATCTTGCCGTTAACCTGGGTAAGGTCGTCGCGGGTCATGCCGGGGCGGCGGGGCAGTCCAGCGGTAATCACCACAATGTCTGAGTTGGCGGTGTCGTGGTAATCGTTGGTGCCCACAATGGTGCGATTGTGCCCTTCGCAGCCTGCCGCCTGGGACAGGTCGAGGGCGACCCCCTGAGGGCGACCCTCAACAATATCGACCAGCACCACGTTGGCTAGGTTGCGCTCTAACAGGCGCTGGGCTAGGGTGCTGCCCACGTTGCCTGCCCCCACTACAGTGACCTGGCCAACCGAATTGCAAGCAGAGGGGGTAGAAAAGGCAGTCATAGCGTCAACGCAGCGAAGGAGGGTATGGGGCTGGCCCCTTGTGGTGTCTTTGGCCTAAGGATGCTTCGATAGGCCTAAGACACCGTCCATATTCTGGCGGATGCTAGTTAATTTATTCTGCAATTGTTGTGATTTAGATCATAGCGGTGGGTGACAGCTACATGATGAAGCTGTGATTGGCTAGGCTTTTTAGAAACGCTCACCGACACTTCATACTGTGGTTATGAACGCCCTTCTAAAAATGGGAGATGCTAGAGCAACCCCCTGAAAAATCGTGCTTGCCATGAAAATCTTTCCTGCTTTGTCTTGCCCCATATCCCCCGGTCCATCGCCTCCTATGGAACCCGCCTTCGAAGACAACGACAGTATTAGCCTGGTGGCCGACATGGCGATCGCCCCTGACTGCAACGTTCGACTATTTGTAGCTAGCGAAACGATTTTTGTTGAGGGCAGCGCTGCGGATAAAGCCTACATCATTGAGTCGGGCTACGTCGAGATTTTTGTGGGTTCTGGCAACAATTCGATCCAGCTCAATGTGCTGGGGCCAGGGGATATTTTTGGGGAAATGGGCATTATTGACGCCTCGCCTCGATCGGCCTCGGCTAAAGCTCTCAGCCCCTGCCGCTGCATTGTGGTATCGGCGGCTCGGGTAGCTGAGCGCATTGAGTCGTCGTCGCCTATGGTGCGGCTGTTTATCTCTATGTCGCTGCACCGTAACCGAGCCTACAACACGTACATCAAGACTCTGGCAAACCCTCACATGGGTCTGCCCAGCCCCGCCATAACTGAGAAAGCCTACGCTAGAAGTCAGCAACACCAGCAAATTTTAGAGGACATTAAGCTAGAGTCTGACCTGCAAAATGCCGCCCACAACGATGAGCTATCGCTGGTCTATCAGCCTCTTTTGAACCTCACCACAGAAACCATTGTGGGCTTTGAATCGCTGCTGCGGTGGCAGTGCCCCCAGCGTGGCTCTGTGACTCCCCAACGGTTTATTAGCTTAGCTGAAGAAACCTCGCTAATTTTGCCTATGGGTGACTGGATCTTAGACCACTCCTGTGCCGATCTACGCCATTTTCAGAAGCACTTAGAAAGCCGAGGGCAGAGCCACGCTGACTTTTTTATTAGCATCAATATTTCGGTGCGTCAGTTCCAGCAGCCTGACTTTTTTGAGCGATTAATTGACTGCACTCAGCGCCATGGTGTAGACGCCCAGCAGATTAAGCTAGAGGTGACGGAGCGGATATTTTTAAATGAGGCTGAGGCCATTGACTCCATAGGCAAGTGCCGCGCCGCCGGATTTGAGGTTTCCCTCGACGACTTTGGCACCGGCTACTCTAGTCTCAACTACTTAGAGCGCTGCGAGATCGACTGTTTGAAAATTGACCAGTCGTTTATTCAAAAGTTGTGCAGCAGCGATCGCGCCAAAATTTTAGTCGGCTCGATTATTGATATCGCCCGTCAGCTGGGTCTGCCTACCGTGGCTGAGGGAATTGAAACCCCTGCCCAGATGGCGGCCCTAAAATCAATGGGCTGCGACATTGGCCAGGGTTTCCTATTCAGCCGGCCCCTGCCGCTGATTGAGGCCCTGGCTTTGCTAGATCGGTAAGCTTGATCGAGAACTCGCTAGCTGTTGCTGTAGCGCGATCGCACTGTTGCCAACGCTATCTGTCGAGTCGGCAGCACGCCCTTCTGGGCCAGGTAATCTTGCAGTTGCTGGGGCCTCATTTTGCATAAATCTTTGGCCAATTCTTGCACCTGCAATCGACCGCTCACCCCCGCTAAACAGTTGCGCAATGTGCCTAAAATCTGTGGCTCGGCCACTAGCACCAGAGTGTTGAGATCGTGAGCATTAATCAACGCTTCCATCTGTGCTCCAATGGCCTGGGCAAAGCGGCGCTCAAATTCAACTAGGTAGTTGCCTCGGCGATCGTCGTAGCTGTGGCCACGGCTGCCGCTGCCCCGGTTGCGGCTGGCTTTAGCGTTGGCCCCTAAGTCTTGACTGGGCATTTCTACTACCGGATTCAGCAGTTGGCAGCGTTCAATCAGATCGGGGCCAGATTCTAGCTCTGGCACTGCCACGGGCTCTAGGGTCAAAAACTTAGCTTTGGCACCATCTACTACAGCCACAAGGAATCGAGTCATAAAAATCTCCCGTTGCTAGATTTGGTGGTGATCCTAACAAGTTAAGAAGGAGCTATGGGGCGCAAAGGTAAAGGTTAATTTCTTTTCAATAATGGTTAGGGAATTCTGATGATTTGAAGGTATTTCTGCTATCGTCAATGCCGTTTAGCGTTGATTTAAGTAGTGTTTAATGAATGAATATGAAGGCTATTCATAAAGATTGCCTATCGCTTATCAATAGAGTTCGATCGCAAGGCTAATTTCCCCAATGGTCAGGTCTCATAGCTCGGAGAAAAATAGGATCTGACCGTCGCCACGAAGGTTAAAACGTTTTCATCGGTAACCCATAGGCGATGGCTATACGCTAGCTCGCCGCTCCAGCCTCTGCTAAGGCAATTAGTACTGTCCTAGCGAACTAGTCAGCGCTGTGTTTAATTCACCCAAACCATGCGGTTGCAGGCAAGCGGCTTTAGATTTGAAGCATTAAATCAGCAAGCTCTACAGCAGCATCGCTGCCCGCTCGGCCAGGCCCGATCGCTCCCCTTTGTTGAGCGTTATGTGCCCAGCTAAGGCTTCGTCCTTAAAACGCTCGACGACGTAGGTCAGGCCGTTGCTAGAGGCGTCAACGTAGGGGTTGTCGATCTGGTCGGGATCGCCAGTGAGAACGATTTTGGTGCCTTCCCCAGCGCGGGTGAGAATGGTTTTAACCTCATGGGGGGTGAGGTTTTGGGCTTCATCCACAATTAGGAACTGCTTGGGAATCGATCGCCCCCGAATGTAGGTCAGCGCCTCAATCTGCAATAGCCCCTGGTCGATCATTTCTTCGTGGCCGCGGCGCCAGTGTTCGGGGCGGCCACGCATATCCTGGGTGCCAAAAATCAGGTCGAAGTTGTCGTAAAGCGGCTGCATCCAGGGGTTGAGCTTTTCGCGCATGTCGCCGGGCAGGTAGCCAATATCGCGACCCAGGGGCACGATGGGGCGAGCGATCAGCAGGCGCGAATAGAGGCGCTCATCGGCGACTTTTTGCACCCCAGCGGCGATCGCCAACAGCGTTTTCCCTGTGCCCGCCTTGCCCACCAGGGTCACCATCGCGATCGAGTCTTGCAGCAGCAGCTCAAAGGCAAACCGCTGCTCACGGTTGCGGGGCAACACCCGCGATACCCCAGCGTGGGGCAGCTTGCTGAGAGGCACCAGCTTGCCGCTGCTGCCCTGCACCATGGCCAGCGCCGTGTGGTTTGGGTTCGTCTCATCGACTAGGGTGACTGCCTGGTTGGGGTGTAGGGGCACATCGAGCTTCAAGTGGCCGTTGCCAAAGAGCTGGCTCATGGCCTCGGCAGAGGTCATCACCTCCAGAGTGCCGGTGTAGAGGTCGTCGTAGTCAATTTTGTCGGTTTCGTAGTCTTCGGCTACCAGCCCGACGGCATTAGCTTTGATGCGCAGGTTGGTGTCTTTGCTGACCAGCACCACGGGCATGTCGTGGTGGTGCTTATACTCCATCGCCACGGCGAGAATAGCATTGTCGCCCTGGTCGCCCTCCAGCTCGGCGGGCAACTGCCGCAGGGTGTCGCGGTGGCACAGGGCCACTTTGAGGGTGCCGCCCTTTTCTAGCGGAATGCCCTGGACCAGCGATCCCTGCTGGCGCAGCTCATCTAGAGTGCGCGATACGTAGCGAGCGTTGCGGCCGGTGTCGGCGGTGCCTTTTTTGAAGCGATCGAGCTCTTCGATAATGGTGATGGGTAACACCACATCGTTGTCCTCAAACCTGAACATTGCCATCGGATCGTGAAGCAATACGTTGGTATCGAGGACGAAAACTTTTTTCATAGAGGAGGAATAGTTGAGACGGTACGCCTAACCCAGACCTTGAGGATGCAGGATATGCAGCGTCAGTCTCTCGGTAAGGCTGTTTTCAGGAACGGTGGGCAGATGCCATTTCCCTTGCAGTGCAACAATTCTGGGTGAGTTAGGGGCAATGGTCAAAGACAGGCCAGAGGCCAACGCCCACGCCAATCTTAGAACGGCTGCTTAGACACTGTAGCGGATTTCTTTACCATTCCCGATAGGCACCAACCGGTAATTGAGCAGTAAACAGTTCCGGCTGCACCTGTCAGGTAATGGAAGGGCTGCCCGTCCTCGTTTACTATGGCCTATGAGCCCTCCCCAGTCACCGTTGGAGCCCCCCATGCGTCTATCCCAAATGCTGTTTGTCACCCTACGAGAAGATCCGGCAGAGGCCGAGATTCCTAGCCACAAACTGCTGCTGCGGGCGGGGTACATGCGTCGTGTTGCCAGCGGAGTCTATGCCTATCTGCCCCTGCTGTGGCGGGTGCTCAACAAGATTTCAGATATCGTGCGCGACGAGATGAATGTCACGGGCGCGCAGGAATGCCTGCTGCCCCAGCTGCAACCGGCTGAACTCTGGCGCGAGTCGGGCCGGTGGGATACTTACACTAAGGCGGAGGGCATTATGTTCTCGCTGATCGATCGCCGCCAGCAGGAGGTCGGCCTTGGCCCTACCCACGAGGAGGTGATCACCGCCGTCGCTCGCGACATGGTGCGCTCTTACCGGCAGCTGCCCCTGCACCTCTATCAGATTCAGACCAAGTTTCGCGATGAGATTCGGCCTCGCTTTGGCCTCATGCGCGGGCGCGAATTCATTATGAAGGACGGCTACTCGTTTCACACCAGCGAGAGCAGCCTGAAGGAAACCTATCAGGAGATGTACCAGGCTTACAGCAACATTTTGCGCCGCTGCGGGCTGGAGTTTCGGGCAGTGGATGCGGATTCTGGCGCGATCGGTGGGTCGGGCTCCACTGAGTTCATGGTGCTGGCTGAGGCAGGCGAAGACGAGGTGCTCTACACCGAAGACGGGAAGTATGCCGCCAACGTTGAAAAGGCCGTGTCGCGCCCGGTGGAGGCGGTGCCCTCTACCTTTACTAAATTTGAGAAGCTGGAAACCCCCAACACGCCCACGATTGAATCGCTGGCAAAGTTTCTCAAGTGCTCGCCCACCCAGATCGTTAAGAACGTGCTGTATCAGGCGACATTCGACAACGGCCGGGTGGTGCTGGTGCTGGTCAGCCTGCGCGGCGACCAGGATGTCAACGACGTGAAGCTGACCAACGAGCTGACTAAGCTGGCCGCCGACTACGGTGGTGCTGCCGTGATCTCCCTAGGGGTGCCCGACGAAGACGCCCAGCGCCAGTGGGCCGCCCAACCGCTGCCCCTGGGTTATATGGCCCCTGATTTGGGCGATGACTATATTAATGGCGGCAAAGAGGTGGAGCCCAAGTTTCTGCGCCTAGTCGATTGCACCGCCACCGACCTCGAAAACTTCGTCACCGGCTCCAACGAGGCGGGCTACCACGTGGTGGGCGGCAACTGGGGCAAGGAATTTACCCTGCCCAAAAAGGTGGTGGATGTGCGCAAGGCGGTGGCTGGCGATCGCGCCCTGCATGACCCCAGTCAAACCCTGCAAACCGCGCGGGGTATTGAGATTGGCCATATCTTTCAGCTAGGTACTAAATACTCCCAGGCGCTGGGGGCCACTTTCACCGACGAAAACGGGGCTGAGCTGCCCCTGGTGATGGGCTGCTACGGAGTTGGTGTGTCGCGCCTGGCCCAGGCAGCAGTGGAGCAGTCCTACGATAAAAACGGCATTGTCTGGCCGGTGGCGATCGCGCCCTACCAGGCGATCGTGGTGATTCCCAACATGGGCGATGATTTGCAGGTCGAAGCCGCCAAGGCGATCTACAAAGAGCTGCTGGCAGTAGGGGTCGAGGCCCTGCTCGACGATCGCGACGAGCGAGCCGGGGTCAAGTTCAAAGACGCTGATCTAATTGGCATTCCCTACCGCGTTGTCACCGGGCGAGCTCTGAGGGATGGCAAAGTAGAGGTGGTCGATCGGGCCACGGGCATTGTGCAGGAGGTGGCCTTGGCCGAGGTCGTTCCCTTGATCAAAGGCTGGATTGTCGATGAACTGCTGGCCAGCCGCTAGGGCCAGCCCCCACTTACTCCCCAGGAGGAACCATGGAACTGATCACCATTCTTCTCTCGGCCCTGCTGGGGGTAGCGGGTAGCGGCGGCGTAGTGGTTGACACCCTGGCCGAGGCCGCCCTGCGCAACCAGCTTGCCGAGGCCGAGACGTTGCAGGTGCGCATTGACAATGTGCCCAACTATCAGCTGGCCAGCGGCCGCATTGAGCACACTTGGATTGCCGCTCGGGGGGTCGAAACCCGTCAGCTGCCTGGCCTCCGCATCGACTCTATAGATATCGAAACCGACGCTGTAGATGTGGATCTTGGCCGTTTGCAGCAGGGGGCACTGGTGCTCGATGAACCAGCCCAGACCGCCCTGCGCCTGTGTCTCAACGACGACGATCTCAATGCGTTTTTGCAGTCGTCCCTGGCGCAGGGCTGGCTCGACACCCTAGAATTTACTCTGCCTGGGGCAGCAGGCCAGCGAGAGAAAAACCGTTATGGCCTGGCCAACCCATCGCTGGAGTTTCTAGAGGGCGATCGCTTTCGCGTTGTGGTCGACCTGCAAGACCGGGTGACCCAGGAGAATATTGCGATCGTGGTCGAGCTAGGACTGGACATCCTCAACGGCCATCGGTTTGCTCTGGTTGACCCCACCATTACCGTCGACGGTGAGGACACCCCACCCCAGCTACTCGAAGCGTTTGTGCAGGGCGCTCAAGAGCGCCTTACCTTGCGGCGGCTAGAGGCATTGGGCGTGGTAGCCCGCGTCATCGACTTTAAAGTCCGAGACAATGAGCTAGATGTTGCCATCTTTGCCAAAATAGAGCCAACCTCCCCGCTCTTAACTCGGCAGACAGCTCAAGAAGCTGTCCCACCCCCACCCTAGAGAAAGTTGGACTACCCTAGGCTAAAGTTGTGACCCCATTTGGACCCCCACCATGGATCTCAAAAGCAAGCTAAGGCGTGTTCCCCTCGGCGTTTTGGCCGGATTAACCACTCTGGTAGTGGCCTCGGGTGGGTCTGTGGCGTGGTTTACCTGGCGTGCCATCAACCCCACGCCTCCGGTGGCAGAGTTTCCTAGCCTCGACATTGACCCCGACCCCATCATGACCGTGCCGGAGGTCACCACTCCTGCCGCGCCGCCCAAGGTCGAAGACACCCCCCCAAAAGACCCAGTTAGCCAGCCTGCCCCGGCAGAAATTACTGGCCAGGTCTACTGGCTAAAGGACGAGGGTACAGGCTTTGCGCTGGTGCCCCAGCCCATTACTATCACGGCTGATGCCTCCCCCTCGGAGAAAGTCACCGCCGCATTTAGCGACCTACTCTCTAAGTCGGGCGACCCGAGCCAGCAAGCGTTCACTACAATTCCCGAACAGACTCAGCTAATTGAGGCTTCCGTAGAGGCAGACGGGGTCCATGTCGATCTGTCGAGCAACTTTGAGGCCGGCGGTGGCAGCGCAGCAATGATGGGCCGCCTAGGCCAGGTGATCTACACCGCCACTGCCTTTGACCCCACTGCCCCAGTGTGGATTTCGGTGGATGGCAAGCCCTTGACAATGATAGGGGGCGAGGGCTTGGAGGTCAGTCAGCCTATGACCCGCAGCGATTTTGACGAAGGGTTTGGACTATAGAAGAGTTCTAAAGCTTTCGCCTCGGCCTAGCTGCCGGAATCGTGACAGTGGCAGAGCGTAACCGAAGCTAAAGTGCTCACCTATTGCGGAACGGTCTACAATAAGTACCCATGTTCCACCCTAGAGCACTCTATGGATCTGTTCTCTACGGCCCTACCCCCCTGCCGCATTGGCAAAGTGGTGAAGTCTAATTCCCACTGCGACTACGTGGTGCAAGTTGACGACGCCCAGGATGTCTGTTCGCCACCAACGCCGGAAGACTGCGGCTTTGGCCAGTTTGTCAGCTTTGACAACGATCGCCACTGGGCCGTGGGGCTGGTATACAACTCGCAACTGTTCAACCCGCTCTTTTTTAACAGTGGGCCACGGCTTTCTAGTGAGCCTGATCCTTTATTTACCCCCGATCTGGTGCAAGAGACTCGCACCCTGCTGGGAGTGGTGCTTGTAGGCACCTTGGAGGGCGAGAGCAACCAGCGCTATGGGAAACACGGCATTCCTCGGGTGGTGGTGCCCGCCAATACACCCGTCTATGGCCTGACGCCAGAGCAGGTGCACTGCTTCCACTGCAACGAAGATGGGCAGACGCAGTTTAGCTACTACAGCCATTTGCTCAGGTCGGGAGGCGTGTTTGCCGCTCAGCTGGCCCAGCAGGTACTGGCTGAGCTAGTTGACAGTGGTCTGTTCACCGGGGCCGATCAAAAAGCGCTGATGGTGCTGGGTAAAGAGCTGAGCTGGAAGAATACCCTGGGGGCGATTCGATAACCACGGGTACGGCAAGCTCTATGGCAGGGTAGCTAGGCACAGCAGCAGGGTTTCAGTCCATTCGACCGTGGCTCCGTAGGTGTCGCCAGTGTGCCCCCCTAGACGACGATTTAGCCAGGCTCCTATAAGAAGAGAGAAGACCAGTCCCCCCGCCAGGCTGATACCGTTAAGCAAAATTTGATTGGGCTGTCTCCAGATCCAAAGACCATGTATTCCCAGGGCTAGCGCTAGCCCTAGCAGCCAGTCTTGGGGCGATCGCAAATGCTCCCGATGCAGTGCTCCCTTGCCTTCGGCGCGCAGGTAGGGGTAGCGGGCAATCGCTACTACCTGGCCCCAGCGACCCCACACCATCGCCGCCACCAATACCCAGCCGCGCCCGGTAGCTAGCTCAGCCAGGGCCAGGGTTTTGAGGCCGAGAATGGCGAGCGCTGCCATCACGCCAAAGGCTCCGCTGTGGCTGTCGGCCATTACCGTCAGCCGTTGCTGAGGGTCCATCACCGCCAGGCCATCGGCAGTATCCATCGCGCCATCGAGGTGCAGGCCGCCAGTTACCCACACCCCCAGCCCAATAACTAAGGCGCTGCGGGTTAGCGTCAGCATACCTAGCTGAGCCAGGGCCAAATCGGTTGCGACTAAACCGAGTCCTATGCCCAAGCCCACCACCGGAGCTAACGGGGCAATACCCTCAAAGCGAGGCTCCCAGCCCGGCGGCAAAGGCAGCTTTGTGTAGAACAAGATGGATCCTCCCAACCGGGCAAACCAGCCGGGGCGAGGGGAGGTTTCACCGGGTCGCGCGGGGGGCAATGGGGTCACGGATCCACCTCTGCGCTGTAGAAAAACATTTCGGCAAAATTACGGAGACTTTAGCATTCTGGCGGAATGCTTAGCTGTTGGACCTTTGGCAGAATTATCTCAGGGTTTTCCACAGAGCTAAGCGATCGCCGGGCAGATCATTCCCAGCGATATCGAGTATCGTGGATATAGACCCACAGGAGCGATCGCCACGGGCCTTGCTCCACCCGCAAACGTAGCGTGGTTAAAAACCCATGAATCACGAGCGTGCTAGTAATTTAAGCATCCCCGCTCCTTGTTTAATCGATAGCGGGGTCGTTGTCAACAAAAACGACATGCTCAGGCTACTGCAAGACCTGGGACAGGTGCAGTACCGCCACTTTCAAGACGGCATTACGCTCTCCGAGGGCCAAGGACTGGTCATGGAAGTGTTCGCCGACGGGCAGCAGGCTACGCTCGTGGCCAATCATACACTCTATATCAACGTTTACAGCTTCGATTGCTTAGAAATTGGCAAAACTGATGCCGATGGCAACCATTTTGACCTGGTGCAAGACAACCGACGACTGCGCCTGATCCCGCTGTCAGACCCGATGCACGAGCACATTACGCGATCGGTTAACACCGCCGCCTTTGAGGCCATGGTCGCTGACGCCCTCTCCGCCAGCTGGGACGCTTGCCTTGACGACGATCGCAACTTCCTTGAGTAGAGTTAGCCTAGCCTTAGTCAACTAAGCTGCTTGTAGGATTTGAGGCTGGGGCAAGGCCCTATCTTCAGCCTGATAACTTTCGATCAATAGCTCTAATACTTCTTGAGCATTGCTAAGGGCTTCTTCGTAGGTATCCCCGTGGGTGAAGTAGCGCTGCGTTTCCGTAGCAAATTCTGGCAGCTCGACTAAGTAGGCGTCGTCTTCCTCAGACCAAAGGATATTAACTCGATATTTGAGTGATGTCATTGGCCTTCTCCCTTTTCCTTTAGCTTACGCAAAGCTGCTTGAACCAGTCTTTCCTGATAAACTTTGGCATCTTTGCTGTCTTTACCCGCAAGGGTAATAGGCAACTCTGGTAGCGTCGGATGTACCCAACGCTCATGACTTCCTTTAGTCCGTTTACGCTCGAAGCCAGCTTGGCGAAGTAATGATTTTAATTCTCCAACTTTCTTAGGCATCCCTCAAACAACAACCAGCTACTTTCGTGCGATTACAGAGTACTCCAACCTGAATTTAAGGGGAATCCATGCTCTTACAGATCCCCCTTAAGACTATTAGGCTACAGCAGCGTTGGCATGGTGTCGTCGTGGGCGGAGTTGGGCTTGTTGGTGATCCATACCGACTGATAGGGAGCTAGTTCGTAGGCTGCCCGATCGTCAGTAAAACGGTGTCCGCTGATGAGGTCGTACCAGTCGTCGGTGCTGACTAGGTTGAGATCACTCAGCTGTAGGTCTTGAGGCTGGTCGCTCAAATTGTGCACCGAAAAAATGCTCTGGTCGCGGGTCAGGCTTTGCCGCCAGAAGGCAAACAGCGCCGAATTCATCGGGTGCAGCGTGTACTGGGTAGCGTTGGGGTGAAATGAGGTCTGCTGGCGACGAATCTTGATTAGCCGCTTGAGCTCCGCCAGTACTTTGGCGTGGGAGGTGGTGGGGTCGGCTAGGGCGGTTTCCAGCGTCTTGAGATCCCACTTATAGCGGTTGATGGTGCGGTTGTGGCCAGTCTCTTCAACGCCTTCGGTGTAGTTGTGGGTGCCTAGCAAACTGTGAATATAGAAAGCAGGAATGCCCTCCAGCGCCATCATGATGGTCTGGGAGCAGAGAAACCGCTCTACCTGCCACTGGTCTTCGCCCTTCACGGTACCCTTGAGGGCATCAAATAGTGAAATGTTGATCTCGTAGGGAGACTCGGTGCCGTCGGGACGAGAGCGCATGCTGATTTTGCCGCCGAAGTTGCGCATGGCCGTAATCAGCTGCTCATGCTCGTCGCCAGTTAGAAGCCCTTCGGCGGGGCGCATACCAATGCCGTCGTGGGAGGCGGTGAAGTTAAAGTAGGCACAGCCGATGGGGGCAGGCGGCATGCTCATCATCCAGGTTTTGAGGTGGTCGGCGCGGCCCTGCATGAGCGCATTCAGCAGCAGCGGCGGCAGGCTGAAGTTATAGATCATGTGGGCTTCGTTGCGGTTGCCGAAGTAGCTGAGATTCTCGCGGTTGGGCACGTTGGTCTCGGTGATCAGCGAAATGCCGGGATTAACCAACTGTAAGATCTCGCGGAACAGGCGCACGATGGCGTGGGTTTCGGACAGATGCATGCAGTTAGTGTTGTGCTTTTTCCACAAAAAGCCCACCGCATCAAGGCGAATGTAGCGCGCCCCAGCCTCAACGTAGGCCAGGATAATTTTGACGTACTCAATCAGCACGTCGGGGTTCTCAAAGTTGACGTCGACTTGGTCGGCACTGAAGGTTGTCCAGACGTGCTTTTCCCCAGCGGTGGTCTCTACAGGAGTCAGCAGTGGCGAACTGCGGGGCCGCACCACTTGAGACAGGTCTTCGCTGGGGTCGGCAGTGATGAAATAGTTGCGGCCGGGTAATTCGTTTTGCTTAAACTGCTCAAACCATTCGTGCTGGCTGGAGATGTGGTTAATTACCAGGTCGGCCATCAGGTTGAAATTACTAGCAATCCGCTTGACATCTGCCCAACTGCCCAACTCGGGGTTGACTTGAAGGTAGTCGATGATGGCAAAGCCATCGTCGGAGCTGTAGGGGAAGAAGGGCAGAATATGAACGCCGGTAATGGTGTCGTAGAGGTGAGTTTCGAGAAACTCAGCCAGCACCGACAGCGGGGGGCGATCGCCATCACAGATGGTATCGCCGTAGGTAATTAGCAGAACATTGTTGTGATTCCACTTTTTAAGATCTTCGCGGCCTGAGGGGCACAGGGTGTCTTTAATCAGAGCAAAGATTTCGGTGGTCAACCGCTCGGCTGTTTCCGAGGGATAAACCTTCTCTAGCAGGGGTTTAATGTTGTTGGTCACGCGACAATAGGGTGGGCTATCTACAGAAATATCTAGATTATTTATAGAGTGATTTTGAGGGGCAGTCTGAGCCGCAACGTTTTGGTAGGAGGCGGGTACAGATTGCTTAGTACGATTTTTAGCGACAGTCATGTTTAACCTACAGTTTCCAGTAGTGGTTTACGGTAGTCTTGGTATCAAAAAGCAGTTGCCGTCGGGAGAATATTTCTCCCGAACGAGACTGCTGGTAGGCATTGATGGCCTACCCATTGGGGCTAACGAGCTACCCTGTTGGGCAGGCTACTCGGGGCCCAAAGCATGACGGGAAACAGCCGCACCACCCCTTCGCCCCGTCGTATCGGCCTGGGACGTTGAGTAGTACAAATGCTTAACGTTATTGCTAGAGCTGCTGTGGACTAATGCCACGCCATTACCATCGATGAGTTCCGAGAGTTCCCGCCGCTGGGGTCGAAGAAAACACGGAGTAGCGATGGTAATGGCTAAATAACAGATTTTTAGTGACGAATTTCAGATAGATGTTGTTTCGATCGCTGCGTAATGGCAGGTAGTGACCGTCACACTTTTTCTCCCTGGGATAGTTCTGATAGTGGCATAGGTCACTCTAAAACGTTGGCGCTAAGCCACGAAGTTCATAGCTTTTTAGGTATATCTTCGGAGTCTTCACAAAGCCTTGAGCACAGGGTCTTGAGGTGGACTGCGTACAGTACACTGCGAGGGTGTTTCTGCTGCGAGTACCCGTGGCTGCGGTTGAAATTTTAGAACGCTACTGAAGGGGCGATCGCGCAATCCTAAGACCAGCTGCGTGTACTGTCAAAACCATTGAGGATCTGCGCGGCTTCTACAAAGCCGTGGATGCCAATGGCTTGCCTCTGGAGCGTGGTGCGGTGCTGAGCCAAGATGACATTCTGCACCGGGCGATGCTCATGGATCTGATGTGCCAATTTGAGCTATCAAAGTCTGCTGTCGAAGAAAAGTATCACCGCTGCTTTGGCCAAGGCTTTAACGACTACTTTGCCCACGAGCATCAAGATCTAGAGGAAGGGGAAGCGGGAAAGTGAGGGGGTAAGCCGCAGCCTTTTGATCAGTAGTCCGCCAAGCCAAAGATGACAGGTTAAGGGGGAAGCAAGGGTTCAAGGTCCAAGGTTTAGGGTTTAAGTCCTGCCGCGAACCTTGCACCCTAAACCCTTGGCCCTTTACCCTTTACCCCCAACTCATCCACCCCCTACCCTTCCACCCTTATCGCCCCGTCACAACGCCCCACATATAGTCTTCAAAGGAGCCTTCGCCTCGATCTACGGAGTAAATGCTTCCCCAGCTGTAGCACTTGAAGCGAATGTGGCCGCTGTCGTGCTTATACCAGACGCCGTTGTCGATGCTGAGATCGCCTTGGTAGGCAACCCAGTGGTTAGGGAAAGCCACGGTGGGCGCACTGCCGCCAAGCATGGCAGCGTTAATGAGCACAAAGGCCACACCCCCCTGGCGGCGGGCGGCGTCTGCGCTTTTCATGGCGTCAAATTCGCCGTAGACAAAGGTGGATTCAAAATCGACCTGGCTGTAGCCCAAAACTTCAGAAATCCAGCCCTTCATTTCCCAGGGGGTGGTGATGCCTGCAACGTTGTTTTCGAGGCTGCCGGAGTCTCCAGTGACCGGAAAGATCAGATTTTCCGCATCGCGCAGGGTGGCAATCAACATCCAGTCGGCGGCAGACATGCCGGAGCGAATTTTGCTCTGCCGGAGACCGTCGGAGGGACGTACGGTTTTGGTGCGGCCGCGGAACTGGCCGGTTTCGTAGAGCGAGCGGCAGAACTCGACGTAGCGAGCGGGCTGTTTAGACACCAGCTCAAACACAATGGCAGTCGGACCGCAGAAGGGGGTGTAGTTTTGGTTGATGTTGAGCGGGTTGGCAACCGTAGCGCGAATATCTTGAATCAGCTCGACTTTGGTGATTTGGGGCCACACTCCCGGTTGGGCGGATTGCTCAAAGGCGGCGATCGCATCGGCAACCGGGTCAACATCAGGTATATCGATGACCTGGAAGCGCAATTGGTAGTTGGCCCCATCGCGGGTAAATGCGGCGGTTGCGCCTGAGGTTAACCCAGCGGTGATGTGAACAGAGCCCAAAAAGTCATCGGCATCGGGGGAGTCTTCATCCCAGAGCTTGATTTCCACACCGTCGTTAAAGGTGTAGGTCTGGTTCAAAGACCAGGTATTGCCGTCGTTGAGGCTGCGCTTGAGGTGAGGCTGCGGCGCACCATCAACGAAAACTTCGAGACGGCACTCGTCTGCGCCCCAGTCTTCGGTTTCGTTGCACTTGAGCTGGCCCAAAATCAATTGACGCATGGGAGAAATTCCTTAGGGTGAATGAGTTGACTCTGAAAACTTCACCCTTGCCCCGTAAATTTACTGACTCAACCCAACCTTTGAGACCAGAGAAAAATTTGGCATAACGCTCTCTGGACAGCCAGCTTTAAAGGGGCTAGACAGCTTTACACAAGCCGTACTCAGCTTTTGAGAGGGCCATAATGTCGATGCTCTTTGCGCCCCCTGATGCGTTTATGCGAACACCGCGAAGCCTTTTGCTTGGCCACGCCGATGCTCCGACTGTGTTGCTTTGATTGAAATGATGGACAGGCTCGAATTTGGCACAAAATCGGCATAGTCCTAAACAGACCAGCCAGCTGCTTGCGCTTCATTCGTCGATCACTGTATGAAAATAAAAAGATTTAAGGCTGGCTCGCTACACCTCTGCGAGGGGTTTCAGTTAGCTCCAGCAAGTTAGGACAGCGGGCCTTAGCCATGTCGTTCTCGGAGTTTCCCTCTGGGAATTAAAGTCTGCCGAAAAGCCACCCAAGGCTCAGGCATTGCTCGACTAGCCGAATGTTTAGGCGGATAGGCCCTACGTAAAATCGCTGACAATCCACAACCCTACCTTGCTGGTATTGTCGTGCAACCAGCGTTTTTAACCTCAGCTCTGCAAGATCGTATTCATTAGGCCAGCAACCAAGTTGAAGATCGTATCTCTGAACGACAGCCAATTGGTCATGGGCCGCCATGGGCAGCTAGGTTTAGACAATTAGGATAGAGCTGAGCGCCTTTTGGAGTGGCACTCAAGACACTCAGCTCCAGTAGGATTTAAGCTATTTGGCCGCAGCACTGGCGGCGGCCAAAATTTGGGGCAGGCCAATTTCGCTACACACTTCGTAGAACGAGGTCACAGGTGGCGTCTCAAACAGGTGGGCAATCTTGCCCAGGGTCTTTTGATAGACTTCGCTTTGGTTGTCGTCCATATCCTCAATGCTGTCCCAGAGAATGATCGCGATGCCGCGATCGCTGCCTGGTTCTTGCAGCAGGTAAGCTCCCTGAAAGCCTTTCGTGTAGGTCGATACCGCCTTTTCGTAGAGCTGGCGGGCTTCGCTAAAACAGCCGGGTTTAAACTCTCCAATGGCTACGTAGGCGTACTTGTGGCGCAGAAAATCGTCGAAGTCAGTCATAAATGGAATCAGTCCTAGGTCTCATCGTAGATCCAGTGTCGATCAGATGTTGACACCCAACTCTTTTTCTTACCTAGGCTTTAGATTCTGTTACCGATCTTCTAAGAGACGCTGCCCCCAGGCTTTGAGCGCTAGCCCCAACTCCAGCCGAGCCCGCTGCCAGCCCTGCATGAGCCGCTGTCCCCAGCCTTTGGCCTTGGGCAATGTCACCACGATCGCCCCGCCCTGGTAGGCCACCTGCACCTGGCGATTGAGCACGCGCTCGGGCAGCGGCACCGTCTGCTGAAAATAATTGATCCCCAGGCTCTGGATCAGCGGGCTGCGATAGCCCGACTGCCGCTGGCCGGAAAAGGTAAGTGACTTACTGGTGGCCCGCACCTGCACGGCTTGGGGCTCTACTCCCGGCAAAAAGGCCGTTACCACCAGAGCGTTGGCGGTGTCCTCAATCTCAATTGAGGGCAACTGTACTCGGCCCGTAGGGGAAAGCCCCACGGGCATCAAGGCCGCGGCGATCGCATGCATTTGGGCTTGGGCTGCCCCCAAGCTCCACATGGATTGGGTATTTGGTGGTTGAGACGATGATTGCCAAGTGGCCATAGCCTTAACTCTCTGCTTTCTATACTTAAATCATCGCGGCAAGCCCGCTATTCCGCAGGGAGGAAAGCCCCCTGTCCTAAGGTGGTATAACCGCCATGCCTCGTTAGTCATGTCGCGATCGCCGCCGTCTTGATGCGCAAAATCATCCATGTCGATATGGACGCCTTCTACGCCTCCGTAGAACAGCGAGACTTTCCTCAGTACCGAGGCAAGCCTCTGGTGGTAGGCGGTCGTCCTGAGCAGCGGGGGGCCGTAGCGGCGGCCAGCTACGAGGCCCGCCAGTACGGCATTCATTCCGCTATGCCCGCCCGCATCGCCCAGCAGCGTTGCCCCAACCTGATTTTTGCTCGCCCGCGCTTTGAGGTTTACAAAGCCGTTTCCCAGCAAATTCGAGCTGTCTTTCACCGCTACACTGATTTGGTTGAGCCTCTTTCCCTCGATGAGGCCTACCTGGATGTCACCACCAATGCTTTTGAGGAGCCCTCGGCTCTGGTGCTGGCCCGCGCCATTAAAGCCGACATCCACAACACCACCCAGCTCACCGCCTCGGCGGGGGTGTCGGTCAACAAGTTTCTTGCCAAAATGGCCAGCGGCCAAAATAAACCCGACGGCCTCACCCTGATTTTGCCCGAGCAGGCCGAGGCCTTTGTCGCCGCGTTGCCGATTGAAAAGTTTCACGGTATTGGCTACGTAACCGCTCGCAAAATGCGCGCCCTGGGCATTGCTACTGGGGCCGACTTGCGCCAGCGGACCGAAGCTGACCTAGTGCAGCACTTTGGCAAGGTGGGGCATTTCTACTACCACGTCGCCCAGGGCCAGGACGATCGCCCCGTCAACCCCAACCGGATTCGCAAATCGCTGGGGGCGGAGCGATCGTTCTCGCCCGACCTCACCAATCTGGTGGATATGACCGTAGCGCTAGAGGGTGTCGCCGCTGAAGTGATCAGCCGCCTGCAAGAACAGCGCTGCCGAGGCTACACCCTCACCCTCAAGGTCAAGTACGCCAACTATCGGCAGATTACCCGCAGCCACACTTTTGTCGCCGCCATTGGCGCTGAGTCACCTATTTTGCCCTGGGCCGAAGAAATGCTCTTAGCTCACTGCGATCGCAGCCAACCTGTACGCCTGTTTGGCCTCACCCTCTCTAACCTAGAACCGACCGGAGAGCCCGACCATGTGCAGCTGTCCCTAGAAGTTTAAGACGCCACCTAGGTTACCCCTGGCTTAACGCCAGCAGCGCCGTATAGACGCAGGCTCCGGCACCAACAAGGTAGACAAACCAGGTCAGAAAGAACCCAATTGCCCGACCCGGCGATGGCCCATAGGTTTTGATCAGTCCCCAGGCGTGGGCGATGCGAGCCACGGTCAGGGTAATGCCCAACATCCACACTAACCAGGTTGAAGCCTGCATTAATTCCAGCGCCAGAATGAACAGCAGGGCGAGGGGAACGTGTTCGACAAAATTGCCGTAGGCGCGGACTTTGCGCTGCAACAAGCCGTCGTCGCTAGTCTTGGGGGCTACTGATTTTTGCGCGTAGCCTTCGACAAAGGCAGCCCATTTACTTGGGTTTTCTAAATAGTCTGGCTGGTTTGACACATCGGACTGAGATGCTCCGTGCCAAATTCGGGTGCTGATCCGCTCTATCACTACTAGGTAAGACAGGGCCAGAGCAATAAGGCCGTGCAAGCCAATAAACAAAGTTGAGATCGGAATGAGGCTAGCCATACAGACTCACCCAATTGAGTAGCTGCCAAAATTTAACCACAAACTAGAAGGCCGTTGGCAACCAAGGGGAGGGCCCTTTATCGGTCAAAACTGTACAGCTACTCGCCTTTTTGCCCTAGCCCCTGCCAAAGCACGGCTTCGCTGGGCATCACCAAACCTTGACCTGACGTTTCGGCTTGCTCGATCGCAACTAGGGTCGTCGCAGCACCGACAAAGGTAGCGGCGGCCAAAACAGCAGCCACAGTGGCAAGCATCTCTAGGCGGTGAAGGGCGATCGCAACTTGAGGATCTTGAAATCTCATCAGACGGCACGGGAAGGAGAATCGTCTTTTATTCTACTGTTTCTGTAGCTAAAGATACAGAAATCTTCGGTAATCCCTCGCTCGTGTTGCCCTGCGCTGTTGCAGCAAACGCATCGCAGCAGCGCAAAAAAGCCATCAGCGCAGGTGTTTTGTAAGCACTTACACAAAGCACCGATGAGTTCGATATTAATCTTTGCCTATGAAAAAGATTTATTTGTAGGCAACCCTTTTCTCGGTGATTTCAGCTCACTGGTTTCAGGCTTGGCCGCGTTTAAGTTTTTCCTAATGCTGACGAAAGTTCCTAGGTTTTTTACCCATTAGTGCGCTTGTGAATAGGCATCGGCTTCTAAAGCTGAGTCTGCCGCAAATCAATGCAGCTAAATCGGGTTTTTGGGGCAATCATCTATCTGGAGTTGAGTAGTTATGGCTGGATTGTGGTCATTTAGCGGCAGGCACAAAATCCTGCACATGACGTGGTTTGCATTCTTTCTAACGTTTGTGATTTGGTTTAACTTTGCCCCCTTGACTACGGCTATCAAGGCCGACTTGGGATTAACCGATCCGCAAATGCGCACCATCGCCATCTGCAACGTGGCGCTGACGGTGCCCGCCCGCATCATTATCGGCATGGTGCTCGATCGCTTTGGGCCACGCATTACCTACTCCTGCTTGCTGATCTACTCAGCAATTCCCTGTATTGCCTTTGCCCTGGCTCAAAATTTTGAGCAGATGGTCTACTCCCGCCTGGCGCTGAGCATTGTCGGCTGCGGCTTTGTAATCGGCATTCGCATGGTGGCCGAGTGGTTTGAGGAAAACGAAATTGGTCTGGCTGAAGGCATCTACGGCGGCTGGGGCAACTTTGGCTCGGCTGGGGCGGCCTTTACGCTACCGTCGATCGCCGCCGCGCTGGGCTTTTTAACCGCTGGCCAGGTGAACTGGCGACTGGCGATCGCCCTCACCGGCATCGCCGCCGCCTGCTACGGCGTGGTCTACTACTTCAATGTGACCGATACGCCCCCAGGTAAGGTCTATCAGCGCCCCCCCAGTAGCGCCGGGATGGAAGTCACCAGTCAGCGCGACTTTTGGCTTCTGCTAGCAACGAATATTCCCTTAGTTGGAGTGCTGGGGCTGATTGCCTGGCGATTGACCAAGGTTGATTTTATCGGTATCGAAGTCCTCGTCGTGATTGGGGTGTTACTCGTCGGGCTATACCTGTTTCAGGCCTACAACATTTGGCAGGCTAACAAGCCCCTGATGACCGGCGCAAAGCGCTACCCTCCCGAGGAACGCTACAAATTTTCTCAGGTGTTTAACCTGGAAATGGCCTACGTGGCTTGCTTTGGCTCTGAGCTAGCGGTGGTATCGATGCTGCCTACCTACTTTGAACGCGGCTTTGGGCTCACCGCCGCCATCGCTGGAGCTGTGGCCGGCATGTACGCCTTCATGAACTTAGTGGCGAGACCGGGTGGCGGTCTGCTGTCGGATAAACTGGGCAGCCGCAAGCTGACTCTGGTTGTGACCATCGCGGGCACAGGTGTTGGCTACCTGCTGTTCAGCATGTTTGGCCAGGGCGTGCCGATCCTCTTTGTGGTGCTGATGACCATGGTGGCGTCGTTCTTTGTGATGGCCGCCGAGGGGGCGACCTTTGCCATTGTGCCACTGGTGAAACCCCGCATTACCGGGCAAATTGCGGGCAACGTGGGGGCCTACGGCAATGTTGGAGCAGTGGTCTATCTGACGGTGTACAGCCTTTTGCCTCAGGGAGTGGCGGGCGACAAGCTGTTTTTCCAAATGCTGGGCTGTGTGGCGCTGATCGTGGCCTTTTTGAATGCCTTCACCCTGAAAGAGGTGGTCGGGTCCCACGCCGAGCATGGGGTGCCGATACCCGCAGGCGTGCCGGTGGAGCAGGGCGATTCCCCAAGAGGGACGCTGCGTGATCGCCGGTAGTTTCTGCTGAATCAAACCACGATCCCCGTAGGGGCATAGCATGCTACGCCCCTACCCAGCCCTACACATCTAAATCTTGAGGCGATCGCACAGCGCCCTCGTAAAGGAATCGTCCTCCGTCCCAGACTCGTGAGGCCAGGTTATGACGGCATCTATGGATTTTGAGGGCGTGGCTGTTGAAGAGACCGCCCTCCGCGAACTCGACTATGCCCAAACCATGCTGGCCGCCGCTGTCATCGGTATTGTGGGTGGCATCGTTGCAACCACCTACTACCTGGTGCTGGAGGGGTTTATGCACCTGGTGTGGCACACCATACCTGAACAAATAGAGCCCTTCTTTACCAATAGCTTTCCCGCCACCAACTATGTGTGGATCGCCGCTAGCGTGGGCGGGCTGCTGGTGGGGCTGACGCTGTATCTGATGGGCTTGCCCGGTGAGGTTTCCTTTGTAGTGGAGAAGGTGCACGACCCTGGTCGCATCGATATCAAGCAGACCCCGGCGATGGTGGTGGCCTCGCTATTTTCGATTGTGGCGGGGGGCAGTGCCGGACCAGAGGCCCCCCTGGTGCAGGTCAACGGCAGCGTCGGCGGCTGGATGGCCCAAAAGCTTGGCCTTACCCTGCGCACCACGCGGATCTTCACCTTTTGCGGTATGGCGGCGGCGCTGGGTGCCTTCTTTGGTGCGCCCCTGGGTGGGGCGCTGTTCGCGCTGGAGATTCCCCATCGGCGGGGGCTGGAGTATTACGAGGCGCTGATTCCGGCTACTCTGGCGGCGATTTTGAGCTTTGTGGTGTTTCGCCTGACCACGGGGCTTTCTATTGGTGGCATGTATCATTTCACCTCGATACCACCGCTGACGCTGATGAATTTGGCGGAGGGGGCAGTGCTGGGGGCGATCGGGGCGGCGGTGGCGGCGCTGTTTGTGCTGGTGTTTCGCACGGTGGGCTGGCTGACGCGGCCTCTGGAGCATCGCACGATTTTGCTGGCTACCTTGGGAGGTCTTTCAATCGGCTTGATTGCCCTGGTGTTTCCCCAAACGCTATTTTTTGGCGAGCGTGAAATCGAAACCATTATCGCTACTGGCTCGACCTTTGGCGTTACCATGCTGCTGCTGATTGGCCTGGCCAAAATGCTGGCGATCAGCTGCACGCTGCACTCGGGGTTTCGCGGTGGCTTTATCTTTCCGCTGTTTTACATTGGCGCGGCGGTGGGGCTGGCGATCGCTCTCGGCTTTCCCCAAGTGCACCCCACCATTGGCATGGTCTGCATGATGGCGGCAGTGAATGTGGCCATAACCAAAACCCCGATCAGCACCACGGTGATTCTTAGCGTGCTGTCGGATACGGCGATGGTGCCGGTGATTGTGATTGCCAGCCTGACCAGCTTTTTGCTAACGATTAATTTGAGCATGATTAAAACCCAACGGGCTCGTCCTCTGCCTGGTGTGGGCGATCGCACCCCAGAGAGTGCCGCGCCACGGCTCCAACCTCAGGGATAGGCCGTTATTGCCCTAGGGACTGGTTCAAAGAAGCAGTAAATAAGCTTCCTGGTGAATAAACTTTCTCAAATTGTCAGTTGTTGCCTAACGGTTTAATCACCGAACCAAGAACTTTTGCAACTCATCGATCGCTTGACATTGTTCCGGTGCATTGGGATTGTTATGCGGCAATCAACGACTACTTCTATTTCCAGCTTTACGACCCAATATATACAAAGTAGTGAGATCATCCCAGATTCCCTCCTCAGTTTGGAGAGATTCTAGTTCTGCATCAAATTCTACTTTGGCTTGCGCCAACTGTGCTGATGAAAGTTGCGACAACCCATTGCCTAATACCTTGAGGGAGGTATATGAAGGACGTACAACAACCCCCTCCCAAGTTGCTTTTACACTCTCTAGGTTCGTGTAGCTGCCGTGCTGCTCTGTTTTGAATTCAACTGACTCAAAACCAGCATTGACAAATAAATCTTGGCACTGTTCAACGGAACCGATCCGATTGCTAGCTTCTAGCGAAACGCCATATTTTGCAAACACTTTTCGTAGGACAACAGCCCCAACATACGCTGTATCAGCAGGAGTATGAACACCGATTCGACCACCAGGCTTGAGAAATCGCTGCCACAGCCATAAAGTCGCTTCTTTATCTTCCATCCAGGGAAATGTGTTTGCACACAAAATATGGTCGAAGTGATTGATTGGACAATCGAATGCCTCAGCATCTGCAAGTTGGAGCTCTACGTTACTGAGTCTCAATGCGTTAACTTTGCTCTGTGCTTGCTCTAGCATTCTGGCAGAAATATCGATTCCAATCACCTGCCCCTGACCACCAACGATTTGAGCCGCCGCGATCGCAAGATGACCTGTTCCTGTTCCAATATCTAAAACTGTTTGTTCAGCACTAACCTGCGAATATTCAAGCAGACGACGACAAATCTGAACGTGCCAATCGCTATTGTCATAGGTTTGACTTCTGCGATCGTAAGAATCCGCAACCTCTTGCTTGTAATCGTTTAATTCAAGTTGTTTCACCATCAAAAACTTGCTGCAACAACAACTGAGCCTAACACCATTTTAACTTTAGTTGTCCCACCAAAGACTTGCAACTACCACCCTCATCAACGGACTGAGCCGCATAACTTGTTATTAGAGGGAAATTTTCCACCTAACACGCTCATACGGCAGATGAGGTGGAAATCTGGCAGCCTAATACCCCCGTGGAGCTGATTAGGTGGAAATACGTCAGCCTAATTCCCCTATATGGGTGATTAGGTAGAAATAATTAGATAACCACCCCTCCATTAAAAACTTCAATTTCTCGACTTTCCTTTACAGATTAGCTCTCCTCCACGGCTGAAGGGGAGATTTTGTACGATATTCTCTTTCCTTAAGCCGCTTAAATAGACCTGCCACCATGCAGAAGGCTTACGTAGAGAGCTTACGCCAGGATTCTTGACGAAGACCAGCACGAGGTCAGTAAGCACAGAGCTGGGGCACCGCTGTCTACCCCCTTTTGCTGGAACTTCTGGCGGCTCAAACGCATCACTTCACCTGGCCAATCCAGAAAATAACTGTGATGCGTCGACCTACACTATTTTTCTCACGATTTTTACTCAGTTTATGGATTGTATTGGCTGCGGCATTTCTATGGTTGCTCATTCCCAATGCCCCTGATGTACCGGACAACGCCCCTTTTGCCGGGGTATCTATCCACACTGAACAGGGTGTGCTGCTTCCCTTGCCCAATCGGAGCTTTCGCTGCGCCGAGACGGAGCAGGAGTTTCAATGCCAGATTGACATTCAAGACCAGTTGTTGACGCTCAACCTCACTAAAGGGCAGGGGTACCCTTACGACTTGAGCAATTGTCGAGCATCCTACGGTGGACAAGCAGTTGGTTGTCGGGAGGCGGGACAAAATTATGCGCCTACTCTGGCAAAACTGTACGAAGTTACGAATTTGAACTTGAGCCCGCAACAAATTCAGACAGTTCGACAAACCTATTGGGGCATCAACACCCTGATGCAGTTGGGTGAAATTTGGCTGATCTGGATCAGCGCAGGACTTTCCATAACCGCAGGGATAAGTGCAGCTCTTTTCACTTGGCTTCATCCTGGAATTTGGGGCAAGGGATTTGTTAGCTTTGCCTGTGGATTTGGGGTGTATCAGTTAGTTGAAAGATTCCTCGGCCGGGTGCCCTTTGATTTGGTTACCCCCTATGGACTAACGCCGGATGACTGGGTTGACGTTGTTCGGGGAGGCGCGATCGCCGCCGGTATTGCCGCAATGTTGGTTACAGCCCTCTTGCTATGGCGTCGAGTAAATCGCTTTAGCCGGATTTTAATTAGCCTGATTACAGGTGCCGGAATCTTTAACCTTGCCTGGTGGGCATTTAGTTGGAATGTTGGTTATGTGCTGCCTCTATTTGGGTGGGCGAATCCGTTGATACAGCAAGGGCATCTATTGGCGTTGTTTTTTGCAACCATTTCGTTACTTGTGGCGATCGCGGCTGTAATTTTGATTTGGACATACACAAACTCATCCATCCGCAAATTTCTCTGTCTTGGCAGCGGTTTTGGTGCGATCGCCTTAGCATCCCATCTATTCATGTATCTTCTTCTTGATCTGGGATTTGCAGGCTAGAAGGTAATTGGTTAATAAAATCGCCAGCACAAAGTCTACTGGCCCCGCACCTAGCATATTGAGCGGCCCGTTTAACAATCTGTGGCTGCAATGAGGCTTACTAACGCTGCAAAGAAGCTTACTGAGCAGTGGCAAAGCATATTGGAGCCGCAGTGAAGCGTACTGGCACAGCAGTAAAGCGAAGTGGTTCAGTGGTGTAATGCAATCAGCGGGCAACTGGCCAATTACAAGCCGCACTATCTCAAATTGAGGATGCAGTATAGCAATATCTAAGGCTTTCTCATGCTTACGGTACAGGTGTGAGGAAGAGAACTCTGCCTAAAATGGGGCGTATTTGCTTTGGAGGAGATAGGTGATTATCGATCAACTTCCAGTATCCCGCGTGAACGCTCGTAGCACCGACGCCTTTGATATTCACAACGGTCGGTTTTGTGAGGGCAGCAATCCTTACCTGAATACAGCGGCGTTCGTTTTCGACTTTGCCCTTTCCGGAAACAGCGACCCGCTGCCGATTGAGGCCTATGTCGAGGCGGTGAGCGATCGCTACCCTCACCTTAAAGAGCAGACCTACGACTCCTTTGCCCACCTCTTTGCCCAGGTGGCCGCTGAGGTCAACCGGCTCGATATCGGGCTATACCTGCACCGCTGGAGCGTGACCCACCGGGGCGATTCGCGTAGCGATCCCTCTGGGAATCGCTGCTGCATCGCGATCGAAGCCCTCCATGGGCGGACGACGCGGTCGGTTGTCTACGCTGTGTGGGACTGGTTTGAGGCCATCACCCAAGACCACCAGTTTTATATCGAAGACCAGGTTGAAGTCTTTCAACGACTGTTTCGGCAGTCGGTCTACGGTGGCCCTACCGTATATGCGCTCTTGCGCACCGCCCACGACAAGGGAATTCCTGCTTTTTATCTGTGGGATGAGGGACTGATGCAGTATGGCTATGGCAAAAAGCTGGTGCGCGGCGTGGCGACCACCTTTGATACCGACAGCCATTTAGACTCAGATTTTACGACCCGCAAAGACGACTGCAAAGCCTTTCTTAGCACCCTGGGTTTCCCCGTGCCCAACGGAGAAATTGTTGCGACCCGTAAGGAAGCCCTAGCCGCTGCCGACCGAGTGGGCTATCCGATTGCGGTGAAGCCGGTGACGGGGCACAAGGGTGAAGGGGTAACCGCAGACGTGCGCGACGACGAAGAGCTAGAAGTCGCCTTCGATCGCGCCGTTGAGGCCATTCCTGAAGACCAGCCGGTGGAAGTCATTGTCGAGAAGAGTATTGCAGGCTCCGATTTTCGGATCTTGTGCGTCAACGGTCGATTTGTGGCCGCCATGGAGCGCCGCCCCGCTTCCGTCACCGGGGATGGTGAATCGACCGTTAGCGAACTGATTCGCGACGCTAACCGAGCCGCCAACCGCAGCGATACCCCGATGTCTCCGCTGGGCAAGATCAAAGCCGACAGTGCCATGGAGATGTACCTGGCTGAGCAGGGCTTTAGCCTGGAGAGCGTTTTAGAGAAAGATCAAACCGTTTATCTGCGCAAGGTGGCGAACCTATCTGCCGGAGGGGTCAGCATCGACGCCACGCCCACCATTCACCCTGACAATGTAGTTTTGGCCCAGGATATTGCCCAACATTTTCGCCTGACCTGTTTGGGCATTGATGTGATTACCCGTGACCTGTCGCGATCGTGGAGGGACGGGAACTTCGGCATTCTTGAAATCAACTCCGCGCCGGGGATTTCGATGCACCTCAACCCGTCGGTGGGCGATCGCGTCGATGTCACCTCCCCCATTCTCGAAACCTTCTTTCCTGAAGACACCAAAATCCGCATTCCCATCATCACGTTCAATCGGGTTTCGATGCGCGATTTGCAAGAGCTGATTGACCATCTGCTGTTGCAGTATCCCAACTGGGTGATTGGTGCGGTGTGTCGAGAAGGCGTGCTCATCAACCGTTCTGAAAAGGCCTTGAGCCCCAACTACAACGTCAATGTGCGCAACCTGCTGCGCAACCCTAGGCTCGATATGTTGATTGCCGAATATCGAGGCGAGATCTTTGAGCAGGACGGCATGTTCTACTCGGGCAGCGACATGGTCGTTCTAGATAATCCAACCGAAACAGAGACCTTGCTGACCCGCGATGTCTTGCCCCATTCAACCGTTGTAGTGCGCGAGGGCAGCAATGTCTCAATTCGCCGTGAGGGGCTGATTGAGCAATACCGTTTGGGCGGATCAGAGCCCTTTAGCCGTGTTTATCTCAAGGAGACAGGGACAATCTTGACCTAACGTTTCTGCTCGTTCGACAAGGGTTGTGTTTTCTACTAAAAAACAAGCCAAGCCGGTGCAGCAGAATTTCGCTGCACCGGCTTGGCTCATTTTTTTAACTTCAAGCAGGCCGTACTAAATGCCCGAACGACTTCTGAAAATTGTTGATTGCGCTCCATAAGCACCATATGCCCTCCTGGCGACAGCACACTCAATTCTGCTTGAGGGACTTCCGCACTCATACGTTTGCTGGCAAAAGGTCTGGTAGCAATATCAGATTTTCCAACCACAACAAGTGTGGGAACAGAAATCTTAGGTAACGTTGCTGTCTCATCAAATCTAAACATCGCTAGAACACCCCGTGCCAAAACGCCTGGCGATGACTTGATACCAACTAAACTAGAAAAATTAAGCTGTCCTCGAGTCTCTGTGCCTGTAAAGCCAGATATTTTCGTGGTGAGCAATGTCAAACCGTTGAAATAACTCAACCAGCTGGTGATCCATAGCAGAGGAGAGAACGCGATCGCCAGATGAAGCAACGGTTCTAACAGGGGTTTTTGCAGTGCCATTAGCAGCTTGCTAAAAGTAGTGGTTTCGAGCGGATTAGTATAAGTTCCATCGACAAGAATTAAGCCAGCAACCCGCTGCTCCAAACGTTCTGGAAACAAGCGACTAAAAGTCAACAGAATCATCGCTCCCATGCTGTGCCCCACCAAAATAGCCGGTTGGTCTTCTACTAGAGTCAACACTGCCTCCAGGTCACGGGCATACTTCTCTAAGGAATAATCTCGGTTCTTCGGCTTTTGAGATTTTCCTAAACCCGGTAGGTCCCAAACAACCACGCGAAACTGATCAGTGAGCTGCTTTTTGGCGTAATACCAGGTTGTGCTATCGGGTCCCCAACCGTGGGTCAAAATCAGGGTTGGAGCGCGATCGGGTCCGTAAAATTCGACTTCAATTTCGCTACCATCTGGTCGAACCAAACGTTGCACCCGTTTGCTGCGAAGCGGTGAAGGTTCATCCTTTCCAGGACGATGGGCCAGCAAAATGGGCAGAAATCCTAAAAATGACCACAGCAATAGTCCTATGCTCAGATATAGCCAGCGATCGCTGACCAAGCTACCTTCGTACCACTGATAGAGAATGTAAGCTCCACCTCCAAGCAGGGTAACTGCTCCAAGATTAGACAGCAAGCGCAACAAAAAATCGGGGGGCATGAACATGGCAGAGTTCAATTTTCTAAGGCAACGTGTACGAGATTAAGGGGAGAGCTAAACAGGCACAAGCCTCTGAGGTTAGAAATGAAACTTTTTAGGTTGGGCACTACTTAGTTTTCAGCCTTAACTAAACGGTCTGATATTGATTGCGTTCGCGATTTTATTCTGATTTATGTCAAACTGCAGGGTGTGCATGAAACAAGAAAGTCAATTTGAATTCAGATGATAATGACGTTGCACACTCACCGCATTCAGCGAGACGGGCCTAGTTGAGCAATAACGTTTAGGCGGCACAGAGTCTTTTATCCACTCCTATTCAAAGGAGACTGGAAAAATCTTGGCTTAACGGTGAATTGCTCAGCGGCCAATGTCAGGCTCCATCATTAGAAAGATGTTGCCTTACCCTGAGTCTTTTAGGATGCGGTTGTAAAGGGCTTAGGTAGATACCAGGTTAATTTGTTAGGTTTACCCAGCAGCGCCCAACTAGCGCCAACGCTGTGGCCTTGACCGCCTGCACCCCCGTTACCTAGCTCGAACCGCTAAAACACAAAAATCATGAGCGATACAACTGTCATTAAAGTCACCTCTGAAACTGCACCAATCGGTGACATGGGGCAAAAGCATTTGGCCCTCAGCAAAAAACTGGCGATGCGGCTATGGGAGAATGAGCAGCCTGGCGAGGCCAAACCTGAGACCCAGCGGCCCTACGAGGCGATCGGCTACGTGATTAGCGGACGGGCTGAGCTACACCTGGAAGGTCAGATGGTTGTGCTAGAACCCGGCAATTCCTGGGTCGTCCCTGAGGGTGCATCTCACACCTATAAAATCTTGGAACCTTTCACCGCCGTTGAGGTGACAACGCCCCCCGCTGTGGTGCATGGCCGCGATCAGGCTTAACGCTGGTTGCATAAGGTGTTGCCACTGGAGCCGACAGCTAGTTGCCCCTGCCCTATTTTGGGGTAGGGGCACATTTTGTTGCGCTCAACCTACGCATTTTCTTCTAATTAAAAGCAGTCACTGAGCGATTTAATAGTCTCTAGCAAGCTAAAAATGTCCCCAAAGAAGATACGTATGAATAGATTTCGCCTTAAAAGCTGGCTCAGCGCTTGGGTTGTCGGATTGCTGGCTCTGGTCGTTGTCGTGGCCTGTGCGCCCCAATCCGACAACCCAACGGCTACGGATTTAGCCTCTGCACCTGAAGCGACGCTGACAGAGCTTAAGTTTGGCGTCGGGCCTTACTTCCCCACCCCCAACGAGAACCGCAAGCAGTTTGAGCCGCTGTTTGAGGAAGTGGCTAAGCAGCTCGATTTACCGGCTGATGTGACCGTGGCCGACGACTGGATTGGCATTTCTGAGGCGCTGCGATCGGGCACCTTAGATGTCGCCTGGCTGGGACCTTGGGGCTATGTGCTGGCCCACCACAACGAGCCGGCGCTAGAGGCGATCGCCACCGTTAAGTACAAAGACAAACCGACCTACTACTCGGTGCTAATGGCCAAAGCTGATGCGCCCTTTGACACGCTGGATGAGGCCATTGCCCTAAGTCAGCAGGGGCAAAAGCTCAAACTCAGCCTGGCAGACGTGGGTTCAACCTCGGGCTGGCTGATTCCTCAGGCGGAGTTCAAGCAGCGGGGACTCGATCCCGAAGCGGTGTTTGACTACAACGAAGGGGCCAGCCATGCCGCTCAGGCGATTGCGGTGTTGAGCGATCAGACCGATATTGCCTCTGACTACGATCGCAACCTGGACGTGCTGACCGATCAGGGCAAGATCGACAAAAGCCAGCTCAAGATCATTTGGCAATCTGAGCCGCTGCCCAATGACCCCATCGTCGTGCGGGGCGACTTCCCCGCCGAGTTGAAAACCAGGCTGCAAGATGCGCTGGTTAACCTCACCCCAGAGCAGACCCAAACCCTGTTGCCCAAGAACTACACCGGCTTTGACGTCTCCGACGGCAGCAATTACAGCCCCATTGAGGCGGCTGGAAAATCTGTAGGCAAGCTGGAGTGATGGAGCCACCCTCCAATAACGGCAGCAGCCCTGTCACTGATTTTGATGCGCTCTTAGAGCGCGAGCGGCAGCGCCAGGGTGGAATTTGGCGAGTTCTCCAGCAGGGCTTTTGGGGAGTGCTGGCGGTGGCGGTTGTGATCGCCAGTGCCCACGGAGCCGAGGTCGATCCGCAGCAGTTTTGGGCGCGGCTGCCTCAGCTGGGCGACTGGCTGGTGCGGCTGTTTCCACCCGATTTCTCAGAGCTGCCCAGCTTCTTAGGGGCGATTTGGGAGACGCTGGCGATCGCCATCATCGGTACAGGCGTTGCCATAGTTGCGGCGTTGCCCTTGGCGGTGATTGTGGCCCGCAACGTCACTCCGTTTAAACTGCTATCGCTGCCCTTGCGGAGCCTGCTCAACCTGCTGCGTGGCATTGACACGGCCATTTTTGCTCTGTTCTTTGTCTCGATTGTGGGACTGGGGCCGTTTGCCGGGGCGTTGGGGGTGGCCCTGCACACGACCGGGTCGATGGCGAAGCTCTACGCTGAGGTGTTAGAGACCCTGCCGCCCGAGCCGATCGAAGCGGTAGAGGCGACGGGGTGCGATCGCATTCGCACCTTCACCTTTGCCGTGTTGCCCGAAGCTTTGCCAGGACTGATCGGCATTAGCCTCTATCTGTGGGAGTTTAACGTGCGATCGTCGGTGATTTTGGGCATTGTTGGCGCGGGCGGCATTGGCTACGAGCTGCTGGTCAGCCTGAAGCTGCTGGATTTTCCTCGGCTCTGCACCATTTTGCTGCTGATTTTGGCTATGGTCACGCTGATTGATGCCCTGAGTGCCCGACTGCGGCAGCGGTTAGGATGAGACCATGCTGAGCATTGAACACCTTTCTAAAGTTTACGACCGCAACCGCACTGCCCTTGACGACGTTAGCTTTCAGATCGAGCCGCACACCTTCACCGCCATTTTAGGACCGAGCGGGGCTGGCAAAACGACGCTGATGCGCTGCATCCTTCAGCTAATCAAACCAACGCAAGGTCAGGTTTGCTTTCACGGGCGGAACCTGTCTACTTGCTCAGCCCGTGAACTGCGGCAGGCCCGGACCCAAATTGCCACCATTGCCCAGCAGTTCAACCTGGTGCGGCGACGCACAGCGCTGGAAAACTGCCTGGGCGGGCGCTTGCAGGAGCTTCCTCTCTGGCGCTGTTGGCTCAACCAGTTTCCTCCAGCCTTGCTGAAGGAGGGCATGGCAGCTCTGGAGCGGGTGCAGCTCTTGGATGCGGCCTTTCAGCGGGCGGATCGGCTCTCTGGCGGACAGCAGCAGCGGGTGGCGATCGCCCGCGCCCTCACCCAGCGAGCCAGCCTGATCCTGGCTGATGAACCGGTGGCTAGCCTGGACCCCGAAACGGCCCACACGGTGCTGGGGCTGCTGCGATCGCTCTGTCGCAACGAAGGTCTGACCGTGGTGTGCAACCTGCATCAGGTCGATCTAGCGCTCAAATATGGCGATCGCATCCTCGGCATCCAGGCTGGGAAACTAGTGCTCGATCGCCCCACCAGTCAGGTCAGTGCGACCAGCCTAGATTTGATCTACAAATCCTAAGTGAGCGCTCTCTACCAAACGGTGCAAAATCTCTCTTCAGATGTAGTGAGCAGCTGGGAGCTGCCCTGTAGCCTTTATAGGCAGCAAGCCAATAAGGACTCAGTGTAGGCATGACACTGGAAACGATAGAGCAAGCCCAGGTTGTAACCCTAGAAAATTCTGACGTTAAGCTGACGATACGCCCCGACCTAGGAGGGCGGATCGACCAGCTAGAAGACTTGCAAACGGGGCATGCATGGCTCTGGCACCCCTCTCACTACACGTCTGAAACAACGCGATCGCTGCCCGTTGGAGCCTGCTTTGATGACCAGTGGACGGGCGGCTGGGATGAGGTGTTTCCCAACGATGCCGCCGGAGAGTTTCGGGGACGAAATTTGGCAGACCACGGCGAGCTGTGGTCGCAGCAATGGCAGGTTTTAGACAGCTCACCCCTCAGCCTAAAGTTGGGGTACCAATGCCAGACAGTGCCTGTGTGGGTTGAAAAAACGATTCAAATTGATGCACAGCGACCAGAGGCCAGCCTGATTTACTCGTTTCAAAATCAGTCTGAGGCCGAGATTCCGTTTTTGTTCAAGCACCATGCCGCGATCGCGATCGAAGCTGGCGATGAGATATTGCTGCCCGACTGTTGGGTCGAACCGGCGTTTTTAGAGTTCAGCAAAGTCATTGGCCAGCCGGGCAAAACGCGTTTTCCTCACGCGATCGATGCCAGTGGCGAAGCGGTCGATCTGCGAGTTGTGCCACCACCCTCGTCTCAACTGCAAGAGTTTTACTATACGTCTGAGCTATCGCAGGGGTTTTGCGGCATTCGTCATCGGCGCAGCCAGTCCTCTTTGTTGATGACGTTCGATCAAGCCGACTTTCCCTACGTGTGGATGTTTCAAAGTTTTGGTGGGTGGCAAGGCCACTATGTGGTTGTGGTAGAACCCTGCACAACTCTGCCCTCTGATTTAGAAGGGGCCTGTCGCAATGGCACAGTGGCCGTGCTAAAACCCCAAGAGCAGCAGCGCCGCAGGCTCACTGTGCAGCTCCAGCGTGAGCATGGGCATGGACCCGAGAGACCTGAGCTGGGATAATGCCTGTGCTGCAATTTGCGGCCATTCGATCACAGGCTGCAATCGCCCGGAGGTTCTGAGTTGCCCCTACCTGTCATTATCAACAGCCTTGTCTGTGTAGCGGGAACCATTCTTGGCGCTCTGTTGGCTGTGGCAAGCATTATTAGCATCGCGAACATGAAGGTGCCCTGGGTCGGGGCACTCCTGATCGCCGCGCTCTTGGTTCCCGTCATGTTTATCGTGTCAGGGGTTGGTGTGTGGATAGCTTATGAACGAGTGCCGCAATTGGTTGTCTTCGGCTTGGTGGCGCTGCCGTGGCTCTACGGCACAGTCTTTGTTCTGGCGATGCTCAGCTCTTTCGAGGGGTAACGCCCTCGCTGGCGTTCGGTTGCCAACTCAGAGACCAGTTTCCTTTGGCCACTAACTAATGTTTGGCGGTATAGACAGGGCCACGATTCCTGAGCCCTGATAGATTCGCTTAACCTAGAAGTTCACAGCTTTAAAGATTGAATGAAGTAGCCCGTTCCAGGCTGATTGCTTGAAACTTCTGGATTGTGGGGAACATCTATCTAGGCAGACCTAATTATTCCTATGGTGCGTCATCGCCACGGGTGACGCGCTGAAGCTAAACCCCAGCCGTGTCTCGGGCGGTGGCTTCGGGCCGGTCTTTGACCATCGCCACAACCCATCCTTCAGCATCGTCTAATTAAGGCTTTTTACTTATACAAGCAGCCAAACCTCTAGGAAATTCGCAATGCGTAGAGCGGTGTTATTTCTATCAAGATTTATGGCCAGTCTATGGATAGCACTAGCCGGTGCTTTTCTATTTCTGCTACTGTCTAATGCTCCAAGTGTACCCAGCACCACACCCTTTGCCAGTGCATCAATTAAAGGCGAAGATAGCGCTGTCGTTTACTTGCCCAATAAGAGTTTTACTTGCATAGAGACAGCCCAGCAATTTCAGTGCCAAACAAAAATTCAAAATCGTTTGCTAGACCTTAGCCTAACCAAAGGAAGCGACAGTCAATACTATTTCAGTGATTGTCGTGCTCTGTACGATGGGCGATCGGTTAACTGTCAGAGGACAGGGCAAACCTATGCTCCTATATTGTCAGATATCTACGAGATTACCAATCTAGGATTAAACTCTCAGCAACTACAGGCTGTCAAGCAAGACTATTGGGGTATTAATGCCCTCATGCAGCTAGGTGAACTGCGTCTAATGTGGATTAGCGCGGCACTGTCTCTTGGAGCAGGCATTGTTGCTGCTTTTTTAACCTGGGTGAAGCCAGGAAAATTGAGCAAAGCTTTTACAAGCCTTGCCTGTGGATTTGGCGTATATCACTTAGTTTGGGGTTTCCTTGGTCGTGTGCAGTACGACTGGGTAACACCGTATGGGTTTACGCCTGACACTTGGGGCTGGGTTGTCAATGGAGGAGCGATCGTCTTAGGTGCCGGAACGGCTCTTGCCACCGCTTTTCTACTCTGGAAAAGATTGAATCAATTCACCAGGATACTAATTAGCATTAGTATCAGTGCCGGAATTTTTAGTCTCTGCTGGCGGTCTTTGATGTGGAATTCAAACCACGTGCTCTCTTTCCTCGGTTTATCAGACAATGCTTTGGTGCAGCAGGGGTATCCACTGATGTGGTTGGCTACAGCTATTTCGATTGTTCTAGCAGTTGCCGCTGCTATTTTGCTTAAGCTATACACCAATCAATCCATTAGAAAATTTCTCTCCCTGGGCAGCGGCATTGGTTCAGTAGCTCTGACCACAAGCCTTTTCCTGTTCATTATGTTAAATCTGGGTTACGCAGATTAAGATGCCCGCTCAAACACCTTATTAGAGTAGGTGAACGATTTGTGGGGTTGCTAAGTACAGGTATAAATCTAAAAAATAATCGCGCGCGGGGACGAACGATCGTTCGCCCCTACCTAAACTCGTGCCTTAATTTGGCAATGCCATTGACGCAGTTGCACGGGTTTGCACGTCGGGTCAGCTAATCAGGGCACTGACCCAACCTATGGATGGTTGAGCTTAGCTGAGAGGCGCAGTCTGCAGCGATGGCTCTACTGCGCTGGCCAGCTTTCGCAGCATGGCGGCGGTGGTGTCGAAGTCAACACAGGCATCGGTGATGCTCTGACCGTAGGTGAGCTGCCGCAAATTGTCGGGGATAGATTGACTGCCTGCCTTCAAGTGACTCTCAATCATCACCCCGAGAATGTGGCGTGAGCCGTCGCGCACCTGGGCGGCAATGTCGTCTAGCACGTTGGTTTGGCGATTGTGGTCTTTGTTGGCGTTGGCGTGGCTGCAATCGACCATCATGCGGTGGTTGAGCTTGAGCTTGGCCATTTCTTCGGCGGCTTTGACCACATGGTCGGCACTAAAGTTGGGGCCATCTTTGCCGCCCCGCAGTACTAGATGCCCGTCGGGGTTGCCGGTCGTGGTGACAATGCTGGCCAGACCGCTCTGGTTAATGCCCAAAAAGTGGTGGGGACGGCTGGCGGCGACCATGGCATTCATGGCGGCCTGTAGGCTGCCATCGGTGCTGTTCTTAAAGCCAATGGGCATCGAAAGGCCCGAGGCCATCTCGCGGTGAGTCTGGCTTTCGGTGGTGCGGGCGCCGATCGCAGTCCAGGCAATCAGGTCAGCAATGTACTGTGGCGTCACCGGGTCAAGTAGCTCGGTGGCGGCGGGCAGTCCCAGGTGGGCCAGGTCGAGCAGCAGCTTGCGGGCTAGGCGCAAGCCGGTATTAATGTCGTAGCTGCCGTCGAGGTGGGGGTCGTTGATCAGGCCCTTCCAGCCCACGTTGGTGCGGGGTTTTTCAAAATAGACCCGCATGATGATTTCGAGCTGACCCGACAGCTCATGGCGCAGATTGGCCAGCTTTTGGCCATATTCGTAGGCGGCGTCAATGTCGTGTACCGAGCAGGGACCAACGATGACTAGCAATCGGCGGTCTTCATTGTAGAGAATGTGGCGAATGCGATCGCGCGCCTCAGCCACTAGCGTTGCCGCCTCTGCCGACATCGGAAACTCGTGGTGCAGCAGCGCTGGGCTGACTAGAGGGCGAGTCTCAACAACGTGAAGATCCTGGGTTTGGTGCATTGAATTTTTGGCCTAATAAATATCGGCTCCACCCCGGAGCCGCCAATAAAATGGTAGCTTACCTTACCTCCCGGAGGAGTTATGACCCGGAGATGAGTTTTTAACCAACCGTGATTTCGGCAGGCTCTTCAGCGGGAGCACCTAGGGCTGGCAGCATCTCAATTTCGGCACTGTTATAGAGCACCATTGTAGTGGAGGCGTTTTCTTCAAAGCCAATGCGCTTGTAGAACCCCTGCTGGTGAGTCGTCATCAGGTATACTCGCTCAACCCGGCTCATGTGGGGATGGGCTACCAGGGTTTCCACTAGCCTGCGGCCCAGCCCGCCGCCCTGGTAGTCGGGCGAGATGACCACATCCCAAATGGTGGCCCGAAACACCCCATCGGAGGTAGCGCGGGCAAAGCCAATTAGCGCAGCGCCATCCCAGGCGGTAACAACGGGGTAGCTATGGGCGATCGCCGTTTCCATATCGTCCCGTGTGCGATCTTTGGCCCAAAACGCCGCTGTCCGAAACAGCCTCACCAGCTGGTCTAAATCAGCGGTAGAAAACCGATTAGCGTACTTGAACTGAATAGCGCTGCAATCCATCGGCAACCTGCTCACATCCCAATTAGGGCTAAGGTTCAGTGGGTTAGCTTAATCGCAAAAAATACGTTGGTTCTGTCGCTTAGCTAGCGAACAACCCCCTGCCAGGGTAGACAACTCACAGCAGAATCAAGATCTACCGGCTTATATATTTGCGGGAGCAAAGTCGAGGGTGCGCCCAGCGCTATGCTCTTCAGACAGAATAAACAGAATTTTTGAATAACGGTATACCAAAACTCGAATTCTCTTGACATTGCCAAGAAGCCCTGACAACTGCATGCAGAAGGGGTTTCGGGAACGGTTCAAGGTTCAAGGGGGCTCCTTAGACCCTATACCCTAAACCTTAGACCCTATACCTATAACCCAAACCCCTCAATCACGCTGTCGAGCTCTGCTGACGCAGCTTCCACACGACGCTAGAGACCAAGTTCGTCACCGTATGCGCCACGATCGGCACGAGCAGGTTACCTGTCAGCACCGCTCCGATCGCTAACACCAGACCAATAGCTGTGGCCCACACTACGTAGGTCCACTGCTGCAAACTGCTGAGGTGCAGCACCCCAAAGCTGGCCGCCGACACGACGATGCCCAGGGTGTTCATGCCGATGGCGGGCAGCATCACTCCCCGAAACAGTAGTTCTTCGCTTAGCCCCGGCAGTAGCCCCAGCCAGATTAGGTCGGGCCATTGCAAAGGCTGAAGCACTAGAGTCAGGTAGGTGTCAGCACTTTGGCGATAGGCGGGCCACAGGCGATAGACCAAGCCGCTAGCCAGGGTGATTGCTAACCCCAAGCCCACTCCCAACAGGCCATCTGCCCAAGTCAGCTGCACCGGCATGAGTTCTGCCGGGTCAAAGTACAGCCAGGCTTTGGAAATCAGCAGCAGCACCACCGCTGTGACGCCCATCGCCACCAGCACCTGCACTCGGGTCAGGGGCTCAAGCTGGGGATCGGGCTGCGGGTCTGGGTTTGGGGGCGGCTGGGTCACAGAGATCTCAACGCTGAGGGCATTGTTATCTTAACGAAGCGATCGCAGAAACTCGTTTTAATTGATCGGCCACAAGACATGAGCTTACGGGTTGCATTCTGCTGTACACGGCGATCGCTGAACGGCTTCCTTTCGCTGTCGCCGGTGTGGGCTAGGCGCTCCACAGCTATGAGTTAGGGGCTGTAGGGTCTTCATTGTCCTGGGTGGACGGCGTTTTGATGAAGGGCCAGGTGAAGTAGAATGTCGTACCTTCGCCCACGGCAGAAGTGAGCCACACGCGGCCGTTTTCGGCTTCAACGATTTTTTTGACCACCGCTAGGCCGACGCCAGTGCTTTCAAAGTCATCGCGGGCCTTGAGGGTTTGAAAGATGGTAAAAATTTTGTCGTGATACTGAGGGGCAATGCCGGGGCCGTCGTCAGCGATCGCAAATTCGAGCCATTGGCCCTGGTCTTGCCAGGTGATGCGCACGGTGCCGCGATTGCCCTCCGGGCAGGCTTCGCCAGCGCAGTGGTGGTGCTTGATGGCGTTGTTGATCAGGTTGGCAAATACTTGCCCCAGAGCCGTTTTGTGGCTATAGAGGGTGGGCAGATCGGTTGGCACCTCTACCTTAAACTGCTCCGGCGGGTCGAGAGAATCGATCACGTTGTCTAGCAGCTGATTGAGGTTTACGGCCACCATGCTGCGCTGGCGACGGCCCACCCGCGAATATTCCAGCAGGCCGTTGATCAGGCCCTCCATCCGCTGGACGCGACTGCGCAACAGCTCGAGCTGACGGCGGTTTTCGGCTGGGATTTGCCCCTCCAAATCTTCGCCGATCCAGTCGGCTAAGTTAGAGATCGCCCGCAACGGTGCCTTCAGATCGTGGGAAGCCACGTAGGCAAACTGATCCAGCTCAGCATTGCGCTGTTCTAGCATGGCGGTGGTGTGGGCCAGCATCAGGTTGGTGTTGGCCATCTCGTCAGCTCGACGCAGCAGCTCTTCTTGGGCCGCTTTGCGGTCTTCAATATCTTCGACGATGGCAATGAACGCTGAGGGGCAGTCGGCCGCGTCGCTTTCGACCGATGCGGTAACCAGTGTCCAGAGGGGAGTACCATCCTTGCGGAGGTAGCGTTTCTCAAACTGGCAGGGGGTGTGCTCGGTGAGTAGCTGGTGGTAGTAATACTCATCTTGCTGGCGATCGCCCTCATAGGTGATCGATTGAAAGGAGCGACTGATTAACTCCTCGGGCCGATAGCCCAAAATATCGCAGAACTTTTGGTTGACCTGAATCCAGTGCCCTTGCCAATCAAGGCGGGCCATGCCCACTGCCGCCTGCTCAAAGACAGCCCGAAACCGTCGTTCACTGGCCCGCAAATCGAGCTCGGCCTGCTTAGCGACCGTGATATCTTGCACTACGCCTACCAGGCGCTGGGCGTGTCCATCTTTAACCGATACCACTCGACCATAGGCGCTGACCCAGTGCCAGCTGCCGTCGGGCCAGTGCATGCGATACTGCCCCACAAACTCGGCTTGACTGGCGATCGCATCATCCACCAACGCTTGGATTTCCGGCAAATCCTGCGGGTGCACCCGCTCAGCCCAAACCTCAGCGGTGGGGGAAACTGTGCCAGGCTCAAAGCCCATAATTCGCTCAGTCTGCGGCGACCAAAATTGAGTGTTGGTGTCGAGCTGCCAATCCCAAGAGCCCATCTGGGCGGCACTGAGGGCCAAATTGAGGCGCTCCGCCGTCTCTTGCAGGTTGGTAGTGGTTCTTTGCAGGGTGACGCGAGCCTGGCGTTCTTGCTCTAGCAGCGTTTCGATCTGCTGATTCGCCTCTTCGAGCTGGGCGGTGCGACGCTGCACCCGGTCTTCTAGGGTTTGGTTGAGCTGGCGCACCTCCTGCTCGGCGGTGCGCAGGCTGGCTTCGGCTTGCTTGCGATCGCCAATCTCATCCTGTAGCGCCCGATTCATATCCATGAGCTGCGTGGCATTGGGCAGGGCCAGCGCCTGCGGCAGCCGAGGCACCAGCTCTAACGCCGTGGCTAGCGATACCAGCGCCGTCAGGGCCTTCACCGTCCCCGACACCCAGTAGGTGGGAAACCACAGCGTCCACACCGCGAGCAGGTGGGTGGCACCGCAGGCGGCAATGAAGGTCGCAAACAGCCAAAACAGAGGTCTAAAGGGAACGTCGGGCCGCCGCTGCACAAAGTAAATCAAGGCTCCCGCAATCATCCAGTACGACAGCGCAATCAGCGCGTCTGATAACAGGTGCAGCCACACCAGAACAGGCTGCCACAGATAGCAGTGCCCATGGGGAATATATGGCCCCAATCGCAAAGACTGCCAGTACTCAACCATGGCCCTATCCCTATCGTGAGAGGTATTGATTTGGCCGATGATTTTGACTCACCGCCCTTTGACAGAGCAAAGTCTGTCTGGGGATATAGCCCCTGCCGAACCTAGGTATGCCTAGGGGTATGTGCTGATACCTTATAGTTAGTCCATAATCATGGCACTCTGGGCGAAGACGAGCCGCCCGCAACCGTTTCTAATGCCTCGTTTAGGAGGCCATCTAATGACAGACATTCGCATTGTACTCATTGAAGACCACGACCTTACTCGACTAGGCCTCAAGGCAGCCCTGCAGCGGGTACCCGACATGACGGTTGTGGGCGAAGCCGCCAACGGTGCTCGCGGGTTGAGCCTGCTTGAGAGCGAGCGACCCGACATTGCCATCGTCGATATTGGCCTGCCCGACATTGACGGCATTGAGCTGGTAGAGCGCCTGCGCCAGAGCCAGAGCGGCCTTGAGGGCGACCCTACCCGCGTGCTGATGCTCACCATGCACGACAGCGAAGCCGCCGTCATGGCTGCCTTTGCCGCCGGCGCTGACTCCTACTGCATGAAGCAGACCGAGCTTGACGACTTGATTGTGGCGGTTCGTGAGACCCACGAAGGGAATTCCTGGATTGACCCTGCTGTGGCCAGTGTGGTGCTGCGCCAGGTGCGCAAAACCCCTGCAGGGGCTATGGCAATTGGCAATCGCACTGTCTCCATTGAGGCGATCGAGCCTGAGTTTGAGCAAATTTTAGAATCCTACCCGCTGACCGAGCGTGAACTAGAGATTTTAGAACTGATTGTGGGTGGGTGCAGCAATGCTGAAATTGCTGAGCGCTCCTACATCACCGTTGGCACGGTTAAGACCCACGTGCGCAGCATTCTCAATAAGTTAGGGGTAGACGATCGCACAAAAGCTGCCGTCCGCGCCCTGCGATCGGGGCTTGTAACCTAGGTAGCGCCCCTGGGCATGCCCGGTACCTTTAGCAAATTGAGACCTGCTTTAATAGTTTTACAGTTGGCTATACCCTTGAAGCAAGGCCTACAGCCAACTGTCAACTCTAAAGCACTCTATGGACACCACCCCTTCTACTCTGCTACCCACGGCTGGTCAGATTCAGCGGCACTTAACTCAGCAATTCCAGCGGCTGTACCGTGAACAGCTTAACCATGCGATCGGCAAAATCACCTGTCAGCTAATCGATGAAAAGCTGCTGCTAGTGTTTGAAGATTCGGTGACCAAGCCCGAACAGCTGCTGGTTGAAACTGGAGATACAGCCCTTGCCGAACAGGTGCGGGCTGACCTAGTGACGGCTCTGCGCCCTCAGATCATCGAAATTACTGAGCAGGCCCTCGATCGCAAGGTAGTCGATATTTTGACCGATGCAACCCTGGAGACAGGACGCACCGGCATCGTGATGATTTTGTCTGGCCCGCCTAATGTTCGCCCTGCTACCAAGGCGTCTTAGCTCTGCTCAGCCAACGGGCTGTCCTAGGCCGATGAAGCGACTGACGAGCTGTTCGACAGACTGCACCAAAAAGGGTTTGCTAATGTAGTCGTCGAACCCAGCCGCTAAAATCTTGCGTCGGTTGTCGCTACCCGCTAAGGCAGTCACGGCCACCACCGGAATATCTTGGGTATTGCCGTCAGCTCGCAGCTGACGCAGCAAGCTGTAGCCATCCACCTCAGGCAGGTGGATGTCGGACAGGATTAAACTTGGATGATGTTGCTTCGCCGCCATCAGAGCGGCTAAGCCATCGGCAACAAAGCAGACCTGGCAAGATAGCTGCTCTAGAATGTAGGCCATCAGCGTGAGGCTATCATCATCGTCGTCAACAACTAGCACCAGGGGTACTTGAGACTGTACAGGGTTTGACTCAGTAGCTGTTGTTTGTACAACCACAGGACTATCTCCTTGTTAGGGCCTAAAGGTGCAAACTAGTCGACACTAGAAGCTGCTAGAGAGGCATTCCGTTCGTGGTCAACAGAGCACGTAAAGGGATTGGCTTAGTGAGTAGTTTGAGGTCTGCTCAAAACCTAGCCTACGAAATCTGGAGGCGAGGGGTAGCAGAGCTGGGGAAATTGAAAAACTTTTGTTTTTCTTAATCTTTGAGCCATCTTAACACAGCCATTTTATGGATACAGCTTTCAACAACAATTAATTTTTTGGCAACAGAGGTTAACAGTTGCATAGGCTACTGAGCCGACGCCGCCTCGCTCTGCCCCTCTACAAGCAGTGCGACTCGGCTTCAATTCGGCAGGTTTGTTAGACTGTGAAGGTTCCAATGGGACGATCCCTCACCCCACCAAGGATTCACTGGCATGACGGTTGCACCCTTCCCAACCCCGCTGCTCAAGACCAATGACCTGCTCCAGCGGGACTATGCTGCCCCTCGCGATCGCTTCGACAGCGCCTGGGAGGCCACCCTATCGACTCTGCTCGGGTTAGGTCGCGCCGCTGGGGCCGACTTCGTTGAATTTTTTCTAGAGCGCAATAACTACATTAGCTGCCAGGCTGAAGACGACGCCATCACCAGCCTGTCGCCCCGCTTGGTAACCGGAGCCGGGGTGCGCGTGTTTCGCGGCCAGGCCGACTGCTACGTCAGCACCAACGACCTCACCTTTAATGGCCTCAAGGCTGCCCTCGACAAAGCCCTCGCTATTATGGGGCTCACCCTGCCCGGTCCCCACACCAACCTGGCCGAAATTAACCTGGAGCTGCTGCGCGACTACGCTACTGCCAAAGGCAAAGACAACTGGCTGGGCCAGTGCAGCTCGATGCAGGAAATGGGCGACGTGCTGCTGGCCGCCAACGGTGCTCTGGGCCAAAAGGCTAGTCACGTGCAGTCGCGCCGCGCCGTCTACTTCCGCGATTGGCAAGAGGTGCTGGTGGCCGCCAGCGACGGCACTTTTGCCCGCGACATTCGCCTCACCCAGTCAGTGGGCTACAACCTGCTGTGCGCCGACGGCGAGCACCGCTCTTCCATTGGTCAGCGGGCGGGTGACACCAGTGACCCGGCCTTTTTGCGCCAGTGGGATTACTCCACCGCCGCCGCCGATGTGGCCGAATCTGCCGGCAAGATGCTCTACGCCGATTACGTCGAGTCGGGCAGCTATCCGGTGATTATGGCCAACAAGTTTGGCGGCGTGATCTTCCACGAAGCCTGCGGACACCTGCTGGAGACCACCCAGATTGAACGGGGCACCACCCCCTTCATCGACAAAAAGGGCCAGAAGATCGCCCACGAAAATCTCACTGCCTGGGATGAAGGGCTGACGACTGACGCCTTTGGCACCATTGATATGGACGACGAGGGCATGCCCGCCCAGCGCACCCTGCTGATCGAGAACGGCGTTCTAAAGAACTTTTTGAGCGATCGCGCCGGCTCTATGCGCACTGGCCACCCCCGCACCGGCAGCGGTCGCCGTCAGGGCTTTACCTACGCTGCCGCCAGCCGCATGCGCAACACCTACATCGCCCCCGGCGACTATTCGGTAGAGGAGTTGTTCGCCTCGGTAGAAAAAGGCATCTACTGCAAGCAGATGGGCGGCGGTAGCGTTGGCCCCACCGGCCAGTTCAACTTTGCCGTATCCGAAGCCTACCTAATCGAAAACGGCCAAATCACCAAACCCCTCAAGGGCGCGACCCTGATCGGCGAGGCCACCGAGATCATGGACAAAATCTCCATGTGCTCCAACGATCTAGATCTCGCAGCGGGCTTCTGCGGCTCGATCAGCGGCAGCATCTACGTCACCGTGGGGCAGCCGCACTTGAAGGTTGACTCGATTACCGTCGGTGGACGCTAGGGGAGTGGATGAGTGAAGGGGGTAGAGGGTGGATGGGTTGGGCAAGCTGCCAAAGCCATCCACTTATCCTAGTTAAACGGTTTCCTCCTTCACCTATCCATCCACCCATCCACCCTTTACCCATCCACCCATCCACCCATCCACTCTTTTTCCCATATGCCCACCATCCAAGACATCGCCGCCTACGCCGAGTCGAGCGCGAAGAAGCTCGGCATCGTTAAATATGACGTGTACGGGTCTTCTGTAGACGAGACCAGCGTACAGGTCGACAAGGGCGACCCTAAGCAGGTCAAGGCCTCGAACCGTTCCAGCGTGATTGTGCGGGTGTGGAACCCGGACGGAAAGGTGGGGGTGACCTCCACCAGTGACGTCGACCCGCTGGGAATGGATTTGGCGCTGCAAACGGCCCAGGAGGCGAGCGCCTTTGGGGTCGATGACCACATTCCCGACTTTAGCCCTGAAGCCGTGGCTCCTACTGCCGATGTGCAGGTGGAAACGGTGCCGGCTGCCCCCGTGGGAGACTTAATTTCGACCCTGGTAGAGGCAGAGAAGCAGTTGTTAGCGGCCCATCCGGCGATCGCCAGTGTGCCCTACAACGGCTTGGCCCAGCGGGCGATCGATCGCTTTTATCTCAACAGCGCTGGGGCACTGCGCCAGGAGGCTCGCTCCTATGCCTCGCTGTATCTCTACAGCAAAACTGAGCAGGAGGGGCGCAAACCCCGCTCTGCCGGGGCTATGCGGGTCAATCGGGGCCTGCCTCTGCTCGATATTGAAGGCTGCCTAAAGGAAGCTACGGAAAAAACCATCAGCCACCTCGACTACGACAAAGTGGCCTCGGGCAAGTACCGAGTGGTGTTTTCCGGGGAGGCGTTCTTGAGTCTGCTGGGGGCATTCTCGAACATGTACAACGCCCAAAGCGTGCTGGATAACCGCAGCCTGTCTACGGCGGATTCGCTAGGGACGGTGGTGGCCTCGCCGCTGCTGTCGGTGTATGACGACGCTTTGCACCCCGAGAATGTCAGCGCCGAAACCTTTGACGGTGAAGGCACGCCTACTCGACGAGTGCCGATTATTGAGCAGGGCGTGCTCACCCAGTTTTTGCACAGTGCGGGTACGGCCAAGCGCATGGGGGCCAGCCCCACGGGCCACGCTAGTATTGGCGCGAAGGTTTCCGTCGGCCCCAGCTATTACCAGGTGTTGCCGGGGGCCGAGGCCTCGACTGAGTTCAGTCTGGAGAATGCCAAGAACGTAATCTTTATCGATGACTTGCAGGCGCTCCACGCTGGGGTGAATGCGCTTCAGGGGTCATTCTCGCTGCCCTTTGACGGCTGGCTGGTGAATGGCGGCGATCGCACCAGCATTGAGTCGGCCACCGTAGCGGGTGACTTCCGCGAGCTGCTCAAGGCGATCGTCCATATCGAGCCCGAGGCCGAAATTACCCCCGGCGGCTTATGCCCGCGCATCTGGGTCGATGCTCTATCCATTACTGGAGAAGGCTAAGAGGCTACCCAGTTCTGCACGCCCGCCTGCACAAGGCCAATGCCCACCTGCACCAGGGTGAACCCCGTGCCCGCCAGCAAGGTCGCTTTGACTAGGCCAATGTTGAGCCCGGCGCGGACGGCGGCGATCGCCCCCAGCAGCGTCCATCCTGCCAGGGCCAGCGTAATCGGTCGCCCCAGCAGCGGAATCACTGTCAGCAGGTTCAGCACCTGTGGGGTGTAGGCAAACCCTACCGCGATCGACAGTTCGCGGTAGGGGGGTGTGGTTGGTGCTAGGTAGGTGTTGATCTTCCAAAGCGCGTAGGTCCAAAAATAGTATCCAGCCAGCACAGTCAGGGTGTTGATCACCACTCCGGCCAATAGCTGCAGCAGGGAAGGGTGGTAAAGCAGTAAAATAAGGCCGCTGCCCAGCCCGTGGGAGAGGGCGGCGAGCCCAACAATGCCCCGGGCAAACCGTTCTGCTTTTGGGTAGCGGTGGCTGTGCTCATAAAAATCTTGGTTTAGCGTTAGGGCATCGGCTAGCACCCGCCGTAGCTCCCTGCTTGACTGCCGCTGACCCATACAATGTGTCCGTTATCGCCTGGCCCAGTCTACCCCTGGGGCTGCTGCCAATGAAATCTCTGCTGAAAACTTTGATCGCGCGATCGCTGGGTGACACCAGTAAACTGTTGACTGCCCTGGGCATATTCTTTTTGGCCTGGGGGACGATCTCTCCGATTAGCACCTTGTCGTGGTGGCTGCGGGATGGCAACGGCCTGACCGAGCAGCGCCCCAGCCTGCCTGCCGGGGCAACGACGACCGAGGCAGGGCCACAGTGCTATCTAGTATTTTTGGCTGGGGTGGGCAATGTCGCCGATGTTGACCTCGATCCAGGGGAAGAGGCTTTTTTGAACCAGATGGCGGCAGCGGTACCTGGTTGCGTCGTGGTACGAGGGGTGTTCCCCTACTCGGCGGTGAGCGACAATGTTGGTAGTCAGCCCCTCTTTCGCTGGCTGTGGGAGTTCAGCGAGCGCCCCGGCCAGGAAGACAGCCTAGCCCGCCTGATTATAAAAATCCGCAACCTGTGGCGGCTGGCCCTTTCCGCCGATAACCGCTACGGGCAGGCCTACAACCGGGGAGCAGCGGCCACGATTCTAGAGCGTATGGCAGCAACAGAGGCCATTTCCCTGGAGAGCGAGGAACCCATTCAGCTGGTGCTGGCAGGCTCTAGCGGTGGAGCTCAGGTCGCCCTCGGGGCGGCTCCCTACCTAAAAGAATGGTTGTCGGTTGAGATTACAGTGCTCTCCTTTGGCGGTGTTTTTGACGGTGAGGAGGGTTTTGATACGGTTGAGCAGGTCTATCACTTCCACGGTCAGGGCGATCGCATTGATAACCTGGGGCTAATTCTGTTTCCCTCGCGCTGGGGCTGGACCGTGGGGTCGCCCTATAACCGGGCGCTGCGAGCCGGTAAGTATGAGGCGATCGCCAGCGGCCCCCATGCCCACGACGGCGATCGCGGCTACTTTGGGCAAGACCCCGTGGAGGGTAGCGTTATCCAAGGCGCTACCTACCTCGACCTCACCCTAAAGCAGGTTCAGGCTCTACCCCTCTGGCCCGACTCGATGACCGACAGTGCTCCATGAATTTTGCTTCGTCCTCCCCCCGCCCTGGCCACACGCTGCCAGTATTTGCCTGTGCCGGGGCGATCGCGGCTCTAAGGCATTTGCTCGATGCAGGCGATCGCCCCCAGATCATTACCCTCGATCTGCTCAATCCACCCCAACTCGCCGATATCCCCATTGCTCAACTGGCCCCCTTACCCGATGGCTCGGTGTTGGCCATTACCCACAGCGATCCCGGCGACAATCTAGATCTCACCCGTTATACCCCGCTCTGGTCAGTGGTGGCCTGGGGGGATGAGGCTCAGACTGAGCCCATCCAGCTAGAGGGGGGCGAGGGCATCGGCAAGCAGCTCGACCGGGATGGGGCACCAGCCATCTATCGCTACGCCCAAGCGTTAATCACCCATCACCTAACACCCCTGCTGCCGCCGGGAAAGACTCTCCGCGTCACGATCATATTGCCCGAGGGTCGTGCCCTGGCAGAGCGCACCTCCAACGCTGCCTTTGGTGTAGTAGAAGGGCTTTCGCTGCTGGGCACCAGCGGTATTTCTCAACCCCTGAGCGCACCGGGGCAGCTTGAGCAGTCGAGAGAAATTCTGCGGAGCAAAGCCGCCCAGCACTCTCACCTAGTGTTTTGCCTGGGCGAGAACGGGCTGGATCTAGCGGTAAAGGTGGGGATCAACCCCGACTGTCGGGTGAAAACTGCCAACTGGGTGGGGCCAATGCTGGTGGAGGCAGGGCAGCTAGGGGTGGCCGGAGTGCTGCTGCTGGGATATCACGGCAAGCTGATCAAGCTGGCTGGGGGAATCTTTCACACCCACCACCATGTCGCCGACGGTCGTCAGGAGATTCTCGCCGCCTGCTGCGCTGAGCAAGATGTGCCGCTGCCCATCATTCAAGAGATTCTTAACGCCAAAACGGTGGAGGCCGGACTGGAGATATTGAGAGGTCAGGATGGTGAGCTGGCCCAGCGCGTCTATCAGTACATGGTGGAGCGCATTGACGAGCGGGCTGCCGCCTACGTTCACGCCCATACTGGCAGCTCCCTACTGGTGGGGTCAATGGTGTTTGATCGCCAGCGGCAGATCGTGGCTAGAAGCGATCGCGGTCAGACTCTGTTCAATCAAGTTTTGATAGACTAGAAGGAATATTTTTTTACAAAAATCCTATAGCAGTCGTTTACTTATCTATTCTTCCTGCCGTGCTAGGGCAAGGCGCGGCTGCCATTTCTGGACGTTTCTTACCCAAAAAACATTCAGGGTTGTTCAGTTTAGTTGTCTAAGAGCCAAGCCGGCCTTGGCTTGGTAATCCGTCTCATCCAGCAGCATTTGTAGAATGCGTATCCTATGGCATCCTTAGGTACCCTCAATTTTTTAGGCCAGTAGACACCTACCCCCTGATCGCACCGCACCCAAGTTCACTATCACCCGCAGGATTAAGCCATCGTGACCCTTCAAACCGAATCCACTGCCAATCTTGGGGAAGCCTCGCTCCCAGACCTCAACCGCCAAATGCTGGTGATTCTAGACTTTGGCTCCCAATACTCTGAATTGATCGCCCGCCGCATTCGTGAAACCGAGGTGTACTCAGAGGTGCTCTCCTACCGCACCACCGCCGAGCAGCTTAAGCAGCTCAACCCCAAGGGCATTATTTTCTCCGGCGGCCCCAACTCGGTATACGACAACGGCGCTCCCCACTGCGACCCCGCCATTTGGGAACTGGGCATTCCGGTGCTGGGGGTGTGCTACGGCATGCAGCTGATGGTGCAGCAGCTCGGCGGCCAAGTCGAGCGCGCCGACCGAGGCGAGTATGGCAAGGCCGATCTCTTCATTGACGACCCCACCGACCTGCTGACTAATGTCGAAGACGCCACCACCATGTGGATGAGCCACGGCGACTCGGTGACCCGTCTCCCCGACGGCTTTGAGGTGCTGGCTCACACCCATAACACCCCCGTCGCCGCCGTTGCCGACCATACCCGCAAGCTCTATGGAGTGCAGTTTCACCCCGAGGTGGTGCATTCGAAAGGGGGTATCGCCCTGATTCGCAACTTTGTGTACCACATTTGCGAGTGTCAGCCCACTTGGACCACCGAAGCCTTTGTGGAAGACGCCATTCGCGAGGTGCGGGCGCGGGTGGGCGACAAGCGGGTACTGCTGGCCCTCTCCGGTGGGGTAGACTCGTCTACCTTGGCCTTTTTGCTGCACCAGGCGATCGGCGACCAGCTCACCTGCATGTTTATCGACCAGGGCTTCATGCGCAAAGATGAGCCCGAGCGACTGGTGAAGCTGTTTGCCGAGCAGTTTCACATTCCGGTAATTCACGTCAAAGCGCGCGATCGCTTCCTGGCTCAAGTTGAGGGCATCACCGACCCCGAAGTCAAACGCAAGCGCATCGGCCACGAGTTCATCCGCGTGTTTGAAGAAGAGTCGAAGCGCCTCGGCCCCTTCGATTACCTCGCCCAGGGCACGCTATATCCGGACGTAATTGAGTCTGCCGATACCAACGTAGACCCCAAAACTGGCGAGCGGGTGGCCGTGAAAATCAAGAGCCACCACAATGTCGGTGGTCTGCCCAAAGATCTGCAATTCAAACTGATAGAACCGCTGCGCAAGCTGTTTAAGGACGAAGTGCGCAAGGTCGGTCGCTCCATCGGCCTGCCCGAGGAGATCGTGCGGCGACAGCCCTTCCCTGGGCCGGGCTTGGCCATTCGCATCATTGGCGAAATCACCAAAGAGCGGCTGAAAATTCTCCGTAATGCAGACTTTGTGGTGCGCGATGAGATTGCCAAGCAGGGCATGTACCACGACTTCTGGCAGGCCTTTGCGGTACTGCTACCTGTCCGCAGCGTGGGTGTGATGGGTGATCAGCGCACCTACGCCTACCCGATTGTGCTGCGCCTAGTCAGCAGTGAAGATGGCATGACCGCCGACTGGTCGCGGGTGCCCTATGACCTGCTAGAGACAATCTCAAACCGCATTGTCAACGAGGTGGAAGGGGTTAACCGGGTCGTTTACGACATCACCTCGAAGCCGCCTGGCACCATCGAGTGGGAGTAGGCTCTCAATTCGGTGTGAGCCGGATCAATGAATTGTCCCGGCTCACACCGAATATAGATCATAGGAGAGTAGCCACTCCTCGGCTGCTTTGGGCGATCGCAGATGCACGGTAGACAGATGGGCATATTCCGGTTGCTGAAACAGGGCCGGATACTGCTTGCGCTTTTTCCAGTAGGTGCGCAACAGCCAGACCAAAATTGAATCGCGGCTGAAAAACGATTGGCGAAACGTCTCGCGATTGCCGTTCCAAAGCTCTTCTTGGTGGAGCGATCGCCGCCAAGTGCGCCGCAAAAGCCGCCCCATCACCAGCCCAAACGGGTAATCCAGAAATACAACCGTATCGGCTTTTTCCCAAACAATGTCGCGCACGGCGCTGTAGTTGCCGTCTACAACCCAGCGATCGCCGCTCAACGCCAACCTCACGCGATCGCGAAAGACTTGAGGCTCCCCAGGGGTCCAATTTGGCTCCCACTGTAAGGCGTCTAGCTCAACATGGGATAGTAGGCAGCGCTGAGCGACCTGTCGCGCTAGAGTTGTTTTACCTGAGCCCGTTGTGCCCACGATGGAGATTCGTGCCATGCAGTTATCCATTCCCGAATCCATTATTCAATCCATCCGGTTGCCCAAAAGCCGTATTGAGGCAGAGCTCTTGAAAGAATTGGCTCTAGCTCTCTATGCCCAAGAGCTGCTGTCCTTTGGCAAAGCCCGTGAACTTGCCAGCCTTGATCATCGCCAATTCAGCCAACTTCTAGGCGATCGCGACATCGTCCGACATTATTCAGCATCTGAACTCGAAGAAGATCTGGATTATGCCCGTCGTCAGTAACACCTCGCCCCTCTTAAACCTGGCAATCATTGATCATCTATTCCTGCTACCTCAGCAATTTGGGCAGGTCTATATTCCCTCAGCCGTTCTCTCAGAGCTGAAGGTCAATGATAATTTACCCGGTTCTGGGGCCCTACAAACTGCCGTTAATGATGGTTGGCTGATCCTCCAAACTTTAGAAAACAGAGCATTGGTTAGCCTGCTGAAGCAAGACCTGCACCAAGGTGAATCTGAAGCCATTGCCCTCGCTGTTAAACTGACTGCCGAGACGATTCTACTCGACGAGAAAGAGGCTCGCCGAGCGGCTAGAGCATTAGGGCTAGGCGTTACAGGAACTTTAGGTGTCTTGATCAGGGGGCAATACGAAGGAAGCATACCTTCCCTCAAAACCGCGATCGACCGTTTACAGCAAGAGGCTAATTTTTGGGTGGCACCAGCGTTGCGGGCTCAACTCTTACAGGAAAGTGGTGAGTCATAGGATGGCCGTTAGACCTAACTTAGCTTGCAAGTGAGCTTGCCGTCAGATTCACCACCGATTTCGCCGTAGTCCACTAGGCCGACGGGGAAGGGGGTGACCTTCCAGATGTCGCTGCAATATTCGGCGATGGAGCGATCGCTCGAAAAGCTCCCCATCCGCACCGAGTTGAGAATTGCCATCCGCGTCCAGTTATCGGTATCGCTGTAAGCACGGCCCACCGTTTCTTGGCAGTCAATGTAAGCCTGGTAGTCAGCCAGCAGCATGAACGGATCGTGATACAGCAGCTTGTCGAGCAGGGGTTTAAATAGCTCACCATCGCCGTGGGAGAAGTGGCCAGAGGCAATCAGGTCGATCGCATCCTTGAGCATGGGGTGGCGGTGGTAATAGCTGTAGGGATCGTAGCCTTCGGCTTTGAGGGTCACCACTTCGGGGGCGGTGAGGCCAAAGAGAAAGAAGTTCTCAGCGCCGACGGCGTCGCGAATTTCTACATTGGCTCCGTCAAGAGTGCCGATGGTCAGCGCTCCGTTCATGGCAAACTTCATGTTGCCGGTGCCCGAGGCCTCGAAGCCCGCGGTGGAGATTTGCTCAGAGAGGTCCGACGCCGGGTAAATGCGCTGGCTATTGGTGACGTTGTAGTTGGGTAAGAAGATCACCTTGATTTGGTTGCGCAGGTCGGGGTCGCGGTTGACCATGTCGCCCACGGCGGTGACTAGCTTAATCATCAGCTTGGCCATGTGGTAGCCGGGGGCCGCTTTGCCGCTAAAGATAAAGGTGCGCGGCGTAATATCCAGACTGGGATTTTGCTTCAGCTGGCTGTAGAGGGTGACGATGTGCAGCACGTTGAGGTGCTGACGCTTGTACTCGTGAATGCGTTTCACCTGCACATCAAACAGCGAGGCAGGGTCAACTAAGATGCCGTGCTGACTGTGGATGCGGCCGGCCAGATCGCGCTTGACGGCCTGCTTGATCGCCCGCCACTCGGCGCGGAAACTGGCATCGTCGGCTAGGGGTTCGATCGCCTTGAGTTCATCCAGGCGCTTGATCCAGCGATCGCCAATTCGGCTTGTGATCAAGGTACTCAACCGCGGATTGCTGAGCACCATCCAGCGGCGGGGGGTGACGCCGTTGGTCTTGTTGCAGAACTTTTCGGGAAAAAGTTCGTAGAAGTCGCGCAGCACAGTCTCTTTGAGCAGCTCGCTGTGTAGGGCAGCGACGCCGTTGATGGTGTGGCTGCTGACGCAGGCCAGGTTAGCCATGCGGACGTAGCGATCGCCGCTTTCATCAATTAGCGACATCCGGGCCAAACGATCCGCATCCTTGGGAAACTTCATCCGCACCAGGTCGAGGAAGCGGTTGTTGATCTCGTAGATGATCTGCAAATGCCGGGGCAGCAACTGGCCAAACAGGCTGACGGGCCACTTTTCTAGCGCTTCAGGTAACAGGGTGTGGTTGGTGTAGGCCAGGGTCTTTTGGGTAATTTCCCAGGCCAGGGTCCAATCTAGACCGTGCTCGTCGAGCAGCAGGCGCATGAGTTCGGGGGCCGCGATCGCCGGGTGCGTGTCATTGAGCTGAAGGGCAAACTTTTCGTGGAACTGCTCCACGGCCATACCCTGCCCTTTCAAAATGCGAAACATGTCTTGCAGGGAGCAGGAGACAAAGAAAAACTGCTGCTCGAGGCGCAGCTGCTTACCGGCAGTTTTTTCATCGTTGGGGTAGAGCACCTTCGAAATGTTTTCTGAGGCGACTTTTTGCTCGACCGCGCCGTAGTAGTTGCCCTGGTTAAACACCGCAAAGTCAAAGGACTCGATCGCCTCGGCTTTCCACAGGCGCAGGGTGTTGGCGGTGTTGACCTGGTAGCCCAAAATCGGCGTGTCGTAGGGCACGCCCAGCACCTCGCGATCGGGCACCCAGCGCACCCGGTAGCGGTCCTGGTCATCGGTGTAGGTTTCGGTGTAGCCGCCAAACTTGACTTCCACCGACCACTCGGGCCGCACCACCTCCCAGGGGTTGCCGTAGCGCAGCCACTTGTCGGTGCGCTCTACCTGCCAGCCGTCGCGCAGGTCTTGCTCAAAAATGCCGAACTCGTAGCGAATGCCGTAGCCCACGGAAGGCACCTCCAGCGACGCTAGGGAATCGAGGTAGCAGGCGGCCAGTCGTCCCAGGCCCCCGTTACCCAAACCCGGCTCCTCTTCCTGGGCCAGCAGGGTGTCAAAGTTTAGCCCCAGCTCCTCCATCGCTTGCCTGACCGGCTCGTAAATGCCCATGTTGATCAGGTTGTTGCCCAGGTGTGGCCCCATGAGAAACTCTGCCGACAGGTAGCAGACCGTGCGGGCGCGGTGCTGGGTGTAGCTCTCGGCGGTGCCATTCCAGCGGTGCAGCATGCGATCGCGCACCAAATACGCCAGGGCCACGTAGTAGTCGTGCTGGGTTGCCAGCGACGCCGGTTTGCCCTGCACATAAAACAGATTGTTGAGAAACGCCCGCTTAATGCTCTCGATATCGGTGGCGGTGCGCTCCTTATCTAAGGCAGTGGATACAGCAACGTCTACAGGGGAAGGAGTATCCATAGGTGATCGATCCTGGGCCAGGGTGTAGTGAGTGACTCTATTGATCAAGTGAGACTAGGCGATCGCACCGTGTGGCCTAGAGCACAATTTAAGATTAGTTTAAAGATGGCGGGATGATGGCGAGATAGCGAAATGTAGCAAGGGTCGGCCTTATCTAGCAGGCTTGCCCATCACATACTGGTCGAACCACCGGAACTGCTCCCAGAGCACGTGCTCTATGCTCTCCCTGGCTCGATAGCCGTGGTCCTCAAAGGGCAGCAGCACCAGCCGGGTAGTGCCTCCCGCACCGCGCACCGCTTCGTAGAAGACCTGGGACTGGAACGGGGGAGTACCCGGATTAGAATCGTCGTCACCGTGGATGAGTAGAACCGGAGCGTTGACCTGGTCAGCGAAGAAGGTCGGTGAGAGCTGAACGTAAACCTCCCTCGCTTCAAAGAGGGAACGACGCTCGGCCTGGAAGCCAAAGGGCTGATTCGTTTTGTTGTAGGAGCCGCTGCGGGCAATGCCGGCTCGAAATAGATCGGTGTGTGCCAAGAGGTTCGCCACCATCAGCCCGCCGTGGCTGTGGCCAATGACGCCAATTCGTTCAGGCTCGGCCACGCCGATCTCGACGGCCTTTGCTACGGCAGCTTCCGCATCGGCCACTAGCTGAGGGATGAAGGTGTCGTAGGCGGTCTCAGGATCGCCGAGTATCGGCATGGCGGTCTGGTCGAGCACGGCGTAGCCCTGGAGCAAAAAGTAGAGGTGGGAGGCACCGTACAGCCGCATGAAGCGCTGGGTCGAGCCGCTCACCTGGCCAGCCGTAGCTGCACCAGAGTATTCAAGGGGATAGGCGTAGAGCACCGTGGGCAGCGGTGTGCCCTCCTGATAGCCGGGGGGCAGATATAGGTGAAAGCTGAGCGGAACGCCGTCGTTGCGCTCGTAGCGCACAATGCGTTTCTCGATCGCCCGCAATTGAGGGGTGGGGTCTTCGAACTGTGTAATCGGTTGGCGTGTTAGGGCGCGGGTGGCTTCGCCCTCAGCCGCCTCGATCGGTTCGCCAAAGATGGCTAGCTGGTAGTTGGGTACCTCTACCGCCGACTCGGAGCGCAACACGACGCGATTGTCGTCACCGGCAAAGGCCACAACATACTCGTAGCGATGCGGCTCGCAGCGGAACAGCCGCTCAGTTTCCCCGGTAACGAGATGGCGCAGGTCTAGGAACGGTCGATCGCCCTGGTCGGTCGCACCGCTGCCGCTAAAGTAGACCGCGTCTCCCTGCTGACGCAGCACGTGGCGACCGTTGGGCAAGGTGCGAAACAGGGGGTGGCCCGGGCTGCCGTAGCGATCGCCCTCGTCTAAATCGAACCACAGGCGCGAGGTGCCGTTGTCTACGTCTAGTAGCCAGACATGGCGCCAGCGGCGGATGCGCTCGCGCTGGGTGAGCATGAGCGTGCCGCCCTCCGCAGTCCAACCACTCCGCTGGGGCTGGATGCGGTGCTCAGCTTTGAAAACCAGCTGCGGTGCCGTAAAGGGAGCCTCTAAACGCATGAGGCGATCGCGATGGGGCACCTTGGCCACAGGGTCGCCACCATCAAGCGCCTCAACCCAAAAGAGCGTATGCGGCGCAGTGGAACGCCAGGTCACCGAGCGCGGGCCGATCGGTACACCGTGAGCCGGTACTGCGTCGGCTACGGGCAGAGACGCGATCGTTGCGACAAACTTGCCCCGGTCATTCCACACTTCGATTTCGTTCGCGAAGCGCCACCAGGCCACCTCGTGAGACCAGGGGCCAACCAAACGCTTGACGAGCAGATACTCACCAGACGGTGAGAACTTAGCCTTGGTATAAAGCGCAGGGGCACCGATGACATTGACCTGGCCAGTCGCCGGGTCAACGATCGCCAGCTCAGAGGTGGCGTAATACTCAAAGAGGGCGTCGGCATGGGCTGTCTCAAGCAGGTTGCGAGCCTCGTAGGTCGATCGCGACGAGGCCCCCGCTCCTTCCATGATCTCTGGCCCTAGCGGAATGGCCGACGGTTCAGGCGCTGGCCCCCGCGACGGAATGCGGCGAACCAGCAGGCGATTTTGATCGGGTAGCCAGCTCACGGCGTTGCCCAGCAGTGGGTTGAGTGCCAGCCCCTCAATCTCGGCCACGTCGCCTGCCACTGAGCCTACCCATAGCCCGATGCGATCGCTATGCTTGACGGTGAGCGCGAAGCGCTGGCCATCCGCTGTCCATTTCACACCGAGAATCTCGGTCTCCTCAGGTAGGTCGAGCTGGGTTGTGGCTCCGTTCTCGACTTGAACTAGGCGAGGGCTGGTTCCCCCATGGCGGCCGTGGTGGTCGTTGAGTAGAGGATTGAGCCGGATGCCAGCCAGCTTGTGCATGGGCGCAGCTAGTTCGGCTAGGGGAGGGTAGAGCACCGGATCGGCCAGCAGCAAATACTCTCCTGTGGGTGCCGTCCACACGTAGGGGAGTTGCGGAGCGTGGAGCACATCTAGCACGTCTTTTAGGGGAGCCTGCCACCCGGTTGCCGATTTCAGACGGTCATCGGCTGCCCCTAGGCTTGTCGCTGTCATAAATGCTGCCACTGGTAATCCAAGACTGTTAACCCAACATGGGTTTGGGATAAGCCAAGCATTGTACACGCCATGCCTCCGTCTTGACCCTCTCCCTAAATCCCTCACCCTGAGGGAGAGGGACTTTGAGCGTTTCTGGCTCCTCTCTCCCCAAGGGATAGGGGCTGGGGGTGAGAGGGACCTATTGCCAAGATTGCCCGGTGTAAGAAGCAGATCGCAGCCCCAATTTGAAAGATTGTGACCAGACACTAAAGGTTTTAATGAAGCCTAAATGAATGCTGCATCGCGTTGCAATGAGTTTTGGAATAGCAACTTTGAAGCAGAGCTTGAATGATCGATTTACATCAATGACAGTAGCATTGTGAATAGAACAGGCAGTGGTGTGAGGGCTGCCTATTCGAAGTTGCTCTATGACAATAACGTTGTGTATTGATAACTTAAAAGGTTGAGGGGTTGCAGCAGCATTGTTATATCAAGTCCGCCTGGAGGAGCATAATTAGAGGGATTGCAATCAGGACTGTGCAATGCCTAAGCAAGTACACGTTGTGGAGCATCTGTCGGTAGATGAGCTAGCGCGTCGCTACCGAGAATCCAAGGGGGCATCGAGCGCTCCCACTACCAAATCATCTGGTTTCTAGCTCAAGGCCGCTCTCCATCAGACGTATCAGCCCTAACGAGCTACAGCCGTGACCGGATCTACAAACTTTTGAGACGCTACAACG